>CAXXWG010000046.1:0-54588 GCA_963667305.2 Aggregatilineales bacterium | reverse complement strand
TCACGCCGAAGGCGTAACGTTGCGCGCCGATCACCGGGCTCAGGCGGCGAAAGTAACGGCGCACGGTGAAGACGTAGACCAGCACGAAGACCGCCGGCACCACAATCAGTTGCCAGTTGATGAAGGCGATGAAGAGGATGGGCAGGCCCAGACCGAGGACGATCTCGATGATGAAGAAGATGCCCGGGTGGATCATGTGGTTGAGCAGGGAAACGTCGTCGGTGGAGCGGGCCATGATGTCACCGACGCGCTGCCGGTCGTGAAAGGTCTGGCTCTTGCCCAGCAGACTGACGTAAAGTTCTTCACGCGAATCGTGGGCCAGTCTTTGGGCGATGGTCTCAATCGAGAGGCTGCCGCCAAGGTGGGCGATGCTGTCAATCAGCGAGACGCCCAGCACCGCCAGGGCCGCCAGCATCAGGCCGTCGGGGCCGGAGGGGTCGGTGATTTCTCTGGCGGCGTCGCCGATCAGCACGCGCACCCAGGCCATGGCGCTCCAGCCGATCAGAAAGAGCAGGACGGAGCGCAGGAAGAGAAAGCGGTAACGCAGGATGTGCGAGAAGATCCAGCGACGCACACCGCTGTGGTTGTAGTGCCAGGCGCCGGCGACGTTGAACTCGCCTGTATTGCGGGACACGGGTTCTCCTGCAGGCTGGAAGGGCGGCCATTGTAGCACAGCGTTACATGCTGTGAAGTCCCGTACGGCGCGGTAGCGGGCCAGGAAGCAATGCTTGTCAAGCCCAATGTTTTCTGAAGACTCAAATGGACGAAATGCAAGACATCCATCATCCTGCAACACAGGATGTCAACAAGGATGTGTATACTTCTGCGCGTAGAGAAAGGCTTGTCATGGACGTTGCAACCATCCTCAATCTGATTGACGTTAGGGAATACGGCCTGCCGATATTCCAGCGTGGCTACGTGTGGAGCCGCGAGCAGGTGCGCCGCTTCATGTCCTCGCTGTATCACGAGAACCCGGTAGGCAGCCTGCTCATCTGGACTGCCGACCCGGACGCCCTCTTGCGTGGGGAAGACATGCCCGCTGGCGGCAACGTCAAACTCATCGTCGACGGGCAACAGCGCATCACCACGCTCTACGGCATCGTGCGCGGGCAGGCCCCACCCTTTTTCAGGGGTAATCCCAACAGTTTCCTGAACCTTTACTTCAATCTGGACGGGGCGCAGGGTGAGGAGTTCGAGTTCTACGGCCCGGTAAAGATGAAGGACAACCCGAGCTGGGTGAGCGTCACCCGCGTCATGCAGCAGGGCGCCGTCAAGGTCTTTCTGGAGAGCAGCCGGTCCGACGAGGCGGCGCTGAAACGGCTGAATCGCCTGGAAAATATCCAGAAGAAAGTGTTCCACAGCGAAGTCATCACCAACCGCAGCCTGGACGAGGTCGTCGATATTTTCAACAGGGTCAACAGTGGAGGCACAAAGTTAAGTGCCGCTGACCTGGCAATGGCCAAAATCAGCGTTTTGCGACCTTCGGCCAGGGACGAGTTGGACGCCTGCCTTCAGCGCTGGCGGAAATCCGGATTTATTTTCGATTTCAACTGGCTACTGCGCGGGATCACCGTCCTGACCAGCGGCGATGCGCGTTTTCGGTCGCTGGACAAGGTTAATGCGGAAAGTTTCGGTGAAGGCCTCCTGCGCTTCAGCAAGGACATTGATGAGTTGCTTTTGCAAATCCGCGCCAACCTGGGTCTGGACAACAGCAGTGTGTTGCGTAGCGAGTTCGCCTTACTGGTGCTGGCACGATACCTCAAGCTAAATGGAGGCCTGCGCCAGGGTGAGGCAGAAGTCGCCCGTCTTCTGTACTGGTACATTCACTGCTTGCTTTGGGGGCGCTATTCCGGTTCTACCGAGTCGCGTTTGAACCAGGACCTGGCACTGCTGCGGGAAGCCGGCTCGTGTCAGGAGCAGATTACGGGCTTGATCGAGGCGCTGCGTAGTGAACGCGGGACGCTGACTCTCGACACCCAGGACTTTTACGGCTCCTGGAGGAATAACCGTTTTTATCCCCTGCTGTACCTTCTCACGCGCGTCTGGCGTGCGCGCGACCTGTGCAAAAACATCCCGCTCAGCATGGACTTGCTACATAGTCCTCTTGAACTGCATCATATCTTTCCCAAATCCCGCCTTTATGGCCTGGGTCGAAACCGTCGTGACGTAAACACGCTGGCCAACTTCGCCTTTCTTGTCAAAGGCAGCAATAGTTCAATCGGAAATCGCTGGCCTGCGGATTACCTGGCCGAGGCAGAGAGCAAGTATCCAAGCATACTTGAATCGCAATGGATCCCGAAAGATCCTGACTTGTGGCAACCCGAAAACTATGATGCATTTCTGGAGAGGCGGCGGGAACTGCTAACAGACGCGGCCAACTCCCTGCTGGACACCCTTGCCAGTGGTCGTCTTCCTGGTGGCGTGGTGATGCCGCGCGAGGCAGAAACGCAACTACCCGTTCGTCCAGTCCACATCTCAAGCGATGAGGAAGAGCTTGACCTGATTGCTTGTCAGGAATGGATGGAACGGCACAGTCTGCCGCACGGCGAGGCCGGCCACGAACTGGTTGACGAGGCAAGTGGAAAACTGTTGGCCACGCTTGACCTTGCCTGGCCCGATGGCGTACAGGAGGGACTGGGCCAACCGGTTGCGCTACTCATCGACGAAGAAGATGAAACGCTCTATGCTGCCCGGCAATTTAACTTTCGTTTCTTCACTTCCTTGCCAGATTTCCAGCAATATGTGAAACAGACTGCACTGGCTGAGTAAATCCGAAATCTGAAGAGCCGTCCCGATCTGTCATGGTGGTCAAATCTATTCACCATCCCGCAGCAGATCGCGTTCGCCGAGGGGCTGGACGGGGCGGGCGTTGTTCGCGTAAAGGGCTGTGTAGGCGGCGATCTGATTCGCTGACAGCCTGACCGGCGTATCCAGCAGCAACCAGCGCACGATTTCGCTGCAGGGCGGCGTGGTCAGCGAGCCCTGGTAGGTGTAATAGCTGCGCATTTCCGGCAGCAGCGCCGTCAGGTCCAGGTCGTCGTCGCTGCCGAGGGTCAGGTCCGCCTCCTCCGGCAGGTTGTTGAAGACCGGCGCGTAGGCCGCGTTGTCGCTGTCTCCCTCTTCAAGCAGGATGCCGACCACGGCCAACATGTCTGAATTCGGGTCCAGGTGGACGAAGTGCAGCTCCATCGCCGCCGCCCGCCCGTCAATCCTGTGCTCCGACGGGGCGTGGAAGTGGAACTGCAGCAGGTTGTAACGAATGCCGTTGTAGATGACGTGGCTGTCACCCTCGACGTCGACCTGAATGCCGTGACCGGTGTTGCGCACCCTGTTGGGCGTCTCGCCATACTCAAAGCGAACGGGCACCAGGTCCAGTTCGCTGGCGTCGCGAATGTCGATCGGGGACTGGGCGCTGCCGTCGGCACAAAGGGCGTAGTCCGGCGACAGATTGCCCCAGTTGTCGGGGCCGCTTTCGCCTTCATAGCCCCAATGCATTGCTTCCGCCATGGTCAGCACCGCCAGGGTCAACAAACTCGCAAGAGCCAGCAGTCGGGGCAGGGTCGCCAGGCGAACAGCGATTGCACGTTTCATGGCATGCACCTGCATCAACAATGAAGGTCAGTATTAATAGCGCAAACCTGGGAATGCGGTCAACCACGGTATGAGTCCGCCCTGCCACGGGAAGGTCAATCAGGTGTATACTGGTCGTGCCAATCGCCTTCACGGGACAGGACATGACGAAGCGAGCGCCGGTTTACCCCTTCACCGCCATCGTGGGCCAGGAGCGCATGAAGCGCGCCCTGATCCTTAACGCCATTGACATGCGCATTGGCGGGGTGCTTATCCGCGGCGAACGCGGCACTGGCAAGTCCACCGCCGCGCGGGCCCTGGCGGCCCTGCTGCCCGAGGTGCGGGTGGTGGCCGATTCGCCCTTCAACGACGATCCCGACCAGCCTTCGACCTGGTCCGACGTGGTGCATGAGCGTTACGAACGCGGCGAGGAATTGCCGGTAAGCATGCGCCGCATCCGCTTTGTGGACCTGCCGGTCAGCGCCACCGAGGACCGCGTGGTGGGCACGCTGGACATTGAGAAGGCCATCCAGCGCGGCGAGCGCCACTTCGAGCCCGGCGTGCTGGCCAACGCCAACCGCGGCATCCTCTACGTCGACGAGGTCAACCTGCTCGACGACCACGTGGTCGACCTGCTGCTGGATTCGGCGGCCATGGGTATCAACGTGGTCGAGCGCGAGGGCATCAGCTTCTCGCATCCGGCGCGTTTCATTCTGGTGGGCACCATGAACCCCGAGGAAGGCGATCTGCGGCCGCAGTTGCTGGACCGCTTCGCGCTCTCGGTGGACGTCACCAGCATCGACGCGGCGCGCGAGCGCATGCAGATTCTGGAACGTCACATCGCCAGCGAGACCGACGCCGATGCCTTTCGCGAGGACTGGGCGCCGCGCGAGGGGCAACTCTCGCAGCGCATCGCCGCCGCGCGCGAACTGGTCGACCAGGTGGAATACGACCGGCGCGACCTCTACGCCATCGCCACCCTGACCAGCAGCCTGCATATCGACGGCCACCGCGCCGACCTGGTGATTCTCAAGTCCGCGCGCGCCCACGCCGCCTGGCAGGGCCGGACGCGCATCAACCATGAGGACATCCTGCTGGCCGCCGAACTGGCCATCCCGCACCGCCTCAAGCGCGGCCCCTTCACGGACGCCACCATGAGCATCGACGCCATGGGCGACCAGCTGGACCAGGTCATGTCCGAGTGGAGCGAGGGCGACGATGCCGCCGAAGCCAGCGCCGACAGCGAGGAAGAACAGGCGGCTAAAAAAAAAGTCAGTCCCTGAGCGACAGCAGTGACGAGGAACTGCCGGACCTCGGCCAGGCCGAGCCGGCGCCGCAAAACGTCTTCGACCAGCAGGACGCCTACTGGTGGGAAGGCGGCAAACAGGTCGAGAGCAAGGCCGAATTCACCCCGCGCAAACTGGATACCCCGCTCGATCGCCTGACGCGGCAACGCGCCGGACGCCGTTCGCGCACGAAGACCGAGCGCAAGCGCGGGCGCTACATTCAGGCGCGGCCGGCCAATGGCCGCACCGACGACATCGCCTTTGACGCCACGCTGCGGGCCGCCGCGCCGCATCAGCAGGAACGCGAGGCGGAGCGGGAGGACAGCGGCGTGGCCTGGTCCTTGCGCAAGGATGATTTGCAGCGCAAGGTGCGCGTGCGGCGCGCCTCCAACCTGATTCTGTTTGCGGTGGATGCCTCGTGGAGCATGGCCGTCTCGGAGCGCATGCAGGCCACCAAGGGCGCCATCATGTCGCTGCTTACGGACGCCTACCAGCGGCGCGACCGCGTGGGCCTGGTCGTTTTCCAGAAGGACCGCGCCTCACTGGTGCTTTCGCCCACCAACTCCGTGCTGCTGGCGAAAAAGGCGCTGGCCAACATCCCGGTCGGCGGCAAGACGCCGCTTTCGGCCGGATTGCTGCTCTCCTACGAGACGGTGCGGCGCGAGACCACGCTCAATCCCGACGTCGTGCCCATGATCATCCTGTTGACGGACGGCGCCGGCAACGTCTCCATCAGCGAACAGGCGCCGCAGGACGAGGCGCATCGCATCGCCACCATGATTCGCGAGCACGACATCAAGACCGTCACCATTAACATGGAACACGTGGCCTTTGACCGCGGCCTGGCCAGCCGGCTGGCGGAGAAGCTGGGCGGGCCCTGTTACACCCTGGGCCAGTTGCATGCCGAGCTGCTCTACCAGACCGTGCGCCAGGAGATGGAAACGCCACGCTAATCATCGAGGACTCCCCGTGAACGACACAATCCGTGATGAAGCGCATGTACCGGACTACGTCTTGCCGCCCCTGCTGCAACTGGCGGATGGCAGCCCCGTGCGCGATGCTGCGGCCTGGCGCGAACAGCGACGAGCGCAACTGCTGACGCTCTTCGCGCAACAGGTCTATGGTCAGACGCCGCTGCAGAACATTCCGCTGCACGTCGAGACGCTCGAATGCGTCTCGCTGCCGGGTGGCGTGGAGCGGCGTCAACTGCGTCTGCTGCTTGACGGCGCGCATGCCCTGCAGCTTCTGCTCTGGCTGCCGCGGCAGCGACCCGCGCCGGTGTTTCTGGGCCTCAACTTCAACGGCAATCACAGCACCCATCCCGACGCGAACATCCTGGTTGCGGCGGGCAACGCGGCAGTGCGCGGCAGCAACGCCGGTCGCTGGCCGGTCGAGCGCATTCTCGCGCGCGGTTACGGTCTGGCGACGCTGCACTGCGGCGACCTCTTTCCGGACCGCGTCGATGGCCGGGCCGACAGCGTGCAGAGATTGTTTGAAGCGCCGGGCGACGAGGACAGCGCCTGGGGGGCGGTGGCGACCTGGGCCTGGGGCTTGAGCCGGGCGCTGGACGCCCTGCTGGAGACAGGCGAGTGCGGCCCCGTCGCCGTGATCGGTCACTCGCGCCTGGGCAAGACGGCGCTGTGGGCGGCGGCGCGCGACGAACGCTTTGCGCTGGCCATCAGCAACAACAGCGGCTGCGTTGGCGCGGCGCTTTCACGGCGACGCTTCGGCGAGACGGTGGCGGCCATCAACACGCGTTTTCCGCACTGGTTCTGCCGCAACTTCCACGCCTGCAACGATCGCGAAGACAGTTTGCCGCTCGATCAGCACATGCTGCTGGCGTTAATCGCGCCGCGTCCGCTCTACGTGGCCAGCGCGACGGAAGACCTGTGGGCCGACCCGCGCGGCGAATTCCTGGCGACGCTGGCCGCTTCGCCGGTCTGGCAACTGCTGGGCCACGAAGGCCTGCCGGTCAGGGAGCAGCCGGCGCCGGATACCCCGGTCGCCGGCCGCGTCGGCTATCACCTGCGCAGCGGCGGGCACGACGTCAGCGCCTGGGACTGGGAACGCTACCTCGATTTCGCCGACGCGCATTTGCGCTGAGGCCCCGCATCAACGCCAGTCTTCTGCGCCGCGGAAGGGCATGCATTCGCCCGCCACGTAACGCGGCCGTTCGGCGTAATGATTGCCGTTGTCGACCGCCTCGCCGCGCACCAGAATGCTGCGCCAGCCTTCGGCCTTCACGCGGGTGCTGGTGGGGATGTAACGCAGGGTCAGGCCGATGCGCCAGGTGTCCGAGGTGTTGGCCTCCGAGCCATGGATGATGCGCGGGTTGTGGAGGGAAATGTCGCCGGCCTCCAGTTCGAGGTCCACGACGTCGGAGTCGTCGATCAGCGAGGGATGGATCTGCGAATTCAGGACGTATTTTTCTTCATCGACGTCGACCATCTCGCGGCGCGAGAGCAGGCGCATGTCCTGGGTGCCGGGCAGGACGCGCATGCAACCGTTCTCACGGGTTGAGGCCGTCGCCGCCAGCCAGACGGTCATCACTTCCATCGGTTCCAGCGGCCAGTAATAGCCGTCCTGGTGCCAGAGGACGGGCTTGCCGTCGCCGGGCGGTTTGGCGATGTAGTGCGGCGCATAGAGCGCGATGTCGGGGCCGAGGAAGGGCTCGAGGATGTCGACGATGCGCTCGTCGCTGACAAGGCGGTGCATGAAGGGGTCGTTCATCAGGAAATTGTGGAAGAAGGCTTCGGGACGCACGCCCGGGTTCCTGCGCGACAGCCAGTGGACGTGTTCGGCTGTTTCGGCGGCCAGGTCCGCGTCGATGGCCTTGCGCACGATGGCGTAACCCTGTTGGTCGTATTGTTGCTTCAGATCGGCGTCCATCATCAGCCTCTCTCAAACCGGAGTGGGGAACCCGGTGGTGTCGGGATTTTTTCAGCTGCGTGCCGCTCCCGTTTGCCGTTCAACAGCGTCCCGAACCACGAATAACGCACTTCCCGCGTCCAGGCAAGCAACAGCAGACCGCAGACCACCAGTACCAGCGTGAGATAAAAGAGGTGCGGGTTGGGCACCAGCGCCCGGATGTGGCGTACCAGCAGCTGCATCAGCAGTTCGTGCGTCAGGTAGATCCAGTAGGCCGCGTCGGCGAGGAGGCGTAGCCAGGGGCGCTCGCGCGCGGCGATGGCGCGAAACAGCCCCATCATGCCGAAGCACATCAGCCAGGCGAAAAGGGTCTCCAGCAGGCTGCCCTGAATTTGCGCGGTGACCTCGCGCAGACGCTCGTGGACGAAGAGCAGGGGGATGGCCAGCGGGTAAACGAGGGTGACGGCGGGCAGGATGGCGAGCATCCACCAGCGTCGCACCTGAAAGCCGCGCTGGTAAAAGAAGACTCCGAAGAAGTAGAAACACGCGTAATAGGCCAGTACCTCGATGTCCACCAGGATGGCGACCGAGGTCTCGGGGCCGAAGACGAGGAATTCCTGGTCCATGTGGAAGGCGGGCAACCAGGCGAGCGGCAACAGCAGCCACCACAGCTGATGACGGAAGCGCAGCCCGAGCCGCAATGCCAGCAGGAAGAGGCCGCTCAGCAGCAGCAGTTGCCAGAGAAACCACAGGTTGCTGAGGTCGCTGATGACGACGGCGTTGAACCACTCGGCGCTGGTGGGGTTGTCGCCCCAATTGAGCTGGTTGATGATGAATTCCAGGTTGCGAATGGTCGGGATGCAGATGAGCAGGGGCAGGGCGATGCGCAGAACGCGGTTTTTCAGCAGTCCTTTCAGACCGCGTCGCTGCCAGAGCAGGGCGCAAAAGAATCCGCTGAGCAGGAAAAAGACCGGCATCCGCAGGCCATGGATGAGCTGGACGGCGTGGAAGTAAGGCAGGGCCCAGACGTTGGGGCCGCCGGGCAATATGGGGTAACGGAAGTAGCGCCAGGGGATGGTATGGAAGGTGGCGTGCAGCAGGACGCCCAGCAACATGGCGCAGGCGCGCAGGGCGTCGAGATCGTGGAAACGTTTCATGGGCGGCCTGTCTGCGCGTGCACGCATGGGGCGGGTCAGGACGGGGCGGGGACGCGCGCCTGTTCCACAAGGTCGGCGGCGAGGTCGTAGCGGCCGAAGGCCGGGATGATGTAGGTGCCCTGCACCTGGTCGCGCATGGCGGCCAGCAATTCACCGGCGATGCGCAACCCCTCCTGCGGGGCATCCTCACCGGCGTCGCCCATGCGTTCAATGATCTGCGGCGGAATGTGGATGCCGGGCACCTCGTTGTGCAGGAAGCGGGCGTGCTTGACGCTGTAGAGCGGCATCAGGCCCATTAGCACGGGCAGGCGCAGGGGCTCGCCGATGAGGGTCTCGTAGAAGTCATGGAAGGCGCGGATGCGTTCCGGTTCAAAGATGGCCTGGCCGAGCGCAAAACTGGCGCCGCCCTGCAGCTTGCGTTGCAGGACGCGAATCTCGCGCTCCGGGTTGCTGGCGTTCATGTTCAGCGCGCAACCGACGGTGAAGGAGGTGGGCTGGCCGATGGAGTGACCGGCCTGGTCCAGGCCGTGATTGAGGCGCTGGCGGATGAGGTGAATCAGGGCCGAGGGCGCCAGGTCGTAGAGGTCCATGGCTTCGGGGTAGTCGCCGACCTGGGTGGGGTCGCCCATGACCACGAAGAGGTTGCGCAGGCCGAGGGCGTGGGCTGCCAGCAGGTCGCCCTGCACGCGCAGCAGGTTGCGGCCGCGGGTGGGGAAGTGCAGCACGGTCTCCATGCCCAGACGCGACTGCAGCAGGTGGCCGATGGCCCAGGGGCTCATACGCATGCGCGCGGCGGGGCTGTCGGCCACGTTGATGATATCCGCGCCGGCCTCCTGCAGGGTGCGGGCGGCGTTGAGCAGGCGCTGCGGCGTGTAGCTGCGCGGCGGGGCCATTTCCACGCTGATGACGAACTCACGACGCGTCAACTGGTCCGAGAGCCGCGTGGGGCGGTCCGGCGCCAGGTCTTCCTCATCTTCAATGTGGACCAGCGCGGGCAGGGGCGGCGACGAGGCCTGCGGGTCGTCGAGGGCCCGGCGCATCGCGGCGATGTGTTCGGGGTGCGTGCCGCAGCAGCCGCCGATCAGGACCGCGCCAAGATCGCGAAAGGTGAGGGCGTAGTCGGCGAAGTAGTCGACGGTGGCCGGGTACATCACGCGGTCGCCGACAGCCTCGGGGAAGCCGGCGTTGGGCTGGGCGGAATAGCGCTGGTCGGGCGCGCTGTGCTGCATGGCCTGCAACAGGCGCGCGATCTGGGCCGGCCCGCTGCTGCAGTTGATGCCGATGATGTCCGCCCCGGCGTCCGCCAGCCCGCGGGCGACGGCGCCCGGCAGCCAGCCCAGCTGGGTGCGGTCGTCATTTTCAAAGGTCATCTGGCAGGCGACGGGCATGGCCGGGTCCAGTTCACGCAGCGCTGCCAGCCCTTCCAGCAGTTCGTTGAGGTCGCTGAAAGTCTCCAGCACGATCAGGTCGACGCCTTCGGCGAGCAGCGCTTCGGCCTGTTCGCGAAAGGCCGCGCGGGCATCTTCACGCGCCAGGCGGCCATAGGGTTGCAGGCGCACGCCAAGGGGGCCGATCGACCCGGCCAGGTAGAGGTTGTCGCGGCCGTCGTCGCGCATGGCGTCACGGGCGATCTGAACGGCGGCGCGGTTGATGGCCGACAGTTGCTGCGCCAGGCCGTGCCCCTCCAGTTTGAAGCGGTTGGCGCTGAAGGTATTGGTCTCGAGCAGCTCTGCGCCGGCGTCCAGGAAAGCGCGATGCACACGCGCCACCCGCCCGGGTTCGTGGAGGCAGAGGGCATCGAAGCAGGCACTGATCGGCAGGCCCTGTTCGTGCAGCATGGTGCCCATGGCGCCATCCACCAGCAGCGGCGCTGGCTGGCGCAGGCGTTGCGCGAAGGGGAGGGCAGGCATCAGGGTCTCACTCCGAAGGGACTAGACGCCGCAGCTGCTGACGTAGACGAGGCGGCCTTCAGGGACGCCTTCGCGTGGCGGATGGACGCCCCAGTTGAGGGCGGCCAGGCCGCGAAAACGCTCGGCGCGCAGCAGTTCAAGGTTGCGTTCACGGAGCCACTGTCGCAGCGTTTCCTCGTCCTCGTCGGTCTGCAGCACGAGCGTGGTGTAGCCCAGGGCGCGCGGCCGCCACAGATCGTACTCCTCGGAGACGATTTCCGCGTCGGGATACATCATCTGACGGGAGGTGATGTCCATGTGACAGACCTGGTCGATCAGCAGCACGAAGATGGCGATGATGGCGAACGCGCCCAGAATCATGGTGAGCAGGGTGCGCAGCAACGGTGGCGAGCGGTGAAAGATCATGCGGCAATTGCCGGCGGCGACGGGTTCAGGCGTATCGCCTGCGTCAAGGCTGCGAATGACAAGAAAGTCCTCCTGATCTCAGTGATGTGACGCCGTCAGCCCTGGTCCAGGATCATGGCCGAACGATCGAGGTTGCCGACGCTGAAGTAGCGCGCGGCGGGGTGATGCACCACGATGGCGGCCGTGCTTTGCTCCGGGATCCACTGGAAGGCGCTGGTCAGTTCCAGGCCCAGGTCCGTCGCGTTGGGCAGGAGACGCAACACCGTCTCGTGGTCGGCCAGCTCCGGGCAGGCCGGATAGCCCCAACTGTAACGCTTGCCCTGCTGCGGCGGAATGCCCAGCTCGCGCGAAATGTGCTGATGCACGTAGACGGCCGTGGCCTCGGCGGCCTGCACGGCCAGGCCGTGGAAGAACCAGGCCTCGCTGTATTCGTCGGCCGCCTGCAGGGCGTCGACGCCTTCAGTGGCGACCGCGCCCACGGTCACGATTTGCAGCGCGACGACGTCGATCCGGTCGCCTGCCGCCGGCGCGAAATAGTCGGCGATGCAAAGTTGATCGCCTGTCGGCTGGCGCGGAAAGCTGAAACGGGCCAGTTCGCGACGTTCGCCGGCGGCCAGCGCCTCGTGCTGCCAGACGATCAGGTCATCGCCTTCGCTGCTGGCCGGGAAGTAACCGTAGACGGCCTGGGGTTGCAGGGACTGCTCGCGCAGGGCCTGGCGGCTCATGGCTTCGAGGCGGGCCGTAAACTCGGCCTCCAGCTGCAGCCATTCCTCGCCGCGCGTGTTTTTGGCGCCCCAGGAAAGGCGAAAGAGCTCCGGCCGGTGGATGTGCTGCAGCACGATCTCCAGCGGCAGGTAGTCGATGGTTTTGGCGCCGAAAAAGGGCGGCTGCGGAATGGACGGCGCCGCGGCCACACTGCTGCCGCCGTTGGCGCGGGCCCGCTTGCGTCCGGCAGCCGGACGTTCCTTTTCGGCCCTGGCGCCCTGCAGCAAACCGGCGAGCAACTCTGTCCGACGTTGGGGGTCCACCAGGCCGTCGACGACTTCCAACCCTTCGAAAGCATCCTTGCAATAAAAGACGCCCGGGGCGTAGGGCTGGCCGTCGTCCTCAAGGAAGAGGATGCGGCGGCCGAAGCGGCGGTTGATGGCCGCGCCGCCGATCAGCACCGGATAGTCGAGGTCGCGCCGCGCCAGTTCGTTGACGATCAGCGGCATCTGTTTCGAGGTGCTGACCAGCAGGGCGCTGAGGCCGATGGCGTCGGCCCGCAGCGCCTGGGCCTGGTCGATGATGGTGTTGGCCGGCACCTGCTTGCCGAGGTCATGCACAGTGTAGCCGTTGTTGCCGAGGATGGTCTTGACTAGGTTTTTGCCGATGTCGTGCACGTCGCCGTAGACCGTGGCCAGCACGACGGTGCCCTTGCTGGCGCCCTCCAGGCGTTCCATAAACTGCTCGAGGTAGGCGACGGCGCGCTTCATGGCCTCGGCGCTCTGCAGCACGAAGGGCAGGATCAACTCGCCGGCGCCAAACTTGTCGCCGACCTCCTTCATGGCCGGCAGCAGCACGTTGTTGAGCACGCCAATGGCGTCCTGGCGCGTCAGGCAGTCGTCGACCAGCGCCTCAAGGCCGTCTTTCTTGCGATGCACGATCTGCCAGTGCAGGGCTTTCTCGCTGCTCATGTCGGCGGTGGGGTCTTCCAGTTCCTTGCCAGCCAGCTGCACCTCGTTCTGTTCGTAGAACTGGATGAAGTCGGTGAGGGCGTCCTCGTGACGGTTGAAGATCAGGTCCTCGGCCAGCTTGCGTTGCTCCGGCGGGATCTCCGCCAGGGGCGTGATGTGGGCCGGATTGACGATGGCCATGTCGAGGCCGGCCTGTACCGCGTGCCACAGGAAGACGCTGTTGAGCACGCCGCGCGCCGCCGGTCTTACGCCGAAGCTGACGTTGCTGATGCCCAGGGCCGTCAGCACGCCGGGGATCTGCTGCTTGATGAGCCGCAGCCCCTCAATGGTCTCGATGGCGCTGTCGCGCAGTTCCGCCTGACCGGTGGTCAGCGGGAAGGTGAGCGTGTCGTAAATGAGGTCTTCCGGGCTCATCCCGTAGTCCTCACAGGCGATCTGCGTGATGCGCTGCGCGACGGCCAGCTTGTGCGCGCGTCCGTGGGCCATGCCCTCTTCGTCGATGGTCATGGAGAGCACGCCGGCGCCGTGTTCGCGGGCGACGGGGAGAACAGTGTCAATGCGTTCGCGGCCATTTTCGAGGTTGTTGCCGTTGATGATGGCGCGGCCCGGGTACTGCTCCAGCGCGGCGGCGGCGACGTCGGCTTCGGTGGTGTCGATGATCAGCGGGGCCGGCACGGCCAGCGCCAGTTTCTTGACCAGTTGCTGCATCTGCTCCAGTTCGTCGTCGCGCTCGGTCAGGGCGACGCAGACGTCCAGCATGTGCGCGCCGCGCTCGACCTGGTCGACGGCGATCTGCACCACGCCGTCATAGTCGTCGGCCAGCAGCAGTTGCTTGACCTTGCGGCTGCCGAGGCTGCTGACGCGCTCGCCGATCATGGTGGGGCCGGGCTGCTGCACCATCGGCGTGGCGGTCATGGCGCTGGAGGCCTTCGCCTCGTGTTGCGCCTCGCGTTGCGCCGGCGCGCGCAGGTTGACGGGGCGGCCATCCTGCAGGTCGCCATGCACCTTGTTGACCAGTTGCGCCAGGTGCTGCGGCGTGGTGCCGCAACAGCCGCCGACCACGTTGACGCCGCGCGCGGCGAAGTCGGCCACCATGTCGCTGAAGGGGCCGGGCTCCATCGGGTAAACGGCCTCGCCCTCGACGTTGACGGGCAAGCCGGCGTTGGGCAGCACGCTGAGCGGCAGGCGACTGCTTTCAAGCAGATGTTGCACGGGCGCGCGCATGTATTCGGGGCCGGTGGAGCAGTTGAGGCCGATGACGTCGACCGGCAGGGCCTCCAGCGTGGTCATGGCGCTGTCGATGTCGGTGCCGAAGAGCATGCGGCCGCTGGTATCGAGCGTGACCTGCACCTGCAGCGGGATGCGCGTGCCGGAATCGGCGAAGTAACGCTGGATGCCGTGGATGGCGGCCTTGACCTCCAGCATGTCCTGGCTGGTCTCCAGCAGCAGCAGGTCGGCGCCGCCCTCACAGAGGCCCAGGGCCTGCTCGTAAAACAGGTCGGCCAGCTCGTCCCAGGTGATGTCGCTGAGGTCGGGGTCTTCGCCGCCGGGCAACTTGCCGGAGGGCCCCATGCTGCCGGCGACGAAGCGCGGCAGGCCGCTGGCCTCTTCAAATTTGTCGCAGGCGCGGCGCGCGAGGCGGGCGGCATTGCGGTTGATCTCCAGCGTGCGTTCGCCGAGGCCGTATTCGCCGAGGGTGAGGCGGTTGCCGCGGAAGGTGTTGGTCTCGACGACCTCGCAGCCGACGGCGAGGAAGGACTCGTGGATGTTCTCGATCATGTCCGGGCGGGCGACGGAGAGGTAGTCGACGCAGCCCTCGTAGCGCTCACCGCCGAAATCGGCCGCGACGGGATTGCGCGCCTGGATGCTGGTGCCCATGGCGCCGTCGAAGAGCACGACATGGTCGGCGATGGCGTCGAGGTAACGCCGGTTGGTGAAGGTACGCTGCGCCCGGTTCATCGGGCCTCCGTGTGGGTCAGTTGCTTCTCTGGACTGGATACTGATTAGTGCGACGTATTTGTCGCACAATTCATTTTGTGCGACAAAATCACCTGAATCTGTCCGACAAATCGATTTGTGTGTCAAAAGTGTCACACAAATCGGTTAGTGCGACAATTATATCGAAATATGTCGCACAAATTGATTTGTGCGACAAAAGTGTCATTCAAATACAGTTTCACCTTCTGCGATTCTCAAGAGCTCTGTGAATACAAATACGGACGGGAGCTGTCCTCTTCCAGGTTTGACTTCGGCTAGTATGCCACTGTCTCTCATTCTCTCCAGAATTCGCTGTGCTGCCCGAACCGGGACATTTGTGTCTTTCACCAAGCCCGAAGTGGTGAAGACTGGACGATTGAAAATCCCGTCCAATACATGGACTCCGTATTTGGATCTACCTATTTCAGTAATCTGACGCTTCATTTCGTCGTACAGCAACATAATTTCCCGCACTTTTGACAGGTTGTCTACAGCCTGACTCTCAACAGCGCCAAGAAAGAACCGGCACCATCCGGTCCAATCATTGTCACTTGAGACCGCAAGTAACCCGTCAAAGTATTCATCCCGATTGGTCTCCAAGTAATTACTAATGTAAAAAACCGGAGCCTGGATGAGACCGTATTTCCACATTAACAGTGGAATGAGAATGCGTCCCAGACGTCCATTTCCATCCCAAAATGGATGAATTGCTTCGAACTCGGCATGTAGCACAGCAATCTCGACAAGCGGATTGGCATGGTCATCTTTTGTTGCATATACCTCCCATGTCTTCATGGTTTGAGACAGTTTGCTGGCAGCGACAGGTACATAAATCGCATTTTTCATTGTGCTTCCAGATGGGCCAATCCAGTTCTGGTTAGTGCGATACTTGCCAGGAGTCTTTCTTCTTCCACGTACACCAGACAGAAGAATCTGGTGAACCCTTTGTATGACGCTTTGAGACATTGGCTGAACTGCAAGTACTTTCCTCGCTTCCTGCATGGCAACTCTGTAGTTTATAACTTCATCATAGTCATCCCGACGGGAAAGGGATTCTGGCTCATGGCCAGCCTCAAAAAGCAGCACTTCCTTCATGGTTGCCTGTGTTCCTTCAATCCGGGAGGAAAGCACTGCTTCCTGCCTGGTTAAAGGGGATAGAAGCACATCACTATTGGGAATGGCATCCAGTGCACCGGAATAACGTCCCAGTGCTTGGGCTGCCCGTTCAATCTGCGGGGATAGTTCCTCCCAATCAAGATCCTGATCGGGTGGAAAAGCCCCTTCCTTGTAATGAACCGGTACCATCTTGCTGCTCTCCACAGAAAAATCGACCCCCGTCGCGGCGGGGGCCTGGACCTGCCAATGCGCATCAGTCGGGCGGGCCCGCCGCTGATGGCGATCCCGACGCTTCGGAGCTTGCCGCGGGCATGGCCGGCTGCCGCGCCCACTGTCTACGTAAGACTGTCGTCAGTCTGGCAGAGTTTCACACGACTGTCAATATGACCTCAATCCAGCCAGGGCGGACACTGCAAAACATCCTCTGCCCGTTGCAGCATATGTGGTTTCCGCATATCATGAAAGCAAGGCGTTTCTGGCTGTGGGGAAGTGAAATGGAAACCAAAAAGAAAGCTGGCAAGACCCGCAAACCTGCCCGGCCCGAACCCGGTGTACAGGACGGTCAAAATGACAGGCCCTGGCCCACGCTGGAAAATGAAGTAATGGACGAACTGGCCAAAAACATCAAGAAGAAGCGCAATGAACCCGGCTCCATCCCCTACCGCTTCAACAGCAAGTGAAATCGGCTACGTTCTCGATACGAACATCATCATCGAAAGAGGCAGGCAAACACCGGACCCAAAGGTAGTCCGGTGGTTTGATTCCGTACCTCAGGACCGGCTTTTTCTAACCCCACCAGTCTACGAAGAACTGAAGGTCGGCCTGAATTTATTTGACACCGGAAACCCTACCAGACGTGTCCCCTGGCTGGAGGATATCTTCAGGCGTTATGGATGGCTGGACCTCCCGCAAGGCAGGCCGGTCGTCATGACTGATGCCATGGCGCGGGTTCTCGTGGAAAACAATGGAAGCATACCAAGGAAGATTTACGTAGACTTTCTCATTGGCATGATAGCGATCAACCATGAAATGGCGGTCGTTACCAGAAACGAAAAAGATTTCAGACGTTTGGGTATACCATTTACAAACCCTTTCAGATACAGGGGCTAAAGCGCTCCCCACCTGACCCTCAACCCAGCCAGGGCCGCACCATGTCGGCCTCGATTTGCAGGCCGGCCCACTCGTCGTCGTCCGGTCCGTCATAGATCAGCGTGTAGGGGCCGGAGAAGCCGCCCTCGTCGCAGACCTGCAGGCAGCGCTCGTAGTCAGCGGCGTCGGGCTGCAGCGGTGACGTGAAGCTGCACTTGGCGTGGGTGGAGCCGGCATAGGGCATGATCTGCGCGAAGTCGTCGTACTTGTCGGCGCCCTTCCAGTTGCCAAAGTCGACACAGAGGCCCACCTGGTCGCGCAGCGGTTCCAGCAATTCACAGACCCGCCCGGGCGTGCCTGTGACGTCGAACCAGTTTTCGGTCATCAGACGGACGTTGTATTGCGCCGCCACGTCGGCCAGGGAAGCGAGGGCCTCGCGGCTGCGCGCGACGGCAGTGTCGTCGAGGGTCTTGCCGCCGATGACCCGCGCGCATTCCGCGCCCAGTTTGCCGGCGATCTCCAGCCAACCTTCGATCCAGGCCAGGTCGCGCGCCTGGTGTTGCGGGTTGCTGATGTCGCCGTCGTCAATGAGCAGCGAGAAGATGGACACGCCGGCCTCGTCATGCGCCGCGCGCAGCTGTTCGAGGTAGGCATCATCCAGTTGCGAGAGGTGAAAGTGGCAGATTTCCAGTGTGTGAATGCCAAAATCGGCCAGGCGCGCGGGCAGTTCCGGAAGCGTAAGTTCACCAGGGCCCCAGGGTTCGCCGTAAGTCTTCTGCGGCTGTTCCGGGCTGTCCCACCAACCGGGCCCGAGTTGCCGGTGCAGGCTCCAAGTCGATACCGACAGACGTCTTCCATTCTCCGCCATGACAATCTCCCACACCGGTCCAGCGCAGCGCATTCTGTAAACCACAGCGCCGCATTTCCTTCATCATAGCGACAGGCAGCAGCGGCGGCCAGGCGTTACAGCAGATCAATCGGGTCGAGGTCGATGAACCAGTCGCGGCCGGGCTGCAATTCGTCCAGCGCGCGACCGGGATCCGCGCTGCGCAGTAGCAGATGCCAGCGGTACTGGCGGCGGATGCGGGTGAAAAAGCAGGGTGCGGGTCCGATGAGTTCGCTGCCGCGCAGGTCATGCGTCTCGATAATCTGGCGCAACTGTTGCGCCGCCTGGCGGGCTTCCTGTTCGGCGCGGGCCTCGCTTTCGCGCTGGATGAGGATGCGCGCCAGGCGCCGAAAGGGCGGATGCCCCAGGCTACGGCGCCATGCGATCTCCTGTTCGTGAAAATTGCGATAGTCCTGGTCGGCGGCCGTCTGGATGGCGTAATGTTCCGGCTGGTAGGTCTGCAGAATGGCGCGCCCGCCCGCCAGGCCGCGTCCGGCGCGCCCGGCCGTCTGGGTCAGCAACTGGAAGCTGCGCTCGCCCGCGCGGAAGTCCGGCAGGTTGAGGCCGTGGTCGGCGTTGACCATGCCGGCCAGGGTCACCATGGGCAGGTCCAGCCCGCGCGCGATCATCTGTGTGCCGACCAGAATATCCGCCTCGTGGTCGCTGAAGCGCTGCAGCAGACGGTCATGGGCGACCGGGCTGCGGGCGCTGTCGGCATCCCAGCGCAGGACGCGGGCGCGCGGGAAGAGCCGCTGCAATTCTTGCTCGACCTGCTGGGTGCCGGCCCCGAAATAACGGATGCGGCGCGAGCGGCAGTCCGGGCAACTGCGCGGTGGGGCGCGCTCAAAGTTGCAGAGATGACAACGCAGGCGGCCATCGTGGCGGTGCCAGGTGAGGGAGTTGTCGCAATTCGGACAGCGCTCCACGTGGCCGCAGTCGCGACAAAAGACCCAGGTGTTGGCGCCGCGCCGGTTAAGAAAAAGCAGGGCCTGCTGCCCCTGGGCCAGGACCTCGCGCAGGCCTGTCTGCAAGGCGCGGCTGAAAATGCTGGTGTTGCCGCTGCGCAATTCGCTGCGCATGTCGACCAGCGTCACCGGCGCCAACTCGACCATCAGCGCCAGGCCGGCGGGCGCCGGCGCGTAGCGCGCTGCCAGCTTGCGCGTTTCGCTCAGCTGTCGGATGCGCCGGCGGTGGCCCATGATGCGTTGCGGCAACTCCAGCAAACGCAGCTCGCCGCGTTGCGCGCGGTGAAAGGTCTCGACGTCGGGTGTGGCGCTGCCCGGCAGCAGGATGCCGTCGTTGGCGCGCATCATCGCTTCGGCGACGCTGCGCGCGTGGTACCAGGGGATGGCGGCGTCCGGCCCCTGGCGGTAGCTGGCGTCGTGTTCCTCGTCGAGAATGACGAGGCCTGCGTCCGGCAGGGGCGTGAACAGCGCCGAGCGCGTGCCGACCACCACCTGAATCTCGCCCGCGCGGGCCTTGCGCCAGATGTGGTGGCGTTCGCCGTCGCCGAGGCCGCTGTGCGAGACGGCGACCTGACCCGGAAAGCGGGCCGTGACGCGACGCAGGGTCTGCGCGGTGAGCGCGATTTCCGGCACCAGAAAGATCGCCTGGCGGCCCTGCGCCAGCACGCGTTCGATGGCGCGCAGGTAGATCTCGGTCTTGCCGCTGCCGGTGACGCCGAAGAGCAGAAAGCGACGCTTTTGCGCCTCTCTTACCTGCGGCCAACGGTCGATCTCCGCCCTGATTTCCCGCCAGACGGCCAGCTGGCCGGGCGTGAGCGGCGGCGCCTCTTCCGGCACGAAGTCTCGGGCCACCTGTGCGTTGAACCAGCCCTCGCCGCTGCCGAGCTGAATCAGGCCGCCGTCTTCCAGGCGTTCCAGACCGGCAAGGGTGATGCCGGTCTCCCGCTGCAAGTGGCGTGTCGCCACAGGCGCGTCCGCCCGGGCCAGCAACTGCAGGGCGCGCAGCGGCCGCGCCGCCTGGCGCAGGGCGAGAAGCGTGGCGTCCAGTTCGCCGGCAGGGACGGCGGAGACCAGGCGTTCGCTATCTCCTGTAGAAACGCGGCGCAGCAAGCCCTCGCGTTGCGCCCGCAGCAGCGTGGCGTTGGAGGTGATGTCCAGGGCTTCCACGAGCGGCAGGCCGTCCGGCCCGGCCCGCGCCACCTGGTGCAGCAGGTCCGCGCGCCGCGAGCGGCGACCGAGTTGATGGCGGTGGGCATCGATGCTGTCGCGGGGAATGGCCAGCGTGGCCGTGCGCAATTGCCGCGGTCGCGTTGGCGGCAGGAGGGTCGGCTCACTGCGCAAGAGGCCGGCAGCCTCCAGGCCGCTGAGTGATTCGCGCCATTTCGTTTTGGGCAGGGCGCTGCCGAGCTGGGTGCTGGTCAGCGGGCCGCGCCGGTGCAGCAGGTCCAACAGCTGCCGGTCCAGGGAGGCAAGTTTCGTTGAGTCACTTGCCTGCGCGCCCTTGATCAACGAAACCCGCAGGCCGCGTCGGCTGCCCAGGCCGGGCGGCAGGAAGAGCCACAGGCAGGGACCGGGCGGCATACGGAAGCGCCGGCTGATCCACAGCGCCAGTTCAATCTGCTGCGCGTTCAGGAAAGGCTCGGGATCAAGCAGGGCTTCAAGCGGCTTCGTGTGCGCGATTTCGCTGCGGTCATTGAGTTCAACCAGGATGCCGGGTTGCAGGCCGGTGCCGAAACGGACGCGCACCAGCTGGCCGGGCTGGACCTGGTGCTGCAAGGCTTCGGGCACGTGCCAGGTGAAGGTGCCTGGCAGCGGCACGTTGAGGGCGACCTCGGCGAAGCGCTCGGGCCTGGTGGACATGGCAGGCGAACAGTGATTTACAGCGTCAGTATAGCAGGGCGTGAGGGCGGAGACGCGTTCAACGAATGGAAAAGAGTTCGGAGAGGGGGCCCATCAGCCCGTTGGCGTCGCGGGCGGCGATCGCCAGGCTGGTGAAATTCTGCGGCACAAAGCCTTCCCAGGTGACGCTGGTGCTGCCTTCGATATCAAACTGCACGTAGCGTCTGGCGCCGGGCCGGCGCAGGGCCACGACGTAACCACTGGCGCCCGGCACCGGTTCCCAGACTAGGGTGCGCCCGCCGTTTTCCGCCTCCCGCAGGGCGATGTTGCGTGGCGGACGCGGGCCGTCGGCGAGGGCGGTGACGACGGCCAGCACGGCGCGCGTCACACGGGTGAGGTAACTGGCCTGCACGATTTCAATCGTATCGCGGGCGTTGTTCTGGCGCGTACTGTCCTCGAGGCTCTGGATCAGGCGAAAGGCGGGGTAGCCGGCCTCGCTGAAGGTGATGTGGTCGCTGTAGCGTCCGGCGCGGTCTGCGCTGTCGTGCAGGACAAGCTCCAGATCGGGGACATGATTGAGGGCCAGCAGTTCGACGCTGCGGGCTGCCTCACGCGAGGGTGAAGAATCCGGGCCTTCAGAATAGACGCGCAGGCGGTCGGGATCGCTGTTGCCCAGCGCGTCCAGAGGGCTGCCGATGCTGTCTAGGTTGATCATCAGGCGGATGTCGATGCCGCTGGGCTTCAGGTAGTCGTGGACGAAGGAGATGCTGCCGCGACGGCCCACTTCCTCGGCTGAAAAGGCGACGAACATGATGGCGCTGCGATGCGGCCGCGAACTCAGCACCCGCGCCAGTTCAAGCAGGGCGGCCACACCGCTGCCATTGTCATTGGCGCCCGGCGCGGACGCGTTGCCATCGTTCTGGTCGCTGCCGGTGCTGTCGTAGTGGGCGCCGATGAGCAGCGTGCCGGCCGCGGGTTCGCTGCCGCTGAGGAAGGCGACGATGTTGCGCGCCTCGCTGCGGACGCCGGCCCAGTCCAGATTAAAGGGTTGCGGAAAAACGACCAGTCTGCCCTGGGAAGCGGCGCGAATATCCTCAAACTGGCGCAGGACCCAGTCCGCCGCGGCGCCGATGCCGCGATTCGGGTTGCCGTAGCCGGAGTTGACGTGACGCGTTTCGAAGCCCTGCAGGGTGGCGACGTGCGAAATCAGTCGGTCCGATTCGATCTCGTTGCCATAGTTCAGCAGAAGCGACGTGGCGTCCGGCGCACCGGTGACCGCGGCCGGCGGCAACTGTTGCGGGCTGAGTGTGGCGTAGCCGATGGTGGGTTGCGGCGTGATGCGGGGGGTCGGGATCAGGGTGGGCGGAACGCTGCGCGTCCCCAGGTCACAGGCGAGCGCTGCCAGCGCCAGCGCCGCGAGAAGGAGTGTGACCCTGGCGACCGGTTTCATGGCGGAAATAGTATCACAAACGGCCCTGCAGCCGGGTCTCAGTCCTTGCGCACGATTTCCCAGGCAAGGTGATTGATTTCGGGGAAAAGCAGCTTCTCGCAGGCCAGACGCACGGCGCCGCTGCTGCCGGGCAGGGAGACGACCAGGGTGCGGCGGTAGACCCCGGCGGTGGCGCGGCTGAACATGGCCGCCGGGCCGATGTCCTCATAACTGAGCATGCGAAAGAGCTCGCCGAAGCCGGGCAGGGTCTTCTCCAGGTGACGGCTGAGCACGTCGAAGGTGGTGTCGCGCGGGCTGATGCCGGTGCCGCCGTTAAAGACGATGATCTGGATGGCGGGCATGGCCGCCAGTTCCTGCAGGGCTGCGGCCACCTCGTCGGGCTCATCGCGAATGAGTCGGTAAGCGCCGACGCGATGGCCCAGCGCCTCCAGCTGCCCTGTCAGCCAGGCGCGATTGCGGTCCGTCTGCGGTGTGCGGCTGTCGCTGACGGTGACGATGGCCAGGGTGACGGGCTGGTTGCCCGCGCGTTGGTGGTGTTCGGCTACGCCCATGTCAAGGGGAGAATGTCATTGCCGGTGGCGCCTGGTGGGGAAGGCCGGCAGGTTGTTCAGCGAGATCTGCCGGAGGCAGCCACACGACGCTGCGGGCTGCGCGGGGCCGGGCCAGCGGACCTTGCAGGTTGGTCGGAGGCGGCAGTGGTCCGGGTAAAGTCCTCTCCATCCACCTCTTCATCTTCCTGGTCAAGCAATTCCTGAATCAGCTTTATTCGTTCGGCTTTCGGCATGTCAGGGGGGATGACGACGCAACGGGTTTCCTCGTCTTCCTCACCGCGGGCATGAGCCAGGGCTTGCTGCGCGCTACGAATCAGGCGTTCACCTGCTTTACTCACGATCTGCCTCCATGTTTACGAGGGCAAGGCTCAACTTGCCTCGTGGGCTGCCCTGATTTGTCTTATGATCACCCTCAGAGCGTTTCTTTCTGCCTGTGTCAAGTCGACTCTATCACCTTTTGCATAGATGTCGAACAGGTAAATGCTGTCTGCTGACCCTGATGAAACGAAACAGGTGATAACCCGGTAACCTCCACTCTTCCCTTTTCCACGCCCGGCGAAGCGAAACTTGCGGGCACCATCGGTACCGGGAATGACCACGCCAGTTTCGGGGCTACGTTTAAGCGTATCCAGTATGATTGCCAGTTCCCGGTCAGGGATCCTGGAACGTTTGGCGCGCCTTCTGAATTCGTGTGTGAGCCTTACAATTGTCGGCTTTTCGCTCATTCGGTGCCCCCTGGCTGCGACGTTGGTTGCGGGGAAGGGCGGCGGGCTGGCGTAAGGCGATCAGCGGTCCCGCAGGTGACGGGTCGCGCGTTGTTCCTCAAGCAGTTCTTCCAGCGAAACGAGGTCTTCCTCGTCCAGTTCTTCCTCTTCCAGGCGCTGCGCCAGGCCTTCGGCGCGTTTGGCCTTGCGCCGGGATTCGCTTCGTCTGCCGGCCGTACCCCAGACTATGCCCATGCCGGCGATGGCGCCGATAACCAGAAACATGGCGATGCCCGTAAGGTCATCGTTGCCCACGACGGCCAGAACGATCAGGACCGCGCCCAGGATCGACCAGATGACGACAGTGGCAATTGCCCGTGGAATGTCGTTCATCAGCCCGCCCTGTCCAGGGCGTCGAATACGCGCGGCGTGATCAGCCACTCCAGAATGCCGTGGCGGGCGCCGGCGTCGAGTTTCAGGCGCGCCAGGCCGCCGGGCTTCATGCTGACCTGCGCGCCGCTGAGCTCATGCACGACCATTGGCAGGTAGGGGTTATGGCCCACGCAGAGCAGGTCCGCGTCGGGCGGGAGTTCAGCCAGCAGCGCCGGCAGGTCAGCCGCGCTGAAGCCGTAGTCCAGCGACGCACGCTCCTCGACCGCGACGCCCAGCGCTGCGGCGACGATGTCGGCCGTCTGGCGGGAACGGACGCGCGGGCTGCTGAAGATGCGCGCCGGCCGCAACCTCAGGCGCGCCATCACCCGGGCAGCCCTTTCCATTCGTTTGATACCGGCGGGCGTGAGGCGGCGCTGTGCATCGCGAAGGTTGTGCGCTTCCGCCTTGCCGTGCCGCAGGAGATAGAGTCGCATGGTCAGTTGCCGCCTTTAAACGCAAACGGAGCCAGGGGCCCCGGTTGGCAGGATTTTGCTTGCAGAGAGCGGGAGATGAGATTCGAACTCACGACATCTTCCTTGGCAAGGAAGCATTCTACCGCTGAATTACTCCCGCATGTCAAAACAGTGTAGCATATTTGCCGCGCCGCGCAAGATCTTCAACCATCGAGGTGTCCCTTGACTGCAGAAATACGTCGCGCCTGGCGCGTGTGGTTGTTGTGGAGTGGCGGCCAGGCCCTGCTCTCGTCGCTGGCCTTCACCGCCATCATGATTTATCGCATCACCGAAGTTGGCCTGTCGCCACTGGAACTGGTGCTGGTCGGCACGGTGATGGAACTGGTGGTCTTCCTCTTTGAGATTCCGACCGGCGTGGTGGCGGACGTCCACAGCCGGCGCCTCTCCATGCTCATCGGCGCCGTACTGATGGGTCTGGCCTTCATGCTGGAGGGGTTGGTGCCCGCGTTCGGCGCGTTGCTGCTGGCGCAGGCGATCTGGGGTCTGGGCTACACATTTACCAGCGGCGCCAGCCAGGCCTGGATCAGCGACGAAATCGGCGAGGAAGCGGCGTCACGGGCCTTCCTGCGTGGCGCGCAGGCGGGCACCGTCGCCGGCCTGCTCGGGATCCTCGGCAGCATCCTGCTGGCCAGTATCCGGATCAACCTGCCCATCGTGCTGGCCGGAGTCCTGATGCTGGCCCTGGCAACGCTGCTGGCGCTGGTCATGCCGGAACGCAACTTCACGCCCCGTGCCCGTGAGGAACGGGACAACTGGAGCGCCATGCGGGCCACCCTGCGCGCGGGACTCGACCTGCTGCGGCAGCGGCCGGTGCTGCGCATTGTGCTGCTGGTGGAGTTGATCGCCGGCCTCTACAGTGAGGGCTTCGAGCGACTGTGGCAGAAGCATATTTTGGAGACCTTCACCCTGCCGAACCTGGGCGGGCTGCAACTGCAGCCGGTCGCCTGGTACGGCCTTTACGAACTGGTGGCCAGCGTCGGCGTCATCGGTCTGACGGAACTGCTGGGCCGGCGCGTGCGACTGACGCGGCAGGGACCGGTGGTACGCGCGCTGCTCCTGCTCAATCTGGCCATCGTGGCGGGCATCATGGTCTTCAGCCTGACGGACAACCTGGCGCTGGCCGCGCTGGCGCTGCTGTGCCTGACGGCGACGCGCGCCGCTGCAACTCCCGTCAGCAACGCCTGGCTCAACCAGAGCGCCGAGCCGGAAATACGCGCCACCCTGTTCTCGCTCCACGGTCAGGTCAATTCGATCGGGCAGGTCGCCGGCGGGCCGCCGGCCGGGCTGATCGGGCAACGCTCGCTGCGCGCGGCCCTGTTGGCCAGCGGCCTGGTGCAGACCTGCTCGTTGCCGCTACTGGGGCTGGCGCTGCGACGGGCGCCCGTTGAGGCGGAGGGAGACGATTAGTTGGTGGACTGGGTGTAGCTGCCCGGCGAGCCCTGGTTGCCTTCCTTGCCATCCGGCCAGACGGTGTTGTTATTGAAGCGCACGCCGTTGACGTTGGCGCCGCGCAGACTGGCGCGCAAGAGGTTGGCGTCGTTCAGGTTGGCGCTCTTGAGATTGGCGCCGGCCAGATTGGAGTCCTGCAGGTTGGCGCCGCTGAGGTCCGCGCCCTGCAGGACGGCGCCCTGCAGGTCCGCGCCTGGCAATTGCGCCAGCGACAGGTTGGTGTAGTACAGGTTGGCGGAGCGCAGGGTGGCCTCCCGCAGGCGGGAGGAGGACATGTTGGCCTGTTTCAGGTTGGCGCCATTGAGGTCCAGGCGCGTCATGTCCAGTTCCTGCAGGTTGACACCCGCCAGTCTCGGGTTGGGGCCGGCAGCGATGAGCATCAGGACCAGCTGCTGCCGGGTAATCTCGGGCATGTCCCAGGCTCCGGTGGATCACGACGCAACAGCGGCAAGTGTACCGCCGCAGACGCCTTGCGGCCAGGCAAGCCCTGCACCACCAGGCCTGGTCATGGTTTGGGCGGCACGCGGGCAAAAAAGGGCGTCGCTACCGGCCGGCTCCCGCGGCCCGGGCGGGGTCTTCGCGTCAGGCTGACTGCAGCTGCAGGCGACTGCCTTCGGCGTCCTTTTCCACCCGAAGCTGCAGGGGGAAGCGGTCCCGCAATTCCTCGATGTGGGTGATGACCAGGATCAGATCGAAGTCGTCCTGGATGGCGGCGATGGCCTCCACCAGGCGTTCGCGACCGGCTTCGTCCTGGGTGCCAAAGCCCTCGTCGATGAAGAGGCTGCGCAATTGCGTTCCCGCCCGTCGCGCCAGCAGGCGGGAGAGCGCGATGCGCAGGGCAAAATTGATACGGAAGGCTTCCCCGCCGCTGAAGAGTTCGTAATCGCGCAGGCCGTATTCGTCCGCGATGCGGATGTCCAGGGTCTCGATTTCGCCGCCGCGTTTGCGCTCGCGGGTGGTCTCCAGTTGCAGACGCAGACGGCCGTCCGTCATGCGCAGCAAGAGCTCGTTGGCGGCGGCCTCCAGCTCCGGAATTGCGCTTTCCATGAGCAGGGCCGGCACGCCGTCGCGACCGCAGGCCTGACGCAGTTCCCCGTAAATTTCCGCTTCGTGACGAAGCCCTGCGGCGCGCTCCTGCAAGGTCGCATGGCGCTGGCGCAGGCTCTCCAGCGCGGCCAGTTCCTGCTCGGCGCTGACCAGCGACCGTGTGGCCTGTTGCGTCTCCACACGCAACTGCGCGAGTTTTTCCTGTTGCGCCTGGTGCGCCGTCAGCCCGGTTTCCAGTTCTGCGATGTCCGCTTCCAGCCGGCCAATGCGTTCCTGCGCGGCGCGCTGCTCCGCCTCGATGCCTTCGCTGCGGGCCGTGGCCGATGCCAGCGCGGCCTGTGCCTCGGGCAGGCCATTTAGCGCGATTTGCAAGCTTGTCTGGCGCTTTTCGAAGGTCTCGTACGCCGCCAGGTGCGCCTGCGCGGCGTCGTGTTGCGCGCTGTCGTAGCCGATCGCCTCCGTGCTGCTCTCAAGATCGGCCAGTTGCGCGCGCAATTCCCGGGCGAAATCCCCGGAGTCCAGACGCGCCTGCAGGTTGGCCCGGTCCTTGCGCAGCAATTGCAACTGTTCCGCCGCTGCGGCCGCTCCCCTGGCGCGCGTTTCCAGTTCGGCGACGCGGGCCAGCAGCGGCTGCAACTGACGCAATTCATCATCCAGTTGCGCGCTGCGCGCCTGACGCCGTTGGCCGTCTTCGGCCAGTGCCTTCATGCGCTGTTCGTTGGCGCGCCAGCGGTCCCCCTGGGCGCCGCCTTCCTGTTGCAGGCGTGCGACCAGCGCAAGGCGCGCGTCGTCGTCGAGGGGCTGGCCGCAGAGCGGGCAGGTGACGCCGCCGGCGCTTTCCAGGCGGTCAATGCGCGAACGCAACTCCAGCATGGTCTCGCGCAAATTGCGGTTGACGCCTTGCAGACGGGCCCTTTCGCCCTGTTCCCGGGTGGCGTCCGACTGCAGTTGCGCCCACTCGCGTTCCAGCGCACGCAGGGCCGCGATTCGCTCCCGCGCCTGGTCCAGCGCGGCATCGGAGGCCGCCTCGACATCCCGCTCCAGGCCTTCAATGCGGACGCCCAGGGCGACCAGGCGCGTGTCCAGTTCCGCGCGCGCGTCGCGCAGGCGCTCGCGCAGCGTCTGTTCGCGATTGCGCAGGTCACCAAGCCGGCGCAGGCGCTCGCCCAGTTGGCGGTCACTCTGACGGGCGTCCTGCAGCGCATCCCAGCCCCGTTCGATCTCCTCGCGTTGGGCCAGCACGGCCTCGAAGGCGAGGATGCGTTCGCGCTGCCGTGCGCAATCGCTGCCGGCGGCCTCGCTGTCGGCCAGATGCTGTTGCAGTTTGTCGCGCTCTTCGGCCAGGCGTTCCCGGGCGAAGCGAAGGTCGTGCGGTACATGCCGGTTGCCTTGTGCGACCTGCTCCGCAGCCTCCAGCGCACGCTGCGCCAGGGCGTGGGCTTCACGGGCGTTTTGCAGGGCAGTTGCTAGCGTCTGCTGACGCGCCAGGTCGCCCTCAATCTCCTCGCTGCGCGAACGCAGCAGGGTCAACTGCGTCTCCAGCCCGGCGAGGCGGTCTTTGGCCGCCTGTTCCAGGCGCTGCCACAGCGAGAGATCCAGGATGCCGGCCAGCAACTGCTTGCGTTCCGCCGGCGTGCGGCTGGCGAAGGCGTCGGCGCGGCCCTGCTGCAGCCAGGCGGAGTTGACAAAGGTCTCGAAATCCAGCCGGAGCAGGCCGGTGATGCGCCGCTGTGTGGCGCGCATGCTCGCTTCGCTGACGCGGGTGAAATTGCCCTGCGCGTCTCGCACGAAGAGGTCGAGCGAGCCCTCGCCGCGTCGCGCCCGCCAGCGCTGGCGCAGCACGCGGTAAATCTGGTCGTCCTGGCGGAAATCCAGCTGGACGCGCATTTGCCGGCTGCCCTCACGCAGCAGGTCCGCGGCGCTGCGGCCGCGCGCCCGGCCCCACAGCGCCCAGCTGATGGCATCCAGCAGGGCGGACTTGCCGGCGCCGTTGGGGCCGCCGAGGCAGGCGACGTGAATGTTCTCCAGGCGCAAGGCATCCAGTTCGCGCCAGGACATGAAGTTGCGCAGTTCCAGACGCAGCGGCAGCATCAGTCCGAAGCGGTCCCGACCTCGCGCAGCAACCCTGCGGCGGCGTCGAGCAGGTCCTTTTGCCGCGGCGGCGGGGTATCGCGCGCTTCCAGGTAGTGTTGCAGCAAGGGCAAGGGATCGAGGTCGTCGAGGCCGGCGCCGCTGCGGCGTCGGGGCCGCTCGACCTGGCGTTGCAAGCCCGCCAGATGCCAGACGCCGGCGTCGCGCAGGGCCGCGTGGAGCGCGTCCGCGTCGAGGGCCGCCTCGTTTTCCGCGGACAGTTGCAGGAGCAGGCGCAGAATCACGCCCTTCAACTGCTGGCCGGCGAGGGCCTGTTGCAGGGCCCCGGCGGGGGCCGCGCTCTGCCGCAGGTCCAGCTGCAGGCTGCGCAGCGGCCGCGCGTCGAGCGGCAGAAAACGCCAGCGCGTCGCGCCGCGCGCCAACTCGATCAGGCAGGCGCCGCGCGGCGCATCCTCTTCACTGAAGTCGAGGCGCTCCAGGGCGCCGCTGCAGACCACGGCAGGGCGGTCTGAACGACCCTGCGTCAGGTCCTGATGGAGATGATGGTAGCCGAGGGCAACGTGATCCTGGCGCGGGTCTGCGAGCAGATCAGGCGGGACGGCCGGCGCGTCGCCAGGGACGTAGCCGGCCTCGCTGCCCGCCTGCGCGCCGCAAACCGGAAAGTGGGCGACCAGCAGGCGAGGCATGTCGAAGCGGTCGGCTTCTGCCGCCAGATCCGTCAGACGGGCCGCCAGCGCATCTGCCAGTTCAACGGTCGAAAGCGTGCCGCGCGCTTCAGGCAGCAGGCGCGCGCGTTGCGGCCAGGGGGCGGTCGTCACGGCCAGCGGGCCGCGGACGTGTGTCAATCTGACGGACTTCATAATCGCTGCAGACCTGGACGCCGGGGACGGTGAGCGTGGCGAAAATCTCGAGGCTGCCGGCGCGGCGCGGCTGCAGCGGCAGGTCGTGGCGACCGGTCAGCAACAACAGCGGCGCCTGTTGCGCGAAGGCCTGCACGCGTTTGGCAAACTCGCGTTGCAGGGTGGGGTTGGGCGAGCGGCTGTGAAAGGCATCGCCGGCAAAGACCGTCAGGTCGACCTCGTGTTCACGGGCCAGAGCCAGCAGGTCGTCGAGGCGTTGCAGAAAGTCCTGCGCGCGCGCGCCAAGGCCGCTCTGCGGGTCGACCGGCCCATGGTTGGCGACGCCGAGGTGCAGATCCGCAAAGTGCAACACGCGCAGGGCTTCGTCCATGCGGACATTCTAGCACGGTCATGCGGGCAGAATGGGCCGGGGCCGTGCCCCGCTGCATTTCCCGCAGGCGGCATGTATACTGCCTGCGGCCGGCCATGAAAGCTGAGCAATGAACGCAAAGGCGCTGCAGGCGCTGGAACTGCACAAGGTGCTGGAAAAACTGGCGGAGCATTGTTCCTTTTCCGCCGGGGCGCAACTGGCGCGCGAGCAGCTGCCGAGCGGCGATTTCGACGAAGCCGCACAATGGCAGCGCGAGACCGCCGAGGCGCGCCTCCTGCTGGAACAGCGCGAGGTGTCGCTGGGCGGCGCGCGCGACGTGCGCGACCCGGCCATGTTGGCGACGCGCGGCATTCACTGCGACCCCGCCACCCTGCTGGACATCCGCCAGACCCTGCGCCGCGCCACGACCCTGCGCCGCACCGTCGGCCGCCTGCGCGCGCAGTATCCCCTGCTGGTGGAGCTCATCAACGAGGCGCAGGAATGCAGTGAGTTGCAAGCGGCCATCAGCGCCGCGCTGACGGAAAACGGCGACATACGCGACCACGCCAGCCCGCGCCTGGCGATCCTGCGCCGCGATCTCAAGCTGGCGCACGAACGACTGATCACGCGGCTGGAGCGCATCGTTGCCAGCAGCGAGCATCGCCCCTTCCTGCAGGAGGCGTTGGTGACGACGCGCGGCGGACGCTACGTCATCCCGCTCAAGGCCGGTTTCAAGGGACGCATTCCGGGCATCGTGCACGATTCATCGTCCAGCGGCGCCACCCTTTTCATCGAGCCGTTGGCGACGGTTGAACTGAACAACGCCTGGCGCGAACTGCAACTGGAGGAGGAAAAGGAAGTCCGTCGCATTCTGGCGGCGCTGAGCGCCCAGGTCGGCGATGAAGCCGAGGCCATCGTGCGCACAGTGGACGTGCTGGCCCAGCTGGACCTGGTGCTGGCGCGGGCGCGTTACGCGGAGCAACTTGGGGCCTGCGAGCCGATCTTCGTGCCTTTCCGGCTAGGCAATGGCGCGCCGGGCAGCGTGGTGCACGTGCAGGGCGCGCGCCATCCCCTGCTGGGCAATCCGGTCGTCCCGATCGACCTTGTCTTTGACGCCAGCACCTGGGTGCTGGTCATCACCGGGCCCAACACCGGCGGCAAGACGGTGACCCCTGAAGACCGCCGGGCTGATGGCGCTGATGGCCCAGTGCGGCCTGCAACTGCCGGCGGACGACGCGCGCCTGAGCGTATTCAGCGGCATTTACGCCGACATCGGCGACGAGCAAAGCATCGAACAGTCGCTGAGCACCTTCTCGGCGCACATGACCAACACCATCAACATCCTGCAAGCGGCGGACAGTCATTCCCTGGTGCTGCTGGACGAGGTGGGCGCGGGCACGGACCCGGCCGAAGGCTCCGCACTGGCGCGGGCGCTGCTGACCCATTTGCGTGACCGGGGCGTGACGACCGTTGTGACGACCCATCACCCGGAATTGAAGATTTATGGCGTGGAGACGTCCGGCGTGCGCAACGCCAGCGTCGAGTTTGACCCGGAGACGCTGAAACCGACCTATCGTCTGGTCATCGGCCTGCCCGGCCGCTCCAATGCGCTGGCGATCGCCAGGCGCCTGGGTCTGGAAGACGGCATTGTTGACGCGGCGCGCCACATGGTGGCCACCGAGGAGTTGGTGGCGGACGATTTGCTCGACGAAATCCAGCGCACCCGTGAGGAGGTGCGTCGCCAGGACCGGGCCCTGCGCGCCACCCTTGAGGACGCCGAAGAACAGCGTGACGAGTTGCAGACGCGGCTTGACAAACTGGATGACGAGCGCCGCGACGTGATCAACGCGGCGCGACGTCAGGCGGAGGATGAACTGCGCGGCTTCCAGCGTGAATTGCGCCGACTGCGCCGTGAACTGCACGCCGCGGGTCAGCCGCTGGCGGCACTGGCAGCGCTGCAGGAAGCGGCGTCTGGCCTGGAGGGTCAGGTAGCGCCACCGCCGGCCAGCAAAAACGTGGCTCCCGAAGCGGACTGGGTGCCGCGCGAGGGCCAGCGCGTCTGGCTGCGCACGCTCAATAGCGAGGGCACCATCCGCGAACTGGACGGCGACGAGGCACTGGTGCAACTGGGGGCCTTGCGCGTGCGCGCGGGGGTGCATGAGTTGCGGCGACGGCCGCAGCTGGAGGGGCCCGCCATGCGGCGGGGCGGCGAGCGTCGTTACGAAGCCTCGCCCGACCCCGTGGCGCCCAAAGGCAAGTCACCCGGGCTGGAGCTGGACCTGCGCGGCGAACGGGTGGAGGAGGCGCTGAAGCGCTTTGAGACCTGGCTGGATGCCGCCTGGACCTCCGGCCTGCCTTTCGGCCGCATCATTCACGGCAAGGGCACCGGCGCGCTGCGCAAGGCCGTGCGCGAACGCGCCAATGACCATCCCCTGATCGCCAAGGTGACGGAAGCGCATCCCGGCGAGGGCGGCAGCGGCGTCACCATCATTCACATGGTGCCCATTACCTGAAGCGGTTCAGCCGCGGCCGGGTTCCAGCACGCGCAGGTCTCCCGGCGCGAAACCCTCACAGTCCAGGCCATCCACGTGAACCCAACCGCCCGACTCCCCGTTTGGCAGGCGCAGCCAGAGGCCGTCCGGGTCGCGGCCGTCCACCGCCACCTGGTTGCCGGCCTCAAGTTGCGCCAGGGGCTGCGCAGCGGATTGTGGTTCGTCATAGAGGTCCAGGGCGTCGCCCGACACCGTACAGGTGGGCGTGAAAGCCGGAACGACAAGCCGGTGCTCCAGCAGGTTGCCATACGCATCCGTGGCAACCAGGTTGAGGGCAAGGGCGTCCCCGGCCTGCAGGGACAGGCCCTCCAGCGCGCCGCTGGCTTCAAGATCGTTTCTTGCAAATTGTTGCGGACCTTCGATCCGCAACTGTTGCGCGCCGGTGACGTCCCAACGCAAGGACAGCGTCTGGTCCACGTGGCGCAGCAGCGTCGCCGGCGCAGCGCTAAAGTCCAGCACCTGCATCGGCTCAAAGACGGTGACGGCCAGTCGCTGACTGACGCTGTGATCGCCGTTTCCGGCCAGCAGCAGCAGCGCAATGTCGCCATCCAGATTGAGGGTCTCGATCCGGTAGCCACCGGTTGGCATTTCAGGCGGCAGATCGCGCAACTGGCCATTGACCTCAAGTTGCAGGGTCGCGGCGTCCTGCACCTGCCACTCGAGAACCAGCGCCTCGCCACGTGGCAGCAGCCTGCTGTTGCTGCTGAAGTCCAGAATGGAAGGCACAAGGGGCTGACTTTGGAACAGGGCCAGCGCGAGCGCCGCCAGGAGCAGAAGAATCAGCGGGATGAGCCGCCAGTCGAGGCGCGGAGAGACCCGCAGGCGGGCGGGCAGGGCGAGCACAAAGCCGGCCTCATCCAGGGAGTTGGCCTCGATGGTGAATTCAATGTCGCGACTTTCGCCGAACAGGGGGCGGGCGCCGGCGCGCAGGCGCAGCGGCAAACTGCGCTGCTCGCCGGCCGTGAGGGTCAGGGGGCCGGCGGGCAGTTTGGGCGCGTTGACGTCGGCCGGCGCCAGCGCGCCGAGCTGGATCGGCAGGGGCGTATTGCCGTGATTGTGCAGCAGGAGCCGGAGCTGGTTGCCTTCCTGTTCCAGCGCCATGCCGAAACCGCTGCCAGGCAGCAGTGTCAGCGCGAATTCCTGTTCGCGCGCGGCCTGCGGCGCATGGGTCGGCTCCACGCGCAGGACCAGATTGTGCTCGCCTGGCGGGAATGCCGGAAGCCTTCCCGGGTGCAGCAGGATGTAGTGGAGGGTGGATACGCCTGGAGCGATCGTGGCCGTCAGGGAATCGTAGCGGGCCCAGCTTTCGGGGATGCCATCAAGGCTCAGTCGATAGCGCGCCGGGACGTCACCGTCATTGCGGATAACGAGCCGGACGCTGCTGCGCCCGCCAGGCGCGACCGCTTGCGACGGCGGTTCCAGCGCGAGTTCAAAAAGCTGACGGAGGGCGGCGACCGGACGGGTCGAGCCGTCACCGGCGTCCGCATCCTGGGAAATTCCGGCACTAGTGTCGCCGGCATCGCTGTCGGAGACGGTCACATTGCGACGCGGCGGCTAGCCGACCCGGTGACAGGCGACGTAGTGACCGGGCGTGGCCTCGATGAGGCCGGGATCGGGCGCGTCGTAGCAGAGCCCGAATCGCACGGGACAGCGCGTGTTGAAATTGCAACCCTCGGGCGGATTGGAGGGACTGGGCACGTCGCCGGTGAGGATGATGCGCTGCGCGCGCTTCTCGCGCATGGGGTCCGGCACCGGCACAGCCGAGAGCAGCGCCTGGGTGTAGGGGTGCAGGGGGTTTTCGTAGAGTTGGTCGGCGGGCGCCAGTTCGACGATTTTGCCGAGGTACATCACGGCGACGCGATCGCAAATGTGGCGCACCATGCTGAGGTCATGCGCGATGAACAGGTAGGTCAGGTTCAATTCTTCCTGCAGGTCTTCCAGCAGGTTGACGACCTGCGCCTGAATCGAGACGTCCAGCGCGGAGATGGGCTCGTCCGCCACGATGAAACCGGGTTCCAGCGCCAGGGCGCGCGCGATCCCGATGCGCTGGCGCTGACCGCCGGAAAACTCGTGGGGGTAACGATTGACAAAATAGGGGTTGAGGCCCACCCGTTCCAGCAGGTGTTCGACGTAGCCTTCCTGTTCGTTGCGCTCCATGGTCTTGTGGATGCGCAGCGGTTCGCTGACGATGCGGCCGACGGACATGCGCGGGTTGAGCGAGGCATAGGGGTCCTGGAAGATCATCTGCATACGGCGCCGCATGCGGCGCAGTTCCTCACCCTTCATCTCGGTCAGTTCGCGCAGTTCACCGTCCACGCGCAACTGCACCGAGCCGGCGGTTGGCTCGTAGAGTTGCAGGACGGTGCGCCCGGTGGTGCTCTTGCCGCAGCCGGATTCGCCCACAAGGCCGAGAGTCTCGCCCTCGAAGATATCGAAGCTGATGTCATCGACGGCCTTGACGGCGCCGACCTGACGCTGGATGACGATGCCGGACGTGATGGGGAAATGTTTCTTCAGGTTGCGCACGCGCACCAGCACGCGTCCGTCCGCGTCGGCATCCGCTGCGTTGCGGGCAAGAGGTTGGTCGGCCACTGCGCTCATGTCTGCTTCGCTCCTTCACTGGCGGCCACGATGTCCAGTTCGCGCACGTCGACCCAGCAGGCCATCATGTGGTCCTGATGGCCCTCCGGCACTGCTTCCAGCACGGGCGTTTCCGAGGCGCAGCGATCGATGCTCACAGGACAACGGTCTACGAAGGGACAGCCGTTGATCGGGTTGCGCATGTCCGGCGGCGAGCCTTCAATGGAGACGAGGCGCTGCGAACTGCGGTCCATGCGCGGCAGCGATTGCAACAGGCCGAGGGTGTAGGGGTGGCGGGTGTCGGAGAAGACCTCCTCGACCACGCCGCTCTCGACGATCGTGCCGGCGTACATGACGATGATGCGGTCGGCGATGCCGGCCACCACGCCAAGGTCATGGCTGATCCAGATGATCGCCATGTCGAATTCCTCGCGCAGACGCTTGACGAGGTCGATGATCTGCGCCTGGATGGTGACGTCGAGCGCGGTGGTGGGTTCATCTGCGATGAGCAGCTTGGGGTTGCAGGAGAGGCCCATGGCGATCATCACGCGCTGGCGCATGCCGCCCGAGAACTGGTGCGGATAATTGTTGAGGCGGCTGGCGGCATCCGGGATGCCGACGAGCGAAAGCAACTCCGCGGCGCGCTCGTTGGCCTGGTTGTTGTTCATGCCCATGTGCAGCTTCAGCGCCTCGGTGATCTGCGAGCCGATGGTCAGCACCGGATTGAGCGAGGTCATGGGGTCCTGAAAGATCATCGCGATTTCGGCGCCGCGCACCAGCCGCATCTGCTCGGGCGGCAGTTGCAGCAGGTCCCGCCCGCGGAAGATGACCTCACCATTTTCGACCTTGCCGGGCGGGCTGGGGATGAGCCCCATAATCGAGAGGGAGTGCACGCTTTTGCCGCTGCCGCTCTCGCCGACGACGCCGAGAGTCTCGCCTTCCTGCAACTGGTAGGAGATATCGTTAACGGCGTAGACCGTGCCTTCCTGGGTATAGAACCTCGTGACGAGGTTGTTGACCTCCATCAAGACAGCCAAGTCCGCACTCCTCCCGGGTAACCAGCGGCCGGACGCAAACGAGTCGCTGCACCCCGCCGTCGGCCGGCACCCCTTGTGCCCTGTGTCTGCAGGATACTGGCAGGAACGGCCGTAGTTGTCAAATACTCATGCGGCCGGTTCGTCCTTCACGCGAAACATGCCGGCAAGCAGGCGTTCCATGGCGATGGTATGGCTGGAGACGCCGCGGCGGCGGAAGGAATCGCTGTCGCAATGCCAGTTGCCATCGCCGTAGCCGACCTCGTGGTCGCTGTTGAGGCCGCGCAGGGTGGCCTCGAAGGCGCGCACGCGGACGCGGTCGCTTTCCTGCGCATAGCGACTGGCCTTTTCGACGTCGCTGACGACGTTCTGGCCGGGCGCGTAGGGCAGTGGCGGCAGGGGCAGCATGGGGCGCAAGAGGCGTTCCAGCGCCATCACGTGCGGGCAGATGCGATGGGCCTCAAAGCCCTGGCAGCTGCAACGCCAGCCCTCCTCCGCGAGGGTGACGTGATAGGCGTCGTTGTCGCCGTCAAAGTGGATATCCAGGCTGCGCAGGGTCACGCGCTCCGGCTCCTCGGCATAGAGCCGCGCCTTTTCGATCTGACTGATCATGCCATTGTCCATCGAACGCTCCCTGTTCCGCCGCTGCTGGCGGAATCAAAACACGCGTCGGGTAGCTTGCCCCGCGCGTGTCGTCGGCCCCTGCGAACGTTGCTGTCACAACATCCGGGTATCATGCCCCGCATTTTAAGGGGATATGGTGCATTTGTCAAAGAGAGTCATGCGGGTTTCGACCCTTGTATGTAAACGACGGGCTCAGCTGCCGATGGCCTCGCTGACGACGAGGTTTTCGAAGCCGACCTCGACGCCAAGGCGGTTGAAGGCGGCCGCCGCCAGCCCGATCTGTCCATTGGCGAAGCTGTTGTCCTCCACTTCCGCCACGAACTCCTCGTTGATGTAGAAGGCGAGGTAATCGTCGGCGCAGACGGCGCGCAAATGGTTGCGCGCGCCCGGGCCACGCTGGACCAGGTCCGAGGCCGTCCAGTCGCTGAGGGGGATCACGTCGCGGCCGCGGGCGCGGAAGATGCCCCAGGTGCCGCTGCCCTGGATGAGAAAGAGGTAACCGTCGCCGTTGGGAATGGCCGCGGCCGCCGGCGGCTGCAGTGCAACGTCCGGGCCATCCTCGTCCGGCCCACCCTCGCCAAGCGACAGCAACTCCAGCAGGGGCTCGCTCTCCATCTGCTGGCCGACCTGGCCGCGCAGGCGGCAGGCCACGCCCCAGGCGGCTTCCTCGCGCTCGCTGATCTGCTCGACGTCGACGTCAATCACGACGTTGTCCAGGGTGTCGCCCCATTGCCCCCACCAGATTTCGCTGTCGCCGCTGTTGACGCGGATCAGGTAACGACCGTCGTCGATTCGCAGCGAGGCGTCGGTGTAGATGCCTTCCTCAAAGCTGTTCGGCTCGGAAAAGTCCTGCTCAAGCAGCGTGTCACCGACGCCGATCTCGCGCTCCGGGCCGCTGCTGCAGGCGACCAGCAGCAGGATCAGGGCCGGCAGGACCAGAAGGGAGGCATGGAATCGGCTCACGCAAGGGAACTCCGCTGCATCGGCACAGGGCAATCATACCAGCGCAAGTGCCCTGCGTGCAGGTCGTTCATAAAGCATTCAGGTCGCTGTGCTTTCATCCCGTAACAAAGGGGAGCGACGACCTTCAACTGCCCGAATTCACCAACTGTGAGAACAGGGCGCTGAAACCGGCCTGCAGAATGGCGGCGATGATAATCCATACCTTGAAAGACCCGGCCAATGCCCGCACTTCACCGCGCAGGGTTTCGATTTCAGCCTTCAATTCACCGCGGACACTTTCGAGGCCGGCCTTTGTGGCAAGGTGGTCGTAACCGCTTTCGAGGCGGGCGAGACGTTCTTCCGTGCTCATGGTTTCCTCCTGCGCCGGGCGCGATTGCAGCGCGTTGGCGCCTGCCTTGTATGAACACAGTATAACCCGACAGAATCCGGTTGTCCTGTGACTATGGCGACGCCGGCATTCGCTGTCTGCAGGCTGTCCGGCTGCAGCCGGACCCGGTCGGCACATGCTACAATGCGGCGCGCAGGCGCTGGCCGCGGGAGCGGATGCATGAGCGTTGAAGAGGCGCTGCGGGCGCAGCGGGCAGCCCAGGGGGACCTGTTGCGTCGCGCCAACGTCGTCGGTGTGGCCGTAGGCAACAAGGGCAGCAAGATCGAGACCACGGGTGAGCAGGCCGTTGTGGTGCTGGTGGAACGCAAACTGCCGGTGGCGGCGCTTTCCCGGCGTGACCGCGTCCCGCGCGCGATCGACGGGATACGCACCGACGTCTATGAAGTGGGTTACCTGCGCGCGCTGGCGAACCCGCGCGATCGATTTCGACCCAGCATGCCGGCCGGCGTCAGCATCGGCCACTATCAGGTGACGGCGGGCACGCTGGGCACGCTGGTCACCGACCGTCTGAGCGGCGAACGTCTCATCCTGTCCAACAATCACGTGCTGGCCAACGCCAATGACGCCCGTTCGGGCGACCCGGTGTTGCAGCCCGCGCCGAGCGATGGCGGGCGCAACCCGGCCGACGTGGTGGCGCATCTGGAGCGCTTCATCCCGCTGCACTTCATCGGCGAGCCGCCGCCCCGGCCGCAGCCGACGCGTCGCGTGCGCCCCGCCAACAACCCCGGACGATTCCTGCGCGTCCTCGTCAACGTGATCAACACCATGAACAAACTCTACGGCTCGGACTGGCGCGTGCAGACCGCCGCCGCGCCGAATTCGGCGCTGGCCGCGCAACAGGCGGCCCTGTCCAGCGGCAACCATTTCGACGTGGCGCTGGCGCGGCCGGTTAACCTGGCGATGTTCAATGCCGATATCCGCGGCATCGGCCGCGTGCGCGGCACCCGCGCGGCGACCCTGGGCATGGCCGTGCGCAAGACCGGGCGCACCACCGACCTGACCAAAGGGAAAGTCATGTTGTTGAACGCCACCGTCAACGTCGCCTATGGCAAGAAATCGGCGCGTTTCACCGGCCAGGTGTTGACGTCGCCCATGAGCCTGGGCGGCGATTCCGGTGCGCTGGTGGTGGATGGCAAGGACAGGGTGGCGGTCGGGCTGCTCTTCGCCGGCTCCACCCAGGCGACGATCTTCACGCCGATCCGGCCGCTGCTGGAAGCGCTGGACGTGACCCTCTGAGGTGCCGCGATGGACCAGGAGCAGCAGACCCAACGGGCGATCCGCATGCAGGAGAAGTACAACGAGCAGTTGATGGCCCTGCCGAACGTGGTGGGGACGGCCGTCGGCTTGCGCAAGCGCCAGGGGCAGTTTACGGACCAGGTCGCGCTGGTCGTCATGGTCGCGCGCAAACTGCCGCATGCCAGCCTGGCGCCGGCCGAACTTGTGCCGCGGGAACTGGAAGGCGTGCCGGTTGACGTGCTGGAGACCGGCGCCTTTCACAGCATCTGATCCCGCCCACTTGCGTTGAATCCCGGTCTGGGGCAGGATAGAGACAAGGCAGGTTGTCTGTAGGCACAGGAGAACCACGATGAGGCCATTCGCGAACGCTGCGGCAGCCCTGTCTGCGCTCATCCTGCTGCCCCTGCTGGCCGCCTGCAACCTGACCGTGTCGCCCGGCCCGCAGGTGGAGGAGATTAGCGGGCCGCCGCAAGTGCAGATTCTGTCGCCCATGCCCAACTCGACCTATCTCGAGGGCGTGGCAGTCAACATTCAGGTGCAGGTGGGTAACGCCGGCGCGGACCTGGCGCGGGTCGACTTTGCGGTAGACAATCAGGTCCTTGATTCCCAGGACAGCCCCAACGGCGAAGGCGTCTCGACCTTCATCGCCTCCAGCAGCTGGACGGCCTCCGGCGCCGGGGCGCACATTTTGAGTGTGATCGCCGCTCGCAGCGATGGCAGCAGCAGCGCGCCCGCCAGCGTCACTGTGACGGTGATCGGCCAGGGCGGCGTCACCGGCGAGCAGGCGCCCGGCGGCAGCCAGGGCGATACGAACGGCGGCGGTGAAGTGCCGCCGGAGTCGGCCGTGGAAGAGCAACCCGAAGCGCCGACCGCCGTGCCGGAGCCGACCTCCGACCGGCCGATGGCGCGGGTACAGCGCGGGGCCTACGTGCGGCCCGGGCCGGACACGCGCTTTGCGCCGCCCATCGGCAGCATCGGCGCCGGCGACCAGGTCGAATTGCTGGCGGTCAACATTCACAAGACCTGGTACAAGATCAAGTACTACAACGGCGAGGGCTGGGTCTTTGGCAGCCTGCTGGATATAAGCGGGAACATCGACGATTTGCCGGCGATCTGGGGGCCGCCGCTGCCGCAACCCACGGCCATTCCGCCGACCGCGGCGCCGGCCGTGGTCGTCGGGAACGTCAATCTGGTGGCCGGCAGCATGCGCCACAGCGCCGCGGGCGGCACAATCGTCTGTGGCGTGGGCTTCCGGGTGGAGATTGACGTGGCCAACGTTGGCACCTCACGCTCACCGGGCGGCAGCGTGAAATTCCAGGACTACGCCACCAGGGGTGGCGGCCGGCTGGACGGGCACGAGGCGGTAGAGATCGGCACCTTCCCGCCCATCGATCCCGGCCAGACGGTGAGCGCCAGCGCCGAAATCACCGTCGGTTTCCATCATGGCGAGGAACACATCATGAAGGCCTTCGTCAACCATGACAGCGCCATTCCGGAGACCAACCGCAGCGACAACGAAGGTTTCTTCGGTTACACGCTTGTCAGGAGCGGGGGCAATTGCTAAGCGATTTCGCCTGGGCGCCGTTACAGTTCCACGCGCAGCACGCGGTCGAGGCCGGCCAGGTCCTGCAATACCTGCGCCTGACGCGGTTGCAGCGCCTGCGCCAGGCGCAAGGCTTCCGCGCCCTGCAGCATGCCGATTTCCAGCAGGGCCACCGCGCCCGGTTGACAGGCCCGTGACAGTTCCCGCAGCAAGCGCCGATTGAGGGCCATGCCGTCCGCTCCGCCGTCCATGGCGAGCCATGGCTCGTGGCGGCTGACTGCCAGTTGCGGCAGGTCCCCGCTGCGGACGTAGGGCAGGTTGGCCAGCAGCAGGTCCACGCGCTCGCTGCGCGCCAGCAGGGGCTGCAGCAGATCGCCCTGACGGAACGCCACCCGCACCCTGTGGCGGGCAGCGTTGATGCGCGCCACCGTCAGCGCCGCCGGGCTGATGTCCATCAGGATGACGCGGGCGCGCGGGCGAAGCGCGGCGAAGGTGATCCCCAGGGCGCCGCTGCCCGTGCCGATCTCCGCCAGCGTGCCGCTGAAGCCGGGCGGCGTATGCGCCAGGGCCAGCTCAAGCAACTGTTCGCTCTCGGGCCGCGGGATGAGCACGGCCGGCGAGACGTGAAAGTCACGGTCGAAAAAGGCCTGGCGGCGACGAATGTAGGCCAGCGGCTCGCCTCCTGCGCGGCGCGCGACGAGAGCGGAGAAGCGCCGCGCCTGGGCGTCGCTGAGCCGACAATCGCCGTGGGCCAGCAGCCAGGCGCGCCCCCGCCCGGTGACCAGCGCCAGCAGCAGTTGCGCGTCCAGCGCGGCCGTGTCGCTGCCGGCCTGCAGGGTCTGCGTCGCCGCGCGCAGGGCCGCGGCCACGTCTTTCATGAGTCGCCGAAGTGCAGGTTGCGGTTGCGCAGGGGGATGAGCGCCAGCAGGACGGCCTGGGCGTAGTATTCGCGGCGCGTCAGGGCGTCGCCGGTGAGCAGGCCAACCGAACCGCTGCCCTGCTTGCTGTTGTGACTGCCGAAGACGAGGTCGTTGGCATGGCCCAGTTCGCGGCCGGCGCGCACCAGACGCGCGACCTCGTCGGGCAGGTCATGGGTGGCCGTGCGGCTGCGACCGCTGAGCTCCGGCGTCAGCATTTGCACCCAGGCGAAGCAGCGCAGGCTGTCGCCGACGGTCTCAATGCCGCCCTCGATTCCCAGCCACAGTTGCGCCTGCGGTACGGCTTGCCTGGCGCGGCAGGCGCGGTTGCGCGCGCCCTGCAGGGTCTCGGCGTCGCTCATGGGCTGGTCGGCCACGCCGGAGGGCAGATCACGGCCCTGCACCTGCCAGGTCTGCTGCGGCAGCAGGCGCGACAGGGCGAGTCTCAGGGCCTCAACCTTCACGGGATTGCGGGAGGCGACGATGGCCAGGGGCATGATGGCGGTCCCAGGTTGCCTTCGGTGCGAATGTTGACGCGTCGGCGGCGCATGTCAAGCGGGAAAGCGTGGCGGGCGGAACAGCGTCCGCCCGCCAGTGTGAAAGCAGGGTTTGCGGCGAAGTCAGGAGGCGCGGGTCCAGTCCTCGATGTTCCACATTTCGGAATTCCAGTCGTTGATCCAGACGCCCTCGAGACGGTTGGAAATGCCGGAGACGCTACCGCGATAGACCAGCGGGACAACCACCATGCTGTCGATCAGCAGGTCGTTGAGGCGGATGGTGAGTTCGGCGCGCTGCGCCAGCGAGCCCGTGCGCTGCAGTTGTTCAAAGAGCGCGTCGTAGGCGGGGTCGCAAAAGCGCGGAATGTTGCGGCCCAACCAGTTGTTGGCCGGCGAGGGGTCATCGCCGCAGAGCCAGCCGGCGAGAAGGGCCTCGGCATCCGGTGAACCGGTGAAGGTGGTCCACATCTGAACGTCCGCGTAAAACTTGTGATAGGTGTCGGGGCTGGCCGGGTCCGCGCCGAAAAACACGGCGGCGCTGACGTTTGCCAGTTCGGTTTCGACGCCGATTTCAGACCACCATTGCTTGATCAGGGCCTGGGTGTCCTGGCGCAGGGCGTTGGTCGAGGTCTGGTAGACGAGGCGGAGGGGTACGCCATCCAGTTCACGCACGCCGTCGCCGTCGCTGTCGAGGATGCCGGCTTCGTCCAGAAGGGCGTTGGCGCCGGCGATGTCCTGGGTCAGACAGGCGTCGTTGTTGGGTGAGACGTTGTGGGGCGGGCCGTTGATCAGGTTACAGGATGGCCGGCCGGCCGCGCCATAAAGCTGGCCGGCGATGACATTGCGGTCAATGGCCATGGAAAGCGCCCTGCGCACGGCCATGTTCGTGAGAAAGGGATGCGGGTTGTTGAGCGGGTCGATGGAGCGCAATTCGGGCGGCAGGTCCGACGAGGGATTCGTCTGGTTGAGCAGCAGGCGTTCGATGTTGGTCGCGAAGCCGACCTCGATTCGCCCGTGGCCCGCTTCCGCCATTTTATCCAGCACAGGATGTGCGACCTGGAGATTCCACGCGTAGTCCGCCTCGCCGGTCTCCAGCACGGCGCGCGCGCCGGATTCGGCGGCGCCGCCGCCCTTGAAGACGACGCGCCGGAAGTGGGGTTTACCCGTTTCACGGTAGAGCGGATTGGCCTTGTAGGTCACCACGTCGTTGGCGCGGAACTCGTCCACGACGTAGGGGCCCGTGCCGAGGGGAGCGAAGTTTGCTTCGGTGCAGGTCGGGGCCGCGCTGCCGAGGCAATTGGCGAATTGCCCGCTGTGCAGCACGACCGAGCCTTCGCCGACGAAGGGCGCGTAGGGATAAAGTTTGGGCTTGCTGAAGGTAATCCGGATGCTGAGGTCGTCGAGGGCCTCGACGCTCAGGACGTCCTCAAACCAGCGCAGGCCGGAGCAACCGGCCTCGGGGTGCGTGCAATACTCCCAGGAGAAGACCACGTCGGCCGAGGTCAGGGGTGCGCCATCGGAGAAAACGACGCCTTCCTTCAGCCGCCAGGTGATGCTGGTCAGGTCTGCGGAGACGCCGCCATTTTCCAGGGTGGGGATCGCAGCGGCCAGCGCGGGCACGAGAATGCCATCGGGGTTGAACCAGGCCAGGGGTTCAAGCACGAGCGCGGCGGCATCCACGTCCTTGGTGCCGCCGGAGAGGTAAGGATTAAGGATGGAGGCAGCCTGCCAGTAGAGGATGTTGAGTGTGTCGACCTCCTCGTCCTGGGCCGCCAGGGACCCGAGGGAAGCCGACAAAACGAGCAGGGCCAGCAAGGCGGGCAAGATGCGCACAACCGTCCGTTTCATGGGGGAACCTCCGTAGGTCGGCCGCGGGTCAGGATAGCATAATCGCTGCCTGTTGCCAGGTACCAGCGGCGGCGCCTGCTATACTGCGCCGGATGGTCCCGCTCTCAATCATGTTCATCGTGGGCAGCGTCTTGCTGGGCGCCGGCGCCCTGCTGGCGCCGGCCCTGCCCGGCGGCAAGGCGCGCGTTGGCCTGGGCGCTGCCCTGACCCTGGCGCTGGTGCTTTGCGGCGCGCTGGCCTGGACGATGCTGTTCGGCTGGGACACGCTGATCATCGATTACATGCTTTTCGCGCTGGTCACCGCCGTCCTGCTGGGCGGGACCCTTGGGCGCGGGCATCTGGCCGCTGCGGGGCAGGATGCGGACGCCGATGACGCCGACATGGCCTGGCCGGGCAGGACGGAGCTGGCGTTGTTCGCGCTGGCAGCCGCGCTATTCGCCCTGCCTGTCCTGCTGCTGCCGGTGCCGCTGGACACTGACGCCCAGGGCTTCGGCTATTTGGCGCTGATGACCCGACTGGCTGGCAGCCTGGACAATCTGGCGCCCTTCCATTCGGAGATTGACTATCTCTATGCGCCGGGTTTCAGCGCGCTGGTGGCCTGGCTGAGTGAGAAGCTGGGCCATCCCCTGCACCAGGTGATGTTTGCCTTCGCGGCGGTGCTGGGCCTGATCAACGTCTGGCTGGCCCATGACCTCGGCGCGGACCTCGGCGGGCGGAAACTGGGGCGGGCCGTGGCCCTGGCCATGGGCGGCGGCCTGGGGCTGTTTCTGGCCTACATGGATTCGCATTTCACGACCCTGCTGGCGCTGGTCTTCGCGCAGGGCTTCATTCTTTGCGCCTTGCGTTTCCAGCGCGCCGGTCAACGCATGGACCTGGCCTGCGCCGGTCTGTTGCTGGCCGCCGTAACGCTCTCGCATCCGGACACCACCATCATCCTCGCCCTCGGTTTCGGCCCCTGGCTGGTGACGATGTGGGCGGGCGAGCAACGACCGGAACTGCGTCGCTGGATTCTGTTGCTGGCCGGCGCGCCGCTGCTGGCCCTGCTGTTCGTCAGTCCATGGCTGTTGCGCATTGGCCCCTTGCTGGGCGGGGAGATCGTCTCGCCCTTCACGCGCAGTTCCTCGCATGTCCTGACGATGCTGGTCTTTCACGGGCTGTGGAGCTGGCCGCTGGCGCTGATCGGGGCGCGCGCGGGCTGGCGACACCGGCAGCAGGCGACCCTGCTGGCGCTCGGCTGGCTGCTGCTCTGCGCCGATTTCGCCTTCCTCGGCATCAGCGAGCGCATCGCGCCCTGGCTGCCGCTCTTTAATTACGACTATCCCTTCAGCATCGCCTGGCACGGGCCGATCATCCCCCTGAGCCTGCTGGCGGGGCAGGGCCTGCTGGCGCTGTGGGGCAAGCTTGAAGGGCGCTGGCCGCAAGGGCTGTGGCGACGGGCGGGTCGGGCACTGTTTGTTCTCGCTTTCTTGCTGGTGGCGGGGGCGCTGGTTTTCCCGTCGCAATTGCTGGCCTTCAGCAAGGGGCGCGTCGCCTTTCACGGCGCTTTCGCTTCCGGGGCCGACGTGGCTGCCATGACCTGGCTGCGCGAGCACACGCCGGCCGACGCGCGCGTGCTCAACTTTCCGGGCAGTGAGCCTGGCAGTTCCTGGGAAGGCGACTGGGCGGCTGTGATCAGCGAGCGCGACAGCGTCTACTATCGCGGTCAGCCCTTCTTCCGCGGCGACGAGGTCAGCCTGGAGGAGCAGGAGCGATTGCGGGCTTTCTGGCTGGACCCCGCCGACCCGGCGCACGAAGCGCTGTTGCTCGCAGCGGGAATCGACTACGTGCTGGTGCCGCAGATCGTGGCGGCGCCGGAAAACTTCGCGCAGGCCTGGCGCTGGCACGAGCCCGACGCCTGGAAGCTGCCCATGGCCTCGGCGGTGGCGGCGGCGGCGTATCTGGAGCAGGTGTTCGAGCAGGACGGCGCGCAGGTCTATGCCCTGCGGGCAGGGGACGACGATGGCTGAACCTTGCCCGTCGGACTTCGCGCTGGCCCTGCGCCAAAACGCGCGCGACATGCTCGGCGCTTTCCTGCCGCGCTACCCCGAGGCCGCGTTGCCGCTGGTGCGCGGGCCGGCGCGGGACATCACGCGTCTGGTCTTTCAGTACGAGCGGATGGTGGGCGAGACGGACCTGGTGCAGGCCTCGCAGTGGCTGCTGCCGGCCTTCACCCGCAGCGTGCAAGCGGTCAACCTGCCGGAACCGGCTATCGCGCCCGGTCAACCGCTGCTGGTGCTGGGCAATCACGCGGGGGTTATGGACGCGATGGCGCTGTTCGCCGCGACGGGTCGGCCGGACCTGAAGGTCATCACCGCCGAACGCCCGATTCTGGCGTTGCTGCCCAACATCGCGCAGCATCTTATTCTGCTACCGGAGGCTGGCGAGCGACGCATCCGCGTCTTGCGATCCGCCCTGGCCCATTTGCGCGGCGGCGGCGCGCTGCTGAACTTCCCCGCGGGTCGCATTGAGCCGGACCCGGCCTGGTACGACAACGCGCCGGAGTCGCTGGCGGACTGGTCGGCGGAAGGCATTGAGCTCTTCGCACGCCAGGTGCCTCAACTGACGATCCTGCCGGTGGCGGTCAGCGGCGTGATATCGGCGCGCGCCCTGCGTTCGGCGCCCGCGCGCATCTATAGAGAGGGACGGCGTCGTTCCTGGGTGGCGGCCACGCTGCAGGTGATGTTCAGTCGCTGGCGTGACAGTGAGGTGACGCTGCGCTTCGGCGATCCGCTGCTTGCCGGCCCGGGGGTTGCGGCGCAAGTGTTGGCGACGATGGACAATCTGCTGCGCATTTCGCTGCGCGAGGGGTCGGGCAGGGCGGGCGTGTGGTGATTCATCGCGGGCCCTCCTTTTCCAACTGTTGCTGAGCGTCTTGCCCGGTCCACCTGTGAACACGGGAGTCTTTTCATGCAGCCTCTGACCTTCGTGCACATCAGTGATTCGCACGTGATGAGGGACCCGACCAGAAGGGGGTGGGAACGGGGCCCCTCGCTGCCGGGCGCCAGGGCGCTGGTCCGTGAGATTGAGGCGCTGCCCGCGCCGGTGGCCTTCGTGCTGCATACGGGCGACGTCAATCATGATCCGGAGCGCGAGGAGGAGTACCGTCAGTCGCTTGAGCTTTACCGCCAGTTGAGCGTGCCGGTGTACTTCCTGCCGGGCAACCACGACCGTGGTGTCTGGCTGCAGCGCGTGCTGCGAGGCGTCGAAGATCCCGGTCCCCGCGCCGACCAGGAATTCGAGGTAGGCGGCGTCCAGTTCCTGCTGCTTGACAGCAGCGTCCCGCAGGCGGAGGGAGGCTACGGTCGCCTTGAGCCGCAGCAACTGGCCTGGCTGGAACAGCGCTGCGCCGCGCAGGACACGCGTCCGCTGGTGGTGGCGCTGCATCATCATCCGCTGGCCATCAGGGTGTCCTGGCTGGACGACCTGATTTTGCTCAATGGTGAAGCGCTGCACGAGATTTTGCTGCTCGCACGAAATCGCTTGCGCTGCGTCCTTTACGGACATATCCACGAAAGCCTGTTGACCTTGCGCGACGGCATCCCCTACCAGAGCGTGCGCGGCAGCTGGTTCCAGAACCGGACCTGGTTCGGACAGGAGAGAGAATTCCCGGAGCCGCTGCAGTGGCCGGGTTACAACCTCGTCACACTGACCGAACGCGACACTTTCATACGCCATTGCCGTGTTCGCATGTGAGCCGTGGCCGGCGATGGTGCTTCGCCGGTTCAGGGTGGCCCGCTCAAGTGTATACTGAAAGACAATCAGGAGGTCAGCAATGGCTGAGAATACTCAGGGCATAACGAAAATCACTGTCGCCGGTTACAAGTCCATCCGCGATGAGATGTCAATTGACGTTCGCCCGCTGACCATTCTCGCGGGTGCAAACAGCTCGGGCAAGTCCAGCATCATGCAGCCAATATTGCTAATGAAGCAGACTCTCGACGCGTCTCATGACCCAGGCCCGCTGCTGCTTGATGGGCCACACGTCAGATTTACACAGTATGAGCAGTTTATTCCAATGGGCACTACAAAGAAGAAACCCGTTGTTTCTGTTGGGCTGAAGATAGGGGAGGAAGTCTATCTGTCTTGCGAATATGAGTGTACACCTGATGCTGACAGTCAACGAAGACAAATAAGACTAAAGAGTATGTCAGGAAGAGATCCCATTGCCGCAAAATACGATGAGCGTCCGGCAGAATTTCGGCTCACACCAAACATGCGAGAAAAACAGATCATTCCATTTCTTCCGGGATTTATGAGGGAAGACCAAAACAAAGACCCTGATGGCGATGAGGACAACAATGTCATTTCAAAGCGAAGGTTAGGGTTTCGAGTTGAGTCAAAGCGTTGTTTCTTGCAACTTCAGATGTTTAGGAAATACCAGAGAAAAAACAGGCCATTTCCTAGTTTATCCATACCCATTGAACCAACGCCTGAAATGCAGTCGGCAATTGCCAATTTGATCCATTTGCCAGGTCTACGTGGTCAGCCAGAGCGCATATACACGATTACACCTTCTCAAGCTCCAAGGTTTGCTGGGCAATTTGAGAAGTACATGGCAGGGCTTATCACAAATTGGAATGAAGAACAGACTGAACAGATCAAAAGGGTTGAAACTGGTCTGCGAGGCCTAGAGTTGACTGGATGGGTGAAGTCGGATCGTCTTGATGATGTAAGCGTAGAATTGAAGGTTGGCAGGTTGAAGACATACATTGAAAATTCATACGTTGGTGATGAAGTGAACATAGCCGATGTGGGATTTGGAGTGTCGCAAGTATTACCAGTTCTTGTAGCGCTCGCAGCGGGTGAGAAGGGCCAAATGGTCTACATTGAGCAACCTGAATTGCACCTGCATCCACGTGCTCAAGTTGCTCTCGCCAAAGTCTTGGCGGATGCTGCTAATCGCGGTGTTCGCGTAATCATCGAAACGCACAGTTCACTATTGTTGCAGGGTGTAATGACCCAAGTTGCCGAAGGGAAACTCTCAAACGAAAAAGTCATTCTAAATTGGTTTGAGAGAGATGTTGAAGGAAACACGACAGTGAGAAAAGAGTGTTTGGACGAGAATGGCGCGCACAGTGCTGATTGGCCAGTAGATTTCGCAGACATCCGCCTAGAAGAACAGAAGCGGTACCTGAATGCTGTTACCAAGCGCAGAATGGGCTTGGTGAATGAACCAGCTTGAAACGAAAAACCTCGTTGTTGATGCGGACATAGCATTCTCCTCAAGCCTGAAAGAGACTCAGCAGTCCATGAACTCCAGAGAATTTCTGGAGAGCATGCGGATTTGTGGTCACCGGATTGTCTTATCCCCAGACATATTGAAAGAGTGGACAAATCGCGGTTCCTTTTTTGCTTTGGATTGGCTGACAACCATGGCTGAAAACAACCAGTTTTTTGGCATAGAAGATGCAAGTGACGAAAATCTAAGAAAGCAAGTGTGTTTTCAAGCGCCGAATATCCACATATTCAGAATTATGATAAAGGACGTTCATTTGCTGGAGGCCGCTCTAAAGTCTGATTTGCGAGTTTCTTCAATGGACAAGAAGGTTCGCTTTCATTTCTGCAATGTCTGCAAAAACGTTGAAGAAATCCAGGATGTAATGTGGGTCAATCCCGACACTGATTCGGTGTATTGTCTGGACTGGCTGCAGCGCGGCGCGCCCATCGAACGCGAACGACAGCTTGGCTACCAACACAGAGAACGCTGAATGCAAGCCCTGACCTTCGTCCACATCAGTGACTCGCACGTGATGACGGACCCCGACAGGACAGGGATGGAATACGGTCCCACGCTGCCGGGCAGTGAAGCCCTGATACGCGAGATCAACGGACTGCCCTGTCAAATTGACTTCGTGCTCCATACGGGCGACGTCGTCCACGACCCGGAACGGGAAGAGGAATATCAGCAGGCGCTGGAACTGTACCGCCGGTTGAGCGTGCCTGTGCACTTTCTGCCCGGCAATCACGACCGCAGCGACTGGCTGCAGCGCGCTCTGTTGGGCCGTGAAGCGCCCGCAGCCCATGCCGACCGGGAGTTTGAGGCCGGCGGCGTACAATTCCTTTTGCTGGACAGCAGCGTCCCGGTCGTCGGCGAGCATCAGGGCCGGCTGGAGCCGGAGCAACTGGCCTGGCTGGAGCAGCGCTGCGCAGCGGATGACCCGCGGCCGCTGGTGGTGGCGCTGCACCACAACCCGCTGTCGCTGCTCGTCCCCTGGTTTGAGCACATCGTGCTGCGCAACGGCGAAGCGTTGCATGAGGTCCTGCTGCTGGCACGAAATCGCTTGCGCTGCGTTTTTTACGGTCACATCCACGAGAGCTCGCTGACCCTGCGTGACGGCATCCCCTACCAGAGCGTGCGCAGCAGCTGGCTCCAGATGCAGACCTGGTTCGGCCAGGAGCATCTTTACATGGAGCCACTCCGGTGGCCGGGCTACAACCTCGTTACGCTTACGGAACGCGACACCTTCGTGCGTCATTGCCGGGTTCGCATGTGAGCAAGGGCCGGCTTCCTGTCGGGCCTGTTGGTCACCGGTAGATTGAACGCATGCAGCCCCTGACCTTCGTCCACATCAGCGACTCGCATTTGATGGCGGACCCTGACGGGCAAGGGTGGCAGCCCGGGCCCACCTTCGCTGCCGCCGAGGCCCTGGTGCGCGCGCTGGAGTCCTTGCCCGCGCCCTTTGCATTCGTGCTGCATACCGGCGACGTCAACCACGACCCGGAAAGCGAGGAAGCGTATCGGCAAACGCTGGCGCTGTATCGTCGCCTGGGGGTGCCGCTGCACTTTTTGCCCGGCAACCACGACCGCGGCGTCTGGCTGCAGCGAGTCCTGTCGGCCAGGCAAGACCCTGGACACCACGCCGACCAGGAATTCGAATGCGGCGGCGTTCAATTCCTGTTGCCGGACAGCAGCGTCCCCGCTGCGGAAGGCGGCCACGGGTACCTTGCGCCGGAGCAACTGGCCTGGCTGGAACAGCGCTGCGCTGCGCCGGACCCCCGCCCGCTGGTGGTGGCGCTGCATCACAATCCCCTGTCGCTGGCGGTGTCCTGGCCGGAGGACCTGATATTGCGCAACGGCGAGGCGCTACACGAGATTCTCTTGCAGGCGCGGCATCGCCTGCGCTGCGTGCTGTACGGACACATCCATGAAAGCCTGCTAAATCTGCGCGACGGTATCCCCTATCACAGCGTGCGCGGCAGCTGCTTCCAGTTGCGGACCTGGTACGGTCAGGAAGCCCCTGGGCCGGAGCCGCTCCAGTGGCCTGGTTACAACCTCGTCACGCTGACCGACCGCGACACTTTCATTCGTCATTGCCGCGTGCGCCTGTGAGGCGTGGCCTGCGGGGTGAAGGCGCTGCATTTATAGCAGTCGGTGAGTATCTTGTGCCGCCTGCCTGTGTCCTGTAGAGTCTGACCATGAAACCCCTGACCTTCGTCCATCTCAGCGACTCGCATTTGGCCACGGACCCCGCCTGGAGCGGCCCGCTGACCGAGATCCTGCCGCGGCCGGGCGCGGAGGCGCTGGTGCGCGAGATCGCCTCGCTGCCCGCAGCGATTGACTTTGTGCTGCACACCGGCGACGTTCACAGCGACCCGGAACGCCCGGAGGACTATCAGCAGGCCGCCGATCTCTACCGTCAGTTGCGCATGCCGGTGTATTACCTGCCCGGCAATCACGACCGCAGCGACTGGCTGCAAATTATGCTGATGGGACGCGACCGGCCCGCAAGGCACGCCGATCAGGAGTTCGAGATCGGCGGCGTGCAGTTTTTGCTGCTGGACAGCAGCGCGCCGAACCTTGACGAACACTATGGCTGGCTGGAGCCGGAGCAACTGGCCTGGCTGGAGCAGCGTTGCGCGGCGGAAGACTCGCGGCCGCTGGTGGTGGCCGTGCATCACAATCCGCTGTCGCTGGTGGTGCCCTGGCTGGACGGCATTGTGCTACGCAACGGCGAGGCAATGCACGAAGCGCTCTTGCCGGCGCGTTCGCGCCTGCGTTGCGTGTTCTACGGCCACATCCACGAGAGCATTCTGACGCTGCGCGACGGCATCCCCTACCAGAGCGTGCGCAGCAGCTGGTTCCAGACGCAGACCTGGCACGAGCAGGCGGACCCTTACAAGGAAGCGCTGCACTGGCCGGGTTACAACCTCGTCACCCTGACCGAACGCGACACCTTCGTGCGCCATTGCCGGGTGCGCCTGTGAGCCAGGGCCGGCTGCGCCACAACCTGACGCTGCTGTTGCCGGTCCTGCTGCTGCTGACGGTCGTCGCCGCGCCCGCGCAGGCCCAGGGCATCACGCTGGAAGTGGCGGCCGGATTCGACAGCTTCTTCCGCGAACATCAGTGGTTCCCGATTCGGGTGCAGGCCAGCAATGCCGGCGCCGACCGCAGCGGCCGCCTGGTGGTGCGCCCGGAGACCTCGGGCAGCGCTTTCAGCAACACCTTTAGCACGGCGCTGGAGTTGCCGGCCGGCGCGCGCAAGAGCGTCTTCCTCTACGCGACCGCGCGCAGCTTTGCCGACAAGGTACGCATCGAATACCTGGATGACGAAAACGTCGTGCTGGCCGCGCAGGAAGCGCCGCTGCGACACGTGCCGGTGGCGGACAATTTGCACCTGCTGCCTGGCAATGCCTCGCGGGGGCGGGTGGACCTGTCGTCGCTGGCGCCGGGCGGACGGCAGGCCTGGCGCGCCGGCATGGCGCTGGAAGACCTGCCACCGCTGGCGGCCGCGTTGCAGTCGGTGGATACCTTCCTCTTCAGCGACGTGGACAGCGGCGCGCTCGGCAATGCGCAGCGCGAGGCCCTCGCGGCGCGGGTGCTGGCCGGCGCCCACCTCATCGTCACCGGCGGCGCGGGCTGGCAGGCGACGGCCGCCGGTCTGGGCGAGTTGCTGCCGCTGCAACCCACCGCCAGTCTGACGACTGCGGACCTGTCGTCGCTGGCGACGCTGGCGGGCCGCATGGACCTGCCGTCCGGGCGCGAGACTCTGGTCGCGACGGGCAACCTGCAGGCAGACGCGCGTGTGCTGGCGGCGACGTCAACAGGTGTGCCGCTGCTGCTGCGCCGCGAGTACGGGTTGGGCACGGTGGACTACCTGGCGGCGGACCCACTGGTGGCGCCCCTGAGTGAGTGGCCGGGTCTGGACGGTCTGTGGTTTACGCTGGCGGCCACGCGCCGGTCGTTGCCCGGCTGGTCGCGAGGCATCACCAATCTTGAGCGCGCTGCCAATGCCAGCGAAATCCTGCCAGGCCTGGACCTGCTGCCGGACCTGTTGCCGCTTTGCGGCTTTTTGCTCTTTTACGTCGCCTTGATCGGCCCGCTGAACTATCTCATCCTGCGCCGCATCAACCGGCGCGCCTGGGCCTGGGTGACCATTCCTGCGCTGATTCTGCTGTTCAGCGCGCTTGCCTGGACGGTGGGTTTCGGCCTGCGCGGGACCAGCGCCACGCTCAGCCGTCTTGCGCTGGTGCAGGCCTGGCCGGAAAGTGAGAGGGCCCAGGTGACCGGGCTGGTCGGCGTGCTTTCACCACGGCGCGCCACCTATGATCTTTTGACGGCGCCGGGCAGCAGCCTGCGGCCGCTGGCGCGCGAGATCCCCGCCAATCCCTTCGCGGCGGGCATTCAGGCCCGCACCGACATTCGCCAGGCGGAAAGCTTCGATGCCCTGAACTTCAACGTCGATGCGAGTTTCATCTCCACCTTCCATACGACGGCGATCGCGCCCGCGCCGGCGATCACTGGCGCCGCCACGCTGAGCTACCGTCAGGGCGAGCCGGACCCGCTGACCGGTGAGCCGCGCTGGCACTGGCTGCTGCGCGGCACAGTGCGTAACGCCGGTGACTTTCCCCTGAGCGAGCCGGTTATTCTCGCCCGCGCCGGCAGCCAGGCGCTGCCGACGGACCTGCAGCCGGGGGAGAGCGCGAGCTTCGAGTTGCCGCTGGTCGCGGACAACCTGCAACCGGCCGCGCCGGCGCCGCTGGAACGCCATGGCGAACCGCAACTGACGCAACTGCGTTTCAGTCGTTTTTCGCGAGCGTTGGCATCGCGCGAACAAAGCGTGATGGACATCATGCAGGACAATTACAACAGCCGCGCCTATCGCGAGGGGCCCGGCTCCAGCGCCACTGCCCAGGAGAGGCACCGGCGCCAGCTGCTGCTTTCGGCTGCCGCGGCCGATCCCTTCCTCTCCACCGCCCGCAATGGCCAGGTGTTCCTC
>CAXXWG010000045.1:0-103461 GCA_963667305.2 Aggregatilineales bacterium | reverse complement strand
CAGACCTTCGGCCTGCAACCCCACCTTGAGCAGCTCTACGCGACGCAGCCGCGACGTATGGCCCTGCGCGCGGAGACGGCGGAGCAGTTGCGTCGCTGGCAAGCGGAACTGCGCGCGGAAGTCGTCCGTCTGCTGGGCCTGGAGGGACGCCCGCCGCTACCGCCGCCTGACCCGCAGCAGTTGAGCGTCGTGGACCGCGGCGACTACGTCGAGGAGCTGCATGCGCTGGACGTGGGGGAGCGGGCGCGTCTGCCCGTCTACCTGCTGCGACCGAAGACCCCGCCGCCCTGGAAGCCCGTCATCGTCTTCCACGGCCACAACCCCTCCGTGCAGTACGTCCTCGGCAACTACCCTGACGCAGAGACAGAACGGGAACATCTGGCGCGCGACGTTAACTACGCCCAGGCGCTGGCGCGGCAGGGTTATCTGGTCTGCGCGCCGGAGCAGCGCGGCTTCGGTACGCGCCTCAGCGACCAGCACACGACCAAAAGCTGTCGTCACCTGTTCTTTTCGTATTTGCTGGAGGGGCGCACCTTACTGGGCGAGCGTTGCCGCGACGGCATGCAGGCCATCGACTGGCTGCTGGCTCGCGACGACGTCGTGCCGAACGCGCTGGGCGCGACGGGCAACTCCGGCGGCGGCACCACGACCCTGTGGCTGGCGGCCATTGAGCCGCGCATTACGGTCGCCGTGCCTTCCTGCTATTTCTGTTCCTTCAAGGCATCGATCCTCGACATCGTGCACTGCGAATGCAACTACGTGCCGGGCATCCTCGAACTGGCCGAGATGGGCGAACTGGCCGCGCTGCTGGCGCCGCGCCCCATGCGCGTCATCGCCGGCGAGCGCGACCCCATCTTCCCGATCGCCGCGGTGCGCGAGCAGTACCGCACCGCGGAGCGCGCCTGGGCGCTGGCCGGGGCGTCGGAGCGCCTGTCACTGGCCGTCCACCCTGGCGAGCACGCCTACCATCACGCTTCCAGCCAGGACTGGTTCCGTAGCTGGCTCTAGCGTCGGTCTGTCCGCCCTGGTTGCCGCGTGTCTGGAGCGTTGTTGTTCTTCTGGCGCGGGCGCCATGGTATGGCGCCCCTACAGCGCAGGACGGACTTTGATGTCAGGTCATGATCCTGGTGACCACAGCGGCGATGATCGCCGAAAGCGTGGCCTGAATGACGGCTGCGAGAATCAGGTCCGCCTTCGTCGCCGAATGCCTCGAGCGCTCTTCAAGTTTTGCCAGTCGACCTTCCGTTTGCAGCGCATCCATAATGGGCTCCCTTGTACCCGTTCACAGTCAGGCGCTGCACGTGCGTGTGATCGTCAGGCTGACTGTCGCGGGTCGCTGCCTGCCATGATGCGCAAATTGTCGCACATCGTGCCACAACCGTCAATCAGGTAGAGGTGGCCGCAACTTATGTGCGTTATCGCCGATCCTGCCCGTCGGCTTGTCGCAAAGTAAAGAGTCCGCTAGATTGACCCTGAGCCGTTAACGGCTTGATTGCTGACAATGACGCCCGGGGCCAACATGGTTGAACCAAACTTCAGAAACCGCACGCTCTATCACGGCGACAACCTCGACTTTCTGCGCGGCATGAACAGCGAGACCGTGCATCTCATCGCCACCGACCCGCCCTTCAACAAGAACCGCGACTTTCACGCCACGCCCGACAGCCTGGCGGCGGGCGCGAAGTTTAGAGACCGCTGGTCCTGGGAGCGGGACGTGCACGATGAGTGGACGGACAGCATCAAGGACGACTGGCCGGCGGTGTGGGAGGTGATCGACGCGGCGCGGGCGGCTTACGGCGATGACATGGGCGCGTTCTTGTGCTGGCTGGGCGTGCGTCTAATGGAGATGCACCGTGTGCTGCGGCCGGATGGCAGTTTGTATTTGCACTGCGACCCGACAGCGAGCCATTACATCAAGGCGGTCATTGATGCGATCTTCGGCTGGCGACAATTTCGCAACGAGATTGTGTGGTGCTACGAGATTGGCGGTCGAAGCCGTAAACAGTTTGCCAGCAAGCACGACATCATACTCTATTATTCCAAGTCTAATGATCGCGTTTTCAATGCTGATAGCGTCCGGTTGCCGCGCAAAAAGACGCACATGAAAATCGAATTGGATGAACATGGTCAAGAGTGGCAAGTAAAGCGTGACAAGAAAACAGATAAAGTTTACCGGTATGCCGTATCCGCGGGAGCATTATGCCCTGACTGGTGGGTTGGAATTCAGCAACTCAATCGTGAAGATAAGGAGCGGCTTGGTTATCCCACTCAGAAGCCTTTGCAGCTATACAAACGCATCATCAAAGCCTCGTCTAAAGAAGGCGACATCGTACTCGATCCCTTTTGCGGTTGCGCCACCACGCCGGTCGCCGCTGAACAACTAAATCGTCAGTGGGTCGGTATGGACATTTGGGACGGCGCGAGAGACATCGTTCTGCAACGCCTGGCGGAAGAAGGCATGGTCACCGCCGACAGCGACCACGGCCTGATGTTCCCGCACGACGTGCATGTCGAGACTACGCCGCCCGAGCGCAGTGACGACAACGAGGTCGCCGCGCCCTCTTTCAAGCTGCGAATCCGGCGCCCGCGCGAGCCTTGGCAGCGCATCAGCCATCGCAACATGACGAATGTGCTGGCCGAGGCCCAGGCATCTGGCGACGGCGTCATGTGCGCCGGTTGCGGCCGCGTGATGGAACGCGAGTTCATGCAACTCGACCACATCACGCCCAGGTCTGATCGCGGCGAAAACCACATCCTCAACCGCATCCTGCTTTGCGGCCCCTGCAACCGGCGCAAGCGCGATTACCTGACCTTGCGCGGTCTGATGCGAGAGAACAAAAAGAAGGCGGTCGGCTGGATGAAAGACGAAGACAGGGCGAAACTGGCGCAGGACAGCGCCCGCGACCGGGCCGAGTGGCTGCGCGACAACTTCGACACACCTGAATGCCAGGCCCTGATCGCCGGGCGCAGCGGCCCCGCCTGACCGCCGCTCAGTCCTCCTGCGGCGGCAGCGGCGACTTCTTGCGGCTGCTGGCCGCGCCGAATTGCTCCAGGTCCGCCGGGTCCTGATAGCGCTGACCGTTGGGCAGGGTCGCGCCGCTCAGGTCCGCCGCGCGGAAACTGGCGCTGCGGATGTCCGCGCTGTTCAGATTCGCGTCGACCAGGCTGGCCTCGCGCAGGTTGGCGCGGTGCAGGCTGGCCCCGCTCAAATCCGCGCCGCGCAGGTCGGCCGCGCGCAGGTCCGCGCCGCTGAGCCGCGCGCCGCGCAAATCGCTGCCGGCCAGGCTCGCGTCCGTCAGCAGCGCGCCGGCGAGGTTGGCGCCCTTCAGCCGCGCTTCGTCCAGGTCGGCATCGGCCAGATTGGCATCGCCGACGTCGGCGCCGGTCAGGTCCGCCGATCCGAGTTGCGCCTCGCTCAGGTCCGCGCCGCGCAGGACGGCCCCGCTCAGGCGCGCGCCGCGCAGGTCGGCCTCGGCCAGGACAGCATCGTGCAGATTGGCCCCGCTGAGGTCCGCGCCGCGCAGGTCGCGGCCGCTGAGGTTCTCGTTGCCCAGGTCGCGGCCGCTGAGGTCGCTGCCGGCCAGGCTCTCCGCTTCTCCCTCTTCGCCGTCGGCGTCGACGATCACCACGCGCCGGCGACGGCCGGAACTGCCGCTGCTCTCCAGGTCGATGCCGATGTCCGACATGGCGCGGCGGATGGTGTCGCGCGTCTGCGTCACCAGGGTATCGCGCAGGGTGCGGCTGACCTCGCCGAAGTCGATGTCGTCGAGGTCGAGGTCAATATCGACCTGGGGCCGGCGCCGGGCCCGCAGCAGGCTCTCGAGGTAGCCGGCCAATTGGCTGCAGGCCAGGCTGACCTGGGTGATGAGCTGCGCTTCGTCAAGGTCCGGCTCGGGCTCCAGGCGCAGGGTCTCGCAGACGAAGACGTCGTCAGGCAGACGCTCTGCCGCGCGGGCCTGCAGGCTGCTGTAGCTGCGCAGGATCATCGCGCCGGTGCCGGCCGTCGCGTCGGCGCGTATGGCATGGCGAAGGGACTGGTCCAGCGCTTTCAGCGCGCGGACGATCTGCTGCAACTGGTCGCGGGTTTCCTCGTTCATCACAAAGTCCTCTCTGTGCCTGTGGGATACGGGCGGTATTGCGGCGTTTCCACCTTGTCGAACAGTTTCATGACGGACTCGCGCTCAGGCCGGATGCCGCATCGCCGTCCAGCTCGGCCAGCACCCAGGGGGGCACCAGGCGGCGCAGGGTACGGCGGGCATGCGACAGGCGCGAACGGACGGTGCCGGGGTTGGTGTTGGTGGCCACGGCGATCTCGGCGTAGCTCATTTGCTCCTCGGCGTAGAGGATGAGCGCCTGGCGCTGGTTTTCCGGCAACTTCTCCATCGATTCACGCACCACCAGCTGGATGAAGAGCCAGTGCGCCAGTTCGTCGGTCGGCTCGGCCGGGTCCGGCAGGGTTTCCGCCAGCGAAAAGGACTCGCCCTCCGGCTCCTCGTCCAGCGAGACGCTCTGAAAGCGTCCCTGGCGGCGCAGTTCATCGTAGCAGCGGTTGCGCGCCATGCGAAACAGGTAGGGCCGCAGCCCGCGCCGGGCGTCGATCCGGTCGCTCTTGCGATAGAGACTGAAAAACACGTCCTGCACGATATCGTCCTCGGCGTCGCTGTCGCCGATCAGGCGCCGCACGTAGCGTCGCAGGGGGCTTTCCATACGCTGCATGAGCAGCACGAAAGCCTCATCATCGCCAGCCTGCAACGCGCGCAGCAGGTCGTTCTCGTCGGCACGGCCCCGCTCCTCCTGCTCCTGCGCCTCTTCTTCAGCCAGCGTCGGGCCCGACAGCATCCACTCGCTCCTCGTTACACCCCTTCTACGCATTGATGGCGACGCCTGTTCAATTGCGGCGCCAAAACCTGACTCTTTCATCCTTTCATCGACCGGTCACAAGGGAGCTGACCATGTATACCCTGGCAACAGCGAAACAACTGAGAACCCGCCTGGACCTCGAACCCGGCAACAGCGCGGTGGACGAGCGCCTGTGGCGCGCGCTGACGGCGGCCACAGCGCGCATCGAAAGGGACAGCGGCCGTCGTTTTACGCCGCGACTGGCCACATTGCCGCACGTCGCCCGCCACCCGCGCGAGCTGGCCCTGCTGGATGACCTGCTCCAGCTGCAAGGCCTCGGCAATGGCGACGGCCGCGATATCGACCTGAGCGAGGTGCAGACCCTGCCCGCCGCGACGGAGGGCAGCGCCAGCGTACTGCGCCTGACTGGCGAGCAGCGCTTCAGCGGGCCCGCCGCCGTCCAGGTGAGCGGACTCTGGGGCTGGCACGAGCGCTGGTCGCAGGCCTGGCGCAGCGGCGTTGACACGCTGCAGGACGATGCGATGTCCGCTGTGGCGACGACCCTGCGCGTCAGCGACGGCAGCCGCTTCCAGCCTGGTCAGTTGCTGCGCCTCGGCGACGAGTACCTGCGTCTGCTGGCCAGCGATACGGCGACCCACAGCCTGAGCGTTGAACGCGGCGCGCAGGGCACGACGGCCGCCCAACACAGCCAGGGCAGCGCCATCGACGTCTACCGGCCGGCGGCGGCCGTCAATCTGCTCTGTTTGCGCCTGGCGGCGTGGCTCTACCGCGAGCCGGCGCGCAGCCCTGCCGCCGACCTGCCCGCCGACGTCGTCAGCGAACTGCGCGCCCTGCGCCGCGAGAGCGCCGCGTCCTGAAGCCCGGGGAATCAAAAAGAGGGCGCGGTCTCCCGCGCCCCCGTCGTTCTGACTGCTATCGCCAAGCTTCAGGCTCAGCCCGAGCCGCCTTCGCCCTCGCTGCCGTGCTCACCTTCACCCTCACTGCCACCATGTTCACCGTCACCGGCGCTGTGTTCGCCGCTGCCGGTCTCGGCGTGCGGCGTCCAGCCGTCAAAGCCTGAGGTGCCGGCTGCCGACAACTCCACCGCCAGCATTTCGCCCGGCGCCAGACTTACAGTGGGTGACGGGCCCAGTTCCACACCATTCGACAGATGCACCTCGACCCGCACCTGCGAGATGGTCGCGTTGGTGGTGTTCTCCACCGTGCCCACAAAGGCGTTCGCCGTCGCGTCCCAGGCCATGATCAGCCGCACGCCCTTCCGCACGAAGTCGTAGCTCTCGTCCAGCGTCAGCGTGGCGCCCGACTCCTCGCCGCCACTCTCCTTTTGACCCATGCGGCTGACGTGTTCGCCACTGCCTTCGCGGCCACCCTTGCCCTGCTGCCGGCCGCGGCCGTCGAAACCTTTCCCGCCAGCTGCAAACTCGCCATGCACCAGCGCCTCAAGCCTCGCCGCCATGCCTTCCCGGTAGCTGGCGGCCCGCTCTGCGTCGAGTCGGCCTGACTCGACGGCCGCGTCCACCATGGCGTTGGCATTCTCGCTCATCGCGGTGATGAAGGCCTCCACGTCACCGCCGTTGGCCTCGATCAGGCTGGCCAGCGAGTTGCCCTCGCGCAGCGCAGTGTGCAGGTCGACGATCTCAAGGCCGGTGGCTTCCAGCAGCATCGCAGCCACGTCGGCCATGCCGGTCGGCAACCAGCCAGCGCCGCGTCCGGCGAAGCCCTTCGGGCCGCCCATGCCACGCCGGCCGAAGCCGCGTGTGTCCGAGTCCTTCATGCCGGCGCCGTACTCGCCGCGCACCATGGCCTCGATACGTTCGGCGATGTTGGTGGTCGCGTTTTCCGTGGCCGTAGCGGTGGCTTCCGCGATGAAGGCCTCCACGTCGCCGCCGTTGGCCTCTATCAGACTGGCCAGGCTGTCACCGCCGCGCAGGGCCTCGCGCAGCGCATCCAGCTCAAGGCCGGTGGCCTCCGTGACCAGGTCCATCAAGGCCGGCAGGCTAGGCATCCCGAAGCCGCGTGGCATCGCCATTCCCCGTCCGCCGAAACCGTGAAAGCCGCGACCGAAGCCGCCGCGACGAGCGAAGTCCTGGTGCTGTTTGGCGTTGCTGTCTTCGTCGCTGCCGCCGCCGTCGTCCTGGGCCATGATCAGCCCGGCGCCCAGGGCGAGCGCGACGATCAGCAAAACTGTGAAAAACATGTTGCGGATGTTCATTGTTTGTCCTTTCCCGTCTCTGCTTGCAGACCTGCCCCTTGCAGGCCATGACAAGCATGTCAGTCACTTGTCACGCAGCGATTGCCACATTGTAAAAACTGTGTAAAGCGTATGAACGTCCGATTAACGGCGGTGCCTAGTGGTCGGCGTAGGGGTCCGGCAGCACCAGATGGCGGTCCTGCGGCGGACGGGTGTACTGGCCCTCGCGCGTCGGTCGCGGCGGCAGCTTGAGGGGGCCGGGCATTACGTCCTCGTGCGGGATGTGCTCCAGCAGGTGCCGGATGCAGATCAGCCTGGCGCGGCGCTTGTCGTCGGTGTCGATCTGGTACCAGCGCGCCTCGGGGATGTCGCAGTGCTCCAGCATGATGTCCTTGGCCTTGGAGAACTCGACCCAGCGCTGGCGCGTCTCAAGGTCGATGGGGCTCAGCTTCCAGCGGCGCATGGGGTCATGCGCGCGCGCCTGGAAGCGCCGCTCCTGCTCCTCGTCGCTGACCGAAAGGTAGTACTTGAACAGCAGGATGCCGGAGCGCACCAGCATGCGCTCGAACTGCGGGCAACTGCGCAGGAAGTCCCAGTATTGCGCGTCCGTGCAAAAGTCCATGACGCGCTCCACGCCGGCGCGGTTGTACCAGCTGCGGTCGAAGAGCACGATCTCGCCGGCGGCGGGCATGTGGGGCGTGTAGCGCTGGAAGTACCATTGCGTGCGTTCGACGTCGGAGGGCTTGCCGAGCGCGACCACGCGCACGCCGCGCGTATCCAGCGGCTGGACGATGCGTTTGATCAGGCCGCCCTTGCCGGCCGCGTCGCGCCCCTCGAAGAGCACCAGCACACGCAGTCCCGTGTGCTTGACCCAGTACTGCAGCCGGACCAGACCGAGTTGCAGTTGCACCAACTCGGCCTCGTAGAACTTGCGGTTTAGCCGTTTGCGTTTCTTCTTTTTCTTCGCCATGAGACAACCCTCGCCGTCGGGTCAGCGTGGCGGGAGTGTAACGCAAACGGACGGACAGGGTTGTTGGGTACGCCCTCACCCCCCGGCCCCTTTCCCGCCCTGGGGGACGGGAGCCCTTCCCATGGGAGAGGGGGAGACAAACGGGAATGGTGCGGACTCTGCGCCCCTGGCTTCCTGCCAGTGTTTGTTACAGGACTGTACCTACGATGAGGTAACGACAAGTGCTTGGATGTCGCCGGTGATTTCCACGAGATCTGCGAAAACCCGGCCACTGGAAATTTGGATCCAGTTGCCATCAGAGTTGCGCCCTAAAGCCACGTCGACTTCATCCCTGGGGAAATTGGCAACGACAGCATGATTTGTCCCTGGTCCGCCGCGAACGTTAAGACTTGCAGTGGATGTAAGGCGAACGCTATCAGCCATCGCCGGGGCTGCTGCAAAAGCAACAAACTGGCTTCCAAACATATTGGGGCGACAAAAGAGCCGGAGGTCACTTTCCAGTTGTGGAATAATGAACACAACATCCTCTTGACCAACCCCAACGATCAGGGACTCGCCCGTTTCGATGGCATCCTCGTACATCTCATCGATAGCTGCGGCCCCTCTGCATCCTGCAGCGAGAAATCGACCTGCACGGAGTTCCGTGCCGAACCGCCGGCCGTCATCAACAGGCCCATCCAGTCCACCTGTTCCGGCGGGAACTCCAGCGCCAGCAGCGTGCAGCCCGTCTCCTCGTCCTCCTGGAGCGCGCCCGTCCGCATGTCCGCCTCGACTTCAACGAGATTCATAGGGTAGTCGAGAACCCTGCGCGATGCATCGCGTGAGTCAGCGTCGACCCAGCCTTGTCTTTCGTCTTCCATGCCGCACGTGGTGAATATTGCAGCCGTAGATTCGGTGAATTCAAGCACTGACCCATAGAGAAAGAGAACGACCAGCAAGTCTGGCCGCATTGTCAGCATTTCCAGTCCATCCATTTCTTCAATGCCCTGTATCAGATCTTCAAGGGAAAGCAGCCGGCTCTTAAATCTCCCCAGCGTTTCCAAAGCAGGAATTGCCAAACACGAGTCAGTCAGGGCAGCCGCTTCAGGCGGAAGCTCTTCGAAACTGACCTCAAGCATCTCTACGAGTTGCTCGAATTCAACAGGAACATCGACGGGAGTGTCATGGAAGTCCTGTACCTCATCTACCAACCCACAATCTAAAATCATGTCGGCAGAATCATTGACAAACTCGAGGCTGAACTCATGGAATACCAACATAATCTCACCAGGGTTTGTCAGAACATCTGTCGATCCCACCAGGTCGGCAACTGGCAACCCGCCAACACCGGCTGTCATGGACTCCATGTAACGCTCCAGGAGAACCTGCAAGGGAAATAGCCATTCCAGAACGCTGCAGTAATTGCCCCTGTCTTGTGCAGCCACAGGAAGACTGCCCGACATCAATAGCAACATCATTGTCAACACAAGAGGCATCAGGCGACGCATCTACGTTCCTTCATCGTTGAGGCAGTAAGCACTCCATCTTACAAAAACGCACACTACCACAGGGAGGTTCACCTTGCCGCCATTACGCGACGCACTGACCCGTCTGGCCGGGCTGGAAGTGCCCGGCATCGCCCACAACTTCGCCATCGACCAGCTGCCCGCCATCCTCGACCGCAGCCAGGCGCCGGCCCTGCTGGTGGTGCTGCCCGGCCTGCGCGAGCGCGAGGCCACCTTCTTCCGCGAGCAGGGCGAGGCCTTCAGCGCCCTGACCTTCAGCGAAGGCCCGCGCCAGGCGACCGTGCTGGTCACCCACCTGCTGCTGGTCGCGCCGCGGGGCTCCGCCGCCGGCCTGCGCGGCAACCTGCCCGCGCTGGTGGACGGCATCGACGCCTGCCTGACGGCCCTCGCCGCCGACGTCACCCTCGGCGATGCCCTGGCGGCGCCGACGCAGGTTCGCGTCGAGCCCGGCGTCTTCCCTTACGGCGGCGTCGACTGGCAGGGCTGCGCTTTCCGCCATCGCTGGCTGCTGGAGTTGCAGCCATGAGCCTGCGCTGGAGCGTGCACCTCGACCACGACGACGACGGCCGCTTCGACGGCCCCGACGAAGACATCAGCCAGGCGGTGCTGGCGATTCGCTGGCGCCGCGGCATGGAAGGCCCCCACGACAGCGTCGCGCAGCCGGGTCAGGCGGAGATTTCACTGCGCAACCGCGATGGTCGCTTCTCGCCGGAGCGCGGCGAACTGGCGCCGGGCCGTCTGCTGCAGATTCGCAGCCATGACGGCGCGCAGTCACGCGTCCACTTCAGCGGCCACGTCGCCCGCGTCGAGCCGCAGGCCGGCGCCCACGGCTCGCGCCGCGCCCTGCTGGTCGCGCAGGATGCCAGCGCGCAACTGGCTGCCTACCCCATTCGCCTGCCGCCCCTGAACGCCCGCCGCGCGGACGAGATCATCGCGCGCTGCCTCGACGCCGTGCCCCTGCGGCGGGCGCGTTTGCGCGGCACCTGGCTGCTGGGGCAGGCCAGTCACGGCGAACTGGGCAGCAACACGCGCCTGGCTCCGCAGAACATCCGCCGTCAACTGGGGCGCGACCCCGACCGCCTGGCCCGCGTTGGCGACACCTGGTCGGCGGGAATCCCGGCTTTGGCGGCCATCGCCGAAGTCTGCGCCGCCGTGCGCGGCCGCTTCCATATCGACCACGAGGGACGGGCCGTCTATCTCAGCCGCCATCACCTGCTGCAAGACATTGAGGCGCAGGCCAGCTTCCGCGATGACATGCAGGGCCTGGGTTACAGCTGGGCCGACGAGCGTGTCAGTCAGGTCGAGGTGCTGCTCACGCCCCGACATCAGGGCCCGCCCGACACGGTGGTCTGGACCCTGCTGCAGTCGCTGCCCGTCCTGCGCTCGCAACAGGTGCTTCTGCGTTTTCGCGACGAATACGGCCAGCCCTGCGCCGCGCTGGACCTGATAGCGCCGGTTGCCGGGCGCGACTGGCGCGCCAACGCCAGCCCCGACGGCAGCGGCGCGGACCTCACGGCGCAGGTCACGCTGCTGCTGCGCGAGGTCGGCATCAGCGCGGCGTTGCTGGTGATCCGCAACAGCGCCCGCGCGACCGCCTGGCTGCAGGCCGGCGCGCGCCTGCGCGGCACGCCACTCTATCGAGGCGATCCGCTGCTGGTGACTCAACGCAGCCTGGGCAGCCAGAATCGCCATGGCCCGGCCACGCTGCGCCTCGACCTGCCCGCGCTCGACTCGCTGACCCAGGCCCGCTCCCTCGCCCGCTTTGAACTGGCCCGCCGCCAGGCGCCGCGCGGCCGCGTTCACAGCATGCAGCTGGAGAATGCGGCGCAGGTCCGCCCGGCCCTGGCGCGTCGTCTCTTCGATCGCGTCCGCATCGGCGAAACGCAGACCGGCCACCAGGACGACTATTTCATCATCGGCGAGGAGTTCGAGGTCTCGCCGGACAGCGGCCCGCGCCTCAGCTGGCGCCTGGAGAGCGCCGGCAAGCCTTTCTGGTCGCTCGGCCGGCGGCGTCTCAACCGCGACGCCGTGCTGGCCTGGTAACCCCATCTTTCCCGTTCATCGAACACAGGAGCAACCATGACCCCCACCTGGCACACGCCGCTCACCTGGCAGGTCGATCAACTGGTGACCGAGGCCGATCTCAACGGCCAGTTGCGCGACAACCTGACCTTTCTGAAAGACCCGCCCACCGCCTTCGTGCGCCTCGACGAGGAAGCGGACTACGCCACCAGCAGCGACGAGTTCGTCGACGTCGACCGCGATCGCCTGGCCCTGCATCTGACGACGGCCGGTGGCGATCTGCTGGTGGTCTTCTTCGGGATAGTGAAGAACGTCTACAGCAAGGGCAGCGTGGCCCTCGACGTCACGCTGGACGGCACGCGCATTGGCAAGAACGACGGCCTGATAATCTCCAGCACCTATGCACGCGACTGGACGCCGGTCAGTTTCATGGCCCTGGTGCGCGAGCTCGCCGCAGGTTCGCACCGGCTCTTTCTGCAATGGAAACGTAACGGGGAAATCGGATCGGCCGTGATGGCGGCCGGCGCCGGCACCGAACACTACGACACGCACGCCCAGTTCTGGGCGCGGGAGATCAGTTGACATGCGCGAAATCGTCATCAGCAACATGCAGGGCGTGAACCTGGAGGCGCTCGACGCCAGCCTGCGGGCCCTGCCCGACGCGGCGGTGAAGGGCATCAGCCTGCGCCGCGGCAATGTCATCGTGCACCTCGCCGCGGACGCCGACGACAAACAGGCCGCGGCCATTCGCAGCCTCGTCAGCGGCCATGACCCGCTGCAGGCGAGCGCGGCGCAGCAGGCGCAGAAGACGCGCGAAGCGCAGATCAGGGCGGCCCACGACGATGCAAAGGCCGCGCGTCAGGCAGCGGCGGACGCCTCGACCCTCACAGAGCAGGTCGCCCTGCTGACGCGCCGCATCGACTGGCTCGAGCAACTGCTGGAGGCCCTGGTCGCCGGCGAGAAGACGCTCTAGGCCGCAACAACCATCATCCCGGCCCCGTCACACCGACGGGGCCGGCCCTCGCGCCCGGTCGCAGGTGACGCTGACGGCGTAGTAGCCCGGACCGCTCATGCGCCAGGTCAGGCTGCTGAATGCGCCATCCAGCCCCAGATCAAAGCGATACAGGCCGTTGCGCCAGTCGGTGCGCGGCGAATAACTCTGCACGATCAGCGACTCGCCCGTTTCGATGACATCCTCGTACATCTCATCGATCGGCAGCGGCGTCTCTGCGTCCGGCAGCCAGACCTCGACCTCCACGAAGTCCCGTTCCGAACCGCCCCGCGTGATCCACAGGTCCTTCCAGTCCACCTGTTCCGGCGGGAACTCCAGCACCAGCAGCGTGCAGCCCGTCGCCTCGTCCTTATGGAGCGCGCCCGTGCGTACGTCGGCGTCGGCTTCAGGCGGCGTGGGCGTCGCTGTCAGGGTGGGCGTGGGCGTGGGGCTGGGCGTCCAGGTGAGCGTGGGCGTGGGCGTCACCGTGGCGGGCGGCACAGACCGGTCGCAGGAAATGTAAATCACCTGATCGCCGCCGCGCTTCAGGTCCCAGAAAACTTCACTGACCCTGCCATCCAGCTCGATCTGCAGACGATACATCCCGTCGGGCCAGCTGCCGAAGTTGCGGTAGATCTGCCAGACGAAAGGCTCGCCTGAATCGTCGAAGGTCTCGTTGCGCCGACTGGAATACTCGTAGGGTTGACTGTCGCCGGGGCGGTAAACCCAGGCCTCCACTTCTTCCTGCCTGCTGTCCGTAAACACCAGATGAAAGTGCCCGTCCAGACCTTCATGGTCGAGGAACAGATCACAACCGGTAATGAAGTCGCGCAGGTTTTCCCCCCGGCCCAGCACCCTGGCCCGGGTGGGAACCGGCGTGCGCGTGGGTGAGGGCGTGGCCGTGACCGTCGGACTGGGCGTGGCCGTGGGCGTCGGGGTCAGGGTCGCCACGGGCAACTGATTCTCGTCCGTGTTGCAGAAGACGTAAATGAGCTGGTCGCCGCCGCGCTCAAGTTCCCAGAGCCCCTGGGTGGACCTGCCGTCCAGCTCGATTTCGAGGCGATACAGCCCGTCGATCCAGGGAGACGTCACCGTGTAGTATTGCCAGATGAATGCCTCGTCGGACTCGGCAAAAACGTCATCAACGCGGTCCGTGTATCGCAGCGGCGTATCGGAGCCGGGACGGTAGACCCGCGCCTCGATATCTTCGAACCTGTCTCCCGCCAGCGCCAGGTTCAGGTCGCCGTCCAGAGCATCCGGGTCGATGATAATGTCACAGCCGGTATGGTCGTCCCGATAGATCACGTCCGTCTCCAGCACCCGGGGCGGGGTGGGCTCGACGGAGACCTGCGCCTCATCCCGGCCGGCCTCCTGGCTGTCCGGGGACGGGGTCGTCAGGGCCAGTTTAAGGTCAGGCGCGTCACAAAGAATCGTGATGACCATGTCGCCCGCGTTTTCGAGCTGCCAGGCGAAGCGACTGCTCTTGCCATCCAGGCTGATCTCAAGTTGCCAGGTCCCGTCCCGCCAGCTGTCGTCGGTCTTGTAGTACTGCCAGTCAAGCGGCAGGTCCGCTTCCTCAATATCGTCCCGGAAGCGGCCGGAGAAGGGGACCTGCGAACTTTCGCCAGGGCGGTAAACCCTGACCTGCACGTCTTCCGGCCTGGGTGAGGTAATCCAGATATTCAGGTCGCCATCCAGCTTTCTGTCGGAGACCAGGATTTCACAGCCGGTGTGATCATCACGCCAGGCCACGTCCGTCTCCAGCAGTCTGGGCGACGCAGCGTCGGGCGCGGGCGTGGCAGGGGTCGCAGGGGTGGCAGGAATGGCGCTGGTCTCTTCGCAAATGATCAGAAAGAACTGGTCGGTCGGAAATTCCATGCGCCAGGCGTAGGCGCTGACGCGGCCATCCACTTCCACCTCCAGGCGGTAAAGCCCCCAGGGCCAGTCCAGGTCGGCGCTGTAGTTTTGCCGGATGATCGGCGGTTCACCCTCAACCAGGTATCTTTCGACACGGTCGCTGAAGGGCAACGCCTGCCCGGCGCCAGGGCGAAAGACCCTGACCTCGACCTCGGCCCGGCGCTCACCCGAGAGCACCACGCCAAGGTCCTGGCCCGGGCTTTCCGGGGCGAGGCGCACCAGGCAGCCGCTTTGTGCGTCGCGAAGCGTGTCCCCGATTTCCAGCACTGTGGCGGGGGTGGGGTCGGCTGTGACGGCCGCCGCCGGGACCTGGGAGATTTGCGTGGCCGCCGACGAAATCGGCCCTGGGCCGGTCTCACTGTCGAGCGTTTCCGGATCGTTGCAAATGATAAAGATGGCCGTTCCGCCGGACCGGGCCGGAACCCACTCCACCAGGTTGGACCTGCCGTCCAGTTCGATCAACAGACGGTAGGGCTCCCCCGCGCTGACCAGAACGCCCTGATAGACGTGCTCGATCATGGTGCCGTCGGACTCTTCGAGACCAATCGTCGAGCGATCGGAATACGTCAGGGGTTCACCCGCTCCGGGCGCAAAAAAGTCAAAGTGGACATCCTCATGGCGGTCGCCTCCCACCATGATGTGCAGCACGTCAAACAGTTGCCGGGCGCCGAGCAGGACCGTGCAGCCGGTCCTTTCGTCCAGAATCATGCTGGTGTCTTCAAGCACCATGTCCGGCACGCGCGTCGTCAGCCAGCCGGCCAGCCAGACCGGTTCGCCGTTGACCAGCGCCTGGTACCAGTCGCCCTCGACAGCGTAGACCGGCAAGCGGGTGCCGCCCGGCACCTGCCCGACCTGCTCGCAGTCCCTGTTGCCGCAGGCGCGCAGGTTCAGGTTGCTGTTTGTGTCCACGTGGAACAGGGGGGCGTCCTGATTGATTTCTTCTGCATCCGGCACCCTGGGCGGGACGGGCGTGGGGCCGACTGTAACGCCGGCTGCCGCCCCGTCGCGCGGGGCCTGGTCGCAGCGGATATACAGTGACTGTTCATGCGGCGATTCCATGTGCCAGCCGAACTCGCTGACGCGACCCTCCAGTTCCAGCTCCAGTCGGTAGAGCCCGGCCGGCCAGTACTGGTCCGCGGCGTAAAATTGCAGGATATAGGGCGTGTCGCTGTCCGTGTGGATTCTGTCCAGACGCCCCTCAACCGGAACAGGTCGGCTCGCTTCCGGGCGAAAAACCCTGGCCACAGCGTCGCTATGGCGCTCACCCTCGATGATCAGATTCAGGTCGTGGTCCGGGCTATCCGGGAAGAGAAGGACCGCACAGCCGCTAACCGGATCCAGGTAGGACTCCTCCAGTTTAAGCATGACCGGCGCCTGATCCGACGCGGACTCGCCCGTCGGCGACGCGTCGCAATCCACGAAGAGAAAGTATTTGCCCAGGGACTCCATGTTCCAGACAAAGGCGCTGCCGCTTTCGCCACGCTTCAGTTCGATGCGATAGAGGCCCGGGCGCCAGTTCAAATCGCTGGCATAGGTCTGGGCGATGTACGCTACGCCATCGTCAAACTGACCGGTTTTCCTGTCAGGCTCTGGCGGCAAGGCCGTTCTTTCATCAGGAAGAAACAGCTCGACCCGGACCTCACGTCGCTGTTCCCCGATGTAAATGACCTCGAAACCCGCCTGCCCCTCTTCCGCGGTCACCACAAGCCTGCAGCCAGTATCCCCCCGGTCGCGGTAAATCTCACCGGTCAGGACCAGTTGCGGCGGCGCGTCGTCGGTCACGGGCGCGGAGGCGGGTCGTTCACAATCGACGAGCAGCGCATACTTGCCCGGACGTTCCATTTCCCAGCCAAATACACTGCTGACTTCGCCCAGGTTCAGTTCGATGCGATAGAGACCGGTACGCCAGTTCGAGTCGCGGGAATAAAACAGGGCTACGTGCGCTTCGCCCTCGTCAGGTTGATCTTCCTCTTTCTCACGCTCGGGCTGCAGCGCTGTTTCTTCTCCGGGTAGAAACAGGTAGACCCGGGCCTCCCGCCGCCTTTCCCCGAGCAGCAGGACATCCAGACCCGCTTGCCCCTGCAGTGCGGACAGAAAGAGGTTGCAGCCGGTTTCCTGGTCGCGGTAAATCTGTTCGGCCACCAGCATCCGCACCGGAGCCTCGCCGGTCACAGACGCGGCGGCGGGTCGTTCGCAATCGACGAGCAGCGAGTATTCGCCCGGGCCAGGCATTTCCCATTCAAATTCACTGCTGAGTTCGCCCAGGCCCAATGCAAAGCGATAGCGGCCCGCAGGCCAGCGCAGGCTTGCCGGCCAGGTGCGGACAGTGACGGGATTGCCCATCACGTCGGCGAGGGACTCACTGCTGTCCGCCAGCGGCAGGGCGCTGGCGGCGCCAGGCAGGAATACGTCCACGCGCACCTCGCGTCGGCCGTCTCCCGCCAGCAAAAGCGCCAGGTCGCCGGCCTCGTCGGCCACCTTGCCCACGAGAAGCTTGCAGCCGGTGACGGGTTCCTCCCAGGTCTCGCCCATCGCCAGCAGTTTGACGCGAGTCGGCGTCGGGTCCGTCGCGGGCAGGCGCGTCGTCAGCCAACCCGCCAGCCACGCCGGTTCCCCGTCGACCAGCACCTGGTACCAGTCCCCCTCAACGGCGAGGACCGGCAGTTCCGTCCCGCCGGCCACCTAGCCGACCCGGGCGCAGTCCGTGCTGCCACAGGCGCGCAGGTTCAGGGTGTCATTGGTGACCGCGCGAAACAGGACGTCATCCTGGGCGTTGACCGCAATTGCCAGCAGCAGCCCGGTCGCGAACAGCAGGACCAGCAATTGAAACTTTTTCCTGCGTCCCGTTGGCGTAGCGGCCGGCGCAATGTGCCTCGATGCTTGCTTCATTCGATGTACCCCAGCGCTCGTAGTGTCCCCGCCACGCCGGCGTCTGGCTCCCACTCACGCGTCACCTGCTGCGTCGCGGGCAGGGCAGCCAGCATCTCCCGCCGCAGACGCTGCGCCAGTTGCGGCTGCTGCGGCGCCAGATCGCGCCACTCGAGCGGGTCCTCCTGCGTGTCATACAGGGCTTCGACTTCCTCTCCGCAGAGCAGCAGCCGGTGGCGCCCGCTGACCATGGCGCGACGCGGCTGCGCCAGGCGTTTGCGCGCCAGCAAGCCCGGGTGGCGCTGTCGCAAAAGCGCCAGCAGCGTCTCGGGGGGCCAGGCCTCGCTGAAGACCCGGTCCGCGTCTTCGCGGCCCTGCGCCGCCGTCGCCAGGTCCAGACGCGTCACGTCGGAGTCCGGCGCGGCCGCGTCCATTGCAGCGTCCAGGCCGGCAGTCGCCAGCGCTGTATGGAAGACGCGGCGCGTGGAGACGGCCGTGTTCACGCGCTGGCCGCCAGGGAAGCGCCCCGCGGGGTCATACACCAGCAGCGGCACCTGCACCAGCTCCTGTGGCACGCCGAAGCCGTGGCCCATGTAACCGTGCTCGCCGTGGGTCTCGCCGTGGTCCGCGACGACGATGATCTGGGTATCGGCCAGCGCGCCCATGCGCTCCAGCGCCTGGAACAAATGTCCCAGCTGTTCATCCTGCTGCAGAATTTCGGCGTCGTAGGCATCCAGCAGGGCCTGGCGTTCGTCCGCCGTAAGCATTGGCTCCGGCGGCAGGGTCCAGCGCGCGGCGCGGGCGTTGAAGCGGCGCACAAAACGCCGCGCCTGCGGCCCGTGGTCGGGCGCGATGCGTTGCAGGGCTTCCCGCCGCGGCCGCCAGGGCAGATGGGCGCCCATCAGGTTGAGAAAAATGAAGTGACGCGTGTCCGCGCCGCCGGCGCGTTGCCGGCGAAACCAGTCGCAGAGGTCTTCGATGGAGTTGGCGCCATCGCCCCTGAAGCGGATCAGCCGCGTCCACAGGGGCGCCAGACGCGGGCGCAGGGCGGCGCGAAAGAGCAGGTTCGAGCGGGCGCCCCGCTGCTGGACGGGTTGCATGAGCCGCCCCCAGGACCTGCCCGGCGCGCGGGCGCGCAGGGCAGGTCGGCAGCGCGCAACGCCGGCGTAACTGAAGAAGTGCGCGAAACCGCGTTGCAGGCCGCAATCCAGCGCGGCCAGCAGGGGATTGTTGCAGAAAGCTGTCGTCTGCCAGCCGGCGGTCTGCAGGATTTCCGCAAGCGTCGCGTGTTGCAGCCCCAGGCGGTCGTTGACCTGGGCAAGCTGATGGACGGACGGGTAGCGGCCGGTGAAGAGCGAGGCGTGCGCCGGCAGGGTCCATTGCGCCGGCGACCAGGCGCGGCCGAAAAGTGCGGCGCGGCCGGCGAAGTCGTCGAGCGCCGGCGCGGTCGGGCGTTCGTAACCGTAGGTGGAAAGGTGATCGCGCCGCAAGGTGTCGAGGACGACGAGCAGGATATGGCGCGCGCTCATCGCCAGCTTCGGTCCCGCCAGCCAGGTTGACGAAGTCGGCGGCGAAGGTTTCCTGCCCTGCGGGTCTTGTCTGTCATTGTTGTCCTCAGCAACCTTCGGCAAGTATAACGCGCCGTGCAGTCGCTGTTGCTACAGGGAAATACTTGCGGCACAATAGCCGCAGTTCTTCCAAAACAAGCAAGGGAGGCCAACGATGCGCAGCAAAAATATCCTGTTGTTGGTGATTGCGTTGTGCCTGCTGGCCGCGCCCTCGGTGGCGCAGGAGGCCGAAGCCACGGCCGAAATCAGCTGGCCGCCGCCTGTTTACCTCCTGCGCGGCGAGGTCTCCCTCAGGGGCACGGTCAACCTGCCTGGCATGACCAGCTATTACATTGAATATCGCGCGCTGGATGACGACCTTATGGCGCCGGACTCGCGCGCTTTCCTGCCGGTTACCCTGCCATCCGGCACACCCGTCGTGGATGACGTGCTGGGCACCTGGGATACGAGCGACGTCGCGGATGGTCTATACGAATTGCGCCTGAATGTCGTGACGCCTGGCGGCGAGATGATGCGCCAGGTGCTCGGCCCCCTGCGCGTGGAAAACGAACGCATGCCGGACGAAGGCATGGGGATGGTCGTGGAAGAAGAGACGCCTGTGCCCGATGAATCGCCGAGGGTGACGGCGCGCGTCAACGCCAATGTCCGCACCGGCGACAACACCAGCTTCCGCGCCATCGACGCCCTGCTCACCGGCGAAAGCGCGCCGATTCTGGGCGTCAGCAGCAGGGGCAGCGGCTGGTACCAGATCGCCCTGCCCAACGGGCGCCGCGGCTGGATCTCGGACGTTGTGGTGCTGGTGTCGGGCAACATTGAAAACCTGCCGCGCATCGTGCCGCCGCCGCTACCACCACCGCCGACGCTTACACCGGTACCCGCCAACGCGGACCTGATCGTCGAGTGGATCAACTTTGAACCTGAACAGCCGCGTTGTAACGAGGCGGTCAAAATCACGGCGCAGGTTGCCAACATCGGCCCGGGCAACTCGGGCGCCAGCGGCGTCATCCTGGTGCAGGACTGGCACAGCAACACCGGGACGATCAGCGCGACCACCAGCGGTGGCTTCCCTGCCCTGGAGCCCGGCCAACGCTTTACTGCGGTCATGAACCTGACCGTGACCACCTTTTTCAATGAAGGCCATCGTCTGGTGGTCACGCTCGACACCTCCAACGCAGTGGCCGAGAGCAACGAAGGCAACAACAGCGCCAGTCGCGACTATACCTTGGCGCAGGCCGGCTGCTGAGGCAAGGTCAACCTCCCCGGCGTCATAGCATGGTGAGGTCATCGCCGCGAGAAACGAAGCCGCCCTGGAGGCCAATCTCCAGGGCGGTCAGCAGCAATTTGATGCAGAAGGCTATCCCGCGTCCCTGAGCCCCCTGCCCGGGGGACTCACGTGGCCGGGTGAAGCTGTCCGTTTGCTTCAGCAGAAATCATGCGGCACTATTGTAGCGACCATAAAAGTCTGTGGAGGCCTGTGATGCGCAGCAAGTTAATCTCCCTGTTCGCGGTTGTGCTGTGTCTGCTGGTCCTGCCCGTCGCGGCGCAGGAAGTGGAAGAAGCAAGGGCAGAGATCACCTGGCCACCGGCAGTCTATGTCCTGCGCGGCGAGGTCTCTCTGAGAGGTACTGTCAACCTGCCCGACATGACCGGCTTCTTCATTGAGTATCGCGCGCTGGATGATGACCTCGACGCGCCCGACTCACGCCCCTGGCTACCTGCCTCCCTGCCATCCACCACAGCCGTCCTCGACGGCGTGCTGGGCACCTGGGATACCACTGCCGTGGAGGACGGCCTCTATGAACTGCGCCTGAACATTCTTTCCTCCACTGGCGACGTGGCGCACCTGGCCGTCGGGCCGCTGCGCGTCGAAAACCAGGACATGATGGTCGGCGACATGACCATGGTCATGGAGGAGACGAGGGAGGAGACGATGGCCGTCTCCGATGATTCGCCCAGAGTGACGGCTCGCGTCAACGCCAACGTGCGCTCCGGCAACAGCACCCGTTTCCGCATCATCGGCGTCCTGCGAAACGGCGACAGCGCGCCCGCGCTTGGCATCAGCAGTCGCGGCTCCCGCTGGTTCCGCATTGAACTGTCGGACGGTCGCCAGGGCTGGATTTCGCCCACTGTGGTAAACGCATCGGGCGCGATCGACAACCTGCCACAGATCGTGCCGCCGCCGCTGCCGCCACCGCCACCGACTGTCGTCCCTGCCGGCGACGTTGATCTGGTCGCCGGTCACATGCGCCACGGCTCGCCCAACGGGGTAATTGTTTGCGGTGTGGGCTTTCAGGTGGAGGTTGACGTGGCCAACTTCGGCACGACTCCTTCACCCGGGGGCAGGGTCCGTTTTCTGGACTATGGCCTCAAGAACGACGGGGGTCGGCGGGATGACGTTGCGCAAGAGACAATCGGGGAGTTCCCGCCCATCGCGCCTGGCCAGACCGTCGGCGCCAAGGCGTGGCTGACCGTATCTCGCCACGTCAACAGCAATCACGTTATCTACGCGCAGGTCAACTTCGACAATGCGATTCCCGAACGGACCACGGCGAACAACAACACGCAGATGGGCCTCTACAAACTCGAAAGAGGGAGTTGCTAGCAGGCAATTGCGCCAGATGCCCGGTTGCAGCAGGCCGGAGAACGGCGGGTTGCCGGCGCAACACTGCCTGCCCTGGTCGCAGGGTACGCGCAGGGCACTGCAGGTCCGCCTGACGGCCGCGTCCGCGCGGACCTGTCGCCACTGGACGTCGCTGCTACCATGAAGCACTGGCTTTACCGCATCCAGCCATTGCGTCTCGAGATGCTGGTCACGGGCGGCACGGCAGAGGAAAAAGCAATCCTTGAGCAGCACTTCGCGTACCTGCAGGAGCTTTGTGACGAGGGCAGGGTGCAGTTGGCCGGCCGCACCCTGCTGGCCGATTACCACAGCTTCGGCATCGTCATCTTTCAGGCGCCTGACGAAGACGCTGCGCTGGCCATCATGCACAAGGACCCGGGCGTGCAACAACGCCTCTTCCGCGCCGAGCTTTTCCCCTGGCGCACAGCGCTGCCATTGCCTGCCAGTGATTGAAATTGACCGGGTAGGGGACGCACTCCCGGGGACGCCGCAGGAGGTCTCATGACTGCCGATTTGCAGGGAAACGTCATACTCGTCACCGGGGCGGCGCAGGGCATCGGCGCGGCCACGGCCGAACTCTGCGCATTGCGCGGCGCCCGCGTCGTCATCGCCGACCACAAGGCCGGCGGTGAAGCGCGCGCCGCGGCCATCCGCGACGAGGGCGGCTGCGCGGACTTTTTGCAAACGGACGTGCGCCAGAACGATGAAGTCAAGACGCTCATCGACTTTGTGCGCGAGCGCCACGGCAGGCTGGACAAGGTGGTCTGCGCCGCCGGCGTGCTGCCCGGCCCCTGGCTCTCGCCCGAAGAGATGCCGCTTGAGGACTTCAAACGCGCCCTCGACGTCAACATCACCGGCGTCTTCCTCTGCGCCAAATACGGCGCGCCCCTGCTTGAGGCCAGCGGTCGTGGCGTCTTCGTCGTCATCGCGTCCGGGGCCGGCGTCTTCGGTCCCAGTTCATCGCTGGCCTACGCCTCCGGCAAGGGCGGCGCCAACGGCCTCTCCATGACCCTGCAGGAGCGCCTTGCGGACCGCGGCATTCGCGTCAACACCATTTACCCCGGCAACATCATCACCGAAATCAAGCTCAGCGTGGATATCGCCCGCGCCCGCCGCGAAGGTCGGCCGGAGCAGGACGCGCACGATTACGCCAGCGAGCACTACGGCATGCCCGAAGGGGTCGCGAAAGTCATCGCCTTCGTCCTCAGCGAGGAGGCCGACTACCTGCGCGGCGGTGTCCGCACCCGCTGAAACTTGCCCTCACGCCAGGTCCTTTCCCGTCCCGCGGGACGGGAGCCCCTACCTGTAGGGGCGATTTATCAAATCGCCCGACACGCGCCCACCACGCATCGCCGGCAACGCGGCGGTGTGCACCCCTTAGGCTCGCCCTCACCCCGACCCCCTGTCCCGCTCAGTCGGGGGAGCCCTTCCCCATCAAATCGCCCGACACGCGCCCACCACGCGTCGCCGGCGACGCGGCGGTGTGCACACCCCTTAGGCTCGCCCTAACCCTAAATCCCTCTCCCTCAGGGAGAGGGACTTTATGCAGCACTCTGCTTCAACGCTCTCCCCGGCCAATGAATAGTCTCCCCCTCTCTCCGGGAAGGGCTCCCGCGACCGAGCGGGACAGGGGGTCGGGGGGGTGAGGCCCCTCCCAATTCCGAACCCGCAAGGCCCCGAAAACGTAATCCTCTGTATACTATGGACAGGGAATTCACCTTGCCCATGATTCAACTTGCGCCGGACATCGTCTATCTCGGCCTCGTTCTCGGCCTGTGGCTGGGGGTGACGGCGACCTTCGTGCCGGGCACGGGCCTGCTCGAGCTGCTCGCCGTCGCGGGCATCTGCGGCTCGCTGCTGCTGCTGACCGGCATGCCGGTCAACTGGATCGGCGTGCTGCTGGTGGTGGCGGGCGCGTCGGCCTTCATGTTGCTGCCCTTCCTGCTGCGGCCGCGCCATTCCCTGCTGACCGGCGCCGGTCTGGCCCTGCAGGTGGCCGGCGGCCTGCTGATGTTCCCCGCCGGCGGGGTCTCGCCGCTGATCATCGGCCTCAGCGTGGCGCTCGCGCTGCTTTACTGGCGCTTCGCCCTCCTGCCGGTGCTGGCCCGGGTGCGCAAGGCGCCACCGGCCCTGGCCCTGGACGACTTCCATGGCGAGACCGGGCGCGTCACGCGCGCGCTGGACCCGGTCGGCACGGTGCTGCTGCGCGGCGAACTGTGGAGCGCGACCAGCGATCGACCGCTGGCGACGGGCGTCGAAGTCGTCGTCATCGGGCGCGAAGGGCTTAACCTGCGCGTGAGCGAGCGAGCGCAGGCCATGGCCGTTGACGAAAGCCTCATGTCCACCGAGTGACAATGACTGGAGTCCCCCATGCCTTTTGATCCCGGTTCCATTCTCGCGGTCCTTTTCGTGATTTTCGTGGTGCTCGTCATCGTGCGCCACGTGCACATTGTGCCGGAATACCAGCGTCTGGTCGTGCTGGCGCTGGGCCGCTACGCCGGAACGCGCGGCCCCGGCGTCGTCATCATCATTCCCGTCCTCGAACGCGCCATTCGCGTCGACATGCGCGAAAGGTTCCTCGATATCCCGGCGCAGACGGCCATCACCCAGGACAACGCGCCAATCTCCATCGATTTCCTCGTCTACTATCGCGTCGTCGATCCCGAAAGTTCGGTCATTTCGGTCGATCACGTGGTGCACGCCTCCACCAACATCGCCACCACCACCCTGCGCGCCGTCATCGGCGACATCTCGCTCGATGACGTGCTCTCCAAACGCGAACAGATCAACGACACCCTGCGCGTCAAACTGGATGAAGTCACCGAGCGCTGGGGCCTGAAGATCACCAGCGTCGAAATTCGCGAGATCGAGCCGCCGCGCGACGTGCAGGACGCCATGAACCGCCAGATGAGCGCCGAGCGTGAACGCCGCGCCGAGGTCACCCGCGCCAGCGGCGAGCGCGAGGCTTCCGTCACCGTGGCCGAAGGCGAGAAACAGGCTGCCATCCTGCGCGCCGAAGGCGCCCGCCAGTCGGCCATCCTGCAGGCCGAGGGCGAGAAGCAGGCGCAGCTACTGAAGGCCGAGGGTTACGCCGCGGCGCTGAAGGCCATCGAGGAAGAGGCGCACCAGGCCGGTGACAACACCCTGCAGCTCGAATACCTGAACACCCTGCGTGATATCGGCAGCAGCCCGGCCACCAAACTGGTGCTGCCGCTGGACATCCTGCGTATGGCGCAGCGTTTCACCGGCGCAGGCGAGGAATAGCGACCGGGACCTGTTGGCGGGCAATTCTGCCGCCAGCCTGTTCAGCGTCCTTACTGCAGGACCTGTAACAAAAGCCACAACACCGGCGCGGCCAGCAGCGTGCCGTCCATACGGTCCAGCAGGCCGCCGTGCCCCGGCAGCAGGGTGCCGCTGTCATCCGCCCGCCACTGACGCTTCAGCAATGACTCCAGCAGGTCGCCGCCAAGCGTGGCCAGGGCCACGCCCAGATTGAGCGGCAACGCCAACGCCAGCGGAATACCCGCCGCCGCGGCCAGCGCCAGCCCGGCGGCGACGCCCGCCAGCAAGCCCAGCAGGGCCCCCTCGACCGTCTTGCCCGGCGAGATGGCCGGCGCCAGGCGGTGGCGGCCGAAACGGCGTCCGCCCAGCATCGCGACGCTGTCCGCGCTCCAGTTGTTGGCGAAGAGCAGCAGCGTCCACAGCCGACCCTGCTCGCCGCTGCGCAGCAGGAGCAGCAAACCCAGCGCCGCGCCGACGTAAAGCGCAGCGACAGTACCCAGGAGGAGCGCGCGTCTGCTGCGCAAGCCGGACAGCGGCGGCAACAGCAGGGCCGGCAGCAGCCAGGGTTGACCGTAGGCCAGCGCCAGGCTGATCGCCGGGACGCAGAGCGCCATGGCAACGGCCACGCGCCGCGGGGCCCGCCCCGGCAATTGCGCCAGTTCGTAGCCGCCCAGCGCGCCGGCCAGCAACACCGCCAGCAGAAAGCCCGGCCCGCCGGCAGCGACCAGCAGCAGAATCAGCGGGCCGACCAGCAGCGCGGTGCGTACCCGTGCCCGCAGGTTGGCGTCCATGGTCAGTCCAGGCTGCCGCGCCGGCGCCGGGAAGGGGCGCAGGCTTGCCTGGCGCTGGCCCGCGCCGCTACAATCGAGACAGGACAGGAGACCGTATGCGACGCTACTGGCTGCAATTGCTGGGCATCTCGGGCGGCGTCCTGCTCGCCGACCAGGCCAGCAAGGCGCTCGTTCAGGCGCGACTGCTGCCGGGTCAGAGCCTGGCGCCCTTGCCGACGCTGGAGTCCTGGTTCCGCTTCACCCACAGCCAGAACCGGGGCGCGGCCTTCGGCATTCTGCCCGTGGCCGCCGACGTCTTCCTGCTCATCGCCGTGATTTTTGTCATCGTCCTGCTCTGGTACTATCCGCGCCTGGCCCTTGCCGGCCCGCTGACGCGCCTCGCCAGCGGCCTGATCGGCGGCGGCGCGCTGGGCAACGCCGTCGACCGCCTGCAACACGGCCATGTCATCGATTTCATCCACTACCAGATTCCCGGCGTCATCTCCAACGTCTCCAACCTGGCGGACCACGCCATCGTGCTGGGTGCCCTGCTGCTGCTGCTTGACAGCTGGCTGCCCGCGCGACGCCGGCAACGGGCCCTCAGGGAGAGTTGAGGACCCGTGTCCATCCCGCATCGACGCCGCCTCGGCTTGCTGCTGGTCACACTGACCCTGCTGGCCGCCTGCAGCGACCTCGTCCCCACCGGCAGCGACACGGCCGATCAGGCGACCTCGGCGCAGCAATTCATCCCCGCGCCGGAAGGCTACGTCCAGAGTGACGCCTCCAGCATCACCGACGCCATCACGACTCTCGGCGGCAGCGTTTCCCTGCTCAGCGGCAACCCCGGCCTCACCGCCGCCATCACGGTCATCGACGGGCTGATCCAGTGTTATGAGCAAGTGGGCGCCATCGCCGCCAACATCTACACCCAACCCGTGCTGAATACCGTGCTCCAGGGTCAGGGCCTCAGCGTGGGCGCCGTCGCCGTCATCAACCAGGAACGCCTCGCCCGCAATTTCCTCAATTGCGCGCTGCCTGAATCCGAACTCTTCTCCGCCCAGGCGGACAGCATGGAACCCTGCAGCGGCAGCGGTACGCTGCTGGTTGCCAACGAGCACATCCACTATCTTTACGCGGCGACCGACCCGCTGCTCTGCCTCGCCTTCCAGAACCACTTCGACGCGCTCTAGCCGCGGCCGGCAATGCGCGCTCAGCAGGAGGGGTGGTTGATGTCCCAGCGATCGAAACTGACCTCTTCGTAGTCCGGCGCGGCCATGCGCGCGCGCGCGTCGTACCACAGTTGCGCCCAGGCCCTGGCATCATGCAGTTCGCTGGCGGGGTTGGCGCGGCTGCGCGCCACGAAGCCGGGGAACTCGCCGCGCCCGGTCGGCTGACCGATCGGGTTGTAGCGCAGGTCAAAGCTCAGACGTAGCGAGTCGCTCAGGTTCGGCAGTGAGGCGTGCTTGGTGTAACGCGTCATGAAGAGCACGTCGCCGCGGCGCATCGGCTGCGGCACTGCCGCCTCGCGCTGCAGCGCTTCCTCGATCAGGCGCGGCCCGCCGTAGGAAGGGCAATGGACCTGCAGGCCCTCCACGTGGCTGCAGGGGATCACCTCCAGGCAGCCGGCCTCGACCGGCGCGTCCCACAGCGGGAACCAGACCGTGAGCATCTCCGTCTCGTCGGCGTCCCCGGTCACCACGCCGTTGTCCTGGTGCCAGGGGGTGATGCCCAGTTGAATCTGCTCCGCGTCAGGGTCCCAGGGCGAGCGGTCTTCCGGCGGCTTGAGACGGACGTGCTGCACCGGGTTGGAATAGATCTCCGGCCCGATGAACTGTTCAACGACGTCCAGCAGCCTCTCGTTGCGCAGCATGTTGAATACGGCCGGCCCGACCCACAGCGGCGTATCCCGCTTCACGCCACCCTTGGGCAGCGAAAAGTCAAAGTATTGTCTGTGTACGTCCTGGCTCTCCTCGCAGATCCGCAGGAAGCGCTCGTTGAAGTCGAGCGCCGCGTAACGCTGGCGGATGCGGCCCGCCGCGTACAACTCTTCGGCCAGGTTGTCGAGCACGGTATGGTATTCGGCGATGATCGGGTCCAGGTCGGCGACCGGGTCCAGCAGGCCCTCAACCAGCAGATAGCCCTTTTCGTTAAATTCGTCCAGTTGCCCGCGGCTTAAGAGACTCATCCCGCTCCCTGCCTTCCACTCCTGTTTCGCCGCGTAACTATAGCGCGAATTGCGGCCCCGGTCAGCACTTCAACCAGCGGGGGAGTGAAGGTCAGGCATTGCGCACTCCTTTTATGGGGTCACCTGCTGCCAGCGCCACCGGCTCATCTGAACAGGTGCGCGTTTTGCTCCTTCCAGGCGTTCCACTGGTCAGCATCCATCTCGCCGGTCAGCGGCCCACTGCTGTCATCGACTACCATGATTCTCTTGGTGCCGTCAGCGTCGTCGAGCATCATCCGGTCGGCGGTTTCACGGTCGACGATGAACGTGGCGGCGCCAACGTGGACGAAGCGGTTGTAGGTCCCCGGCGCGATGTCTTCCCGTACTGTTACTTCGAACTTCACGCTGTCCTCCCTTGATAGACGGTGACTTTCCTGGTGCCGGCATACCGCCCGTGAACACTTTGAACTCTACGTCCTCCACGGCAACGAACCGGAAATCGCTGCCCTTGTCGATCAGGTATTCCTCTTCGTCATGGTTATTAGCTATGGCAGAGAAGTCTACGCCCTTCTTGTTCTGATTAACCGGATACAGAATCTGGATGCGTGGAGCGTCATCGTGCGGATATTTGCGTCGCTACAGCAGGGACGATTTACCAAATCGCCCACCCCCACAAATCGCAGCGCCAGGATAGGGGCGAATTATCAAATCGCCCGCCCCGGCAAAACGCGGCAGGGGCGGGCCTGCCTAACAGCCCGGGAAATCGACGCTCCAGCGGTTGTAGCTGAAGTCCTCGTAGTCCGGCGCGGCCATACGTGCGCGCGCGTCATACCACAGTTGCGCCCAGGCGCGGGGGTCGCGCAGTTCGCTTTGCGGATTCTTGCGGCTGCGCGCCACGAAACCGGGGAAGACCTCGCGCCCGGTCGGCTGGCCGGTCGGGTTGTAGCGCAGGTCGAAACTCCAGCGCATGCTGTCGCTGTGGTTGGACAGGGAAGAGTGCTTCGTGTAGCGCGTCATGAAGAGCACGTCGCCGCGCCGCATCGGCAGCGCAAGGGCCTCCTCGCGCTCGATCACCGCGTCATGCAACCTCGGCCCGCCGCCCGTGGGCGAGGCACAGTGCCGTCGCAGGCCCTGCAGGTGACTGTAAGGAATGACCTCCAGACAACCGGCCTCGACCGGCGCGTCCCACAGCGGAAACCAGACGGTGATCATCTCCGTCTCGTCGGCATCCTCATTCACCACGCCGCCGTCCTGGTGCCAGGGCGTGGCGCCCACCTGGACCTGCCCGGTCTTCGGGTTGCGCGGCGTGCGATGCTCGGGCGGCTTCATGCGCACGTGCTGTACCGGGTTGGAATAGATTTCGGGACCGATTAACTGCTCGACGGCGTCCAGCAGCTTCTCGTTGCGAATCATGTGGAAGATCGCCGGCCCCACCCACAGCGGCGCGTCCGGCTGGACGTTGCGCTTGGGCAACATGAAGTCGAAATACTGGCTGTGTATGCGCCCGCTCTCTTCGCAGATGCGCATGTAGCGCTCGTTGAAATCGAAGGCTGTGTAGCGCTCGCTGATCTCACCCTTCGCGTAGAGCTCGTCGGCCAGGCTGTCGAGCACCGTATGGTACTCGTCGATGACGGGGTCCAGATCGGCGACCGGATCCAGCAGGCCCTGCGCCACGACATAACCCTGCTCGTAAAAAGCGTTCAGTTGCTCCCTGCTCAAGCGGGCCATCCTGCCCTCCTGCCTGCCCGGCGCCAATGTCGCCATGCTACTATAACGCATTGTGCCACAGGGTCCGCAGTCCACTGCGCAGGGAGGTGCGTCATGGCCACAGCCCGCATCCGTCATCTGGTTCTGCTGCTGTTCGGCGTCTGGCTCTGCGCGGCGCTGCTGATCCCCCTGCTGGCGCGGCCGCTCTTCGCCCCGCCCCCTGTGGACGAGCAGCAACTCTTCCTGCTGATGGGCCTCACCGGCAGCGGCAGCATTCTCATCGCCTGGCGCATCGGCCAGCCAGGCCTCGGCCAGCGTCTGCGCCGCCTGCGTGACGGCCTCATGCTGCTCAGCCTGCTGACCATCCTGACGCTCTTCGTCAACTTCTGGCTGCTGGCGCGGCAGATGTTTCTCGATGCCCACGACCTCGGCCTCAGCGCCGTGTTGCTGGTCTTTGGCGCCTGCACCGCGCTCGGCTGCGGCTACTTCATCAGCAACGCCTTCACACCACGCATCCGCGCCCTCGCCCGCGGTGCGGAGCGCATCGCCCGCGGCGAGACGGGCACCCGCGTCAATGCGGAGGGCCAGGACGAACTGGCGGCCCTCGCCCGCAGCTTCAACATGATGGCCGAACGCCTTGAGGAAGCCGCCGGGCGCCGAGAACGGCTCGAACAGGGCCGGCGCGACCTGATCGCCTGGACCAGCCACGACCTGCGCACGCCGCTGGCCTCGCTGCGCCTGGTCATCGAGGCCCTCGTTGACGGCGTCGCCGGCGACGAGGCCACGCAGCAGCGTTACCTGCAAACCGCGCAACGTGAGATCCGCAACCTCAGCGAACTCATCGACGACCTCTTCGAACTCTCGCAACTGGAAAGCGGCCACGTCGAGTTGCAGTTGCAGCGCAGTTCCCTCGGCGACCTGCTCTCGGATACGCTGGGCGCCCTGAGACCCGTCGCCCGCCGCCGTGAGGTGCAACTGGAGGGCGAGATCGGCAAGGACGTCGACCCGCTGCTGATCGACCCCGAAAAGATCCAGCGCGTGCTCTACAACCTCGTCAGCAACGCCATTCGTCACACGCCGGCCGGTGGCAGCGTACGCCTCGCCGCCGCCGCCAGCGGATCGCAGCAGGTGAGCGTCACGGTCAGCGACAACGGCGAGGGCATCGCCGCAGCGGACCTGCCCCAGGTCTTCGAGCGCTTCTGGCGCGGCGAGCAGGCGCGCACCCGTGACCAGGACGGCGAGCGCGGCGCCGGCCTCGGCCTGGCCATCGCCCGCGGCCTGGTCGAGGCGCATCAGGGCCGCATCGAGGTGAGCAGTCAACCGGGCGCTGGCACAGAGTTCCGTTTCACCCTGCCGCGCAGCCTCGCCTGAACGGGAATCGCCGGCCCTCACCCCAAACCCTGTCCCGCCTGGTCGCGGGAGCCCTTCCGCTCAGTCACGGGACGGGAAAAGGGCGGCCACCACCACAACCGGGCCCTCACCCCAAACCCTGTCCCGCTCAGTCGCGGGAGCCCTTCCCTCAGGTAGAGGGGCTTTACACTCGTTGATCGCAGGCGGGTTTTTCAGAACCTGGCTGGACAAGCAGATTCTCCCCCTCTTCCTGAGCGGAGGGCTCCCATTCCCCAGGACCGGAAAGACGCTCCCCCTCTCCCTGAGGGAAGGGCTCCCGTCCCCCAGGACGGGAAAGGGGCCGGGGGGTGAGGGCAGCCACCACCACTACCTGGCCCTCACGCAAACGTCCTTCATACGTCCCGCTGACGCTTCTCTTGCGTACGACTGCCATGCTGGCAGAAAAGTCGCAGGCATTGAAGGAGCGTGTCCATGGACCTCAAGCGCTATACCAACAAGGCCCAGGGGAAGCCTTGCTCGCCGCCCAGACGCTCTGCGTCGGGCAGCGCCATGCAGAAATCCGTCCGCTGCACTTGCTGGCCGCCCTGCTGGGCCAGCAGGATGGCATCGTGCCCCGTGTGGTGGCCGGCATCGGCGCGCAGCCGTCCGAACTGCTGCAGGACGTTGAGCGCGAACTGACGCGCGAGGCGCGCGTCGCCGGCCAGAATGTGCAGGTCGGCGTAGGCCGCGCCCTGCAGGAGACCCTGGTCGAGGCGCAGGCGCAGGCCAAACGCATGCGCGACGACTACGTCAGCAGCGAGCATCTGCTGCTGGCGCTGGCCGACTCGCCGGGCACCGCTCCCTTGCTGCAACGCCACGAGGTCAGCAGCGACGCCATCTTCAAGTCCCTGACGGCCATCCGCGGCAACCAGCGCGTCACCAGCCAGGACCCCGAGGACACATACAGCAGCCTGGAGCGCTACGGGCGCGACCTGACCGCCCTGGCGCGCCAGGGAAAACTGGACCCGGTCATCGGCCGCGACGAGGAGATTCGCCGCGTCAGCCAGGTGCTGGGCCGCCGCAGCAAGAACAACCCCGTGCTCATCGGCGAGGCCGGCGTCGGCAAGACCGCCATCGCCGAGGGACTGGCGCGACGCATCGTCGACGGCGACGTGCCCGAAGCCCTGCGCGAGCGCCAGATCATCGCCCTCGACATGGGCTCGCTGCTGGCCGGCGCGAAGTTCCGCGGCGAATTTGAGGAGCGCCTCAAGGCGGTGCTGAAGGAAGTCAGCGCCAGCGAGGGGCGCATCATCCTCTTCCTCGACGAACTGCACACCATCGTCGGCGCCGGCGCGGCCGAGGGCGCCCTCGACGCCGGCAACATGCTCAAACCGATGCTGGCCCGCGGCGAACTGCACGCCATCGGCGCCACCACGCTGGACGAATACCGCGAAAACATCGAGAAGGACGCCGCCCTCGAGCGCCGCTTCCAGCCCGTCTACGTCGAGGAACCGGACGTGGAGGCCACCATCAGCATCCTGCGCGGCCTGAAGGAGCGCTACGAGGTGCACCACGGCGTGCGCATCCAGGACAGCGCCGTGGTCGCCGCCGCGACCCTCAGCCAGCGCTATCTGCCGGGGCGGCAACTGCCCGACAAGGCCATCGACCTCGTCGACGAGGCCGCCTCCCTGCTCAAGCTGCAGATCGACTCGCGGCCCCTCGCCCTCGATACGCTTGAGCGCCAGTTGATGCAACTGGAAATCGAGCGCGAGGCGCTAAAGCAGGAACGCGACCGCTCTTCGCAGCAACGCCTGGAGGTCATCGAACAGGAGCTGGCCGACCTGCGCGAGCAGCGCGATGCCCTCGCCGCCCGCTGGCAAACCGAAAAGGACGCCATCCAGGCCCTGCGCGCCACCCGCGCCGACATCGACAGCGCCCGCGTCGAGCTGGAGCAGGCCGAACGCCGCAGCGACCTCGAAACCGCGGCCCGCATCCGCTTCGGCCAGGTCCCTGAACTGGAGCGCGATCTGGACGCGGCCGAAGCGCGCCTGGCGCAACTGCAGGCCGAGGGCGCCATGCTGAAGGAAGAGGTTGACGCCGACGGCATCGCCGCCGTCATCTCGCGCTGGAGCGGCATCCCGGTCACGCGTCTGCTGGAGAGCGAAAGCGCCAAACTGCTGCGCATGGAAGACGAACTGCGCCGGCGCGTCATCGGCCAGGACAAGGCCTTGCAGGCCGTCGCCGCGGCGGTCAGGCGCGGCCGCACCGGTCTGCAGGACCCCGCCCGGCCCCTCGGCAGCTTCCTCTTCCTCGGCCCCACCGGTGTCGGCAAGACCGAACTGGCCCGCGCCCTGGCGGCCTTCCTCTTCGATGACGGCGACGCCCTGCTGCGTTTCGACATGAGCGAATACGGCGAGCGCCACTCGGTGGCCCGTCTCATCGGCGCGCCGCCCGGTTACGTCGGCTACGAGGAGGGCGGCCAGTTGACCGAGGCCGTGCGCCGCCGTCCCTGGTCGGTGCTGCTCTTCGACGAGATCGAAAAGGCCCACCCGGAAGTTTTCAATATCTTCCTGCAGGTCTTCGATGACGGTCGCCTGACCGACGGCCACGGCCGCCGCGTCGACTTCCGCAACACGGTCATCATTCTGACCAGCAACATCGGCGGTCAACTGCTGCGCGAGTTCGGCGCGGGCGCCGACGACGCTGCCATGGACACGGCCCTGCAGCGTGAACTGGAGCGGCACTTCCGCCCCGAGTTCCTCAACCGCCTCGACGAGGTCATCCGTTTCCATCACCTCAGCCAGGCGGACCTGCTGCAGATCGTGGACATCCAGCTGGACGGTCTGCGCGGGCGCCTGGCGGACCAGGGCCTGGCCATGGAACTCGGCCACGAGGCCCGCGCGCATCTCGCCGAACTGGGTTACGACCCGGTCTACGGCGCGCGCCCGCTCAAGCGCGTCATCCAGCGCCAGCTGCAGGACCCCCTCGCGCTGCTGCTGCTGGAGGGCCAGGTCGGTGAAGGCGACCGCGTTTTCGTCGACGTCGGGCCCGAGGGCCTCACGCTCACGCCGCAGCCCAGGCCACAAGCCCTGGCGCAGAGTGCGTGAATGATCGCTCGCGGCGGTCGGGCCATCAGCGCCTCCGGCCGCCGCCGGGCCGACGTCAATAGCCAACCCGGATGGTTGCGAGCGGGACGTGGTCGCCGATGATCGCGCCGCTCCCGTCAGTCACCGCAAGGCGGTCGCCAGGGCGACACTCGCCCGACGGCATTGGGTCGCAGGTATACAGCCCGGTCACCAGCTGGAAGTCGCCGGCGGGCAGCTGCGCCGGTATGTGCAGCGTATAAGTATCAAGAATGTAACCGGCCGGGCTCCACTTGCTGCTGGGCAAATTGCCCGGGCGGCGCTTGTCGACCTGCGCGTGCGTCCATCCTTCGTTCACAAGATGCACAAAGCTGGACAAATCGACATCACCCTGTTCCAGCGCGTACCAGTAAAGCCGTAACTCCAGACGTTCACCGGCCTGCAGCACGTCGGCGTTCAGATCATAACCGAGCAACTGGATGCGCCCGTCCAGCGTGTACCTGCGCTGCACCTGCGCCGGCAGGGCCTCCCCCGGCGGCGAATGGATCCAGGCGCTTCCTTCGCGAAAGAAGAGCAGGACAGCCAGCGTGGCCAGCGCGGCACCGGCCGGCATTCCGGCCAGGTCTCCACTTCCTGGCGGCGTATGCGACCGGGCGGAGACGCAGCGCGACGGCGCCGGCGGCGACCAGCAACAACGACATCACCGAAATCCCTGTTGCCAGATCGCGCGCAGGGGTCGACCCCAGAAACACGCGCACGCGATGACTGCCGGCGGGCAGGGCAAACGAGACAAGGCCGTGATCCCTCGATGGACGAATCTCGACCTCCTGTCCATCGATTTCCGCGCGCCAGCCGACCCAGTAAAAGTTCAGAATTTCGGCAGTAAAGTCGTTGCCGGCCTCAACCTGCCATTCCAGCGCCTGCGGTGAATTGTGAACCAGGTGAACTGTGCTGCCCGGCGGCAGGCTGTCCCGATTGAATTTGTCCACCGGATATCCATCGGCGTAATCCGCCATCAACGCCCCGGTCGCGCCGGGAAAGACGTGCACGTCGCGCGGCAGAAATTCATGGGTGGCGGTCGTGCCCAGCAAGGACAGGTTTCCCGTATCCGCATACCAGGCCGCCAGCGAAGTGTCCACCTCGCTCAGCCTCCAGTTGGCGGGCATGTAAAGCAATGGCAGCGCCGTGACCAGCGGGAAGACGACAAGCAGGGCCAGCGCCCCGCCTCGCGTCCGCCTTCGCAACCGGTCCAGCCACAGGCCGTTGGCGCCGCCGACGATGGCCAGAAATGCGGAGACCGGCCCAAGCAGACGCCAGGGAAACTGGAAGACGTGCAGGAAGGTCAGACGCTCCCACAGGCCCCTCGCGTGCGGGAACATCAGCGCGAGCATCAGGCAGGCCAGCAGCCCAAAGAACAGGGCGCCGGCCAATGCCTGCGGCCGCTGCGGCAGCGGCCCGCCGCGGCGCAGGTAGAAAAGGGCCGCCGTCACCAGACCCGAGAGGGCCAGCACCCACTGCGCGACACCCAAAATCTTCAGGTTGTGCAGTCCATTGGCGTTGCCGCCATCGTGCAGGGGTGGCCCGGCCAGCAATTCGCTCAGCGGCACAAAGTGGTTGCGAAAGTCCAGCATGGGGTCCGCCGTGAGATTCTCCAGCTTGACCGAATCTCCTTCCAGCACAACAGGCAACCAGAAAGCCGCCGCCGCGCCCACGCCCAGGAAAATCGCCCCGCACGCCAGAGCCGCCGGACGCCAGTTCACCTCTCCCCTGGTTAATCGCTGCAGCGCCGTCTCGCCGCCCACCCACGCCAGGGCGACCAGAGTCAGCACAGGGGGCAACAGGTTATGGGAATTAATCAGCGCCACCTGAACCAGAACAACCGCGACCAGACTGGCGGGAGTGGGGCAATCGCGCAGCACATCCAGGCGCCACAGCAGGAAGGGGAAGATGGCGAGGGTCAGCAGGCCAGGATACGCGCCGCGGGCAAAGGGCTCTGAATACAGGAGCCAGGGGCTGTAGACGTAGAGCAGGCCGGCGAGTACCGCGCCCAACTCTCCGTAGCGGCACCGCACGAACAGATACATCCCGCTGCTGCAGGCCAGAAAAATCAGGGCGATCAGACAGCGCAGTGCAGACATAACATCCAGACCGGCGACGATCTGCAGCAGGCTGGTGAGGTAGTAGGTCAGGCTGGCGTAGAAGTGAAACAACGGCGAGCCGTAGCCCGCATAGAATCCCTCGCCCCAGGAAGGGAACATCAGCCCGTGCCGCTGGCTGCGCGACATTTCGGCGGCGCGATAGACATGCAAAAGCGTATCGTCACCGGCCGGCAGTCCGTCACCTGACAGCAACGGCAGCATCGCAAACAGCGTCAGGACAAGGACCATCACGAGCCCGAAGCCGGGAAGTCCCGTCTGCCGCCAGTGCAGGAACATCGCTTTCATTGCGACCCGTCACTCGCTTGCAGCCCAAAGAGATCATTGTAAATTCTGAAGTTCCGAATGGATATGCTCATATCACCATTGGACGCGTGCGAAAATGCAATCGTCAGAATTAAAACTCCTGGCGACAATTCCGGTTATTTCATCCAGCAGGGAGGGATTTGTTGCCGCTTGCAATTGAAGAAGAAAGACCCCTTGCCTCAAGGCTCCCGTGTCTCTGCCGGCCACCGCAACCTGTGGCGCAGGTTCGCACACACCGCTAAACTTTGCCCCGACATGTTTTGGAAATGTGGGGGATTTGTTTCATGAAACGCATGGTGTTTTTCCTGTTCGCGACCCTGCTGGTTTGCCTGGCGGTCGCGCCGCTGGCCGCCCAGGACGAGGAGCCGTTGCAACTCACTTATCTGCACTGGGCCGACCCGACCGCCGACGTCGTCTTCCAGGAACTGATCGACCAGTTCAACGAAGCCAACCCGGACGTCTTCATCACCCTTGAGGGCGTGCCCAGCGCCGGCTACGTCGACTATCTGTTGACTTCCATCGCCGGCGGCACCCCGCCGGACATCGCCCTCGTCGCCGACGGCGACTTCGCCGTCTTTGCGCCGCGCGGCGCGCTGGTCAGCATTGAGGAATTCGTCAACGCCAGCGAGGTCATCGACCTCGACGCCGTCTGGCCCTCCGGCCCCGATCGCTATCGCTTCGACCCCGAGACCGGCGCCTTCATGACCGGGCCCATCTATGAACTGCCGCGTGACGTCGGCCCCACCGCGCTCTACATTAACGTCGACCTCTTCAACGAACTGGGCGTGCCGCTGCCGGACCCCAACGTGCCCATGACCTGGGACCAGCTGGTGGAGACCGGCATCGCCCTCACCACCGACGCCAACGGTCTGCACCCCAACGAAGAGGGCTTTGACGCCGACAACGTCGAGACTTTCGGCCTTGGCACCCTGACTGTGCCCGGCTGGGGCCTGGGGCCGATCTTCGGCAACGGCGGCCACTACGTCAGCGAGGACGGCCGCACCTGGATCGCGCACGAGGACCAGAACACCATCGACGCCATCCAGTTCCTCTCCGACCTGAACCACGTCCACCGCATCACGCCGCCGCCCGGCGTGCTGGAGGGCATCAACGTCTGGGACCTCTTCAATACCGGACGCGTGGGTATGAACTGGAACGGCCGCTGGGCCACCACCGGCTTCCGCGACACCCTTGACTTTGAATGGGACGTGCGGCCCTTCCCCGTCGGCAGCAGCGGCGAGATCCGCGCCTTTGCCGAAGGTTGCAGCGTAAGCGGCTGGTCCGGTTCGGTCGGTCTCGCCATCATCGCCGGCTCGACGGGCGCTGAAAATCCCGAGAAGGCCTACCGCTTCATCGAGTTCATCTACGGCCCGGACGGCCAGCTGGCGCAGGCCGCGCTCGGCTACAACATCCCGGCCCAGATGGAACTGGCCAACACCGACGCCTTCCTGCAGCCAGGCCAGATGCCCGCCAATTCCCAGGTCTTCCTTGAGACGACCCGCTGCCAGTTGCCGGGTCCCTGGTCCTTCGTGCCGCACTGGTTTGTGTGGCAGCCGGAGCCCTGGGGCCGCATGTGGCAGGCGGTCGTGGTCGAAAACTCCGCCTTCGCCGAAGACGCCCTGCTGGACGTCGCCGGTGACCTGCAGGCCGGCCTTGACGACGCCTGGGCCACCATCGACGAACAACGCATGGGTGGCTAACATTTTCACACGCAGTCACGCCGGGGCGGCGGGCGTCCCGGCGTGGCTGTAAATCAGCATGAGACCCTGATTCAATGATTCGTCTGCGCCCGCGCCTGTCCCAGGCCAGCAACACCCGTCGCGAGGCCCTCTGGGCCTGGCTATTCATCCTGCCCGTCACGGCGGGCTTCCTGCTCTTCGTGCTCGGGCCCATGCTGGCCTCGCTGGCGCTCAGCTTCACCAAATGGGACCTGCTCTCGCCGGCGGAATGGGCCGGCACGACCAACTGGCATTCCATCTTCAGCGTCAGCGTGGTGCACACGCCCCAGGCCCGCGACGAGGCCAGCGGCGAACTGCTCTTCCAGTGCGGGCGGCACCGCAACGTGCCCGCCTCCGAACTGGCCGACTGGCAGCAGCGCAACGACGAACGCAGCGGCGAACCCTTCGACTGTCGCCCCGGCTACCCGCGCGACCGCGAGGTGCTGCCGGAGCGCTTCGGCGTCGTCAGCGAGGTCACGCTGTTTGGCAATCGCTGGCTGCTCGGCGCGCGCGACCACGTCCTGTGGATCGCGCTCTTCAACACCGTCTACATGTTGCTGGCCGTGCCGATCGGGATGGCGCTGGCGCTGGCCGTGGCCATCGTGCTCAACCAGCAGCTGCGCGGCCGCAACCTGCTGCGCGCCGTTTTCTACCTGCCCAACGTGCTGCCCATCGCCGCCACCTCCGTCATCTGGCTGTGGATCTTCAACCCCGAATTCGGCATCCTGAATCACCTGCTGGGCAGCATGGGCCTGCCCGCCAATGGCCGCTGGCTCAGCCACCAGGGCACGGTCAAGCCCTCGCTGATGATCATGGGCATCTGGAGCGCGCTCGGCTTCCAGATGCTCATCTACCTCGCGGCCCTGCAGGCCGTGCCGGCCCAGCTTTACGAGGCCGCCGTGATCGACGGCGCCGGCCTCTGGAACCGATTCCGCTTCGTCACCTGGCCCAGCCTCAGCCCGACCACTTTCTTTTTGCTGGTCACCGGCATGATCTTCGGCTTCCAGAGCTTCGCCCAGCCCTACATCATGACCCGCGGCGGGCCCGGCAACGCCTCGCGCACGGTGGTCATGGAGATCTGGAAAAACGGCTTCGCCGACCTGGAGATGGGCTACGCCTCGGCCCAGGCCTGGCTGCTGGGGGTGATCATTCTGCTCATCACCGTCGCCAACTTCCGCCTCGCCCGTCGCTGGGTCTTCTACGAGCACGAGCAACATGTCTGAAGCCCTGCGCAGCCTCGCGCCCGCCACGCAGCAGGCCGACGCCCGTCGTCAGGCACAATTGCTGCGCGCCCTGTCCTACATCGGCCTCTTCACCCTCGCCTTCATCGTCCTGATCCCCTTCTTCTGGATGCTCTCCACCTCCTTCAAGCCCGCCCGCGGCATCTTCGTCATGCCGCCGCAGTGGATCCCCAACCCCTTCATTCTCGATCACTACGTCACCATCTGGCAGAAGACGCATCTCGCGCGCGGCCTGGTCAACTCCACCTTCATCGCCCTTTCCACCACCGTCGGCGAGATTGCCACCAGCACCCTGGCCGGCTTCGCCTTCGCCCGCATGCGCTTTCCGGCCAAGGGGCCGCTTTTCGGCCTGCTGCTGATGACCATGATGATCCCCGGCATCGTCACCCTCATCCCGACCTTCATCCTCTTCGGCGAGCTGGACTGGATCGACACCTTCAACCCCGTCATCCTGCCTTACCTGCTGGGCACGCCTTTCGCCCTCTTCCTCAGCCGCCAGTTCTTCTCCGGCCTGCCGCGCGAACTGGAAGATGCCGCCAAGGTCGATGGCGCCAGCTTCTTCCAGATTTACCGCCACGTCTTCATGCCCCAGGCCCGGCCCCTCGTCGCCACGCTCTTTGTGCTGGGCTACCTGCACCGCTGGAACGATTTCCTCGCGCCGCTGATCTACCTGCGCTCGCCCGAAATCCAGACCGTCTCGGTCATGCTGGCGCGCCTGGTGGACTTCTACGTGCAGGACTGGTCGGTGCTGATGGCCGGCGCCATGATCGCCCTGCTGCCGATCCTCATCATCTTCGTGGTGTTGCAACGCTTCATCATCGAGAGCGTCGCCTTTTCAGGACTGAAGGGATGAACCAGGTCTGGCTCAACCCCCTGCGCACGACCGGAGCGGTGGACCGGAACATCTTCGGCGGCTTCGCCGAGCACATGCACCGCTGCATCTACGGCGGCGTCTACGACCCCGGCTCGCCCCTGAGCGACGAACAGGGCCTGCGCCTCGACGTGATCGATGCCCTGCGCCGCCAGGGCATGCCGATCGTGCGCTACCCCGGCGGAAACTTCGTCTCGGGCTACCGCTGGCGCGACGGCGTCGGCCCCGTCGAGCAGCGGCCGGCGCGCCTCGACCTCGCCTGGAACAACGTCGACAGCAACCACTTCGGCACAAACGAGTTCATCCGCTTCTGCCGCAGGCTGGATGCCGAGCCCTTCCTCGTCGTCAACTGCGGCGACGGCGAGGGGCGCGAGGCGCGCGACTGGCTCGAATACTGCAACGGCACGCGCCCGACAGAACTGGTGAAGCTGCGCCAGGCGCATGGCTTCGACGAGCCGCACAGGGTGCGCTACTGGGGCATCGGCAACGAGGTCGACGGCCCCTGGCAGATCGGCCACAAGACCGCCGCCGAATACGCCCGCGCGTATAGCGAGTTCGCGAAGGCCATGAAACTGGTCGACCCCGACATCAAACTGGTGGCCGCCGGCACCTCGGACTGGACCGCCGACGTCGTCGAGACGCCGCGTTTGCTGCTGCAACAGGCCGGCGACCTGATCGACTACCTGGACATCCACTGGTACATCGGCCTGGGCATGCAGACCGTCGACTTCCCGGCGCTGATGGCGACCTCCGAACTGCTTGAGGAACGCCTGCGCGCGATGGAAGGCATCATCCACATCATGCGCCTCAACCATGGCATTGAGCGCGACGTCCACCTCGCCGTCTGCGAGTACAACGTGCTCAAGTTCCTCGACCCCGACCAGGGCATCGAGGCCATTTTCAACCTGCAGGACATGCTGGTCATCGCCCAGAACCTCAACGCCTTCCTGCGCCACGCCCACAGCGTCAAGATGGCCAATATCTCCGAAATCGTGAACATGGGCGGCCCGATCCGCACCAACCCCGACGGCGACGGCCTCGTGCTGCAGAGCACCTGGCACGCGCTTGAGCTTTACAGCCGCCTCAGCGGCGCCTTCGCCCTTGACGCCTGGCTGGAGAGCGACGCGAGCTTCAGCGGCAACGGCTACAGCGGCATACCCGTGCTGGACATCGCCGCCACGCGCGACGAAACCGGCCAGCAGCTCACGCTCTTCCTCGTCAACCGCACAGCTGACGCCCACAGCGAGGTCAGCGTCCACCTTGAGGCCGGTCGTTACGACGGCCCGGCGCAGTTCAGCGTGCTCAACGGTCCCTCGCTGGAGGCCTGCAACACCTTCGACACGCCCAACGAAGTCCGGCTGCGCACAGAGTCGCTGGCGACGCAGGACAGCGTGCTGACCACCACACTCGAGCCACATTCCCTGACCGCGCTGGAGTTGGCGATTCGTCGCTGAGCCGGTGGCGGCAGGTGACTGCCCTCACCCCCCGGCCCCCTCTCCCTCAGGGAGAGGGGGAGAAAGTCGCTGCCGTGTGTCGTTGCATTCATTTCTTTTTCCCGCAGAAAGATATATGCGTGACCATCACCGCTCCCGGTTAAAGCCCCTCTCCCTGAGGGAAGGGCTCCCGCGACTGAGCGGGACAGGGTTTGGGGTGAGGGCTCCCGTCCCACAGGACGGGAAAGGGGTTGGGGGGTGAGGGCTCAAAAGTACAGGCTACCAACCGCCAGGCTACACTTGTCACCCTGACAGTTTGCCTTGTCGCCCTGGCTGGTTCATCCCGCTGGCGGATTTTCCCGAAGGGGGAGAAGTCCCGCGAGCGGCGAAGCGAGCGGGACGAAGGCCACAGGCGGCAACGCTTCACAACCAGGGAGCCTGTCATGCCCCACGAATTTCCCGGCGAGGCGCGCGACCTGCGCTTCTTCCCCATCCGGAACGACTCGCCCAAACTTCTGACCCGCGCGCAAATCGACCACTACAACCAGCGCGGCTACGTCTTCCCGCTCGACGTCTTCACAGACGCCGAAATTGCCGCCCACCGCAATTACTTCGACGAACTGACGGCCATGGCCGAGGCCGCCGGCCTCGACAACTACGGCATCAATGCCTGGCACAGCAGTTGCGCCGGCATCTACGACCTCGTCACCGACAACCGCATCCTCGATTACGTGCAGGACCTGCTGGGCGAGACCGTCATCCTCTGGGGCTCGCACTACTTCAACAAAATGCCCGGCGACGGCAAGCGCGTCAGCTGGCACCAGGACGCCACCTTCTGGGCCCTCAGCCCCAGCAAGACCGTCACCGTCTGGCTGGCCCTTGATGACACCGACGTCGAGAACGGCGCCATGACGCTCATCCCCGGCTCGCATCAGCACGGCGCCATCGAATACGTCGACAGCCGGCCGGAGGAGAACAACGTGCTCTGGCAGACCGTGGAGGGCGCTCCGCAGTACGGCGCCGCGCCCGTCGCGGTGGAGTTGCGCGCCGGCCAGATGTCACTGCACACCGACCTGCTGCTGCACAGCTCGGAGCCGAACCTCTCGGACCGGCGGCGCTGCGGCCTGACGATGCGCTTCATCCCCGGCGACGTGCTGCGCACACTGCCGGAGTGGAACCAGGAGGCCATCCTCTGCCGCGGCGCGGGTAACGACCACTTCACATTCATCGCCCGCCCCGACGGCGACCGCATCCCGCAGCAGGCCTAGGCCACAGCCCTCACCCAAAGCCCCTCTCCTGTCGGAGAGGGACTCTACGATTTTGCCAGTGCGACAATGCTATACTGACTACCCGCCCGCAGTTGCAGGAGGGGTCAAAATGCTGTTTGAAGTTGATCAGTTTCGCTCTATCAAGACGCAGCGCGTGGAACTGGCCCCTATAACGGTGCTCTATGGTCCCAACGGCTCCGGCAAGTCCACCTTGCTGTACGCCATGTTGGTAATGAAAAACGTGCTCCTGAATGTGGGAAGTCGATCAGGTGACTTTTTCAATCTTGGGTTCGCCAACCTCGGTGATCGTCGTTCTGTAATCCATGACCACAACGTTAAAGAGGTCATCTACCTGGAAACCGAGACTACGTCATTCGGTTACAGAGTCATGTGGAGAATGCAATTTGCGAGAGGCCGAGGTGTATCGATTGATGTGCAGGTCTTCGAAGGCGAAACTTCAATCTACGCGACTGCGGAGTTTAGACCTCCGTTTGAATCAATAGAAAGTAAAGAGGAAAAGGTAACGTTTAAGGAGTCAAATTTATTGATAACTTGGGACGGGTTGAGAGGGCGTGTAGAAGTAGAGAAATCCTCCAGGAACTTCCGCGAGGATGAAAACAACGCCCGTTTGCTTGAGGCAATTATCAACGAACCCATTGATATGGTAAGAGAGGTGTGTATTGCCCCCTTGCAAATGGCTTTCACCAGAGGGGATCTCATATTCACCACAACGGATTTCTCCTTGAAGTCGTCTCTGTACTTCAGTGAAGATCAGGTCGGCACTCTACTGGCGACAAGGAAATTCCTGCAAACACCTGTAAGTCACTACCTCGAAGATATCACTAACAGAACATTGAGAGTTTTTTCCCCACCTGGGGATACAAATTATTCAATCCACGTTGGAGATCTAAGTACTGGGCTGGAAACCGAACTCGTCAACGACGGTTACGGCGTTAATCGTGTCGCCTGGTTGCTCGCACTCGCGCTGCATGACGAGACGAAATGGTTGTGCGTAGAAGAACCGGAGACGCATTTGCATCCCACGTCAATCCGGAAACTGGTAAAGACTTTCGTAAATATCATGCGCAACGAGGACAAACGCTTTCTGTTTACGACGCACAGCGAGGTGTTTGCTCTCGCCATATTGTCTGAGGTCGCGCGAGATAACCTCAAACCCGATGACGTAGCCTTCTACCTGACGACCAAGGAAGGCAAGGAAACCAGATTTGAACGTCAGGAAATCAACAAACATGGTCAGGTTGATGGAGGCTTGACCAGCTTTATGGAGGGGGAACTGGAGGACCTTGCCGTTCTGTACGGCGAAACCAACTGACGTTCACCATGGCCTCGCGCTGGTTCATCATCAACGAATGGCTGTTTTCCAATCTTTCCAACGAAAAAGACAGCGATCAGGACAGTTCGGAAACAACAGATCGGAGAAAAGAGGAAAGTGTCCAGTTCCTGGAAACTCTGTTTGTCAGGAAAGAGGACGGAATTGTTGTCCCCAGGAACTGCCCGTGGATTAGAAAAGCGTATCAGTGGGCGGACCGGGCGAACCGGGTCGGCGGCAGGGAACGAAACTTAAGCAAGCGTTTCTTCAGGGAAGTCCTGCTTCAGCCGTCACGAAGAATAGAACTTGAGAAAGACGATCTAAAGGAGTTACCGCCGGAACTTCGCCGCCTGATCAGAACGCAAAAGGACGACGAAATTGCAGAATACATCAACGACGAGGACGAATACCTTTTGTTGACCTGGCTGTCATCTCCGGTCCAGATTGAGTACATCGTCACGACTGACCTGGGCCTTCAGAACGCCCTGGCCAGGCACTTTCCGGCGATCAGAACCCGCCACCGCGACGACTTCCTCGCCGAATACCTCGGCAATCCCCCGGCGCATTAACCCCTACTCCAGATGCGCCCAGCGGGGGAGCGCCAGCACCTCCGGGTTAACCACGTCGACGGGACGCTTGCCGCTCAATATGTCGGCCACGTTCTGCGCCGCCAGACGCTCCAGTTCCAGCACCGACTCCTCGGAGTAGAAGGCCGTGTGCGGCGTGGCGATCACGTTCGACTGCGCCAGCAAGGCGTGGCCCGCCGGCAAATGCTCCGGCACGAAGACGTCCAGCCCCGCGCCGCTGACCCGTCCGTCCTGCAGCGCCTGTAACAACGCCTGCTGGTCGATCAGCGCGCCGCGCGCCGTGTTGATCACGAAGGCCCCCGGCTTGATGCGCGCCAGGCGTTCCGCGTTGAGCAGATGCTGCGTCTCATCCGTCAGCGGCGTGTGCAGACTCACAAAGTCCGCCCGCGCCAGGGCCTCGTCGAGGCCGGCCGGCTCGACGCCCGCCGCGCGAATCTCCTCGTCCGGCACCCAGGGGTCGTGCGCCACAAGTTGCAGGTCCAGCGCCGCCGCCTTGCGCGCCAGCGTGCGCCCGATCTTGCCAAAGCCGATGATCGCCAGCGTGCGACCCGCCACGCGGTAGACCGGCATGCCGCTCGCCAGCGACCAGTCGTCGGCCTGCAGCGCGCGATCATAACGCAGGATGCTGCGCGCGCCCGCCAGCAGCAGCGCCAGCGCGTGCTCGGCCACCTCGTCGAGGCAGTAGGCCGGCACGTTGGTCACCGGGATGCCGAGGCGCGTCGCCTCGTCGACCGGGATGTTGTCGACGCCGATGCCGTAGCGGCCGATGACCTGCAGCTTCGTCCCCGCCCGCACGACCGAAGCCGGCACCTGTTTGAAGCAGGTCAGGATGGCGTCGGCCTGCGGCACCAGAGCCAGCAATTCCTCCTCGCTGCCCGTCTCCGCCTCCAGCAGCCGCGCACCGACGCGCACCAGCACCTCCGCCTCCGGCGCCGTCGAGGGCCAGGTGTAGTCGGTGACGAGGACGATCTTCTCGCTCATGTCAGGCCCCGCGCCGACGCGCCCACACGTCCGGGTTGACCACGTGCGGCGGGCGCTCGCCCTTCATCACCTGCAGCGCCTGCTGTAACGCCAGCGGCCACAGTTGCGCCTTGCTCTCGACGGTGGCGCCGGCCACGTGCGGCGTGCACACCACGTTGGGGTGCTGCACCAGGGGATGCGTGTGCGGCGGCGGTTCCTGCGCGAAGACGTCGCTGGCGTAGCCGGAGAGTTGCCCGCTGTTCAGCGCGGCCAGCAGCGCCGCCTCATCGACCAGGGTGCCGCGCGCGGCGTTGACCAGCAGCGCGCCCGGCTTCATCTGCGCCAGGGCGCCGGCGTTGATCAACTCGCGCGTCTCCGCCGTGGAGGGCAAATGCAGCGAAACGATGTCCGACATGCCCAGCAACTGCTCCAGGCTGTCCACCCGTTGCACGCCCAGCTCGTCGGCGCGCGCCTGGCTGATGAAGGGATCGTACACGTTGACCTTCATTTCAAAGGCCAGCGCGATGCGCGCCACGCGCCCGCCGATGCGCCCCAGGCCCACCAGGCCCAGTTGCTTGCCGTTCAGTTCCGTGGCGTCGTGCATGCTGAAGTAGTCCAGCCGCTCCTCACGTTGCAATTGCCGCGCGCAACGCCCCAGGCGCTTCACACTGTAGAGCAGCAGCGCGATGGTGAACTCGGCCGTGGCAATGCTGGGCACGTCCGGCGTGTTGCAGACCACCACGCCGCGTTCGGTGGCCTCGTCGATCGCCACGCCATCCACGCCGATGCCGGTGCGCGAGACCACCAGCAACTCCGGCATCCGGTCAAAGAGCTCGCCATCGTAACGCACGTAGGCGGAGGCGATGACGCCCTGCGCGCCGGCCATACTGCGCAGCACGCCCTGCATGCCCTTTTCCTGCGGGCCGCGCCAGACCAGTTCAACGTCGCCCGCCAGGTGCCGGTACTGCTCCGGCACCGGCCGTTCACACCAGATGCGCCCCATGCAATATCTCCCCGTTTCAGTCCAGCGCCGGTGCATTGCCAAAGGCTGCCACGCCCTCGCGAATCGCGCGCATCAACAGCCCGTAGTCCTGGCCGTAGCTGACGAAAGTCACGCCCTGCGCCTGCAAGGCGCGCAGGCCTTCGGGCGTGTCCGCCGCGTAGCCGACGGCCACGCCCGTCTTGCGCCCCACCTCCAGCATGCGCTCAAGCACGGCGTCGACCTCCGGCAGGGGCAACTGCAGCGGGTCCAGCCCCAGCGACAGGCAGAGGTCGAAGGGGCCGAGGAAGAGCACGTCGACGCCCGGCACGGCGGCGATGTCCTCCAGGTTGTCGAGCATCTCGCGCGTTTCCACGATCAGCGCGACGAGGATGTTGTCGTTGGCCCGCCGCAGATAGTCTTTGTTGTCCAGCGAATAGTGCGAGGCCCGCAGCGGCCCGAAGCTGCGTCGCCCTTCCGGCGGGAAGCGCGTCGCCGCGACGATCGCCTCGGCCTCGGCCACGCTGCGCACCATCGGCACCAGTACGCCCATGGCGCCCACGTCCAGCGCGCGCTGAATGTAGACCTGTTGCGATGAGGCCACCCGCACGATCGGCATCGCGCCGCTGCCCTGCACCGCCATCAGAATGTGCTCGATCTGGGCGATGTCGAGGTTGTTGTGCTCGGTCTCGATAACCAGCCAGTCCAGGCCGGCGCGCGTCAGCAGTTCGGCCACGTTGGGACTGCCCAGCCCCATGAAGCAGCCGATCTGCGCCACACCTGACAGCAGGTTGTGTCGTACCTCGTTGTTTTTCACGGTCTCACTCCAGTGGGATGTTGTCGACGCGATACAGCGGTTCCAGACCTGCCGCGATGCGCGCGACGTTGCTGGCCGCGGCCCCCGCGCGATTGCGCGAGGTGCCGTCGGTGGTGCCGGAACAGTGCGGCGTGGCGATGACGTTGGGCAAATGCATCAGCGGGTCATTGGGGTCCGGCGGCTCGGTGCTGAAGACGTCGATGCCCGCGCCCGCCAGACGCCCGTCGCGCAGCGCTTCCGCCAGCGCCGCCTCGTCCACCAGGGCGCCGCGCGCCACGTTGATCAGCCAGGCGTGCGCCGGCAGCAGCGCCAGACGGCGCGCATCAACGCAGTGCCGCGTCGTCGCGTTCAGGTGCAGATGCATGGAAAGCACGTCGGTCTCCGGCAGCAGGTCGTCGAGATCGTCCGGCGTCCCGGCGAACTCCAACCCCAGCGACTCGCGCTCCTCCTCACCAACGTCGCGAATATCAATCGCAAACATGCGCATGCCGAAACCGCGGGCGCGTTTGGCCAGCTCGATGGCGCTGGCGCCGAAACCGTAAAGCACCAGGCGCTTCCCTAGCAGTTCCTGCCCGACCGGCTCGTAAAAGACGCCATTGCGCAGATTGCTCTGCGAACGCGGGTACTGCCGCGCCAGCAGCAGAATCATCATCAAGGCGTGTTCGGCCAGCGCCACCGCGCTGAACTGCCCCGGGCAGTTGGCAACCGGGATGCCGCGCGAGCGCCAGACGTCCATCTCGAAATGGTCGAGGCCGGTGCCGAGAATCTGCCACAGTCGCACCTGACCTTTGGCCAGTTCGGCCATCTCCTCCGTGCCGGCGGCGCCGCCGACGTCGATGACCACGTCCACGCCCGCGAATTGCGGCGCCAGGTCCGCCTTGTAGTCGCAGACCTCGATGTCGTTTCCGGTGGCGCGCACCGCATTCACCACGTCCACGCCCCAGGGGTAAAACATGTCCTCGCGCACCGGGTGCGGCAGGAACAGGACATTCAGTTTGTCAGGCATCAACACTCTCCTCGTTGGTCGCTTCACTCAGGATAGACGTGGGTGGTCACTTCCGCCGTGGCGGGCCAGGCGGCTTCCTGCGCCCAGATCACCGCCGCGTCAATCTCCGACCGCACCCTGGCCTCAATGGCGTCGAGTTCCTCGCGCGCGCAATGGCCCTTCTCCGTCAGCAAATGTGCGAAACGCTCGATCGGGTCGCGCTTCATCCACTCGCGTTCTTCCTCGCGCGTGCGGTAGGGGCGGTCGGCATCGCTCATGCCATGCCCCTGAAAGCGATAGGTGTCGCAGACCATGAAGCCCGGCCCCGCGCCGCGCCGCGCCCGTTCCACCAGCGCGCCGGTCTGGCGGTACACGGCCATCACGTCCATGCCGTCCACCCGGGCCGAGGGGATATCGAAGGCCTCGCCGCGGCTCACCAGATTGCCGGCGGTGACGCGTTCGGTGGGCGTGTACTCGCCGTACTGGTTGTTCTCGCAGACGTAGATCACGGGTAGCTGCCAGATCGAGGCCATGTTCATCGATTCCAGCAGCAGCCCCTGGTTCAGCGCGCCATCGCCGAAAAAGCACACCGCCACCTGACCCTTGCCCGCCCGTTTGGCGCCCAGCGCCGCCCCCGCCGCGATCGCCAGGCTGCCGCCAACAATGGCGTTGGCGCCCAGGTTGCCGGTCTCCGGGTCGGCGATATGCATCGAGCCGCCCTTGCCGTGGCAGAAGCCCTCCTCCTTGCCCAGCAGTTCCGCGAACATGCGGTCCGGGCTGGCGCCCTTGGCGAGCGAATGGCCGTGGCCGCGATGCGTGCTGGTGATGTAGTCGTCGCGGCGCAGCGCGCCACAGACGCCCACGGCCACCGCCTCCTGGCCGATGGACACGTGCGCGATGCCCGGATCAGCGTCTGCATGTAGAGCTCCGCCACGCGTTGTTCGAACTCGCGAATGGTGACCAGTTGCTGGTAAAAACGCGGCCCCAGTTCGCTCAGGAATTCTTCCACCCGGCGGGTGTCATTCATGGCCCTTCCTTTCCTATGTTCAGCCGTCGACCGGCACAGGCGCGCGCGCTTCGGCGAAAAGACAGGCGCTCGGGTGCCCGTGGCCGAAGCGATCGATGAGCGCCGGCACTTCCTGCGCGCAAGGCGGCGCGGCCTTCCAGCAGCGCGTGCGAAAACGACAGCCGGAAGGCGGGTCCAGCGCGCCGGGCACCTCGCCCTCCAGAATGATGCGCCGCTGCCGCGCTTCGCTCGCCGGGTCCGGCACCGGCACCGCCGACAGCAACGCCTGGGTGTAGGGGTGCGTCGGCTGGTTGTAGATCTGGTCGCGCGTGCCGGTCTCGACGATGCGCCCCATGTACATCACCGCCACGCGGTCCGAGATATGCCGCACCACGGAGAGATCATGGGCGATGAAAATAACTGCGATGCCGAATTCCCGCTGCAGGTCCTGCAGCAGGTTGACGATCTGCGCCTGAATCGAAACGTCCAGCGCCGAGACCGGTTCGTCGCAAATGATGAGCCGGGGGTTGAAGGCCAGCGCCCGCGCGATGCCGATGCGCTGCCGCTGCCCGCCGGAAAACTCGTGCGGGTAGCGACGCTCGTCGTCGGGGTCCAGCCCCACGCGCTGCAGCAGGTCGCGGGCGCGGGCGCGCCATTCATTGCGCGGCGCCAGCCCCTCGTGCACCTCCCAGGGCTCGGACACGATGGCGCCGGCCGTCATGCGCGGGTTGAGCGAGGAATAGGGGTCCTGAAAGACCATCTGGATGTGCTGACGCGCCCTGCGCAGCGCCTCGCCCCGCAGCGCGAACAGGTCCTCGCCGGCGAACCAGGCGCGCCCCGCCGTGGCCCGCTCAAGGCGCAGCAGCGTGCGCGCCACCGTTGACTTGCCGCAACCGGATTCGCCCACCAGGCCCAGGGTCTCGCCGCGGTAAAGCTCGAAGTCCACGCCGTCAACCGCCTTCACCGCGCCCGGGCTGCGGCGCAGCAGGGAACGGCTGCGCAGCGGGAAGTGCTTGACCAGCCCCTCCACGCGCAGCAGGGGCTCCTCGCCCGCTGCGCCCACACCCGCCGGCGCCGCGCTGAGCTCGCTGCGCCGACGGCCGGGGATGTCCGCCACGAAGTGACAGGCGCTGTGCCGGTCGGGCTCGTCCGGCAGCGGCAGCAGGGCCGGCGTCTCCTGCATACAGCGTTCCTGCGCCAGGGCGCAGCGCGGGTGAAAGGCGCAACCGGCGGGGATGCGCATCAGGTTGGGCGGCGAGCCGCGGATGGCCAGCAAACGCCCCTCCTGGCGGTCGACGCGCGGCATCGAGTCCATCAGGCCGACGCTGTAGGGGTGGCCCGGGCGCGCGTAGAGCGCGGCGATAGGGCCCGTCTCGACCACCTTCCCCGCGTACATCACGGCCACGCGGTCGGCCACTTCGGCCACCACGCCCAGATCATGCGTGATCAAAATCAGGCCCATGCCGCTTTCCGCCTGCAACTCCGAAAGCAACTGCATCACCTGGGCCTGCACGGTCACGTCCAGCGCCGTGGTCGGTTCGTCAGCGATCAGCACCTCCGGCTCCAGCGCCAGCGCCAGCGCGATCATCACGCGCTGCGCCATGCCGCCGGAGAACTGGTGCGGGTAATCGTGCACGCGGCGCCGCGCTTCCGGGATCTGCACGCGTTCCAGCAAATCGATGGCGCGCGCCTCCGCCTGCTGCGCCGACAGCGCGCTGCCGCTGCGCAGCGTCTCGCTGATCTGCTGCCCGACCGTGAAGGCCGGGTCCAGCGCCGCCTGCGCGTCCTGAAAGATCATGGCGATGCGGTGGCCGCGCGCCTGGCGCATGGACTCCGCGTCCAGCTGCAGCAGGTCCACGCCCTGCAGCCGCACCGAACCGCCCGTGATCTTCCCCGGCGGACTGTCCACAATGCCCATGATGGCCTGCGCGCTGACGCTCTTGCCCGAGCCGGATTCGCCCAGAATGGCCAGGGTCTCGCCGCGTTCCAGGGTGAAGTTCACGCCGTTGACGGCGCGCGTCAGACCCGCCGCCGTGCGAAACTCGACGCGCAGGTCACGCACTTCAAGCAGTGTCTCCTGCTGCGTCATCAGGGCCGCTGCCGCAGGCCGGCGTTGAGCCAGCGCTCGCGCTGCACGGGGTCGCTGATCGCGCGCAGCGAGGAGGCCAGCAAATTCAGGCTCAGCGCCGTCAGGAAGATCGCCAGGCCGGGGAAGGTCGTCAACCACCAGGCCGTACTCACGTAGCTTTTGCCGGCCTCGATCATCAGGCCCCAGGAGGGCTCCGGCTTCTGCACGCCGAAACCGAGGTAACTCAACGCGGCCTCGCCCAGAATCAGCGCGGCGATCTCCAGCGTGAAGAGGATCACCAGCGGCGAGGCCAGGTTGGGCAGCAAATGGCGGCGGATAATGCGCAGGTCGCTGTTGCCGGGTGACGCGGGCGGCGTCGATGAAGGGTGAGCTGCGCATGGCCAGCGTCAGCGCGCGCACGCGCTCGCCGTAGATGTGGTCCGGCAGGAGGGTGCCCACGAAGGCGACGTCGCAGGCGAGGGTGGAGCGTTGGCTTTCATCAGGCTGACGGGGGCGATGGAAGTCGGGGTCCATGGCAACCAGCGGCAGGCAGGCCACACGGCGCGCGCCCAGTTCCAGCAGTTGCATGCCGTGATAGTAATCATTGACCAATGCCAGGTCCCACAGGCCGGCCGCCTGTTTTTCCAGCGGAAAGCTGAAGACGAGGGGGGATGTACCGCATGCGAAAACCAGGCGGCAGTTGTGCGCCTGCCTGATGCTTGCCAGGGTTTCCGGCAGGATGACCCGGTTGCCGGCGACCAGCCAGAGGACGTCGGGTTTGAATTCGGCTGCCTGCCGCAACAACTGACGGTTGCGCTGCTGCACTGCAGGGTCCAGTGCCGGCGGCAACTTTTGTCTGAGCGCCTGGGCCGCCTTGCCAGGTGTCAACCCGGCGTGAAAGCGAGGGTTGCGTGACGACCGTTCGCGCCAGAATACGGCGAGTTCGTGACCACGGCGACGAAGGGCCCGTTCGTGGAAATGCTCCTTCATGCTTGAAGGGAAGAGCGGCGCTGTTTCGCCCGGCGGGGTGTTGGCGACTGCCTGCTTCATCTGCTCCACGTGGGTGAGGGAAGCGACGAAGAGGATGCGCAAGGTCAGGAACTCCAGGCCTCGACCAGGATGCAGTCCGCCGCCGCGCGCCCGATGCGCTGCTGCCGTCCGTTGACACGCAGCGCCAGGGGCTCGTCAGCGGCGGCGGCGCCCATGATTTCGACGCGCGCGTTGAGCGTGATCCCCTGGCTGACGATGTCGCGCAGCATGTCCTCACTGCGGCTGCGAATGCGCGAGACGACAGCCGGGCTGTCGGAGGGCCACTCGCTGAGGGGTTGCAGGCGACGGCGCAGGATGGTGCCGTCCGGCGCCGGGATGGGGTCGCCGTGGGGGTCGAGCCCGGGCTCGTGCAATCGTCTGGCGATGGCCTCGATGAAACGCTCCGAGACGGCGTGCTCAAGGCGTTCGGCCTCGGCGTGCACCTCGGGCAGTTCGTAGCCCAGCTCTTCCACCAGGAAGAGTTCGATCAGGCGGTGGCGCCGCAGGATCATGAGCGCTTCGTTTTCGCCGGCGGGCGTCAGCCGGATGCCGCGCCACTTGCGCCAGGTGACGAGGCCGGCCTCCTCCAGGCGCTGCGTCATGTCGCTCACGGAAGGCGGGGAGATCTGCAGGATGTCCGCCATGGCGCTGGTCGATACCAGTTCGCTGCCCTGCTGCAGGGTCAGCAGCGACTTGAGAAAGTTCTGCACCGATTCCGATTGCAACAGTCCGCGCCGGGCTGCCATGGGTCGTCGCCCCGTCGTTCGCCAGACCAGCATAGCATACCCGGGCCTGCCGTGGCGTTGCATCGTTCAGGCGCGTACAATCTCACGGCGGAAGGCACCCAGGCCGGAGAAGAGCAGAATGCAACGCAGGGATGAAGTCAATCGCAAGCACGAGCGGCTGCGCGCCTTGCTGGCCAGCCATGACGCGCCGGCCCTGTTGCTGACGCAGACGCGCAACCTCGCCTGGTTCAGCGCCGGCGCCGACGCCAGCATCCCGGTTGACAGCGACGCCGGCGTCTGGAGTGCGCTGGTGACGCCCGCCAGACGGGACATCGTAACCAACAACATCGAGTTGACGCGGCTGCGCGCCGAAGACCGGCTTGAGGACCTGGGCTTCGGCTACCGGGAGTATGCCTGGCACGGCGACGCGCCGCAGCTGCCGCCGGGGACTCTGGTGGACACGCAGCCGGAGGTGGCCGCTGCGCTGTTGCAACTGCGTCTGGTGCTGGATGCCGGGGAGCAGGAGCGCTGTCGCCGCCTCGGCGAGGAGACCGCCGCCGCGCTGGAGGAAGCCATCCGCGCCGCCCGGCCTGGCGACAGCGAACTGGAGATCGCCGCAAGGCTGGACGCCGCCTGCCGCCGGCGGGGCGGCCTGGCCGTGGTTAACCTGGTGGCCAGCGACGAACGCATCGCCCGCTTCCGTCATCCGCTGGCCACGCAGAAACGCATGGAACGCCTCGTCATGATCGTGGTCTGCAACCGCAAGTGGGGCCTGGTGCTCTCCGCCACGCGTCTGGCGCATGTCGGGCCGCTGCCGCCTGAGCTGCGCGTGAAGGCGCAGACAGTTGCGCAGATTGACGCCGCCGCCATGCTGGCCACGCGGCCGGGCCGCAGCCATACGGCGGTCTTCCGCGATATCCAGGACGCCTATGCCGCCCAGGGCGAGGCCGACCAGTGGCGTTACCATCATCAGGGCGGGCCCGCCGGCTACAACGCGCGCGAGATTATCGTCACCCCTGGCGAGGAGTCGCCGGTGCGGGCCGGCAGCCTCTATGCCTGGAATCCCTCGATCGTCGGCTGCAAGTCCGAGGACACGATTCTGGTGGGCGATGAAGGCTTTGAGATCATCACCGCCGCCGGCCCGGACTGGCCGATGATTCAGGTGGAAGAGTCCGGACAGAGCGTGTCGCGGCCTGGCATCCTGGAACTGTAGACCAGGTCAGCGAGGAGCGTACAGGGTTTGCCTACCAAAGTCAGGCGTCCGCTGATAGCGGCGTACTTCGGTCTGCTGGCCGTCATCGTCTTCGCCACGCAGTTCGCCGGCACGGGCTTTGGTGGCGAGGGCCAGCATTACTCCTGGGTGCCGTCGCATGCCCTGGCCATTGCGAGTCGCGCCACAGCGGTAAACGGCTTTGTGGGCCACGCGCGCAGCTTCCTTGATGCCGACGGCGCGCCCGACTATCTGTATTTCGACAGATACCCGTTCTTCTTCAGCGCGCTGCTGGGCGCACTCACCAGTTTGACGGACGATCTGGCGACGAAGGTCTGGATCGCGCGCCAGTTGATGCACGTCATGTTTGTCCTGACGATGCTGTTTGCCTGGCTGCTGCTGCGGAGCATGGGCCTTGACGCCCGTCTGGCGCTGGTGAGTACCACCCTGGCATTCAGCGGCCACATGCTGTTGCGTTTCCGGGAGTTGGTTCACTTTGATCAGCCCGCCCTGCTGGGGATGATGATTCTGCTTTACGTCATTGCGCGGGTGAAGCTGGAAGGTCGGGAACGCTGGCGCTGGCTCACGGTCGCCGCGTTGCTGGCCGTAAGTCTGGGCAGGGGTTTTCTCTCCCTGGGGGTACTGGGGCTGTGGGCTGCCGTGGAGGCGGCGGGCCTGTTGTGGCAACGCGAGCGGCCCCCGGCGCAGCGCCTGCAAGCCATTCTGCGACACGACGCGACGCGCGTGCTGTTGCTGGCCCTGGCGTGGAGCGGGCTGGCGCTTGCCTACAATGTTGCGCATGAGATGGCGCGGCGCGAAGTGCCATTTGCCGAGACGACCATCGCTCAAAGCATACAGTACCGACTGCCCGGGGGTAAACCGACAAGCGACTGGCAAGCAGATTACAATGCCTTCGCTGTCAGAATGGAAAGTCGGATAAAAGGCTGGTATTCGCCTCTGGCAGAAGAAAACAGTGTCGTACTGCGGGATTGGGTGTCGCTCCCCCTGCTTTTGCTGGTCGTCTACTACCACCTGCGCAGGCAATCCCCTGCCCGCCGCATTGTCTTTCTGCTGACCGCCCTTTCCGGTCTGGCCTGGTTGTTCGTGATGATCAACCTTGCCTGGTTCCACGACTACACGACCATGCATGCCCTGGGGTTTGCGCTGGTATTCTGGCTGGCCCTGCTTGGCCCGGTGAGGCACCGACACCTGAAAAACACCCTGCTCGTGCTGGCTCCGGCGATCTTCCTGTTTTCGGCCCTGGACGTGGAATCCAGATATCGGGACTGGCATGAGCCGGCGGCGGTCTACACCGACGACTACAATCGCATTCTGCAGGAAATGGGTCCCGGCGGTTCGACATTTTTCAACGACCCGGCCTGGCAGGATCCGCTGATAAACAGGGCGAAATACATTTTGAGCTTCTACCTGGGGGAAAACTATCTGGCGACCCGCCTGCAGGACGCGGACTACATGGTGGCCAGTCGGAAATATGTGGCCCTGCCCGGCGCGGACGGGCGCGATGACATGCGGCTGCTTTACACGCTGACGCCGGAAAACCAGGTGGGCTTCCTCTTTGACCTGCGCAGTGGTGATCACTACCCGCCGGGCGACGTCGCGCCGCGTTACAACCTTGGCAATGCGCTGACCTTTGGCCACTGGGAGCTTCCGGGCAATGTTCAGGTGCAGCCCTGCCAGCGAATTCGCGTCGAGAGCTGGTGGCAGGCACGGGCCCTGCTGCCAGTAAATTACCACTTGCAACTGTCGCTGGTGAATGAGGACGGTGGAATCCTGGCCTCCGCGGACGGCGCTCCGCTCAGCGGCAAGACGCGGGACTGGCTGCCGCAGCGCTGGTACCCGGACGGTCGTGTACTGCAAATCCCCTGCGAGGCAGTGACGGGGGCCTGGTCGCTAATCCTCAGTGTGTATGATCCGGAGGCGGACACGGACAATGACAAGCTGCCGCTGATCAACCCCGACGGCAGCGCCGGCAACACCTGGCTCTATCTGACGACGCTCTTCGTCAACTGAAGTTCCGGAATCAGGTCCTCATGCCTGCCCCGTCTCCCAATCGGCGCCACCGCTATCTGCGCGGTCTGCCGCTGGCGGCATACTTCTGTCTGCTGGCCCTGATCGTCTTTGCCACGCAATTCGCCGGCTCGGGATTTGGCAACAGGGCTCACCACAGTTGGATAACGTCCCAGATCCTGGCCATCGTCAGCCGGGCCACGCCGGTCAATGGTTTCGTCGGGCACTCGCGTAGCGTCATGGACGCCGATGGCGCCCTTGACCATGAATACTTCGCCCGCTCCCCGGTTGTTTTCGACGCCCTGACCGGAACGCTGTTCAATCTGACGGACAACCTGACGTTGAAAGTCTGGCTCGCGCGGCAGGTAATGCACGCCATTTTCATCCTGACGATGTTGCTGGCCTGGCGTCTGTTGCGACGTCTGGGGGCGCAGCCGGTTCCGGCGCTGGTGATGGTCACCCTGGGTTTCAGCGGCCAAATGCTGTTGTATTACCGGGAGATGTTTGATTACGAGCATGCTTCCCTGTTGGGCATGCTGCTGCTGCTGACTGCCATCGTGGAGGAGAAGCACGCGCGGCGCCGGCGCCGGCTGACACTGGTCACCCTGCTGGCGCTGTCTCTGGGCAGGGGCTACGCGTCGCTCGCTGTGTTGGGGCTGTGGTTCGTGCTGGAGGCAACGGGTATTCTGCTACGGCGTGGTCTGACCCCGACGCAACGGCTGCGTGCAACCCTCGGCCATCCGGCAACGCGCCTGCTGTTGCTGGCTATGGTCTGGATCCTGCTCCTGTTGTCCTGGAACGTCGCCCATGAAATGTTGCGGCGCGACGTGCCCTTCGCGGATTCCGGTATTGTCGGAAGTATCCTGGAGAGAGCCCCGGGGGGTCAGAACGCCAGAGCGCTTCCGCCTCTCGCGGACCTGGCGTCCATTCTGGAACGACGGTTTGTGCTCTGGTTTTTCCCTCTGGATGAAGCTGGTGACCGGCGCATACAGCAACTGGCCCTGCCGCTGGCGCTGGCGCTCGTCGCGGTTTTCTGCGCGCGTCAGAGACCTGAACGCCGCGTCCTGTTGCTGCTAACGGCCTTTTCCGGTGCGTTGTGGATCTTCGTGATGATCAACCATACCTGGCACCATGACTTTACGACCATGTATGCCCTGGGCTTCGCGCTGGTGTTCTGGCTGGCGTTGCTGGAGCGTGTGCGTCACCCGCTTGCGCTCCACACCTTGCTGCTGCTGGCGTTGGCGCTGTTCCTGCGCAACAGCCTTGAGGTTGAGAGGCGCAACAGCGATCACTTCCGCGACACGGCGGTCTACACGGAGGATTTCAGCCGCATCCTGCACAGGATCGACCGCGGGCAGGTAATCTACGCAGCACACAACCTGCAGGACAAGGTCATCAACAGGGGTCGCTACACGTTGGGCTTCTACCTGGGTGACAATATCCTGACGGAAACAGCGGGCCATGCCGACTATATTGTGTCAACCCGCGCGGTCCTGGCCCTGCCGGCGACGTTGTTTGACGACGGGCCTGATGGCTGGCGCCTGTACCGGACGCTGACGCCGGAGAACCGGGTCGCCTTTCTCTTTGACAGCACCTATGCCGACTACTTTCCGCCGGAGCAGATCGGTCCCGCTTACAATTTCGGCGCTGAACTGGCGCTGGGGCACTGGGCACTGCGCGACGAGGTGCAGGTGCGGCCCTGTCAGCGTATCAACGTCGAGAGCTGGTGGCAGGCCATCCGGCCGCTGGCGGCTGATTACAGCCTGCAGCTGGCGCTGGTGAATCTGGCGGGTGAGGCTCTGGGCGCCAACGCTGAACGTTTGACAACAGTCGATACGAGCGACTGGGAAACGAACGCCTGGTTCCCCGACCTGCGTCCGCTTACGATCCCCTGTGACGCGCCTGCCGGCGAGTACCCGCTGGTGCTGACTGTGTACGATCCCCTGCGCCTGGCGGAGCAGGGGCCGCTGCCGTTGATCAACGCTGACGGCAGCGCCGGCGACACCTGGCTTTACCTGACGACGCTCTTCGTCAACCGGAGTTGAATGCGTTGCAACGGCACATGACGGGGAAGTTGAAGGGGAGGAAAGCGGGCGCGCTGCTGGCCCAGGCGTATTTCTGTCTGCTGGCCCTCATCGTTTTCGGCACACAGTTCAGCCACACCGGGTTCGGCGCCCGTCACCACGGCTGGGTCACGTCTCATGGCCTGGCCATTGCCGTGCATGCCACCCCCGCCAATGGTTTTGTCGGGCACGCCCGCGTGTTCGTGGAAGAAGACGCTGCCTTGCACCTTGACTATTTCGACCGTTACCCCTTTTTCTTCAGCGCGCTGGTTGGCGCGCTCGTCCGCCTGGCTGACGATCTGGGGACGCAGGTCTTCATCGCGCGTCAGTTGATGCATGGCATTTTTGTGCTGACGATGCTGTTTGCCTGGCTGCTGCTGCGGCGCCTCGGGGCGTCGCTGACGGCGGCCCTGGCGGGTACCACCCTGGCTTTCGCCGGTTACGGGGTGCTTTACTTCCGCGGCGCCCTGCACTTCGACCAACCGGCGATGTTGGGGATGCTGGTCCTGCTCTGGTGCATCGCGCGGGCCAGCCAGACGCCGGCCGGCAACCGGCGCTGGTTGCTGCCAGCCACCCTGGTAGCGCTCGGCATGGGCCGCGGCTTCATTTCCCTGGCCGTACCCGGGTTGTGGCTGGCCCTGACAGCAATAACCGTCCTGCGGCGGCCCGGGCTGTCAGCCGCACAGCGGCTGCGCCCCATTGTGGCGCATGATGCCTTGCGCATGATGCTGGCCGGCGTCTTGTGGCTGGCCCTGTTGCTGGGCTACAACGTCGCGCAGGAGATGAGCCAACGTGACGTGTCGCCGCAGGAGACGAGCATCCTGTCCAGTCTGCAGCGACGCGCGCCGCTGGGCCACGAAGGCGGCCGCAACCTCAGCACTTCCAACTACCGCATACCCACCTGGGACGCCTTTGCGACCCTGCAGGCGGACCGTTTCCTGCGCTGGTTTGCGCCGCTGCGCTACCAGAGCAGCGACAGCGCGCCGGCGCCCGCCAGCGTGCCCCTCTTCCTGCTGGTGCTGGCCCTGGCGCTGACGCATGCCCTGCGTCAGAAACGGGCCCTGCGCGAGCCCCTGCTGCTGACGGCCCTTGCCGGTGTGCTGGTCATCGCCGCCATGATTAACCTCACTGCCGAACACGATTACACGGTCATGCATGCCCTTGGCCTCGCGCTGGCGTTCTGGCTGGCCCTGTTGCGTCCGCTGCAGCGACACAGGCGCTTCATGGCGCTTGTGCTGGCCATGAGCCTGGCGCTGTTCCTGCGCTCCAGCCTGCTGGTGGAAGCGGAGAACCGCGAAATATTCGCCGAGGCCTCGCGCTTCACCGAGGACTACAATCGCATTCGCCTGGCGCTGGAAGCCAGAGGCGTCGGCCAGGCCCATATCTTCGACACTTTTGGGCGTGATCACTGCCCGATCTTTCACTCCAAGTGCTTCGCGCCAGGTTTCTACCTGCGCGACCATGCCATCGCGCGCGACCTGGCGCAGGCCGGCTTCGTGCTCACGGACTTTCCCTTTTATCCGACACGGCCCTGGCTGGCCCCGGACGACCGGCAGGGCCTGCAGTTGCTCTCGCTGAGCCTGACGCCGGAAAACGGCACCTACCACCTGTTTGACACGGCGGACTTCGAAACGCGTCATCTGCCGCAGGGTATCGCGCCGCAGCGCGTCTTCGGCGGCGAACTGGCCCTGGGCCATTGGGAACTGCGCGACAGCGTGCAGGTGCGGCCCTGCCAGCGCATTCGCCTTGAGAGCTGGTGGCAGGCCGCCCGCCCGCCTGGCGCCGACTACAGCATCCAGCTGGCGCTGGTGGACCTGGCGGGCGAGGCCCTGGCCGCCAGCAATGACCAGCTGACGACGGTCAACAGCGCCGTATGGGCGCCGCAGCTCTGGTTCCTCGATGCGCGCCCGCTCACGATTCCCTGTGACGCGCCCGCCGGTGAGTACCCGCTGGTGATGAGCGTCTACGATCCGCTGCTGCTGGCGGAGCTGGGGCCGCTGCCGCTGACCAACGCCGACGGCAGCGCCGGCGACACCTGGCTTTATCTGACGACACTCTTCGTCAACTGACTCCGGGCGCCATGCTGTCCCACGGGGATGCTTCAGGCTTGCGCCCTTGCTATCCCACGGGGATGCTTCGGGCTTGCGCCCTTGCTATACTGACGCCATCGTCTCCATCGCACAGGCGCCGCCCATGGCCGAACTGGCCCGACCCTCGCCGCGCAACAAACCCGTCTCGCTCTTCGTCACCTGCATCATCGACGCGCTCTATCCGCCCACCGGCATCGCCGTCGTCGAGGTGCTGGAGCATCTGGGTCTGGAGGTGCGCTTCCCGCAGGCGCAGACCTGCTGCGGCCAGCCCGGCTTCAACTCCGGCTTTCATGACGACGCGCGCCGCGTCGCGCGGCATTTCCTGCAGGTCTTTGAAGACGCCGAGCTGATCGTCACGCCCTCCGGCAGCTGCGCCGCCATGCTGCGCCACTACTATCCGCAACTCTTCGCCGACGACCCGGTCTGGCACGAGCGCGCCTGCCGCGCCGCCGACATCACCTGGGAGTTCAGCGAATTTCTCGTCGACGGCCTCGGCATCAGCGACCTGGGCGCGCGCCTGGCGCCGACGCGGGTGGCCTTCCATGACGCCTGTCACGGCCTGCGCGGCCTGGGTTTGCAGGCGCAGGCGCGCGCGCTGGCGGGCGGCATCGAGGGCGTGACGCTGGTGGAGATGGAGGGCGCGCAGCAATGCTGCGGCTTCGGCGGCCTCTTCGCCATCAAGCTGCCCGACATCAGCAACGCCATGCTGCAGGAGAAGATGCAGGCCATCGAGGCAACGCCGGCCGACGTCTTCCTCACCGGCGACTGCAGCTGTCTGACGCACATTAACGGCGGCCTTGCCCGCCAGAAACGGCCGCAGCGCCTGCGGCACGTCGCCGACCTGCTGGCGGAAGGCCTGCAGCCTGTGAAGCCTGTCGCAACAGCCGCAACATCGACCATGGAGGAAACACAATGAAACGCATGCTGCTCACGCTATTTCTGCTGCTGACCCTGGCCGCCGCCGCGCAGGCGCAGGAGGCCGCGCGCTCCCTGACCGTCACGGGCAGCGGGACCGCCACCGGCGTGCCCGACATGGCCCTGGTGCACCTCGGCGTGCAGACCAGCGACGGGGACGTGCTGGCCGCCTTCAACCGCAGCAACCAGATCACCGCCGACATCGTCGAGGCCCTGCTGGCGCTGGGCATCGAGCGCCAGGACATCCGCACCAGCGGGCTCTCGCTCTATCAGGACCGGCCCTACGATCCCTTCAGCGACGTCGAGGACGGCACGATCATCTACTGGGCGCAGAACTCGCTGGAGGTGACCCTGCGCGACATCGACCTGGTGGGCCAGGCCCTCGGCGCCAGCGTGCAGGCCGGCGCCAATTCCATCGAGCGCCTGTCCTACGGCCTGTCCGACCCCTCGGCGCTGGAGACGCAGGCGCGCGAACGGGCCGTCGCCGACGCCCGCAGTCGCGCCGAACAGCTGGCCGCGTTGACCGGCTCGCAGCTGGGCCGCGTCTTCTCGATCAATGAGACCGGCGACAGCTTCAGCCCGCGCGCAGAGATGCGCGCCGTTGCCATGATGGCGGATTCCGGCGGCGCCGCGACCGTGGAAGCCGGCCAGTTGAGCGTCAGCATACAGTTGCAGATCACCTGGGAACTGCAGTAGGTCGCGGCGCGGACGGGGAGTAGCGCTCAGCTTTCCTGCCTGAAGGCGGCGAGAGTCTTCGCTTCCGGCCTGTCGCGATAGCAGGTTCGCGCTGTGCCAGGCCTCAACCTTCTTGCTTGAGGGCCGCCAGAGTGTGCGCCTCCGGCCTGTCGCGATAAAAATCGTCCAGCGGGTAGCAGCCGGAGACCAGATTGTTGCGCGGCGCGGTGGTGCAGTCGCTGAAGGTGCGGCAGAGCAGCTTGCGCTGCAGCGGCCGTCCGGCCAGGGTATCCGCCGGCAGCTCCGGGCAGGACAGCGCCATGCGCCCCAGCCCCACGAAATCGACCATCTCCGCCTGCACCGCCGCCTGGGCCACCTGCGGCAGCCACTCCTGCAGATAGGAATAGCCGGAGCCGGTGAACAACAGCCCCGGATGGGCGGCCTTGAGTTGCGCCGTGGCCTGAATCTGGCGCGCGACGCCCAGCAGCGGGTCCTCGGGCGGCAGGTAGCCATCCGAGGGCGGGAAGAGCGCCGGCCGCTGGATGTGCGGCACGTAGTAGGGGCTGCCGGCGGTGACGCAGACCATCTGAATCTCCAGTGCCGCCAGCAGCGAGAGAAAGCGATGGGCCTCCTGCAGGCCCGCTTCATGCGTCGCGAAGGCGGGCGGCCAGGGGTCGTCGGCCGGCCAGTCGTCAGGGACGCCGACGCCGTCCGCGCCGGGTTTCCAGGGGATCATGTCGAAGGCGCTGAGACGCACCGCGATGCCGAGGCCCGGTACCTCGCTGCGGATGCCGGCGACCACCTCGCGCAGGAAGCGCGTGCGGTTTTCGAAGCTGCCGCCATAGCGGCCGGGGCGACGGAAGGCGCTGAGAAACTCGTGGCCGAGGTAGCCGTGGCAGTGCTTGATATCGACCCATGCAAAGCCGGCGCGCTGCGCGAGACGGGCGGCGGCCACGAAGTCCTCAATCAGGCGCGCGATGTCGTCGTCGCTGAAGAGCACGGCCTCGTCATCGGCAGCGATGCCGAACTTCGCGTCCAGCAAGGGGTGGCGGTAGAGCGTGCGCGGCTGCATCGCCTGGCCGGGATCGGGGCGGCAGAAGCGGCCGGAGTGGGTCAGTTGCAGGCCGATGCAAAGGTCGTCGGCGCCCCCGAAGCGATCCACGTGGGCCTCGATGAGGGTCTGGCGCAGGCCGGCGATGGCGGGCAGGGTCGCTTCGTTGAGCAGCAGCTGGTTGGGGTTGGCGCGGCCCTCGTGACGCACGGCGACGGCCTCCCCGCCCCAGATGAGTTTGGCGCCGCTGAGCCCGAAGCGTCGCCAGCGACGGAGGGTCAGGTCCGTGGGCTGGCCGTCGAGCGCCCCGTCCCAGCCTTCCATGGGCAGGATGCACCAGCGGTTGCCGACGGGGCCGAGGTCGGTGTGGAGCGCCTGGGCCATGGGCGAGGCGGGCGCGGCCAGCAGCTGGTCGGCGAGCGGCAGGTCGGCGCCGATGCGTGTCAGGTGCGCGCGGAACTGCTCGATGCTGCGCAGGCGCGCGACGCGGGTGATGCGCTCGGCGGACATGGTCTGGCCTCGGCTGGCTGCGGCTGGTCAAGTGCGGGGGAGTATAGCGCGTGGGGGTGGAGGTGACCCTGATGATCCGTTGAAGGGCTTACCCTTTGTAACCAGTCATTTCTGTTTCAAAGTATACTGACTGAGAGTGTGCCAATCGATTGAGGTATGTATGGTTCTGACGAAGAAAGACTTTGGGGAGTATAAAGTAAACAAAGTTCTGGCTCGCCGGAACGATGATCATTCGGGATTGTCATATCTGAATGCTTGCCAAGATGAAACCAACAGATACAGGGAATCTGGCGACGAAAAGGGTGCAGAGCTTTTTTCGCTTCTAGCTGCAATTTCGTCGATGATGCTCGGTCATGGCAGAATTGATCCCGAAGCACCATTTGCTCCAATGATGCACTTTGAGAGCCACCGGTCTGCCTTGCCGGAGGATCTCAACGATGAAGAACTTAAATTCCTGGACGCTGTTGTAAAGAATATCGATGAATTAACTATGCGCGCCCAAGTCGCAGACATTCTATGGCTACGCAGGTATGGAAGAAAGCGAGGCTACGACAATGCTGTCCTTGCATACAAAACTTACCTGAAATCTATCAACCAGGAAGCCTTTACAGTTTGGATGGAACAACGCCTCGAACGAGCGCTGCAAATTTCGAAACTCCTGAATAAGTCTGACCCAACAAAAAGAGCCCTCGCAATTGCAACTGAGATTGCAGAAACGAAACTCGAAACTGGAGAAGTGGCAACCTGGAGCCGGATGATTGGCCTACTAGCCACATACAGCGAATGTGGGCGAGAAAGGTATGCTGAGCAAATCTGGGAAAAGGCAGCCGAAGTTGAGAGAGATGGAGATGCTAGTTTTGCTACTCGACTGAGGGAAATGGCCCTTGGTCTATTCAAAGCGAACAAAGACACAACCAGGACCAAAGCAGCACAACAGAAATTGATTGAGAGTCTAATCGTCCAAGCTGACTGGGAGGCCAAGTCGGGGAATTACGGACTAGCACATTCCCTAATTGAGCAGGCCATCACTCACAACACTAAGGCCGAAGGGCCGCAGAGTCTCCGTGACAAACTAGGTTTACTCTTAACGGATTACGGCAAGAAATCAAACGAAACCATTGACTGGCAGCAGGTGAAGATAGAACTTCCTCAAGAAGCTCAAGACGACATTGAGGAATTTGCACGAAACGTCTCGGAGATGGTCAAGGGCAAACCTTTAACTGAGGCCCTGTATTCTATTGTAGTCGGAAATCATCCGGTCGATGCTAAATCGATTAAGTCGCAGGAACAAGAATTGCTGCGCACGACCATAGCCCCCCACATTGCCAGTTTCTCGGCAACAAATAAAGCCGGAAAGGTAGTGAGCAGAGATTGGCCATTTTCTGCCGGAAGGCTGGCAATGAACTTTCGCATGCTGCACATTGGAACTGTAGTACAGCCTGCGATCAATCAAATCAATGACGAAAATGAGATTAGTCTGGAGAACATTGCAGAAATCCTACGGCTGAGTCAATTTGTTCCGCAGTACTCAATTTGGACTTTCGCGACCGGTATTCTCGCCGGGTTCAAGTTTGATCTTGTAACTGTTGCGCATGTTCTTCCTCCTATGCTAGAAAACGCATTTCGCGAGTTACTCGCTAAATCTGGAGTCGACACAGCCCGGTTGGACGATGAGTTGGTATCGAAAGAAAGGTCTTTTTCTTGGATATTGCATCATCCCAATATTGAAGAAGCCCTAGGTGAGGATTTGTCATTTGACTTACGTAGTCTATTGCTGTCTGATGAAGGAGGAATGAACCTAAGAAATAGCGTGACTCATGGCCTGTTTGGCGATGCCAGTTTCTTTCCGACTGCTGATGGGAAACATAGTCAGTACTTAGCACAAATTCTGCATTTGTGGTGGCTCACCCTGAAACTGTGTCTTTTTCATCAAGCTGTTGAACACTTCGAGAGGCAAAGCGGTCCACCGGAATCGTTACACACAGGCTGAAATTCAACTGCGATGTTTAAGTAATCCGTTTCTGTCTATAACGAACACCTTGTCACGGTAATGTTTGAAGTGGCGATCCATAGTACAGACCGTTCCAATACAATAAATGAGCATCGTTGCAAGAATGTTGGTGTCGTGTGTCCTCTTACCACGAATTTTGTATTCACGCAGTAAATCTGGAAGCAAACTGCGCACTTCTTCGCATTCGTCAGCAATAAGAAAGCGACCGGGAAACGTTTCAATCTGCTGAACGACCAGTTCTTCGTCTTTGGGTTTTTCAAATGTGCAAGGATGTGTTGCCACTTGATAAAATTCGCGGATAACTTGTCCGCTTATCCATAATTCGACTTGATAATTTCGCATCCTGCGCAAATATGCATCACATTCTTTGTGGTGTTTAAGTTCAGGAAAACTGAAGGCTAGAAGTACATTGGTGTCCACGAACAGCCTGTCAGCCTTCGTCATACCAGTCTCCACGGTGATAGGATGGATGTGATTTCACTTTCCATTCCAGTTTCGCAGCATCATCAAGACGCATTTTTTCGCCCAGAGTCAGCGGGCGGAACTTTGCCACACGAGTAAAGAGCTGCATTATCAACGTATTGTTGTAGTCCTTGAAGACTTCGTCCACCCATTCATTTAGCTGAATATCAAGTTGAATCACCCTTTGGACCAGAGGATTGGGCAAAGTGGAATTTAGAAGCCTTGAACTAGCAAATTCAGGCCAATGCTTGACTCTGTTGTCCAATATCCCTACTTGTCTTTTTGCTTCATCGACGTACGTCATTTCGAAAATTTCCAGAGCCTTCGAAAGATCCGGATTTCCTGTTATCGTATCAATATCTCGTGCCTTGTCATCATCTTTTCCTGCTTGGCGGAGTTGTTCGACGAAGGACTCAATGAAATCCGCGAATTCCTCAGCACTGAGGACATCACGTTCAAATTCACGGACTTCAGCTTCACTCCAAGATGATTTTGGAACCGGCCATGCAATACTGACTTGCTTTTTGGACCTTGAGGTGGCTGTCCGCGCTTCACTCCAAGATGTCCGCAGTCTATGTACTATATCTATCGCCAGCGCACCCAATTCTCCAACCTGTATCTGTTGATTGGGTACTTGCTGCAGTTGCAGTGCCATAATCTGCGCTCCTCGCCGTAGAGCTTGATCAATTCATTATCACATGACTAGAATTATGTGCCAAATTAGTCAGTCCGGCGCGGCGGACGGGCGGCTGTGCAATGTAAGCGGTTCATTAAAGCGTACGTTCGAAATTATATCACAGTCACAACAACCGACCCGGCTGATCCCGCTCTTCCCGAGCGCGGGGGGCCTGGCGGAAGGTGCCGTGCTCGGTCGGCATCTCCACCATTTTGCCATTGAGCAGGTCCTCGATGGTCAGGATTTGCAGGCGCGGGAAGCGGCCCCAGATTTCCGACTCGTAGTGACCGGCGCTGATGGCCTCCTGCTGCATGGGGCGCGTCGGCGCCTCCAGGGTGATGAACACCGCAATTGCCGCTCCACCGTCCAGCAAGCCGCGCAGGTCGCCGATGTCGCGGCGACTCACCTTGCCGGACTTGACCTGCCCGCCGACGCGTCGGGCGACGACCCGTCCCTGCGCCCGGTGATTCGCTCAGGTTTCCTGCGCCTGCCGAAGTTGAGCTTCCAGGGCCGCGATGGTCTCGATGTGCCGTCGCTCAGTCTTCATCGCGACGACGTTGCGCCACGCCATCACCAGGCAAAAGAGGACCCAAAGCGCGACGAGAAGCAGGACTGCCCCGACGAGAACGAGGTCCATGACGGTTCTCGCACCGGCGCCGATGCCGCCCAACTGCTCATATTCCGCGTCCAGTGCGATCGCCTGGATCAGCCGGTCGGAAGCACGGCCGGGAAGCGTGCCCGCATGCCAGAGCAGGAACCAGATCGGGCCAATCGTCAGACCGACCCACACTCGCCGTCGCCTGGCGTAGCCACGGAGCGGCCTTTCAAGGTTGTGGAGGTAGTCCCTTCTGAGCGCCAGGTAGACCAGGTACGCAAGGTACAGGACTGCCAGTTCTGCGAGCATGCGCGTTCCCGTCGCTGATATTGCCTTGCCCCGCAGGCGTGGAAACCTGCGCCCGCCCGTCAGCTTTCTACCTCGGGACGATTGAGGAGACGCGCGCAAGCGCGGGGCCGACGAGACTATACCCCAGTCACAACAGCCGACCCTGCGCATCGCGCTCCTCGCGAGCGCGCGGGGCCTGGCGGAAGGTGCCGTGCTCGGTCGGCATCTCCACCATTTTGCCATTGAGCAGGTCCTCGATGGTCAGGATTTGCAGGCGCGGGAAGCGGCCCCAGATCTCCGACTCGTAGTGGCCGGCGCTGATGGCCTCCTGCTGCATGGGACCCGTTGGCGGCTCCAGGGTGATGAACACCGCTATTGCCGCTCCACCGTCCAGTAAACCGCGCAGGTCGCCGATGTCGCGGCGGCTCACGTTCTTGCCGGACTTGACCTGCACGACGACGCGTTGCGCGCGCTTGTTCTCGTCGAGGAAGTGAATCACGCCGTCCACGCCGCCGTCAGCACCTTTTTTGCCGCGCCTGCTGCTACCAGTGCTCCCCAGTGGCCGTGCCCCGACGAGGGAAAGGGCCCACCACTGGAACTGGTAGCGGCCGTCCTGCTCCTGTTCGGCGAGGTTGCGCGCGCCGGCGAGGTCCTGCGGCTCGCCGATGACGCGGTAGTCGCGGCCCGCGCGCAGATTGTGGCGGTCCTGCAGGCGGTACTTCATCAGGGCGACGCTGAGGTGGGTGATGTCGATGCCGAGCCAGCGGCGCTCGAGTCCCTGGGCGGCGTCGATGGCGGTGCCGCAACCGCAGAAGGGGTCGAGCACGACGTCGCCGGGGTTGCTGCTGGCGCGGATGATGCGCTCCAGCAGGGCGAGGGGCTTCTGCGTCGGGTAGCCGAGGCGTTCCTTGGCATGGGCGCCGATTGGACCGATGTCTGACCAGTTATTGTCCACAATGCGACCAGGCATTTCATTCAGGTAACGCTTGAGCGCCAGCCGCTTACTTTTGGAATCGGGATACCAGACTCGTCCTTCTTCATCCAGCTTTTGCATGGTTTCCGGACTGTAGCGCCAACCGCGCTCCGGCGGCTGATAGCCTTTCCATTCATACCAGCCCCGCGGTCTGCCGGTCTCTGGCAGAATGGCCGCCATGCCGCCACCTTCCGGCGCGGCCATGTCGCTTAATCTGTACAGACCTCTGCCATCTCCATCGTCGTGACGGTAATTCCTGTCGATGTAGTCATCGTCGTAAGGGCCGTATTGCACATTCCAGACCGCATCCTCACTCTTGGCATAGTAGAAAATAGTGTCGTTGACCCGCGCCCATTTTTTGGCGTCACTATGAGAAGATGTGCGCTTCCAGACGATTTCGCTGCGGAAGTTCCACTCGCCGAAGATGGTGTCCAGTACGAGCTTGAGGTAATGGCTGGCGGTCGGGTCGCAGTGGAGGTAGAGGCTGCCGCTCGGCTTGAGGACGCGGTGCAGTTCGGCCAGTCTGGCGGCCATCATCACCAGGTAGGCGGACATCTGGTTGCGGCCCAGCAGGCCCTGCTCGTCCTGCCCGCCGACCAGCGCGCCCAGCAGGCGCACGAGGCGCTCGTCGGAGCCGGTCACCAGGTCGGCGTAGAGGTCTTCGGTGCCGCGGCCCCAGTGCCAGCTGTCCTCGAAGGCGGTGATCTGGGCGTCGCTGTCGCGGCCGCTTTCGTCGCGGAAGAGCACGTTGTAGCTGCGGTTGGAGTTGAAGGGCGGGTCGAGGTAAACGAGGTCGACCGAGCCGTCGGGGAAGTAGTTGCGGTCGCGCAGCAGGGTCAGGTTGTCGCCGTAGAAGAGGGTGTTTTCCATTACAGATAGTCAGCTAGGAACGGCTTCATCCTCCGAATCATCTGCTCAACTTTGTCTCGATTTATTTCATTGAACTTACCATGGGCTGCGGAGTTTCGTATCGCAGCCCATGATCTCAACTCAGCAGCCGTCGGATTATCGAGGACCTCTACATTTGACAGGTCGCTGATTAGTCGATCAAGCTTCTTCGGTTTACCCCTAAATTCAACCTTTATTTGCGGATCTTGCCGCTGGCACAGACGTCGGAGCGCATCTTCCAGCACTGCACCAGCCAGTACAGCAGCCGGCACGTGAGCGTAATCAAGTGGCTTACCGCCCAGTAACTGTTCTGCTTGGCTCATAAAGTCGAAATTTACGTCCTTTTCGACCCTGTGTGACAACGTGTCTAACGTGCCACCTTCAAAATCTCTCTTAAGGCCTCTCAACGTGCCGAGTAATTCCTGAAGTAACACGCCGTTGTCGGGCCGCTTTTCCAGTGTGCGAACGTCATTCAATCTTTCTTTGAGTAATTGTCCTGATAGGAGATGCAACAGCAGGCTTTTCAGCCTTGTTCTAAACATGTTGAAGTCGGCGATGCTGGTTACACTCCATCGCAGACCGAGCACATGATCTCCCACTTCTCTACCATTGGAGACTCTATCCCCATATGGATTTACTTTGGTGGCAACGCTTTCCCCATATGAAACCAGTTCTTCAAACAAGCTGTTGATGCGGTCGTGTTCTTCTTTGGTAAGTGCCACAGGTTTGCTCCTATCGCTTACAAGCGCTGCGGGTGATAGTCGCCGTCGACGAAGACACTAACGGCCATCGTCACCGTACCAGTCCGAGCGACGTTCAGATGGCGTGGACCTGACCTGAACCCTGCGCCTTATGGCGTCCGAGAGGCGAATCTTCTCGGCTCCGGTCAGGGGGCGGTAGTTGCCGATGGAAATCAAAAGGCGGGCAACCACTTCGTTGTCCTCCCGTGGGGTGCCTGCCTCCTCCAGTTCCCGTAAGCGTGTTTCAAGTTGCCGAACCCGCTCTGCTATTTCAGGCGGCAGTGCAGCGCCTTGAAGCTCCGGCTGTACAGTCATCATCGGACTCCCTGTCCCGACAGCGGACAGATTCCATTGTACACGCAGAAGGTCTGCCTGCGGGTTGCTACAGCCGCTGCAAATGCTGGCCGCCGTCGACGTTGATGCTGGCTTTATGCTCGTACTCCGGGTAGCCGGTCAGACGGGGTCCGTACCCTTTCGGGCATCTTCGACTTGTGGTCTGAGGATGGTGACGCGGTCGCTGAAACGGTCAAAGTCACTGTCAAGTGAGCAAATCGTATCGATGTCATGAACCAGCATCGTGGCGAGAATGTTGGTATCGTGTGTCAGTTTCCAGCCGATCTGATACTCGCGTAGCAACCGCGGCAACATTTGATGCACTGCGTGAGGTTGATCCACAATGCGGAAAAAGTCAGGCAGCGCCTCAACAATTCGCACGACCTGTTCAGATTCCAAAGGCAGTGTTCTTTCGATTGCCGTCAATTCTTCGAACGTTCTGGGATGGTTGGCTCGCACGTAGAACTCGCGAATCACTTGACCACTGATCCACAGTTCAACACCATCTTGCTTCAGTTGTCGCAGGCAAGCGTCGCACTCTTCGAAGAATTCCAGTTCAGGAAAGTAAAATGGCAACAGCACATTGGTATCAACGAAGATTTTATCGGCCATCGGCACCGTACCAGTCCGCGCGGCGCACAGAAGGTTCTTCCTTCACTTTCCAGTCCAGCCTTACGGCATCGACAAGGCGAAACTGCTCATCAAGGGTCAGCTGGCGCTGCTTGCCAACACGCATCAGCAGACGCGCGATCAGGTCGTTGTCGTATTGTCTGGTGATTTCTTCCGTCAGGTTCCTGATGAGCGCATCCAGATGCGCGACGCGCTCTGCCAGCTGCGGCGGCAGGTCCGGTTCAATCAGCCCGGCGTCGGCCATACGATGCCAGCCATCTGCAATCTCAATCAGATCGGCAGCGTAGTCGGCAAGTCTTGCTGCGCCGATCTGCTCCAGTTCGTTGAAAGCAGCAAGCAGGCCGAATTCCCTCGTCCAGTGTTCAAAGGCCAGGGCCGTGTCATCATCCTGCCCGGCCCGACGCACGAAGTCCACGAACCACTCCCAAAGTTCGGCCATATTCTCAACCGAGCCAATGTATTTCTCGAAAGCGGAAATTTCCGTTGCAGAAAACTTCTTTGGCCTGAGGGTTGGGCGCGTGATTTGCCTGGCTGTTCCGGACAGCCACTCCCCGAACTGTGTCGGTGGCTCAACGCCCTGGATCACTGGTGGCATCACCATTATCGGACTCCCTGTCCCGACAGCGGACAAATTCCATTGTACACGCAGAAGGTCTGCCTGCGGGTTGCTACAGTCGCTGCAGGTGCTGGCCGCCGTCGACGTTGATCACCTCGCCGGTGCTGAAGGGGAAATGGCCCTCGACGATGGCGAGGCAGGCGCGGGCCACGTCCTCGGGCAGGCCGAGGCGGCGAATGGGCGTCAGGCCATCGGCCACGAGGCGCTTGTAGCGCTCCAGCACCACGGCGGTCATGTCGGTCTCGACGATGCCGGGGCGCAGTTCGTAGACGAGGATGCCCTGGTCGGCGAGGCGGTCGGCGAAGAGCTTGGTCATCATGCCCATGCCGGCCTTGGAGATGCAGTATTCGCCGCGGCTGGTGCTGGCGACCACGGCGCTCATCGAGCTGATGTTGATGATCGTGCCCTTGCGCTCCGCAGCCAGCATGTGGCGCGCGATGGCCTGGGTGAGGAAGAAGGGACCGCGCAGGTTGACTCCCATCACCTCGTCGTAGCTGGCCTCGCTCATCTCGAGGACGTCGACGCGCCGGCGCGGCGCCATGCCGGCGTTGTTGACCAGCAGGTCGACCCCGCCCCAGGCGGCCAGCGTCTCGCGCAGCAGGGTCGCGCGGCCGTCGGCGCTGGCGACGTCGGCCTGGATGCTGCGGGCCTCGCCGCCGGAGTCCTCGATCTGCTGCACGCAGCTGGCAGCCGAGTCCGCGTCACTGCGGTAGTTGACCAGCACGCGCCAGTTGCGCGCGCCGAGGGCCGTGGCGATGCCGCGGCCGATGCCGCGTCCGGCGCCGGTGACGAGGGCGATGCGCGGCTGGTGCCGGCTGGCTGAAGTCATGCTTTCCTCCGCCTGGCTGTTGGTCTCGTTGAGGTCATGGCACAGGGCTTCCGACAGTCAATAAATTTAACCACTCCGCCGCCCGCGAGTGTCCGTTCATTCATTGAGGTAGTGGCACAGGGCTTCGAGAAAAAAGTGGTCGCCCCACATGACGCTCTGGTTGACGCCGAGGTTGCGGCGCTCGTGGTACATGGCGCGGCGCAGGATGCCCTCGTGGCCGTCGTCCTCGTCGATCAGGAAGGGCGGCGCGCAGAGCGTGTAGAGAATGCGGCGCGCCTTGCCGCGGTAGAGGTGAGCGCGAAGCGGATCGGTGGAGAGTTGCGCCAGTTGCTGGAAGCCGCTGGCGGCGATGGCGGCGGCCGAACTTTCGTGGGCGTGCCGCGGCTCGGGTTCGAGCCAGTCGTTGGGGGGAATGCCGTAGGAGGGCGTGTGTTCCATGTAGCAGGCGGCGCAGGCCTCGGCGGTCTGCAGGAAGCGGGCGTCGCCGCTGAAGCGGTAGGCGGTGCCGAAGCCGTAGAGCGCCCATGCAAGGCCGCGCGCCCAGATCGAATCGCCGCGCCAGCCCTGGTGGGTGCTCTGGCGCAGGAACTCGCCCGTTTCGGTGTCGAAGATGCCCTCGTGGGCCGTGCTGCCGTCGCCACGCACGAGGTAGCGGCGGGTGGTGAGGCAGTGCTGGTTGACGCGGCGCAGCAGGTCGGCGTCACGGGTCTGGCGGGCGGCATAGTAGATGATGCCGACGTTCATCATGATGTCGATGAAGATGCTCTGCGGCCCGACGAAGGAAGGCAGGTAAGCGCCCTTCTCGCGAAAGCGCGAGCCGGTGGTCTGGCCGGCCTCGATGATCACGTGGCGCTGGAATTCTTCGTGGTCCTCGTCGTACCAGCGTTTCCAGCTGGACCAGAAGAGGAAGCCGAGGTCATGGACGCTGGTGTCGGTGGCGCGGTGTTCGATCAGGCGGCAGTAATGGATGGCGCGTTCGCGAAACCAGGGGTCGCCGGTCTGCTGGTGGATGAGCCAGAGCTGGCCGGGCAGGAAGCCCTCGCACCAGTTGGTCCAGGCCTCGCCTTCGTGGCGCCACTGGCCGTCTTCGGTGTAGAGCGGGAAGTAGTCCGGGTGGTTGCTGACGAGACGGCGCAACTGGCGCGCGGCGTAGCCAAGGGCGTTTTCGGCGCGTTCGCGCAATGGAATGGTCGTGGTCATCAGGCCTCCCCGAAACGTTGTACGAGCGAATACATGACGTCCGTGCCGAATTCCATGGAGGTGACCGGGATGCGTTCGTCGGCGGCGTGCAGGGCCGACATGAACTCGATCTCCGGCGGCAGGTCCATGGGCAGGTAGCCGTAACTCTGGATGCCGAGTTGGGAGAACCAGCGGCCGTCGGTGCCGGCGGGGGTGATGGCGGGCACGGGAATGGCGTCGGGGTCGGCCTGGCGCAGGACGTCGGCGAGGGTGTTGTAGAGGCCCATGTCGGGGTTTTCGGGCGAGACGCCCTTGCCGCCCATGCGCTGCAGTTCGAGTTCGACGTCGGGGCCCAGCAGATCGCGCAGTTCGGTGTGGACGCTTTCGCAGTCCTGGCCGGGCAGGATGCGCACGTCGAGGCGCAGGCGCACCTCGGAAGGGACGACGTTGCTCTTGTGGCCGCCCTCGACGATGGTGGCGTTGACGGTGTTGTGCAGCAAGGGTTCGAGCCAGCGGCCGAAGTCGCCGAGTTCGTCGAGCACCTGGTCGGTCTGCGCGGGGTCGAGCAGGCCCAGCACTTGCTCGCGTTCGTCGGCGGGCAGCGGCCCGGCAAGGGCCTCGATCATCAGGCGCACGCCGGGCGTGACGTGCACCGGCAGACGGTTCTGGTTGAGCACTTGCAGGGCATGGCCCAGTTTGGCCATGGCGCCGCCACGCAGGGGCATCGAGCCGTGGCCGCCCGGGCCGCGGAAGATGGCCATGGTGCCGCAGCCGGACTTCTCGGCGATCTGGACCGGATAGTACTTGCGGCCCTTGAGGTACGAGGTGTAGCCGCCGACCTCGCCGATGCCGTAGCGAACGCCGTCGAAGAGTTGCGGGTGTTCGTTGACGAGGTAACCGGCGCCGTAACGTCCGCCGACCTCCTCGTCGGCGAGGACCAGCAGCAGCACGTCGCCAGGAGGCGTGAAATTGTTCGCCCTGGCGCGCAGGCAGGCCGCGATCATCATGGCCACGCCGCCCTTCATGTCCAGTGCCCCGCGGCCCCACACGAAGCCGTCGGCGATGGCGCCGCTGAAAGGCGGATGCGTCCATTGCTGGTCGGCAGCGGTGACCACGTCGACGTGGCCGTAGAGCAGCAGCGGTGGCGCCTGGCCCGCCCCCGGCAGACGCGCCAGCAGGTTGGGCCGCGCCTCGTCTTTGGCGATGATCCGGTAGTCGATACCCTGCTCCGCCAGCAGGCCGGCGACGTACTGCACGCAGGCGGCCTCGTTGCCGGGGGGATTGGTGGTATCGAAGCGGATGAGGCGTTGCAGCAACTCGGCGGGGCGCTCATGGATCGGCGTCATGCGCTTGGTCCTAATGTGTGAGCGGGGATTTCAGTGTACAGTGGGGTTGTTGCGGCTGCCAGGGATGGCGGCTACCCCAATCAGGGAGAGGAGCTTTGGATGGCACGGCAATATTCGACTGCGCCCGGCATGATTATTGATGTGAGCAAGAGCTACGTGGCGCATTTTCATACCAGCCGTGGCGACTTCGACGTGCAGTTGTACGCGGCTGAAGCGCCGGTCACGGTCAACAACTTTGTATTTCTGGCCGGTGATGGCTTTTATGATGGAGTCGTCTTTCACCGTGTCATCAAAAATCCACCCTTCATGATCCAGGGCGGCGACCCCACCGGCACCGGCCGCGGCGGACCGGGCTATCGCTTTCCGGACGAAGTCGCCGCTCTGGAACTGAAGCACGATGGCCCGGGTGTGCTGAGCATGGCCAACGCCGGGCCCAACACCAATGGCTCGCAGTTTTTCATCACGCACGTCGCCACGCCGCACCTGGACGGCAAGCACGCCGTTTTCGGCCGGGTCAGTGGCGACGGTCTGCAGGTGGTGAACGCCATCGAGCAGGGTGACGTGATCGAGACCTTGACGATCAGCGAGCTCGACTGAGGTAGCCACAGCCCGCCCGCGGAGGGGCAGGCATCGCCGGACGGGAATGCCGCTTCGGGTCGCGCCGCGCTAGAGAATCTGGCTCAGGAAAAGCTTGGTGCGCGGGTGCTGGGCCCGCTCGAAGAAGTGCTCCGGCTCGCCCTGCTCGACGATGCGGCCCTCGTCCATAAAGAGGACGCGGTCGGCCACCTCGCGCGCGAAGCCCATCTCGTGCGTGACGACCAGCATGGTCATGCCGCTCAACGCCAGTTCCTTCATGACGTCCAGCACTTCCTTGATCATCTCGGGGTCGAGCGCCGAGGTGGGCTCGTCGAAGAGCATGATCTTGGGCTCCATGGCGAGGGCGCGGGCGATGGCGACGCGCTGTTGCTGGCCGCCGGAGAGCTGGCCGGGGTACTTGTGCGCCTGCTCGGGGATGCCGACGCGCTCCAGCAACTGCATGGCATCGTCCTCGACCTCGGCGCGCGGGCGGTGCCGCACGCGGATGGGGGCGAGGGTGATGTTCTGTATGGCGGTAAGGTGCGGGAAAAGGTTGAATTGCTGGAAGACCATACCGATCTCGCGGCGGATGGCGGCGATGTTGCGCACGTCGTGGCCCAGCTCCATGCCGTCGACGAGGATCTGCCCTTCCTGGTGTTCCTCAAGGCGGTTGATGCAACGGATGAGGGTCGACTTGCCGGAGCCGGAGGGGCCAATGATGACGACCACCTCCTGCGGCGCGACGCTCACGTTGATGTCGCGCAGGACGTGAAACTCGCCAAACCACTTGTTCATGTCGCGGCAGATGATGATGGGCTCCTCATCCATCTGGCTGATGGTGGTCCCTTGGCTCATCGGCTGGCTGTCGGCACTGGCCATGACATTCCTCCCTGGCGGATCAGGCGCGGGCGGCGCCGGAGCCGCTGGCCTCGATGCGGCGGCTGACATTGGACATGACGGAACTGAAGATGAAATAGATGATGGCGATGAAGATATAGGTCTCGCGGCGCAGGCCCTGGAATTCGGTCTGCGAGGCGATCAGGTTGGCGACGCCGGTGAGGTCGATCAGACCGACGATGGTCACCAGCGAGGTGTCCTTGAAGAGCGAGATGAACTGGCCGACGAGGGCGGGAATGACAGCGCGCAGGGCCTGCGGCAGGGTGATGTGCAGGGTGATGCGCCAGCCGGGCAGGCCAAGGGCGCGGGCGGCTTCCACCTGGCCCGTGGGCAGACTCTGGAGGCCGCCACGCACGTCTTCCGCGAGGTAGGCGGCGCTGAAGAGGATCAGGGCCACCATGACGCGGTAAGGTGCGTTGTCCGGCCCGCTGAGGCTGGGCAACACGAACTGCACCAGCAACATCGACATGAAGAGCAGGGTGATGAGCGGTACGCCGCGGAAGACCTCAATGTAGAGGGTAGAGGCCGCGCTGACGACGGGCAGGGTGCTGCGGCGCCCGAGGGCCAGCAGAATGCCGATCGGGAAGGCGACCACCAGCGCGACGACGGTCAGCACAAGGGTGAGCAACAGGCCGCCCCAAAGTTGCGGGTCGCTCAGGGTGAGGAAGGGGCCGCTGCTGACCCCGATGATCAGCAGGAAGGCCAGCGGAATGGTAACCAGCCAGAGCCAGACGGCCGCCCGCCGCAGGCGGCGCAGCGGCACTTCCTGATCGCTGTCGCGGCGTTCCAGCCATCTTGATGCAAAGTAGGCCGCAGCCATGACGGCGGTGAACAGGGCCAGGCCCAGATTGAGTTGATCAAGGAAGGGGCCGAGCATGAGACTGAGAAAATCGGCCAGCGGGCGCTCACCGCGATACTGGTGATCGATGATGCCCAGCATGGGCAGGTCGGCGCCGCCGGCGTCGCGCGGGCGGCCGCCCTCGACGAGCAGGCGGTCGGTGGCGCGCATGTACTGGAAGACGCGTTCGCCCTCGCGAATGAAGCTGCGGTCGAAGACGGGATAGAGGCCGCTGGCGCTCAGCAGCGCGATGCTGTCATCGTTGTCGGGGACGCGCTTTTCCAGCACGTACCAGCCGTCCCGCGGCAGCGTCAGACGCATTTCCGCGCCTGGCGCGATGGTCCCGTTGAAGATTTCCGCGTCCGTGTCACCACTGCGCAGGATGAGCGATACCGGGTAGGCGCCGACCTCGTAGCTGGTATGGACGGGCGGCGGCACTGCGGTGTTTTCCAGTTCTGCCTCGCGGGCAGCGCGCTGTCGCCCCGTCAGAGAATCGCCGGCCAGTTCCCTTTCGACGGTCACAAGGCGTTGCTCGCTGGCGAGGCGGTTGGCGGCGGCGTTGCGCAGGGTATTCGACATGCCATCGCTGAAACTGTTGAGACGCGCCAGTTCCGCGTCATCGGCGGGCGTGACGAGGCGAAAGACGATTTCCTCATCCGCGCCGGCGATGAAGGCGACGCGCTCGACGGGGCTGGCGGTGATGGAGCCGCTGGTGACCTCGCGTTGGCCGGCGGCCAGCCAGGTGAGCGGCAGCGGGATGGCGCCGGCGATGAGCCAGGGGATGATGAAGAGGGCCAGCAGCACAGCGGCCAGAATCGCCCACAGGCGCAGGTGGATGCGCGACCAGGCGGCGAAATTCACACCGGCCAGCACGGCGATAAAGAGGAAGAGAAAGGTGATGCGCGGGTCCATGAAGGGTTCGACGCGGCCGACCAGGAACAGGCGCAGGTTGAAGGTGATGGAATACCAGTTGGCCGTGCCGATGCTCCAGGTGAGCAGGAAGGAAATCATGCCGATCAGGAAAAGCGCGCCGAGGAGCGTGAGCGCCATATCCAGCGCCGAGCCGAAGAGATTGGCGCGCACCCAGGCCACAGGCCCAACCTCGGTGATCGGCGGCCGGCGCTCCGGCGGTTCGTCGAAATAGGCGATGTTGCGGTCGAGTCGTCGTGGGCGCTGCCTGCCCGCCATACCAGTCTCCATCATCGCGTCACCAGTTGAAAGCGCCGGTTGACGGCGTTCATGAAGAGGGAAATCAACAGGCTCAGGGCCAGGAATGTGACCATGACCATCAGGAAGCCGGTGACCGACTGACCGGACTGGTTCATGATGGTCACCGTGGTGGTGAAGGTATCGGCATAGCCGATGCCGATGGCCAGACTGGAGTTCTTCGACAGGTTCAGATACTGGTTGCCCAGGGGCGGGATGATGACGCGCAGCGCCTGGGGCAGGACAATTTTCTCCAGCAACTGCGCCTGGGAGAGGCCAAGAGCGCGGCCGGCCTCAATCTGGCCGTGGGGCACCGCCTGAATGCCGGCGCGCACGATTTCGGCGATGAAGGCCGAGGTGTAGATGACCAGTGCGATCAGCAGGGCCATCATCTCCGGCGTGAATTCAAGGCCGGTCAGGAAGCGGCCAAAGCGGTTCTGGGAAGGCATTTGCACCAGCAGCGGTTGCGTAATGGTGCGCAGGCGGTCTTCGGTGGAGAGCAGGCCGGCTTCCGCTGCGTCGGCGAGGGGTTGCAGGACGACCTCGCCACCCTGCTCGACGGGGATATGGGTCGGGGGCGGCTCCAGGCCGACCAGCACCCAGCCCAGCGCGGCCGGCACCAGCAGGGCCAGCAGCATGAGACGTCCGCGCGCGTAGGGTCGGCCGGTATCTTCGGTGCGGCGACCAAGCCAGATCCAGACGAAGCCGGCGATCAGGATGCCGAGACCGACGTAGGCGAACCAGGGCGCGAAGCGTCCGGTGGCCAGCAAATCGGGCATGACGAAGCCGCGGATGCTGATAAAGAAGGCCGGGAAGGTCTCCACCCGCAGGCTGGCCATGGGCAGCATCCCGTAGCCGAAGAACAGGGCCGCCGCCAGGGCGCCGAGCGCCGCCCCGCGGGCGCGCGGGCGCAAGGGCAGGGGCAACAGTTTGCCGCGCCCCAGCAGGAAAAGATTGATGCTGACCAGCATCAGGGCCAGCGTGGGGATTGTCAGGCCGGCGCCCGGCCGCCAGGGCCAGCCCGCGCCGCGCTCCCAGTGTCCCCAGGCGAGCAGTTCCGAGACCAGCAGCAGGGCGCCGAAGCCGTAGCGCAAGGCTTCGCGGCGATCGAAATCGACCGAGGGCCTGCCGAGATAGCGCCACAGCAGCAGGCCGAGCAGCGCCCAGAGCACGATCCGCAGGGAAACAAAGGTCACGCCTTCGGCGGGAATGGTAATGGCATCCCTGATCTGGGGAAAGCTGAACATCACAATGAAGTACCAGACGAATATTTGCACCAGCAGGGGCGTGTTGCGCAGCAACTCTACGTAGGCGCGCGAGATATTGCGGATGAGCCAGTTGGTGCTGAGCAGGAAGACGCCCACGAAAAGGCCCAGCACCGACGCCGCCACGAGGCCGATGCTGACGACGCGCAGGGTATTGATCAGGCCGACGACGAAGGCCTGGCCGTAGGTGGATTCACCGCTGTACCAGTCCGGGCTCTCGCTGATGGCGAAGCCGGAGCGCAGTTCGAGGAAACCGAAAGTGGGGACGAGGCCCTTGTCGCGCAGCTGGTTGGCGGCGGTATTGCCCAGCACCCAGAAGACGCCAACCGCCACAAACACGAAGAGTATTTGCCCCAGCACCTGCAGTACCCGCTGGTCCGCCAGGGTGCGGCGCAGCAGACCGCCTTGCGGTTGCAGGTTGGTCAGGGGAATGTCGTCTTGCACGTAAAAGCCCCGAAGAATGCCTTGTCGTTGTAATTCTAGCGGAAGGGCGGCGCGTACATCAGGCCGCCGTCCGTCCACAGGGCATTTATACCGCGTTTCAGGTTAAATGGCGGCACACCCAGGTTGCGTTCGAAGATTTCACCGAAATTGCCGACCTGGCGGATGACTTCCACCATGAAGTCGTTGGCGATGCCGAGGTAGGAGCCCGAGGCGTTCCCACTCTGACCCAGCAGCCTTTGAATGCCGGGGTTGTCGCTGTCGAGGAAGTCATCGACGTTGGCGCTGGTGATGCCATGTTCCTCGGCGGTGAAAAGGCCGTAGACCGTCCAGGCGATGATTTCGGCAAACTGTGGGTCGGATTGCGGCGAGAGCGGACCGAGCGGTTCCTTGCTGAGGGTGATATCCAGCAGCACGTGCGCGGCCGGGTCCGGTGCAGTGGCGTGCCGCGCCAGCAGCGCGGATTTGTCGCTGGTCCAGGCGTCACAGCGGCCGTCGAGGTAGGCCTGCCAGGTGGAGAAGGCATCGGGAAAGGTGAGAACGGTGATTTCAAGTCCGCGAGTCGCGACGGCGTCGCTGATGTTCAGCTCGGTCGTGGAACCCTGACCCACGCAAATCGAGCCGCCGTCGAGTCCCTCGATAGTGGAAATGTCGTAGCCGACGCGGGTGCCGATCCCCTGACCATCGTAAAAGGTCGTGGGGCCAAAAATGGCGCCCCAGACGGCATCGCGGCTGAGCGTCCAGGTGGTGTTGCGGACATCATGTCGATCTCGCCACCCTGCAGGGCAGCCTGACGTTCAGTGCCCACGAGGGGCCGGAAGGCGACTGCGTTGGCGTCGCCCAGCACTGCGGCCGCCACAGCGCGGCAGATGTCGACGTCAAAGCCCTGGTACTGACCGCTGCTGTTGACGGCGCCGAAGCCGACCAGTTGTGCGTTGGCGCCGCAGACCAGTTTGCCACGTTCCATGACGGCCTGCGTGACAGGCCCGGGGACCCCGATGTCCTGCGCAACAGTGAGAACGGCGGGGAACAACACAGTCAGCGGCAACAGGGATAGAAGCAGGCGTACCACCAGGCCCGGTGCGTCCCTTCCTGCCCGTTAGCGGAAGGGCGGCGCGTACAACAGGCCGCCGTCCGTCCACAAGGCATTTATTCCACGTTCCAGGTTAAATGGCGGCACAGCCAGGTTGCGTTCGAAGATTTCGCCGTAATTGCCGACCTGGCGGATGACTTCCACCATGAAGTCGTTGGCGATGCCGAGGTAGGAACCCGAGGCGTTGCCATTCTGACCCAGCAGCCTCTGTATGCCGGGGTTGTCGCTGTCGAGGAAGTCATCGACGTTGGCGCTGGTGATGCCATGTTCCTCGGCGGTGAAGAGGCCGTAGACCGTCCAGGCGATGATTTCGGCAAACTGCGGGTCGGATTGCGGCGAGAGCGGCGTGCCGGGTTCCTTGCTCAGCAGGATATCCAGCAGCACGTGGGCGGAGGGGTCACTGGAAGTGGCGTGCAGGCCGATGATGCTGGCCCGATTGGCCGTCCAGGCCTCGCAGCGGCCTTCCACGTAGGCGAGGAAGGTGGAGGTCAGGTCGGGATAGCCGAGGATGGCGATATCGAGGCCGCGCGCCGAGGTGACGTCGGTGATGTTCAGTTCGGTAGTCGTCCCGTGTTGCACGCAGATGGCGGCGCCGTCGAGTTCCTCGATGCTGCTGATGCCGTAGTCGGCGCGGGTGCCGATTCCCTGACCATCGTACCAGGTGGTGGGGCCGTAGATGACGCCCCAGGTCGTGTCCCTGCTCAGGGTTCGCGTGGTGAGGCGCGAGATCAGGTCGACCTCGCCGCCCTGGATGGCCGCCTGACGCTCTACACCTCTCAGCGGACGGTATGAGATGGCGTCGGCGTCGCCGAAGAGCGCCACGGCGATGGCGCGGCAAACGTCGATGTCGATACCTTCGTAGACACCGGCGTCGTCGATGGCGCCGAAGCCGGGGTGTTCAAAGGGCACACCGCAATTCAGGTGGCCCCGGTTGAGAATGCCTTGCGTGAGTGGCCCCCGGACCCCGACGTCCTGTGCAAGGACGACGGCGCCCGGGAGCAGCACAGCCAGCAGCAGCGTGGAAAGAAATACGCGTGCCACTGCGTTTAGCGCGTCCTTTCGCTGTCTTTAGCGGAAGGGCGGGCCGTAGAGCAGACCACCGTCGGTCCACAGGGCGTTGATGCCGCGACCGAGATTGAAGGGCGGCACGCCGAGGTGACGATGGAAGATTTCACCGTAGTTGCCCAGCTGGCGGATCACCGCGACCATGAAGTCGTTGGGGATGCCCAGGTAGGAACCGGAGGCGTTGTCGTTCTGGCCCAGCAGACGCTGGATGGTGGGATCGTCGCTGCCCAGGAAGTCATCGATGTTTTCGCTGGTAATGCCGGCTTCTTCGGCGTTGATCAGGCCGAAGACGGTCCAGGCCACGATATCAGCGAACTGCGGGTCGGACTGGGGTGAGAGCGGGCCAAGCGGCTCCTTGCTGAGCGTGACGTCCAGCACCATGTGCTGGCTGGGGTCGGCGGAGGTAGCGTGGAGGGCGGCGAGGCTGCTCTTGTCCGTCGTCCAGGCTTCACAGCGGCCGTCCAGATAGCCTTGCCAGGCGGCGGCGATGTCCGGCTGGGTCAGGATGGTGATATCCAGACCGCGCGCGGCCACCGCGTCGGAGATGTTGAGCTCGGTCGTCGTGCCCTGGGTGACGCAGATGGACGCGCCGTCCAGCTCTTCCATCGTGGTGACGCCCAGATCGACGCGGGTGCCGATGCCCTGGCCATCGTAGAAGGTGGTCGGGCCGAAGGTCGCGCCCCAGACCACGTCACGGCTGAGGGTCCAGGTGGTGTTGCGCGACATCATGTCGATTTCGCCACCCTGGATGGCTGCCTGACGTTCGGCGGCCGCCAGCGGGCGGAAGGAAACGGCGTTGGCATCGCCGAGCACGGCCGCGGCGACGGCGCGGCAGATGTCGATGTCAAAGCCCTCGAATTCACCGGCGTCATTGACGACGCCGAAGCCGGCGAGCTGCTGGTTGACGCCGCAGATCAACTCACCCCGTTCCATGATCCGCTGTGTGACGGGGCCCATTACGACGTCATCCTGCGCAAGGACGCCGACGCCGGAGACCAGCAACGACAGCAGAAGCAATACTGCCAACACTCTAGCCATGATTCCTGTCCTTTCCATACACTGACTTAATGCTTAATGCACGCGACTGAAAAGGAACACGAGGTCTGACGCCGTGCTCCAACCTGCGCTGACGCGCATTTTACCATTCCCTTACGGGAACTCCAGAGTCAGGGCCTTGCGGGCCCGTCGTCTTTATTCCGTCTTACCCGACGGCGACGGTCTCGCCGGCCAGATACTTTTCGAAGATGCCGCGGATCTCGCCCTCTTCGGCGTGACGACCCGTTTCCTTCTTCGAATACAGCAGGTCACCGTTCACCACAAACTCGAAGAGCCCGCCGCTGGCCGGAATGAGATTCCAGGAGCGGACATGCGCCAGCAGTTCCTTGTCACCGAGCAAATCTGCCGCCAAACTGACGGCCTGGGGGGTGTAGTTTCAAGAGGCGCAGTAAGTCAGGGTGATGTCGAGCGTTCCGTTCTGCATCACAGGTCTCCTTTCCTTCAAAACGAGTCGAACAAATGCAAACGCTTCATGAAGATGTCGCAGGACAGCTTTCATAGCCTGCAGTATACATCCTTTGCGCCAAAGCGCGAATCACCTGGACTCTTCAGCGGCTGTCGCCATCCTGTTCGGCCAGCCAGGCGCGCAGGCGACGCTGCAGATCGTCGCGCACGCGGGCAAAGGCCGCCAGGCGCTGCGCCTCGTCGCCCGGCGCCGATGCCGGGTCCGGCAGGCTCCAGTGCAGGCGTTGCGCCTGGCCGGGGAAGGCCGGGCAACTTTCCGCGGCATGGTCACAGACCGTGATGACCGTGTCGAAAGGTTCCTGCAGGAACTCGTTCACGTGTTGCGAACGCTGGCCGCGGATATCCACGCCGATCTGCTCCATGGCGCGGATGGCGAGGGGGTTCACGCTCGATGGCGCCACGCCGGCGCTGCGCACGCTGACGCGGCCGCCCGCGAGATGACGCAACAGCCCTTCAGCCATCTGCGAACGGGCGGAATTGGCGGTACAGAGGATTAGAACGCGCAAACTGTCTGACAAGTCGGGCCTTTCATACCTTTGATCTGGCGCGTGGCAGCGTCAGCATCGCTGGCGCTGGACGGCGACACCTTGCCCTCCCGGTAACGCGCTCCGTATACGCGCGAAACGCTGGTCGCGCGGCGTGAAACTGGTCAGTGTCAGGTCAGGCATTTCGCACTCTTTTTGTGGGGTCACCTGCTGACAGCGTTTTTGCTGGCGGCGGTTTATGCTGGAACCGGCGAAGGTTCCGGTGCGAAGCCGTCAGTGCCACCGGCTCATCTGAGCAGTGGCTTGTTTTGTTCCTTCCAGGCGTTCCACTGGGGGGCATCCATTTCCCCGGTCAGCGGCGTTTCATCAGCGCCCTCAACGACGACAACCTTGAAGTCGCTGTCGGCCAGCAACATTTCGTCCACCCGGTCCGGGCTATTGACCGTGACGTAGCCCCACGATCCGGCAAAGCGGTTTGAATAGTCCTGCTCGTATATTATGTTGTATTGCATCACAGTTCCTCAAATTGATGGACGGTGACTTTCCTGATTCTGGCATTCCGTCCGTGACCACTTTGAAACGGTACTTCCGTCACGGCAAAGAGCCGGTACTTGCTGCCCTTGTCCATCAGGTATTCCTGTTCGTCATAGTTACCTGCTATGACAGAGAAGTCGACGCCTTTCCTGTTCGGATTTGGCATGATCTCCATGATCACGCCATCGTGGGGTGCAAAGCCATCGGCAACGCCGGGCGACAGGCTCGTGGATGTATACCCCTTGTTTGTCCATGTTTCCCCCGGCTTCATTTTTTTGATGGCCCTGGCTGCTTCACCGCCCATTGCGCGCCAGACCAACGTGGGCGGGTCAGGCGCTTCTGGATCGGACCTTATTAGCTCAAACAATTTAATCAAGGCGTCTCGGGTTTCAGCTACCTGCTGGTGTGTGCTCCTTTTCGGATCCAATTGCTTTCCCCTCCAATATGGAAGAACATCCGGACAGTGCGGCAGTATACCCCGCCAGGACGGCGCCTCTTGTGTCAGCGTAGGTCTTGCTCCCTGGATGACTTGCCAATCTGCGGCGGACCTGCCCTCACCCCCAACCCTTTTCCTTTCCGTAGGGGCGAATTATCAAATCGCCCGCCGCGCGCCGTCCGACGCCTCTTTTGACCGGGGTATACTGGGCCGTCGCTACAGCCCGGCAGGAACGTCATGGCCAAAACCCGCGTCCGCTACGTCTGTTCAGAGTGTGGCCGACAGAGCCCGTCGTGGTTCGGGCGCTGCCCTGGCTGCGGCGAGTTCAACACCATGGAGACGCAGGACGAGCCGAAGAGCCGGGCTGCCGCGGGCAGCGGCGGCCCGACAGATGGCAATGCGCCACAGCGCCTGAGCGAGGTGGAGGGCGGGGATGGCGAGCGCATCCCCGTGCCCCTGGCGGAATTCAGCCGGGTGCTGGGCGGCGGCTTCGTCCCCGGCAGCATCACGCTCATCGGTGGTGAACCGGGCATCGGCAAGAGCACCCTGATCCTGCAACTGGGCGCCCTGCTGGCGGATGCCCTGGGCCCCGTGCTTTACGTCAGCGGCGAGGAGAGCGCGCGCCAGATCCGCATGCGCGCCGACCGCCTCGCGCTGCAGGCCGACGACCTTTACCTGCTGACGGAAACGCAACTCGAGACTGTGCTGGCGCACATCGCGCGCATCGGGCCGCGCCTGCTGGTGATCGACTCCATCCAGACGATGCAGGGCGAGACCAGTGGGTCGGCGCCGGGCAGCGTCAGCCAGGTGCGCGATTGCGCCGGCCGCCTGCAGGCCCTCGCCAAGGCCAGCGGCATCTGCGTCGTCCTGATCGGCCACGTCACGCGCGAGGGCAGCATTGCCGGGCCGCGCGTGCTGGAGCACCTGGTGGATACGGTGCTTTATATGGAAGGCGACCCCTTTCAGGCCTACCGCTTGTTGCGTTGCGTCAAGAACCGCTTTGGCGCCGCCAGCGAGGTGGGTGTCTTCGAGATGCAGGGTCGCGGCCTGATTGAGGTGCCCAACCCCGGCGAGGTCTTTCTGGCGGAACGCAGTTTTCGCGCGCCGGGCTCGGCCATCACGATCACGCTGGAAGGCACGCGTCCCCTGCTGGTGGAGCTGCAGGCCCTGGCCAGCCCCAGCGTCTTCAGCAACCCGCGTCGCACCCCCAACGGCTTCGACGCCAACCGCCTGCTGCTGATCAGCGCGGTGCTGGCCAAACGCGCGGGGTTGCGCCTGCAGGAGCAGGACCTCTTCGTCAACGTGATCGGCGGGCTGAAGGTGAGCGAACCGGCGGCGGACCTGGCGCTGGCGGCGGCGCTGGCCTCCAGCTTTCATGAGTTGCCGCTGCCGGCGGACCTGGTGTTGATCGGCGAACTGGGACTCGGTGGCGAGTTGCGCGCCGTCGGTCAGCCAGGGCCGCGACTGCGCGAGGCGGCGCGCCTGGGCTTCAAACGCGCCCTCTTGCCGCGTCTGCGACGGCCGCTGCCGGACGCCCTGCCGGAACTGGAGTTGCTGCAGGCGCGTGACCTGATGACGGCGCTGAAGCTGGCGGGGCTGACCGCAGGGCGTGCAGTCCAATCGCGTTGAATGGTCCTAATGCCGCGTAGCAAGCGGCATTATGATACGCGCCTCATCCACAGCATTTGCGTCAGGAGCGGCGCCTGTGAAATCGGCCTGGGTGTTGTCAGGCGCCATGTTCAGTTCCTACCTGGGCATTTCCATTCTGGCGCCGGTGCTGCCTCCCCTCATGAGAGAATTGGGCCTCAGCGAGTTGCAGGGCGGCCTGATCCTGACCGGCTCCTCCATCATGTGGGTCATCTTCAGCCCCTGGTGGGGCCGACGCAGCGACGTGAGCGGGCGCAAGCCGGTTATTCTGCTGGGGCTGGGCGGCTACGCGCTGGGCGTGTTGAGCTTCGCCCTCGTGACGCAGGCGGGTCTGGACGGCGTCATCGTCAGCGCGACCGTGATCTGGCTGCTGCTGGTGGGCGCGCGCCTGATCGTGGGCCTGCTTTTCTCGGCGGCGGGGCCGGCGGCCCAGGCCTACATCGCCGACGTCAGCAGGGGCCAGCGGCGCGTGAGCGCGATGGGTATTCTGGCGGCTTCCAACGGCCTGGCCACCATTCTGGGTCCGGCGCTGGCCGCCCTGGTGGTGGGCTTTGGTCTGGCGGCGCCGATCTTCCTGTCGGCGATCACGCCGCTGCTCGGCATGCTGTTGGTGTGGCGTCTGCTGCCACCCGTCCCGGCAAAACTGAAGCGGGGCGAACGCGCGCCGACGCTGCGCATCACGGACCCGCGCCTGCTGCCGCTGCTGCTGATTGGCTTTTGCGCGATGAGCGCGCTGGCCGTGACGCAGTTCACCATCGGCTTTCTCTTCCAGGACCGTCTGGGCCTGGACGGTGTGGAAACGGCGCGCCTGGTGGGCCTGGCGGTGATGGCCAGCGGCGTGGCCCTGCTCTTTGCGCAGATGGTGTTGATCCAGGTCTTCCGTCTGACGCCCGTGACGCTGCTGCGTCTGGGCATCCCGCTGATGCTGATGGCGCTGATGGTCCTGACGCTGGCGGCCGACTTCGCCGCCATGACGCTGGCGCTGGCGCTGATGGGCCTCGCGGTGGGCATGATCATGCCAGGCTTTCGTACGGCCATCACCTTCGCGGTGGAGCCGCATGAGCAGGGCGCGGCGGCCGGCCTGGCGAATTCGGTGCCCGGCTACAGTTTCATCTTTGGGCCGCCGCTGGGCACCGCGCTCTATGGCGTGAACGCCTGGTCGCCTTACCTGCTGGCGTCGCTGTTCGTGGTGGCCGCCTTCGCCATGCTGACCCTGCACACGCGCGAGCGCGCGGTACAGCCGGCGATGTGATGCCATTTTTGCAGTCCAATGGGCCAAATGGTCCTAATGCCGCCCTACTGACAGGATTATGATAGCGACCATGCCATCGACCCCTCCCCGCCCTGACAACCAACAATCGATGAGACCTGCCTGGATTTTGTTTGGCGCCATGTTCTGCGCCAGTCTGGGCCATTCCGTGCTGGCGCCGGTGCTGCCCTCGCTGATGCGCGAACTGGGCCTGAGCGCGCTGCAGGGCGGGTTGATTCTGACCGTTTCGTCCACCGCCTGGGTCATCTGTTGCCCCTGGTGGGGCCGGCGCAGCGACGTGCGCGGGCGCAAGCCATTCATCATGCTGGGGCTGACGGGCCTGGGGCTGGGCGTGGGCCTGTTCGCCCTTGTCATGCATGCGGGCCTGGCCGGGGTCATCGCCAGCTCGACGCTGGTCTGGCTGTTGCTGGTGGGCGCGCGCGTGATCGTGGCCGCCCTGCATTCGGCCTCTGCCCCGGCCACGCAGGCCTACATCGCCGACGTCAGCAGCGGCCAGCGACGCACCCGCGCCATCGGCATCATGTCGTCTGCCAAGGGGCTGGGGACAATCCTGGGCCCGGCGCTGGGCGCCATTGTCGTGAGTTTCGGCCTGAGCCTGGTCGCGCCGATCATCGTGTCGGCGATTACACCGCTGATCGGCATGCTGCTGGTGTGGCGCCTGCTGCCGCAGACAGAGTCAACCCTGAAGCGGGGCGAACGCGCGCCGACGCTGACCGCCTTCGACCCGCGCCTGTTGCCCCTGCTGATTATCAGCTTCTGCGCGATGATGGTGCCCGCGGTGGTGAACTTCACCCTCGGCTATATGGTGCAGGACCGCTTCGCGCTGGATGCCGTCGAGACCACGCGCCTGACGGGACTGGCGGTGATGGCCAGTGGCGCCGCGCTGTTCTTCACGCAGATCGTATTGATACAGGTCTTTCGTCTGTCGCCGCTGAAGCTGCTGCGCCTGGGGATGCCGCTGGCGCTGCTCTCGCTCATGCTGTTGACTGTCGCCGCCGGTTCCCTGCAAGTGATTCTGGCGATGGCGCTGCTGGGCCTGGGCATCGGGATGGTGCAGCCGGGCTTCCGCAGCGCGGTCACCTTCGCCGTGGAGCCGCACGAGCAGGGCGCGGCGGCCGGCCTGGCGAGCTCGATTCCCGCCTACAGTTACATCATCGGCCCGGCGCTGGGCACGGCCCTCTACGGCATCAACCCGGTCTCGCCCTTCCTGCTGGCGTCGCTGGTGCTGCTGACCGGTATCGGCGTGCTGGTACTGCATCCGCGAACCCGGGCCTTCCAGCCAGCGATCTGAGCCATTTCGCTGCAGTCCAATCACGTTGAATGGTCCTAATGCCTCGCTGTCGACGGCACTATGATACGGGCCACGTAAACGCTGCCTGAACAGCGCGAGAGAAATCTGTGAAACCTGTCTGGATTTTGTTTGGCGCCATGTTCTGCGCCAACATGGCCCATTCCGTGCTGGCGCCGGTGCTGCCGCCGCTGATGCGCGAACTGGGTCTGAGCGCGCTGCAGGGCGGTCTGATTCTGACCGGCTCGGCCATCGTGTGGGTTGTCTGTTGCCCCTGGTGGGGTCGTCAAAGCGACCTGCTGGGCCGCAAACGGGTCATCATGCTGGGGCTGGCGGGCTACGCGCTGGGCGCGGTTGCCTTCGCCATCTTTCTGCAGGCCGGTCTGGACGGGGCCATCGTCGGCGCGACCCTGATCTGGCTGCTGCTGCTGGGGTCGCGCATGATTGTGGGCGGGCTGTATGCGGCCGCCGCCCCGGCCGCCCAGGCCTACATCGCGGACATCAGCAGCGGCCGGCAACGCACCTCCGCGCTGGGCATCCTGTCGGCTTCCAACGGCCTGGGCGGCATGCTGGGCCCGGCGCTGGGGGCGCTGGTGGTGAGCCTGGGGCTGAGCCTGGTGGCGCCGATTTTCCTCTCGTCGCTGATGCCGCTGCTGGGTCTGTTGCTGGTGTGGCGGCTCTTGCCGCCAGTTCGTTCGCCGCTGAAACGGGGCGAACGACCGCCGACGCTGAACATCTTCGACGCGCGTCTGCTGCCCCTGATGCTCATCGGCTTCTGCGTGATGCTGGTGCCCGCGATCGTGCCCTTCACCCTTGGCTTTCTGGTGCAGGACCGCTTCGGGCTGGATGCCATCGAAACCGCGCGTCAGACGGGATTTGCGGTCACGGTCAGCGGCGTGGCCCTGTTCTTCGCCCAGATGGTGCTGGTCCAGTACCTGCGCCTGCCGCCGCTGAAGCTGCTGCGCCTGGGCATGCCGCTGGTGCTGGGCTCGCTGCTGCTGCTGGTCAGCGTCGCCGGCCCGCTGCAACTGATGCTGTCGATGGCGCTGATGGGTCTGGGCATCGGGATGGCGCAACCGGCCTATCGCAGCGCGGTGACCTTCGCCGTGGAGCCGCATGAGCAGGGCGCGGCGGCCGGTCTGGCCAGCGCGATCCCCGGTTACAGTTACATCGTCGGCCCGGCGCTGGGCACCGCCCTCTACGGGCTGAATCCCTTCTCGCCCTTTCTGTTGGCGTCGCTGGTGCTGCTGGCCGGCATTGCCGTGCTGGTGTTGCACCCGCGCACGCGGACAGTGCAACCCGCGATCTGATGCTGTGGCCCGCAGTCCAATTGCGGGGATTGGACCCAGGGCCTTCTGAGTAGAGACGCTATCATTGGCAGCATGTCAGCGCTGCGCCATAACCCGTGAGACACGCCTGGATCCTGTTTGGCGCCCTGTTCAGCGCCAACATCGGCTACTCCGTCCTGGCCCCTGTGCTGCCCTCGCTGATGCGCCAGCTGGGTCTCAGCGAACTGCAGGGCGGCCTGATGCTGTCCATATCCTCCCTCGCGTGGATCTTTTTCAGCACCTGGTGGGGCCGTTACAGCGACAGTCGCGGCCGCAAACCGGTCGTCATCATCGGGCTGACGGGCTACGCGCTGGGGTCGGCTGTCTTTGCCCTGGTGATGCAGGCTTCCCTGGACGGCGTCTTCGCCAGCGTGATGCTGATCTGGCTGATGCTGGTGGGGTCGCGCCTGATCGTGGGCGCGTTGTTCTCGGCGGCCATCCCGGCCGCGCAGGCCTATGTTGCCGACGTCAGCACGGGCCGGCAACGCACGGGCGCGATGGGCATCCTGACCTCGTCGGTCGGCCTCGGCAACATTCTGGGCCCGGCGCTGGGGGCGCTGGTGGTGAGTCTGGGCATGGGTCTGGTGGCGCCCCTCTTTCTGGCGGCGCTGAGCCCGCTTGTTGGTGCGCTGCTGGTGTGGCGCCTGCTGCCGGCGGTACGACCCGTCCTGGTGCAGGGCGAACGCGCGCCGAAGCTGAGAATGTTCGACGGGCGTTTGCTGCCCTTTCTCTTCGTCGGCTTCTGCGCCCTGCTGGTGATCTCGATGGTGCAATTCACCATTGGCTTTCTGGTGCAGGACCGCTTCGGCCTGGATGCCATCGAGACCACGCGTCAGACGGGGCTGGTGGTGATGGGCAGCGGCGCCGCCCTGTTGTTCACCCGCATGGTCCTGATCCCGATGTTTCGGCCGACGCCGATGAAACTCCTCTGGCTGGGGATGCCGCTGGTGGTGGGCTCGCTGCTGCTGATGGCCTTTGCTGCCAGCGTGGCGCAACTGTTTCTGGCGATGGTGCTGATGGGCCTGGGCATCGGGATGGTGCAACCGGGATTCCGCAGCGCCATCACCCTGGTCGTCGAGCCGCGTGAGCAGGGCGCGGCGGCCGGTCTGGCGAGCGCCATGCCCGGTTATGGTTTCCTCGTCGGTCCCGCCATGGGCACCGGCCTCTACAGCGTCAACCCCTTCCTGCCCTTCGTCGTTACCGCGCTGGTGGTGCTGGCTGGCATCGTCGTGCTGGTCATGCATCCGGCCACCCGCGCCGTGCAGCCCGCGACCTGAACGTTTTCTTCGTCCCGACTCCCGAAATATCCTGATTCACCGCCAGCGCGGCGGTGGATTTCGACGCCGCTGCCAGAGACCGACCGGCCAGCCCAGCATCTTGGCGAGGTCGCCCGTGGCGCGAATCAGCGGCAGCAGCGGCAGGGCCAGCATCCATCGCTTGCCGGAACGCAGTTGCCAGAGCCGCTGCAGCGGGCGCGCCAGGTAGGCCAGGCCCCCCGGCAGCAAGAGCAGCCACCAGAGCGGATGCAGCAGGGCGCCGGCGAGCAGCAGCAGGGGCAGGGCCAGCAGGTAGGCGGCGTAGCGGACCAGGTGACGCTTCGTCCACAGTCCGGCGAGGCCGTCGCCGCGGGCGTAAAGATAATACTGGCGGAAGAAGGCCGGCAGCGAGGGACGCGGCCGGAAGTGCGCGATGGCCTGCGGCGCGAAGACGAAGGGGCCGCAATGCCGACGCAGCCGCAGGTCGAAGACCAGGTCCTCACAGTGATCGAGCCATTCGGGGTAGCCGCCAACCTGCTTCCAGGCGTCCTTGCGGAAAGCCACGCTGCGGCTGCTGGGCAGGAAGCGCCGCCCGTCGATTTCGCCGGCCAGCGGCAATGTCGTCGCGCCGAGGGCCAGTTCGAAAATGGTCTGCGGGTCGGCGCGGAAGAAGCCGGCCACGGCAACCTTGTCCGGGTCCGCCAGCAGGGGATCGCCCAGTTGTTGCAGCCAGTCCGGCGCAAGACGCACGCCGGCGTCGGTGACGGCGATGAGTTCGCCGCGGGCATTGTCGATGGCGAGGTTGCGGCCGCGGCTGATATTGCAGCCCGGCTCGCCGAGCAGGCGCAGCGGCAGGCGCTCCTGGTAGCGTTGGATGACGGCCAGCGTATCGTCCTGACTGCCGCCATCGACGATGATGATCTCGTCCGGCGCGCGCGTTTGCCGCAGCAGCGAGTCCAGCAGGGCGGGCAGGCTGGCGCCCTCGTTGCGCACGGTGAGGATGAGCGAGATCATGGCGCGAGTATACTTACTCTCCATGGTTCCGGAACTGTGGCAGGGAGGATGTCGATGTGTCGCAATATCCGCAGGTTGTACAACTGCGATCCGCCGGTGGATGCGGAAGAAGTGCGCGCCTCGGCGCTGCAGTACGTGCGCAAGGTCAGCGGCTATCGGGTACCCTCGCGCGTGAACGAGGCGGCCTTTGAGCGCGCGGTCGACGAAGTCACGGCGGCGACGGAGCGGCTGCTGGCGACCCTGGAGACGAAGGCGGTCCCGCTCAAACAACAATGGCCGGGGCGACGCGAACGACTTTGACAGTCAGGCTGTCACTGACTACCATCACGCGACAGTTCGGGTTCAACAGGGAATAAACGATGGGTCGTATGGCGGGCAGGCGGGCGATTGTCACCGGAGGCGCGCAGGGGCTGGGACGGGCAACGGCCCTGCGCCTTGCCGAAGAGGGCGCGCAGCTGCTTGTCACCGACGTCAAGGCCGACGCGGTGCGAGCGGTGGCCGACGAAATCACGGCGGCGGGCGGCACAGCGCATGCCCTGCAGGCGGATGTCAGTCTGGCGGCCGACGCGGAACGCACGGCGGCGGCGGCTGTCGAGCATTTCGGCGGGCTGGACGTGCTGGTGAACAACGCCGGCGTCATGGGCTACGGGACGGTGGCGACGGCGACGGACGCGGACTGGGCACGCATCATCGGCATCAACCTGCATGGCGTCTTTCTTTGTTCACGGGCGGCGATCCCGGTCATGGCGCAGGGCGGTGGCGGCAGCATCGTGTGCATTTCTTCCATATCAGGCCTGCTGGCGCAACCGGATCAGGCGATTTACAACGCCAGCAAGCACGGCGTCATCGGCCTGGTGCGCTGCATGGCGATGGACCATGCGCAGCAGGGCATCCGCGTCAACGCCGTCTGCCCGGGCATGATGCTCACGCCGATGCTGACGCATCTGCCGGAGGAGCAACTGGCGGGATATGCCCAGGCCAACATGCTCAAACGCGGCGGCGACCCCGCCGAGGTCGCGCAGCTGGTGCTCTTCCTCGCCAGCGACGAGGCGTCCTACGTGACCGGCGCGGTGGTCCCGGCCGACGGCGGCGAATCCGCTCAATAGCCGACCCGCGTCGCCCTTGCCCGACCCGCGCATCATCCGGCGCAGGGCGACGTGGCGGGCGACATCATATGTCGCCCCTACAATTTTGCAGGGGCGAATTACCAATTTGCCCGGGGCAAGCCGCGCGTCACCTGCTGTAGGGGCGAATTATCAATTCGCCCGCGGCGACCCGCGCATCATCCGGCGCGGGGCGACGTGGCGGGCGACATATTATGTCGCCCCTACGATTTTGCAGGGGCGAATTACCAATTCGCCCGGGGCAAGCCGCGCGTCACCTGCTGTAGGGGCGAATTACCAATTCGCCCGCGGCAACCCACACATCACCCACCGAATGGGTGATGCGTCTTTGACAGGCAGTGCCTCACTGGCTACCATCTGCGGTCTGATTAACGCTTCCGGAGAGGGTTATCGTGGGACGACTGGCGGGCAAGCGCGCGATTGTCACCGGCGCCGGCTCCGGGCTGGGCCGGGCGACCGCCCTGCTCTTCGCGGAACAGGGCGCGCGGGTGCTGGTCAGTGACCTCAACGCCGACACAGCGGCGGCGGTGGCGGGCGAAATTGCCGCGGCGGGCGGCGAGGCGCAGGCGCTGCAGGCGGACGTCAGCCAGGCGGCCGACGCAGAGCGCATGGTGGCGAGCGCCGTCGGGCACTTCGGCGGGCTTGACGTACTGGTGAACAATGCCGGCGTCTTCCGTCAGGGCACGGTGGCGGAGGCGACGGACGCGGACTGGGACTTCATCATTGGCGTCAATCTCTACGGCGTTTTTGCCTGTTCGCGCGCCGCGATTCCGGTCATGGCGCAGGGTGGCGGCGGCAGCATCGTGTGCGTCTCCTCCATTTCCGGCGTGATCGGGCAGGAACTCCAGCCGATCTACAACGCCAGCAAGCACGGCGTGATCGGCCTCGTGCGCTGCATGGCGATGGACCACGCGCCGCAGGGCATCCGCGTCAACGCCGTCTGCCCGGGCCTGATGCTCACGCCCATGCTGGCGCATTTCTCGCAGGCGGACCTGGTGGATGCTGCGGCCAAAAACATGCTAAACCGCGGCGGCGACCCCGCCGAAATTGCGCAACTGGCGCTATTCCTCGCCAGCGACGAGGCCTCCTACGTGACCGGCACGGCCATGCTGGCGGATGGCGGAGAAACTGCGCGCTGAGAGCGACCCCTGGCGTCCGGCGAGCGGCCTGGGTCGCGACGCCGCACAAGACTGTTATTGAAAAGGATTGACGATGCGCGACGTGGCGTTTTGGCCCAAAAACTTTCTGGACGAGGTGGAAGGTGCGCGTGTGACGCAGGGCGCGCTCTTGCACGCCGTTGGAGGGCCCAGCTTCGCCTACCGCACGCCGCAGGTGCTGGCCTGGATCGACCCCTATTTCTATGGCACGCCCGACGACGCCGTGCCCGACGCCTACCGCGCCGTGCCCATCTCCATCAATCCCGACGAGGTCGGCGCCGGCGACATCATCTTCTCGACGCACGACCACGTCGACCATTGCCACGAGGGCTCGCTGTTGCCGATGCTGGCCAATACGGACGCCTTCTGCATCGCGCCGGCCTCCTCGGCCCGCCTGATGCGCGGCTTCGGCATCGCCGACGAACGCATCCGCGAGGTGAAGCCGGGCGACAGCATCAGTCATCGTGACCTGACGATTCGCGTCTACCCTTCCTACGACCCCAACGAGCCGCTGGCCGTCTCCTACATCCTGGACTCCGGCGGGACCAGTTTCTTCGTCTCGGGCGATACATCCGACGGGCCGGCGCTGGCGGAAGTCGGCGAGCGCGAGGCGCCCGACTACGCGCTGCTGGCCTTCGGCCGCACCTGGTACATGGACGAGGCGGAGATGCTGCGGGTGGCCTCGATTCTGCGGCCCGGCACGCTGTTGCCCTTCCACTGGGAGTTCTGGCGCAACCACACCGGCGATATCGTCAAATTCTTCGAGCTGTATTTCAGTCAGAAGCCGGATTTTGACGTGAAGATCCTCAGCATCGGCGACTCGCTGCACATGGGTGGCTGAGCGGGGGCGGGAAAGGACAGGGGAACCATGGGCATTACCATCGACCACGTGGCGCTGATGGTCAGCGACCTTGAGCGCTCGCGCGAGTTCTATTGCGGCCTGCTGGGCCTGGAGCTCGTCTCGCCGGAGGAACACAAGGACGGTCCCATCTCCGCGATGGTGGCCATGGAGCGCGTCCACATGCGCGAATACCGGCTGCGTGCGCCGGGCGGCGTCAACGGCCACCGGCGCAGCGCGGAGCAGGGCTTCACCTTCGACCTGATCCAGTGGATCTCCCCCGAGAGTCCGGTTGGCCGCAGCCCCATTCATCACGTGCCCTCGGCGCACATCTGCTTTGGCGTGGAGGACGTGCCGGCGACCTACGAGAAGCTGCGCGCGGCGGGCGTCGAGATCGTCTCGCCGCCGGTGCGCTTTGAGGGCGAGGGCGAGTGGCACGTGCTCTTCTTCTACGATCCGGACGGCAACCTGCTGGAACTGAACGAGATCGGCACGGGGCAGCAGCTGCCACATGACTTTGACTGGACGGAGGCCTGATGGACGGGCTGGAGCAGTTTATGCAGGACCCCACCACCATGGTGCTGGTGCTGATGGCCGGCGCGGTGGGCGCCATGCTGGTCCTGTTTGTGGCGTTGTTTCTGATCCGCGGCCGCGACCGCGAGTTGCGCGCCCTGCGCGTGGACCACAGCCTGGAACGCGACCGGCGTTCACGGCTGGAGGTCGAAAAGGAGACTCTCGACAGGCAGGTTATTGAAGCGCGCCACGAAATGGAGCGGGTCTTCCACGCCAACGAAGAGGCGCAGGAGCAGCTGAACGAGACGCGCAACCAGGCGACGCGACTGGAGGCCGAGCGCAACGCCCTCGACGCGCGTCTGGGCGAGGCGCAACGCGAACGCGACGTGCGCGAGCGGGAACGCGACGCGCTGCGCACGCAACTGGAGAAATCGCAAAACAAGGTCACGGAACTGGAGACGCAGGTGCAGCATGGCGAGCATCTGCGGCAGCAACTGGAAAACGCCGAGCAACGCTTCAGGGAAGCCTTTGATTCCCTTTCCGGCAGGGCGCTGGAGCAGAATCGCGAGCAAATGCTGGCTGACCTGCGGCGCGAAAACACGAACGCGCAGCAGGCGGTGGACGGCCTCGTCAAGCCCGTCGCCGATACGCTGGAGCGTTTGCAGCAGTCGCAGACCAGCCTAGATACGCGCATCAGCGATTTGCGCCAGAACTCAAGCGACCTGGAGGACCAGACGCGCCGCCTGGTGAACGCCCTGCGCCGCCCGGAACAGCGCGGCCGCTGGGGCGAGTTGCAGTTGCGGCGTTGCGTCGAACTGGCGGGCATGCAACATCACGTCGATTACTTCGAGCAGGAGGCCGTGCCCGGCGGCGGTCAGCGGCCGGACATGATCGTGCACCTGCCCAACAATCGCATCATCGTCGTCGATGCCAAGACGCCCATGGACGCCTACATCTCCGCCTGGGAGACCCAGGACGAGGAAAAGCGCAGCGTCTTTTTGCGGCAGCACGCCGATCAGGTGCGGCGCAACCTCGACCAGTTGTCGCAGCGGCGCTACCAGGACAGTTTCGAGGAAAGCCCGGATTTCGTGGTCATGTTCCTGCCCGGCGAGGTGTTTTACAGCGCCGCGCTGGAGCAGCACCCGGCCCTCTTCGAGCACAGCATGGAGAGCCGCGTGCTGATCGCCACGCCGACCATTTTGATCGCCCTGCTGCGCTCGGTGCACATGGGCTGGCGCGAGGCCGAACTGGCGCGCGAGGCCGAGGAAATCGGCCGCCAGGGCCAGGAGCTCTACCGCCGCGCCAGCATCCTGGTGGACGGTCTGGCGGGCATCCGCAAGGGGCTGGACAACAGCGTCAAGGCCTACAACAAGGCGGTGGGCTCGCTGAACAGTCGTTTCATCCCGCAGGTGCAGCGCTTCCGCGATCTGCATTCCATCAGCGGCGAGGAAGTATCGGAGCTGGAATCGCTCCCCACTGATTTGCGCCGGCCGCGCAAGATGTCGCTGAAATCCGGGCAGGATGATTCAGGCACGAACAGCGGTTAACAGGGCCGCAGGAGGCTTCGATGGGCACAGTCACCATTCTTGATCATGTATCGGTCACGGTCAGCGACATGCAACGCTCGCTGGCCTTCTATTGCGGCCTGCTGGGCATGGAGGAAGTCGAGCGACACCGTCTGGAGGGCGACACCATCTCGAGGATGGCGGGCAAGCCCGAGGTGATCATGGAGGTGGTGCGGGTGAAGGCGCCCGGCTCGCCGAAGGTGTTGCTGGATTTGCAGCAGTATGTGGTGCCCGATGGCAGGGTCTCCGACGCGCAGCTGGGTGACGCAGCGCATTCGCATATTTGCTTCGGCGTGCCGGACGTGTGGGGCACCTACCGCGAATGGAAAGAAAAAGGCGTCGACTTCGTCTCGGAGCCGGTCACCTTTGACCTGGGCTGGGGCGTGGTGCACGTGGTCTTCTTCAAGGACCCGGACGGCTTCGTGCTGGAACTGATGCAGGACCCCATTGAACTGAAGGAAGGCATGGAGATGCCGGGATGAGCGGCGGAGTCCGTTACGGGCTGGAGGGTCAGGCGGCGATCGTCACCGGCGCGGGCCGCGGCATCGGCCGCAGTATCGCACAGCGCCTGGCGCGTGAGGGCATGGGCGTGACCGTGGCCGATATCGACGGGGGCAACGCCGCCGCCGTCGCGCTGGAGATCGAGGCGGCCGGCGGCCGGGCGCTGGCGCAGCGGGCGGACGTGACGCAACGCGACGAGGTCGAGGCGATGGTGGCCGCGACGGTCGCGCACTTTGGCCGGCTGGACGTCCTGGTCAACAACGCCGGCATCGGCATCGTCCAGCCCTTGCTGGAGACGGACGAGGCCAGCTGGCAGGCGCAGATGGACGTCAACGCGAAGGGCACACTGCTCTGCACGCAGGCGGCGGCGCGTCACATGATCGCGCAGGGTAGCGGCGGCCGCATCATCAACAACGCCTCCGGCGCGGGCAAGATCGCGCCGGGCGCGGCCACGCCGCTGGGCGCCTACGCCGCCAGCAAGCACGCCGTGGTCGGCCTGACGCGGCAGTTCGGCGCCGAACTGGCGCAACATCAGATTTTGGTCAACTGTCTCTGCGCCGGCATCGTCGATACCGGGATGTGGGCGCTGATCGATCGCGAAGTTGCCGCACTGGAGGGGGCGGAAGTCGGCTCGGTGATGCAACGGGCGGTGGACAGCATCCCGCTGGGGCGCGTGCAGCAGCCGGCAGACGTGGCCAACATGGTCGCCTTTTTGGCCTCGGAGGACGCGTCCTACAGCACCGGCCAGGCGTTTAACGTCAGCGGGGGGATGTTGCCTTATTGATGAAGTAATGAAACGGCGACAGGCGGAGGACAGGGATGGCTGACAACGGGACGCGCGAGATCACCTTCGCCCAGGCGATCAATGAGGCGCTGCACGAGGAAATGCGGCGCGACGAGGAAATCCTGGTCGTGGGCGAGGACGTCGGTCGCGCCGGCGGCGTTTACAAGATCACGCAGGGGCTCTACGACTCCTTTGGTGAGGACCGCGTGCTGGACAGCCCCATCTCGGAGGCCGGCATCACCGGTCTGGGGGTGGGCGCGGCCCTGAGCGGGCAGCGGCCGGTGGTGGAGATCATGTTCGGCGACTTCACGGCGCTGGTGATGGACCAGGTCGTGAATCAGGCGGCAAAGATTCATTACATGTCGGGCGGCAAGTGGCGCGTGCCGATGGTGCTGCGCACGACGATGGGCGCGGGCCGGCGCGCCGCGGCGCAGCACTCGCAAAGTCTGCATGCCTGGTACTGCCACATCCCCGGTCTGAAGGTCGTGCTGCCGTCTTCGCCGCACGATGCCAAGGGCCTGCTGAAATCCGCCATCCGCGACGACAGCCCGGTCATCTTCTTTGAGGACAAGATGATGTACCGCGAGAGCGGCCCCGTGCCCACGGGCGAGTACTGCATCCCGCTGGGCGAGGCGCAGGTCTGCCGTGAAGGCGAGGACATCACCCTGATCGCCACCTCCAGCATGGTCGGCCTGGCGCTGCAGGCCGCGGAGGAACTGGCCGGCGAGGGCATCAGCGCGGAGGTCATCGACCCGCGCACGCTGGCCCCGCTGGACGAGGAGACCCTGGTGCAATCGGCGCGCAAGACCTCGCGCTGCATCGTGATCGACGAGGGCTATCGGCGCTTTGGCGCCACGGCCGAACTGGCCTCGCTGGTGTCCGAGCGGGCCTTCTACTGGCTGGACGCGCCGGTGCAGCGCATCGGCGCCATGGACGTGCCGGTGCCCTTCAGTCCCTCGCTGGAGGACCTGACGATCCCCGACGTCGCGACACTGGTGACGCGCGCGCGCGCCCTGGTGCGTGGCGAGGCGGGGCCCTCACCCCAAACCCCTCTCCCTCAGGGAGAGGGGCTTTAAGCATGCGAGCAGGATGAGACGATGTATCGCGTGGTGATGCCGGCGCTGGAGATGGCCCAGGAGACGGGCACGCTGCTGCGCTGGCTGAAGCAGGAGGGCGAGCAGGTGCAGCGCGGCGAGCCCCTGATGGAAATCGAGACCGACAAGGTCACGCTGGAGATCGAGGCCGGCGGCAGCGGCCTGCTGGCGCAGGTCAACGCCGCGCCGGGCGACGTCGTGCCGGTGGGCCAGGTGATCGCCCTGTTGCTGGCCGAGGGCGAGGCGGCCCTCACCCCCCGGCCCCCTCTCCCGCAAGGAGAGGGGGAGTCCGTTTCAGGGAGAGGGACTTCAGGCAAAAGGGGCGGGACCGAGGTGTCTCCCACGCAGCAAGGAAGCCGGAGTCGCGGCGCGGAGGGCCAGTTGGCGGCCAGCCCGCTGGCGCGGCGCCTGGCGGCGGAACATGGCGTGGACCTGCGGCATGTCATTGCGGCCTCGGGGCGCGTCACCAAAGCGGACGTGGAAGCCTGGCTGGAGAAGCAGCCGGCCGGCGGCCGCACAGCGGCCTCGCCCCTGGCGCGCCGTCTGGCGGGGGAGCATGACATTGACCTCGCGGCCCTGAACGGCAGCGGGCCGGAGGGCGCCGTGCTGGCCGGCGACGTGAGGGCGGCCGCGACGGAAGCGGAAGCCGCCAGCGCGGCGGAGACGATCGTCGCCGCGGCGGAACCGACGCTTGTGCATGAATTGCGGCGCCTTGTGCCGCTGACGGGCATGCGCGGCGCCATTGCGGCGCGGACGCAGGCCAGCGCGCAGGCGGCCCCGCATATCTCCCTGACTCTCTCGGCCGACATGCGCGCGGCGCTGCTCCTGCAGCAGCAACTGTCCTCGGCGGTGGAAACGGCCAGCGGTCACAAGCTGACGCTGACGGCCGTGCTGGCGCGCGTGGTGGCCGTGACCCTGGGCTCGCACCCACGGCTGAACGCGCAACTGCTGGAGGACGGCATTCACGAGTTGCGGCCGGTGAATCTGGGCGTGGCGGTGGCGCTGGACGGCGGCCTGCTGGTGCCGGTCATCCGCGATTGCGAGGGCCTGGGCCTGGCGGAATTGCAGGGCAGGTTGAATGACATGGCGCAGCGCGCGCGAATGCGACAACTGACGTCCTCCGAAATGGGCGGCGGCAGCTTCACCCTGAGCAACCTCGGTATGTACGGCATCGAGCATTTCACGGCTATTATTAATCCGCCGGAAGTGGCCATCCTCGCGGTCGGCGCGGTGCAGGAGCGGGTGGTGGCCGACGCCGGCCAGGCGGCCGTGCGACCGATGCTGCAAATGACGATCAACGTCGATCATCGCGCGGTGGACGGCGCCGTCGCGGCGGCCTTCCTGCGCGATGTGAAACTATTGCTGGAAGACCCCTGGTCGCTGCTGGTCTGAGCCGGCGCGGGGGGAAAGGAGCCTGACTGACGACAAAAACGCGTCACCGTACCTGGTTTGTAAATAACTGGAGAGAAAACATGTTGCAGAGAAAGACCTTGCTGATTATCACATTGCTGCTTCTGCTGCTGCCGACGGCGCTGCAGGCCCAGGACGACACGGTCGTCATCGCGGTCGGCATCGAGCCGGTCAGCATGGACGCCTGGCGCGGCTTCGCCGAGACGGGCGGCCCCGGCTTCCTGAACGCTTTGGAGCAACTGGTCACGCGCGATTTCGCGTCTGGCGAGATGGTGCCCCTGCTGGCGACTTCGTGGGAGTGGATTGACGACCGCACCATCCAGTTCACGTTGCGCGAAGGCGTCAGCTTCCACGATGGTTCCTACTTCAATGCCGAGGCGGCGGCGGTCAGCATCAACCACACCTTCGACCCCGAGAACGCCTTCGACCTGCTGGACTTCGTCGGCTCGCAGATCAGCGCCGAGGCGGTGGGCGACTACACGCTCAACGTGTCGACGCCGGAGCCGGACCCGATCCTGCTGAACAAGATGTACTTCGTGCCGATCGGCTCGGCGCAGCAGCTTATGGACGACCCGGATTCCTACCACACCAACCTGATCGGCACAGGACCCTACCGCTTCGCCGAGTGGCGCAGCGGTGAGTCGATCACCTACGAAGCCAACGCCGACTGGTGGGGCCACGGCATGATGGACGAGGCCGGCGGCGAGGTCAGCTTCCAGCGGGCGGTCTACCGCTTCCTGCCGGAAGACCAGGTACGCACGGCCGCGGTGCAGGCCGGTGAGGCGCATATCGCGCAGTACATCACGCCGGAGCAGTGCGCCGAGGTCGGCATGAGCGACAACGCGCGTTGCGAAGTCGGCCGCCAGCGTGGAGACGATCTT
>CAXXWG010000044.1:0-94106 GCA_963667305.2 Aggregatilineales bacterium | reverse complement strand
CTGTTTCGTCGCCTGCCACGGGCAAACTCTCTACCAGGGCCAGTTCCAGAGCCAGTTGCGGTTGCCAACTGCCCAGATCGTCAGCCAGGGCCTCGTTAAACTTGCGCAGCGCGCGCAACAACAGAGTGCGACTGATCGCTGCGGCCTGCGCCTCATAGCGCTGTCTTTCCTCCACCGGGGCCACCACCAGGTCGGCGCTGGCCGTTTGTGTCAACAACAGGTTACGCAGTTGTTCCACAATTTGCTGGCCGAACTGCCGGGGGTCGCTACCGGCATCGACGGCGCGGTTGATAAGGTCCAGCCCGGTCGCCGCATCCTGCGCCACCAGAGCGTCCAGCAGCGCGCGCACGGCCTCGTTGCTGGCCGTACCCAGCACGTCCTGCGCCAGTGCCAGCGTAATCTCTTCGTCCGGGTTGGTGACGATCTGGTCCAGCAGGCTGATGCTGTCGCGCACGCTGCCGGTGCCCTGGCGCGCGATGAGTTCCAGCGCCTGGCGCTCAATGCGGAGGCCTTCGGCTTCGGCGATCGATTGCAGGTGGTCAGCCACGGCCTGAACCGGCACTCGCCGGAACTCAAAAGGCAGACAGCGGCTGCGGATGGTCGCCGGCACCTTGTCAATCTCGGTGGTGGCCAGCACGAAGACGGCGTGCGGCGGCGGTTCTTCAAGAGTCTTGAGCAAGGCATCGAAGGCGTTGCCGGTAAAGCGGTGCACCTCGTCGATGATATAGACCTTGAAGTTGCCCTCGCCGGGCGAAAAGGCGACCTTGTCGCGCAGGTCGCGCACGTCATCGACGCCGGTGTGCGTGGCCGCGTCAATCTCGATCAGGTCAAGATAGCGACCCTCGTTGACGGCGCGGCAGGCGGCGCAGGCGTTGCAGGGACGCAGGCCGGGGTCCGTCTCCGCGCAGTTGATGGCCTTGGCCAACAGCCGCGCCGTGGTGGTTTTTCCGGTCCCGCGCGGCCCGCTAAAAAGATAGGCGTGGCGCACACGGCCGGATTTGAGGGAATTGCGCAGGGTGCGCGTGATGTGTTCCTGGCCAATAACGTCCTCGAAGCGCATGGGGCGCCAGGCCAGATAAAGGGCTTGTTCAGGCAAGACCGGGGCTCCTCCTGCCGGGCAGGCCAGTGTAGCAGTCGCCGGACGGGGCGGCAAACGAAAGGGGTGACGAACGCGTCGTCACCCCCTGTGCAGCGGCCTGCGCCGGTCAAGTTATGCGCTCAGGCCAACACCCTTTGCTCGTCCGTGATTTCATCCATCAGGGCGTGCATCTCGGGGATGCTCAATTGCTGCCTGGCGTCGCTCATGGCAACCGGCGGGTTGGGATGGCACTCGAACATCACGCCGTCCGCGCCGACCGCCTTTGTGGCCCGCGCCAGCGGGATGGCGATATCGCGTCGGCCGGCGGAGTGCGAAATGTCGGCCACCACCGGCAAATGCGTTTCCAGCTTGAGCAAGGCCACCGCGCTCAGATCAAGCGTGTTGCGCGTGCGCGTCTCGAAGGTGCGGATGCCGCGTTCCATCAGAATGACGTTGGGGTTGCCGCTGCTGACGATGTACTCGGCGGCGTAGAGGAATTCCTGAATGTTGGCGCCGAAACTGCGCTTAAGGATTACCGGCTGGCGCACCTGGCCCAGCGCCTTCAGCAGGAAAGTGTTGGACATGTTGCGCGCGCCGACCCAGAAGACGTCGACGTATTCGGACATCTCGGAGATGAGGCTCTTGTCCATCACTTCGCTGACGATGAACATGTTGTGGCGGTTGGCCACCTGCCGCGCGATACGCAGCCCATCCATCCCCAGGCCCTGGAAATCGTAGGGCGAGGTACGGGGCTTCCAGCCCATGCCGCGCAGGAAACGCACGCCGCGCGCCGCCAGCGCTCCCGCCACCTCGTCAACCTGCTCCGCGCTTTCGATGGCGCAAGGGCCGCTGATGACGGTGAAGTCGCCGGCGCCCACCTCGGTGCCGTCGGCCATGGTGACGACGGTGTGCTCGTCCGGGTACTTGCGCTGCACCAGGATTTTGGCCAGCGCCTCTTCACTTTGCAGCGCCATTGAGGCGCGGAAAATCTGGTTGAAGAGCGCGCTGACGGTCTCGTTGCTGAAAGGGCCTTCGTTGGCCTGCTGCAGCGCCGTCAGCATCTCGGCTTCACGCTCGGGGTCATAAAACGAGGTGCCGAGGGTTTGCTGGACAAGTCCGATCGCCGAAACGACTTGCGCGCGTTGCGTCAGCAGTTCAAGGATTTGCAGGTTGATCACGTCGATCTCCCCGCGCAACTCCCTTAATCTGTCCTCGTGCATGATTCAAGCTCCCTCAATTGACCCCGCATGGCAAGATTGCCGCTATTAGTATACCTGCCGTCGTCCCATTCTTACAGGGTGGTCAGGTTCAAGGTGCAGGCCGCGCCTCAGGTTGCCGGATCGCCGTCGGTCCTGTGCTCCACTTCACGCGCCAGACGGTTCATGGTGCGCACCACCATGAACATCGAAAAGGCGATGATGACGAACTCCAGGACCTGTGTGATGAACTTGCCGTAGCCAAGCGTGGCCACGCCGGCCTCCTGCGCCTGCTCGATGGTCGCGTACTGCGTCACGGCAAGACTGAGGAAGAGATGATCGAAGTTGACGCCGCCGGTCAACGCGCCGATGACCGGCGTAATAATGTCCTTCACCAGGGAATTGGTGATGTCCTTGAAGGCCGTGCCAAGTACCAGGCCCACAGCCAGGTCCATCACGTTGCCGCGCTGGGCAAACTCGCGGAATTCCATCAGAATCCTGCGCATCGCCATCCTCCCCTGCTGCGTTCCTGCTAATCTCCGCCTACTGTAACGCGAAGCGGCAGCAGGCGCCGTTGCAGCCAGGCGCGTGTCGCGGCACAATGAACCCGATGTCCCTGAAATACGAGGCGCGCGTGACCGGCCTCTCCATACCTCAGCTGCGACGCAACCACCTGCTCTGGCTGGCGCTGCTGCTACTGCCGCTGCTCAGCGTCGCCGCGGCGCTGTACGTGCATCAGCGCGGCAGCGACAACGCAGGCAATGCGCCGGCGCCGCCGCCAGCGCCCGCCGCCACCCGGGTTGGCGAGCCCGCACCGGCGCTGGCGCTGCCGCGTCTTGCCGACGGCAGCGTCCTTTCGGCTGATTCACTGCGTGGCCGGCCCGTCATCGTCAACTTCTGGGCCAGCTGGTGTGAGCCCTGCGTGCGCGAGTTGCCCGCGCTGGAGACCTTTGCGGCACGCCACAGCGGGGCGGCAGACCCGCAGGTGCTGGCGATCAACGTCGGCGAGGAAGACGCGACAATTCGCAGCTTTCTGGCCGAAAACGAGGTCGCCAGTCTGACCGTATTGCTCGATCGCGACCTGGTCGCCAGCGACACCTGGGGCGCCAGGGGACTGCCCATGACCTTCCTTGTTGACCCGACGGGTCACGTCCGCGCTGTGCAGGCGGGCGAAATCACGCTGGCGGCCCTGGAATACTGGTTGTTCCTGATGAAGTCCTGGGCCACGACGTGAACCCCGCGCAAGGACGCCGGAGACCTGCCTTGAACCTGTCGCGCGCTTTTCAATACCCCTTTGAGGACCCGCAGTGGGGCGGCAAGCTGGCCATGGTGCTGGTGTGGGGCCTGATCGCTTTCATCCCGCTGCTGGGCCTTGTGGGCATGGCCATGCTGGCCGGCTACGCGCTTGATCTGGTCCGCAACCAGCTGGCCGAAAAGCAAGGTCCGCTGCCGGAGTGGACGGATTTCAACAGCCGCCTGGGCGACGGCTTCAACGTTCTGGTCGCCATCTTCGTCTACAACATTCCCAATGCCCTGCCACTCTGTGGCCTGCTGTTGTTTGTCAGCAGCGGCGGCGACAGCGGCATCCTGGCCCTGCTGTCGCTCTGTTGCCTGCTGCTCTTCCTGCTGCTCTGGAATCTCTTTGCCGGGCTGATGCTGGCGACCGGCGCGACGCGCTACGCACGGTCACGCCAGTTGACCGCCTGGTTTCAGCCGGGCGAACTGTGGGATACCCTGCGCGGCAACAGCGACCTCTTTTTGCAATGGCTGTTCTACAGCGTGCTCGCCAACCTGGCGCTGGGCCTGGTGGCCGGTCTGCCGCTCGTTGGCTGGCTGATTTCGCTGGCGCTCAGCGTGCCGGTGCAGGGGCATTTGCTGGGTCAACTGGCCCTGGCGCTGGCGGCCCGCGAGGACGAACTTGCGGCGGGTACGACCTGACCATGTCCGCCTGGAGTTTTCGCCGCCGCAAGCGTCGCCGCCCGCCCGCCTGGCGCCAGAACGGCGAGCGCCAGCGCAGGGGAGTCGCGGACTGGCCGCAACTGCTGGAACGTGACGACGTCCTGATTCTGGACACCGAGACCACCGGCCTCGACCGCAGCGCGGAGGTCATCGAGGTGGCGCTCATCAACACCCGCGGCGACGCCTTGCTGCATCGTCTGGCCCTGCCGCAGGACGGCATCCCCCGCAGCGCTTCCCGCGTCCACGGCCTGACCCTCGACGTGCTGCAGCAGCTCGGCGCCGGCAGCTGGACGGCACTGCATGACGAGTTGGCGCCGGTGTTGGCCGGGGCCGCGCTGGTCCTCGTCTACAACGCCGCTTTCGACCGGCGTCTCCTGCAGCAGACCAGCGCCCGGCATAACCAGCAACTGCCAACTGTCAGCTGGCGCTGCGCGATGAACGACTACGCCGCCTGGCACCGGCAGCAACGGGGCGCCAGACGTGGCTACGGCCTGGAGCCGGCCTTTCGCCGCGAGTGTGGCGACAACATCGACCAGCAGCACCGCGCCCTGTCGGACTGCCGCATGGTGCTGGCGCTGATGCGCGCGGTGGCCGCACAGGTTTAGAAAAAGGGACGCTCATGGACGACCTGCTGCAGGAACAAATCGCCTACTACCGGGCGCGGGCCGCGGAATACGACGAGTGGGCCCTGCGCAAGGGCCGTTACGACCATGGCCCGGAACTCAACCAACGATGGCACGACCAGGTGAATGAGGTGCGCCAGGCCCTGCTGCGCTGCGGCCCGCTAGAGTCCGCGCTGGAGCTGGCCTGCGGCACCGGCATCTGGACGCAGCACTTGTTGCGCATCAGCCAGCGCGTCCACGCCATCGACGCCGCGCCGGAAATGCTGGCCATTAACCGCGCCAAACTGCAGTCCGACCGCGTCAGCTACGAGCAGGCCGATCTCTTCGCCTGGCGTTCGCAGCGCCAGTATGACCTCGCCTTTTGCGGCTTCTGGCTTTCGCACGTGCCGCCGCAACAGATGGCGCCATTCCTGCAACAGGTGGCGCAGGCCCTGCGACCGGGCGGACGTTTTTTCCTGGTCGACTCGCGGCGCGCCATTTACGCCGGCGCCAGCGACCATTCACTGCGCGATCCCTTCAGCGACAGCATTCTTGACGAGCGCAAGCTGAACGACGGACGGCACTTCACCATCGTGAAGGTGTTTCATGAGCCGGATGCACTGGGCGCCAGCCTGGAGGCCCAGGGGCTGCGGCCCTCACTGCAGCTGACGGACAGTTACTTCATTTACGGGTGGGCGGAGAAGCCCTGAGCGCAACGCCGGCTATTTGCCGGGGACGGGCAGCATGTCGCCGAGGCCGGCGGTCGGCGGGTCCTTGCGCGGTGCGTCGCCGTCACCCGGGGAGTCTTCAACGCCGCCGGCGTCTTCCTGCGCTTCGCTGCCGGCGGCCAGGTCCGTAGAGACCTCTTCGCCCTCCATCACACGCTCAAAAGCCTCGCGGTCGAGCGTCTCACGGTCCATCAAAACGCCGACCAGTTCGTCCAGTTTTTGGCGATACTCCGTAAGGATTTCGCGGCCGCGCTGCTCGCCGGTCTCCACCAGTCGCTTCATCTCCTGGTCGATCTGTTCGGCGGTTTTCTCGCTGTAGTCGCGCTGTTCACCGAATTCGCGCCCCAGAAAGACGGAGGTCTGGCTGCTGCCGAAAGTGCGCGGGCCCAGCAACTCACTCATGCCGTACTGCGTGACCATGCTGCGGGCAATTGCGGTGGCCTGCTGCAGGTCCATCTGGGCGCCGGTCGAGAGTTGTTGACTGGTGTAGGTGATCTTCTCGGCGATGCGCCCGCCGAGGGCTGCCGCAATGCGGTCCTCGAACTCCTCGCCCGTGACGAGAAACTGGTCTTCTTCCGGCAGGGGCATCACAAAGCCGCCGGCGCGGCCGCGCGGGATGATGGTGATCTTGTGCACCGGCCAGGCATATTGCAGCACGTGGAACAGAATGGCGTGGCCGGCCTCGTGGCAGGCAAGGCGCCGCTTTTCCCTGTCGGAAATGACGCGCGTCTTGCGCTCCGGCCCCATCACTGCGCGTTCCATGCTCTCCTGCAGGTCCTGCATGCTGATGGTCTTGCGGTTGCCGCGCGCCGTGAGGATCGCTGCCTCGTTGATCAGATTCTCCAGGTCAGCGCCGGAGAAGCCCGGCGTAATGCGGGACACGGCCTCCAGGTCGGCGTCCGGCGCCAGCGGTTTGCCGCGCGCATGCACCTTGAGGATGGCCAGGCGGCCGGCCACGTCCGGGTTGTCCATGGTGACCTTGCGGTCAAAGCGGCCGGGACGCAGCAGGGCCGGGTCAAGGATGTCCGGCCGGTTGGTGGCCGCGATGATGATGACGTTGGTGCCCTGCTCGAAGCCGTCCATCTCGACCAGGATCTGGTTCAGGGTCTGTTCACGCTCGTCATGGCCACCGCCGAGGCCGGCGCCGCGGTGGCGCCCGACGGCGTCGATCTCGTCGATGAAGACGATCGCCGGCGCCTCGGACTTGGCGCGTTCGAACAGGTCGCGCACGCGACTGGCGCCCACGCCCACAAACATCTCGACGAATTCGGAGCCGGAAATGCTGAAGAAGGGCACGCCCGCCTCGCCGGCCACCGCGCGCGCCAGCAGGGTCTTGCCGGTGCCGGGCGGGCCGATCATCAGCACGCCCTTGGGAATGCGCGCGCCAAGGCGAATGAACTTCTCCGGTTCCTTGAGGAACTCGACGATCTCGGCCAGTTCCTCCTTGGATTCTTCGGCGCCGGCCACGTCAGAGAAGGTCACCTGCGGGCGCTCCACGTCGCGCGTGACGCGCGCGCGGCTGCGACCGAAGCTGATCGCCTGGTCCTGGCCGCTGCGCACCGAGCGCATCATGCGCCACAGCAACCAGATGATGATGACCGTGGGCACGATGGCGATGAGCAACTGGAAGATCAGGCCGCCGGTGTTGTCGCCAGGCTGCTCGACATAGGTGATGGACTGCAACTGCGTGTCACCGACGCCGAAAGTGCGCAGGTTTTCAAAGAGATCGGATTCGCGTTCCTTGTAGTGGTAGGCCGTGATGCCGCTGAAGAACTGGACGTAGACGTCCTGGCCGCCGCGCACCACGAGGCGCTCGACGTTGCCGCGCTGAATCTGGGTGGCCAGTTCGTTGAGCGGGATGCGGTTGCTGCTCTGGAAGTTGCTCTGCCCGCCCATGGCCAGCACGAACAGGATCAGCACAACGACGCCCATGCCGATCAGCAGGCGCTGGGCATTGCGCCCCGAAAAGGGTGAGTTGTCGTTGTTGTTGTTGTCTCGCGGGGGTCGATTGTTCACATTGTTCTCCACGCTGCTGTCCTCATCATAATGAGGGAATGGCCGTGGGTCAAATGCGGCGCCGGATGGTGCGAAAAGGCCCTGAACGCCCATGCTATACTGCCAGCATGGCGATTCTGGAGAGGGCTCCGACGGACAGGGCCGGACGCAGCAACGAGGAGTGGCTGCGGGCCTTGACCGGCGCGCCGGAGGACCAGGAAGCAGCCATCGCGGACCTGCAGGCGCGACTGCGCCGCGGCCTCGTCTGGTATCTGACAAGGGAACGCAGCGACCTGGGCAACCGCCCGCTGGCGGAACTGGAACGGATGGCCGAGGACTACAGCCAGGATGCCCTGCTGCGCATTCTGAAACGGCTTGACAGCTTCCGCGGCGAGAGCCGCTTCACCACCTGGGCGACGCGGATCGCCCTGCGTGTCGCCATCAGCGACCTGCGCCGCGCCCGCTACCGCGACTTTCGCCTGGATGACCTCACGGTCGAGGGCGAGTTGCTGCCCCGACACGATCCCGCCAGCGCCGGGGATGATCCGGCGCCTTCGCCCGAAGGGGCGGCAGAACGCCAGGACGTGCAGGAACGCGTCCTGCGGGCCCTGCAGGACAGCCTGACGCCGCGCCAGCGCCAGGCGCTGGAAGCCGTCGTGCTGCAGAACGTGCCGCTGGAAATCGTGGCGCAGCAGATGGGCAGCAACCGCAACGCCCTCTACAAGCTTCTGCATGACGCCCGGCGCAAGCTGCGCGCCAGGCTGGAGGACCAGGGCCTGGACGTCGCCTACATGCTGGAACTGTTCGCCTGAGAGCCAGATTTCTTAAGTAAGATATGAGAGTTTGCCGGCGTCAATTCAGCAGATGCGACCCGCAGGCACGGGACGGGTGGAGCACCATGGAATGATAAACGAGCGCATGCGCAGACTGCTGGACTGCCTGGCGGCCGTCAATCCAGAAGGCGACATTGACTGCGCCACGGCTGCGCGCCATTTCACCAGCCTCTGCGAACAGGCCCTGAACGGGGCGGACATCCACGACATCCTGCCGCAGGCCGCCGCCCACATCGCCCACTGCCCGGACTGCCAGGAAGAATACGAGGCGCTGCTGGCCGTGTTGCGGGCCGAACAGTCCGGTGAGACCCAAATTCAACCCTGAGGAAAGTGAAGACATGAACGAAGGAAAGAAACGCGTCGTCGTGATCGGTTCCGGACCGGCCGGGTTGACCGCCGCCCTTTACACAGCGCGCGCCCAGTTGCCGACGACAGTCATCACCGGCCCCTTGCTGGGCGGGCAGATCGCCACCACGCACGAGGTCGAGAATTACCCGGGTTTCCCGGATGGCACGACCGGCCCCGAGCTGGTGGAGGCCATGCGCGCCCAGGCCGAGCGCTTCGGTACCGAATACGTCTACGACTCGGTTGCGCGGGCGCAGTTGGCGGAGGGCCCGCCCTTCCGCATCAAGACCCAGGGCGGCGAGACCCACGAGGCGGACGCCGTCATCGTCACCATCGGCGCCAACCCGCGCGCCCTCGGCATCCCCGGCGAGGCGGAGTACGTGGGCCACGGCGTCAGCTACTGCGCCACCTGCGACGGTTTCTTCTTCCGCGGCAAGGACGTCGTCGTGGTCGGCGGCGGCGACTCGGCGCTGCAGGAAGCGCTCTTCCTGACGCGCTTCGCCAACCGCGTCGACATCATTCATCGCCGCGACGAGTTGCGCGCCAGCGTCGCCCTGCAAACGCGCGCCTTCGCCCACGAGAAGATTCACTTCACCTGGGATTCGGTCGTCGATGAAATCCGCGCCAACGGCAGCGGCTCGGTCAATGAAATCGTGATCCGTAACGTCAGGACCGGTGAGCAGCAGGAGCGCCCGGTTGACGGCGTCTTCATCTTCATCGGCTACGACCCCAACAGCGACGTATTTGAGGGTCAACTGGCCACCGACGACGCCGGTTACGTGCTCATCGACCAGCGCTACCGCAGCAACATCGAGGGCGTCTTCGCCGCCGGCGAGATCCACGACCAGATCTTCCGCCAGGCGATCACCGCCGCCGGCGACGGTTGCGCCGCCGCCCTGACCGCCATCGACTGGCTGGATTCAGAGTAGCGGTCGGCCCCGCGCGCGCGGGTTCAACGGGTGTCGGACCAGCTGTCCCAGTAGGTGAACTCGCGCGCCGCACGTCGGCCGGCCGGCAGGAAGTCGCTGCCGGTGTAATACGCCACCGGCAGCAAGGCGGCCTGCGTCACGTCCGCGGGGATGCCCAGCAGGGCCGCCACCTCGTCGGCGTAACGCAAATGCAGCGTCGTCCACGCCGAACCGAGGCCGCGCGCCCGCAACGCCATCATGAAGGACCATACCGCCGGCAAAATCGAACCGTAGTGCGCCGCCTGGGCCATCTGCCCGGCGTCCTCGACGCGCCCTTCGTAGCAGGGGATCACCAGCGCCGGCACCTCATGCATGTGCTCCGCCAGGTGCAGGGCGCTGTCGAGCAGGCGAATATGACGCCGGCGCTCCTGAATGTCGCCGTCGCCCGTGTCGGCATATTGCAGAAAGGAGTCCTTGTACCAGGCGCCGATCTGCGCCCGTTTGTCCGCGTCGCTGACGACCATGAAGTGCCACTTTTGCAGGTTGCTGCCCGATGGCGCCTGAATCGCGATTTGCAGGCATTCCTCGATGACTTCCGGCGGCACCGCGCGCGTCAGGTCCAGGCGCTTGCGCACGCTGCGCGTGGTGGTCAGCAGTTTTTCGGCGGAAATGTCGCCCATGTCCCCGTCCTCTCCATGTTGCCAAACCCGCTGCCAGTATGCCGCGGCCCAGGCCAACCCTCAACCGGCGGCGGCATTCTGCGCTATCATGGGCGCCGTTAACCAATGACGTAGCGGGAGGGCCTCCCTTGAGCGACGACCTGCAAAACCTGGCGATCAACACCATCCGCACCCTGGCGATGGACGCAGTGCAACGGGCCAACAGCGGCCATCCCGGTCTGCCCATGGGCGCCGCGCCGATGGCCTGGGCGCTGTGGACCAAGGTGCTGCGCCACAACCCGCGCAATCCGCACTGGCCCAACCGCGACCGCTTCGTTCTCAGCGCCGGCCATGGCTCAATGCTGCTCTACGCCCTGCTGCATCTGAGCGGCTACGACCTGCCGCTGGAGGAACTAAAGAACTTCCGCCAGTGGGGCAGCCACACGCCCGGCCACCCCGAACACGGCGACACCGCCGGCGTCGAGACCACCACCGGCCCCCTCGGACAGGGCGCGGCCAACGCCGTCGGCATGGCGCTGGCCGAGGCCTTCCTCGCCGGCCATTTCAACCGGCCAGGTCATGCGATCGTCGACCACCGCACTTACGCCCTTGTCAGCGACGGCGACCTGCAGGAAGGCGTCTGCATGGAGGCCTGCGCGCTGGCCGGGCTCTGGGGCCTCGGCAAGTTGACCTTCCTCTACGACAGCAACGACATCCAGCTGGACGGGCCCACCGACATGGTCTGGCGCGAGGACGTGCAGGGTCGCTTTCGGGCCATCGGCTGGCATACGCTCGCCGTCGCGGACGGCAACGACGCCGCCCAGGTCGGCGCGGCGCTGGCCGAGGCGCAGCAGGTCAATGACCGCCCGACCCTGATCTCGGTGCACACGACCATCGGCTACGGCAGCCCCAACAAGGCCGGCAGCAGCGACGCCCACGGCTCGCCGCTGGGCCCCGACGAGGTCCGCCTGACCAAAGCGGCGCTCGGCTGGCCCGACGAGGACTTCTACATCCCTGGTGAGGCGCTGGAACACTTCCGCGAGGCGATCCCGCACGGCGCGCAGCAGGAGAGCGAGTGGCAGGCGCGCTTCCGCGCCTGGGCCGCAGCGCATCCCGCACTGGCCGCCGAGTGGGAGCAACTGCAGCGCGGCGACCTGCCTTCCGGCTGGGACGAGGACCTGCCGCACTACGAGGCCGGCGGTGTAATAGCCACCCGCAACGCCAACGGCGAGGTGCTCAACGCCATCGCGCAGCACCTGCCGACCATGATCGGCGGCGACGCCGACCTCGCCGGCAGCACCAAAACATTGATCTCCGGCGCGGACAGCAGCGGCGCCGACGTCGCCACGGCGCGCAACCTGCGCTTCGGCGTGCGCGAACACGCCATGGGCGCCATCGTCAACGGCCTCGCCCTGCACGGCGGCATCGTCAAGCCCTACAGCGCCACCTTCCTCACCTTCAGCGACTACATGCGCGCGGCCATGCGTCTCGGCGCGCTGATGGGCGTGCCGGCGCTCTACATCTTCACCCATGACAGCATCGGCCTCGGCGAGGACGGCCCCACGCACCAACCCATTGAGCACTTCGCCGCCCTGCGCGCCATCCCCAACCTGACGGTATTTCGTCCCGCCGACGCCAACGAGACCGTCGCCGCCTGGGCCGTCGCCATGGAGCAGCCCGGCCCCTGCGTATTGATCTTCACGCGCCAGGACCTGCCGGTCATCGAACAGGACGCGGCGCAGTTGCGCGCTGACGTGGCGCGCGGCGGCTACGTGCTGCAGGACTGCGACGGTGCGCCCGAGGTCATTTTGCTGTCCACCGGCAGCGAAGTGCATATCGCGCGCGACGCCTGGCGGGCCCTGCGGGACGAGGGCGTGCGGGCGCGGCTGGTCTCCATGCCCTGCCATGAACTCTTCGCCGCGCAGGACGAGGCCTACCGCGAGCAGGTGTTGCCCGCTTCAGTGACGGCGCGCGTCAGCGTGGAGGCCGGCGTGGCCCAGGGCTGGTACCGCTGGATCGGCAGTGGCGGCGCAGCCATCAGCCTGGAGCGCTTCGGCGCCAGCGCGCCCTTCGAGGAAGTCTACGAGAATCTGGGCATCACCGCCGACGCCGTGGCCAGCGCGGCGCGCGGTCTGATCATGCGCGGCTGACCCTCCGGCGAGCGGGCAGCGAAGGGAGCAGGGTTATGAAGGTCGACTGGCGCGAACAGGGCGTGCGCATCGTGCGCGGCCACGAACTGGACAGCAACACGCCGCAGACGCCGGGCATGACGCGCGCCGCGGCCATCAACTTCGCCAGGGCCGGCGCCAGCAAGCTCTGGGCCGGCACGGTCGACATCCAGCCCGACGCCAAAACCGGCGCCCATCACCATGGCGAACTGGAGAGCGTGATCTACGTGCTCAGCGGGCGCGCGCGCATGCGCTGGGGCGAGCGTCTGGAGTACGTCGCCGAGGCCGGAGCCGGCGATTTCATCTACGTGCCGCCCTTCGTGCCGCACCAGGAGATCAACGCCAGCCCGGACGAGCCGCTGAACTGCATCCTCGTGCGCAGCGATCAGGAGGCGGTGGTCGTCAACCTGGACATCGCCCCCGCCGAGGAGTCAGACGTCGTGTGGATCGGCCCCAATCACCCGGCGTCGGGTTGAAGTCAATCGCGCCGGCCTGAGTCAGTCAGGGCCCAGCGGCCATCCGCCAGACGTTCTATTGTTCCCTGACGACGTAGTTGCTGTTGCGCGTTGCGTACGTGGTGTTTCCATTTCTTGCCGAAGTGAACGCCGTCAATGACCCGGTCTTCGCTGTCATCGCATATGTCCGGATGCAGGGCCTGTACCAGTGGATGCAAGGCCTGCGTGGTAAGTGGGCCTCGACGCTGCAACAAGTAGATGATGGTGTCTGCAAGGATTCCGGTGGTCGTTTTGCCACGAGCCCGGGCAAGTAGAACCAGGTCGCGAGTCTCTGCAAGCAAACTTGCGAGTCTGGCACGTGCCCTACTGTCCGCGGAACGCTCGGTTGCAATCTGCGCTGAGCGCAACCTTTCCGTTTCCCTGGCCAATTCTACAAGCGTGGAAATCTCAATCACACTGCCGAGGGCCGCATAATCGCCAATGTCCTGGCGCAAATCACATACTGTCTGTCTATTGCGCAATAGAACACCATATTCACGATTGCGCCAGAGTCCGCCGTTGGTCAGGTTGGCAGAAGTCACGATGGCCGCATGTGAGTCGGCCATATAGACCTTGGCGTGCAACGCCGGCAGATGCACGACATCGCTGCCTTCTGCCTCGTTAACGAAGCTGGCCAGCGCCGCAACATCCAGCGATCTGTCAAGTAGGCTGCCCGCGTGCAAATTCGTGACGATCCGCACATCGGGACGGTTACGCGGCGAACGCTCGTCCAGAGTGCGTGAAACCATTTCAAGTGGTTCTTTTCGCAGGAAAGGCGAGACGAGACAAAGGTCGTGGCGAGCAGATCGGACAAGGTCTTTGAGATTAACGTCCCAGGGTCCGGAGAGTAATTCGACCCCGGTGACGATGTCATCCGAGCCCGAAGGACCCTCCATGTCAGCACACGCCTTTACCAAAAGTCGTCCCTCGCGTACCAATCTTCCGGCATCGGCTTTTCGTCATCCGGCAGACGGAGGTCATCGTCACAACCCGGTAAAGCAAGAAGTTGTTGCGGCCAGATGATGCGCAGGTTGAACTCCCGTGTGCCCCCAAAGTGCCTGGCAATCCAGTCCCACACTTCACGATCGTCCATGCGCACTGACTCGCTGCGCTGAACCGGGCATTCCAGACTCATGTTTACCCTCAGCCAGTCCAGCAATATGCGGGGGATCCGGTCTTTTTCTGCTTCCGGTACCCGCCAGGCGGCACAATTGAGTTCGAGGGTATCGCTCAGATTGTAACGTGTGATGAGTACAACATATTCCCTGTGCACACTCTGTTTCATGGCACGTCGCTCCCGGCTGCAATGATTTGTACATGTGTTCTATTTTACCGGGAGTGAGAGGGCTTGCAAGCGACGTTGGCCTGATTGTGAGGACCACCACACCGGCACCACACGGCGCAAGGGCTTTGATTTGCCAACCCTCCGGCCAATCACCCATCCCCAACTCGCACGCAGCCAGTGCCTGCGCCTGAGCGCGCGTGACCGGTTCGTCGATGCACTCGTCCGGGCGCACGTTGAGCACGCACGGCAGGTGGCGGTTGCCCAGACCGTTCAGCCAGGCGCCGTGCCCGGCGAGGCATTCAGCCGACCCGTCGCCCTGGCGACCAGCCACCACAGCCCGTAGAAGACGAAGACCAGGCCGTACTCGATCAGCGGGATGCGAATCACCTCGTTGACCTGAAAGGGCTCGCGCAGCAGCGTGTAGGTCAGCAGCACACAGAGCAGAAAGGCGGCCGTGAAGACCTGTCGCTGCCAGCGTTTCAGGTTCAGGCCCTGCATCTGCGTGGCGATGAAGATGAAGAGGAAGCCGTAGAGGAACATGTAGACCAGGCCGCCGCCCTGGTTCATGGCCACCAGCGCCGCGTGCGGCAACACCAGAATCTCCAGCAGGAAGGTCCAGCGCCGGTTGAGGTGGGCGCGGGTGAACATCAGCGAGCCCTGCAGCATCACCAGCATCACGTGCGCGAAGCCCAGCAAATGGCCCCAGGTATTCACCATCGGGTGGAACCAGAAGGTGTAGATCACGGCGAAGCTGAAGACGTAGCCGTGGTTGTCGACGATCCAGCGGTAAAACTCCTTGCGCAGTTTGACCTTGCGCCCGACGAAGAGGCCGCGGCGCCGGTTCTCCAGCGCCAGGATGAAGACCAGCATGACGATGACCGCGTATTGCGCCGTCCAGCTGGGAATGTCCTGGGCGATGCCGTCGTAGAAAAAGGCCGTCTGCGCGTAGTGCAGCAGGATGAAAACGGCGTTGATGCCCAGCGCCCACCAGTTGGCCGGTCGCAGGCGATCGCTGTACCTGTCGTAGTTGGCGCGGGCGTGGCGGATGGTCAGCCAGATCGCGACCTGGTGCAGCATGAAGCCCAGCCAGGGGGTGGCGCGCGTCCAGAAGTCGGGTTCAGCCAGCTTCCATTCGTAGAAAAAGCCGGGGTCATCGGCGGGCGGGGTGGCGAGTTCGAAGCGGATCAGCCAGAAGCCCAGCAGCACAATGCCAATGCAAACGACGAGCGAGAAAACAAGGCCGATATCCAGTACGCGTCCGGCAGGAAATGAAGAAAGTCTGTTCATACCGAAAACCTGTTATCTGGAGTCTACGCCAACTCGCTGGCCGCCAGTTTCTGCGCCTGATCGCGCGTGGACAGTTCGTCGATGAACTCGTCGAGGCGCCCGTTGAGCACGCCGGGCAGGTTGTGGCTACTCAGGCCGATGCGGTGGTCGGTGACGCGGTTCTGCGGGTAGTTGTAGGTGCGAATCTTCTCCGAGCGGTCGCCGGTGCCGATCTGGCCGCGCCGCTCGTCCTCCTGCTCGCGCCGCTGCCGCTCCAGCTCCACTTCGTAGAGCCGCGCCGCCAGCACCTGGCGCGCCCGCTCGCGGTTCTGCAGCTGACTGCGCTCGTCCTGCATCTCGACCACGATGCCCGTCGGCAGATGCGTCATGCGCACGGCCGAGTCGGTGGTGTTGACCGACTGACCGCCGGCGCCCTGGCTGCGGAAGACGTCGACGCGCACGTCGTTCATGTTGAGCTCGACGTCCACCGGGTCGACCTCCGCCAGCACGGCCACGGTGACGGTGCTGGTGTGGATGCGCCCCTGGCTTTCGGTCTCGGGCACGCGCTGCACGCGGTGCACGCCGCTCTCGTATTTCAACTGACTGTAAGCGCCTGCGCCGCGAATCTCGCAGGTCAGGCTGCGCAGGCCGCCGACGCCGGTGACGTTCTGGCCCAGCACGTCGACCTTCCAGCGCCGGTCTTCGGCGTAGAGACTGTACATACGGAAGAGGTCCGCGGCGAAGAGGCCGGCCTCCTCGCCGCCCGCGCCGGCGCGGATCTCCATGATAACGTTGCGTTCGTCGCGCGGGTCCTTTGGCAGCAGAAGTAAACGCAGGCGTTCCTCAAGGTCCTCAAGGCTGGCCTGCAGCGTTTCGCACTCCTCGGCGGCGAGGGCGCGCAGCTCGGCGTCCGTCTCTTCCTGCTGCATGACGCGCGCCTCGGCCAGTTGCTGCGAGCAGCTGCGGTGTTCGCGCGCCACCTGCACCAGTTCCTCAAGGCCGGCGCGCTCCTTCGAGAGCGGCGCGATGCGCTGGTAGTCGGTCAGCGTGGCGGGGTCGCCCAGCATGCGGCCGAGCTCGTCGTAGCGCGCCTCCACGTCCCGTAATCTGTCCAGCATCCCTGGTCCCGCAGCCTGTTTTCGATCCTCACCGGGCGGGGCTATGGTAGCATGGCGCTCCATTGCGGTACAGTGTCCCCGGTTTTGCGTAACTGTGTGAGGGAGCGTCTCCATGCGCGATGACATCAGCCAGGAACAGATCGATTTCTACCAGGAAAACGGCTTCATCATCATCGAGGACTTTCTCTCGCCGGAGGAGCTGGAGGAGTGGCGCCGCTGCGTCGACGAGGCGGTCGCACAGCGCGGTGACCTCCGGCTGGCGCGTGGCGGCGAAAAGAGCCGCGACTCTGACAGTGACAGCTACTACAACAACGTCTTCATCCAGCGCATCAACCTGTGGATGGACCACGAGGGCATGCGCCAGCTGATGCTCGACGAGCGCATCGGCCGTATGGCGACCCTGCTGGCCTGCGCCGGGGGCATCCGCATCTGGCACGACCAGGCGCTGCTCAAGCCGCCCTGGGGCAACCCCACCGCATGGCACCTCGACGTGCCCTACTGGTCTTTCTCCTCGCGTCAGGCGATCAGCCTTTGGGTCGCGCTCGACGATTCCACGCGCGACAACGGCTGCCTCTACTTCCTGCCAGGCACGCACAAGACCGCCACCTTCGACAACGTCGGCATCGGCGAAAACCAGGGCGACCTCTTCCGCGTCTACCCGCAATGGGCCAGCGTGAAGTCGGTGGCCGCGCCGATGCGCGCCGGTTCCTGCTCCTTCCACAACGGGCTCTGCGCCCACGGCGCCGCGGCCAACATGACGCCCGGCTGGCGCCGCGCCATGACCTGCGGCTACATGCCCGATGGCAGCGTTTTCAACGGCCAGGAGAACATCCTGCCGCCGCACATGATGGAGCGCCTGCAGATCGGCGACCTGCTTGACGAGGACAAACAGAACCCCCTGCTCTGGCGACGGGACTGAGTACACGGGAGGGCGCCATGCCGGACCGCACGATGATCGTCGGGGCCCTTGGTTCGCTCGGCGCCCTGCTGCTGGTGCTGGAACTGGTGCGGCGCCGTCACCTGCGCGAGGAGTACGCGCTGCTGTGGCTGGCGACCGGGTTGGTCCTGTTGCTGCTCAGTCTCTCACGTCCGCTGCTGGACTTTCTGGCTGAACTGACCGGCATCTTTTACCCGCCCAGCGCGCTCTTTCTGGTGGCCCTGCTCTTTGTGCTGACCATCCTGCTGCACTTCTCGATCATCCTCACGCGCCTGACGCAACAAAACCGCGAACTGGCGCAACAACTGGCCCTGTTGCGGCACGACCTGGAGCAAAGGGCGTCAGTTGACGAGGGTCACCAGCGCGACGACGAGGGCGACGTAGGCGACGGCGTAGAGTGAAGCCAGCCACCAGCCGCTACTGAATGGATTGCCGTCGCGCAGGACCGCGACGCCTGCCAGCGTCGGGTGCGGTTGCGGCCGGTAGACCGGGCCGATGGCCCAGGCCAGCGCCAGGCCCCCCGCCAGGCCGCCCAGGTGGGCCCAGTTGTCGATGCGTATGGCGCCGGCGCCGGTTGAACTGAGCAGGCCGATCGCCAGATTAAGGCCCAGAATCATCAGCAGGCTGCGTAACTGCCGCCTGGCCGCCACGCCCGGCAGTTGGCGATGCCGGTAGAGCCAGACCATCTCCGCACCGAAGATGGCGAAGACCGCGCCCGACGCGCCCACCGAGGGCGCGCTCAGCCAAGGGTTGCTCGAGCCCAGCGCCACGCTCAGCAGCGAGCCGGTCAGGCCCCCCAGCAGGTAGATCAGCAGGAAGCGCGCGTGGCCGAAGAGGCCTTCCACGCCGCGCCCGATGATGAAGAGCGCGTACATGTTGAAGAACAAATGCATCAGGCTGGCGTGCAGGAACATGGCCGTGAAGAGGCGCTGCACCTCCCCCTGCACCAGCACCTCATAAGTGCGGCTGGCGCCGGCGAGGAAGAACTGCCTTCCGGCAATGGGCAACAGGTTTCCCAGCGCGAACACGGCGACGTTGATGGCCAGCAGCGCCAGGGTGAGGCGCGGCGGTCTCAATGGCAGGCGCGGGCCCGTACGTCGCCCTGGCTGTTGACGTGGCGATGAGGTCACCGGGGAGGGCGGGTTGCGCCACTCCAGCGGGTGCCGGTCACGCTCCGGGTTGGGGTTGTCCCGCATCAATGCTCCTGCAAGGCTGCTGCAATAGTATACGCTGGTCGCGCCGGAATCGCGGTATTCTGGTGAGAGGTCTTCATTTCACGCTCACTTTGGGGAGGCGTGCTTGCCGGATTACGACTTCCGCTGCGAGGACTGTGAGCGGTGCCTGCTGCTGCACTGGCGCAGCGTCGCGGACTATGCCGCCGCCACCCCGCGCTGCCCGCATTGCGGCAGCGAGGCGCTCACCCGTCTGATTGGCAGGGTCGGCGTTTCCGGCGGCGAGCGCGACTACGCCTCCATGTCCAGCACTGACATGCTCTCGGTGCTGGAAGGCGAGGACCCGGGCGAAGTACAGGAACTGCAGCGCCAGGTGCACGAAGGGGGCGACGACAGCCCGTTGGACTGAACGGTACGCCATTGCTGTCAGGCCAGCAACTTGAGGCCGCTGCCGGTCAAGGGGATGACGATGCGCCCTGTCAGTGGCAACTGCCCACTCAACAGGGCCGCCACCGGCACAGCGCTGGTCGGCTCTGCCAGCAGCCCCTGGCGCCACAGGAGTTGCTGCGCAGCCAAAATCTCTTCATCATTGACGCGCAGGGCCGCGCCGTCCGTTTCGCGCAGAACATTCAGTATTTCCGCGCCATGCACCGGCTGCGCCACCGAGATGCCGTCCGCGACGCTGGCCGCCGGCGTCAGGGCAGACGTCTCATCCACGCCGCTTTCCCAGGCGCGCACCAACGGGTCACAGGCCGCCGCCTGGGCGACGACCATGCGCGGCAGACGCTCGATCCGCCCCGCGTCCTGCAGGGCCCGAAAGCCGCGCGCCAGGCCGCTGAAGAGCCCGCCGTGTCCCGCGCAGCAGAGCAGGACGTCGGGCGCACCCCCCTGCTCGTAAATCTCCCAGGCGCAGGTCATCTGACCCGCCACGAAGAAGGGACTCCAGGCGTGGCTGGCGTAGACCACCGTCTCCGCCGCGGCCAGGCAGGCGTCGGCGGCCGCCTGGCGCGGGCCGGGCACCGTCACCAGGTCGGCGCCGTAGGCACGGACGTGGGCCAGCTTGGCGGCGGGGGCAGTGTCGGGAGCGAAGATGCGCGCCTGTATCCCGGCCGCCGCGCAGTACGCCGCCAGTGAAGCGCCGGCGTTGCCCGAGGAGTCTTCGACGACTGCATCGACGCCCTGCGCCAGAAAGTGGTTGACCATCAGTTCCGTGCCGCGGTCCTTGAAGGAACCGCTCGGGTTGCAGTATTCCAGCTTGGCGTGGAAGGCATGACCCTCCAGCTGCACCGGCACCAGCGGCGTGCCGCCCGCCCCCAGGGAAACGCGACGGGACGCCGGTAACATGGCCGCGTAACGCCACAGACCCCATGTCTGCCGGTCGCGCAATGCATGGTCGTAAAGTGGCGGATTGGCGATGCGCAGGCGCGCGCCCTCGCAGTGCCAGTCAAGCGGGTCACAGACCTTGCCGCAGCTCTCGCAGACCAGTTCTGGCCTCATGTCGCCTCCACCAGATGTTCGCGCAGACCCTGCAGATCGTGGCGGTACTGCGCCTCGCTCTGCCGCGTCATCAGGGTGCGCCAGCCATAATCCACCACCTCGCCGATATCCCAGGCCAACTGGTACAGACGCAGCAGGTCGGCGTCCGCCTTGAAGGCAGGATAGCGGCCTTGATACGCCTCCAGCGCCGCGGGCCACAGACGCAGGTGAAAGAGATCGCGCTCGCGCGGGGCCCAGGCGGGCGCGTCCAGATCGACCAGCGCCAGGCCCCCGTCCGGCCTGGCCAACACGTTGCCGCCGGAGGGATCGCCATGGCAGAAGACGCAGGGGTGTCCGGCAGCGCGAACCCGCCTGTCAAGCGCGTGGTAGTCCCCGATCCAGCGCGCCACCTGCGGTTCGGCCTCACGCACCAGGTGCGCCACCGCCCGCTGCGTCGGGCTCCAGTCCACGGGCGGCGCTGCCAGCGCGTTCTGCAGCGCGGGCCAGTCGCGCAGCTCCATGGCCGAATAGTCCTCGTCGAGCGGGCGCTGCGCCGGGGTGAAACTGTGAATGGCCGCGACGAGTTCACCCAGCTGCCGCTGTTGCGCCGCGTCCGGCCCGCCGGGAAGATCCATGAAGGCCAGGCCTTCCACCCAGGGTTGCAGGCGCGCCTGATATGCATCGACGGTCTCCAGGAAGCGCCCGCGGCGGGAACGCATGGCCGCCACGATGCGCTGGTGATCCAACGCTCGCGCCAGTTCAGCGGCGGCCACCAGATTCTGCTCACAGAGCACAGTGCCGCAGACCCGCGGCTGCGACAGCTTGAGAAACAGGCGCGCGCCAGCGACAGTCTCGAGGCGGTAAGCCCAGGAACATTCGCCGCCGGGGGTCAGGAATTCCGTCGCCGTGACCTGCAGGCCCCAAAGCCGCTTAACGGCGTCGCAAATGCTGTCATGCGGCAGTGCCGGTTCGCCGAGCATGTCCGTCCTGCGGGCGCTCGCCTTGCCAGAGTACCCGCCAACCTGTAGACTGAATTTGTCACTGTACCCGAAAACCAGCGGCCCGTTCATGCCTGAAGACCGATTCAACCGTCCCCTGCGCGACCTGCGCATCTCGGTCACCGACCGCTGCAACTTCCGTTGCGGCTACTGCATGCCGGCCGAAGTCTTTGGCGAGGGCTATCGCTTCCTTGGGCGGAAAGAGCTGCTGGACTTCGAGGAAATCTCGCGTCTGGTGGGCGTCATCGTGCGCCTCGGCGCGCTCAAGCTGCGTTTGACGGGCGGCGAACCCCTGGTGCGCCCCGGTCTGAAGGAACTGGTGCGCTTGCTGGCACAGTACGACGCCGTCGAGGACTTCGCCATGACCACCAACGCCTGGTACCTGGCGGAGCACGCAGAGGCGCTGAAGGAAGCCGGCCTGCGCCGCGTGACGGTCAGTCTCGACACGCTCGACGAGGACATCTTCCTGCGCATGAGCGGCGGACGCGGCAGCGTGGGACGTGTGCTGGAGGGCATCCGCGCCGCCGACGAAGCGGGGCTGGGGCCGATCAAGATTAACGCCGTGGTGCAACGCGGTCTCAACGATCACACCCTCGTCGATCTCGCGCGTTACGGCCGCGAGCAGGGCCACATCATTCGCTTCATCGAATACATGGACGTGGGCACGATGAACGGCTGGCGCATGGACGACGTCGTGCCGGCGGCGGAAATCGTGGCCCGCATCGACGCCGAATTGCCGCTGGAGCCGCTGGGCCGCAACTACTTCGGCGAGGTGGCGCGTCGTTACCGTTACCGCGACGGCGGCGGCGAAATCGGCCTGATCACCTCGGTCACGCAACCCTTCTGCGGCGCCTGCACCCGGCTGCGGCTTTCGCCGGAGGGGCGCCTCTTCACCTGCCTCTTCGCCAGCGAGGGTATCGATCTGCGCGAGCCGCTGCGGGCCGGCGCCAGCGATGACGAACTGGAAGCCATCGTGCGCGGCACCTGGCGCAAGCGTGAGGACCGTTATTCCGAGGAGCGCTTCGCGCTGGCACAACCGCGCGAACACAAGGTGGAGATGTACCACATCGGTGGTTGAGCCGGTATGACCGTCCGCAACGAGGCGGAGCTGGCCGCCCTGCTGCGCATCGGCCGCATCGTCGGTCTGACGCTGCAGCACATGTCTGCGGCCATCGAACCCGGTATGAGCACCGCCGAACTGGACGCCATCGGCGCCCGTTTCCTGCAGGAGCATGGCGCGCGTTCCGCGCCCATCCTGACCTACAACTTCCCCGGCCACACCTGCATCAGCATCAACGACGAGGCTGCCCACGGCATCCCCGGTCAGCGCATCATCCAGGCCGGCGACCTGGTCAACATCGACGTCTCGGCCGAGCTGGACGGCTTCTACGCCGACAGCGGCAGCAGTTTCGGCGTACCGCCGCTTTCATCCTCGCGGCGCAGGCTGCTGGAGACCGGTCGCCTGGCGCTGGACGCGGCCATCTCTGCGGCGCGCGCCGGTCGCCGCCTCTCGGCCATTGGCAAGGCCGTCGAGCGCGTGACGCGGCCGGCCGGCTACCGCATCATTCGCGAACTGGGCGGGCATGGCGTGGGCCGCAGCCTGCACGAGCCACCGCATGCCATCCCCCATTACTTCAACCGCGCTGCCCGCGAGAAATTGAAAGAGGGCATGGTATTGACCCTCGAGCCCTTTCTGACAAGCGGCAAACCGCACATCCGCAAGGCCGCCGACGGCTGGACCCTGCGCACCATCGACGGCGCGCTGGCGGTCCAGTTCGAGCATACCGTCGTCATCACCCGCGGCGCGCCCGTGCTGGTCACCGCCATCTGAAGCGCGTCATGAGCGAACGGCGCTGGGACAGCGCGCTCTACGAGGCGCATCACGGCTATGTCTCGCGCCTTGGCGAGGGACTGATTGACCTGCTGGCGCCACAAGCCGGCGAGCACATCCTTGACCTCGGCTGCGGCACCGGGCACCTGACGCAGCAGATCGCGCGCTCGGGCGCCTGCGTCACCGGGCTTGACAGCGACGCGGACATGCTGCGTCAGGCGCGCGCCAACTACCCGCAACTGCGCTTCATCCAGGCGGACGGCCAGGACTTTCAGATCGGCGCGCCCTGCGATGCCATTTTCTCCAACGCTGCCCTGCACTGGATGCGGGATGCCCGCGGCGCAGCCGCCTGCATGGCGCGCGCGCTGCGGCCAGGCGGCCGCCTGGTCGCCGAATTCGGCGGCGCGGGCAACGTCCAGACGCTTTACGAGGGCTTTTGCGCCGCCCTGTGCGATTTGGGCCGGCCCTTGCCAGCCAGCTTCCCCTGGTATTTCCCCACCGCCGCTGAATACAGCGCCTTGCTGGAAGCGCAAGGCTTTCAGGTGCTGGCAGCGGAGGTGTTTGCGCGACCCACGCCGCTGGAGGGTGAAGAAGGCCTGCGCCAGTGGTTCACCATGTTTCTGGGCGAAGATCTGGAGCGATTTGGCCCCGCCGGGCGGGAGCGGGTGCTTGCCGCCAGCGAGCGACGCCTGCGCCCGACGCAGTGGCGGGGCGACCACTGGGTGGCGGATTACACGCGCCTGCGAGTCGTCGCCCGACTGCGGGAGGGGCAGTGAGCGACTTTCCGTTGGAAACAATGGGCGGCGAGGTGTCTTCGCCTGCCCTGCTGCTGGCCCCGGCCAACGGCTTCCCGCCCCGCTGTTACGAGCCTCTGCTGGCGCCGCTGGCGCGCGACTGGCGTCTGCCGGGTCTGCCGCCGCGCGCCATGTGGCCCGACAGCGGTCCGGCGCCCACAAGGCCCGGCAGCTGGAATTCACTGGCCGACGATTTGTTGGCCGGCATGGCGCAGCACGACCTGGGCGAGGTCGTCGCCCTGGGCCATTCCCTGGGGGCCGTCGTGTTGCTGCTGGCTGCCCTGCGCGAGCCGCAACGTTTTCGCGCCCTGGCCCTGCTGGACCCCGCCATCCTGACGGAAGAACGCCTGCAATTGCTGCGTGGCCTGCGCGATCGCGGTGAACTGGACCAGATGCCCCTGGCGCAAGGCGCGCTGGAACGCCAGCACCGCTTCGCCTCGCAGGAGGCCGCCTTTCGCTACTGGCGTCCCAAACCGCTCTTCGCCGACTGGAGCGACGCGGCGCTGTGGGCCTACACCCGCAGTATGACCCGCCCTGCCCGCGACGGCGCCGGTCTCGAACTCAGCTGGCGTCGCGACTGGGAGGCCTGGTACTACAGCTCGGTGGAGCTGGAGCCCTGGCGCGCGCTGGAGCGTCTCGAAGGGCAAATGCCCACCCTGCTGCTGCAGGGCGCGGCCAGCGAGACCTTCCCGGCCGACTCGCTGGAGCGAGCCCGGGCGTTGTTGCCATCGGCCAGTGCAGCCAGCATTCCTGCCGGCGGGCACCTCTTCCCGCTGAGCCACGCGGAAGCCACCCGGCCCATCCTCAAGGCCTGGCTGGACGGCCTGGGTTAGAAGCCGATGGTGGCCGCCGGATTTTGCGGCGAATCCAGATAGCGAATTTCGAAGTGCAAATGCGGCCCGGTGGAATTGCCGCTGTTGCCGAGGCCGCCGATCACCTGGCCGGCGCTGACCAGCTGGCGGCAGCGCACGTCAATGCGGCTCAGATGACCGTAAACGGTCGTGAAGGGCCCGTGTGACAGGACGACGGTGTAGCCGTAGCCATAGCTGTTCCAGCCGGAGAAGATGACCACGCCGCCGTTGGCGGCGCGCACCGGCGCGCCCACCACGCCGGCCAGGTCAATGCCGCTGTGGTAGATCGAGAAGCCCTGGGTGATGGTGTAACTGCTCATGGGGTTGGTCCAGAAGCTGCTGGTGGCGTTCTGGACGCGGCCGCAACTGCCCGGTTGGCCGGCGGCGAAGGAAACGAAACTGCCGCCGCTGGTGCTGACACCGCCCTCGCGCTGCACGCGCGGGGTCCAGGCGATCTGTTCCGCCTCGCCGCCAGGGATCAGGATGCGCGTGCCGCTGGGCAGCACCGTATCCGGCGTCGCGCCGAACAACTGGTTGAATTCTGAATCGATCACCAGCCAGGGATCATCCACGTGGTAGGAGCGGGCGATCCCGGCGATGTTGCGGCTGCCGATGACCGTGTGATAGACGCCGTCCACCGGCGGGATGTTCAGCACCCGGCCCGGCCGCAGACTCTGGATGGTCGAGCGTTCGTTGGACCAGGCGATGGTGTTCGGCTGCAAACCAAAGCGTTCCGCGATACCGATGACCGTATCGCCCTTCTCGATGGTGTACTGGATGACCTCGCTGCGCTGACGTTCCGGAATGACGGTGAAGGGATCGTAGACGTTCCTCTCCAGCAGGATCAGGTCCTTCAGGGGCGGACCAGGAACGATGGACTGTTGCAGCAGGGCATCCCGCTGTGCCGGGCTGAGGGTGGGAAGATTGACAGCCGTCGCGGGCAGGACGGGCTGGCCGTCATTGCGCGGGGCTTGCGCAGTCGGCGCCGCCACGAACGTGACCGGCGCTGCCGCATCATCCGCGGGCAGCAGGTCGGTCAGCACCAGCGCTCCGGTTGCCACGAAGAGCAGAAGGGCGCCCAGCAGCAACAGCCAGCCGGTCAGGCGACGCCACAGGGGCAAGGGGCCCCCTCGTGTTGCCCTGTACCTCATTCCTGGCTGCGGCGCCAGGCTTCGTATTCCTCGCGGGCATCTTCCCGCAGCGGATAATACTTGCGCAGGTCGCCGCCCCCGGCCAGTTTCATGCGCGAGAAAATTTCCCAGTCGGCATGCTCACCGGCGGTCTGGATCAGCTGTTCGGCCAGGGCGACGGGCACGTTGACCGCGCCGTCGTCGTCCGCGACGATGATGTCGCCGGGCATGACCAGGGTGTCGCCGCAGGCGACTGGCTGGTTCACGGCGAAGGGCATGATGTTGGTCTGGGTGTGGAAGTTGGGCGTGGCGCCGCGCAACCACAGGCCCAACTCCAGCGTGCGCGCGTGGCCGAAATCGCGAATGCAGCCGTCGATGACCACGCCAATGCCGCCGCGGCCCTGGAAGTAGGTCAGCATCATCTCGCCGAAAACGCCGCTGGCCATGTCGCCGCGCGCGTCCACCACCACCACGTCACCTGGCTGCGTGTGGAACAGCACGTGGCGATGCAACTGACGCTGCGGGTCCACGTACTCGTCGGTGCCGATCATGTCTTCGCGCCGCGGCATGCACTGCAGCGTCAACGCCGGGCCGACGACTGAGGCCCCCGGCGTCATGGCCACGGGGCCGCGAATCTGCGCGTCGCGTATGCCCAGCTTGCTGAGCTCGGCGGAGGCGGTGGCGCTGCCGATGTCCTGCAGTCCTTCAATGAGATGCGCCGGCGGTCTTTGAATGTCTTCGGTTACCACTGGCGGCCTTTGGTCGCTCATGTTCGCAGTTCTTCCCTGTCACTGGCCGAGATTGCCGTCATGTGCTGCGCAGTATGCCAGTTTGTCCTGGTCGATTTCCACTCCCAGCCCAGGCCTGTCCAGCGGTTCCAGCACCTGGCTCTGCGGCTCATAGGGTTCGGCCAGCAGGGTGCCGGTCATGTCGGAGAAGCCGGCGGGCCAGCGCGCGATGCGCGTGCTGGCGGCCAGATGCGCGGCGGCGGCGGCCATGATGTCAAAATAGGGCGCGACCGAGATTTCCAGGCCGGCGGCCTCGGCGATGGCGTTCATCTTCTGGCCTGGCAGGATGCCGCCATACTTTTCCAGCTTGTAATGCAGCACGTGCGCCGCGTCATTGCGGGCGATCTCGTAGATGCTGCGCGGGCCCAGCGTCAACTCGTCCGCCTGCAGCGGCGTGTTCAATCGTTTGGCCAGGGCAGCCATCTCGTCCAGATAGCGCACGGGCTGCTCAAACAGCGCCACGCCACCGATCCGCTCCATTTGCGAGAGCGACTCGACGGCCTGGCCGAGGGTGTAGCCGGTGTTGCCGTCCAGTTGAAAGCGGGCCCGCTCGTCGGCCATTTCGCGCAACTGCGCATACCAGTTAACGTCTTCCTGCACGTCAAAGCCGATCTTGGTCTTGAACCAGGTCCAGCCTTCATCCACGCGCTGCTGGACGCTTTCGGCCATCAGTTCCGGGTCGTCACGGTCGGCGAAGGCGTGCAGCGGCGCGCCGGCGTTGCAGCGCCCGCCCAGCAGTTCGTAGACCGGCACGCCCAGCGCCCTGCCCTTGAGGTCCCAGAGGGCCATTTCGATGGCGGTGATGGCGTAATTGCCGACGCTCAGCTTCACCATGTCCGCGAACAGTTGCTCAATGGCGAAGGGGTTTCTGCCAAGCATCGCCGGCGCCAGGTAAGTCTCGATGCCCGCCTGGATGACCTCCACCGAATCGCCGTAAAAGGGCGCCGGCGCGATCGTCTGGCCGATGCCGGTGATGCCCTCGTCGCTCACAACCTCCGCGACCACTGTGGCCGTGTCCGGCGATTCGCCGTAGTAGGTGAGCAGCGCCCGCCGCCGCGGGATACGAACGATGGTCGAACGCACTTCCGTGATTTTCATGGCCGTTCTCCCGCTCCAGTTTCGGTCAATTGGCTCGCGTCAGCTGCAGCAAGCGGCCGACGTCGTCCAGTTCCTCCAGACGCGCGCAGGCGTCAATGAGCGCCGTGACGCGCTCCTCTGGCAGCAGGTCGCCTGCCAGATAGCGAAACTTGCCCTCAAACTCCGCCGCATCCAGCATGTTCTCCGGCTCACCGAGGGCATATTCCACCCGTCCGCGATACTGCCCGCCGTCGCAGGTGCGGACCCGCACTTCGCAGCCATTGCGGTCGGCGGCCACCAGCGCCTCGTCCAGGCCGATTTTCACCAGGCGCCGCAGCCGACGCGTCAGGGGCTCGTCCCAGCAGGCCTCGATGTCCGCGCGGTACCAGCTGCCGCGCTGCAGCACGACGGCGACCGTCACCGGCAGGCTGTAACCGGCCTGTTCAGCAGTCCGCGGCTCCCGATTGACGCGGTTTTCGGGCGTGATCGCCAGGGGATAGCTGTCGATCTCGATGGCGGTAACGGCATCCAGGTCCAGCTTGCCATTGCTCTTGAGCAGGGCCTGGGTGGCGTCCACGCAGGCGTGCACGTGACGGCAGCCGGCGTGCGGCTTGAAGCCGGTCTGCGCCAGCCCCTGATGTTCCCCCAGGTCCGCCAGATACGCCGGGTCGTAGCCTGGGCCGAAAGCGTGGAAGTAGCCGTAGGGGCCGTCCAGCGCGCCGGGCGGACCCTGAAAGCCAAATGCCGCCAGGCGCGCGGCAAAGACGCCGTTGCGCGCGCCCAGACCCGCCAGCAGGTCCTTGCTGTCGCAGTAGCCGGCGTCGCACACGTATTGCTCCGTGCCGCTGGCCATGTCCATCGCCAGCGCCAGCGCGTTGCCGATCTGTCCCTGGTCCAGCCCCATGGCGAGCGCCGCCGTCACCGCGGCGGCCATCAAGCCCACCTGACTTTTGTGGTCCAGCCCGCACTCGCGTTGCCAGTCCCACACCGCCGGCTGGATGGCGTCGAAAACATCGTAGCCGACCGCGAGGGCCGTGATCAGCTGGCGGCCATTGAGCTGCAAATGCTCGCCCGTCGCCAGCACGACCGGCACCAGCTCCGAGGCCACGTGCCCCGACAAACGGCTGGTGTCGTCCATGCCCAGGATCTTGCTCATGGTGGCGTTGGCCCAGGCCGCGCCTTCGACCGTCGCGCCGCGCCCGTCCGCCACCAGCGTGGCCTCGTCAGCCGGATGGCGATACGCGGCGAAATCCGCCGTGAGGCGGCCCAGGCGAGTCTGGTAGCCGCCCAGGGTCGTGCCGAGCGTGTCCAGCAGCACCTGGCGGGCGCGCGTGACCGTCCTTTCGCCCAGGTCTTCGTAGCGCCGCTGCGCGGCATGCGCGGCGATGATATCAACGGCGTTTCCGGCCTCGTCCGAACTCATCGAAGAGACTTTCCGCCTTCCCTGATGCGACGGCAGGGCGTGGCAAACACGGCTCAGACCCGGACGCCCGCAGTGGTCAGGCGCAGCAAGCGGCCCGCGTCGTCCAGTTCCTCAAGGCGGGCGCAGGCGTCGATCAGGGCGAGGATGCCCTCTTCCGGCAGCAGATCGCCGCCCAGCTTGCGGAACTTGCCCTCGAACTCCGCGTCGCTCATCATGTTTTCCGGTTCGCCGCGAGCGTACTCCACCCGTCCGCGATGTTGCCGGCCATCGTTCATGGTGATCCGCAGCTCGCAGCCGTTCCTGCCGGCGTTTTCCAACTCCTCATCCAGACCGACCTTGACCAGGCGCCGCAGACGGCGCGTTTGCGGGTCATCCCAGGCCTGGATGTCCGCCTTGTAGAAACTGCCACGCTGCAGCGTGACGGCCACCGTCACCGGCAGGCTGTAACAGGCCTGGTAGGCGTTGTCCGGCTCGGGATCGACGCGGAAAAAGGGCGTGATCGCGTTGCGGTAGCCGTCAACCTCGATGGCGGCGATATTGTCCAGGTCCAGGTTGCCGTTGCTGTCGCGCAGCGCCTGGGTCGCGTCCACGCAGGAGTGGACGTGGCGGCAGCCGGCGTGGGGCTTGAAACCCGTCTCGGCCAGGGCCTGGCGCGTCCCGAGGGACTCCAGGGCGGCCGGGTCATAGCCCGGGCCAAAGGCGTGGAAGTAGCCGTAGGGCCCGTCCAGCGCACCCGGCGGCCCCCTGAAACCGAATGCCGCCATGCGCGCCGCGTTGATGCCGTTGCGCGCGCCGATGCCCGACAGCAGCGTATCGCAAACGAAACCATCGTAGACGTACTGTTCCGTGCCGCTGGCCATGTCCATCGCCAGCGCCAGCGCGTTGCCGATCTGTTCCTTATCCAGGCCCATGGCGACCGCGGCGGTCACCGCAGAGGCCATCGAGCCCACCTGACTCTTGTGGTCCAGCCCGCGTTCGCGTTGCCAGTCCTTGACCGTCGGCTGAATGGCTTCAAACACATCGTAGCCGACCGCCAGCGCCGTGATCAGTTGGCGCCCGTTGAGTTGGAACTGCTCGCCAACCACCAGCAACAGGGGCACCAGCTCCGCCGCCACGTGCCCCGCCAGTCGGCTGGTATCGTCCATGCCGAGGGCATGGGCCATGACGCCATTGGCCAGGGCAGCGCCCTCGGCCGTGCAAGCGCGGCCGTCGACGATCAGCGTCGCCTCCTCACCGGGGTAATGGCGCGCGGCGAAGTCCGCCATCATCCGGCCCCGGCGCGTCTGGTAGCCGCCCAGCGAGGTGCCGAGGGTGTCCAGAAATACCTGGCGGGCGCGAACAATCGTCTTTTCGCCCAGGTCTTCGTAGCGCAGGTTGGCGGCGTGGGCAGCGATGATGCCCACAGCATTTTCATTGCTGGTCGCACTCACGGGAGCGCCTTTCTGCTCTCAGCCAGCGGGCGGGTGCGCCGTCACGGGAGAGCGACGACACGCAGGGTTGTTGCTTCCGCGGTTCAGACCCGCAGCGGGGCCAGGGTCAGGCGCAGCAAGTCGCCGACGTCCTCAACCTGCTCCAGACGCGCGCAGGCCTCAACAAGCGCCAGAATGCGCGTTTCCGGCAACAACTCGCCTGCAAGATAGCGGAACTTGCTTTCGAATTCCTCGTCCGTCAGCATGTTTTCCGGCTCGCCGCGCGCGTATTCCACGCGGCCCCGGAAGCTGCCGCCGTCGCGCGTGGTGATGCGCACCTCGCAGCCATTCCTGCCGGCCGCTTCAATGTCTTCCGCCAGGCCAACCTTGACCAGATGGCGCAGGCGACGCGTTTCCGGATCGTCCCAGGTCTCGATGTCCTCGCGGTACCAGCTGCCGCGTTGCAGCACGACGGCGACCGTCACCGGCAGGCTGAAGCCGGCCTGGCCGTAGGTGGCCGGGTCCGGGTTGACGCGAAAGTCTGGCGTCACCGCGCGCAGGTAACTGTCGACCTCGATGGCGGCGATGGCGTCAAGTTCCAGACCGCCGTTCCTGCTCATCAGGTCCTGCGTGGCGTCGACGCAGGCGTGTACGTGACGGCAGCCGGCGTGCGGCTTGAAGCCCGTGCCCGCCAGGCCTTTACCCGGGGACAAATCCGCCAGGAAGGCCGGATCGTAGCCGGGGCCGAATGCGTGGAAGTAGCCGTAGGGGCCGTCCAGCGCGCCGGGCGGGCCCTGAAAGCCGAATTCCGCCAGGCGCGCGGCGAATATGCCGTTTCGCGCGCCATAACCGGCCAGCAGGTCTTTCGTATCGCAGTGACCGGCATCGTAAACGTACTGCTCGGTGCCGCTGGCCATGTCCATCGCCAGGGCCAGGGCGTTGCCGATCTGTTCCTGATTCAGACCCATGGCGACCGCCGCCGTGACGGCGCTGGCCATCGAGCCCACCTGACTCTTGTGGTCGAGGCCGCGCTCGCGCTGCCAGTTGCGCACCGCCGGCTGCATGGCATCAAAGACATCGTAACCGGCGGCCAGCGCCGTGATCATCTGCCGGCCGTCCAGTTGCAGTTGCTCGCCCAGCGCGAGGACGACGGGCACCAGTTCCGCGGCCACGTGGCTGGCGCGGCGGCTCGAATCGTCCATACCGAGGATTTTGCCTGTCGTGCCGTTGGCCCAGGCGGCGCCCTCGGCCGTGCTGCCGCGGCCATCGGCGACGAGGGTCGCCTCTTCGCCAGGGTAGCGCTGCGCGGCGTAATCCGCCGTCAGGCGGCCCAGGGGAGTCTGGTAGCCGCCCAGCGTGGTGCCGAGGGTATCCAGCAGCACCTGACGGGCGCGCAGGACCGACGCGTCGCCCAGGTCTTCGTAACGCAGCTTCGCGGCGTGCGCAGCGACGATGTCAAGGGCGCTGCGGCCATTGCTGGTACTCATGGCTCAACCTTTCCGGCTTCACCCGCCCGGTGGGACGCGTGGCTTGCCCTGATCTTTCCGGTTCAGGCCCGGACTCCAACGCTGGTCAGGCGCAGCAGTTGACCGACGTCGCCCAGTTCTTCCAGGCGCCGGCAGGCGTCGATGAGAGCGCTGACGCGCGCTTCCGGCAGCAGGTCGCCGTTGAGGTAGCGCAACTTGCCCTCAAACTGCGCGGCGCTCATCATGTTTTCCGGTTCGCCCAGGGCGTACTCGACCCGGCCGCTGAACTGTCGCCCGTCATTGGTGGTGACCCGCACCTCGCAGCCGTTGCTGTCCGCGGCCACCAGTTGCTCGTCAAGTCCGATCTTCACCATCCGCCGCAAGCGGCGCGTCTGCGCTTCGTCCCAGGTCGCGATGTCGTCGTTGTAAAAACTGCCGCGCTGCAGCACGACGGCGACCGTCGTGGGCATACTGAACTGGGCCTGCTCCGCAGACTCCGGCTCCGGATTAACGCGGAAGGCTTCACTGATCGCCGAGGGATAGCTGCTGATTTCGATGGAACTGATGGCGTCCGGCTCCAGACCCCCGTTGTTGTTGCGCAGGGCCTGGGCGGCGTCCACGCAGGAATGGACGTGGCGGCAGCCGGCGTGCGGCTTGAAACCCGTATCCGCCAGGCCCTGGCGGGCCCCCAACCCTTCCAGAGCGGCCGGGTCGTAGCCCGGGCCAAAGGCGTGGAAGTAGCCGTAGGGCCCGTCCAGCGCGCCGGGCGGCCCCTGAAAGCCGAATTCCGCCAGGCGCGCCGCAAAGATGCCGTTGCGCGCGCCGATGCCGGCCAGGGTGGTGTCGCAATCCGCGCCATCGTAGACGTACTGCTCGGTGCCGCAGGCCATGTCCATCGCCAGCGCCAGCGCGTTGCCGATCTGGCCCTCGTCCAGGCCCATGGCCACGGCCGCCGTCACCGCGCTGGCCATCGAGCCCACGTGGCTCTTGTGGTCCAGCCCGCGTTCGCGCTGCCAGCCCCTGACTGCCGGTTGAATGGCGTCGAAGACATCGTATCCGACGGCCAGCGCCGTGATCAACTGGCGGCCAGTGAGTTGCAAATGCTCACCCAGGGCCAGTACGGCGGGCACCAGCTGCGAGGCCACGTGCCCCGAAAGGCGGCTGGTGTCGTCCATCTCGAGCAGATGGCACAGGACGCCGTTGGCCCAGGCGGCGCCCTCGACGTTGCTGCTGCGGCCGTCGGCGACGATCGTCGCTTCCTCGCCGGGCATCCGTTGCGCGGCGTAGTCCGCCGCCATTCGGCCCAGCTCCGTCTGGTAACCGCCCAGCGAGGTGCCGAGGGTATCCAGGATCACCTGGCGGGCGCGGGTGACGGTCGTCTCGCTCAGGTCCTCATAGCGCAGGTTTGCGGCGTGCGCGGCGATAATTTCTACAGCATTCTTTTTGCTGCCCATGATTAACGTCCCTCTCCGCCTTCATTCACCTGGCAGGGCGCGCCGCCGCGGGCCTGCCGCGACGGACGCGCATATTTGTCGGCAATTGCCCGTCTCAGGCCCTGACCCTGGCGGACGCCAGACTCAGCAACTCGCCAACGTCGTCCAGTTGCTCAAGGCGCGCGCAGGAATCGAAGAGCCCGACGATTTGCTCTTCGGGCAGCAGGTCCCCGACGAGATAGCGGAACTTGCCCTCGAATTCCGCCTTGCTCAACATGTTCTCCGGCTCGCCCAGGGCGTAGTCCACCTCGCTGCAGTACTGCTTGCCATCGCGCGTGTTAATGCGCAGTTTGCAGCCGTTTCCGCCGGAGCTCTCCAGTTCCTCGTCCAGTTCGACCTTGACCAGGCGCCGCAGATGACGCGTCATGGGCTCGTCCCAGGTCGCGATATCCGAACTGTACCAGGCGCCGCGCTGCAACACGACGGCGACCGTCACCGGCAGGCTGAAACCCGCCTGGCCGGCTGTCTCCGGCTCGGGGTCGATGCGGAAGAAGGGATTAATTGCCTCATGGTAGCTGCCGATTTCGATGGAGGTGATGGACTCGAGGTCCAGGGCGCCGTTGCTTTTGACCAGCGCCTGGGTCGCATCCACGCAGGAGTGGACGTGACGGCAGCCGGCATGCGGCTTGAAGCCCGTCTCGGCCAGCCCGCCGCGTTTGCCCAGGACTTCCAGATAAGCCGGATCGTAACCCGGGCCAAAGGCGTGGAAGTAACCGTACTCGCCGTCCAGCGCGCCGGGCGGGCCCTGGAAGCCAAACTCCGCCATGCGCGCCGCCATGATGCCGTTGCGCGCGCCCAGCCCGGCCAGCAGGTCCTTGGTGTCGCAGTAACCGGCATCCCAGACGTACTGTTCGGTGCCGCTGGCCATGTCCATCGCCAGCGCCAGCGCCTGACCGATCAACTCCTCACTCAGCCCCATGGCGACCGCCGCCGTGACGGCGCTGGCCATCGTGCCCACCTGACTCTTGTGGTCCAGGCCGCGCTCCCGCTGCCAGTCCCTGACCCAGGGCTGCATGGCGTCGAAGACGTCGTAGCCGACCGCCATCGCCGTGATGAGCTCGCGCCCGCTCAAATGCAAATGCTCGCCCAGCGCCAGCACGACCGGCGCCAGTTCCGAGGCCACGTGCCCCGACAGACGGCTGGTGTCGTCCATGCCCAGAAACTTGCACATGGTGCCATTGGCCCAGGCGGCGCCCTCGGCGTTGCTGCTACGGCCGTCGGCGATGATCGTCGACTCCTCGCCCGGCATGCGGTGCGCGGCGTATTCCGCCGCCAGCTTGCCCAGACGCGTCTGGTAGCCGCCCAGGGCCGTGCCGATCGTGTCCAGAATCACCTGACGGGCGCGCGTGATCGCCGTTTCGCTCAGGTCCTCATAGCGAAGGCTGGCGGCGTGCGCGGCGATGATGTCGACGGCATTGCGTCCATTACTTGTGCTCATAACAAAAAACCTCTCTACTCGCGGTCCGCTGTCACTGGCGCAGCAGAACTCGCAATTCCCGTGTGACGTGATCAATATCCTCGCGCGTGAATTCCTGCGTGACGGGCAGGGTGAGCAGGCGGTCGGCCAGATAGTCGGTGACCGGCAGATTGCCCGCGTTGGGCAGGCCGTGGCGATAGACCTCGTAGTGGTGCACCGGTGGCGTATAGTGCAATGCCGCCTCCACACCGGCGGCGCGCAAGCCATGGTAGCAGGCCTGCTGGTTGTCCACGCCAATTGTGAAGGAACGAAAGGTGGGTTCGGATTCGGGGCGGAAGGTCGGCAGCACCGCCGACGTGTCGGCCAGACCCTCGCGGTACCACTTCGCGATCTCACGCCGCTGCTGCGTCCACTGGCTCAGATAAGGCAGCTTGACGTGCAACACGGCGGCCTGCAGGCCGTCCAGGGAAAGATTGTAGCCCTCGTCAATCGCGTACTGGCGGCCCGGAATCTCCTCCTCCCAACCTTCGCTGCGGCCGGCGCCGTAGGCGGTCAGCAGGCGCAACTTCTCATGCACCTGCGGCACGCTGGTCGCCACCGCGGCGCCACTGCCGACGCCACCGAAGGGCTTGTAGGGCGCGAAACTGAAGACGACGGCATCGGCAAACACGCCGACGCTGCGGCCATGGTCGCGCGCGCCGGTGGCGAGGCAGGCGTCCTCGACGATCAACAGGCCGTGGCGGTCGGCGATCTCCCGCAGGCGCTTCACGTCGGCGGGGTGACCGTGCATGTCCACCGGCAGCAGGGCGCGGCTGCGATCGTTGATCAGGGCCTCCACCAGGTCGGGGTCCATGTTGTAGTCGCTGGCGCGCAGGTCGCAAAGCACCGGCGTGGCGCCGCAGTTGCTGATCGCCGCCGTGGTGGAAATATCGGAATTGGCGACCGTGATGACCTCGTCGCCGGGGCCCACGCCGCAGGCGCGCAGGGCCAGAAAGAGGCCGCAGGTGCCGGAGTGCACGCCCACCGCCCAGGTCTGTTCGACTTCGGCGGCGAAGGCTTCCTCGAAGTCCTTGCGGGCGCGATAGCTGCTGTCGTTGGCGCTGAAGAGCATCGGTTCCAGCGCGGCCAGGATCTCTTCACGCAATGCCTGATGGGTGAGGTAGTTGCGCGAGCGCGGGATGGCGAAGCGGCCCTGTTCGGCGTAAATGCGTTCTTCCTGTGAAAGTGCGGCCATGGGCGCCTCCCGTCCGCGCTCAGTCGCGGCCACGCACGTTGGGGTCGAGCGAATCGCGCAGCCAGTCGCCGAGGAAGACCACGCCCAGCACGGTGATAGTGATGGCGATGCCCGGGTAAGCCGTCATCCACCAGGCGCTGTTGATCACCGACTTGCCGTCCGCCAGCTGAATGCCCCAGGTCACCGTGGGCGGCTTGACGCCCAGGCCGAGGAAACTGAGCGAGGATTCGGCCAGCATGGTGATGCCGACCTGCAGGGCGGCCAGCACGATGGCCGAGGCGATCACGTTGGGCAGGATGTGATGCAGCACGACCCACAGCGGGCGCTGGCCGATGGACCAGGCCGCCAGGACGTAATCGTTTTCGCGGGCCTTGAGCACCTCGCCGCGGATCACGCGGGCGTAGGTCACCCAGCCCGACAGGCCGAGAATCAGGATCAGGGTGACGAGGCCCGGCCCGACGATTCCCGAGATCGCCACGACGCGGATCACGAAGGGAATGCTGAGCATGGCGTCGCAGATGCGCATCATGAAGCCGTCCACGCGCCCGCCGAGAAAGCCGCTGGTCAGGCCATACAGCACGCCGATGGTGCCGGCAATCATCACCGCCACCACGCCCACCAGCACCGACACGCGACTGCCGACAAGGATGCGGCTGAAGATATCGCGCCCCAGCTGGTCCGTGCCCAGCAGGTGGAACGCGCCGTCGTCACCGATGAAGCCGGGTGGTTTGTAACGGGTGCGCAGGTTACCGCGGATCGGGTCGTGCGGAACGATGAGTGGACTGATCACGGCCAGCACGATGACCAGCGAAATGATGCCAGTCCCGATCAGGCCGATCGGGCTGCGCCGCAACAGCGACAGCAGCGAAGGCTGGCGCGAATGGCCGGTGACGAGAGTCGCCACGTCTTCTTCGGACTGCGCGGCAGCGGCAGGCTGGCCGGGCCCTGTGCTCATGTCGTCTGCCTCCCCGTCAGTCGAAGCGAATGCGCGGATCAATCACCGCGTAAAGGATGTCAATCACAATGTTGATGGAAATAAAGGAGAGTGAGAAAAAGAGCAAGGCGGCCTGCACCACCGTGTTGTCGCGCACACCGATCGAATCGATCATCAGGCGCCCCAGGCCGGGCCAGGAGAAGACGCTTTCCACCACCACCGAGCCGCCCAGCAACCAGCCCAGTTGCAGACCGAAGACGGTCATGATGGGGATGAGCGCGTTCTTCATCGCATGACGAAAGACCACCGTTCGGGTGATCAGGCCCTTGCTGTAGGCCGTGCGCACATAGTCCTCGTTCAGCACTTCCAGCATGGCCGAGCGCGTCAGGCGCGAAAGATAGGCCGCCATACCGACGCCCATCGTCAGCGAGGGCATGATTATCGCCGACGGGTCCCGCGCGCCGAAGGCTGGCAAGAGCCGCAATCGCACCGAAAAGAAAATGATCATCATAAGCCCCAGCCAGAACGACGGCATGGCCGTCCCGATAGAGGCCAGCATGGTGCTGCCCAGATCAAACAAACTGTTGCGCTTCAGTGACGAGATGATTCCCAGCGGCAGGGCCACCGACAGGCCGATCAGTGAGGCCACGCCCGCCAGCAGCCAGGTCGCCCCCAGGCGCTCGATCACCAGTTCCATGGCCGGGCGCTTCGACAGGTAGGCGATACCGAAATCGCCGGTCACCGCCCTGGTGATGAAAATGACGTACTGCTCGGCCAGGGGCTTGTCGAAGCCCCACAACTCGCGCAGGCGTTGTTTCTGATCTTCGTTGAAGGTGGGCGGCGCCGTGATGTCGACCGGGTCGCCCTTGAGGCGCACCAGGAAGAAGGCGAGGAAGGACACGATGATAAGTGTGATAAGTCCCTGGACAATCCGCGTCGCGATGAACTGTTGCATGGGATTCGCCGCCCCTGTTCGGAAAAGGTTGCTGACGGGGGCGGGCCGCAGCCACGCCCCCGTCAACGTGAGACACTTACATGTCGTCGCCGGCCAGTTTCAGATTCTCACGGAAGGTGTACCAGCCGTCCTTGCGTGGGGTGAAGTCAAACTCGCTTGAGTAGGCGATGTTGGCCTGCACCTCATAGAGCGTCACGTTCTGCAGGACGCCGAACCAGTAATCCCACCACTGGCCCCAGAGTTCCAGACGCGTCTCGGAGTTCATCTCGGACAGGATGGCGTTGGAAACTTCATCCCATTCCTCAACGCAGACATCGTGGTGGGCGGCGGGCCAGACGCAGCGATAGAAGAGCGGCACCAGCGGCACAGAGCAGCCCAGCGTCACCATCATCATGTCGCGGTTGTTGCCAGGCGAGTTGATCTGCTCGCCGAAGGCCGCGGGATCGAGGACGTTGAGTTCAACGTCAAACCCGACTTCCTCCAGCATGGCAGACACGACCTCGGCAACTTCCTTCTCGTTGCCGCCGCGGCTGACGGTGGGCGTATCGAAGTACACCGTCGGGCCACCATCCGCGTAGCCGGCATCGGCCAGCAGGGAACGCGCGAGGTCCGGATCGTAGTGCGCGGTCACCGTCTCCGGGTTGTTGAAGCTGTCAGCGCCACCCTCCGGGAAGTGCGGACAGATCCTGCCGAGACGCGGGACGGCCGCGCCATGCACTTCGGCCAGCAGATCGCGGTCGATGGCATGCGAGATGGCCTGACGTACGTTCAGGTCCAGCGTCGCCGGCTCAAAGTCCGGATAGGTTTCGGCCATGTTGCCGGCGGTGGTATCCACCCGCAGGTAGATGTGCTGCATGACGGCCGCCGTTTCCTTCGTCAGTACGATGTCCCCGGCAGCTTCCAGCCCAGGCAGTTCCACAGCCGGCACGTTGCTGACCATGTCCACCTGACCCGCCAGCAGCGCCGCCACCTGGGCGGACTGCTCCGGAATCACCTGGTAGATGACGCGGTCGATCTCGGGACGGCCGCCCCAGTAGTCGTCCCAGGCCTCAAAGACGTAGCGGTCACTCTCGGTGAACTCGCTGAGGACGTAGGGGCCGGAACCAATCGGAGCGCGCGAGAAGGCTTCGTCGCCCACTTCCTCGACGTAGCCTGGCGGCAGCAGTTCACAGCCATTGAAGCTGACGATGAACTCGAAGTAGGGTGTGGGGCCGACCGTCACGATATCGACGGTGGTCTCGTCCACCACGATCACCTCGGCGACGTCCACCCACTGCGGCTGCACCATGAAGTCCTCACGGGTGCGCACGCGGTCGATGTTCCACTTGACGGCCGCGGCATCCAGCGGTTCGCCGTTATGGAAGGTGTTACCGGGGCGCAGGTTGAAACGCCAGGTGGTGTCGTCCACGTTCTCCCAGGATTCCGCCGCCTGGCCTACGTAGCCGCTGCCATCGACTGTACGCCAGATCAGACAGTCATAGAGCAGGTTGGCCAACCAGTGGGTCGAAATGAACCAGGTGACCGGCGCGTCCAGCGTGCGGATCGGCCCCGGGTGGGCGAAAATGAATTCTGTTTCTTCCATGTCCTGTGCCCCCAGGGGCACAGCCAACAGGGCCAGCACGGCGATCAGTGCCAGCACCAGGATTCCCTTGCGATTGAAACCAGGCATTGCATACTCCTTGAAAGGCTCTCCTGAATCAGGAATGGATTTGACGGTTGGCAAGGTCTCCTCTCCCGTTACGTTGCCCACTTGCTTGCTGACGGGGACGGGACGAAGCACGCCCCCGTCAGGGTTTCCTGCTCGCTAGCCGTCGGCCAGCCCAATGTTGCCGCGGAAGGTCATCCAGCCATCCCTGCGCGGTTCGAAGGTGAAGTTTTCAGAGTCGTAGGCGTACACGGCCTGGATCTCGTAGAGCGTCATCTGCATGCCCAGCTCGAACATGAATTCCCACCACTGGTCCCAGAGCGCCATGCGCGCATCGAAATCGATGGTGCGCAGGATCTCGTTGGAGACCTCGTCCCACTCCTCGTTGCAGACGCGGGCGAGGTTCGACGGCCAGTTGCACTGGTAGAAGAGCGGCACCAGCGAGGGCGCGCAGCCCTGGTTGATTAACATCAGGTCACGATGGCCGCCAGAGGTCTGCACCTGTTCGCGATAGGCCGAGGGGTCGAGGATGTTCAGTTCCACGTCGAAACCGACCTCTTCCAGCATGGCCGCGATCACTTCGGCGATTTCCTTCTCGCTGCCGCCGCGGGCGTCGGCCGTGGGCGAGTCGAGGTAGATCTTCACGCCGCCATCCGGATAACCGGCTTCGGCCAGCAACTCACGCGCCCGCTCCGGGTCGTAGTTCGCCGCCACCGCCTCCGGACTGTTGAAACTGTCGGCGCCGCCTTCCGGGAAGTGCGCGCAGACGCGCCCCAGGCGCGCCGAGGCCGCGCCATGCACCTCGGCCAGCAACTCACGATCGAGCGCGTGGGAAACAGCGTAACGCACGCGCGGATCAAGCGTGACCGGCTGGTAGTCCGGGTAAGCCTCCGGCATGATGCCGGCCTCAAGGTCGATGCGCGCCAGCAGATGTTGCATACGGCCGCCGGCCTCCGACACCAGGCTGATGCCTTCGGCCGCTTCCAGTTGCTCGCGGTCCGCCGGCGGCACACCGCTGATCAGGTCCACCTGACCGGCCAGCAGGGCAGCCACCTGGGCCGCCTGCTCGGGGATCACCTGGTAGATGACGCGGTCGACTTCCGGCCGGCCACCCCAGTAGTCATCCCAGGCATCGAATTGGTAACGGTCGCTCTCGCTGAATTCGGTCAGCATGTAGGGGCCGGAGCCAACCGGATTGCGGGCGAATTCCTCTTCGCCAACCTCCGCCATGTAGTCCGGCGGCAACAACTGACAGCCGTTGAAGCTCACGTCGTACTCGAAGTAGGGATGCGGCTGGTGGGTGGTGACGTCCACCGTCACGTCATCAATGACGATGACGTCATTCACGAAGAGCCACTGCGGATGCACCATGAAGTCCTCACGGGTGCGCACGCGGTCGATGTTCCACTTGACGGCCTCGGCGTCCAGCGGCTCACCATTGTGGAAGGTGATGCCCGGGCGCAGGTTGAAACGCCAGGTGGTGTCGTCCGTGGCTTCCCAGGACGCGGCGGCCTGACCCACGTAGCCGCTGCCATCCAGCGAGCGCCAGATCAGGCACTCGTACAGCAGGTTGGTCAGCCAGTGAGTGGAACCGAACCAGGTGACCGGCGCATCCATGGTGCGAATCGGTCCGGTATGGGCGAACACAAATTCGGTCATCTCGTCGTCCTGCGCTGTGGCGGGCGCGCTGACCAGGGCCAGCATGACCATCAGCAGCAGCGCGACGAGGACCCCCCTGTGAGTCTTGCTCATCATCGTTTGCTCCTTGCCTCCAGTGTTCAAAAAATGGGTCGGATGTTTCGCCGGTCAGCGCTTCGCAGAGCGCTACCTCCAGCGATACCCGTCAAGCGTCCTCCAGGTCCATATGATAACGACTGGCGTTGTGCGGAGAAAGCCGCACGCCGCCCTCCGGCGTCACCAGGAAATTGTCCGAGATCAGGAAACCGCGATTGTTGGGCGTGATGCTGCCGGGGTGGAAGGACAGGGTCATGTTGGTCTTCAACTCGAAGTCCGGCGCCGCCTGGTCGCTGGGGCCATCGCTGCCGTCCAGGCCGGTGCTGTGGCAGTCCGGCGTGTGCTTGCCCACCACCTCGAAGCCCAGACTGCGGATGGCCTCGTCGTTGGCGTCGGCAATCATGCCCAGGGTGTTGCCGGTCTTCGCCACGGCGGAAGAGCACTCGGCCGCATAGAGATAGGCATCCAGCAGGGCCTGCACGTCATCCGGCAGGGGCCCGAAGGAGCAGACGGTCGTCATCTCCAGCCAGTAGCCCCAGGGCGATTCATAGACGATTTCGAAGTTGATGATGTCTTCCGCGCCGATGCGCTGGTCCTTGTCGGTGGGCACGGTTTCGGGCGACAGGTCCGTCGACAGTTTGGTGCGGCCCCAGAACGCGCCAAAGGACTTGATGTAGCGTTCCACCTCGGCGCAGACGTCCCAGTAGCGCACACCGGGCGCGGCATATTCCGCGAAGACGTCCATGGCGGCGTCCAGAATGGCGCCGTTCTGCTGCATGGCCTCCAGTTCAAAAGGCGTCTTGATCTGGCGAATGACGTTGAAGTCATTGGTGACCTCGACCAGCTCGCAGCCGGCCAGCGCCGCCTCGAATTGCCGGCCTGTCGCGACGGACATCAGCTTGTCCATGTTGACCATGCCGATGCGCCCGCTGCCGCCAACGTACTCCATGGCGAGCTCGGCCGTGCGCCCCACCACGTCGAGGGGGCACTCCACCCGCTCCTTCAGGGTCGTGGTCTCGTTGCGGCTCCAGACCGCCTGGTAGGAACTCCAGATCTCCAGCCAGGGGTGCGGGTCGTCCACGCCGAGGATGGCATAGCCGACTCCGCCCCAGAGGTGGGCGTGGGTGATATAGCGGATGGCGCCCATGCCGGAAGGCGAGGCATGGCCGGCGATAATCAGCGCGCCAAGGTCCCGCTCCCGCATCATTGCCTGCAAGCGCTCGATACGGCGGGCCACGTCCCGCTTCAGTCCATCATGCGTCAGCATGTCTTCTCCTCTCGCCTGTGTACCGGTTGAATGCGCGCCTGGCGCCGTGCTCGCTCCACTTCATGCGCTTGCCACCTGATCGCCCAGAATCGCCAGCACGGTGTCTTCCGGCGGAACGGGCCAGGACAGGCCGCCATGCAGCATCACCCCGGCGCGCGGCGCGCGAATCGTCTCCAGGCGCTCGCCGGTGAAGGGGTGACGCACGTAACCAATCTCCTCGCCTTCGGCGATCATCTGGCCGCGCTTGCCGGTGTCGATGAAGGTGAAGCCGCGCTCACCGGTCGGCATCAGGGTCGTGTGCCCCTCGATCACGGCGACCTCGTCACACTCGCGGGTCAGGTCGCCGTCCGTCATTCCCAGGTGCACCATGGCGTTGATAATCGCGTTGCGGATGCGCGCCATGTCGTCCTCGCGATAGTCGCGCAGGCCCGGTCCGCCACCAATGTAGGCGGCCACCGACGCGATACCGTCTTCGGCCGCGGCGGCCGCCATCGAGTCATCCGCCGGCATGTTGTTCAGCACGTGCGGCAAACCGAGAGCCACCGCCAGCGCCTGGGACTTGTCGGCATTGCCGGTCTGCCAGCAGCCGGCATAGCGATGATAGCTGAACTGCGAACCGGTGCGGATGTCGATCAGCCCGTCCGCGCCGGCGATGGCGCCCTGGTACCAGGCATGGATCATTTGCTCGCTGACGCTGCCGACGGCGGCGCCACGCCCGAGCTGGTTGAGATGCTTCTCATCCCAGGCGCTGGTGATCTGCTCGAAATCGAAACCGGAGGTGTTCATCAAGGGCACGATGACCACCGTCCCGCGGATGTTGGCCGGGTCCAGCTCCTGCGCAACTTTCGGCAATATCAGCGCGGGCTCGATCTCCATGCCGCTGGTGCCCGACTGCACGATGAGCCGCGGTCCGTCCTGCGCGCCGTTAATGATGTGCAGCGGGATATGCACGGGAAAGCGCCCGTGCGTTTCCCCTGTCTTGAAAAAGCCAAAGGTCTTTTCGCCCTGGCCGGCTTCCACTGTTCCCAGTTTCATGTTCAGGCCTCCTGCATCTGTCCCTGACGGGAGAAGTGACTAAAAGGAAACATACATGTCCATCGTGCGACGGTCCTCGACACGATCGATCGTGCCCAGAATGCCGATGGACGTTGACCCGACGGTTGGCCACTCCTGACCGCTGGGGATAACGATGCCGTCCTGCGGCGATTTCAGTTCGGCCACCAGTTCGCCGGTCCAGGGGCTCACCAGTTCGCCGTAGACGTCGCCGGCCTTCAACTCTTCACGGAACTTGCGCTTGCGGATGAAGAGGCCGTCGGCGTTGGGTTTCCAGATGACCACGCCGGCGTTGTAAATCGTGCAAAGATCACCGTCGGTCTCGAACTCGCCTTCGATGATGCGCATGCACTTCAACAGGTTCCAGATGCCGCGCTCGGCATCGCGCACGTTGTCGGCGCCGTTCTTGTGCCAGCCGGTGCCGCCGCCGAATTCCAGCGTGATCTGCACCACGCCCTGGTCCTCGACCGAGCGTTTGGTCTCGGTGCCGCCAAAGGTGCCGCGCGGGAAGTAGGCCGCCTGGTCGAGGCCAAAGGCCACCACGATCTTGCGACGGCGGAGCTGGACCTCCGTCAGGTTCTTCGGCGAATCTTCTTCCATAAAGAGTACGTAACGCTCGTAGGCCGTGCGCGCGCCGGCGTGGAAGTCGACCATCACGTTGGCCTGGCTGATGACTTCCTGGAAGTAGACGTGGGCGATCTGGTCGCAGGCGCTGCCGTTGGGGTCGCCCGGGATCTGGCGCGTGATGTCCTTGCCGTCGATGCGCGAGCCGCGTTCGCCCAGCTCAAAGCCGGCGCGATTGGCGACCGGCACGGCGATGACGTTGCCGCTCATGGTTTCGGGATCAATTTTCTCAAGAAAGTTCAGAATGGCTATTGACCCGATAATTTCCGCGCCATGCATGGCGCCCTGCACCAGCAGCGTCGGCCCGGGTGACGCCCCCGCGACCAGATGCACCGGAATATCCGGCGCCATCCCGGCGCGCGTCAGCGTTGTTTCCAGATAGCCAAAGGCCCGCTCACCTGGTCTTGCCTTGATGTTGCCAACTTTCAACATGTCTTGCCTCCCTGCCTGAATCCGGCGCAAGTGGGGCGCCGTCCGCCCATGTTACCCTATGGAACTGGAGCCAGATACCTCAGAAACCAGTCCTGAATGCGGTGCAGGCGCTCGATGCGATTGCCCGGTCGCCCGCTGGTGGAAAGTCCGTGGTTCTCCCCTTCAAAGATGACCAGCTCGACCGGCCGGCGTCGCCAGCGCAGGGCCCCGTAGAGCTGCTCGGCCTGTTCCAGACTGGTGCGATGGTCCTCGTCGCTGTGAATGATCAGCAATGGCGTGTGGCAGTCGTCCATGTAGGCGACGGGCGACTGGCGCCAGTCGTCCTCCGGCGTCGTCCAGCGCTCCGGCCCGATGTCTGAGGTGCCGAAGTGGCTGAGGTTGTTGGTGATCGAGCGCTGCGCCACGGCCGCGGCGAAACGGTCCGTGTGGCCCACAATCCAGTTGGTCATGAAGCCGCCGCAGCTGCCGCCGGTGACGCCCATGCGCCCGCCGTCGATCCAGGGATGGCGTTGCAGCAAATCGTCCACGCCCAGCATGGTCTCGCGGTAGTCGGCCCCGCCCTGGTCGCCCTGGCTGGCCCAGGTCCACTCCTGGCCGTAACCGGCGGTCGTGCCGCGCTGGTTGAAGTAGGCCACGGCGAAGCCCGAGTTGGCGTAGATCTGGTGCTCGTGGTTGAAGTCCCAACAGAACATTGAGCAGTGCACGTAGAGCACCAGCGGATAGCGCCGTTGCGGGTCGAAATTTAGTGGACGCAGCAACCAGGCATGAATCGGCGCGCCGTCCAGCCCTTCGTATTCGTAGCTCTCCGGCTGCGACAACTGTATGTCGCGCAGCCAGGGGTTAAGGTCGCTCAAACGCTCGCACTGGCCCGCGCGCCAGAGGAACAACTCACCGGGACTGGCCGGGTCAGCCTGTCCATATGCGACCACGTCGCCCCTGGCCGGGCTGTACTGAAAGACCGTGCTCTCGCCACGAAGCAGGCGCTCGCTGCGGCCGCTGACGTCGCCGCGCCAGAGGTTGGCCGCGCCGCGCTCGGTCAACTGGAAGTAGAACCAGCGGTCGCCGGGCGCCCACTTGACGGACACGTTGGACAGGCCCGGTCGCTGGTCGGAGACGCCGTAGTTGCCGACCTCCGCGTCGAGCGCTTCGTCGAGTTCGGCGGCTGTGCCGGCCGCCACGTCCGCGAAGCAGGGGTGCCAGTGATTGCGACGGTTTACCGGCGGCGCATGGTTGTGGCCGGCGAAGGCGATGTGGCGGTCGTCATTGCCCCATGCCGGGCTGATGGCCGAGCCCTGCCAGTCCGGCAGCAAGGGACGCGGCGCCGGCCCGGGCGGCCAGTCGCAGAGGTAGATCTGGCCCTGGCCCGCCGGGATGTCCTGCTCGCGGGCGGTGGCGACGAAGGCCAGGCGCGTGCCGTCGAGGCTCCAGGCCGGTTCCGAGTAATCGCACTCGCTGTGGGTGACCTGCTGCCCCTCGCCCGTGAGCGCGTTCAGCACCACGATCTGCTGGTAGCGATCATGCACCCAGCCGAGACCGTCACGCTTGTAACGCAGGCGCCGGATGACCTTGATGGTCGGCGCGGGCACGCCCGGCTGCGGGCCGCGGCGTTCCAGCGGGTGCTTCACCGGAATCCAGCGCGCGGCGGCCAGATGGATGCCATCCGGCGCCCAGTCCAGCCCGCTCACGGGCTCCTCGCCCAGGGGGAAATTGCGATGCACCCCGTCCGCGAGGCGGAGGACGCGCAGGGCGTTGCCACTGGCGTCCTGGTGGTTCCAGGCGAGTTGCGCGCCGTCACGGCTCCAGGCCAGCGAGGAGGCGCGGCTGTCGCCGCCGGTCAAACGCTGCGCGGCTTTTTCCTCAAGATGACGCAGATAGAGGTGAATGCGATAGCCGTTGGTTTCCCCGTCCGGCGCGCGCACTGTGCAGGCGACGCAACTGCCGTCCGGCGCGAGGGCAATCTCCTCCAGCCAGCGGAAGTTCAACAGGTCTTCGGGAATGAGACCGCGCTTTCGTTCTGACCCGTCTGCGATGACCACTTCCCCCGCTTAACCCTTCGGCTTCAGATACTTCAGGAACCAGTCCTGAATGCGATGGATGCGCTCAATGCGGTTACCCGGCCGGCCGCCGCGCGAAAGGCCGTGGTCCTCGCCCTCGAAGATGACCATCTCCACCGTCTTGCCGTACCAGCGCAGGGCGGCAAAGAGCTGTTCCGCCTGCTCCAGGTCGGTGCGATGGTCGGCGTCGCTGTGAATGATCAGCATCGGCGCGTTGAAGTCTTTGGCGTAGGCCACGGGTGACTGGCGCCAGACCTGCATCAGGTCTTCCCAGGGCTCCGCGCCGGTCTCGCCGCTGCTGCACTCCGGGCCGATGTCCGAGGTGCCGAACATGCTGATGTTGTTGACGATCGAGCGCTGGGCGACGGTCGCCGCGAAGCGCTCCGAATGCCCGGCGATCCAGTTGGTCAGGTAACCGCCGCAGCTGCCGCCGGTGGCGCCCATACGCGCCCCGTCGATCCAGGAATGCTTGCGCAGCAGATCGTCCACGCCCAGCATGATTTCTTCGTAATCCGCGCCGCCCTGGTCGCCCTCGGTGGCTTTCGTCCAGGCCTGGCCGTAACCGGCGGTGGTGCCGCGCTGGTTGAAGTAGGCCACGGCAAAGCCCGAATTGGCGAAGACCTGAAACTCGTGATTGAAGTCCCAGCAAAACATGGAGCAATGCAGGTAGAGAACCAGCGGGTAACTGCCCTCGGGATCATGGTCCAGCGGAGGAATCAACCAGGCGTGCACCGGTACGCCGTCCACGCCCTCGAACTCGTAGCTTTCCGGCGGCGACAAACGGACGTCGCGCAGCCAGGGGTTGAGGTCGGTCAGGCGCCGGCTTTCGCCGTTGCGCCAGATATACAGGTCGCCCGGGCTTGAGGGATCGGCCACGCCGTAGGCCGCCAGGTCGCCGCAGGCCGGGCTGTATTCGAAATGGGTGCATTCGCCACGCAACAGCCGTTCGGAGGCGCCCTGCGCGTCGATGCGCCACAGGTTGGCCGCGCCGCGCTCGGTCAGCAGAAAATAGATCCACCGGTCGCCCTGCGCCCATTTGACCGTGACGTTGGTCAGACTGACGCGCTGGTCGGCGACGCCGTAGTTGCCGACCTCCTCGTCGATGTCCTCGTCCAGCTTGACCGCCGTGCCGGCGGCCACGTCGGCGAGGTGCGGCTGCCAGAAGTTGCGGCGATTGGTCGGCGGCGGATGGTTGTGGCCGGCGAAGGCAATGTAGCGGTCGTCAGCGCCCCATGCGGGACTGACGGCTGTGCCCTGCCAGTCCGGCAGCAGGGGCCGCGGCCCTTCCCCGCCCGGCCAGTCACAGAGGTAAATGTGCCCCTGGCCCTCGGGGATGTTCTGTTCGCGCGCCGTGCCGACGAAGGCCAGGCGCGTGCCGTCCCCGCTCCATTTGGGCGTCTCGTAGTCGCACTCGCTGTGCGTCACCTGGTCGAGGTCGCCGGTGACGCTATCCAGCACAAACACCTGGGAGTAGCGGTCATGCACCCAGCCGATGCCATCCCGCTTGTAACGCAAACGCCGCACCACCTTGATGTGCGGCTGCGGCATGGCCGGCAGAGGCCCGCGCCTTTCGTCCGGGTGGCGCATCTCCGTCCAGCGCGTGCCCGCCAGATGAACGCCATCCGGCGACCAGTCGAGCCCGCCCAGGGGCTCGTCGCCCAGGGGGATGACGTGGCGTCTGGCCTCCGCCACCTGCCAAATGCGCAGGGAACAGCCATCCGCCGTGCTGTGGCTCCAGGCCAGTTGCGCGCTGTCGCGGCTCCAGGCCAGCGCGGAGACGCGGCAGGCGCCGCTGGTCAGGCGCCGCGGGCTGCCTTCATCCAGGCGGCGCAGATACAGATGCGCGCGATAGCCGTCGGCCTCGCCGTCCGGTTCGCGCACGCTGTAGGCCACCATGCTGCCATCCGGCGCGAGGACGATCTCCTCCAGCCAGCGGAAGTTCATCAGGTCTTCGGGGATAAGGCCGCGACGTCGCTCTGCCGTGCTTTCCATGTCAACCCCCATGCCAAATTGTTCCGCGCTCAGGCCAGACTGGTGACTGTCTCCTCAACTACGCCGAAGAAACAACACCAATGTCCTTCCAGCACCGAAGGACGTGAGCGCATGCCAAAGATCAGACCATCCTGCGGCGCGTTCACCGTGGCGATGACATCGCCGTAGAGATCGTAAATCGTGCCGATCAGCGTCCCCGCGGGGACCAGGGTCTCGAAAGGCAGTTCCGCGTTACCGACGTACATGCCGGTGGCCGGCGCCAGCAAGGGAATCTGGTAACCGGTGTGCCAGCGACCCTCGTAGCCGGCTTCACCATCGATCATGTCGTAGTGACGCAAGACGTTGAGGTAGCCGTCCGCCAGGTCGTTGGCGATGCCGTGGAAGTCGGCGCCCAGCGTGCGGCAGTTGCCGCCCAACTCGACGGTGATGCCGGCGCGGCCGTCCGCCGCGACCTGCGAGGAGGGGTTGGCGCCGCCCGTGCCGCTGCGGAAGACCAGCGGCCAGCCGGAGCCCATGGCCGCCGCCAGTTCCATGCTGGCGGGGTTGTCCGAGGCGAAGATCATATGCGCCAGGTAGGAGTGCTCGCCACCGGAATGAATATTGATCTGCAAGTCGCAGCAGTCCTTCATGGCCTGCCAGTGGGCCCAGGCGCTGCGCTCGGTCGGGTAACCGTCAGGCTTGCCGGGATATAGCCGGTTCATGTCATAGGCAAAGCCGTCCAGCGGGTCGCCGCGGGTGCCGGCGGTGAAGGCCGGTACGTTCATCACGGGCACGGCGACAATCGTGCCGCGCAGTTGCTGCGCGTCAACCTGCTCCAGCGCGCGGAAAATGGAGAAGGGGCCTTCCGGCTCGTCACCGTGCGTCGCCCCGTTGAGCCAGAGCACCGGGCCGTCGGCGGCGCCGCGCACCACAATCAGGGGTATCTCGCGCTCGCGCGGGAACATGTCCGCATTGACGGGTATGCCGCCACGCGCGGTCTCGCCCGGCATCACGCTCACGTTGCCAAATTTCATTGCCTGTGTCACAAGGCTGCTCCTGTTCGCATCCTGCTGCTAAAGCGGAAAATCCACGTCCAGCATTTGCGCCAGTTCGCGCAATCCCTCGACGGTCTCACGCGCGACCGGTACGCCGTCGCGCCGGCGTTCTTCCATCCGTTTGAACTCAATCTCGCCAGGCAGCAGGATCGGCCGTTGCGGGTCGATCGCCGGCGCCCCCCTGACCTCGGCGACCAGCTGTTCCAGCCGCTGCTGAAACTCCGCCTCAGCCATGAAGGCCTGCGGGTCGATGGCGACCATGACGTGGCCGACGTCGTAGTTCTGTTCGTCCTGAAAGACGTTCATGCCGAAGAGCGCGCCGGTCATCACCCCGGCCAGCACGTCGCTGACGAAACTGAGGCCGTAGCCCTTGTACTCGCCGATGGGCAGCACCGGGCCGTCCATGGCCGCGCCGGGGTCGGTCGTCTCGCGACCATCCGGCGTCAGGGCCCAGTTGGCGGGCATGGGCCGCCCTTCCTGCTGATACCAGCGCATCATGCCCTTGCCGGACATCGTCAGCGCCATGTCCAGCACGATGGCGTGCGAGGCCGTGCGCGGGATGGCGAAGCCCCAGGGGTTGGTGCCCAGCACGGGCAGGGCCGAACCCCAGGGCGCCATCTCTGCCCTGGCGTTGGTGAAGGCCCAGCCGACCAGCCCGGCCTTCGCCGCCTGCAGGGCATGATAGCCGGCGATGCCGAAGTGGTTGCTGTGGCGTACGCCGACGATGGCCACGCCGGTCTCGCGCGCCTTTTCGATGGCGCGTTGCATGGCGCGCTGCCCGGCCACGTAACCGAAGCCGCTGGCCGCGTCCAGCAGGGCGAAGGATGGCCCCTCGCGCAACCAGGTCATCTCCACGCCGGGCAGAATGCCGCCTTCATGCACCCGCCGCCGGTAGCGGAAGAATTTCTCCAGCCCCTGACCCTGCCCCGGATGCCACCACTGCGCCGCCGTCAGCACGCCGTCGCTGACGATAGCGGCCTCTTCTTCCGTCGCCCCCAGCGCCTGCAAAAAGTCAAGCGCAAAGCCCTGCAGCGTCTCCAGCGGGTAGTGATTGACCAGGTCGCGATCGCGGATTTCGTAGGCCATGCTCAGCTGGCCGATCCGTTGCCGAGTTCCGCCCGAATGCCTTCCATGGCAATCTTCATGCGTTCCAGGCCTTCGCGCAGTTTGTCCTCCGGCTGCAGGAAGGTCATGCGAATGTACTGCTTGCGCGCCTCGGAGAAGGCCGATCCGGGATAGACCAGTACGTGTTGCTCGCTCAGAACGCGCTGGGCGAACTGCATGCTGTCCATGCCGGTGAAGCCGATGTCGGCGAAGATAAACTGGCCGCCTTCGGGCACGCCGTACTCAATGCCCATCTCGTCCAGCGCCTCCAGCACGGCGCGACGACGCCGGACGTAGGTATCCGCCATCATCTGCACCGGCTCCTGCGGCCCGGTCAGGGCGGCGATGCCGGCATACTGCGAAATGATGGAGGTTGCGCCGGTGATGGCCGCCTTGAGTTCACGCAATCTTTCCATCAATGGCGCCGGGCCGGTCACCCAGCCGACGCGCCAGCCGGTCATGGAATAGGCCTTGGAGAGCGCGTTGAGCGTCAGCGTGCGCTCGCGCGCGCCCGGCATGGCGGCGGCGCTGGTGTGTACGACGTCGTCGTAGACGAAGAGGTCGTAAATCTCGTCAGAGATAATGAACAGGTCATGGTCGCAGGCGATTTGCACCAGGTCCCGCATGTCCTGCGGGGAGATGACGCTGGCGGCCGGGTTGTTGGGCGAGACCAGCAAGAGCGCCCTTGTCCGCTCGTTCACGTTGCGGCGAACGTCGGCGGGGTCGGCGCGGAAGTTCTGCTGCGGAAAGGTGTCGACCTCGATCTGACGTCCGCCGGCGAAGCGGGTGGAATCCAGATAGGTATTGTAGTTCGGTTCCGGCACGATCATTTCGTCGCCCGGGCCGATGAGGGTCAGCACCATCAGGAACAGCGCTTCCTGGCCGCCGTTGGTCACCACGATTTCGCTGGCGGGGTCGTAGGCCACGCCGCTGACGCGTTCCACGCGCGCCGCGATCGCCTCGCGCAGTTCCGGCAGGCCCTCCGGCGGGGAGCTGTCGCTGTGGTTCTGCACCATGGCCTCTTTCGCGGCGGCGATGATGTGTTCGGGCGTGTCAAAGTCCGGATCGCCGCGCCCCATAATGACGGCGTCGTCATAACTGGCCGCCTCGGCCATCATGGAGTAGAGCAGGTTGGTACCGCTTTTCTTCCGTTCGGGCATGGCGCTTTACTCCTCGCTCAGGCGTCGGCCAGCAGGTCAAGGGCGGCCTGGGCCGCATCGCAAACCGTCAGGCGCAGCAGGTCCGGCGCGCCGAAATCGCTGCCGTCCGCCACCTGATAGCCCGCGTCGGCCAGGCGCGTCAGGCCCTGCGCCTTATGCGACGGAGACAGGCGCAACGCCAGCACGCTGGCCGCCCCACCCGCCAGCACGTCGAGGCCGGCAGCACGGGCGCGATCCTGCAGCCGACTGCGCAGGGCCTGCATGTGCTCCAGACGCGGGGGCTGCTCCTGCGGATAGAGATTGCCCGCCTCCAGCGCGCCAAACTGCGCGGGCGTGGCGGTGCAGATGGCCATGATTTGCTTCTGCGATTGTATCGGCGGCAGCCAGTCTTCCGGCACGGCGACGTATCCCGCCAGCCAGCTGACGATGCCGGCGCCGGGGAAGGCCTCGCCGATCAGCGCGACGCGCTCCGTCGGCGCCGCGACCGCTCCCGCCACCCAGGGCGCCAGGCCCCGGTCGATGATCGCGCTGGCATCGTGGTCGGCGAGCATCGTGGCGATGGCTGCCATTTCGTCCGCGTCCAGCGTCGCGCCGGTGAGACGCGAGGGTGATTCCATATAAACAAGGCGACTGCCGCCTTCCAGCGCTGCGCGAATGGCCTGCAGGCGGGGCAGACGGCGCTCCGCATCCACCGCCAGCGAGACCGTTTCACGCGGGCGCGTGCCGAGCGCCTTGCGCACGCCGGGGTGCAGCACTTGCGGCAGGGCCGTTGCCCCGTCGCCGGCGTCGATGAGTTGCAGGGTGAGAAAACGCGATTCCTGCATGCCGGCGGTGACCAGCAGATTGGCCGCGTCCCAGCCCGCGCCGGTGGCTTCGCTCAGGTGCTGCGCCAAAGCGGCGCGCAACTCATCGATGCCCGGCACCGGTTCGTAATGGGTGTGGCCGGCGTCAAGCGCCGCGCCGGTGGCCTCGATGATGCGCTCGTCGAGCGGACCGACGACGGCATCGGCGGCCAGATCCAGCGCGTTGCGCGCGGCGGCGGGGATAACGGCGGCGTTCAGGTCCTCGTTGGCGCGATGCCGTTGCAGCAGGGCGGCAAGTGAATCAGGGGGCATAAACAGGTCCTTCGTTTCAGGTCCGCCAACGACATCACAACCCGCGTCAGACTGTCGATTGTCGACAATCTCGACAGTCGTGAATCGTAGCGAGTACGCAGCGCTGTGTCAAAAAGTGGTGGCCGCTGACAAACATCAAGTTGAACTGTAGAATTATAAAGGTCTTTTACTTGGCGTGGTGGAGGTGTGAAGATGATCGGTGCACGCATCCGTCAGGCGCGATTGCTTGCAGGGATGTCGCAGCAAGACATCGCGGACGCATTGAATCGTGTTGGTATTCCTACAACAAAAATTGCGGTTTCAAAATTTGAGCGTGGCAAAGAAATGCCAGATGCTTCAGTGTTGTTGGCCTTGTCTCGTTTTTTCAATGTGCCTCTCGTTTGGTTAATGCATGAACCCAAACTAAAGGTCAAATGGCTTGCCTACCGCAAGCACTCCACCCTACCGGCGAAAGTTCGCGAATCAATCGAAGTGTACGCACGTGATGTAGCCGAGCTACATCTCGATTTGCAGACCTTGCTCTACCCGCATAGGAAAGTCGTTTTTCCTGAGCGCATAAACGTCTCCAACACAGAGGAGGCGGAAGAGGCAGCAGGAATTTTGCGTATGGAGTGGGGACTAGACAATGAGCCAATTGCCAGTCTGACACAAGCCGCAGAAAACAATGGCGTGATTGTGATTGACTGGGACCGACCCACTGAGCGCTTTGACGGCTTATCTGGCTGGTGCAAGGACAGTGTGCCTGTCATCATTTCGAAGGGCAATGTTTCCGCGGACCGCAAGCGTTTCAGCTTGGCTCACGAGTTGGGACATCTGGTGATGAACACGCCGGACGATCAAGCAGAAAAATTAGCACATCGATTCGCAGCAGCTCTGCTTGTTCCGAAGGAAGCTGTCCTGCAAGAATTGGGAGAGAAGCGGGATTCAATCTCGTTTTCCGAGCTGGGTACTTTGAAGCGTCGTTATGGATTAAGTATGCAAGGGTTGATGTATCGCGCGAAGGATCTGGAAATTGTCTCTCCAGGTCTGGCGCATATTTTCTGGTTAGAAATCAGTCGGCGGGGGTGGAAAAGAAACGAGCCCTACCCAATTGTTGCAGATGAAGAACCATCCAGTCTTGATGAAATGATTCCGCTTGCCATTGATAGGGACTTAATGTCAGACGAACGCGTTTTGCAGGCGTTGTCGGATTACGAGTTTTCGGAACCGGTTGTTGAGACTGATGAATTCCCAACAACAACAGAGTTTCTGCACATGTCTGCCGAGGAACAAGAATACTGGATGGAAAGATCTTATGAACTCGCTGAAGATTTGGATATCGAAGTTTTTGAGGCATTTGGCGAGGAAGAATTCTAGTGCCAGTGAGACGAGGGGAAATTTACTGGGTCAATTTTGGCCCACTCAATCCAGATGAAGATGAGAAAGGTTTGGTCGGAGAAGAAATAAGGAAAACAAGGCCGGCAGTTGTAGTTAGCCCAAGAGGTGTTGGACGACCAAAGCTTTTCATTGTAGTGCCTCTCACGACAAAGAGTGAAAGCTACAGAGATGCACAATGGGTTGTTCCAATTACCAGGACAGAGAGGAATGGTCTACGAGAGACCTCATGGGCTGATGCTTCGCAAGTAAAATCTGTTTCAGGAAAACGCTTTGGCAACAGAATAGGCAAATTGGAAAGACAAGCACTCGAAGAGATAGTTGAAATGATCGCTCATTGTGTAGGCTATAGGCCACGCCGCCGAACCTGAATTCTTGCTCACTCCACATAGGGCTGATTCAACTGCAAGGGCGGCTTCCGCACCTGGCGCAGGCGCAGGTTGAGCATCTCCACGAAGATCGAGAAGGCGATGGCGAAGTAGATGTAGCCCTTGGGGATGTGCTGGTCCAGGCCCTCGGCCACCAGGGTCAGGCCGATCAGCAGCAGGAAACTCAGCGCCAGCATCTTGACCGTCGGGTGGCGGTTGACGAAGTCGCTGATGCGCGCAGCCGAGAGCAGCATGATGACGACGGCGACGGTGACCGCGATCACCATGATGCTGACCTCGCTCACCATGCCCACGGCCGTGATGACCGAATCGAGCGAGAAGACCGCGTCCAGCACCACGATTTGCAGGATGACCGCGCCGAAGGAGGGCGGGATACGCGCGCTGGCATGGCCGCTGTCGCCTTCCAGTTTGTCGTGAATCTCGTGCGTGGCCTTGGCCAGCAGGAAGAGCCCGCCGACGATCAGAATCAGGTCGCGGCCGGAGATCTCCTGGCCCAGCAGCATGAAGAGCGGCGCCGTCAGCCGGATGACCCAGGAGATGGCGAGCAGCATCAGGATGCGCATGACCAGCGCCAGACCGAGACCGACCTGGCGCGCCCTTGCCTGCTGCGCCTGCGGCAGCTTGCCGGCCAGAATCGAGATGAAGACGATGTTGTCGATTCCCAGCACGATCTCCAGTACAACGAGTGTCAGGAGACCGACCAGGGCATCCGGGTTCGTGATCCAGTCCATCGTCGCATCCTCCCCTGCCCAACGCCGCGGCGATTGTGGCACGGGCGGGTCAGGCAGTGCAAGGGAGGAGGAGCTGGCGGAAATTCAGGTAGCGCTCAATTGCGGTGTGATGATGTTGATTTGCCGGCTGTAACGGTCAAAGTCTCCATCCCGCGCATAAAGGGTATCAATGCCATGGGCCAGCATTGTCGCCACGATGTTGGCGTCATGCACATCCTGGCGACGGATGGCATACGACTCAAGGAGAATCAGTAGATGTTCACGCACTGCTGCCGTCTCATCAACCTCATGCATGATGTCCCTGAACCAGGCAACCCGTTCAAGCACCCATGCCAGCGGCCTTTGTTCTCCTCCAGACCTGATGAAGGTAGCTTGCGACCAGTATTCGCGGAGAACCTGGCCGTTGATCAAGAGTTCAGTCCCATCCTCAATAAAGCGATTCAACTGCACCAGACACACCTTGTGCAGGGATTCATCGACCTCTTCGAGCGTAGCGTAAACGAGAATGTTGGTATCCACGAAAACTCTGGCGGCCATTGTCATTCATACCAGTCAGAACGCCGCATGGAAACCGGATCGTCAATCGGCCCCCTGAAAGGGATGGACTGCAACAGGCGGATTTTTTCGTCGACACTCAACTCGCGCTGTTTGGCGACCTGATGCAGCAGGTTGCCAATCAGGTCTTCCACGTCCAGCCTGACCAGCGCCTGGATGCGCCCGCTCAATTCCTCCTGACTTTGGTACACCTGCCGCGCCAGAGGAGCCAACACTTCATCCCCGGCGCAGAGGTCCTCCAGATGATCCTTCAGGGCACTCAACTGGTCCGCGCGCCCTTCTGCCACTGTTGCGGCCCACGCGAACAGTTCCTCCGTAACCTTAATGGCGTTTGCGATCACTTCCTCGTTCGCTTGTGGGCCACGGTCCGGTTCCAGTTCAAATTGCGCCAGACCTGCAACAAACTGCTCCAGTTCCTGCGTCTCCCGCTCAAGCGAGGCGAGTGCAACCACCGCTTCCTCAAGAATCGCCTTGCGACCCTGACTGGAGGAGGGCGTGGCACTCACCAGGCCGGTGACTCCCTCCGGCAAGCGTGGCGGCGGCTCCATCAACTGCGGCATCGCGACCATCATGACCCTCTGGCAAAGTCTCCGCTGACAACTCACCCTCATTATACACCCCGCGCTTCCCGCAGGATGCTTCGAGCTGGCGCCCTCGCTATACTCCCCGGCAGCGAGCGGGCGGACGGGGGCTGTGGACCGCATCGTCAGGGGCTTTGACGTAGGCACCTACACTGACGCGCCGCTGCGCGCCGACTGTCTCGCCTTGCTGGAAGCCCCGCCGGCCCGCATCTTCGAGGTCATCAGCGACCATACGAAGCTTTTTCTGTGGCTGCCGCTGGTATCGGACAGCTCCGTCAGCCGGCGCCACGCCCTGCAGCGCGACGGCGTCAGCACGGTGCGCTGGCTGCACGCAGGCGCCTTCACCGTGCAGGAGTACATCGTCGCCTCGCATCCGCCGTATTTGCTGGCCAGCAGCATTGAGGAAAGCGAGTTCATCGTCGATCATCTGGCGCTGCAGTCGCTGTCACCGGAGCGGCATGGCGGCACCTGGCTGCGCTGGCGCGCCTGGTTCCGCACGACGACGCTCGCGCCGCTCAGCGCCCCGCTGGCCGGGCTGGCAATGACGCTACTCTTTCGCGGCGCCCTGAACAATCTGATTCGTGACTTCGGTGGCCGCCCTGGCGGACACAACGAGAAAGGACTGGAATCGTGAGCGACAGAAAGATCCGCTGGGGCATTCTCAGCACGGCCACCATCGGCACCGGGCGCGTCATCCCGGCCATGCAGCAAAGCCGCAACGGCGTGGTGCAGGCCATCGCCAGCCGCACAACGGAACGCGCGCAGCAGGCCGCCGACGCGCTCGGTATCCCGCGCGCCCACGGCAGCTACGAGGCCCTGCTGGCCGACCCGGAGATCGACGCCATTTACAACCCTTTACCCAACAGCATGCACGCCGAGTGGAGCATTCGCTGCGCCGAAGCCGGCCTGCCGGTGCTCTGTGAAAAGCCGCTGGCCGTCAACGCCGCCGAGGCCGAGGAGATGGTCGTGGCCTTCGCCAGACATGATCTCTTGCTGGCGGAAGGCTTCATGTACCGCTTTCACCCGCAGACGCAAAAGGTGCTGCAACTGCTGCGCGGCGGCGCCATCGGCGAGCTGGTGATGGTCAACGCCAGCTTTAACTTCCCCATCAACCTGGCGGACCTGGACAACATTCGCCTCAGCCGCGAACTGGAAGGCGGCGCCCTGATGGACATCGGCTGTTACTGCATCAGCGCCGCCCGCCTGATGACCGGCGAGGAGCCCGTGCAGGCCCATGCTGTGAGGCGCAGCGGCGCTGCCAGCGAAGTCAACGAGGTGCTGGGCGGGGTGCTGGACTTCCCTTCGGGCGCGGTCGCGGTCGTCGATTGCAGCCTGCGCAACCAGCGCGTGCAGAGCTACGATCTGCGCGGCACAAGGGGTCGCATCCGCGTGGAGACCGCCTACGTGACGCAGCCGGACGAGGCGACGCTCATCGAGACCTGGGGCATCAAGGGCGAATACAGCCGCATCACCATCCCGCCCGCCAACAGCTACACGCTGATGGCCGAGGACTTCGCCGACGCCCTGCTGAATGAGCGCCCGCCGGCGTACCCGCCCGGCGACGGCGTGGCCAACATGCGCGCGATCGACATGCTGCGCGACTGAACTGCAGGAACAGGGCGCGGCATTTCAGATAATCAATGCCAGTCGTGGGCGGCGGGCATCGCCATGGCCGCCCTTCGATCGCGCGCCGGGTTCGTCAGCGCGCCACGATGCTGCAGACACTCGTCGGGGATGGCGGCGTCCACTGTCAGCGACCAGGCAAGTTTCATTCCCCGCCGGTCTGCGCCTCGATGCGGCTGATCACGGCCTGCACCACAGCGCGTTCCGCTTCCGGCAGGGCTTCAGCCAGTTGCTCCAGTGAGTCGCGCAGTACCTGCGGCACCTGGCTGGCGTCCGCCGGCGTCGTGCGGAAGAAGGACTCCAGCGCCTCGTTGGCCTGCTGCCCGTCCCCCAGCGCCAGGCTGGTCGTCACGAGGTCGGCATAACCCCAGTAGTTGTCGACGTCGGCGCGCACCTCGGCGGCGGCCAGTTGCTGCGCCTGGCGCCAGGTGTCGCGCATGGCGTCGGCGCCATCCTGCTGCATGCCAAGCAGCGCCAGGTTGACGTATGCATAGGACGAGGCCGGCGTAACGCGCGCCGCCTCGCGGTAGGCGTGGACGGCTTCCTGCAGCTGGCCGCGGCGGCGGTAAAGCCCGCCCAGCGAGCCCCACCAGGACTCGCCGTCGTCGTCAACCAGGTTGGGCAACAGGACCAGGGCCTGGGTCAGATGGCGTTCGGCCTCGTTGAAGGCCCGCGCGCGTTCTACGCCCTCCGGCAGTTGTTCGGCGCGACGCCGGTAGACATAGCCGAGGCTGGCCAGCGCGGGCGCGAAGTCGGGTTCGCTGGCCAGCGCCTGACGCAGGCAGGTCTCGGCCTCGTCCAGCGCGCCGGCCTGCGAGCAAGCGTAACCCATGCGGTAGTTGATGACCGGGTTGCGCGGGTCCAGTTGCAGCGCGCGTTCGTAGATGGCGCGCGCGCCGCGCAAGTCGCCGGAGCGGTACTGCCGCTCGCCGAGAGGCAGGAAGGACAAGGCGCGGGTGGCGTCGCCGGTCGATTTCTCCAGCGCGCCCTGCAGCGAGCCCTGCAGACTGGCGAAGGCTTGCTCGCGCTGACGCGTCTCCTCCTGCAGCAGACGGCGCGAACTGGCGATCTCTTCCTCGAACTTTTGCCGCGATTCGCGCAACTGGTTCTGGGCGGCGATGAAACGCGTCACGCCGAAGATGGCCGCCGCGCCGCCCACCACCGTCACGACGAAGCCGAAGGACTCCAGCAGGCCCAGCAGGTTGAAGGCCTGGTCGAGGGCGCGCCCGGCGTCGGCCAGGTCCCGCGCCACCTGGGTCGCCAGGGCGGGCACGTCGTCGGCCTGCGCCTGGGCATGGAGGGCCAGGGGAGAGAGCAGCAGGAGAAAAAGGGGCAACAAAATACGCATGGGCGGTATTGTACACGCTATGAAACCCGCCACCGCGCAACCCGTCGACGCGCGACCCGACGGGCGTCTGCTGGACTGGTACGGGCGCGAGGCCGCCGACCTGCCCTGGCGCCGGACGCGGGACCCCTACGCCGTCTGGCTGGCCGAGGTCATGCTGCAGCAGACGCAGGTCACAACCGTCATCCCCTACTACCAGCGCTTCCTGCAGCGCTTCCCGACTGTCGCGGCGCTCGCCGCCGCCGGGCTGGACGAAGTCCTCAAACTCTGGGAAGGGCTGGGCTACTACAGTCGCGCGCGCAATCTGCAGCGCGCCGCGCGCCAGGTGATGCAGGCACACGATGGCTGCCTGCCGCGCAACGCAGCGGAGCTGCAGCGACTGCCCGGCATCGGCCGCTACACGGCCGGCGCCATCGCCAGCATCGCCTTCAATGAAGCGGCGCCGGTGCTGGATGGCAACGTCATGCGCGTCTTCACGCGCTTCGGCGACCTTGACGGGGACATCACGCGGGCGGCGACGCAGCGGCAGTTGTGGGCGCTGGCGCGGGACTGGCTGCACCCAACGCGACCCGGCGAGTGGAACCAGGCCTTGATGGAACTGGGACGCCGCATCTGCCGGCCGCGCCAGCCGGACTGCCCGCGCTGTCCGCTGCAACACAACTGCCTGGCCCGGGCCCGTGGTCGCCAGAACGAATTGCCGCACCGTCGACCGCGCCCCGAGAGACCGCATTACGACGACGTCGTCGCCCTGCTGCGCAATGCGCAGGGGGAACTCCTGATCCAGCGGCGGCCGCAAGAAGGGCTGCTGGGCGGACTGTGGACCTTCCCTGGCGGTCGCGCGACGGCGGAGGACGCAAGTCTGGAAGCGGCGCTGCGGCGCTGTCTGCGCGAGACGCTGGCGCTGGAAGTCAAGCCGGGCGCGGCGCTGGAACCGGTGCAGCATGGCTTCACCCATTTTCAGCTCACGCTGCACGCCTGGGAGTGCGCCCCGGTCCGCGGGCCGGAGGCGACAGGGTCGCCGGAAATCGCCTGGGTAAAACCGGCGGACCTGACGCGCTACAGCTTTGGCGGGGCCGAGCGCGCGCTCATCGCCAACTGGCTCACAGCGGCGAGTCGAAGAAGCGCGACTCCGCGATGATCTGCGCTGATGGCGCGCGCAGCGCATCGGCCAGGGTCGCGTCCCTGCGCGCCAGCCAGGCCTCGACGAGGCGGTAGGCGACTTCAAAGCCGGCCCAGGCGGGCAAGCCGGCCGGCGGGTGTCCCTTGAGCGCCGGCAATTCGTCGCCGTAGAGCGCCCTGGCCAGGGTCAATGGCTCGTCGTCATCCAGCATGTCGGCGAAGGTGGCGACGCACAGGGCGAGGGTATCGGCGTCCAGCTGCCGGGCCGGCGGCGGCCGGTCCCGGCCCATAGCGACCGGCGCGCCATAGACATTGCTGACCAGATCGCTGTAGTCCGCGCTGCCGTACCAGGTGCGCGCGATGCGCGTCAGTTCGTCGTTCCAGCCGCCAGGTTTGCGCAGGGTCGCCAGCCAGGGCAGTTCCAGATCGGGCTGCAAGCGCCGGGTCATGGCACTGGCGATGCCTTCCATCACCAGCATGTCCGCCAGGTTGCGCAGGGTCTCACGGCCATGGACGAGATGCCGCAGGGTCTGGGCCCAGGCGCGCGCCAGCGCGGCCGGCAGCCGCTCCAGGTTGCCGGCGCAGGGCCAGAGGCGCAGCAGGACCAGGCCGGGCGCGGCGCCGTAGACGCTGAGTCCCTGACTGAAGAGCATCAGCGAGCGGTTGGCCGAATCACAGGGCAGCAAGAGGCAATCGACCTGCGCGCCAGGCAGCGGCAGCAGGCGCGCAACCTGCTCAAGGAGGGCCGTCACCTGCCCACGGTAATCAAGCGCCTCATACTGCCCGAATTCCCAGGCGGCGGCCTCCAGGCTGCGCGCCGGGTTGAACAGGCCCCAGCCCTGGGTCCCGGCGCAGGCCTCCAGACCGTCGCAGCCCGCCAGTTCCATGATCTCCAACGCCGGCCAGCGGCGGCCATGGACGCTGCGCGCGCGGTAAAGGGCTGCGATGGCCGTGCCGGGATCAAACAGGAGCGGGCCGGCGCGGCGGAAAGTCTCCTGCGGATGCCGGGCCACCGTGAAGAGCTCGCGCAGGTTTTCGAGTGTGGGGTGGACCTGGATGCGCATAATGGCCGCATCATGCCGCCGGACGCGGCGGCCGGCAAGGGAGGGCTCCTGCGCGGCCTGATAGTCTGTTGTCGCAGGACTGCCGGTCAGTTATGATGACAATGTTGTTCGCCAGTGAGGCAAACGAGGAGCAAAAGGCATGAGCCAGAATATCGAGGATCGGGGTTACGTACACCCCGGGAAGCTCGTTTCTACAGAGTGGGTCGCGGAACATCTGGATGACCCGGGAGTCCGCATCGTCGAATCCAACGAGGACCCGCTGCTCTATCCCTCCAGCCATTTACCCGGCGCCGTGCAGATCGACTGGACGGTGGACCTGAACGATCAATTGCGGCGCGATTACCTCAACCAGTCCGGCTTCGAGAACCTGATGTCGCGCAACGGCATCACGCGGGACATGACCGTGGTGTTCTACGGCGACCGCAGCAACTGGTGGGCCTGCTATGCCCTGTGGGTCTTTCAGCTCTTCGGTCACGAAAACGCGCGCGTGATGGACGGCGGCCGCAAGAAGTGGGAACTGGAAGGCCGGGAACTGGTGCGCGAGGTGCCCGTTTACGAACAAAGCGACTATCGCGCGCCCGCGCGTGACGACCAGAGCCAGCGCGCCTTCCGCGAAGACGTGCTGGTCCACGTCGAGGCCGGCAAGCGCACGGTCGACGTGCGCAGCCCGGAAGAGTTCAGCGGTGAATTGCTGCACATGCCCGGCTCGCCGCAGGAAGGCGCGTTGCGCGGCGGTCACATCCCGGGCGCGAACAGCGTCCCCTGGAGCCGCGCCACCAATCCCGAGGATGGCACCTTTCTCAGTGCGGCCGGCCTGCGCGCGATCTATGAGGAAGAGCAGGGCCTGAGCCCGGAAGACGACGTCATCACCTACTGCCGCATCGGTGAGCGCAGCAGCCACACCTGGTTCGCGCTGAAGTACCTGCTCGGCTTTGATCGGGTGCGCAACTACGACGGCAGCTGGACGGAATGGGGCAACCTGGTCAACGTGCCGATCGAGCGCTGAGCGCCAGACCATGATTCCGGCCAAACTGGACGAGTTGCTGGAGGACTTCTCCTTCATCACCGACCGCAACGAGCGCATCGCCTGGCTGATCGACGCGGCCGACCGCTTTGAGGAAGTGCGGGTGCCGCCGGAGGTGGCGGCGCCCCCCTACGACGAGGCGCATCGTGTGCCGGCCTGTGAATCAGACGCCTTTGTCTGGGCCCTGCCGGCGGACGGGGGCAACCTGGATTACCGCTTCGACGTGCTAAATCCCCAGGGCCTCTCGGCCATGGCCCTCGCCGTCATCCTCAATGACTGTTGCTCCGGCGCGCCACTGCAACAGGTGGCGGCGATTCCGCAGGACATCGTGTTGGCGATCTTCGGTCGCGAGGTCTCGATGGGCAAGGGACAGGGACTGATGGGGCTGGTGAGCATGGTGACCCACGCCGCGCGCGAGCAACTCGGCTCACAGTCGGCCGAAGCATGAAAAAGCCCGCCGCTTGTGGCGGGCGCGAGGGCCTGAAAAAGGCGACGACCGGATTCGAACCGGTGATAAAGGTTTTGCAGACCTCTGCCTTGCCACTTGGCTACGTCGCCGATGATTCAGTATAGCGATTTGGGCACAGAGCGGCAAGCGTCCGCCCCGACCGATCGCCGCCTGCAGCAAGCGGATTCATGAGCATGCGCGTCGCCATCGACGCCAGCCGCGCCACCGTCGCGCGCGCCACCGGGACCGAACGCTACAGTCGCGAACTCATCCGCGCCCTGCTGCAGACGGGCGCCGAAAACGAGTTTCATCTCTTCTTTCGCGATGAACCGCCCGAGGGCCTGTTCCGCGGGCGCAACGTCGTTCAGCACGTCATTCCCCTGCCGCGCCTGTGGACGCACTTGCGTCTGGCGGCGGCGCTCCATGCCCTGCGCCCGGACGTCAGTTTCGTGCCGGCGCACAGCCTGCCGCTGTTCCTGCCGGGGCCGGCCCTGGTCACCGTGCACGACCTTGGCTTTCACCACTTCCCCGCCGCGCACCCGCCGCGAGAGCGACGCTATCTGGAGTGGTCGACGCGCCACAGCGCGCGGCGCGCCAGCCTCGTGCTGGCCGACAGCCAGGCGACCGCGGACGATCTGCAGCGATTCTGCCACGTCGCGCCGCAGAAGATCCGCGTGGTCTACCCTGGCGTGACGCCGCTGCCGGTCGGCGACCCGGCCGCCCTGCGGCGCAAGTACGCCCTGCCGCAACGCTACTATCTTTTTCTGGGCACCCTGCAGCCGCGCAAGAATCTGTCGACCATCGTCGCCGCCTGGCAGCGCTGGCGCGCGGCCAACCCCGACGATGACGCTGCGCTGGTGCTGGCCGGCGGCCGCGGCTGGCTCCTTGACGAGAGCCAGTTCGCAGGGCTGGATGGCCTGCATTTGCCGGGTTACGTCGACGATGAAGACCGCGGCGCGCTTTACGCCGGGGCGCGGGCGCTGCTCTTTCCCTCGCTGCACGAAGGTTTCGGCTTTCCCGTGCTGGAGGCCATGCACTGCGGCACGCCGGTCATCACCAGCAAGACCTCCAGCCTGCCCGAACTGGCCGGTGACGCCGCCCTGCTGGTTGAACCGACGGACGTGAAGGCCATCGCGCGGCAGATGACGCGCCTGCAAAAGGACAGGGCCTTGCGCAGGCGGCTGGTCCGTTCCGGCCAGGCCCGGGCCGCCAGTTTCACCTGGGAGCGGGCGGCGCGCGCGACGCTGCGCGCCCTGCAGGACGCAGCGAAGGCGGATTGATGCGCATTCTGGTGGTGCAGCTGGCGGACGTGGGCGATCTGGTGCTGGCGACGCCGGCGCTGGCGGCCCTGCGCGCAGCCCGGCCCGACGCCCGGTTGACCCTGTTGACCAGCGACCACGCCGCGCCGCTGGTGGCCGGCAGCGGCCTCGTGGACAAGATTGTCACGCTCGAGCGCGTAACAGGCAGCCAGCCCTTCGGCTTTCTGCGGCCGGCCAATCTGCGGCGCATGCTTGCGCCTGGCCGGCAGGACATCGTCATTTATTTGCACCATTTCACGCTGTGGCGCGGCACGCTCAAGTTCGCGCTCATCGCCCTTGCGGCGCGCGCAGGACGGCGCATCGGCCTCGACAACGGCAACGCCTGGTTCCTCACGGAAAAGGTGCAGGATGCCGGCTTCGGCACCATGCATCAGGCGCAATACTGGCTGCAACTGGCGGCCCAGGCCGGCGCCGACCCGCGTCCCCGTCCGGCGGTCGTGGCGCGCGGGGCCCTGCCACAGCCCCTGCCACCGGGTCGTTACATCGTCTTGCACGCCGGCGGCGGCGCATCCAACCCGGCCCGTCGCTGGGCGCCGCAGCGCTTTGCGCAGGTGGCGGACCGTTTGCGCGAGGAAACCGGCGTCCAGCTGGTGCTGGTCGGCGGCCCCGACGACGACAACCAGGCCCTGCGCGCGTCCCTGCGCAGCGCGGTCATCGACCTGACCGGCCGGACGACCCTGCCCCAACTGGCGCAGGTGCTGGGCGGGGCGGCGCTCTTCATCGGCGCGGAGAGCGGCGTGATGCATCTGGCGGCGGCGGCCGGCGCGCCGGTGCTGGCCATCATGGGGCCAGGCAATGCCTCCGCCTGGGGGCCCTGGACGCCTGGCGGCCGCAGCGTCGTGTTGCGCAGCGCGCCGGTTTGCAGCCCCTGCGCTTACGTCGGCCACAGCCTGGGCCTGCCGCGCGGTTGCGCCGCGCGCACCTGTATGCGCATGGTCACGCCAAACCAGGTGCTGGAAGCGGCGCGGGCCCTGCTGCGCGGCGAGTCGCCTGCGGCGCAAGGGGATGATCGCGGTCCGCGCCCGCCTGGCCGCATTCACATTCTCGGCCTGCCGGTGGACGCCCTGGGCACGGCGCAATGGCTGGCGCTGGTCGAGGCCTGGCTGACACTGCGGCCGCGGCGCGCGCGCCAGGTGTGCACCATGAACCCCGAATTCATGATGGCCGCGCGCGGCGACGTCAACTTTCGTCACATTTTGCAGCGCGCGGACCTCTGTGTGGCGGACGGCGCGGGACTGCTCTGGGCCGCACGGCGGCGGGGCATGACCCTGCCGGGTCGCATCACCGGCGCGGACGGCGTGCCCCTGCTGGCGCAGCGCGCCGCCTCGCGCGGCTGGCGCCTCTTTCTGCTGGGCGCGGCGCCGGGCGTGGCGGAACGGGCGGCGCAGGCCCTGCAGACCCGCTTCCCCGGCCTGCAGATCGCCGGCACCTTCAGCGGCAGTCCGGCGGCGGAAGAGGAGGACGACATCGTGGCGCGGGTCAACGCCAGCCAGGCGGACCTGCTCTTCGTGGCCTGGGGCGCGCCGCGTCAGGACAAATGGATCGCGCGCAACCTGCCGCGCCTGCAGGTCGGCATGGCCATGGGCGTGGGGGGCACGCTCGACTACCTGGCCGGCGACGTGCGGCGCGCGCCACTGTGGCTGCGCCGGCGCGGGCTGGAATGGATTTTCCGTTTGGCGCTGCAACCCTGGCGTCTGCGCCGCATGCTGCGTTTGCCACGCTTTGTGCTGGCCGTGCTGCTGGAGCGGCGCGCGCGTCCGCAGGCTTGATTCGCGCGCGAATTGTGCCAGACTGGACAGGGGACGGACTGTAAAGGGGAAGCCATGATTACAGCAACTGACATGACCACCATGCTGGCACAAAACCTGCGGGTCATCGGTCTCCAGACCGAGGGGCTGACGCACGGCGACAGCATGCTGCAATTGCCCTTCCGCGGCAATTGTCTCAACTGGGTGCTGGGCCATATGCTGGTCAGCCGCGACTACATGCTGCGCATTGCCGGCGCGGAGACACTTTGGGACGCCGACAAGTCCGCGCCCTACATGTTTGGCAGTGAGGAAATGACGGCCGAAGCTGATGCCGTGCCCATGGAGAGCATTCTGGCCGATCTGCAGCGCTCGCAGGAGTGCCTGGCGGAGGTCATGACCGCGCTGGACGACGGGACGCTGGACGCGCCATTTGAGAATGAACGCGACGATACCCTGCGCAAGCGTCTGGCCTTCATGACCTGGCACGACAGCTACCACACCGGCCAGACCGAGTACCTGCGGCAACTGTCGGGCGTCAACGACAAGGTGATCTGAACGACGCGAGCAAAGGGGGAGCGCCCGTGATTTCAGGCGCAGAAATGATTCACCTGCTGGCGCGCAACCTGCAGGTCATCGAGGCCCAGACGGAAGGCCTGACGCATGCGGACAGCATGTTGCAACTGCCCTTCCGTGGCAACTGCCTCAACTGGGTGCTGGGTCACATGCTGGTCTATCGTGATCACACACTGAAAATGGCGGGCGGCGTGCCGCTGTGGGAAAAGACCAGGGCCCTGCCCTACTGGTACGGCAGCGAGGCGATGCAGGCTGACGATGATTCTGTCGACCTCGGCATCATCCTGGCTGACCTGCGCCGCTCACAGGAAAGACTGGCGGCGGCCCTGGCTGCACTCACTGAAGCGCAATTCAACGCCGACAGTTGCGATCATGGCGACAACCTGCGGGAATGCCTGCTCGAACTGGTCTGGCATGACGGTTATCACGCCGGCCAGATCGAATACCTGCGGCAGTTGACGGGCGTCAACGACCAGGTGATGGTGATCTGATTGTCTCTGCAGGGTTGGGTGCCGCGCCTCGCAGGTCGACGCGTGCTGGTCGTCGGCGACGTGCTGCTGGATGAATATCTGGGCGGCCGCCCGACGCGTATGAGCCGCGAGGCGCCGGTGCCGGTGCTGGAATTCGAGAGCCGGCGACTGCTGCCGGGCGGCGCGGCCAACCCGGCGGTCACGATTGCGGGCCTGGGCAGCCAGGCGCTGCTGGCCGGCGTCACCGGCGATGACGACGCCGGGCAGCAGTTGCGCGCCTTGCTGCTGGCGCAGTCCATTGACTGCGGGGCGCTGGTCCGCGAAGCCGGGCGCAGCACCACGCTCAAGCTGCGCGTCATGGCGCAGATGGGCCTGCGCTATCCGCAGCAACTGGCGCGCATCGACACCGTCTCACGGGCAGCCCTGTCAGCGGAAAGCGGTCAATTGCTGCTGCAAAAGGTGAAATCGCTGGCCGGCACGGTGGATGCCCTGCTGGTCTCCGATTACCGTATTGGCCTGCTGACGCCGGACCGGGTGGACGAACTGCGCGCTGCCGGCGTTGCCCTGCTGACCGCTGACGCCCAGGGCGAACTGGACAAGTACCACGAGTTCGGCCTGGTCAAGTGCAACGCGGCGGAGGCGGCTGCGTGGCTGGGAAGGTCGCTGGCCAGCGACGAGGACTTCGCCGCAGCCGCGCGCGAACTATGCGACCGGCTGCGTCTGAGCGGCGCGATGGTCATCACGCGCGGGCCGCAGGGCGCCACCCTGGCCACGGCGACGGGTGAGGTCGGGCATTGCCCGGCGCCGGTCGTCAGCGACGTTTACGACGTCACCGGCGCGGGCGACACGGCCATCGCGGTGATGACCCTGGCGGCAGCGGCCGGGGCGGACTGGCCCACCGCCGTCACCCTGGCCAACGTCGCCAGCGGCCTGGTGGTGCAACGTGTGGGGAACTACGCGCCTGCGGCGGCGGAACTGGACGCTGCGTTGGCGGCAGTCGAAGACTGAAGCCGCAAATCAAACCACGGTGATGTTGCGCCTCTGCCAGTGGTTGGTCATGTAGCCCTTGAAGTTCCAGATTTCCTCTACCGTCTCCGGTTGGGTGTTGCCCGCCTGATCGCGCGCCCGCAGCACCAGTTCGTAAGCGCCTGGCGTCAGTTCCACCTGCGTTTCCCAAAAGCGCCAGCTCCAGCGGCCCTCGCCGGAGAGCCTGGTCTGCTGCCAGCTTGCCCCGCCATCCAGCGAGAGCTCGACGGCGGCGACCGGCTGGCTGTCGATGGCGATGCCGGTCAGCTGGACCGGACCGGCTGTCAATTCAGCGTCCGCTTCCGGCGCGATGAAGACCGAGTTGAGCCGCAATTCGCCCAGGGCATCGGCCGCAGCCCAGTCGGCCGTCTCCGCGCTGACGTCGGGCGGGAAGACCTTGTAGGCTTGCTGCTGGTAATGGTTGTCGGATTGATCCGCCTGCAGCGTCAGGCGACCCAGCCACTTGACGCTGCGGGCGCCAATGTAACCGGGCACCACCAGGCGCAGCGGCCAGCCATGCGCGGCCGGCAGAGGCGCGCCGTTCATTTCATCGGCCAGCAGCAGCTCGTCCCCGAGCGCTTTATCCAGCGGGATCGAACCACCCAGCCCGAAGGTCGCAGCGCCTTTCACGATCTCGTCGAGGCCCAGCGCCGCCACGTGCGCGGCCCCTGCCCTGACGCCGGCCGCCTCCAGTACGTCGCGCAGGCGCACGCCGCTCCAGCGCCCGTTGCTGATGGCATCGCTGCACCACAGCAGGGCGCTGCCGGCATTGTCCTCGGTGAGCATCTCCTGGCGGCGGAAGCCGGCGCATTGCAGGGTGGCCTCCTGCTCATGGCGCGGGAAGTCGCGTTGCAGCGCCGCCAGACCGAGCGACAGGGGCCGCTCCACCAGACCATCGACCTCAAGGCGCCAGTTGTCCGCGTCCAGCGCGGGCAGCGGCGCATGGTTGCGCAGGTAGAAAATGTCCGCAGGCGTCTCGTGCGTGGCGCGCAGCGGCTGCAGCGGCGAGCCGGCGTTGAGCGGGTCCGCGCGATAGACGGTCATGTCCGCGCTCTTGCCCAGTTCCCGCAGCAAGGCCGCCAGCGCATCGTCCATTTCCGGCTGCGCCAGCGCGACCGGCAGGCCAGGCAGTTGCGACAGGGTCGCCAGAGCGGCAAGCTGCTTCAGGAAATCGCGTCGCTTCATGCCAGCCATGGCTCCCTCCGCGCCATCGTAGATCGACAAATTGTAGCCCGAATCGCGAGCGCAAAGACCCGTAGCGGAGCCTGCGTTCAGGCGCATCTTGTTGAAGCGCGGCAGCGGCTAGAGTTGGACGTAGCTGTTCTCGGCGAGGATCAGGCGGTGGGCGGCCGGCACGTGTTCGGCCGAGGTGACCTGCGAATTGTCCGCCAGCAGGCTGGAATCGATGCGGCCCGGCATGTTGCGGATGAGGCAGTCTTTCATGACGATGCTGTCCTCGATCTCGCTGCCCTCGACGACCACGTTATTGCCGATGGCGGTGTAGGGGCCGACGTAGCTGTTGCTGATGCGCACATTCTCACCAATGATGACCGGGCCCCGCACCACGCTGTTGATGATCTGGCTGTCGCGGCCGATGAGTACGCGGTGCGAGACCTCGGAATTGCCGCAGACCTGGTCGCGGTTGGTCGGCGGCGGGGAGTAGGGCAGTTCGCCCAGCAGCACCTGGTTGGCCTGGATGATGGACTCGGGCTTGCCGGCGTCGATCCACCAGCCCTGCAGGATGTAGGGCTGGACTTGTTTCCCCTGGCCGATGAGCCAGCCGATGGCGTCGGTGATCTCCAGTTCGTTGCGCCAGGAAGGCTGGATGTGGTTGATGGCCTCAAAAATCGAGGGGCGGAAGAGATAGACGCCGGAGATGGCCAGGTTGGAGACCGGATTCTGCGGCTTTTCCACCACGCGCCGTATACGGCCGCAATTGCTGTCCAGCTCGGCGATGCCGAAGCGTTCGGGGTCCGCCACTTCGGTCAGCGCCACCGCGGCCTCCGCATTTGAAGCCGGGAAGGAGGCCAGCAAATCGCCGAGGCGGTCCTTGAAGACGTTGTCGCCGAGGAACATGCAGAAAGGCTCGTCGCCGGTGAAAGGCTGCGCCAGGCTGGCGGCATGCGCCAGACCCCGTTGCACCTCCTGCACGATGTATTCCAGGCGGACGCCCAGCTGGCGGCCATCGCCCAACTGCTTCGGAATGGGCGAGTCCATGCTGTTGACGACGATGCCGATGTCGGCCAAGCCGGCCTCACGCAGCAGGTCGATGGAGTATTCAATGAGGGCCTTGTTGGCGACCGGCACCAGCGGTTTGGGCATCGTGAGGGTGACCGGGCGCAGGCGGGTCCCCTGACCCGCCGCGAGAATGACGGCCTTCATGCGTCAGCGCCTCCTGCCATGGTGGTTGGGACGGGAAATGGTACATGCGAATGTCACGCGCTGCAATCACATTGGCGCGCGCTGCGACCACGTTAATCTTTGAGAATTTCTGATTGGGGGGGGGTGCCCCTGCAGGATCCGCTAGCCCTTGTCCTTCTTTTGCTTCGGAATCAACGGCGGATATGGCCGGCTCACGCGTTCGCCAGGCACGAAGGGGCCGGATTGGGAGTATTTTTTGTCAATGACAGCCACTGTTGAAACGGGTTTTCCAGTGAGCCGTAGCTTGCCTGTCTGGGCGAATTCTCGCACATCAAGTCTATTGTCCCTCTTTTCAGGCCCACTCATTTGTGTCCTCCGGGATTCTGAACTCCGGCTTACTCACCCACTGAAACCTGGATTCTTGTGCTTCTTCTGATATTACAGCGATTTGAAGTTGTCCACCACACAAAGTTGACCCGCTTTCAAAGGATGTGAAACCTATGGTAGTTCGCAATATGTAAACTGCAAAGTTGATCGCATCTTGCAATGGCATCAAATCTATCATCACATTTGCTGCGAATGGATTCCTTTGCGCCACTCCAAGCAAAAGTTCACGATTAACTCCTTCTTTTTCCAACAGTTGCAGCAATTGAGGGTCGAATCCATTGTACAGTCGGGCAAACGGGATCGGAACTCCTCGCCAGTTGGCGCCAAACCCATCAATTGCCCGCGTCAGTTGAGGAATTGGAGATTCAGGGAACACTATTTCCCACTCTTCAGGCAAAGCAGAACCTCTGGAATATCCTGCAACATACAACCCTAGAACAGGTTTCTCGTTTAGAGCTTCGGTAACATTTTCATATCTAGGCGATATGTGATTTGCAAGTCCAGTAGCAATTCCTCTGACAGAGTCGTTTTGATTTGTGCGACTATATTCAAGAATGTGACTGTATACAGTTCTTGAACCCAAATTCCCTAATCCATAGGTAAATACACCGACAGGAAACTCTCCGATCTGTGCAAGCTTGCGTGCATTACTGTACGACTTTTCTACGACTTGTTGACCGTCCTGACTGGATCGGACAACAGTCGACATGCTATCAGTTCCTAACACAATCCCATCATGAGTCTTCACACTCACACAAATCGTCATTGGAGTAGTTCACCTTTGTTACGAAGTTAAGAACGAAGTCGGCGACTCAATTTCTTGTCAGGCGGCGAGTGGCGGCGGCAAGGTCCTCGATGCCGTGCAGCAGCAGCGGTTTGCCGCGCGTGGCCTGCGGCCCCTGCTGCGCCTGATGCCAGATGTCGGCAGCGATCTCAAAGACGGCGTTGGGGCGCGCCTGGGCGCGCGCGCGCTGCGAGCGACGTTGCAGGCCCTGCGGCCCTTCGTCCAGCCAGGCGAGCAGCGTGTCGCCGATCTTGCGCGGCTCGGGCGTGAAAACGCCGACACCGTGCTCGATGACCCAGTCGACGTTGCCGCTCTCCTGACCCGGGATGGCATCGTAGAGGATGAGCGGGACGCCGGCGATGCAGGCCTCGCTGATGGTGGCCGGCCCCGCCTTGGTGACGATGATGTCGGTCGCCGCCAGCACCACCGGCATGTCGCGGCGAAAGCCGTAGATGCGCGTGGGCTGGTTCCAGACGACCGATTGCAGACGCTGGCGCAGCGTCCCGTTGCGGCCGGTGATGACCAGTAGCTGGCATTGTGGCCGCCGCTCGTTGATGGCCAGCGCCGTGCGGTAGACCGGGCCCATGCCGTCCACGCCGCCCACCAGCAGCACGACCGGTTGATGCGGATCCAGTCCCAGTCGTTGCCGCGCGCTGGCCCGGTCGGTCAGGCCGTCGATGAAGTTGGGGTGCACCGGCAGGCCGGTGAGACGCAACTGCTCCTGCGTCATGCCGTTTTCCAGGCCGCGGGCATAGGCCGCTGCGGTGGGCACCAGGGTACGCTCCGCGCGGCGCTCGTACCACATGTGGTGGGTGGAGACGAGGTCCGTCACGACCACCACAAAGGAGGCGCGGCCGGGCAGGCTCTGCATGGCCTTCATGGTGGGGCGCGCCAGGGCCGAGTGCACGCAGACGATGACATCCGCAGGGTGCTCGCGCAGCAGGCGCTTCAGCCCCAGTTCCAGGGTATGGAAAATCGTGGTGGAGAGGATGCGGGCGCGCTGGCGCGTGTTGGAAAGTTTGTAGCCGGCGCCCCAGGACTGTTTGCTGTTGTTGACCCACCAGGGGTAAATCTCCGGCAGGTACTTGAAGGGCGCGGGCGAGTAATCGCGGAAGACGTCCACCAGCTCGACGGCGACGGCCTGCGGCCCGGGTTGGCGAAAGAGCGCCTCCCGGATGGCCTCGGCCGCGGCACGGTGTCCGCCGCCGGTATCGGACATCAGGATCAGGATGCGCCTTGTTTTGTCAGTCTGGAGCAACATGCCTCGTGTTTTCGCGCGATCATATCCAGGAGCCGCGGCTACAAGGCCCCGCGCAGGAGCCGTTTCGCGCGTTTGTTGAATTCCCTGCGCGTCAACAACACCCTGCGCCGGCAACCGCTGCAACGCAGACCGATATCCGCCCCGATGCGGTAGACGACCCAGATATCGCTGCCACAGGGATGTGGCTTGCGAAGTTGCACGCGGTCGTCGACCTGAACGTCCTGTACGTCGGCCATCGTTGCCTCCGCCCGCAAGAAAAGTATAGCGCAGTCACGCGGGACTGCACAGGGACTATGCTATACTGCCGGGGCTGCCCCACCTGAAGCAGGGAGCATCCCGTGCTGTTGCTCGGCAACATTTCGCTGGAAGGCATTCTGGGCGCCGTGGTGGCCGTCGGTCTGGGCATGACGGTGCACGAATTCGCCCATAATTTCGTCGCGCACCTGATGGGGGACCCAGTTCCGGCGCAACAGGGCCGTCTCACGCTGAACCCGCTGGTACACATCAACTGGCTGGGCTGGCTGATGTTCGCGCTGCTTGGCTTCGGCATCCTCGGCTCGGCGCCGATCGCCGCGCAACGCATGCGCAACCCGCGCTACGGCTATCTGGCGGCGGTGGCCGCCGGCCCCCTGGCCAACCTGCTGCTGGCCCTGCTCTTCGGCCTGCTTTACCAGATGATGGAGCCCCTGCTGCGTTCCGGCGCGTTGCCACTGGCGCTGGTGCGGCCCGTGGCCACCATGATCTGGACCATCGTCTTCATCAACGCGCTGCTCTGCCTGTTCAACCTGCTGCCGCTTTTTCCCCTGGATGGCTGGCACGTGGTTTACGCCCTGCTGCCCCCGCAACAGGCCTGGACCTGGGGCAGCCCGCGATGGCGTCAGTACAGCCAGTACGCCTTTTTCGCCCTGATCCTGCTCAGTTTCAGCGGCATCTTCAATCTCTTCGGCATGTTGGTGAGCGGGCCGGCCTTCCGTTTAACGCGCCTGCTGCTGGGTTAAGTTGGACGCCTGGTGTCGCCTGCGCCAGGGGCTGCACGCCCTGCTGGCCTTTGCGCAGCCGATCGACAGGGCGCTGGCGGCGCAGCATCTCACACCGGAGTTGCAGCAATGCTTCGACCGCCTGCGGCGCAGTGAACAGTTGCACAGCCTGCGCGTGTTGCGCGCGCTGCAGGCAGAGGGCGAGGTGACGCCGGATCTGGCGGTGGCCGCCCTGCTGCACGACGTGGGCAAGACACGCTGGCCCTTCCCCCTGTGGCAACGCGTTCTGGTGGTGCTGCTGCCCCGGCTGGCGCCGGCCCTGGCCGACCGCCTGGCGCGGGGCAGCGAATCGCAGCCCCTGGCGCGACCCTTCCTGCTCTGCCAACAGCACCCCGCCTGGGGGGCGCAACTGGCGCGCGCGGCCGGCGCCAGCGAACGCGCCGCCTGGCTGGTAGGCCAGCACGCGGGAAATGCGGGCGACGATGCCGATCTGGCGCGCTTGCGCGCAGCGGACGAGCGCAGTTGACCCGACCCGGCCGCGCGGTCGCTATACTGGTTCGCAACAGGCAGGAGCAATCTCATGGCCAAAACCATCACCGTAACGATCATCGGTCTGGACCGCACGGGCAGTTCGGTCGCGCTGGCGCTGCGGCGCTGCAACCGCGACAGGCGGGCACCGCAACACTTTGACGTCCGCGGCGCCGACCCGCGCCCTGGCATTCTGGAGACGGCCAAACGCGCCAAAATCTGCGACAAGATCGAACGCAACCTGGGGCGCGCCGCGCGCGAACGCGACATCGTCGTGCTGGCCCTGCCGCTGCCGGAGCAGGGTCAGGCATGGCAGGCCCTGGCGGACAGCCTGCAGCCGGGCGCGGTGGTGCTCGACATGGCGCAACTGAAGGCGCCGGCTTCCCGTCTGGCGCAGGAATACCTGCCCGCGGAGGCGCACCTGGTGCAGGCGACGCCGGTCGTCAACGCCCGCTACCTCTTTGACGGCCTCGACGACGCCGACCACGCCGCGGAAGACCTCTTCGATGACGGCAACATGCTGCTGATGCCTGCGCCGGAATGCTCGCGCGCAGCCGTTGAGCTGGCCAGCGACTTCAGCACCCTGCTGGGCGCGACGCCGCATTTCATGGACGCGCTGGAGCACGACATCCTGAGCGCTGCCACGGTCGATTTGCCCGCGTTGCTGGGCGTGGCCAGTTTCCACAGTCTGGCGCACAGCCCGGGCTGGAACGACCTGCAGCGCCTGACCAACCCGCCCTTCGGCCGCCTGACCCACCAGCTCTTCGACCGGCATCCGGATGACCTGCGCGACCAGTGGCTGCACAACCGCGAGCCCCTGCTGCGCTGGCTCGATGGCCTGCTGGACACCCTGCAGCAGGCCCGCGCAGCGCTGGCCGAGGGGGACCGCGATGCGCTGGAAGCCCTCGTGACCGGCGCCGAAGAGGAATACAGCGCCTGGATCAACCGTCGCAGCAACAATCGCTGGGACCGTGATGAACGCAAGTCCGACCTGCCCTCACCCTCCGGCATGTTGATGTCCGGCCTGATGGGCGACTTCCTCTCGCGCCGTATGCGGGGCGACAACCACAACGAGGAAGAGCGCTAACTCTCACCGGACGTTAAGCCGACATTTACACATTTCACAGGCTTCGCAGCCATGCTTTGCGACGGTAAACAATGTTGCATCAGGAGGACGATCATGCGCATTCTTCATGTCCTGCTGGCCCTGACCCTGCTGACGGGCGGCGCGGTCATGGCCCAGGAGACGGGCGAACGCCCCTTCCTTGGCATCGCCTTTTCGGTGGAAGACGATGGCGCCCTTGTGCGCGAGGTGCAGGCCGCGTCGCCGGCAGAGGACGCCGGGTTGCAGGTGGATGACCTCATCACAGGGGTCAACGGCGTTGACGTGGCGCCGCAGGAACTGGCGGCGACCATCCAGGCGCTGGCCATCGGTGAGCAAATCTCGTTGACGGTCCTGCGTGACGGTGAAGAGCTGGAGCTCGACGTCACCCTGGGGAGCGCAACGACGCCGGTCTTCCGCTGGCAGGCCTTCCGCGACAGCGCCTTCCTGGGCGTCAGTCTGGTGAGTGACGAGGCAGGGGTGCTGGTGCAGGACGTCGTGCCGGAGTCGCCCGCAGCCATGGCCGGGCTGCAGGCAGGTGACCTGTTGCGCAGCATCAACGACGAAAGTATCGACACAGCGCTGCAGGCCGCCAACCTGATTCGCGCGCTGGAGCCGGGCGCCGTCATTTCTCTGGGTATCGAACGCGATGGCGAGGCGCTGACACTGGAAGCCACCACTGGCGCCCGCGAGAGCATCCTGCCCCGCGAGGGAATGCCGACCTTGCCGGAAGACTTCGACTTCCGCGTGGATGCCGGACAGCCCCTGCTGGGTGTGGAATACATGGACCTGAACGCGGACCTCGCCCTGGAACGCGAACTGACGCTGGACGAGGGCGCGCTGATCCTGCGCGTGCTGCCGGAAACGCCGGCGGAGGCCGCCGGTCTGCTGGCGGAGGACATCGTCGTCGCGGTGGAAGGCGATCCGGTCGATGCCCGTCGCACCCTGCGCGAACGTCTGCTGGCCTATGACCCCGGCGAGACGCTGCAACTGGAGTTGCTGCGGGCCGGCGAGAGCATTGAACTCGAGGTGACTCTCGGCGAGGGCAGGACCATGCCGCCCTTTGGCTTTCGCGGGCGCATGCTGCCCATGGACCCGGAGGCCCTGCGGGAGCGTTTCGGCGAGGACTTCGATCTGGAGGCCCTGATGGAACGGTTCAACCGCGACTTCGACATGGAAGCCTGGCTGGAGCAGTTCGGTCAGCAACTGCCGCAGGAGGCGCTGGCGCCGGCGCCCGACGTCTAGACCATCCCAAACCCTGGCCGCCGCATTTCGTGTATACTTCGCGCGCGGCGGTCAGGGACAGCCAACGTGAATTATCGCGAAGAATTGCTGGAAAAACTCCAGGCCCGCGATGCCCGCATCGGCATTGTGGGCCTGGGCTATGTCGGGCTGCCGCTGGCGCTTGAGTTTGCCCGCGCCGGCTTTCGGGTCACCGGCCTGGACCTGGACCTGGACAAGATCGGGCGACTCAACAGCGGCCGCAGCTACATCCCGGGCGTCAGCGACGCGGAGGTCGCGCCGCTGGTCGCGGCTGGCCGGCTCTGCGCCACGGACGACTACCAGGCGCTGGGCGCCGCCGACGCCATCAGCATTTGTGTGCCGACCCCGCTGCGCAAGACGCGCGACCCCGACATGTCCTACATCCTGCACGCTCTGGATGCGCTGGTGGAGGTCTGCCGCGCCGGCCAGTTGATCGTGCTGGAGAGCACCACCTGGCCCGGCACCACCAGCGAGATCATCCTGCCGCGTTTGCAGGAACACGGCCTTGAGGCCGGTGAGAACATCTTCGTGGCCTTCTCGCCCGAGCGCATCGACCCGGCCAATGCCGAGTATGGCGTGCGCAACACGCCGCGCATTGTCGGCGGTATCACGGCGGCCTGCACTGACGTTGCCGTCGCCCTTTACTCCGCCGCCGTCGACCAGGTCATTCCGGTCAGTTCGCCCACCGTGGCCGAGATGACCAAGTTGCTGGAAAACACCTTCCGCGCGGTCAACATCGGCCTCGTCAACGAGATGGCGCTGATGTGCAACCGTCTGAATATCGACGTGTGGGAGGTGATCGAGGCGGCGGCCAGCAAGCCATTCGGTTTTATGCCTTTCTTCCCCGGGCCCGGCCTGGGCGGCCATTGCATCCCGGTCGACCCGCATTACCTCAGCTGGAAGTTGAAGACCCTCAACTACAACGCCCGCTTCATCGAGGTGGCCAGCGAAATCAACACCGCCATGCCCCTGCACGTCGCGCAGCGCATCAGCGACGCGCTCAACGACGAGGGCAAGGCCGTGCGCGGCGCGCGCGTCCTCGTGCTTGGGGTGGCCTTCAAGCGCGACGTGGATGACGTTCGCGAAAGTCCCGCGCTGGACGTGCTGGCCCTGCTGATGGAGAAGGGCGCCGCCGTCCGTTACCACGATCCGCAGGTGCCGCTGGTGCGCCTGCCGGACGGTGAATGCCTGCACAGCCAGGCGCTGGACGCGGCGGAACTGGCGGCGGCGGATTGCGTGGTCGTCATCACCGACCACAGCGCCATCGACTGGCAGCAGGTGGCGGACCACAGCACGCTGGTGGTCGATACGCGCCACGTGGTCGTCCCCCTGCCCGGGGCGGCGCGCGTGTTGTCGCTGTAGGGACTGGCCTGGTCGCCCGCGTTGTTGCGGCGTCCGGCCACGGTGGGGAGCATGAGCAGGGGGAGAGGCTACACCATCCGCTATCCGCGTCGGGTCCTGTTGCGCCGTTTGCTGCGGCCCCTCGGGCGCATCGCCCTCCGTTTGCTGACTCGTACCCAGGTTCACGGGCGCGCCAACCTGCCGGCGCGCGGCCCGTTGATTCTGGTGGGCAACCACGTGGCGCTGATGGAAGTCGTGCTGATGGTGCTGCTGTCGCCCTGGGAAATCGAGGTCATCGGCACCGGCGACATCCCCATGGACCGACGCTACGCCTGGATCGTCAACCTGTGGGGCTTCCTGCCAGTGAATCGCGGCAACGCCCGCCGCCAGGAATTGCAGTTGCCGCTCGACGTCCTGCGCCAGAACGGCGTGGTCGGCATTTTTCCGGAAGGCGGCATCTGGTCGCCGGTGCTGAAACGCGCCCACACCGGCGTGGCCTGGCTGAGCCATCACAGTGGCGCGCCGGTGCTGCCGATCGGATTTGGCGGGATGGAAGGCGCGCTGGGCGCCGTCCTCGCGCTGAAACGGCCGCATTTGACCATGAACATCGGTGAGCCCCTGCCCCCCGTGCGCGTGGACCGGCCCGGACTGTCGCGCAAGCAGGCGCTGGGCGCGGCCGCTACGCATATCATGGACCAGATCGCGGCCCTCATCCCGGAAGCGGAACGGCGGGCCATACTGGACGAACAATTCGATTGCGCGCTGGAGCTGGGCGCGGACGAGGCCTCGTTGCAGGAAGTCGACCTGGAGCACGCCGCCGGCCTGGGTCGATTTTTTCATACCCCGGTGCTGCTGGACGTGATGGCGCGCAACATGCGCCTGCCGGTGCGGCCCCTGCTGGGGGTTGGGCAGCCCCAAACGGCGGCGGAAATGCAGGCTGCCCTGGAGGCCGCTCTCGCCTTTCTCGCCGATCACCCGCATTTCCTCTCCTATCGCTTTGGCTATGCCCTTGCGGCGGAGATGGATGCCGGCCTGCGTCAGCTGCATGAGCGGGTCAGTGAGGCGGCAGGACGCGACCAGCTGGTCCGACTGCGACCCCTGCGACGTTACCGAGCGGCCGGGACCGGCGAGTTGCGCGTGGAGGAGCCGGGAGACCGACACCGCCTGTAGCGGCTTCAGGCGTCTGAAGCCGGCGGCAGCCAGCCAAAGGGGACTTCTTCCTCATCGGGCCCGGACGCCGTTTCGGGAAGCGTGGGCGGCGCGTAATGCCGGGCTTCGCGGTTGCTGTTGCGACGGCGCAGGTCCCGGCGCCAGTACAATTGTTGACCGGGTTTTGGGTACAGGGCGACGCGCGCCACACCGCGCGCGAAGATATCGAATTGCAAGGGCGCGCTGCGGCCGAATCCGAGCCAGGAGCTGGGCGGGACGCTGCCGAGCATGGTCATCAACCAGAAGACGGGTTGCCTTCGCTGGCCGCGAATCCATGTCAGCGGCGCGCGAATGATCAGGGTCTCCAGACCGACGCGCAGGCAATAGTCTTCGGCGGCGCGTTTGGCGCGCACGTAGCCCCGGTTGATCCATGGCGCGCGTGCGCAACTGAGCAGCACCAGGCGCGGACAGCCGTCGCTGACGCACATGTTGGCCACGTTGCGCGCGGAAACAAAGTTGAGCCAGTGGTGATTGAGGCCGCGCGCGGGATCGGCGACCATGCTGCCGACGGTATGAATCGTCAGGTGATGACCGCGGGCCCGTCCGCTCAGGCTGGCCGGGCTCCAGACGTCGGCGACGAGGGTGCTGACGTTGCTCGCCAGGGGTTCGGGCAGGGGGTAATCGGCGTCCCGTTGCAGCAGGGAAACGCGGGCGCCTTCGGCCAGCAGGGCCGCGGCAATGCCGGCGCCGGGGAAGCTGCTGCCGGTGACGAGCACGCGCGGGGGCTGCGGTCGTTCAGCCATCGATTTCCCTTACCTGCGAGCGTCAAGAGCGGGAACTGCCTGTCCAAACAATACCAATCGCCTGGTACACATTGTCATGCCGTGTTAACGTTTTAACAGTAACATAACAACACGAGTTGTGGCGCGAACATAAACGCAGGCCACGCGGCATGTGTTTGGTGAGAGTTGTAACCGGTCACGAGAACCTGGTTGTCCAACAAAGAGGATGGTTCAGACAGGCTTCCCTGAACGGACCGGAAAGCCCGGCAACAGCTAATCGCCCGGCGCGACATTTCGCAACGCATTGTCAGGGACTGATAAACGCCGCAATCGTAATGATTCCGGTCACGGCTACCGGTGTCCCCGGACATGGACGTGATGGCTACGATCACTGCCTTGCAAGTCGACAAACGCAAACGCGATCGGGTCAATGTTTTTCTGGATGGCGCACGCGCCTTCAGCCTGGCATCGACCCTAGCTGCCGGCCTGGGCGCAGGGCAGCCGCTGGATGACGCGGCCATCGCCCGTCTGCAGCAGGAGGACGAGGTCGCGCGCGCCGTCGACCAGGCGGCCCGCTTCCTTGGCTACCGGCCGCGCAGCATGGCGGAGGTACGGCGCAACCTGCGGCGCAAGGACTTCCCGGACGGCGCCATCACGGCCGCGCTGGAGCGCATGACGCAACAGGGATGGCTGGATGATCTCGCCTTTGCCCGCTTTTGGGTGGAAGACCGGCTGCGCTTTCGGCCCATGGGTCGCCGCGCCCTGGCGTACGAATTGCGTCAGAAGGGCGTGGAAGCGGAGATCATCGAAACGGCGCTGGTCGACGTGGACAGCCTGGACGCGGCCCGGCGCGCGGCGCGCAAAAGTCTGCGCCGCTGGCGCAGCCTGACGCGGTTGGAAATGCGGCGCAAGCTGTGGGCATTTCTGCAGCGGCGCGGCTTTGAGGCCGACCTGTGCCGGCAGGTCGTGGAGGAATTACTGACAGGCGACGGGGAAGACGAAACAACTTTCCCTGCCGGCAGGCACGAGGAGCACTCATTATGGAACACCTGATCGCCCCGGCAATGCTGATCATTGGCCTGGCCCTGGGCGCCACCGTCTCCCTGCTGTTGCTACGACGCTACCAGAACTCCCAGGTGGAGAACTGGCGCAGCGTGGCCGAGGCCCAGAACCAGGCCACGCGCGACGAAGCCGCGCGCGACGCCGCCAGCACCATCGCCGACGCCAGTGAAAGGGCCCGCGTTTTGCTGGAGGAATCCGAGCAGACAGTGAACCGTCGACGGCGCGAGCTGGACCGCGAGGTGGACCGTTTGCAGCAGCGCAGAACGCAACAGGACACGCGCCTGGACCGACTGGAGCAGCGCGACCAAAACCTGAACAAGAGACAGAGCCGGCTGGACAAACGCGAAAGCAGCCTGGCAAAACGGGAAGAGGAACGCAGAACGGAACTCGAGCGCATTGCGCGCATGACGCAGGAGGAAGCGCGCGAGGAACTGTTGGCAGTCGTCGAAAACGACTCCCGCAACGACATGGCGCGCATCATCCGCCAGGTCGAGGCCAGCGCGCGCGAGGAAGCCGACACACGGGCGCGCAACATCATCTCGCTGGCGGTGCAACGCCTGGCCAGCGAGCACGTGAGCGAGATTTCGGTCAGCGTCGTGCCCCTGCCCTCGGACGACATGAAGGGGCGCATCATCGGGCGCAACGGACGCAACATTCGCGCCTTCGAACTGGCCACCGGCGTTGACGTGGTGGTCGACGACACGCCCGAGGCCGTCACCATCAGCAGCTTCAACCCCGTGCGTCGCGAGGTGGCGCGTCAGGCGATGGGCAAACTGGTGACGGACGGGCGCATCCATCCCGCCCGCATCGAGAAGCTGGTCGAGGATGCCACCGAAGAAGTGAACCAGACCATTCGCGAGGAAGGCGAACGCGCCGCCTTCGAGGCCGGCGTGCCCGGCCTGCATCCGGAGATCATCAAACTTCTGGGCCGGCTGAAGTTCCGCACCAGTTACGGCCAGAACATGCACGCCCACGCCATCGAGACGGCGCACATCGCCGGCATGATCGCTGCGGAACTGGGGGCGGACGTCGACGTGGCGCGCGCCGGCGGCCTGCTGCACGATATCGGCAAGGCCATCGACCACGAGGTGGAAGGCACGCACGCCCTGCTGGGCGCGGACTTTATCAAACGCCATGGCGTACGCGACAACGTGGTCAACTGCGTCGCCAGCCACCATCACGAGGTCGAACCGGCCTACGTGGAGGCCTACATCGTCGAGGCTTCCGACGCCATATCCGGCGCCCGGCCAGGTGCCCGGCGCGAGAGTCTCGAATCCTACATCAAGCGCGTCAAGACCCTGGAGGAGATCGCCGCCAGTTTTGACGGCGTGGACCAGAGTTACGCGTTGCAGGCCGGTCGCGAGGTGCGCATCATCATCCGCCCGGACGACGTCGATGACCTGCAGGCGCTGCAACTCTCCCGCGAGGTGGCGCGCAAGATCGAGGAAACCATGCAATATCCCGGCCAGATCAAGGTGCAGGTCATTCGCGAGACGCGGGCGGTCGATTTCGCCCGGTGATCGCGGCCTGCTTCAGGTGGCGCTGCTGTGGTCCGGCCCCTGCGCGCTGTGACGGCGCCAGCTGCCCTCTGCGAGAATGTCGTCGATGGCCTGCATGACCCCGCGCACTTCCCCGTCGCTCGTATAGAAATGGGGCGCGATGCGGATGCCGGCGCCCTCACGGTAGTCAATGAGGTAATCGCGCGCGAGCAACTCACGCGAGACTTCCCAGGCATGGGCCGGTTTGAGCGTGACCGTGCCGGCGCGGCGTTCGGCTTGCGGCGGCGAGCCAAGTTCATGGCCGGCGCGCCGGGCCATATCGACCAGCAGCGCCGTCTGGCGCCGCGACTTTTCGCGGATGGCTGCCACCCCCACCTTGCGGACAATGTCGATTCCCGGCCGGATGGCATGGAGCGAGGCGATGCCGGGCGTGCCATTCTGCAGACGTCCGATGTCTTCCCGCAGCGAGAATTGTTCGCTGTCAAAGGCGAAGGGCTGCTGCAGCGCCAGCCAGCCGCTTACCTTCGGTCGCAGGCCGGGCAGCAGGTCCGGCCGCACGTAGAGGAAGACGCCGCCTGGCCCGCCACAGAGCCACTTCAGCGTGCCGCCGACGTAGAAGTCCACTTCAAGCGCGGCCACGTCCACCGGGATGACGCCCACGCTGTGGTAGCCATTGAGCAGCACCTGTGCGCCGACGGCATGCGCCCGCGCGACGATTTCCGCCGCCGGCAGGATGCAGCCGGAGCGGAACAGCACGTGCGACAGGCTGACGAGGCGGGTACCTTCGTCAATGGCCGCCAGCAACTCGTCGACGTCGAGGCCGATGCCGTCCGGCGAGCGCAGCATGCAGATTTCGGCGCCCGCCGGCAACCATTGCCGCAGCGCGTAACTGTCCGAAGGGAAGTCCATGTCGCTGATGACGAAGCGATTGCGACGCGGGTCGCTGAAATCCAGGGCGGAAAACAGGACGCTGTTGGCGATACTGGCGTTCTGTTGCAGCACGAGGCTGCCGGCCGGCGCGTTCAGCAGCGGCGCAATGCTGTCCGCCACCTCGCGCGCCAGGGTCCACCAGGACTCATTCCAGGCGCGCACGCCGTGCTGGTCCCAGCTGTCGGCGTAGGCCGCCAGACTGTCGCGCACATTGCGCGGCATGGCGCCCAGTGAATGGCTGACCAGATAGTGGCAGCGTTCAAGGACGGGAAACTCGGGCCGCCAGGCCAGCAGGGGATCGTTCACCGGCGTCTCAGTGGCCACGCTTCAGGCTCAGCCGCCAGTTTCGCGCCGCACAAAGGCGACGGCCTCGGCCAGCAGCGGCCCGGCGGATTCGAATCCCTCCGTCAGCAGCGCCCATTCGCGCCAGGCCCTGCCGGGCATGGGCTCGAAGGACTGCGCCGCGCCGGCCTCAATCAAGGCGCGGCTGCGGGCTGCGCCCGGTTTGAGCACGATGCCGTCGCCAAAGACACCCAGCGCCATCTTGCCGTTCACCTTGTAACAGGGCGAACCAAACATCTTGCCTGGCTGCGCCGCCTGGTCCGCCATGAGGGCGTGCATGGTGGCGGCGACTTCCGGGTTGGGACGGACCATGTTTGCGGCCATGACAGGGCATTCCTCACTCGTTTCCTTTCCGGCGCAAGCCTGCACCGGAAAGGGCGCGCTGTCAACCGGCGCGCCGACGCCGGGCGCGGCACATGCGCCTGAACGAAAGGGCAGCCTTTGCCTTCCTGCTGGCCACCTACCTGCTGTCGGGCGCGCTCTTCGCTGCGTTGACGCCCGCCTGGCAAGCGCCCGACGAACCGGCGCACTACAACGTGCTGCGTCAACTGCACGAAGCCACGGCGCCCCGCTGCTGCCCCGTCATCGAACCGGGCGACTGGGACCAGGCCACCCTGGCGCGGCTGACGGGCGAGCGTTTCGCCGGCGCCACGCCGGAGACCCTCGCAGCCCTGCAATATGAGGACCACCAGCCCCCGCTCTACTACCTGCTGGCGGCCCTCGTCTACGAATGGAGTTCCGGGAGCCTGCTGGCGCTGCGTCTCTTTTCGGTGCTGTCGGGCGCAGGCGTGGTCTGGTGCGCCCGGGCGCTGGCGCTCATGGCCCTGCCCGGCCGCCCCTGGCTGGCCCTGACGGCGGCGGCCTTCGTCGCCTTTTTGCCGCAACACCTGGCGATGATGAGCGCCGTCAACAACGACAGCCTCAACGAACTGCTGATCGGCCTGGCGCTGGTGGCGCTGGCGCGCTGGTTGCGCGGCGACCGCAATGGCCTGCAGCGTCTGGCCCGTATCCTGCTGGCGCCGGCCCTGGTGGCCTGCGCCCTGCTGCTGCTTTACGGGCTCATCACAAGCGGCGCGGCGCTGCTCTTTCTGGCGCTGACGGGCGTCGGCCTGGCGCTGTGGCGCAGCGGCCGACAGGCCCTCTGGCCGCTGTGGTTCATGGGAATGCTGGCCGGGCTGCTGCTGGTTACCAAGCCGGGCGGATACTTCGTCGCCGGTCTGTTGCCGCTGGTCTGGTTCCTGCGACTGTGGCAGGCGGGACTGTGGCGACGGCGGGCGACGCGGCAACTGTTCCTGCGCGGGCTGGTCTGTCTCTTGCTGCCGGCGCTGTTGACCGGCGGGCTGTGGTGGGCGCGCAACCTGGCCGTCTACGGCTGGCCGGACCTGCTGGGCCTGGCCGCCCACGACAACGTGGTAGTGGACCAGTTGCGCAGGGCCGACCTCGTCGTTGACGTCGGTGCGGCCGCCTGGGCGCAGCGCGCCCTGCGCGACACCTTCGTCAGTTTCTGGGGCCAGTTTGGCTGGATGGCATTGCCCCTGCAGGGGCGTTTGCTGCTGCCGCCGCTGGCCCTGAGTCTGGCGGCCGTCAGCGGGTTACTGCTGGCAGGGCAGCCGCCCAACCGGCGCGGGCTGCGCCTGCTGCGCAGCGCGCTGTGGCTGGTCATCGGCCTGACGGCGCTGGCCTACCTGTACTACAACCTCGAATTCGTGCAGTTGCAGGGGCGCTATCTGTATCCGGCGTTGTTGCCGCTGGCCCTTTTGCTGGCGCGCGGCCTTGATGCCTGGCGCGCGCGCCTGCTGTCCGGGCGGCTGCCCTGGCTGACGCTGGCGCCGGTCGGCCTGCTGGCGCCCTTCAACCTTTATCTGCTGCTGACCGTCATCGAACCGCTCTTGAGCGCCTGATCACCGGCTGCAGGTCCGCCACGCTCTCGACGCGGCGGATGGATGCGGGCGGCCCGATGCAGATGATCGTCTCGCCGCTGCGCAAGACGCGTTCAGGGCTGGGAATCAGGGTGATTTCGCCATCCACGTGGCGGACGCCGAGCACTGTCACGGCGCTTGTCTGGTAGAGGCCCGCCTCGGCCACGCTGTGCCCGGCCAGTTGCGAGTCCTGTTTAATGGGAATCTGCCCCAGTTCCCAGCCCAGGCGAAAGCCAGGTTCCAGCAGCAGGTCCATGAATTCATGCACAACCGGTTTCAGCAGGGCCATCGTCATGCGGTGGCCGCCGGTCTGCCAGGGGCTGATGACGTGGTCCGCGCCGGCGCGCTGCAACTTGCTTTCAGCCTCGGGGCTGGTGGCGCGCGTCACGATGTGGAGCCCGGGATTGAGGCCGCGCGCCGTCAGCACGGCCATCATGTTGTCGGGGTCGTTATCCAGCGACGCGACCAGACCCGCGGCCCTTTCGATACCGGCGTCGATCAGCACGTTGTCGTCGGTGGCGTCGCCGATGACGTGCAGAACATTGCTTTCCAGAAATTGATGATGGATGTCACTGTTCATGTCGACCACCACAAAGGCGCGGCCACGTTCGCCCAGTTCGCGAACGACCTGGTCGCCCATGCGACCGAAACCGCAAATGATGTAATGGTCGCGCAATGCCTCAAGTTGGGTATTCATGCGACGCTCCCGTAAGGACTGCCAGAGGTGCTGGCCCAGCAGGATGCTGGCCATGTTGCCGAGGGCATTGGTGGCTGTGACGATGCCGGTCAGGATCAGCAGCGAGGTGAAGGCCCGGCCGGGGACGCTCAGCGGGGTGACCTCACCAAAACCCACTGTCGTGACCGTGATAATGGTCATGTAGAACGCGTCGATTGGAGACATGCGCTCGATGATCATGTAGCCAAAGGCGCCGAAGATGATCAGCAGCACGATCATCAGGATCGAGATCTGCAGACCCCGCACCGGGTCGTTCAGCATGCTGTTGAGATAGCGCCTGAGGCCCATCGCTTATGCCAGGGGCTTATGCCTGCAACTGTTCATACCGGATGAAGAACCTGGCAGGGCGTTGCCGCGGACGCCTGATCGAAACACAGTTCCCCTTTGCGCGCCTGGTTCAGGAGGAAGACTGAGTCGCCTGCCAGGCCTCCCAGTCCTCGCGTTCAACGAAGCTGCCACCATGGGCTTCGCGCCGCTCGATGCGGCGGCGGCGGTCGAAGTCCAGTTCCAGTTCGACCTGGTTGCAGCGGTAGTTGGCGCTGCTGGCCAGTTTGCGCACGTGATAGCCGTCGCCATCGTCGCGCTGGCTCAGATCATTCATCATGTCGATGCGTACCCGCAGAACATCGTCACAGCGATGCGGCCGCACGTAGATCCAGAGCACGCGTCCGTCGCGGTCCACACCAGGCTGGCCGCCCCCGCCGAAGAGGGCGCGCAGGGAGTCGCCGAGCATGCGGATGACTGCGGTCATGGCAGGAACTCCATCGTCGTCGAATACAGCGATTATGACCGCGGGGGCGGGTCAGTCGCAAGTTGTCCTTGCCGCTGTCAGCGGGCCACGGTATGCTGCGTGCCAGCCTGAAGGAGTGGACGAATGGATCGGCTCAATTCCCTGTTGACCCGCATCGAGGCTTGGCCCGTCGCGCAACTGGCGTTACGTTACCCGCGCATTTCCGCCTGGATCGTGCTGGCCGGCGGCATGGATGCCATGCTCGCCTGGGAAGCGCGTGACGTTGGTCTCTTGCCGGGTCAATGGATCGCCCTGATGACGGCCTCCACCCTGGTGGCCGGCGCCTGCATCTGGATCATCAGCTGGGAAGACCGGGACGAAGACGACAAGAACGTCGAGGGTTCCGCCACGGCCAGCGACCAGGGCGGTTGACGGGAAGGCATCCCGTGAACGGCAAGGGCAGCGATATCTTCGAAATTCGCGAATACATGATCGTCCTGCGCCAGCTGGAGCGTATGGACGTGGACGGCCAGGAGATCCTGCTGCGCGGCATCGTCCGCTGCCTTGGCGACGGTGCCATGCTGGACGTCTACTTCCTTGAGGAAGGCTCGCCCTTCCCGCAGCCGCAGATCAATCTGGAAGAACGCAAGGGCAGCATCTATCTGCCCTTCCGCGATATCTCCGTGCTGGTGGACCTCTTGCGCAACGAAAAGCCGGTCTATGCCCATCTGCGCACAGACCGCCTCGCCTGGACCAGCATCACCACCAACCGCGAACCGGTCGGCGAAGGCGAGTAGTCGCGCTCAGCCCGGGCGCAGCGCCCGCAGCAGACGGCCCAGCCGTCCCTCCGACAGCAAACCGCGCGCGCGATACCAGTCGGCCGTGTCCTGCAGACTCTGCAACATGTCGATTTGCGGCGGGCCCAGTTCCCTGTGCGCCTTGTCGTAGACGAAGTGCAGGCGACGCCCGCCCATGCGGATCTGCGAGGGGTCGGCGGGCGGCTGCATGCCGAGGCGCCGCGCCATGGCCACCATGCCGGCCAGCAGCGGCAAGGCCATATCCGGCAGTTGCAGCAGGGGCGGCGCCACGCCGACGGCGCGGGCGCAAAGCGCGTACCACTCACGCAGGCTGTAGTTGGCGCTGCCGAGAATGTAACGCTCGCCGCTGCGGCCGCGCGCCGCCGCCGCCAGGTGCCAGCGCGCCACGTCGCGCACGTCGACCACGCCCACGCCGCCCGAACTGACCGGGATCAGCCACTGCAGGCGCTGCATCTCGGTTACGAAGCGGCCGGAAATGAGGTTCAGATCGCCAGGGCCCATCACGATGACCGGGTTGACGATGACGACGTCCTGGCCATGCTCGCGCAAGGCGTGCTGAACGCAGCGCTCGGCCTGGTGCTTGCTGTGGCCGTAGGGGAAGCGGTGCGGCAGCAGGTTGAAGCGCGCCGATTCGTCGACGGGACGGCCGTCGCGGCGCAGACCCAGCGAGGCGGCGCTGCTGGTAAAGACCACGCGCCGCACGTTGGCCGCGCGCGCGGCAGCCAGCACCCGCCGCGTGCCCTCCACGTTGATGGCGTACATCTGCGACCGTTCCGTGCGCCAGTAAGCGGCCACGGCCGCCACGTGGAAGACCAGTTCGCAGCCCTGGCAGGCCTGCGCCAGGGCGTCGCTGTCAAGCACGTCGCCGATGACCGTTTCGCAGTCCAGGCCCTGCAGGGCGTCCAGGCGCGAAGAGCGGCGATGCAGTACGCGCAGCTCATGGCCGGCCCCGGCCAGGGCGCGCGCCACGTGCGAGCCGACAAAGCCGGTGGCGCCGGTGACGAGAGCCTTCACCGGCCCTGTCCGGCGGGGTTGCGTTGCTGCAACTGTACGGTGGAGGGTTGGCGGGGAGGGATCATTGTGTCAGTATAGCGTGCGGCGCTGCCATCCCGGCGGCGACGTCGCCTCCGCCGCAGTATCGACGCCGCCTTACAGGACCAGGAATGCATATGCCCAGGACCACGTCCCTGCTGCTCATGTCTCTCGTGCTGGCGGCCTGCACCACCGGCCTGCCGAAGACGCCCACGCCGGAAGGCGCCGTCAACTGCGAAGAGCAGAAGATCGTTCAGCAATACGACGCGCCGCCCGCCATGCAGATCGATGCGGAAAAGTCGTACACAGCCGTCTTCGAGACTGAACGCGGCTCTTTCGAGGTCGAACTCTTCGCCGGCGAAGCGCCGGTCACCGTCAACAACTTCGTCTTTCTGGCGCGTGACGGCTACTACGACTGCACGGTCTTCCACCGCGTCATCAAGGACCCGCCCTTCATGGTCCAGGGCGGCGACCCCACGGCCACCGGTCGCGGCGGACCCGGCTATCGCTTCGATGACGAGGCTTCCGCGCTGGCGCTGCCGCACGACCGCGCCGGCATCCTCAGCATGGCCAACGCCGGCCCCGATACCAATGGCTCGCAATTCTTCATCACGCACCTGCCCACGCCCCATCTGGACGGGCGCCACGCGGTCTTCGGCGTAGTTACTGGCGACGGCCAGCAAGTGGTGGACGCCATCGAACAGGGCGACCAGTTGCGCTCGCTAACCATCCGCGAAGGCTGAACGCCATGATCGGTCCATGAAAAAGGGATTCGTCCTGCCGGGCGGCGACGCCGCTCTGGCGGCCGATCTGGCGCGCGAGGCCGAGTTGGCCGGCTGGGACGGCTTCTTCGTATGGGAGCCGGTCTGGGGCGTGGATGCCTGGGTCTGTCTGACGGCGGCCGCCATGCGCACGCAGCGCATTCGTCTGGGCACCATGCTGAGTCCGCTGTCGCGAATGCGCCCGTGGAAGCTGGCCGGCGAAAGCGCCACGCTGGATGGACTCTCGGGTGGCCGCGTGATTCTCTCCGTGGGTCTGGGCGCCATTGACACCGGCTTCGTGGCCTTTGGCGAAGTGACCGAGCGGCGGACGCGCGCCGAACTGCTGGATGAAGGTCTGGCGATCGTCACCGGCCTGTGGCGCGGGCAGCCCTTTAGCTGGCGGGGCAAGCATTATCAGGTCCGCGAAACGGACTTCGCATTACCGCCGCCGCCCGTCCAGCAACCGCGCATCCCGATCTGGGTCGTGGGCGCGCTGGGCAGCGACAGGTCGATGCAGCGGGCGCTGAAGTATGACGGCCTGCTGCCCCAGGTGCTCAGAGAGAGCGCGGACGGCAGTCGCCAGGCGCAACAGGCCAGTCCGGCCGAGCTGCGCAAGAGCATGCCCGGGATCCGCTCGCAAAGAGCGCCTGGGAGCGCTTACGACATCATCGTGGAGGGCGAGACGCTTGGCGCTGACCCGGACGCCGCCACCGCCACACTGGCCGCCTGGCGTGCGGCGGGCGCCACCTGGTGGCTGGAGACCCTGTGGCGGCCTGTCGGCAGCGAAGCGACGGAAAGCGAAATCCGCCGGCGCATCGTGCAGGGCCCGCCCGCCCTCTGAGCATTTGTCCCAGACAGATCAACCGTTGCCGAAGACGTCCTGAATGAGCGCGCGAATGGCCGTGTCGTCCGGGTAAAGCACCTGGTCGCCGCCGACGGTCGTGCCGAAGCGCACCACCTGGTTGTCGATGACGCCCTGGCGCAGGTTGTCGGGCGGGATGCCGCGCAGCAACATGCCGAGTTGCAGAATCTCGTCCAGGCTGAGGTCGGTGCGGAAGCTGTTGCCCAGCTCCTGCCACAGGGCCGGCGCCTGACTGATGAGACGAGCGACTCCCTCCAGGCTGGCGACGTGGCGCAGCATGGCGATCAATACCTGTTGCTGGCGACGGGCGCGGTCGAAGTCCGCGCCGCGGGTGGCGCGCGTGCGGGCATACTGCAACAGGCGCTCCGCGTCCAGCGGCTGACAGCCGCGCTCGAAAGTGACGTGGACGGTGCCGTAATTGCCGTCGGGATAGTGGGGATCGTCGATACGCTGCTCGATGCAGACTTCCACGCCTTCCGGCGCCAGCAGGTCAACGGCCGCGAGGAAGGCATCGAAATTGACCAGCAGGAAGTTGTCGATGCGCAGGCCGAAGCTGGCCTGCAGGGTGTCGGCGGTGAGGCCGGGGCCGCCGGTGGGGTAGCCCTGGCTGTCGCCGCGGCTGTTGGCGCTGTTGATGCGCCCTGGCGGGCCGCCATCGGCGAAGGACAGCCACAGATCGCGCGGGATGGACAGCATCGCCAGGCTCTGGCGCAGGGGTTCTATGCGGATGACCATCAGGGTGTCGCTGCGGAAGTAGCGTTCGTCGCTGACAGTGCCGGCACGCTGGTCGATGCCCAAAAGAAGGATGTTGCGGGCGCGCGGGTCGCTCAACGCGGGAGGCATGGCGACGGGCATGGTCGCGGCAGGCGGCGCTTCTGCGCGCGTTTGCACGGCGGGCGCGAGGGTGGGAAAGGGCGTGGGCGCCTGGCGCAGATTGACGGCCGGCGGGGCCAGATCGATGCCGGCCAGACCGGCCTGCAGGGAGAGTTGGCGCATTCCCAGAAAGGCGAGCGCAGCCAGCAGGGCCGTGGCCGCCATGGTGCCCAGCACGCCTGAAATGAACAACCAGAGCGGTATGCGCATGGCCTTCCTTCATGCCCGTGTCAGGAGGACGCGCGCAGTATAGGGGATTTGTTGCCCGGGTCGCAGGGTCAGCCTGGCCAGGCGCTGCCGCAAGCGCCAGGCGCCGCTCGCGAACGCGGTCCGGGCCGGCCGGAACCTGCCAGGCAGTGGACCAACCGCGAATGGACGGGCGTCAGTTTTCCTGTTTGTTAAAGGCCAGCACCGAGTTGCCGGAGAGCACGTACATCAGGTTGCGGTTCTCGTCCACGGCGATGCCCGCCAGACTGGCAAACAGCGTTTCGTCAAAGGTGCGGTAGCTGTTGATGAAGGTGCCTGCCAGCGAGGTCTCGAAGATGGTGCGGCTTTCGCGGTCGACGATGTAGATGGCGGGGGCGACGGGGTCGGTGTTGAGGAACATCGCGTCAGCGTGGCGCATTTCCTGCCCGGGCGGGAAGCCGGCGTAGCCAAAGCGGATTTCCTCACCGGCGCGGAACAGTGCGATGACGCCATCCGAGAACAGCACGTAGACGCGACCGGAATCGTCGATGGCGAAATCGACGGCCTGCGCCAGCAAGGGGCGGTTGGCGCCGGCGAAGTAGCCGATGGGGGCGCCGGCGAAGGCGCCGCTGAGCGGATCGTAGCGCCAGATCTGCTCGGCGCCGGGATCGAGGATGTATATGCGGCCGCGCCAGGAGGTCACGCGCTTCGGGGTGCGCCATTGCTCCGTGCCCAGCAGCCCCTGCACGCCCCGCGCGAGGAAGGTGGGCGAATACTCGACCATTACGCCGGCCTCGTCGAGGGCCAGCAGTACGTTGTTCTGGCTGAGCCCGCTGCCATCTTCGGACCAGGTGAGGCCGACCAGGGTATCGATGGTGAAGAGGTCCACCTGGGCGCCACGGCGCATGGTGGCGACGGGCTGGCGCGAGCCGGGCACGATACCCAGCCCGCTATCATTGAGTGTGATGCGGTAGACCTGCTGGTTGGCAGAATCGAGCACGTAGAGATCGTCCCCGCGCAGCACGATGTCGGTCAGGATGGCGTTGGGGAAGGCCTCCACGACGAAGATCTCACGGCGTTCGATGTCATTGAGGCGGTCGACAATCGACTGGCCCTCGCGTCGCAACTCGACCAGCGCCACGTCGATCTCCTCGGGGCGCATGGCGGTGCAGCGCTCGACGGTCGTTTGCACGGCGCCCCAACCGGAGAGCGTGCCGCTGACGTCGGCGGAGGCGATATTGCGCGCCAGGCGGGCGCCCTGCCAGGCCTCCTCAACGCAACGTTCGTATTCGCTGCTGCCGGCGCCACCCAGCCACATGACCAGCGCCAGCAGGACCACGGCGATCGGGATCAGGACGATGCTGCCGGTGTTGGCCAGGCGCGCCAGGCGGCTGGCCTCCGGGTCGCCTTCACGGCCGGCGATACGCTCGACCACGTTGCCGAGGCGGTCCATCCCGTCCGCCAGGCGCAGGGCGGCGCTGCCGGCGCTGCGGCGAACCTGCTCGCCGCCGATCCCGGCCGGTTGCGCCTCCGGCGCCTCCGCTTCCGGCGCAAGCGCCTCCCGCCGCGAGCTGAGTGCCTCGCGCGCGGCAACGCCGGAGGGCGCGTCCGGCGGCACAAATTCGACGGCCATCAGGCTGAGGCTGTCGCGGGTCAGACGACGGAAGCCAAGGATGACCTGGGCCAGGTCGTCGCCATCCAGCGCGTCCATGGAGCCATGGTCCTCGACGCGCAACAACTCCTCGAAATTGCTGTCGCCAATGACGAGACGGGCGCCGCTGCTGAGGCTGTAGTGCGTC
>CAXXWG010000043.1:0-2492 GCA_963667305.2 Aggregatilineales bacterium | reverse complement strand
GCTGCTGCAGACGCAGGGGGTGGTCAACAGCGCGCTGGTGGCGTTGAACCTGATCGACGACGACAACCGCCTCGCCATGATCTACAACATGACCGGCACCATGGTCGCCATGACCCACGTCCTGCTGCCCTTCATGGTGCTGCCGCTGTTCGCGGTCATGCGCACCATTCCGCGGCTGCACATGAGCGCCGCGGCATCCCTCGGAGCCAGCACGTTCCAGGCCTTCTGGCGGGTCTACTGGCCGCAGACCCTGCCGGGGGTTGGCGCCGGCTCGCTGCTGGTTTTCATCCTGGCTATCGGTTACTACATCACCCCGGCGCTGGTCGGCGGCCGCAGCGGCCAACTGATTTCCAACATGATTGCCTACCACATGCAGAGTTCCCTCAACTGGGGGCTGGCCGCGGCCCTGGGCGGCCTGTTGCTGGCGTTCGTGCTGGCGCTGTATCTGGCGTACAACCGCCTGGTGGGCATCGAACGCATGAGGCTGGGTTGAGATGGCGCCGCGAGGAACCGGGGAGCGCGTCGGGCGCGCTGTGTATCTGACGTTCTGCGCTGCGGTGTTCGTGTTCCTGGTGGCGCCCATCGTAGTGATCGTGCCGCTCAGCTTCAACGCCGAGCCCTACTTCACCTTCACCGAGGGCATGCTGCGCCTGGATCCAGAGGCCTATTCGCTGCGCTGGTACCGGACCGTCGTGGGCGACCCGCAATGGACCCACGCCTTGTTCAACAGCCTGTTCATCGGCCTGTTCGCCACCGCCCTGGCGACGGCGCTCGGCATCCTGGCGGCCCTGGGCCTGACGCATCCTGCCCTGCCGGGCCGTTCGGCCATCATGGGCCTGCTGATATCGCCCATGATCACCCCGGTGATCATCTCTGCGGCAGGTATGTTCTTCTTCTACTCCAACCTGGGGCTGACCCAGACCCACCTGGGACTCATCCTGGCGCATGCGACCCTGGGCACGCCGTTCGTCGTCATCACGGTAACGGCCACCCTGTCCGGCTTTGACACCAACCTCTACCGCGCCGCCGCCAGCCTTGGCGCCGGTCCGCTGCGGACGTTCCGGCGCGTCGTGCTGCCACTCATCGCCCCCGGCGTGATTTCCGGCGCCCTCTTCGCCTTCGCCACCTCGTTTGATGAAGTAGTGACGGTGCTGTTCATGGGCGGCCTGGAGCAGCGCACCGTGCCGCGACAGATGTGGACCGGCATACGGGAGCAGATCAGCCCGGCGATTCTGGCCGTGGCCACCCTGCTGATTGCTTTCTCTCTGCTGTTCATGCTGAGCGTGGAATGGCTGCGCCGGCGGGCGAGCGTGGAGTAGGAGTGTTACGGTGCAACCTATCAATTTTTTAGTGGAAAAGTACTAATTTCGGTCCGAAAGGTTTAACCAATGCTGATGGATGGGCCAGGCGAAGGTGGTGGCACCACTACTGACGCTGACAGGTGAGCGGGCACCTGTCGGCACGCCTTGGCAGGTATGCCATGCTGCCCAGCGTTAGTCGATAGAATCCCTTCTGGACAGAGATCAGACCGAACCGATCGTTTTTCCTCCGCTGTTCATGCCGAGTGTGGAATGGTTGCGCCGGCAGGCGAGCGTGAAGTAGAAATCTTCAGTGCAACCTACCAATTTTGGGTGGTAGAATAGCCACTTGCCGCCCAACAGGTTCAACCGACTCGGCTGCTTGGGTCAGGTGTCGCGGGTGGAAGCACCCCCAGATCTGGAAGGTGAGCGAGCACCCGCCGGCGCGCCTAAGCCCGTGCGCAGGGCAGGCCGCTGGGGATCAATGGCAACCTTCCTGGAGAGAGATTTGACGACCAATGAAGTTGCTGCTGCGCGCCGTCCCGAGGAAGCCGGCCGGCAAACGTGCTCGCGGCAACTCCATGGCATGGGGCAGTCTGATGCTGGAGGTAAAAGGAGAACCCGGCAAAGGCAACTGGCCTTTACGGACGATCAGCAGAGGCACGATCTGTTGTGTGTGGGACGGCGGCCCGATCGTCCTGTTCGAGGCCCCGGACGGCAAGCAGTACGTCATCAACACCGAGGCCCTGTCAAAGCGCTCCTACACGCCGCTCGGCTGGATCATGGACGACGCGACGAAGCGGTCCCAAGGCGCTGTCCAGGTGACGGCCAAGTGGCTGAAGGCAGGCATCGCGCTATGCGATGGAGAGGTTGCCAAGGCGCAGACATTGGTAGACGAGGCCAACCAACTGGCCTCTGAGGAACCATAGGGTTGTGTATCGCCAACTGCAGAGCGAGCCGCAGGACCAAGGATTTACAGGGACTGCCGGTATCGGGCAGGTTGGGTAACGGCAAACGGCCGCTGCGAGAGATCACCCAAGGCACGATATTTTGCGTGGGGCGGAGTTAACTGCCCGTCGTGTTTGAGACGCCGGGCCGCCGTCAACACTGAGGCGTTTGCCAGGGGCGCCTACCTGCCGCTGGACTGGATCACGGTGCCGCGGGAAGAATCGCAGGGCGCCATATCTCACGTGC
>CAXXWG010000042.1:0-7843 GCA_963667305.2 Aggregatilineales bacterium | reverse complement strand
TTGTCGTCACCGGCAGCAAGGGCAAGGGCTCGACGACGGCCATGACGGCGCGTCTCTTGCAGGCGCGCGGTCGCCGCGTCGGCATGCTGACCAGCCCGCACCTCGTCTCCTGGCGCGAACGGGTACGCGTGGACGGCCACGCCATCCCGCTGCCGGACTTTCTGCGCATCCTCGCCTGGCTGAAGCCGGCGACGGAGCGCATTGAGGCGCGCCTCGGGCCACGTCAGTATTTCAGCCCCACCGGGCTGTTTCTGGCGCTGGCCCTGCGCTGGTTCGACGAGCAGGGCGTGGCGGCGGCGGTGCTGGAGGTGGGGCGCGGCGGGCGTTTCGATGACGTGGCGCTGGCGCCCAACGCCCTCTCGCTGGTGACGCCCGTGGTGCGCGAGCATGATTTCTGGCTGGGGCCGGGGCTGGCGCGCATCGCCTGGCACAAGGCCGGCATCATCAAGGCGGGCAGTCAGGTGATCAGCCTGCCGCAGGCCGCCCCGGTCCTCGCCGAACTGGAGCGGGAAGCACAGCGGCAGGGTGCGAGCATGGAAGTCCTGACGCCCGCGCAACTGGCGCAGCCGCTTTCCCGCACGGCGCGTGGCCAGCGCCTGCGCCTGGCGCCTTTTGGTGATTTCGACCTGCCCCTGCGCGGGCGTCACCAGGCGGCCAACGCGACGCTGGCGCTGCGCGCCGCGCGACAGGTCAGCGCGCGCCTGGGCGTCACAGAGAACCCCGCCGCCATGGCCGCGCGCCTGGCGACCCTGCGCTGGCCCGGCCGCCTTGAAAAGCTGCAGGACTCGCCCGCGCTTTACGTGGACGGCGCAGTCCACCGTCAATCGGCGCAGTACGCGCTTGAAGCGACGGGGGAAGCAGTCGCGCGGCCGTTGCAGGTCATTCTGGCGGTGCCCGACGACAAGGACTACGGGGGCGTGATCGAGGCGCTGGCGCCCGCCAGCGACGGCCTCATCTTCTGCGAAACGTCGCGCAACCCCATCCTGCGTTTTCCAGCGGCTGATGAATTGCTGGCTTTGGCGCGGGCGCAGGGCGCGAAGGCCCTCCACGTGCCGCACCTGGAGGAGGCGCTGGCCCGGGCAGAGGAGGGAGCCGGGCGGGACGGGACCATCCTGCTCTGCGGCACCCACTCCATCCTGGCGGACGTCATGCTGCTGCGCGGGCGATCCTTCGAAAGGCTGTGGGACTGAAAAACCGGACTCAGCGCTCGCCCAGGGTCACGGGCATGGACACGGGCGCGCCATCGCGCCAGATGGAGAGCGTGACCTCGTCGCCAGGCCGCGTGTTAATGGCCATCCACGAGATCAGCGTGCTCATGTCATGGACCGGGACGCCGTTGATGGCGGTGATGATGTCGGCCGAGGTCGGCACGCGCTCGCCGCGCACCGTCACCCTGCGGCCCATATCCCGCAGGCCGGCGCGCTCGGCCGGACCGCCGGGGGACACGGCGGCGACCATCACACCGCGCAGGTTGTTTGGCAGATTGAGTGTCTCCATCTGGTTGAGCGTGATGGGGCGTCCTTCGTCGCTGAGGGCGGTGATGCCCAGGAAGCTGTAGCGGACTTCGCCGTCACGGATCAGGGCTTCCGTGACGCGGCGCACGAGGTTGGCGGGGATGGCGAAACCGACGCCGGAATTGGCGGGGTTGAAGCGCGACTCGGTCACGATCTGCGCGTTCACGCCGATGACCTCACCCTTCAGGTTAAAGAGCGGGCCGCCGCTGTTGCCCTGGTTGATGGCGGCGTCGGTCTGGATGACCGAGCCGATGGAGAAGTTGCTCAGGCCCTGGATGGTGCGGTCCAGCGCGCTGATGATGCCCTGGGTCAGGGTCCAGCGCTGACCGAAGGGGCTGCCGATGGCCAGCGCCGTCTGGCCGATGACGAGTCGATCGGAATCGGCCAAAGTCAGGGGGCGCAACTGTTGCGGCGGCAGCGAAACCTGCAGCACGGCCAGGTCGGAATCGGGATCCGCGCCGGCGATTTGGGCGCGCAGGATGGTGCCATCCAGGAAATTGACCTCGATGCCATCGCGCATCGCGTTCTGGATGACGTGGTAGTTGGTGACGATGTGGCCCTGGTCGCTGATGACAAAGCCGGAGCCGGAAGCGGCGCCGACGCGACCGCGCTGCAGCACGGCCACGTTGATGGAGACGACCGAGGGACTGACCTCGTTGTAGAGACGTGCGATCTGGCTCTCGTCGGCGCTGATTTCAAGCGCGTCGAAATCGGGGGTGGGCAACGGCGCAAGCTCCTGCAGGACGGGCGCCGCCAGGCCCGGCAGCAACACGCTGCCCAGCGAAAAACCGAAGCCGATCAGTAGCAGGGGCAGCAGCGCCAGCAGCAGACGCCGCAGGGGTGAAGGGTTCACGGGATGGATGTTCTCTGTGTCCTGTTCGTTGCCGTCAGTATAACCCCCGCCAGTGTCGCACCCGATTAGCATTTGCTAACTCTGGCGGGAGTCGCCCCGGTCCGGTGGCGCCGGGCGCGGGGTATACTGCGCGCGTGTTGACATCCAGCTGTGAGGGAGACTGACGATGGCCGCCTATTTGCTCGCCCAGGTCGAGGTGCACGACATGGAGCAGTATCGCAAGTACACGGCGCGGACGCCGGCCCTCATCGAGAAATACGGCGGTCGTTTTCTGGTGCGCGGCGGCGAGGTGGTCACGCTGGAGGGCGAGAGCCCGGTCAGTCGCCTCGTGCTGATCGAGTTCCCCTCACTGCAAACGGTGCAGGACTTCTACAACTCGGACGAATATCAGGAAGTGTTGCAGTTGCGACTGCCGGCCTCCACGGCCAGCTTCCTCGCGCTGGACGGGGTGGACTAGCCGGCGCTCAATTGCCGCAGGAAATTGACGACCGGTTCGAAGACCGGGCTGTCCAGCGGAATGTCGTTCTTCTCTGCCGCTTCTCCCAGTCTTAGCCCCGGTCTTTCTCTGGAGGCCAGAAAGGTATGCAGGCGTGCCTTGGGCAGTGCGACTTGCCTTGGGACGATTTCCTGAGCTTCAAGGCACTTGAAGTATTCATCGACGCAACTCATTGCCGGGTCGTCAGCTACGGCTGCAAGACACAGATCTTCGAGCATCCGCCCTGCCTTGGCTTCATCCGGTGGAATGACCAACGCCGAAACACGCGGACGATCTCCAACTATCTTCTGCGGGGCTGGTGGGACAGGGAGACTGGCAGCGCCGAGCACTCCGCAAATTCTCCTGAAAGTGGCTTCCCGACTGTCATCTGCATCGCAAACGATGCCGACGGAAACGACCCTTTTGAACTCATCTTGACTTTTCAGGGCTCTCACTCGCCCCCGGAGATTGTCTACTCCATCAACGTGTACAACCTGGAAACCGGAAATCCTGGAGTGATTCAGCAAGGCTTCAAAGAAACGTTTGTCATCCGGCCCTTCAACAATGAGAAGATTGTTTGCGGTGATTTCAACATTCCAGGGTCTGTGAGGCACTAGCGCACCTCAAAACCAGCTTCCATGGCGGCATCAAATGTTTCCTCATCATAGGAAACAGCCTGGATTTCCTGACTCTCCCTGCCACGACCAAGGCGGAAGAGATGGAAATCCTTTGTCTGTTTCTCGTGGAAGGCCTCATGAGCCGCTCGAATCAATTCGTAGCTATGAGTTGTGGCGAAGATTTGCACGTTGAACTCGTGCGCAGCCTTGGCAATGGCTTTCCAGACTTTGGTCTGAATTGAGTGATGTAGCCCGTTCTCGATCTCGTCGATGAAGACTACGCCATCTTCGGTCGTGCCAATGGCCAGCATCAGGCTGGTGATGCGGCGTAAACCCTCACCCATTGTAGAAATCGGCAAGGGTTGCCCAAGGCCCTTCAGGTAGCCGTAGATACTTGCCGGTTCGCCTATCAGGGCGAGCCCAGTGATCCGCGGTTCAAATTCACGTAGCACTGGCAGCAGATTGTCACTCTTGCGCTCCACAAGCAGTCTCGAAAACCGTCGGGTATCCTGAGACCGAGGCACCATCTCGCTGGATGGGATGAAAGTGGCTGGAAAATGCAGGGCAGGCCTTCTGGTGTTTCTGTGGAAACGGAAACTCCAGGCGAGATGAACAGGAACTTCTTTGCCAGATTGAAATTCGAGGAATTTCGTCGACACATCTGTTCTTTCCCCATCAGCAAATCGGATTAGCCGCGAGTTTTCGGGCAACCTGTCAATGTCGACGATGGAGATTCTCAAGCAATCCAGTTCTTCATGGGAAGGAGGAGCAGCTACAACTTCACTACACATTTGAATTGGAGTGTCTGCGTCCAGATTGTGAAACAGAGGTTTCCATTCGGATTCCCCTGATTCATCCTCGTGAAATTCTGTAGTCCGCAAAAGGCGCCACGAATCGTACTCTCCGGTGTAGGTCCAAATCGCTTCCAGCAGCGCCGTCTTACCCGTGTTGTTTTTCCCTGCGATCAAATTCACCCGCGCCAGGTCGTCAAGCCGCAGGTCCTTGAAACCACGGAAATTCTGGACGCGAAAGGACTTGTACATTTTCGTTACCCCGCAACAGCGTGCGTGAGGTGATTGTACACTGTGCAATCCCGTGGCGGGAAGTGAGCGTGAACTAGGGGCAGGGGCTGCGGCGGCCGAGCTCGCAGAAGAAGTACTGCGTCGTGTCGCTCATGGCGAAGCGCGCCAGTTCCCGCGCGCTGTAGAGAAAGTCGTTGCGCGAACTGGCCTGGTGGCAGTTGAAGCAGGCCGTCAGGTTCTCGTCGATGGTCGCGCCGTCCTGGCGGTCGAAGGAGCCGAAGTTCCAGTTGCCGGCGCGGGCGGCGCTGGAGAAGTCCGCCTCGTCCCAGTCCATGCGCTTGTGGGCGACGTGCAGCGTGTCCTGCATCTCGCCCTTGCGCAGGCGACCCGCCGCGTCCAGCAGCGGCTCGCCCTGCGCGTCGAGGGCGGCCTGCCACAGTTCGATGACCAGCACGCTGTCGTGCGGCAGACGGCCCGTGTTGCGCAGGCCCTGCAGCGCCCGCGGGCTGATGTAAAGATCGCGGATGGTGCCGTCGCCGCGGTCCACCGTGGCGTAGTGCGCGAAACTCGTGGCGTAATCCTCAGGATAGCCCACGCCGGCATCGCTGTAGGGTTGCTCGCCGGCGCTGCAGGCGGCCAGCAGCAGCAGGGCGATGAGGGCCCAGCTTTTCCATTTACCCAGGTTTCCGGACGTTTTCGGATTCACCAGGCCCTCACCCCCAGCCCCCTTTTCCCGCTCAGTCGCGGGAGCCCTTCCCGCTCAGTCGCGGGAGCCCTTCCCGCTCAGTCGCGGGAGCCCTTCCCTCAGAGAGAGGGAATCCCTCAGGTCAATCCAGTGTTTGGCTTGCTTTCTTATACCATGCGCATCTTGCGAATCTGTGACGCGCGGCCGATTCATTGTACAACGCGGCGGCGACGCTGCGGACGCTTGACATATTGATGACCATCAATATAATGAGACCATGAATGATGAGGCGCTGCAATTCGCGAAGGCCATGGCCGACGGTACGCGGCAGGAGATCCTGCGCCAGCTTTGCTGCCGCTGGCTGACGGTCAACGCGCTGGTGCTGGCGCTGGAAGGTCAGGTGCGGCAACCGACGGTCAGCCATCACCTGGGTCTGCTGGAGAATGCCGGCCTGGTGCGGGTGCGGCAGCGCGGACGGCATCGGCACTACACGCTCAACCAGGCGCATTTGACGAGTTGCTGTGGCGAACTGCTGCGCGTCTACGCGCCGGATTACGATTTGGCGCCGGTCCGGATCAACGAAGAGGAAAGGGAACTGACATGAGCGAGAGCATCCACGGGCAGGTGCGGGAACGCTACGGCGCGCTGGCGGAGCGGGGCGACAGTTGCTGTTCGCCCGATTTCTATGGCGCGGCGACGCTGGAGGGCCTGCCGGTCGAGGCCAGCGAGCTGTCGCTGGGCTGCGGCAACCCGCTTGAAAGTGCGGAACTGCAGCCGGGCGAGACGGTGCTTGACCTGGGCAGCGGCGCCGGCATCGACTGTTTCCTGGCGGCGCGCGCGGTGGGGCCGGCGGGGCGCGTCATCGGCGTCGACATGACGCCCGCCATGCTGGAACGCGCGGAAGCGGCGCGCGAGCGTATGGGCCTGGCCCAGGTCGAGTTTCGCGAGGGCATGATCGAGGCGCTGCCGCTGGAGTCGGACACGGTCGACGTCATCCTTTCCAACTGCGTCATCAACCTGACGCCGGACAAGGCGCCGGTGTTTCGCGAGGCCTTTCGTGTGCTGAAGCCCGGCGGCCGCCTGGCGCTGAGCGATATTGTCCGTGCCGGCGAGTTCTCGCCGGAACTGATGGCGGACCGCGGCAAATGGTCGGAGTGCGTGACCGGCGCGATTCCGCTGGCGGACTACACGGGCCTGATGCGTGAAGCCGGCTTCGTGGAGATTGAGGTGCCCGACATGCGCAATGCCGACGGAATCATCCCGATTCAGCCGGGCATGCCGCCGCTCTTCAGCGCGCGCATCACGGCGCGCAAGCCACAGGCGTAGCTACGTGGCAAGTGCGTAACTGACCGCGCCCGACAGAATCCCCTGCCGGGCGCGGTCGTGATTAACCGTCCTGCTGCATCTCCGATTCGTAGAGGCCGGCGCCGATGGAAATGTGCTCGCCATCAAGCATGCCACCGACCACAAAGCTGTTCTTGGCCTCGACCTGGTCGTTGGCCGGGTTCAGCCACAGATAGCGCACCCAGCCCTCACCGGCTTCGCTGCGCGCCGTATCAAGGATTTCCTGGTTCAACAGCTTGCCCTCGGCGTCTAAGAAGTCGCAACGCGGTTCATCGCTCTGCCGGCGTTCGTAGTCGAGCGGGTAGACCAGCTGGCGGCAGAGCTCGTCCAGCACGAAGATATAGGCCGGGCCGCCGATCCATTGCGGGTGATGGAGGAGGAGATCCCAGGCCAGTTCACCGCGCTCGTCGACCAGGTCTTTGGCGCAGCGCACGTATTGCTCCAGTTCGTCGCGCGTGTCGACGTCGCGCGCCAAGGGCAGGCCAAGGCACGCCGCCGACGGGATGTAAAGGCCCGTGCCGAGAGCGTAGGCGCGGCCGTCCAGCAGGACGCGGCGGACATAGGTAGCCTTGTGGCTTGTCTCGTCGGTGGCGGGGTTGCGGAAGGTGTAATAGACGTAGCCGTCATCGTGGCTGGCCAGGATTCGCTGGATTTCCTGACTGATGCGGACACCGTCAGAATCAGTCAGGTCGGAGACGTCGGTGCCGACAAGATCAGGTTGGCCGGGGCTGGAGATCTGGAACAGGGTCTCAAGGTCACCGACGAAGAGGTAGGTGGGGCCGGAGAACCAGCGCGGGTCAGTGTTGAAGTCGTGCAGGGCCTGCAGGCCCTGTTGCTGCAGGTGATGGGCCGCGCAGGCCACGAAGCGTTCGACGTCGCGCTCGTTGTAGACCAGCGAGGCGCGCACCACCTCCGGCGCGCAGGTGCCGTGGGTGTCCTGCGGATAGATCGCGGCGCCCAGATAAGCCGGCTCGCCCCGATAGTCAATCAGTTGGACGTATGTTTCCATCGGGTCTTCCCGACCCGTGTCCGGATTGACGAAACGCAGGTAGACGTAGCCGCCGCCGAAGTCGCGGGTGACGCGCACCTGCTCGCGGGAGGGGTAGACGCCGTCCGGGTCCTGCCAGTCCCACAGCTTGTCGCCGGGGCTGATATCCGAACCCGGGCTGAGCAGGGCGCTGCCGTCCGCCCCGGTGGCAAAGATGTAGACGGGGTGCTCCCACCAGGCGCTGGTCTCAAAGTCCTGCGCAGCCTGCTCCCAGCCGACCGTCTCAACGTGTGCGGCGGCGCAGCGGACGAACTGTTTCAACTGCTCGCGGGTGTGCAGGTCCGC
>CAXXWG010000041.1:0-473847 GCA_963667305.2 Aggregatilineales bacterium | reverse complement strand
CGCCGACGTTGATGGCGATGGCCGCAATGAGCTGGTGGCCAACGCCGCCTACTGCCCGGTGCCGGGCATATTTGTCTACAAACCCGGCGACGACCCGTCAGCGCCCTGGCGCAAACACGAGGCCATGAGCGGCACCTTCACCGAAGGCATCGCCGCGTCGGACCTGAATGGAGATGGCCGCCTGGAAATCGTTGCCGGCCCTGTCTGGCTCACCATGCCGGCAGAAGGCCCCTGGGCCGGGTCCTGGGAGATGCGCACCTGGGCGCCGTCATTCCGCGAAATGTGTCGCGTCGCCGCCATCGACATCAGCGGCAACGGCCGTGACGATCTGGTGATTACCGACTCCGAATACATGGACGGTCGCCTGTCCTGGTTCGAGAATCGATTGGCCGGCAATCCGGCAAACCCCTGGGTTGAGCATCGTCTCGAAGACACGCCCTTGCTCTATTCCCATTCGCTCACCGCCTGGCGCGATGGTGACGCCATCAAGATATTTGTCGGGGAAATGGCCCAGGGCGGCTGGAGCCCACCCTACAACCACGACGCGCGACTGATGCTGTACAGCTCGCGAAACAATGGCCGCAGCTGGGAGCGTGAGATGCTGGCCCAGGGGGCCGGCACCCACGAGGGTATGGCCATCGACATCGACGGCGACGGCGACGTGGAGATTGTGGGCAAGGAGTGCTGGCGCCCGCGGGTCACCATCTGGAAGGCGGGCGAACAGGACGGGAATGCGCTGCAGGACTGGCGGCACGTCTTTATTGATCGCGACAAACCGGCGACCGGCACGGACATCCTCGCGGCAGACGTGGATGGCGATGCCCTGGAGGACGTCATTTGCGCGCGCTGGTGGTATCGCAATCCGGACTGGCAGCGTCGTCCCATTCCAGGCGTGTCGCAGGTCATCGCTGCCTGTGATCTGGATGGCGACGGGCGAAACGAGTTGATCGCCACCAAAGCCCCCGCCGGAGGCATGGAAGCGAATGCCCCCGGCCTGTCCAACGAACTGGTGTGGCTGAAGGTCGTCGACCCGCTCCAGGGAGAGTGGAGGGAATATCCGATAGGCAGGGGCGACGGTGACTGGCCCCACGGCAACGCGGTTGTGCCACTCCTGCCGGGCGGAGGACTCGCGCTCATTGCCTCCTGGCACAGCGCAAACCAGGGCAGGGACCATTACCCGCAACTTTTTGAAGTGCCGAAGGATCCAACTTCCGGCCCCTGGCCCAAACGCACGTTGGCGGAAATCATTTACGGTGAGGAAATGATTCCGGTTGACCTCAGCGGCAACGGTCTGCTGGACGTGGTTGCCGGGCCTTACTGGCTGGAAAACCTGGGCGACGGCAGTTTCGAGCCCCATCGCTTCGTCGCTGATGAGGACTTCTACAGCGCGCGCCTGAGGGTAGAAGACATTAACGGCAACGGGCGTCTCGACGTCGTGCTAGGCGAGGAAGTCCTGGACTTCGAAAACCGGGTCGCACCGTTCTCAAAGCTGGCCTGGTTCGAATGCCCGCCAGACCCGCGCGATGTCCCCTGGCCCATGCAGGTCATCGACATCATGCGCTGCCCGCACTCGGTTGAGGTGGCTGACCTGGATGGCGACGGTCAGCCGGAAGTGATCGCGGCCGAGCACGATCCTTTCTGGCCCTATCGCAACCAGTGCAAACTCTACGTTTACAGCAAGGCCGACGCGCAGGGAAGGGCCTGGAAGCGGCGGGAACTCGACAACCGCTTCGAGCATCACGACGGCACGCGTCTGATCACCCTGGCGCCAGGAAAGCCCGGCATCGTAAGCCACGGCTGGCGCGACAGTCGCTACGTCCATCTCTGGACAGCCGCCAACGGGACCAGGGAGTGAAACGGCCCAACATACTCCTCATCCACTCGCACGACACGGGCCGTTACATCCAGCCACTGGGTCATGCCGTGGAAACGCCGGCCCTGATGCGACTGGCCCAGGAGGGAGTCAGCTTTCGCAAGGCCTTTAGTGTCGCGCCGATGTGCTCGCCGGCCCGCGCCGGCCTGATGACCGGACAGATGCCCCACAGTTGCGGCATGACCGGTCTGGCCCACCGCGGTTTCGCCCTCAACGACTATCGGCGGCACCTGTGCTTCACACTGAAGAAAGCCGGCTATTTCACTGCCCTGGTGGGCGTGCAGCACCTGGCGAGTGATGTCAGCAAACTCGGCTACGATCATCTTGCGGCGTTGGGGACGCCGCCGCCGGGTCATCCGCCGGGAACCGTGCTTGACGCGCCCAGGGCGGACGCGGTTGTGCAGGCCGCCAACGATTTCCTGAACGACCCGCCCGACCAGCCCTTCTTTCTCTCCCTGGGATTCTTTGAAACCCATCGACCCTTTCCGTCTCCAGATTTGCCGTCCCCGCATTGCCTGCCGATCGCGCCATTGGCGGACACGCCGGACACGCGCGGGGACATGGCGGGCTTCCTTGCCAGCCTGCGGGTCCTGGATGAAGGCACAGGCGCCGTGCTGGACTGCCTGGCGGCAAGCGGCCTGGAGGACGACACGCTCGTGGTTTTCACCAGCGACCATGGCCCACCTTTCCCTGGCATGAAATGCACCCTGAGTGATCAGGGACTGGGGGTTGCCCTGATCTTCAGGGGGCCGGGAGGTTTTGACGGAGGGCGCGTGCTGGATGCCCAGGTCTCGCATCTGGACCTGTTCCCAACTTTGTGTGACCTGGTTGCCATCCCGCGTCCAGGCTGGCTGCAGGGAAAGTCCCTGCTGCCATTGATACGCGGCGAACGCGGGCAATTGCACGAGGCGTTGTACGCAGAAGTCAATTATCACGGCGCCTGGGAGCCGCAACGCTCTCTGCGCACGGCACGCTGGAAGTACATCCGGCGCTTCGGTTCGCGACGGGAACCGGTCTTGTGCAATGTCGAGGACAGTCCATCGAAGTCCTTGTGGCTGAAATCTGGCTGGCCAAAACTGGAACTGGCGGAAGAGCGTCTGCATGATCTGTTGCTGGACCCGGCAGAACGGGAGAATCTGGCCCTGGACCCTGTGCACGGGGCGGTGCTGGAGGATTTGCGCCAGAGGCTGGAACGCTGGATGCTGGCGAGCGATGATCCCTTGTTGACCGGGCGAATACCGGCGCCGCCGGGAACGCTGCTCAATGACGCGGACAGCGTCTCGCCAGGCGAACCCCTCTTGACGGCGGAAGCATGGGAGCGACGCCATGCCTGATTTTCCACACTGGCAGCGCCACCAAATTTATTCCGGGCCGCCTGGCGAGCGCACAATATGTGTGGTTGGCGACGTCAGCGGCAACGGGGTGGAGGACATCGTCATCGCCAGTCGGGCTCCACAGCCGGAGTTGATCTGGCTCGGTCGCGCGGCAGATGGCAGTTGGCAACGCCATGTCATCTGCGAGGGACAGCCCCTGGCGGCCGGTGGCTTCCTGGCCGACATCAACGGCAACGGTCGGCTGGACTTCGTTGCCGGCACGCCGGCGAGCGACAATTGCGTCTTCTGGTGGGAGAACCCGCCCGACGCGACCCAAGCCTGGATCGGGCGGGAAATCTTCCGCATGCCCGGCCCCATGTCGCATGACCAACTGGTGGCGGACGTCGATGGCGACGGCCGTCCGGAAGTTTACTTCTGGAACCAGTTGGGTGATTCCCTGTTTTGCGCCCCGGTGCCGAAGGACCCGACCGTTTCGCCATGGCCGGACGTGAAGGCAGTTGCCAGCGATCTCCGCGAGGAAGGGCTGGCCGTGGCGGACATAGATGGCGACGGTCGACTGGAGCTGGTTTGCCGGGCAGTCCTGGTATCGTCCACCTTCACATCCTGACGGCGACTGGCAGCGCTATCCCTACGCCGAGGGTTTCCTGTCGCCGCGCGTGGCAGTCGCCCGCTTCACAACGAATGGCGGGCCGGAAATCATCCTGTCGGAAGGAGACGCCACCATTTACGGGCCGCAACAGGGACGCAGCCGTTACGGGCGGGTTGCGCGCTGCCGGCCCGGCGAAGACGTCACCTCGCATTGGCATGTGGAAGTATTGCGCGATGACCTGCTTGATCCGCACTCCCTGATCGTCGCGGATTTCGATGGCGATGGCGCAATGGACCTCTTCGTGGGGGAACTGGGTGACCCCGCGGGGCTGGATGAACATCCGCCGGCCCAGCGCATCTGGCACAATCGAATGGGGCGATTGCAAGAGCAGGTCATCGACGTGGGTTTGGGCACGCATGAGTCAAAGGCGATTCGACTGGATGGAAAGACGGGAATCGTTTGCAAGCCCTTCCGCAGCTTGCGCTCCCCTGCGCCCCGACCGTCGGAAATCGACGGGATCCATTTGTGGTTGCCCGAATTTGACTGAAACGGGAGAGCAGGATGAAACGTTTTCGTTTTCGACAAAAGTTGATTGACGTTTCCCTGCCAGGTCGCCACTACGCGCAGACGGCGCTGGCGGACCTTGATCGCGACGGGACCCCCGAATTCGTCACCGGCCAGCAGTTCGGGACGATCTTTCGCTACCGCCGGCGCGCGGATGGCAACTGGTCGCGGCACGTGCTGGGAGAGGACTCGCCCTCGGACGTTGGCGCCTGTGTGCTGGACGTGGACGGTGACGGCTGGCCGGACCTGGTCACTGGCGGCGCCTGGTATCGCAATTCACGACATCCGGAACGACCCTTTGAACGAATCGTGTTCGACGCCGCTCTGAAGGGTGTCCATGACGTACTCGCCGCTGATCTGGACGGCGATGGCAGGTCTGAAGTCATCACCATGTCGGACCGCAACGACCTGCGTTGGTACAAAATCCCGGACTCGCCGGAGGAAAAGTGGCCCTGGGCGACCATTGGCCCGGCCGTTCACGCCGGCGCAGCCGTGGGCGACCTGACGGGCAACGGCTCACTTGACGTCGTTCGCAGCAACGTCTGGTTCGAGAACGTGCACGGCGATGCCAGTATCTGGCAGGTGCGTCCGATTGGCCCGACCTCGTACCCGCCGCCGGATTTCCAGCCCTGGTTTGCCTTTGACGCGACTCGGGCAGTCATCTGCGATATGAATCGCAACGGCCGCAATGACATCGTTTTGTGCGATGCGGAGATTCCGGGTGGCAAACTGTGGTGGATGGAAAATCTCGATGGTCGGGGACAGAACTGGCGTCGCCACGAGATTCCCAACGGAGACCCGATTCGGCGTGGCGCCTACCACAGTCTGTACGTCGGCGACCTGGATGGCGACGGCGATTGCGACATTTTCACCTGCGAGATGGAGCACGTGGCGGGCGATGGTCGGCCGCGTTGGTACATCCAGGAAAACGTGGACGGTGCAGGCGGCGCGTGGCGGGAACACGTCATATTTGACGCCGGCCTGGGCGGCCATGAAGCTGTTGTTGGCGACGTAACCGGCAATGGCCGGCCCGACATCATTGCCAAGCCCTGGGTGGCAGCAGAAAACAATGCCCTGGGCGGCAAGATGTTTGTGCTGCTGCTCGAGAATCAGGGTCCTGGCCAGGGCTGATTTCTGTCAGTCTGCCCTGGCGCGCTCCCGGGATGAGTCTTCCGCAATCAGAGCTTCAAGTATGCGCGGCGCGATGTCCGCCAGGCTGCGAAAGCTCTCGTCAAAACGTTCCCGGCCTTTGCCGATGACCACGGTCGGCACGTCGTTCAGGGTGTGACGCCGGTCGCCGACGTGTTCCATGTTGCCGTGGTCGCTGCAGATGATGATCATTCCCTCGTCGTCATCCCAGGCATCAAGCACAGCGGTCATCACCCCGTCAAATTGCTCCAGCAGGGAAATGGCCTCGTCCAGGGTTCCCCGGTGGCCGATGACGTCGCTGGGCCAGTGGGCGAAGAGAGAAAGTGTGTGGCGCCGGGCCAGGCGGACCAGCTGCGCTCCGGCGTCGGCCGGGCTGCGAAATGGGACCATGTTCCGTCCCTGATTACGCGGCCAATGCTCGCCCGTCCAGTCCACCGGGAGCGCATCGCCACGCAACAGGTCATCCTGATTCAAAATGCTTATGCCGGCCTCGTGAACGGCGAGTTGGTAGCTGGAACGCAGACGACGTCCGCTGTCGATGGCCCGGTGCCAGGAGGCCGGGTAGGCTTCCAGCAGGGCGGCGCGATGGCCACGTGCGACCACCTGTTTGAAGAGGTTGTCTTCGGCCAACAGTGTACGAGTCTGTTTGTCCGGTTTCGGCCCGTAATGCTTGCCCAGTAAATCAGGCACGTTACGACCGGTGAATATGCTGGCCTGACCGGTCCCGCTTTGGGGCCGGCCGGGGACACCCATACGTGGGTCCGTGGGCAAAAAAATGGCGCGTCCGCTTTTCTGCCGCCCTGTTCCCGCCAGCCAGCGATGGCCATTTGCCAATTCAAAAAGAGTTGGTGTACTGGCGGCCGCGAAGGGGTTGGTGTCCGGATCATCCGGCCCAAGGCCGATGCCGTCCAGAAAAATCATCAAAACGCGCATGGCTGCAGCGCCGTCACTCCTGCAGCGACTCGCCTGCGAGCGCACGACGCAAGCTGGAATCGAAAGGCGCTCGGGCGATTCCCGCTTCGGTGACGATGCCGCTCAGGTAACGATGGGGGGTCACGTCAAAGGCCGGATTGCGGGCGTGGTAGTGGGCCGGCGCCAGTTCCTGACCGTAGGGCGCCAGTACCTCACTGCGATCGCGTTGCTCGATCGGGATCTCTGCGCCACTGGCGAGTTCCAGGTCAATCGTCGAGGTCGGAGCCACGCAATAGAAAGGGATGTCGTTTTCCCTCGCCAGCACGGCGACCTGGTAGGTGCCGATCTTGTTGGCGACGTCACCATTGGCCGCGATGCGGTCGGCGCCCACCAGCACGAGGTCAATTTCGCCATGTTGCATGAAATGGCCGGCCGCAGTGTCCGCAATGATGTCGTAGCTGACGCCCAGTTGTTCCAGTTCCCACGCGCTCAGACGGGAGCCCTGCAGCCGCGGGCGCGTTTCATCCAGCAGCACGTGAAAGCGCACACCCTGTTCGTGCGCACTGCGGATCACGCCCAGTGCCGTGCCGTGGTCCACCGTGGCCAGCGCGCCGGTGTTGCAGTGATGAAGGACCGTTGCGCCTTCCGCCAGCAGCGCTGCGCCGTGCGCGCCCATGCGCCGGTTGGTGCGGACGTCCTCGTCCGCGATTTGCTGTGCACGTTCGAGAAGGGCAGTGCGCAGGTCATTGGCATCCTTGTAGCGGCTGCTACCGGCCAGCGCCATGATATTGTCCACGGCCCAGGCCAGATTGACCGCTGTCGGCCGGGCGGCCTTGAGCCGCAGCGCCGCGGTTTCCAGCCAGGAAATCAGGTCAGCACTGGAAGCGGCATTGCATTCCCGGGCTGCCAGGGCCATACCGAAGGCAGCCGTCGCCCCGATCGCCGGTGCGCCGCGCACGACCATGTCCGAGATGGCATCGGCAACCGCTTCATGCGAATCAAGGTCGACATGACGCAGCTTCCAGGGGAGCAGACGCTGGTCGATGAGGCGGACCTTGTCGCCATGCCAGGATACTGTGCGCACGGACACTCCCGCTGCATCCATGTCGGAGACTGTCACTTTGCAGTGTAGCCTGCGTTCAGGCCGGCGGCAATTCAGGCAGTCGCCTGCATTTCCCGCCTCCGTTACAATGCGACCCGTGCCGAACTTGAGGAGAACGGAATGAAACTGGAAATCACGGTGGCCGAGCGGCAGGAACGCTGCGACCGTCTGCTGGAGCATTTACGGGAACGCGGTCTTGCCGGTATCATCCTGTTCAGCCGCGACTACATCCTGTATTACGCCGGGTTTGACTTCATTCCCACCGAGCGTCCGATTGGTCTTGTCATGAACAGTGCCGGCGAGCGCGCCCTGTTTGTACCACGACTGGAGTTGGAGCACGCCCGCAGCGCTGCGGTTGTAGAGCGGGTGGCCCATTACGACGAATACCCGGACAAGGTGCATCCCTTGCAACAGATGGCGGCCCTGCTGGCGGACATGGGAATCCAGGGAGAAACGGGCGGTGACGGCGATGGCTATCCCTGGGTCTTCGGCTATCGCGGGCCGGCGCTTTCCGAGGTGGCCGACGTTGTCCTGCGTGACGTGCGCCCCTTCATTGAGGATGCCATGGCGGTGAAAAGCCCTGCAGAGCTCAATTGCATCCGTGAAAGCTGTCGCTGGGGCAATCTGGCGCACCAGTTGTTGCAGGACTACACGCGGGCTGGCGCTTCCGAGACCGAAGTGGGGATTCGCGCCAGCAATGAGGCAACGCTCGCCATGTATGCCGCCATTGGCCCCGTCTATCGCGCCCAGGGCGGATTCTCCGGCTCGGGCGCCCACGCCGGCTATCGCGGACAGATCGGTCGCAATGCGGCCATCCCGCACGCCATTGCCAACAACATTCGCTTTCAGGCCGGCGACGTGCTGGTGACCGGCGCCGGCGCAATGGTCTGGGGCTATCATTCCGAACTCGAGCGCACCATGTTCCTGGGCGAACCCAATGACGCCTGCAAACACATGTTTGACCACATGGTCGCCCTGCAGGACGCGGCCATCGGCGCGATGGAACCCGGCGCGCCCTGTTCCAAAGTCGACGGCGTCGTGCTGGAGTACTTTCGGCAACACGATTTGATGTCACACTGGCGGCACCACAGCGGCCACACGATCGGACTGCGCTACCATGAAGGTCCGTTTCTCGATTTCGGGGATGACACGCCCATGTTGCCGGGCATGGTATTCACCGTGGAACCCGGACTGTATGACGCGGCGCTGGGCGGCTTTCGCCACTCGGACACGGTGGCAGTGACAGAGAAGGGCGTGGAAATCATGACTTACTATCCGCGCGATTTGACCAGCCTGACGATTCCAGCATGACGCGAGGTCTGTCATGAGCATGGAATTTAACTCCCGCCGTTCGGCGGTGCTGGCGCGCCGCGGCATGGCCGCCGCCAGCAATCCCCTCGCCGCCCAGGCCGGGCTGAACATACTGCGGCAGGGCGGGCGCGCGGCGGACGCCGCCGTCGCCATGTCGGCCGTCATGAACGTGACCGAGCCCGCCGCCTGTGGCATCGGCGGCGACTGTTTTGCCCTGCATTACGATGCCGGCAGCCGCGAGGTAACGGCGCTCAATGGCAGTGGACGGGCCCCCGCTGCCCTGCATGCCGGCGATCTTCGTCGGCAGGGATGGCGTGAGATGCCGGCGCGTCATGCCCACGCGGTCACTGTGCCCGGCGCCGTCCAGGGCTGGGCGGACCTGCTGGAGCGGCACGGCAGCATGGCCCTGGCGGACGTGCTCGTCGACGCCATTTTTTATGCCGAAAGCGGTTTCCCTTTGGCGCCCGTGTTCGGCGTGGGATGGGCCGGCCAGGCCGCCCTGCTGCGTCATGCTCCCCATGCGCGCGAGTATTTGCCCGGAGGCAGGGCGCCGACACCCGGGCAGGTCATTCAACTGAAGGAACTGGCCCGTACCCTGCGCGGCATTGCCGAAGGAGGACCACAGGCCTTTTACCAGGGCCCGGTGGCTGAAGCCATTGCCGAAACCGTGCAGGAACAGGGCGGTGTCATGACCGTTGAGGACCTGAAGTTGCATCGCTCGACCTTCGACGACCCGATTTCCAGCGACTATCGTGGCACGACGGTGCTTGAGTGCCCGCCCAACGGACAGGGTCTAACGGCCCTGCTAACACTGAACATCGCTTCACATTTCGACCTGGGCAGTCTGGCCTGGGACGACCCCGAACGACTGCATTTGATGGTGGAGTGCATGCGACTGGCCTGGGCCGACGCGCGCCGGCACATTGCCGACCCGGCGCACAGTCCGGTCCCGCAGGATTTCCTGCTCAGCCGGGACCATGCCGCACAGCGAGCGGCGCTGATCGATCCGGGGCGCACCCTGCCGCCGCAGCCGCCCGGTCAACCGCCAGGCGCGTCGGACACCATTTACCTCTGCGCCGTGGACGGCGAGGGCAACGCCTGCTCCTTCATCAAGAGTCTTTTCATGGGCTTTGGTTCCGGCATCGTCGCGCGTGGCACGGGCGTCTGGCTGCACAACCGCGGTTCCGGCTTCAGCCTGGATCCCGGCCACCCCAACGAACTGGCGCCAGGCAAACGCCCCTACCACACCATCATTCCCGGCATGCTGCTGCGCGATGGCGAGTTTCGCGCCTGCTTCGGTGTGATGGGCGGCTACATGCAACCGCAGGGCCACTTTCAGGTCGTCAGCGCCATGCTGGATGACAATCTTGGTCCCCAGGAAGCGCTAAACCGGCCGCGCTGGATGGTGGCGGACGGCCAGCCAGACGGTGATCTGTTGCTGGAGGAAGGCGTGCCGGTTCGGACCATGGCGGCTCTGGCGGAGAAGGGACATTGCGTGCGACCGGTGTCGGGCTGGGGCAGGCGGGTTTTCGGGCGCGGTCAAATCATCTTGCGAGACCCGGACAGTGGCGTACTGAGGGGCGGCAGCGAACCGCGCGCCGACGGCCTGGTAGCGGCCTTTTAGTAGTGGCGGAAGAACGCATTCGCCTGGTGCTGTGTATGGGCGTCGACTGCAACGACAGTGGGCGCGCCAGACCATTGCGAAAGATGCTGGAATCCTGGCTGGCTCAACATCCCGGGCGGAACGTTAAGCTGGAGTTTGCCAGTTGCCTGACTCATTGCGCGCAGGGCCCCAACCTGCTGTGCTATCCCGGTGGCACTGTCAATCATCGCCTTGACACGCTGAAGCTTGAAGCATTTTTGAACAGCCTCGGGCAATAGTTGATAGCGTTTCAGGTAGAAGGTTCGGCATGGAAGCCCTGCCTGGCCTGTGATAAATTGAACATGCCCAATACTTTTTTGGGCGTTCACCGCAAACAAGTGGAGTATTGAGCATGCGTAAAATTGCAATTGTGACAATGTTGGCAACCCTGATGTTGGCGCTGTCCCTGCCGGGGCTGGCGCAGGACGTCGTGGAGTTGCGCATGACCTGGTACACGGATGGCAACGAAGACGAAGTCATGCGTGACCTGCTGGACCGCTTCGAGATGGAAAACAGCGACATCCGCGTGGTGATGGACAACGTCCCCTACCAGGCGGGTATTCTTGAAGCCCTGCCCGTACAGCTGGCCGCCGGTGAAGGCCCGGACATGGCCCGCGTCACCAACCTTGGCGGCCTGGCCGAATTCTACCTGGACCTTACGCCCCACCTGAGCGACCCTGACTACTGGCTGGACAGCTTCGGCGGTACCCTCGGATGGCTGCGCCAGGCGGGCCAGATGGAAGGCATCCACGGCTTTCCGACACAGTTGACCATCACGGGTCCCATCATCAACCGCACGCTCTTTGAGCAGGCGGGCGTGGCAGTGCCCAGTGACATGAGCGACCAGGTCACCTGGGAAGAGTGGGCGGCGGCGGCCAATGAAGTCGCCGAGGTCCTGGAGATTCCCTTCCCGATGGCCATGGACCGCAGCGGTCACCGCTTTGCCGGCCCGGCCATCAGCATGGGCGCGAAGTACTTCGACGACGAAGGCCATCCGCTGGTCGCCGGCGATGAGGGCTTCCGCGCCATGGCCGAGCTCTTTGTCAACTGGCACAACGAGGGCACCATGCCCCTCGAAATCTGGGCCGCCAACACCGGCTACGCCGGCGCCAACGAGGAATTTGGCAACAGCCAGGTCGTTTTCTACATGTCTGGCAGCTGGCAGGTCGGGCAGTTCACGGACCAGATTGGCGACGCCTTTGACTGGCAAGTCGTCCCGAATCCCTGCGGACCGGGCGGTTGCACCGGCATGCCCGGCGGCGCCTCACTGGTCGCGATCAGCGATACCGAGCATCCGGCCGAGGTCGCCCGCGTGATGGAATACCTCGCTCGCGAGGACATTCTGGGTGAATTCTCCGCCCGCACGCTCTTCATTCCGGCGCACCGTGGCCTGGCGACCAGTGGCGTTGACTTCGACACCGATCTTGAGCTGGCGAAGGCCGCCCTCGGCGTCTTGTACGGCGCAGGTGGGCACTCTGGAGCAGACCGCCTTTGACCTGCAGGGTTACCCCTTCAATTTCCTGGTCTTCAATGCTGCCCGCGACCGTCTGACCCAGGCGATAGTGGGCGAGTTGACCCTGGATGAGGCCATTGAGCGCATTCAGGAAGACGTGGACGAACAACTGGCCGAACAGATGGGTGGCTAGTCATAACCACACTCTGGCCACACGGCCTTTCGATACCGCTTTCGCTCGTGAGAGCGGAAGCGGTATCTTTTGTCTTGGCCGAATATCCTTGATTGAAACATGACGACTCTTGACGGCAATTTGCAGACGGAACGACGGGGGCCGCTTTCGCGACTGTCGGCAGCGCTGGAAGCGGGCGCAGGGGCGCTGTTTGCGGGGCTGATGAACACCCTCGAGATTCTCGTCCGGCCCATCGAACGCCGGCTGGGCATGGAGCGCATCGGCTATTTCTTTGTCCTGCCCAATCTTCTGATCTTCGGCGTTTTTGTGCTCTTCCCGATGTTGCTGAATTTCTACATCTCCTTTACCTCAGGCACGGAGATTTATCCGCAGGACCGCAATTTCGTGGGCTTCGGCAATTACGAATTTCTTTTTGACTGCGAAAATGTGTTTGAGCCCAACAGCTGTAACGAAGACCTTTTCTGGCGCGGCGTATTTAACACCATCTTCTTCGTCATCGTGCAGGTGAGCGGCATGGTGGCGGTCTCGCTGGTCACGGCTCTGGTGCTGAACGGCAAGATTCGCGCGCGCGGATTCTTTCGCAGCGTGTTTTTCTACCCTGTGCTGCTGTCCCCGGTCGTCGTGGCCTTGATCTGGAAGTGGATCCTGCAGCGCGACGGCGTGCTGAATTCAATCCTGATTGCCCTGGGCGGCGACCGCGTCCAGTTCCTGGTCAACGCCGACTGGGCAACTCTGTGGGTGATTGTCATCAGCATCTGGGCGTTGATGGGCTTTTACACCCTGATCCTGCTGGCCGGCCTGCAGGCCATCCCGAGCGAACTCTACGAGGCCGGCCAGATTGATGGCACCGGGCGCTGGCAAAGTTTTCGCTTCATCACGATGCCCCTGCTCATGCCAACCATGTTTGTCGTGCTGGTGCTCTCCCTGATTCGGGCCGTACAGGTTTTCGACCAGGTGTACGCCCTGACCGGGGGCGGGCCCGGCACCACGACTCACTTTATCGTGCAATACATCTACACCGTCGGCTTCTCCAATACCATCAAACGCTTTGGTCTGGCGGCAGCGGCGTCCGTATTGCTGGGCGCGACGCTGTTGATCCTGACCCTGATGCAGTTGCGCGCGGCGCGCAGCAATGAAACAGGGTAAGTGAGGCATGAGCGCAGAGACCCTCCCTGCTTCACGCAACATTTTCACCCGGACCCGCGGCCGCACGCGCCTGCATCCGACGGACCTGCTGTCCTATTTGTGGTTGCTCTTCGGCACGGTCGTCATGTTTGGGCCGGTGATCTGGGTCTTGATGTCTTCTTTCAAAACCCAGGCGGCATTGATTGAGTTTCCTCCGCAGTTCTTCCCCTTTCAGCAGGACTCAGTCCAGGTGGAAGGCTACGAAGAGCCTCTGCCGCTTTATGACGTCACGCTGGAGGACGGCAGTGTGCGACAAATGGCCCAGGTGCGGCGGGTCGGCATTGAAGCCCAGATGGTGGACCCCGATTCGCCGGAAGAAATCGTCAAGGTCAACATCCGGCAACGGGAGCCGGTGCGCTCAATCCGTCTTGCCCTGGAAAACTACGTCGATCCGCTGGGCCGCTTCAACTTTCTCACCTACCTGCGCAACAGCGTGACCGTCACCGTACTGGCAACGCTGATCACCCTGCTGATCAACAGCATGGCCGGATTCGCCCTCAGCAAGTATCAATTTCGCGGGCGGGACGGCATTTTCGTGCTGTTCATCGCCACGCTGATGATCCCGATTTCGGTCATTCTGGTGCCGGTATTCCTCGTCATCACCTCGCTGAATCTTTACAACAATCTCTGGGGGGTCATCATCCCCGGCGCAGCCACGCCCACCGGCGTCTTTTTGCTGCGTCAGTACATGCTGACCATCCCGGACGAACTACTCGATTCCGCCCGCATAGACGGCGCCAGCGAGTGGCGCATCTACTGGCAAATCGTCTTGCCGCTGGCGCGGCCGGCCCTGGCGGTGCTGGCGATTTTCTCGGTGATGTGGCGCTGGAACGATTTTCTCTGGCCGCTGATTGTGCTCAGCCGGACGGATGTTTTCACGCTGCAGGTTGGCCTGCATTCCTTCGCCGGAGAACTCAAGATTCAGTGGCATTTCGTGCTGGCCATGACCGTCCTGACCCTGTTGCCGATCACGGTTGTGTTTGCCTTCCTGCAACGCTTCATCACGACCGGAATCGCCACGACGGGAATGAAGTAAGGGACCGGACGTCGGAGCGCGGCGCAGGGAAATCCAGGAGGCGAAATTGCAGTACTGGGCCGACGAGATGATTGCCAGACTCCCGCATGAGGAGTTTGTCTTCAACGATTCAAAGACATATTCGGGAAGCGCGCACGTCGGCTCGCTGCGCGGCCCGGTCATTCACGACGTGCTGTACCGCAGCGCGCTGGACGCCGGTCGGCGGGCCCGCTTCCTTTACGGCAATGACGACATGGACGCGCTGGACGCCGTGCCACCGGGTCTGCCGCAGGAGACGTATCGTCCCTGGCTGGGCAAGCCGCTCTGTGAAGTGCCGTCGCCGGATGGCAGCCCGCGCAGCTACGCGCGCTATTTCTATGATGAATTTCTTGAAGCGCAGGGCAAGCTGGGCATTTCACCCGAGCCTTACCACATGAGCGAATTGTATCGCTCCGGTCGCATGAATAGCGTCATTCGCACCCTGATTGAAGCGGCCGGCGAGTTGCGGGCAATCTACCAGGAAGTCAGTCAGTCCGGCCGCGAGGAACACTGGATTCCCTTTAGTCCGATCTGCGAAAGTTGCGGCCGTATTGCGATGACGCGCGTACACGCCTTCGATGGTGAGCGCGTGCATTATCGCTGCGAACCGCAGGCGATGAACTATGCAAGGGGCTGTGGCCATGAGGGCGCAGTGGCCCCCTGGGATGGCGCGGGCAAACTGCCCTGGAAGCTGGAATGGGCGGCCCGCTGGCAGGTGCTGGGCGTTAACTTTGAAGGCGCCGGCAGCGATCATTCCATTGCCGGCGGTTCGCGCGACGTCGCCGACGCGATTTCACGGCGGGTCTTCGGGGCTGAACCACCGGCCGACCTGCCCTACGAATTTCTGCTGCTGGAAGGCGGCAAGATGAGCTCGTCGAAAGGGATTGGGCTCAGCGCGCGCGAGGCCAGCGAAGCATTGCCGGCACAGCAATTGCGCTGGCTGCAGGTGCGCACCCGCCCGCGGACAGCCATCAATTTCAGCCTGGGGGAAAATGCCATCCCACGTCTCTTCGACGACTTTGACGTGGCCGCAGAACGTTACAGCGATGGCAGTGCCGAGGACTGGCAACGACGGCAGTTTGAACTGGCCCAGGTCAGGCACGGTCCTGAAGTGGTAACCGGCTACCGTCCCCGCTTCGCCCACGTTGTAACGATCTCACAGATTCCTGGCGTCGACGCGGAAACATATTTCTCGCGACACAAGGGCGCGCCATTACTGCCGGAGGAACGCAGCGAGTTGCAAGAGCGGATTGCCTATGCCAGTGTCTGGCTGGAGCGATTCGCGCCAGAGAAAGCCCGTTTTGTCATTCAGGAGCGATTGCCGGAAGATGTGGCTACCCTGAAAGAAGATCAGCGTCGTTTTTTGCGCGCCTTTGCGCGCTGGTATCAGGAGACGCAGCCAGCGGATGGCGAGAGCATCCATGCGGCGATCATGGAGCTGGCCAGGCGAGAGCAGGGCGGCGCCGGATTTGCCTTTCGCGCTCTTTACCGTATATTTCTGGGGCGCAGCAGCGGGCCGCGCGCCGGAGATTTCCTCGCTGCCCTGAACCCGTCTTTCGTTTCGTCCCGATTGAAGGAAGCGGTTGCGGCGCTGGACTAGCCGCCGGTCCGGGGCCGAGCAGCCAGCGCCGCGCCGATGATGCCGGCGTCGTTGCGCAGGGCGGCCGGTACGACCTCGGTCTCCAGGTTCAGGTAAGGGCTGAAGCGTTCAAAGCGACGGCTGACCCCGCCACAGAGGATGAACAGGTCCGGCGAAAAAATAAACTCCAGATGGGCAAGGTAGTCGTTCAGGCGGGCGCCCCATTCCTTCCATTTAAGCCCCTTGCGCTTGCGCACCACGCTGGCCGTCCACTTTTCCGCTTCGCGTCCCCGGATTTCCAGATGACCCAGTTCGCTGTTGGGGACCAGCACGCCGCGGTAAAACATGGCGCTGCCAATGCCGGTGCCCAGGGTTATAACCAGCACCAGTCCCGGATGGTCCTGGCCGGCGCCAAACGTGAATTCTGCGATGCCGGCGGCATCGGCATCATTACTGAGCGCAAGGGGGCACCCCGTGTGCTGCCCCAGTTTTTCCTGGGCCGGATAATTGACCCAGCCCTTGTCGACGTTGGCGGCGCTTTTCGTAACGCCAGACTTCACAATGGCCGGGAAAGCGCATCCAACCGCTCCCGTCCATGCGAAGTGCCGCACCAGGGTACAAACGACCTCAGTTACGGCTTCAGGAGTGGAGGGTTGCGGCGTGTCGATGCGCAGTCTCTCCGCCCGCAGGGTCCCGCTGACCGTATCCACAGGTGCGCCCTTGATGCCCGATCCACCGATGTCGATTCCCAAGATTTCCATGCGCAGTTCCAATTGCCGTCAAAGCTGCGGAAATTATAGCAGCGCCATAATCAGGCTGGTTGCAGGTTCTTGCTGCGGGAGATGCGATTAAAGAGCAAAAGGCACAGCAATGCAGAAGCAGCGAGAAATGGACCAAGAATCTCGTAGCTGCTGACGTCGGCGACGGCCCCTAGCAGGGCGGGCAAAACAGAGAAGCCCAGGCCGGTCGCGCTCATCTGGAAACCGATGGCGTTGGTCGCGTGTTTCTCGCCCAGGCGCCCGGGAGTCATGGAGTAGAGAAGGGGAGTCACGGGGGCCTGGGCCAGGCCTACCAGCATCAGGCCGGCCACACTGACGATTGTTGAATCGCGCATAGAGAACATCAGTCCGCCCAACAGGACGAGCAGGATCAGAATGCGAATACTGGAATCAGCGCGCAGCCTGTCCGCGATGAAGCCATACAGAATCCGCCCCATGGAAAAACTTCCCCAGTAAAGTCCCAACCAGGTCGCGGCTGTTGCACTCTCGATGGCTCGAAATTCACTGAAAAGTGTGAAACTCCAGTTCCCGGCGGAAGATTCAATGCCGGTGAAGATGAACAATAGCAGCATGGCAAGCAGCACGGTCGGGTTGCGCAGCGTGTCGATCATCGTTGGCGAATCCAGCCTGGTGGAGGAATCCATCCTGCCCGTCGTGTGCCAGCTTGTCCTGGTGGAATAGAAAGCCGCGCTCACGACCACCTGGACCAGCGCCAGCACGAACCAGGTGCTGCGCCAGTCATAACCGGCTGATGAGGTTAGTTGAACGGCGAAGGGGCCGAGGGTGGCGCCGAGGGCAAAGCAGGCGTGCAACCAGTTCATCAGACGTGCATTGAAATGGTTGGCAAAGTAAAGGTTCATGCTGGCGCCAAAGATGCCCTTGCCGGTGCCGGACAGGGCGACAATGACGATCAGCGGCACCCAGCCGGGAGCCAGGGCGAAACCCAACAGACCCAGGGTTGTCACAGCGCTGCAGGCAAACAGCGTATTTCCCATGCCAAGGCGTGTGACGAAATAGCCGCTGACAAAGGAACCGGACAGAAAGCCGCTGGTCATGGCCAGCAACAGGATGCCGAGGCTGGCTGTCGGCAGGTTCCAGGTGTCGCGGATGGCAAGCCAGGCGACGCCGATGGCGCCACCGGTTATCCCTCCAGCAGCGAAGGAGAAAAAGGCCAGCATGATCCTGATCTGGCGCGCAGTGTTTCCGTGCTTGCCAGCCGCAGCGAAGCCTGTCATCGCGATGTCCTGAACCTGCCCAAAGGGGCCGTGTAACGCCGATCCTGCACGATCGACACAGGCAGTTGCCTGCGGCAGAGAATGACGCCTTTCCCTGGTGGAAGCAAGCGGGGCAAACCTTGCAGCCGGTCGTTCCTCCCTGTATACCGTCAGGCAAGCTCCATGCAGACAGTCCTTTTGTTCATGAGGAACAGGACCCATGCGCAATCGTGATGCCGCCATGCGCCACTGACCGTTGGTAGTCGAAAAAAGCATCCTGGCGGAGGGTGTCAGGACTGTTGGAGTTGTCCCTGGCGTGCGATCAGGTGGAACAGGAACAGGCAGAGCAGGGCGGAAAGCGCAAGAAAGGGCCCAAGTATTTCCAGGCTGGCGAAGGTGGCGAGGAAACCCACCAGTGCCGGCAAACAGGCAATGCCAAGGCCTGCAGCGCTGATCTGAAATCCGACGGCATTGGTAGCATGCCCCGTGCCGAGGCGTCCGGGCGTTGCCGTTATCAGCAGAGGAAAGATCGGAGCCTGCGCCAGGCCAATGAGAAGCAGGCCGGCCACGCTGACTGCCACGTAGTCCCGCATGCTGAACATGACGGCGCCCAGCAAAATTGCCACGAAGAGCACCCGCACAGCACTTTCGGACACGAAACGATCAGCGACAATTCCATAAACAATCCGGCCGAGGGCGAAGGCAATCCAGTAGAGTCCGGCCCAGGTGGCGGACAGTCCGGCGCCGACCCCGCGAGTCTCGTTGAACAGAATGTAACTCCAGCTGCCGGCGGTGGACTCGATGCCGACGAAAACAAAGAAGAGCGCCATTCCGAGGAGCACCAGGGGCTGGCGCAGGGTCGCAAATGTGGAGGGTGTCTCTTCAATTCGGGATGTGCCTCGATCGGGAGAATGCAGCCATTTACCGCGTGAAAGGGCGAATCCCACCGTCAGCAGCAATTGTCCCAACGCAAGTGACAGCCACAGCAGACGCCACCCTTCACCCGTCGTGCCGACCAGCTGGACAGTAAATGGGCCCATGGCCGCGCCAATGCTGAAAAATGCGTGCAGCCAGTTCATCATGCGGGCGCTGAAATGGTTGGCGAAGTGCAGGTTGATGCCGGCATCCAGGATTCCCTGGCCGGTCCCCAGCAGGTAACCCGTCACAATCAACAGGGCCCAGGTGGGAGAGAGGCCGAAGCTGGCAAGCCCCAGAACGATGACGCTGCTGGAGAGGAGTAGCGCATTGCCAAGGCCCAGGCGTGTGATGACCCGCCCACTGACGAATGCGCCGCAGAGATAGCCTCCGGTAAACGCCAGCAACAAAATGCCAAGATATGCGGTCGGCAAGTTCCAGGTGTCGCGGATCGCCGGCCAGGCGACGCCAAAGGCACCGCCCGGGATCCCCAGAAAGACGAAGGACAGCCAGGCCAGCACCACGCGCGTTCCCCGGGAGGAACTGGTTACGCCAGTCTCCGGCTTGACCTGGCTTCCTGAATGAACTCTCGATTCAGGGTCCGCCTTCTGCGTCATATAGTGTGTGCCGGGGGCGTGGCTGGCGGCACGGACGACCGTACAGATTTAGTACCCGCTTCAGTTTGCATGAACGGCAGCTGACGTCTGCAGGTGTTCGATGGCTGCTTGCAACTGCGGGTCTTCCTCCTGTATCGATGGCTGAAGGGACTGTTCGACGTGAATGTCTGGCATGATGCCGCTCTCATGAATCCAGTGTCCTTCCGGCGTCAGCCAGCGCGCGACCGTAAGTTGCAACCCACCACCGTTGTCAAGCGAAAACAGGTTCTGCATGGTCCCCTTGCCAAATGTGGGCTCGCCTATGATGAAGGCCCGCCCGCGATCCCGCAAGGCACCGGCGACCAGTTCCGATGCGCTGGCGCTCTGTTCATTCACTAGGACCACTATCGGCAGGGTCAGACCAAGGAAACTGCCATCCGCGCGATGGACCTTTTGGCCATTGCCCGAATCTTCAATGAGCAAGGGCCCGTCTTCAATAAAGGCACTGACAATCGCAATGGCGCTGTCCAGCAGGCCACCGGGGTTGTTACGCAGGTCCAACACCAGGCCCTTCAAACTACCCGCGTCCATTGCATCCAGGGCCTCTTCCATTTGTTGACGCGCGTTGCCGTTGAAGTGTTGTAACTGGATGTAGCCGATTCCCGTCTCCTGCAACCTGCGCGCTTCGATGTTCGGGATATCGATGCGGGCGCGTGTGATGATGAAATCCAGTCTGTCTTCACCCCGGCGCATCTGAAGCTCGACCGCTGTGCCGACAGGGCCGCGCACCAGGGCAGCCAGCTCAAGTTGGCTGGCCTCACGGACGTCCACACCATCGACTTGCAGGAACACGTCGCCGGCAGCCAGGCCCGCGGCTTCCGCCGGCGTGCCGGGCAACACCCAGGCGATTTGCTGCTGACCGCTCGTGTCTTCCCTTTCAACCACCGCGCCGATACCGTTGACGGCGCCGGCATGGTCTTCCTGCATGAGGGGATATTGCTGCGCATCCAGGTAACCGCTGTGCTCGTCCCCCAGCGCCTCCGTCATTCCCCGTATGGCCCCGTCAACGAGTACCGAGGCTTCGGGAACCTTCCCCTGCGGGTCGGCGTAGTCGACACGGATGTGTTCCCACACCTGCCAGAATGAATCGAACAGACGTTGCTCGTCGGCTGAAAGGCGCGGCCTCGCCTGCGCGTCAAGTGACCTGTGCGCTGAACCCAGGGCATAACCAAGCAGGAGCACTGCCAGGACCGTCAGTATGGAGCGTGTAGAAGTGGATCGAAGCAAATTCATGGCCGGCTCCGCGTACTTTTGCCGGAGTATAACGGTCGTACCTGAGACGGCGCTGAATTTCAGTTGAAAAGTCGAGGCGAAAGTGCAGGATGAAGGGGTCCGCACCTTGTGATTCGCTACAATCCTCGTCCAAATGCAATTGTCCTTCTTCATTTGCCGGACTTACACTGGAAGGTGCGCCCGATTTTTAGACCTTGTTCGTTGTCAGAAGCCGCAGACTTGTTGCACGACAACCAAACGCTCGCACTGGGCGGCATGACGCTTTACCGTCGACCGCTGGCCTTCGTGCGTGCCCTGCTGTTGCGGGACCAGGCGCCACGAGACCTGACCCTGCTTTGCTTCACCGCCGGGCTGGAATCAGACTTGCTGGTAGGCGCGGGCTGCGTAGAGACGATTCGCAGCGTTTACTTTGGGCTGGAATCTTTCGGGCTGGCGCCAATGTTTACCGCCGCCGTGCAGCAGGGCGGCATCCAGGTCCTGGAAGAGACTGAGTTGAGTATAGTCTCCGGCATGCGGGCGACCATGGCGCGTACCAGTTTCATGCCCTCCCGCGCCTGGCGCGGCACGGACCTGCCCCGCCTGCGTCCGGACGTTCAAGCAGTGCCGGATGCCTACGGCCAGGATGCGCTGGTTGCCTTTCCGGCGATTTCGCTGGACCTGGCGGTACTGCACGGCCTGGCGGCGGACGGTCAGGGCAATGTCCTGCTCAATCGCAATCTCGGCATCGACATGGAACTGGTGTACATCGCGAAGACGGTCATTGTCACGGTTGAGCGCCTGGTCGATGACGTGCGCGAGTTGCGCGGCGGTCATGTCTTGCCGGCGCCGGGCGCGGACTTCATTGTGGAGGCACCGAGGGGCGCCTGGCCCACCAGCTGTTTTCCACTTTATCCCATGGACGGCGGCGCATTGCTGGACTACGTGGAGCAATGCAATGCAGGTTGTTTTGACTCGTGGTTGCAGCGATTTCTGGAGCAGCCCTGACAAATGCGTTTGACGTGTACCGGAAAAGGTGTTAACCTGTCTTGACAAGTGAGCCACTAGGGGAGTCCGCGCGAGCGGGCTGAGAGGATGCGTAAAGTCGCATCGACCCTCGAACCTGATCCGGATCATGCCGGCGCAGGAAGCGTAGCGAGGCGAAACAACCACCCTGGAGGCGGGGTGGTTTTTTTGTTGGAAGGAGAGGACATGCGTACTGCAATGACACTGATGCTTCTGCTGGCGCTGCTGACCTCCGTCGGCGCCCAGGAGATTGTGGTGACGCTGGTCACCCACGACAGCTTCGCAATAGGTGAAGACGTACTTGCAGAATTCACGGAAAACACGGGAATCCAGGTCGAGATCCTGCAGAGTGGCGACGCCGGCGAGATGCTCAACAAGGCCATTCTCTCGCGTGGCAACCCCCTGGGTGACGTGCTCTTCGGCGTGGACAACAGCTTCCTCAGCCGGGCGCTGGAATACGACATTTTCCTGCCCTACGAATCCCCGCTGCTGGAGCATGTGCCGCCAGAGTTTCAGCTGGATGAACAGTTCAGGGTAACGCCGATTGACTATGGTGACGTTTGCCTGAATTACGACGTCGCCTGGTTTGACGAGCGGGAACTGCCATTGCCGCAAAGTCTGGCTGATCTGACGGAGCCGCAATACCGTGGGTTGCTGGTCGTCGAGAATCCGGCGACCTCCTCACCGGGCCTGGCCTTCATGCTGGCGACGATCGGCGTATTTGGCACGGAAGGCGAAATGACCTGGCTGGACTTCTGGAGCCAGCTGGTCGAAAACGAAGTGCGCGTCGTCAGCGGCTGGGAAGTGGCGTACTGGGGAGAATTCAGCCACAGCGGTGGGGAATATCCACTGGTCGTCAGCTATGCAAGCAGCCCGCCTGCCGAGGTATTTTTCATGGAGGAGACGCCTGAAGAGGCGCCGACCGGCGCCATCGTCGCCGACCAGACCTGCTTCCGCCAGATTGAATTTGCCGGCGTGCTGGATGGCAGCGAACAGGTGGAAGCCGCGCAACGTTTGATCGACTTTATGCTGGACACACGTTTCCAGGAAGACATTCCCCTGCAAATGTTTGTCTTTCCGGTCAACCAGCAAGCTGAACTTCCCGATGTGTTCCTCGAGTACGCTGAAGTAGCGGAAGTGCCGGCAGCGGTTTCGCCAGAGGACATTGACGCCATGCGCGAAACGTGGATTCAGGCTTGGACGGAAACGGTGTTGCGCGGCGGCTGATGACCCGGTTGGCGCGTCCGCTACTGCTGTTGCCGCTGCTATTCCTGGCGCTGTTTTATGTCTGGCCGCTGCTTTCCATTCTTGTGTTGGGGCTGGCGCCGGACGGAACGCTTGCCCTGGAGCAGTTGCGGCAACTGTTTTCACCCTGGCACCTGAACGTACTGGCTTTCACCATTGTTCAGGCGCTGCTTTCCACTGCAATCACGATTGCTCTGGCGTTGCCGGCGGCCTGGGTCTGCGTTCGCTGGTCATTTCCAGGGCGGTCGATGCTGCTGTCGCTCTCCACGCTTGCCTTTGTGTTGCCGACGGTCGTCGTCGCCGCCGCCTTTTCCGCCCTGATCGGGTCGAGGGGGCTTGTCAATGATCTGTTGCGACAGATGCTGGCGCTGGATGGCGCGCCGTTACGGCTGGAAGGCACCCTGGCGATCATCCTGATCGCGCATGTCTTTTACAATTTTGCCGTGGCCCTGCGCATCATCACTGGCTACTGGGCCAATCGCAGCACCATGCATGAAGATGCTGCGCGCGTGCTTGGCGCGCAGGGCTGGCGCCTGTGGTGGGAAGTGCGCCTGCCACTGCTGCGGCCGGCCCTGCTGGCGGCAGCAGCGCTCATCTTCATCTTCACGTTTACCAGTTTCGGCGTCATCGTCATTTTGGGTGAATTGCGCTTCTCGACGCTGGAGGTCGAGATCTATTTGCAGGCTGTAAACCTTTTTAACTTGCCGGTCGCGGCCGGGCTGTCCATCGTGCAGATCACCTTGATGTTTGTCCTGATGCTGGTCTATTCGCGTTTGCGCCAGCGCCTGCCCATGGCACTCGTGGCAGCGCAGGCGCCGCGCCCACAGGGCTGGCGACAGTGGCTGGCGGTCAGCGCGGCAGGCGGATTTATGTTAATCCTGCTGGCCGCTCCGTTGCTGGCGCTGGTGATCCGCTCGCTGAGCGGTGCGGAGGGACTGACGGGCGCCTGGTATGCTGCCCTTTCGCAGGACGTACGTGGTTCAGTCCTTTTCGTGCCGCCTGTCCAGGCAGTAGGCAATTCCCTGTTCTTTGCCTTGTGTACAACAGCAATCGCGCTGGTCCTGGGTTTGCTGGCGGCATCCCTTATGCAGCGGGGCAATCGACGTTGGCTGGACCCGTTGTTTATGTTGCCGCTGGCAACCAGCGCTGTAACGCTGGGATTTGGCTTCATCGTCGCACTTGACGAACCGCCGCTGGACCTGCGGGCCTCACCGCTGCTCATTCCAATTGCCCATAGCCTGGTGGCGCTGCCTTTCGTCGTGCGCAGCATTCTGCCTGCGCTGGACAGCATTTCACCATCTCTGCGTGAATCCGCCAGTGTACTGGGTGCGACTCCCTGGCAGGTCTGGCGTCAGATTGATCTGCCGCTTGTCAGCCGGGGCCTGCTGGTTGCCGCAATCTTCGCCTTCACCATCAGCATGGGAGAGTTCGGGGCCTCGCTGTTCATCGCCCGCCCGGCAAACGCGACGATACCGGTCGTGATCTACCGATTGCTGGGCCAGCCCGGCACGATGAACATGGGCCAGGCGATGGCCATGAGCGTCATCCTGCTACTGACCTGCGGTCTGGGCTTTGCCGTGATTGAACGCGTACAACGGGCCGGCAACGGGGCGTTCTGATGTTGCGCTTGCACGAGATTTGCAAAAGTTTTGGTGACACACAGGTCCTGAGCAACGTTTCCCTTGAGTTGCAAAACGGCGAAATCGTTTGCTTGCTGGGGCCCAGCGGCTGCGGCAAGACCACGCTGCTGCGAATCATTGCCGGCCTCGAAGCACCGGACGCGGGAGAAATCCGCTTCAAGGACAGGGAACTTGCAGAGGTCCCGGTCCACGAGCGCAATTTCGGCCTGATGTTTCAGGACCATGCCCTGTTCCCGCATATGACCGTCGCGCAAAATGTCGCCTTTGGCTTGCGCATGCGCGGGCACGAAAAGGTAGAGGATGGCACCCGCGCAACCTTGTCTTTGGTCGGCCTGCAGAACATGGGGCAGCGGGACGTCAACTCACTGTCCGGTGGCGAACAGCAAAGGGTGGCACTGGCGCGCAGTCTGGCGCCACGCCCGTCGCTGCTGATGCTGGACGAACCTTTGGGGTCGCTGGATGCCGGCCTGCGGGAACGGTTGCTGCCTGAATTGCGGCAAATTTTTGTGGAAACGGGGCAAACGGTGATCACCGTCACGCATGACCAGCAGGAAGCCAATGCCATCGCCGATCGCATTGCCATCATGAACAATGGTCGTATCGAACAGTATGATTCGCCGCAGGTCCTCTATGCCCGGCCCCGCAACGCATTCGTGGCGGCATTCCTGGGGCTGGGAAACCCTGTGCGTCGCGAGTGGCTGGTGGCGCAGACCGGCGCAACTTTGGAGGGACACAGCTTCCTGCTTCATCCGGCCGGCATGCGCCTGGCCAACGCGGCCGGGAACGCGGGTATCATGTTGGACGGCAACCTGGCACAACGTAGCTACGAAGGGGAAAGCTGGCGCCTGGCTGTCCGCGTTGCAGGCGAGACATTTCGCTTTCGCCTGCCGCTGGAAGTGTCACCGGTCCCGGAGGCAGGCGCAAAGGTGCGGCTGCAAATTGACCGAGACTGGATATTGCCGCTGGAATAACAATTGTGACAGCCCTGATTGACGCTGCCGCAGGCTAGGGTTATGCTGCAAGGCTGTCAATTGAACAGGAAGGACAAAGGCGCCAGTGGACGGGAAGCAGCTAAAACAGGCCTTGCACAATGGTGAACTGGTCTTCGGCACAGCGATTTACGCGCCCTCTCCCATGTGGGCGAGGCCGGTCAGTCAGCTGGGCATCGACATGGTTTTCATTGATTCCGAACATACGCCGCACGACCGAAGCATGATCTCCTGGATGTGCCAGACCTATGCGGCGCTGAACATGGCGCCGGTGGTGCGCATTCCCGAGCCGGACCCCTACCTGGCGCAGATGATGCTGGATGGCGGCGCTCACGGGATCATCGCGCCTTACGTCGAATCGCCGGAACAGGTCAGGATATTGGGCGGCGCCGTGAAATACAGCCCGGTGAAGGGTGACAAACTGCGCGGGATGATCCATGGAGAGGATGCAGGGTCAGAACTGGAGGACTATCTGGCGCAGCGCAATGCGCGCAACAATCTGTTCATCAACATTGAAAGTGTGCCGGCGCTGGAAGCGCTGGACGATATTCTGGCAGTCCCTTTCATCGACGCCATCCTGGTGGGCCCGCATGACCTGTCCTGTAGCCTGGGGCTCCCGGAACGCTACGAACACCCGGACTTTGAGGAAGCCATCCGGACCATTATTTCAAAGTCGAGAGCGGCCGGCGTCGGCGTTGGCATTCACCACAATTTCATGCGGCAACAGATTCGCTGGGTGAAATCCGGCGCGAACCTCGTCATGCACAGCTCGGACGTGTCCTCGTTTGTGCGCATGCTGACAAAGGAATTTCAGGAGATTCGCAATGCCGTTGGCGCGGACTCCGGCGCTGTGCGCGAACAGAGCGTCAATTTGTAAGACCCGCCGTCGCTTGTCAGACTGAACGCATCTGGCCACCGTCGACGCGCAGGGACGCGCCTGTGATGTAGGCGGCGGCCGGTGACAACAGAAATGCACCCGCCGCGCCAAAATCTTCAATGCTGCCCAGTCTGCCCAGCGGGATATTGGCCATGGCGCGTTCGCGCGCCTCTTCCGGCGTGATGCCGAGCCTGTTGGCGGTGATGCCGTCCAGTTGACGCACCCGGTCGGTGTCAATGCGGCCAGGGATCAGGTTGTTCACGCGGATGCCGTCTCCGGCCAGTTCGTCGGCCAAGGTCTTCACCAGGCCCATGACACCGGAACGCATGACTGTGGAGAGCGCCAGACGTTCGATTGGCTCGCGGATGGACGAAGAGGTAACCGTCAGGATGGCGCTGCCGCGGCCCATGTGAGGGAGGGCGGCATTGATCATGCGAATGGAACTCATCAGGGTCAACTGAAAGGCCGCTTCCCACTGCGCTTCGCTGATTTCGCGAATGAATCCCGCGGGTGGCCCACCGGCGTTAACCAGCAGGGCGTCTATTTGTCCCCACTGTGTCACGGTCGCATCGACCCAGCTGTTGATGGATTCAGGGTCCGTCACGTCACAGGCTGTGGCTATCACTGCGGCGCCCGTCTCGCCCTTCAGCCTTTCAGCAGCGGCTTCAATGTCCTCCGCCGTTCGGCTGCAGATGGATACCCTTGCCCCGTCGGCGGCCAGTGCCTGGGCCACGCCGAATCCCAGCCCCTTGCTGGCAGCCGCAACCAGCGCAACCCTGTTTTCCAGTCCCAGATTCATGCAAGCACTCCTGTCGTGTCGAATTCGATTTTGCGGGTTGGATCGTCGATGCCGACGCGCCCGAATACCCAGTCGATTTCCTGCAACGTGCCGTCGTCAATCGCCGCGTAGGGCGGTCGTGGCCTGGCGCAGTCAAATGCGCCGCGCCGGCGCAACAATTCCTTGCGAACGCTCAGGTTGATGACCGGCTGGTTTTCGAAGCGAATCAGAGGCAAATAGTGGTCAAAGATGGCCTGGGCGCGCTCACGTTGCCCGCTGCTCCAGGCGTCGTAAACAGCGATCAGGATTTCCGTGAAGGCGAAACCCGTCATGGTGCCGGACGCGCCGCGTCCCAATTCTTCCAGCAAAAACATGCCGCCCAGACCGCCGAAGATTTCCAGTCCGTCGACTTCCGCACGAATGTCGCTGATCTTTTGCATCAGGGGCGGGTCTTCCAGCTTGAGGTAACGCGCCGCCGGAATGCCACGGGCGATGTTGGCAATGAGTTGCGCGGACATGAAAATGTCATTTACGGGCGGAAAGTCCTGCACCACGATGGCCATGTCACAGCCATGCGCCAGGTCGCTGTAAATGGCGAAGACGGCTTCGTCCGAAGGTGTCTCCATCCTGGGCGGCGCCACCATGACCCCGGCGGCTCCTGCATGCTCCGCTGCGCGGCACAGCGCCAGTCGCGTGGCATCGTCCTGATGGCTGGCGCCCACCACGACAGGAACGCGACCATTCACAGCGTCCATCACCGTGTCCATGACGGCGCGCCGCTCTTTCACACTGAGTTTCGCCGCTTCCCCCAACACGCCAAGTATCGTCAGGCCATGGGCGCCAAGTTCCAGCTGGAAATCGACGAGGCGACGCAGTCCCGCCAGGTCAAGAGAGTCGTCCGGATTGAAGGGCGTCGCCAGAATATTGAAAATACCGCTGATGGCTGATGTCATATTCCGCTTCCGGTGATCACCTGAGGCGACGATACTATATCATGCCAGCAAGGTCTGGCCAGAGAATCCGGCGCCCAGCAGGGACTTGATCGTTTCCTCATCCTGCAGGCAGGCTTCGGCGCTACCCGAAAATGCCAGCCTGCCTTCGCGCAGGATAAAGACGTCATCGCAATGACGCAAAACGCTGCGGGCATTCTGTTCAACGACCACCAGCGTCATGCCCTGGCTCTTCAATGTCAACAAGGTCTGAAATACGTCCTGGACCAGGTTGGGCGCCAGGCCGGCACTGGGCTCATCAAGCAGCATCAGGGTGGGTCGTGACAACCAGCCAATGGCGATGGCAAGCATTTGGCGTTCGCCCCCGCTGAGTTGGCTGGCGGGTTGGTCGCGCCGCTTCGCAATGAGCGGGAAAAGGTCACTGGCGGCCTCAACTGCCTGGTCTGCTTCCCTGCGGGCAAGCTGTCGGGTTGCCAATTGAAGGTTTTCGCCGACGCTCAGTTCTGCAAACACGTTGTTGCGTTGGGGCACACATGCCATCCCGAGTTTGACAATTTCTGCCCCGGACAATCCGTCAATCTGCCTGCCATTCAGCTGAATCGTTCCACTGAATACATCCGCCAGACCAAACATTGCCTTGAGCAGGGTGCTCTTGCCGCTGCCGTTGGGGCCAAGAATCGCTGTGAATTTCCCGACCCCAAATGACAGGGACAAGTCCTGCAAGACCTTGAGTTTGCCGTATCCGGCGTTCAGACCCTCAATCTCAAGCTTCACAGGCCGAAATAGACCTCGCGCACCCTTGCGTTGTCCACAATGTCCAGTGGCGTTCCCGTTGCCAACACCTTGCCCATGTGCAGGACAAACACCTGGTCCACGAAGTCAAACAGGATGTCCAGGCGATGCTCAACGATCAGAAACGTCAGGCCCGCTTCCCGATTCAGTTTGCCGATGTGACCGAAAATCTCTCGCGCCAGTTTGGGCGCAACACCGGCGGTGGGTTCGTCCAGCAGTAGCATACGCGGTTCGCCGGAAACACTCCGACCGATATCCAGCAGCTTCATCTGGCCACCGGAGAGGTCGGAAGCGCGCCGGTCAACATGCCCACGCAATTGAAACTGTTGCAGTAGATTTGCGTTCCTGTGCGCATTGTGTCGCTCCTGTGCGCACCAGCGTGCTGTCCAGGGCGCGTGCCAGGGCGATTCCCCCAGCTGATTTCGTGCCGGTAGAAGCGTGTTGTCCAGAACGGACATCTGAAAAAAGAGCGCCGGATCCTGGTAGCCGCGTGCCAGACCGAGACGGTTAATGGCGTCAGGTGGCGCCTGTGTGATGTCCTGACCTTCAAAATGAATGGTCCCCAGATCGGGGTGCAATTGTCCGGCAACCAGGTTGATGAGGGTGCTCTTGCCGCTGCCGTTAGGGCCAATCAACCCCACAATTTGCCCTTCTTCAATGTCGAGCGACACGCCGTCAAGGGCGCGCAATCCGCCGAAACTGCGGGTCAATTCACGAATCTGCAACATAAGGGTCCGGTTCTGTGAGCAAGTCCGGGGCATTTGTCGCCGCTGCCGGCTCTGGCAGGATGCCCTGGGGTCGGTAGCGCAGCATGAGAAGCAGTATTATTCCATAGAGGATGTAGCGAACGTAATTGAATTCCAGATCGATGGCGGACATATTCATCTGGATGGTGGCGATCGCTGTAAGTCTATCCAGCACCGTGATGACCAGGGCCCCGAGCAACGCCCCCCGATTGTTGCCCAGCCCACCCAGAACGACCATCATCCACATATCAAGCGTCAGTGTGACGACGTAATCGTTGCTGCTGATATATCCCGTATTCAGTACAAAAAAGACTCCGGCAACGGCCGCCACGGCGGACCCGACGAGCATCACACGGGCCCGCGCCAGGGCGACGTTCTTGCCCAGACTGCGGGTTACGGCAGCATTTTCCCGCAGGGCCCTGAGCAACCGCCCGAAAGGAGATCTGACAAGTCGTTCGCAATAAGACCAGGTCAGCAACGTCACCACGAGCACCAGGACCATGAAAAGGATAGAAGACTGTTGCGGGTTACCCAACCAGGCAAATGGCTGGGCCACCCCTGATATGCCGTTGTTGGCACAGATGACCGGTTCGTAGCTGCGCACAAAAATGCGCACTGTTTCTCCGCCGACCAGCAGGACAAGCGCGAGAAACCACTCCTGCTGCAGACGAAGGGCGATTCGCGAGACATGGTAGCCCACAAACCCGCTGACCGACGCTGCAATGACCAGGGTGATGGCCAGGTTTATGAAGCCCGCGCCGGGATTGCTGGTCATGATCTCCGTGCGCAATTGCAGCGCCGGGCCGAGCGTTGGGCCACAAGGCCAGATCACCTCCTTGCCGGCGAGCAGCGGCAGCAGGCGTGTGTAGGTGATGGCTGTTGTGTAAGCGCCAATCGACACGAAAACCGCCTGACCAAAGTTGGGGACGCCGGCGGTACCATATTCAAGGTTAAGGCTCAGGGCCATCAGGGCGGCGATTCCAAAGAAAGTCAACAACGCGACCAGCGTGGCGCCCAGGTCAATGTTCAACGTTCAATGTTCCTGTTTTGGCGAAGGAATCCGGTCAGGCCCTGCGGCCGCAGCAACAGGACCAGAATGATAATGACGAAGGGGATCGCCGCCTTGAAGCTGAATGTCAGGCCTGTGTAGTGATTGAGGGCCTGCATCAGTGTGTTTTCGCAAAAGGCGACCAGATAGGCGCCGAGGATTGTGCCTGTGAAACTGGAAAGTCCGCCAAGAATGGCTGCGGCAAACACCGGCAGAATCGCCAGCCAGCCCAGCAGCGGGTTGACGAAGGTGTAGAGTCCCCAGAGCGCACCGGCCAGTCCTGCCGTTGCACCTGTGAGCAACCATGTGAGGCTGCGGATGCGTTCTACCCGCATGCCGAGAATGTGCGCCAGTTCCGGATTGCTTGCCAGCGCGCGCATTTCCCTGCCGAGGGCAGTACGCGCGAGCAACAGGGCCAGCGCCATGACACAGGCGATGCTCACGGGGACTATGGTGAGGGTGAAGTTTGTAAGGACGATAAAGCTCTCGCGCACCAGGATTTGCATGGGAATCTGGATACGTTTGTCAAACAATTGGTAGGAATCGGACAGGACAAAAAGGATGTAACGCAGGATCAGCCCCACGGCGAATGAAACCAGCAACATGGCGTAGGTGGAAAGTTTGCGCCGGGACATGGGCCTGAAAACGAGCAGATGCGACAGCAGGGCGACCACGGCCCCTGCAATAGTCGCGGAAACGAGGATGACTGCCGGCGAGCGTGACAGGAAATGCGACACGACCAGCGCCGTAAACGCGCCGGTGGTGACGAATTCCGCATGAGCAAAGTTTGGCAAGCGGATGACCCGCATGGTCAGGGTGATGCCAAGCGCCATGAGCGCGTAAAGACTGCCCACCTGGAGGGAATGCAGCAGTGAGGTGATGAGCAGTGCGGGAGGCATGGAAGGTGGGTCTGCAACCTGGCTGGTTTCAGACCCCTTGCCCTGTTAGCCGGAGATTTCCAGCGAATCGGCGGAGCCGTTGTACAGCCCGACGGACTCGAAGTCCGTGCCTTCGGCATTGACCTGATAGATGCTGTACCAGGCGATGGCCTGGTCACCGTTTTCGTCCAGCAGGCCCTGAATGGTTGTGCCGATGTAGTGACCGGAGATGAAGGGCAGTATGGACTTGACAGCCTCGCCGTCGTTGCCGGCGGCCAGAATACTCAACATCGCGATGTTGGCCGCGTCAAAGGCGTAATTGGTGAAGGGGCCGGGTGGATCCCCGAAGTGCTCCGTAAAACTCTCGGTGAAACTGGCGGACAATGGCGTCTCGGTGCTGTAGGCGCCGACAGTAACGAGATTGGCGTTCTGGAGAAAGGCAGCCACGCCGGCGTCTTCCAGCAACTCGGCGCTGGTCATGGCTTCATTGCCAATCCAGTCGACAGTGCCCAGCAGTGGATCAACCAGGGCGAGTTGAAGCGCTTTTTGGGCATCGCCCAGAAAACACACACAGGACCGCCGTCTCGCCACTTTCCGAAAGACTGGCGACGTCAGCGCTCAGGCGGGCCATTTCACTGCTGAGATCCGGCGGGTCCGGCGTATAGGTGATGCGGGTGGTGTCCCCGCCACCGGCCGCAGCAAATTCGATCTGAAATCGGTCTGCCAGACCATTGCCGTAGGGATCGTCAAGATTGAGAATGGCGACGTTCCGGTACCCTCGAGTGATGGCAATGCGGGCATAGGCCTTTGCCGAAAAGACGTCCGGTGGGTACATGACGCGGAAAATGTTGTCATCCGGGATGCCGCCGGCCGGGCCACTGGAAGCCGGCGCAACCAACACGACGCCGTTCTCGTCGGCATACTGCTTTGCTCCGAGCACTTCGGAGGTCGTGAGCGGGCCGACAATGACATTGGCGCCAGTCGTTTGCACGACGGTTTGCACGGCGCGGGCCGACCCGTCCGGCGTCCCTTCCGTGTCCGCGGAAGCCGTTACAAAGCGTGTATCTGAGCCGGCCGCTTCCAGTTCCGCATTCATCTGCGCCACCGCCAGTTCAACGCCGCGGGCGAAATCCGAACCGAAGGACCCAAGTGCGCCGGTGAAGGGCATCACCAAACCCAGCGTTATGTTCTCCTGAGCGCTGACACCGGGTGCCGGAGTCAGGCACAATACCAACAGGACGATTAAGAGCGAATGAAGTTTCATTGTGCTCTCCTTGTCAAAAGACATTTTTGATCCTTGTAATGGCAGGACAATAGCAGCATGGCCAGCCACGCCGCAACCTGTCTGCCATTCACCTGCTCAACATGCAGGATGCAATTCTCTCTCCAGCACATTCTGGAATTCGCCGTCGGGTTCGGCACGATACAGGCCGTCTTCCACGTGGTGCACCTGGTCCGGCGAGACACTTACCGGATAAAAGTCCAGCACCTGTTCGTTCGCTTGCCATTCGCTGGTGGGTCGCAAGCCATAGACCGGGGCCAACTGATCGCCCTGGGCGAGCAAATTGCCGTCGGCCGCGAAAGTCTTGACAAAGACTCTGAGGTCAACAGCAGGTGGATTTTCGCCGGCGTTCCACATGACCTCCAGCACCAGCTCACCGGACGAACAGTGCAGACGGGTCTCGTGGTCGGTTATTTCGTGGTGGCCCGCGTCGCGGATGACAGGGGCAGGGTGCAGACGCACCAGTCCTGGGCCGGCGCCCTCCAGCCAGACAGGCTGCCCCAGTCTGCTTTCCCACCACTCTTGCGGTTGATTGAAAAAAATGTAGTCGGGCGTAACCAGTTTGTTGGTGAGAAAAGCGGACTGCATGTCCGCGTTGTGATCGACGAGAGTGATTTCCCCGAGGCGATCCAGGTAGAGTTGGGCGGCAGATGCCGCGAAATAGCGGGCCCCCCAGGCGAGTATCACCGTGGAACCGGCTGGCGCCGCTTCGAGCGCGGCGATCGTCTCCAGCCCGGTTGAATCACGGGTTAGCTGCTGCACAAATGGTTGATTGTGTCGCCAGAGCTGAATTGACGATGCGAGAACTGCAAGCAGGAGCATGAACGACGTGGCCGGAATCCTGAAGCGGGTCCTTTGAAGCGTTTCGGCGAGGTAGAGCCAGCCGAAAACCAGACCGAGCGTAACCGGCAGTATTCAGTGCGGAAAGGATGTCGCTGTAAAGCCCTGCGTGAAAGAGCCAGGCAAACAGCGCGACGAGCAGCAGTGTTCTGGCAGAGCGCCGTCCCGCATACGACGCCAGCAACAGGCCTGCGCTGCCGAGCAGGACTCCCGGAAGAGACAATTCACGGATGATCACGTCGTTGAGTCGCTGCACGTTGCTCAGCAGGTCTGGCAATGACGCGGGCAGACCAATGAAGCGACTGTACTCGCTGGCGAAAACAATGTCAGACAAATCAGAAAGAGTCGTCGGCGCGCCGTACACCCGGCTGGCGCCGGCGCGGGCGCGCAGCAAGGGCCAGAGATAGGGCACAAAACCTGCAACGCCAAGCGAGAGACTGGCAAGTATTATTATGGGCAGGCGTTTGCCGCTGTCGCGCAGTAGCGGCCACAGGGCGTATAACAGGGGAGGGATGAGCGTCAGGAAGGCGCGATGGTGTCCCAGGGCAATGCCCCCTGCCAATGCGAGAAGGTAAACCTGTCTGGTGCCGGACCCGCGTATGAATGTCAGGTAGAGCAGAAGCAGCAAGAGCAACAGATTAAAGGAATAGATCTCGGCGATGACGTTGTGGATCCAGACTGTGCGTGTCAGTCCGAAGAGAAGGACGGCGCCGGCCGTCAGCCAGGGCGTAAACGCCAGCCGCAGGGCAACCATGTACAGGAGCAGCAATGCCAGCATGCCCCAGAGCAGGGAGACCAGCGCCGGCGCCACCAGCGCGGCGATTCCAATGCTGCGCAGGATGGCGGTCAAAACATTGCCGCTGATGACGAACAATGGATAGCCCGTAGGGTGAAGGCTGCCCCATTCATTCAGGACGATCAAGGTCTCGCCCACGTCAATCATGAGGTAATGGCTGCTGCCATTGGGAATCGTCTGCAGGTTGGTCAGGCAGAGAACCAGCAGCGGAAACAGGACAGGCAAAAGGGGCAAACCCTTGTGGCTCAGGCGGTGAATGGCCATTGGTCGAGCATAACGTTTGCAAGGAAAGCGGCCAACGCCGGGCTCTTGCCTCCCCACGCACAGGGGCTACAATCGAAGGGGTTACGGAAAGAGGAGTAGCGATGATGTTGAGTCAGGAACAAATTGACTTTTACCGCGAGCAGGGCTGGCTTGGCGTGGCAGACGTCCTTTCGGCGCAGGACGTGGCTGATTTGCGCAGGGTGACGGACGAGTTTGTCGAAAAGTCCCGTCATGTCAGCGCGAACGACGAGGTATTCGACCTGGAGCCTGGCCACAGTTTTGAAGAGCCCCGTTTGCGGCGCCTGAAAGATCCCATTGCGCATCATCCTGTTTACGACCGGATTATGCGCCACGAAAACATCGTCGCCATCGTGTCGCAGTTGATCGGGCCCAACATCCGCCAGAATGGCACCAAGCTGAACATGAAGTCACCGGGCTTTGGCAGCCCGGTCGAATGGCACCAGGACTGGGCCTTTTACCCGCACACCAATGACGACTTGCTGGCGGTAGGCGTCTGCATTGATGCCATGACCCTGGCCAACGGCTGCCTGCTTGTGGTGCCCGGTTCACAGCGTGGCCCGGTTTATGACCATCACCATCAGGGAGCATTCGCCGGCGCCGTGACCGCCCCCGATTTCGAGCCGGGCGAAACCGCTTCCATCGAAGTGCCTGCCGGGGGCATCTCCATCCACCATGCGCGCGCCCTGCATGCCTCGGCGCACAACACCTCGGAATTCCCGCGCCGCTTCCTGCTCTTCCAGTATTGCGCGGCGGATGCCTGGCCCTTGCTGGGCCCCGGTAATCTGGCGACCTTCGATTCGAAGATGGTGGCTGGTGAAACATCCATCGCGCCGCGCCTGGCGGACGTGCCGGTGCGGATGCCTCTGCCGCCGGCGGCGCGCCCTGGCTCGATCTATGAGAACCAGACGGTACTGGAGCGTTCCACCTTTGCCATGGGTTGAGCTTCAGGGCGCTTCGAAATAACGATCGTCTCGCCACAACAGGCTTCGCGCTGCGTCGTCGTTCAGTTCGACTCCGATGCCAGGTTTGTCCGACAATTGCATCACGCCCTGCCGCACGAAGGGTTTGTCGCCATCGCAGAGCTCTTCCCACCAGGAGATTTCACGACCGTGAAACTCGAGTAGCAGGAAGTTGGGGATGGCAGCCATGCAGTGGCAGGCGGCCATCATGCCCAGCGGCGAAGAAACATTGTGCGGCGCCACCGGCACGAAAAAGGTCTCGGCCAGTTCGGCGATGCGTTTGCCTTCCAGCAGACCGCCGGCCTTGGCGAGGTCCGGCATGACGATGTCGGTGGCCCGCTGTTGCAGCAATTCAAGGAACTCGAAGCGGGTGTACTGGTTTTCGCCGGTGCAGATGGCCGTGCTGCTGCTGGCGCGCACCTGCGCCATCGCCGTTACGTTCTCGGCTGGCACCGGTTCCTCCAGCCAGAGCAAACGCAAATCTTCCAGAGCGTGGGCGAGCGTTATCGCTGAAGGCAGGTCGAACTTGCCATGGCAGTCAATCGCAAGGTCGATATCTGGCCCAATGGCTGAACGTACGCCTTCCACGAGGCCGATGATGTGAGTCGTTTCCTCGGCACTGACCGACAAGTTCCATGCGTCGCGTTGGCCCACGCCGGTGCCGTCCACGTCAAACTTGATCGCCCTGTAGCCCTCGTCAATGACTTCCAGCGCTTTTTCAGCCCAGGCTTGCGGTTCATCGCCATCGCCGAAGTGACAGTCGGCATACAGGGCGATGCTTTCCCGAAAGCGTCCACCCAGCAACTGCCAAACGGGCAGACCCAGGGCTTTGCCGGCAATATCGAAGAGGGCGTTTTCAATGCCGGTGATGGCGAAGATCAGCGGCGGAGCGGACGTGCCGCCGTAACGTCCGCTGCGGCGGAGGTCTTCGTAGAGCGGAGCGATATTGAGCGGGTCCTTGCCAAGCAGACGCGGCTTCATGTGCAAGATAGCCTGCTTGACGGCGAAACCGGAGGCCATGGCGGCGGCAGAGTTGCACTCGCCTGTTCCGTAGATGCCTTCGTCCGTGTAGATGCGTACGAAAGTCCACACGCTGCCACCGCTGTGTGGTTCCGGACGACCGATTACACAAGCCTGCACGTCGATGATTTTCACTGTATCTACCTGTCTTGTAGATGCGCACAGTTGCTGAATGTACTACACTCGCATGGCTTGCGCATATTCACGGAACAGGATCGGGGAATGCACAGAATCTGGTTTGAGTGGTCGTATGGCCCGGAATATGACGGCCTGATCGGTGAAGACGTGGAGCGACTGGCGGCACCGCCGGGCAGTGGCGATGGATTCCTGAACATTGAGAAAGCTCAGGCGGCCATCGCAGGAGGAAGGCCCTATGACGAGGCGTTGATGCAACGCGCGCCGGAGTTGCTCATCATCGCGCGCACAGGAATCGGCTTTGACAAGGTAGACCTCGACCAGGCAACGCGTCATGGAATCGCCGTGGTCAACACACCGGACAGCCCCACCATGTCGACAGCAGAACTGGCGCTGACGCTGCTCATGAGCGTCGCCAAGAGTTTGCCAGCCGTCCGGGAGGACATGCGCAGCAACCTGATTGACAAGGTGCCGCGGCCACCCTACCGCGCCGTCGAACTGGCTGGCATGCAACTGGGACTGGTCGGTCTGGGTCGCATCGGCAGCCACGTCGCCAAAGTGACCCTGGCCATGGGCATGAAAGTCCAGGCCCATGACCCCTTCCTCGCACCCGAACACATGGAAAGGCTGGGTGTAACACCGGTCGATTCGCTGGCAGAACTGTTGTCAACTTCTGACGTGGTCTCGCTGCATTTGCCACTCAACGACAGCACCCGCCACGTTATGAATGCGGAACGCTTCGCACAGATGAAAGATGACGCCATTTTTATCAACGTGTCTCGTGGCGGCCACGTTGATGAACCTGCTCTCCTGGCTGCCCTCGACAGTGGCAGGCTTTTTGGCGCCGGGCTTGACGTCAGCGACCCGGAACCACCGCTGCCGGACAACCCTCTGCTCACGCATGAACGCGTCATTTTGACACCTCACATTGCGGGCTCCACCCCGCGCGCCAATTACAAGATGCTGGACATGGCGATGACGCAGGTGAGACAGGTGTTGGGCGGCGAGCGTCCGCCATTCCTGTTGAACCCGGACGTGTGGCCCAAAGTGTTGCAGCGCCTGGAGGCAAGCCAGCCATGAAGCCCGCAAATCTGCTCTTTATCCTGTCGGACCAGCACAACGTCAACGTGCTGGGCTGCTCGGGCAATGCCGCTGCCCGAACGCCCCATCTGGACGCGCTGGCTGCGCGCGGCGCGCGCTTTGCCAACGCCTACACGACTTGCCCGATCTGTGTGCCGGCGCGGGCCTCTCTCGCGACCGGCCAGTATGTACACCGGACTGGCCACTGGGACAACGGAAAACCCTGGGACGGCAGGCCGCGCGGCTGGGGCCATGAGCTGAAGGCGCAGGGCTTCAATGTCACGTCCATCGGCAAGCTGCACTTTCGCAGCGCTGATGACGACAACGGCTTCAGCGAGGAGATTGAGCCCCTGCACGTCGTGGAAGGGCTGGGGGACTTGCTGTCCTGCATCCGCGACGACCCGCCTGGGCGCAACAGCCGGGGCTGTATTGAAGAGGCCGGACCCGGCGATTCGACCTATTTGCAATATGACGCGCGCAACACAGCCAATGCGCTCGACTGGCTTGGCAGGCACGCACAGGATGAAAGACCCTGGGTCTTGTTTCTGTCCCTGGTCTGTCCCCATCCACCCTTTATCGCCCTGCCGGAGTTCTATGCCAGGCAGGACCCGGCGTCGCTGCCACTGCCGCCGCAATGGCAGGAAGCAGACTGGCCGCAGCATCCCGTGCTGCAGGGCATACGTCGTTTCTTCAATCTGGAGCCTGCCTTTGATGAAGAAACCCTGCGACGCCTGCTTGCCACCTATTACGCTGTTTGCGAGTACGTAGACTCCAACGTGGGCCAGGTGCTGGCCAGGCTGGATTCGCTCGGCATGACCGAAAACACGCGCGTGATCTACAGCACGGACCATGGGGAGAGCCTCGGCGCGCGCGGCCTGTACGGCAAGTTCACCATGTATCAGGAATCGGCGGCGGTCCCGCTTGTCATGGCCGGGCCGGACATTCCCGCCGGTCAGGTTGTGCGCACGCCCGTGTCCCTGCTGGATATGGCGCCCACTATCCTTGAGTCCGTCGGCAGCGAGACGAGTGAATGGTCGGCTCGCTTGCCCGGCGAATCGCTGTATTCAATGATGCAGCAACCGGATGTCGAGCGCAGCGTCTTTTCCGAATACCACACAGTGGGCACGACGCATGGCTACTATATGTTGCGTGACTTGCGTTACAAGTACCTGCACTACGTCGATGGGCCTCCGCAACTCTTTGATTTGTTGGAAGACCCGGATGAAGTGCGGGACCTGTCAGCGCACCCGGACTATCAAGGTGTTTTGGCCGAGCGCGAAAAGCGCTTGCGTTCAATTCTTGATCCTGAAGCCGTTGACCGTCAGGCGCGCGCGGACCAACGCGCCAGGGTGGAAGCCTTTGGCGGGGAGGCGGCCGTTCGGGCGCGGGGCACTTTCGCCAACTCGCCGGTGCCGGGCGAGGAACCGGGCTTCAGAATTTACAAGTGAGGTCTCACGACAAATCATTGACTGGCGTCAAGGGTCGTTCACCACGCAACACCCGGGCCACGTTTTCAAAGCATTGCCTGCGCGACGTGTAACGCGCTTCCTGCGTGCCGCCGCCGACGTGCGGGGCCAGCACGACGTTTTCCATGCTGAGCAGGGCGGGGTGAACGACAGGCTCACACTCAAAAACATCCAGCGCTGCGCCAGCCAGGTGACCGGTCTGCAGCGCCTCGACCAGGGCCTCTTCGTCCACGACCGGCCCGCGCGCCATATTGATCAACCAGGCGCCACGCTTCATGGACCTCAGGCGGTCCGAGTCAATCAGGTGCTGCGTTTCTTCTGTCAGAGGCGTGTGAAGCGAGATGATGTCCGCTTCGGCCAGCAGCGCCGCAAGCGTGCAGTACTCCGGGTCGTCCAGGACGCTACGGCGCGTGTACAGAATGCGCATGCCAAAGGCCCGCGCGCGTTGCGCCACGGCCACGCCGGTCCGTCCGTAGCCCACGATGCCGAGGACCTTGTCGCGCAATAGTATGCCGTCCCAGACTCCTGGCTCAAAGCGTTTCCAGCGGTCGGCGCGAATGTAACGGTCACCAAGGGCCAGCATGCGCACTGCCGCGAGGATCATCGCCATCGTAAAATCTGCCGTCGACTCGTAAAAGGCGTCGGGCGTATTACAGCCCCAAACGCCCCTTGCGTTCAACAGGTCTGGATCGATGTTGTTGTAGCCGGCGGCCACGTTGGCGACCACGCGCAGGAGGGGGGCGGCATCCAGCAATTCCTCGTCCACGTCCAGTTCGCCCTGATTGACGATGGCGCTTAATTGTGGCGCCAGTTCCAGCACCTCGGCCCTTGGCATGGTCAGGCCGTCCCCCGGTCCCTGCAGGACGGTGGCCAGTCCCTGAACCGGCTCCAGCACGTCGTCCGGGACTTCGTTGGTGCTTAGTACAACAGGCAGGGGCATCGCAGATCCTTTTCTCTTGCTTTACCAGCAGCAGTAGCCGCCATCGATGATCAGGTCGTGGCCCGTCATGAAATCGGAGACGGACGAGGCCAGATAAACGATCGCGCCCTGCAAGTCCGTCACTTCGCCCATGCGGCCTATGGGCGTGAGCGCCATCCACTTCGGCGAAATCTCTTGCCCGGCCGGCGTCTGCAGCATGTCTTCCACCAACTGCGTCCGGGTGTAACCGGGACTGATGCTGTTGACGCGAACGCCGCGCGGCGCCCACTCGGCCGCCAGCGAGCGAGTCATGTGCAACACGCCGGCCTTGGTGGTGTTGTATACGGTCTGGCATTGGGGTGTGTTGACGATGTTGGCGGACATTGAGGCGGTGTTGATGATTTTGCCGTAGCCCGCTGCCAGCATCACTCGCGCCTCGGCCTGGGCGCAGCGAAACACGGCCTTCAGATTCAGGTCATTGATCGAGTCCCAGTGCGCTTCGCTTGCGTCTTCGGCGGCAGCCCAGTCCACGATACCTGCGTTGTTGACACCTATGGTGAGTCGGCCCCAGCGTTCAAGGACGCCATCTACCATGCGCTGGATTTCTTTAGACTCCGTGACGTCGGCGGCGATGGCGAGCGCGTCAATGCCTTTGGCCTGCAATTCTTCTGTGACAAGCCTGGCCTTTTCCTCCACCAGGTCAACGACTGCGACTGCGGCGCCGGCTTCGCCCAGTGCATGGGCATAGCCTCGTCCAATGCCCTGGCCCGCGCCCGTGACCAGCGCCACCCGGTCATCCAGACGAAAGCGTTCCAGAACTGGCGCGGCAGACAGTACCCTGTCACTCACTGGCTACTCCTTCAAGAAATTGAGAATGCGCACAGTATAGCCTGGTGTGGTTCTTCCAGCGTGTCCAACCAGGTTGACCGTCGGGCGAGGCTATGCTAGGATGTCGCGCCGTCAGGGGCATTGAATCGATGAAAACAGTCGTAGCATTTCAGGGCATTGAAGGCGCCAATTCGGACCTGGCCATACGTCAACATTTTGGCGACGTGGCCGAAGTCTTTCCCTGCCGCACGCTTGAGGACCTGTTTTCGGCCATAAATCGCAATCACGACGTGGTCTATGGTTTGCTTCCCGTAGAAAACGTGCAGGCCGGTGCGGTATCCCAGGCCTACGAACTGTTGATGGACGCAGATTTCCGCATTCAGGCGGACATTGTGTTGCATGTCCGCCATGCCCTGCTGGCGGCGCCGGGCAGCAAGCTGTCTGATCTGAAGCGGGTGCGCTCGCACCCGCATGCGTTGGCCCAGTGCGACCGCTATCTGCGACGCAACAACCTGACTCCCGTGCCCTGGTATGACACAGCCGGTTCAGCGAAGGACCTGGCGGAGGAGCCGGAGGAGGGTACCGCTGCAATTGCCTCCGGTTTGGCCGGAGAACTCTATGGCCTGGAATTGCTGGAAAACCAGATTGAAGATGTTGAATTCAACTTCACGCGTTTTTTTCTGCTGGGCCATGATGATCCCCCGATGGCGGCGTACAACAAGACGTCCATTGTCTTTGCCACGCGGCAACGACCCGCGGCTCTTTATGATTGCCTCGGGGAATTCGCCAAACGCGACATTAACCTGACGAAAATAGAATCGCGTCCCCGCCCCAATCGACCCTGGGAGCCAGTCTTTTACCTGGACTTCGAAGGTCACTGGCAGGAACCTCACGTGCAGGAAATGATGGCAGGTCTGTTGCAACGGGCCTCATTTGTCAAGTCGCTGGGTTCCTATCCGGCGGTCCGAACGGGCATGCAACTGGTTGGAATATAGGGAAATCCGGCATGGAAAGACTTCCAGTCGCCGTACTTGGCGCCACAGGCGCCGTTGGCCAACGATTCCTGCAGTTGCTGGATGGCCATCCCTGGTTTGAGGTCGCCGAGTTGACCGGTTTTTCCAGTGCCGGTCACCTGTATGGAGACGTCGTGCGTTGGCATCTGGCAGGGAAACCGCCCGCTTCGGTTGCCGACCTGCGGGTAAAAGCCAGTGAAGCGGCGCTGCAGTCTTCGCTGGTTTTCTCTGCGCTGCCATCAACGGCCGCCCGCGAACTGGAGTTCGAGTTGGCCGCGGCCGGCCATGTCGTTTGCAGCAACGCATCCGCCAACCGCATGCAGGCCGACGTTCCCCTGTTGCTGCCGGAAGCCAATGCGGACCACATTCACCTGGTTGACGTGCAGCGACGACGGCGCGGTTTCCGCAGCGGGGCGGTCATCGCCAATTCAAATTGCACCAGCATGCCGGTGGTGATGTCGCTGGCGCCCCTGCGTCCTTTTGGCATTCGCAAAGTCCACATGGTCAGCGAACAGGCCATCAGCGGCGCGGGATACCCGGGCGTGGCTTCACTGGACATTATTGACAACGTCATCCCCTGGGTTAGTGGCGATGAAGGCAAAATGGAAAGTGAACCGCTCAAGATGCTGGGCGACCTTTCCGGCGACGAAGTGGCGTGGTTGCCGGCCGTCGCCGCCGCCACCTGTACCCGAGTGCCGGTGATCGACGGGCATCTGGTGAACCTGTCGCTGGAGCTTGCCGAAGCGCCCACGCTTGACGACATCCATTCAGCCTGGCGAGAGTTTCGCGGGCCGCAACCAGTGCCCATGCTGCCGTCAGCGCCAGAAAGGCCCTTGCTGGTCTTCACCCAGGTAGACCGCCCGCAAATCCGCCTGGACCGCATGGCCGGCAATGGCATGTCGACCTCGGTAGGGCGTTTGCGCGAGTGTCCGATTTTTGGATATCGCTTCGCCGCCCTGACTCACAACACCATTCGCGGCGCCGCAGGGTGCAGCGTCCTCAATGCCGAACTGTTGGCTGTGCAGGGTTACCTGGGCAGCTTCCGGCCAGAACCCGCCATGGTACATGCCTGAGCGCAGGGTTTTTGTCGCCGGCTTTGACGGTTATCTGGGTTGGCCGCTCACACAACATCTGCTGAAGCGCGGCCACGTGGTTGCCGGAATGGACGCCTTGCTGCGCCGCAAGCAGGTGGCGGACCTGGGCGCATGCAGCGCTGTTCCGATTGCTTCACCGCAGGAGCGAAAGACGGCGCTGCGGGAGCATTTCCAACAGACTCCGGACCTTCGCACAGGTAACATGCTGGACTTTGCTTTCCTGCGCGCATTCCTGGATGAGTTCCGGCCGGACACAATCGTACATCTGGCGGAAGTCCCTTCGGCTGCCTGGTCCATGATCGATCAGGCGCACAGCAGTTTTACGCAACACAACAACGTCATCGGCACGTTGAACCTGCTGTGGGCCATGCATGAAGTGTGTCCGGATGCGCATCTGGTCAAGCTGGGAACGATGGGAGAATATGGCACACCGGCCATGCCCATCCCGGAAGGGTTCTTTGAGCCCGAGTTCCGCGGCCGACGCGATCGTCTGCCATTTCCGCGCCAGGCGGGCAGTTTCTATCACTGGAGCAAGGTACACGATTCAAACAACACCATGTTCGCCTGCCAACTCTGGGGCCTGCGGGCGACGGACATCATGCAGGGTGTGGTCTATGGCACGGGAGCAAACACTCACTCTGATGACCTGCGACTAAAGACACGCCTGGATTTCGACCAGTGTTTCGGCACGGTCGTCAACCGCTTTTGTTGTCAGGCGGTGATTGGACATCCCCTCACCATTTACGGCCAGGGCGGTCAGAAGCGCGCTTTTCTGCCACTTGGTGACGTGATGCAATGTCTGACACTTGTGATTGACAGCCCGCCGGACGCGGGAGACTATCGCGTCATCAATCAATTCGACGCCTGCTACACGATAAACGAGATCGCGTTGCTGGTGAGGCAAGCCGGTTCAGAGGAAGGCCTGGCGGTGGACATCATGGAAGTTGAAAATCCCCGCATGGAATCGGGGCGACACGAGTATCAACCGGACCGCGAGCAACTGCTGGCGCTGGGTTACCAACCTTCAGGGTCGCCACTGCGGGAAATCAAAATGATGCTGGCGGACCTGTTGCCACAGCGAAAAAGAATTGAAGCGCATGCGGATTTGTTGCTGCCGGATATCCGCTGGGACGGCGCACATCGACGGTCAGGTGTGCTGGACAGGGAGGCGGCAGGATGATTCAGTTTCGCGAACTGGCGCTGCTCTCCCTGGATGAGCGCCGCAGGCTCATGCGGCGCGCCGAGACGGACATCCGCAGCCTGTTGCCGGCGGTCCAGGAGGTCGTTGACCGCGTCAGGGCGCAGGGCGACGAGGCCCTGGTCGATTTCGCGCGACGCTGGGACTGCGCTGATTTCGATGCCAGCCAACTGCGTGCAGCAAGTGAAGACTTCAAAGCCGCGAGGCAACAGGTCAGCGACGAGGTGGTTGAGGCCATAGAGACTGCCCACGAGAACATTCGACACTTTCACCGGAAACAAATGCCGGAAGAAATGTGGTTCAGCGAATTGCAGACCGGAGTTATGGCCGGGGAAAAGGTGACGCCGATCGCCAGCGCCGGTCTTTACGTGCCACGCGGCAAGGGCGCCTTTCCCTCGGTGATGTTGATGCTGGCCACGCCGGCCCGGGTTGCCGGCGTCCCCCGGGTGGTGGTCGTGACGCCGCCCGCACCAAATGGCCGGGCCGACCCTGGCACGCTGGTGGCGGCGCAAATCTGTGGCATTGAAGAGGTCTACGTCGTGGGTGGCAGTCAGGCAATTGCCGGTCTGGCATTCGGGACGGAGACGGTTCCGCGGGTGGACAAGGTGATCGGCCCGGGCAACCAGTATGTGTCAGCCGCCAAGCGTCTGCTTTTTGGCGACATCGACGTTGGCCTGCCGGCCGGGCCCAGCGAAGCCATCATTTTATGTGACGCAGGGGCGGACCCGCGTTTTGCGGCCCTGGACCTGTTGGTGGAGGCTGAACACGGTCCGGATTCAGCAGCATTGTTGGTCACGCACAGTCGATCCCTGGCAGAGAGCGTACTCGAAATACTGCCGGACCTGATCAAGGAGTTGCCGGTCTGGCGGCGGGAATTCGTCAGCAATGTGCTGGCGGGCTACGGCGGCATTTTGCTGACGCAAAGTCTGGACGACTCGATTGCGTTCGTCAACGACTATGCCCCGGAACACCTGGAATTGCTGACGGACGAACCTTTTGTCACGCTAAACCGAATCAAAAACGCCGGTGAAATTCTGCTTGGCCCGCTGACACCCATCCCCCTTGCGAATTACTGTCTTGGGTTGAACGCGATTTTGCCGACCGGTGGTTTTGCGCGCAGTTTTTCGTCCGTCAGCGTTTGGGACTTTCTCAAACGAAGCGGGATCGGGTATCTGTCGCGAGAAGGATACGAACGCCTGCAGCAGGTGGCCATTACTCTGGCGGACTACGAAGACTTTCCTGCCCACGCGCTCGCCTTGCGCCGGCGCAACGAGATTCTGGCGAATGAGTGACGCTGCGCTGCAGCGCATCCAGGAACTGCAGTTCAGCGATCCGGATGAAGCGGCGTCCCGGCTGCTTCCGCTATTGCGGGAGATTTTCCCGCTGGACATCCGCAATGTGAAAATCCGCCCGCTGGCGGTCTCGCTCAATTCGATAAACGGCAGGCTGACCCAGGCCAACGGTCAGCGACTATTCTTCAAGACGCACGTCGAACCGGACAGCGCCATCAGTGAGTACTACCAGGCAGAAGCCTTGTCGCAGGCAGGCTGGCCGGTTATTCGCCCCCTGCACAGTTCCACGGCCTGGGGCAGGCAACTGCTGCTCTACGAACTGGTCGAGGACCCCACAGTTTTCGATCTGGCCTGGCAAATCGAGACGGGCGACAGCGAGCACCAGGAATTATTGCAACAGGCACAACACAAGAGTGACGACGAATTGCTGGACCTGTATCTGCGTTCACTGGCCTGGCAAGAGGCGGAAGAGGCGGGCGCAGCGGCCATTCACCAGTTGTTCTGGCACCGCCTGACCGGCGCCAGGATGTCGAGATTCTATGGCGATGCTGCCGCGTTCGACTTGCCGCACGGTCAATTTTCACAGAGCGAGGTTTGGCAGGCCCGCTGGACGATCAATGGTCAGCGCCATAACGACAACCTGGCCGCACTTGTCAACCGCGCCAGCGTGAGAATAAGGCCTGCCAGGCCAGGGCCGTCCATTGTCGGCCATGGCGATGCGCACAACGGAAACGTTTTCCTGCGCGGCGGTGGACAAGGGATGGTCTATTTTGACCCGGCATTTGCAGGTCGGCATCATCCCCTGCTGGACCTGGCAAAGCCACTGTTTCACAACGTGTTCGCAATGTGGATGTATTTCCCGCAGGAAAAGTCGGCAGTAACTGACGTCCGCGCGCGCATTGCCGCGGACGGTCGCTGGCACGTAGAACACAACTTCGCCCTGCCGGCCTTGCGACGGATGTTTTTCAGCAGCAAACTGGAACGGGTCCTGTTGCCCTTGTTGCGCGAACTGGCGGAACGGGGCTGGCTGGAACCGGACTGGCGCCATCAACTGAAGCTTGCCCTGTTTTGTTGCCCGCTGCTGACAATGAACCTTGCGGACAGTTCGCGCTTTCCGCCAGCCATCAGCCTGCTGGGTTTGAGCCAGGCGGTCGAAATGGGCGCGGAGAGTCCGGGACAACGGAGTTTGCTGGACCTGGCGCTCGACGGGATTGAGGCTCAGTTGTGACGTCAGTGGCCCAGGAGCTGCTGCAGCCGTAGCCAGGACGGCGATTCTTCGAGAAAGACATGACGCAATGGGCGGGCGCTGGCCTGCCTTCCACCGATCGAGCGCAAATACTCAACAGCCGGCAACAGTTGGTCCGCGGAAATCACCAGCGTCACGGCATAGCCCTGCTGGCCATCTTCGTTCCAGGTGGGCGCAAGCGTCGGGCCTTCCAGACCGCGGGTCACCGGGTTGTCCATTATCTGCCTGGCCAGACCCTCGGGGTCCTTGCCGGCCAGATTGGCGCTGAGCAGATAACGTTCCCGTCCCTGCAGGGCGGCGTCCATTAGCTCCAGCAAGGTGCGCAGCAATTCATTTTGAACGGGTCCCATTGATTGCAGGCAGCGACGATTGCCAATTAATGTGGCCTGGGATTCGAGGAGCGTGCCATCGGGCAGGGGCCTGAGGTGATTTTCTCGCAAGGTCGTGCCCGTCTGACTCAGGTCAATGACGCAGTCGGCATAGCCCAGAGTCGGCGCGGCCTCGATCGCGCCCTCGGCCTGGACCAGGCTGAAGTGATGCAGGCCATTGGCATTAAGGAATTGCCGCGCCAGATGACTGAAATTGGTTGCGACGCGCAGGTTGCGATGCCTGTACTGGCGGAAATCCAGGGCGACGTCAACCAGGTCCGCCATGCCCTGGACGTCGACCCAGGTGGTCGGTACGGCAAGTTGAAGCTGGCAATGCCCGAAGCCAAGTCTTTCGTTGATTACCAGCAAGTCATCGCTTGCCAACTCGCGCACCAGGTCGTAGCCGGCGATGCCAAGTTGGACGGTGCCCGCTTCAACCTTGGCCACGACGTCCTTTACCCGCTGAAACAGGACGTCAATGCCAGGGAGTGTGCGGATGCTGCCGGTATACTGGCGCGGGTTGGGCTTGTGTACCGGCAGTCCGCAATCTCGCAGGAAGTCGAGTGTGGAATCGGCCAGCACACCCTTGCTGGGTAGCGCAAGCATAATTCTCTCAGGCACTGCGCAATGCCTCCAGCAAACTCTGCAGTTCATCCTGGCTGTACACCCTGTTGCGCCAGCGTATGCGGCCTGCCGCATCCGCCACCAGCGTGTCTGCCTGACGAACGTCGGCAAGTTCGGCAATCAGACCATTTGACCGCAAGAGTTGCGCCAGCCGGATCGCTGCAACACTGTTGTCCTCTTCCAGCAAGACCGTGAACGCGTTGACCGCCCGCGGTTCCGGTTGGACAGTTTCCAGTTCTACCAGCCAGCAGGCAAACCCTACAGCCGGTACCGGGGTCGATGCGCCAATGAATGTGAGCAGATCGTCATAGCGACCTCCGCCGCCCAAATGCCGACTATTCGAGTCATGCAATTCAAAGACCATGCCGCTGTAGTAGTCCCAGCTGCGCGCAAGGTCGGGCTGAATGACAATCTGCTCCAGAGGCAATCCGTAGCTGCCCAGCAGAGCCAGGCTCTCTTCCCAGGATTGCAGGACGGGGCGGGCTTCCATCGGAGTCAGTTCGGCCAGGGAAGTGAAAGCCACGCTTGCCGGCTGACTGAGCTGGCACAGGCGGTCCAGCAAGTGCAGCGCCTCGATGAGCTGACCCCGTTCACTCATGCGTTGTCGCTTTCGTAGCAATCGCCTGGCAATGTCTCTGTGATCTCGCCCCCCCATTGCCGTTCCGTGCAAGGTGGCGCGCAAAAGCCCGGCGAGGGCTGTTTCGTCCCCGATGCCACCGGAGAACTGCGGCGCGAAGGGCGACTCTTCAGAGCCACCGGCCAACTGCGCTTCAAAGAGCTGCAACACGTGGTCAATACCATGCTGGCGAAGATTCCGCAGGTTGCCGATCAGGAATCGCTCCGTGCGCTCGTCCAGGGCGAACTGCGCCAGCATTTGGCGCATTAACCCGATGTGCCCAACCACGAGGCGCCAGTTGTCGACGTTCAGCGCTTGCAGGCTGGTCAGTGCCAGCGCCATGATTTCTGCATCGGCAGCCGGTCCGTTGAGGCCAAACAGTTCCGCGCCAATGCTCATTTTCTGACAGGCTCTGGATGCGCTCTGCCGGCTTTCCTCAAAGACCTGGCCGGAGAATTGCCAGCGTTGCACGCCGCTGAAATCGCCATGCACGTAATTATGCGCAGCCTGAGACGTAAACTCGGGGCGCAAGGCCAGTTCCCGACCGCCACGGCCAAAGGTAAAGAGACGTGAAATGATGCGATCGCCGGCCCGCGTCAGAAACAGACCGGCGTCGTCAATGACGGGCGTTTCCAGGTACTGATACCCGTAGCCCGCCATATGATCGCGCAATGTGTCTGCAGGACGGTTCCTGTCCAGGATTTGTGTCGTCATTGATTGGCCCCCGGGCGGAATGCGTTCATCATATCGGCAACGCTTGTGCACGCAAGAGCGATACACTCACAATTGTCGGCCCTTACGGGGAATTTTATACTTGTGGCAGGACAAGGGGATGCCGATGCGCGAGTTTGCACAGCGATTGATGATGCAGGGTCAGATGGCGGCGCCGAATGTGGCGACGGCGATATTCGGGACGGCGGGCAGTGAAGGGCAGGCGCTCTACCTGGGGCAGCCGGCCTTGCGAATCGGACTGTGGCCGGTCCTGTCAGCGGACCGGCCCGGGACGGCAATGGGACTGTTTACCCTGCTGGGTCTGTTGCTGGAGCGCTGGCAAGGTGTACGGGTCTATCGTATGGCAGCCAGGGTTGAAGGCGAACCGGGCGCCTGGCGATGGTCAATGCCTGCTTCGCAATTCGGGGTGGACGACTGGCAAGTGGATGATCTGGACGACAACGTCGGCATTTGGGGCGAACTGGATGCGCGGCCTGATGGCCTGCGCCTTGTGCTGAAAGTGGAGGACGACCGCCAGCCGGAGGATGTCCCGCCCACTGAATTCCACCAGGATGCGACCAGCCTGAGCGCCCTGGTCAATGCGTTGCCTGATTTCTGCGAACGCATTGTTCATTCGCTGGGTTTCCATGACTTGCGACTGCATTCGCCTTCTTATGCCGTCGCAGACAATGAATCCGCGGTGCAGGGTGCTCTTGAACTGGCGTTTCAGATCGAGTTGCGACTTTACCTGGGGCAGTGGGGGCAGCCCTGGCCCGCAGCGCGATTTGACGAAACCTTGCAGTCGCTGGCAGGCCTGGCCAATGCCGCGGACGGGTTTGTCCCCTGGTTGTATGCCCGCAGCCTTGCCCGCTGTTTGCGTTTTGCGGATGACACAAGTGGCGTTCAGGCCCAGGCCGAAAGGAATGCGGCGCTGTTTCAGGCCCACGAATCAGCGGCCGTCATCTATTCGGCAGGTCTGTTCTCCGGTGGTCAGGTCAACGAGGCCTATGATGTGCTTGAAGCGCTGGAGAGTCCCGGTCCCTCCGCGGCGTTGACTCTCGCTGACCTTTATCGGCAGGGTGGGCGCGTACCTGATGCGCTCGAGGTGTTGCAGGCCGCCATAGAAAGTGAGCGGGCCGGCAGCGAGCTTCTGGTCTATTACGGTGACCTGTTGCAGGCCATGAATATGGCGGGTTTGCCATGCGACAGCTACGCATTCCTTGAACCGGTTGATGACCTGGAAGACGCGCAACTGCAGGAGGCATTGCGTGCATGGGAAGCTGCAGAAGTCATGGCGCCGCGAGATGCGCAAATCTTGCATCGCATACTGGTCACGCGGGCCGAACTGGAAAGTGTGGATGAAGACTTCTGGGCCACATTCGGGCGACTGGTGGCGCTTGAAGATGGCAGTGAGGCGCTGCGACAGGTCATCGACGCCTGTTACAATCTGGAGTCGCTGGAACCCGCCCAAAGAATTCTTCAAGAGGCTTGCGACAGGGATCCCGACAATCTTGACCTCGGCCTGAATCTGGCCGAGGTCATGCTGGTGGAGCAGGAGGAAGAGCAACTGGTGCGCCTGCTGGACCGCCTGGAGCCCCTGGCAGGCGATGAGGCTTCGCGGGCCGAACTGGACCGATTGCGTCTTATGCTGGAAGTGCCGGACCTTGAATGGCGGCTTGGAGAAATAGAAAGCGTGCTGGACGCCGGCAATACCATCCGCAGCGAAGACACAGAATGGCTGGAAGGCATCCTCGAGCGTTCACCGGGTCTTGGAGGGCTGCATGCGCTGCTGGGGCGGGCCTACCTGGGTTGGGGTGAAGACGCCACCGCGCAGGAGATTCTGCTGGACGGCCACAAACGCTTTCCGGGGGACGCCGAGTTGTCGGCCTTGCTCGGTGAACAGTTGTGGCAGGCCGGGGAGGCCGGGTTGGCATTTGAGTATCTTGGCAAGGGCCTGACAAGGAATCCGAATGACGTGCCTTTACTGGCACTGACTGGCCGATTCCTGTTTGAAGACGGCCAGGATGAGGCGGCGCGTGGCTGCCTGGCGCGGGCGGAAGCGTTGTCACCCCGGCATCCGGCGTTGCAGCAAGCCCGCATCCACATTGCGGCCACGCTTGCCAGGTGAGCGGCCTTGTCAATCAAGCAAGATGACTTCGCTGCGCCCTGCGCTCAATTCGCGCAGGGCCTGGGCAAATGCAGGACTTCCCGCGACAGGGAAACGTGCGTAAATGGTCACGGTGCCGCTGAAATCGGTCTCCGTTATTTCACCATCAAATTTGGTCACCAGTTGGCTGGCCTGCTCATAGAGGGCGTACGAAACTTCGAAACCAAGCATGTGGCGATCGATTTTGAGTTCCGTCCGCAAACGGGCGAGTCCCTGGCGGGCAGACTCACTGTAGGCCCTGACCAGCCCCCCCGTGCCCAGTTTGGTGCCACCAAAGTAACGCGTTACAACGACCAGAATGTCGCCAATGCCGGAGCCCCGCAGAACAGCCAGAACCGGCGGGCCCGCCGTGCCCGATGGTTCACCGTCATCGCTCATGCCTTCTGTCACGCTCTTGCCGTGGCCAACCCGAAAGGCATAGACGTGGTGCGAGGCATCCGGCATTTCCGCCCGAATATCACTCAGGCTGGCGCGCGCTGCCCTGGCGCTGTCAACCCGGCGAATACTGGTGACAAAGCGGGAATTGACGACGGTCAGAGTGTGCCGAAGAGACTGCCGTGGAACCAGATACCCGCTGGTGCTTAAGGGTGAAGCCATGTTTCATCCACTTTATCGACAGGACAGAAGCGTCTCATAAAGTACCATGTTGAAGACAGGTGGCGACAGCAGTGGACAAGAAAGGGAAATGCGCTTTCCCCTGAAGCGCTTGCTGGCAGGCCTGGGCATCGCCCTTGTCATTTACCTCGCCTTGCTGCTGGCAGTTAATTCCGTGGAGCTGTTGGCGCAGCTCGGCCAGTTCCCCGTCCTGTTGCTGTTGCCCCTGTTCTTGCTAAAGGTCCTGACCTGGTTTCTCCGTTTTCTGGTGTGGCAGCATTTTCTTGGCGCTGTGGGTGTCCGCGATCGCGTCGCAACCATCAACAGCGCTATCCTCTATCTGGCCGGTCTGGCCCTCTCGGTTAGCCCCGGCAAGTCCGCCGAAGCCCTGAAAGCGCTGGTCCTGAGGCGCTGGACCGGGCTGCCTCTGAACCAGGGGTTGCCGGTGATTATGGCCGAGCGGGTCGCCGAGACACTGGCCGTATTGATTCTGGCGGCACTGGCGTTGCTGTCCGGGGCAGCGGACCTTGCCCCGGTTCCGGCGCGCCATCTGTTGTTGCTGGCCACAGCAGTGCTGGCAATCGGCTTGCTGTTTCTTCACAGTCCGTCGGCCCAAAGCCGTGTCTTTGACCTTGTGACGGCCGTGCCGCTGCTCAGGCGAGCGCACATCTGGCTGGAAGGATTCGTTGTTGGTAGTGGTGAGGTGCTTGGGGCACGCAATCTGTTTCAGGTACTGGCCCCGGCCCTGCTGGCCACAACCGGTGACGCGGTGGTTCTGTTGGTAATTATGGATGGCTTTGGACTGGTGTGGAGTACGCAATTGCTGTTTCAGGCGCTGCTGATTGTGTCGCTCACGCCCTTGATTGGCGCGCTCAGTGGTCTGCCCAACGGCGCCGGCATTACGGAACTTTCCGTTGTGACCATGTTGCTGGCCCTGGTCGCGCCCTGGCAACCGGCAATCACCCCTGCAAGCGCTACGGCGATTGCAATTGTAGAGAGTTTCTTCCACAAATGGCTACGCGTGCTTGTCGGGCTGCTGGTTGCTCTGGTTTGCCGCCATCGCCTGTTTGCTTCGCAGCTGAGCGCGGAAGGTCTGCCAATGCGGTCGACAGCGACCGGCGGACAGGGACAGGCTTATGACCTGGAGAGTTGAAACGCATGCCCATACGATGTGGTCAGGGGACTCGCTGACGCGACCTCAAGCCATTGTACGCATTTGTCGGGAGCGGCAAATCACGCGCATCGCGATCACGGACCACAACACGGCCGAGGGCGCGCTGTTCATGAAACGTATGGCTCCCGGACTTGTGATCGCCGGTGAAGAAATAATGACCAGCGAGGGCGAGTTACTGGCCTGGTTTGTGCGCGAGAGCATTCCGGCGGGCTTGACGCCAACTGCGACCATTCGGATTCTGCGCAACCAGGGGGCGGTGATAAGTGTATCCCACCCTTTTGATCGTCTGCGTCGCGGCGCATGGCGGCAGGACCAACTGGAACGCATCATCGACAAGGTTGATGCGATCGAAGTCTTCAATGCCCGTTGCATTTATGCGGCCGATAACGAACGCGCGCTGGCTTTCGCCAGGCAGCACGGGATGATCGGCAGCGTTGGTTCCGACGCGCACTATGGCCCGGAGTACGGGCAATCCCTGCAACTGATGCGCCCCTTCGAAGATGATCCGCAGGATTTCCTGGATGCCCTGCGCTCGTCTGAGTCGCATTGCGAAACAAGTTCACATCTGGTTCATCTGAGCAGCACTGTCGCCAAATTGCTGAAGCGCGCCGGATTTCGCCGACCGCGCCAGTCATGATCCATCCTGCGCCGGCGTCCCGGCCGTTGCCCTGATGACCTGACGTGGATTGTCGTCCCGTCCGATCAGTCCCTGCCTTGCGCCCGTCGCCCACCAGGCTGCTGCCAGCGCGACTGCCAGATAACACAGCAACAGGAGTAGCGTGAAGTTCCGCAAACCCTTCATGTTGGACCATGACTGACTTCAGCGGAGAGGCGGACGAGCAGCGACGCGGAGAGCAGACTGGTCAGCAGGGCGCTGCCGCCGTAGCCAAGGAAGGGCAGGGTAACTCCGGTCAGTGGAAACAGCCTCAGGACGCCGCCACAGATCAATAGCCCCTGAATGCCAGGCAGCAAGGTCATGCCCGCCGCCAGCAGGCTCAGGAAACTGTTGTCTCGCAGTTGCCAGGCGATACGCAAACCACGTAGCGTGAAAATTGCCATGGAAGCCAGCAGGACCAGTACGCCTGCCAGACCCCATTCCTCCGCGAGGGCAACCAGCACAAAGTCACTGTGTACGACAGGCACCACGAGGGCCTGGCCCTGACCGACACCAGCGCCAACGACGCCTCCCTCGGCAATTGCAATCAGACCCTGCACAATCTGGTAGCCGCGTCCATCGGCAAGCGACCAGGGGTCCAGCCATATGCTTACCCGCTCCTGGACGACGTCCAGCAAAAGCCAGGCGAGGGCTGCACTGGCCACAAGCAGGAGGGTACTGACCTGCAACAGGCGCAGGGAGCGGCCAGACAGATTGAGCAACAGAAGCAGGACGAGACCGGTCACCAGCGCCGTGCCCGGGTCACGTTGCCAGACCAGCAGGAGCAGGGGCAAGAACCACAGGAGCACGCGCCAGCCCTGGCGGGCAAGCCAGGCAAGGATTGGCACTTCTTGTGGGCGACTGGCCAACCATACGCAGAAGTGAATGACAAGCAGGAGCTTGAGCAATTCGCCGGGCAGACCTGCGCTCTCACCTTCCAGAATACTGGCTGCAATCAGAAGCAAGGTGATGAGAGCAAGGGTCAGGCGACTTTGCATTTGCGGCAATTGCAAAATGGGGCGCCAGGTGGCCAGCAACAGCGCGACAATCAGACCTGAAGGCAACCAGAGAGTCTGCCTGTCCGCAAAGGCCGGCAGAAGGCGATCGATCAGCAGCAGCCCCCATCCGGCAGGAAGCATGACAAGCGGAAAAAGAAGATTGTCGCGTTTTGGCAATTGGTGCTTCAGCCAGAATTGCCCCGCAATGGCGCAACAGATCCAGACGAGCAAATGGAGCCAGTGTGTCGCTTGGGAGATCTCCTGACGCAGGACGCCCAAAGCAAAAAAGTTCGTTGCCAGGAAGGCTCCTGTCAGTAGAAGGAGAATTGAGTCCAGGCCCTTGCGCAGGGGCATCAGGAGAATCGGCGCGCGACGACGGGTCCGAGTTTGGAAAGCAGTTCAGCGGGCACCTGGTCCCGCTCGACAAAGATCGCGTCATCCAGCGCCGTGTGCGCAAGGCTTGACGTATTCGGCGCGATTTGCGCTATGGCCGCCGAGATGCCCGACTGAATAACCTGAAGGCTATCCTGCATGACGGCCATCACCTTTTCGGCAGTGACCAATTCATCCTTCCACACGTCGAAGTCCGTGATGTGCGCCAGCGAGGCATAGGCGATTTCAGCTTCTCGCGCAAGAAAGGCTTCCGGGCAGGCGGTCATGCCGATGATGCTGCAGCCCCATTGACGATAAATGCGGCTCTCGGCCCGTGTGCTAAATCGCGGGCCTTCAATGATGAGGAAAGTGCCCCTTGCATGCACCCTGGCGCCGGCGCCCTTCATCGCCTTGATCAAAATGCCGCGCAAGGTCTCGCAAAAGGGATCGGCTACGGAGATGTGTGCCACCAGGTCGCTTTCAAAGAAGGTTGCGGCCGGCCTTCGTCGCGTTTGATCGACCAGTTGATCCGGGACAACAATGTCGCCGGGAAGAAAGTCGTCCTGCAGCGATCCACAGGCATTGACCGAGATGATAAAGCGTACGCCAAGGGCTTTCAGGGCGTAGATGTTGGCGCGGTAGGGGACCTCGGTGGGGCTGAGCCTGTGGCCAGGCCCATGCCTGGGCAGAAATGCCACCCTTTTGCCGTGAAGGCTGCCGATGACGATTTCTCCGGACGGGTCACCCCAGGGCGTTTCCGCCCGCAAGGTCTGCCGATCGTCGATGCCGGGCATGGCGTAAAGCCCGGTGCCGCCAATAACCGCGAAGTCAACCGGTTCCGACATCGTCACTTTCCTCACCTGTGGCGTAACCGGTCAGGGCGTCGAATATTTCGTGCCACAGGAGGCGGGACAGCAACAGCAACAACAACGCCAGCAAAACAAGTGACAGCAAATGCCACAGGGGCCAGGCTGACCCATTGGCCACGTGCGAGACCTCACATTAGCCGGTCAGCAACAGCACCGGGTCGTCCGGTACGTTTTCGGCCCAAACGTCGAATATCTCGATATTTGCGTCCTGCGCGGCGCGCCGATCCTCCAGCCAGTTGCGAAACTCGAAGTTTCGAGCGAGCTCAATCTCCGTGTCAGTGGCGCTGCGTTCTTCCCGGGCCCTCAACTGGACAACGTGCCAACCAAACTCCGTCTCAACCGGACCGATGGTGGCGCCGGGTTGCGCAGCGGAGACTGCTTCAGCAAAAGGCCTTACGAAATTGTGAACAGGTGTCCAGCCCAACTCTCCTCCGGCGCGGCCTGATCCGGCATCGAGGGAACTGGCCATGGCCAGAGCCGCAAATGAATCACCGTCTGCCAGGGCCGCAAGCAGGTCGTCTGCCTCCCCGCTTTCGGCGACCAGAATGTGACGCGCGTTGACGTGCACGATGCTGTCACCACCTTCGAACAATGCGGCCGCAAGCGCTTCACGCAGGGCCAGTTCTTCGAAATGCGCGCGCAGCCGTTCTTCACTGATTCTGGCGCTGCCGGCAAGGTCATTGAGGATACTCCCGCGCAGTTCGCCCTGTTGCCTCTCCAGTTCCTCTGTTGTCTGCGTGGCAGTTGGCGGGACTGGTGTGAAGACGGGCGTCGCTGTCGCGGCGTCCGTAGCTACCAGTACAGGTTCCTCGACCAACAGGGTCGCTGTGGCCGTGGGGAGGTCCCTGGGGGTGGGCGAAACAAATGGAGTCCGCGTTGGGGAGGGGACCATCGTGGCCTGCACGTCGCCAGTCGCTTCGGTTTCCTGGGCCGGAGGCTCAAGACCCAGGAATTCGTCAATCTGCCTGTCAACGTCCTCCCGGGAAACCTGCAACCCCCTTGCTTCTGCCTCCTGGCGAATCAGGGCGTCTTCGATCAGGACATCCAGGATGCCGGAACCCAGCAGGTCAGGATCGTTGACTTGCGAAAGCCAACCACGCAGCGGTTCCTGACCGGCATACTGATTGGGGTCCAGCCCACTGGCGCTTAGCAGGGCCACGTAGTTGGTTATGCGTGTATTAAGAATGGCCCGCTCAAGGCGGACGCGTTCCTGAAATCGGGAAATAGAGATGGATTCTCCGGCAACCGAAGCTGCCACACTGTTTGGCGTGACGACCAGTTCGATGACGACAGCTGCCACCAGGACCAGCACAACCAGGCCAATCGTGATGCCTGTGCCGATGAGCACCCGACGTTGCAGTCGTGCCTCCCGCACGGCCCGCGATTCATGGTCGCGTTCCGTCTGTGCATCTGGTCTGGCGGATGGTCTGCTGCGTCCTGAAGTCTGCCGTCGCCGTTTGGCCATCAACTGCGCTCCTGTTCCTCAGGTCGGCTCAGTGCCACTTTGTGCTTCGCTCGCCGTCAGCGAGATTTGTCCGAATTCTCCACAAAAGGCAGCAAGGCAAGGTGGCGTGCGCGCTTGATTTCCCTGGCCAACTGTCGCTGGCAACGGGCACAGTTTCCAGTCTGACGCCGCGGACGAATCTTGCCAGACTCGGTGACGTAGCGTTGCAGGATATCGACGTCCTTGTAATCAAAGCACTTGCCTTCCGGGCAGTAGCGCATGACGCGCCGGCCACGCCGACGCTGAATTGGGCGGTGACGTCTGCGCCGGGGGCGTTGCTCGACCGCGGGCGTTTTTGCCTTTTCAGCACTTCCTGCAGTTGATTCAGCCATCAGTTTCTCCTTGTGCCAGGGCCCGGTGCCAGCGGCCCTCTTTCGGCAATGCCGGGGTGAATGAATTAGTTGTCGTCGGAACGAACGACAAGGTAGCGCAGGATCGGGCCAGCCAGCTTTAGGTTTCGTTCGATTTCCGGCAGGCCGGCAGGGTCTATGCTGGCCTCCATGATGACGTAGTAACCGTCCTTCTGATTGTCAATTTCATAGGCGAGGCGCCGGCGGCCCCAACGGTCGATCCTGGTGACCTGACCCAGTTCATCCGTTTCGACCCAGGTCTGTACGTTACTGATCTGCTCGTTAATGCCGTCGTCTCCGCCGCTCTCCATGCGAAGCACCAGGGCAAGTTCGTATGCGCGTTTCATTGTGTGGCGATTGTCTCCTTCCCTCGGGCCTGCCCCACTGTCACAGTGGCCTGTGCGTGGAGCGGAAAGTCGTGGTATTCCTTTCCTGGTGGATGGTGCCAGTATCTTCACTGGCTGTCAATGGTCGCTTGCTGCCAAGACTGGAGCTGGCGAGTGTCAGGCCGATGAGCATCCAGAACAGGGTGATTGATCCCTGAAAATCGAGACGAAAGAAGTACATGTCCGCCACTGAATTAATCAGCAAGGTGAAAAGGGCGGCATGCGCCCCCAGATGAATTGCATCCAGGTCCCTGGATTCTCGCAACCGTCTCCATGCCCGCAGCCCCAGCAGGAACAGGCCGGCCATCATCAGCAGGAACAGACCAACGCCGATCAGGCCGATTTGATTGGCCATGATGAGATACATGCTGGCCACGTCGGTATAGAGATCGATTGAAGGCGATCCGGTGAAGCCGACACCTGTCAAAGGATAGCGATTGATTAGCCGCAAGGAGTCACCGTATTCACCAAGTCGCATCTGTGTTGCCAGGTCTGCACCCGTGAATGCCTGAATCAGGCGCTCCAGCCAGGTGCGTGACCATGGCAGGACCAGCACGCCCACGGCAACAAGAGGCAATGCGGCGAGAAATCGTCGGTAGCGAAGGACTCCGATGAAGACCAGTCCCGCGCACAATGCAAGCAGGGAGGCCCTTGAATAGGTGAGGAAAAGGGCCACGACCGACAAGGCGAGAATGGTCAGAGTCAACCAGCGCCAGCGCAGGACCGGCCTGGCCGCAAACAATTGGGCAGCGATCAGGGCAGAGGTGACCGCCAGGGTACCGCCCAACAAATTGGGATCTACCCATGTGCCGATGGCACGTTCCGACAGGGCGGGATTGCTTTCGATATAGCGGATGACACCGCCATTCGGATAGCCGATGCGCGCCAGTCTGACCAGCGCCCGCTCACTAAAGTCATCCGGTAACACGTAGAGGGTAACTGCGACCAGGGCCTGCAGGCCGACCATCAACACAAGCAGGGCGACCAGACGTCTCAGCATTTCTGGCCGGCGCAGCATGTCCACCAGCACGAAGGCCATGCTGATCGCAAGCAGGGTCTCCGCAAATTGTCGCAGACGATTGGGTGTCGGAGCTGCAAAGCGCAGGCCAAGGGCAAAACTGAGCAGCAGCCAGAATACGTAGAGGACGATCAGCAGATGCACGGGCGTCAGGTGAAAACGACTGCGTCGACCGGTCATCCACTGCATGAGCCAGACCAGCACGAAAGCGCCGAGCGCGACATCCAGCAGGGTAGGAGTCACGATCAGCTTGAAGGGCAAGGTGCCGAAGGGCAGTAACAGCAATACTGCAAGCAGGACATGTAGCGCCGCCTGCAGGTTGGTCAGCACGTAAAGACCTGCCAGCATTCCGAGCAGGGCGCCAGTGGCGACCGTCGGACCCGCCAGGGTCAACAGCAGGCCCGTAAGGGCTCCGGTTGTCCCGATCGCCAGACCGACGGCCAGGTTTCTGCGTGTTTCCTGGTGCGACAGTGCGGTCTTCCACGACAGGTTCATCGCGGATTCCGGCGCGCCCGCAACAATACGACCAGACTGAGCAGGAGCGTAAGGGCGCTCAGCAGGGCGCCAAGCCGCCAACTCAAGGGATCGTACTTCAGTTCGACGAGGTGCTCGCCCGCTGGCAGGGCAACAGCGCTCAACGCGCCATAGGCCCGCATTAATTCCCTTTCCTCGCCATCAACATAGACTCGCCAGCCAGGGTAATGCGGTTGGGCCAGGCTGAGAATCGAATTGGCGGGAGCGCTGGTCCGGACCTCAATATATTCGGGCGAAAAGGTTGTCACCCTGGCGGAGCCGGCGCTGGCCGCAAAAACAGGCTCAGGAACAGGCGCGCGATCAAGGATGATGGCCTGCCGTTCGTCAAAGTCCGGATGGTCCAGCAACTCTCGCGCCCAGCCGTCGCTGTTGAGAACCTCGAACCGTTGTACCAGGTGCGCCCAGGGACGCGGGTCTTCAAGCCGGTGAAGGCGGACCGGGCCGAATTGATCATACCCTTCCGAAAGTGTACGGACGGGAACTGGCAAAGGTTCCTTGTCGCTGAAAACATAGCGCACGGCAAACAGTTCCCAGGCCAGCGGGTTGACCTCTTTCCATCCGATCAGGAGCCTGAGGCCGGTAAGAAACAGGGGACTGACGCCTCGTATGTCCGCAACCTGGTAGATGCTTGCGTGGTTGGCGTACACGACCCGCAGGCCGTCAATGCGAAATGGCTGGTCCTGGTCCGCCAGCACCGGGACAAGGAGATCTGGCGGAGACATCGCCATTTGCTGATGCGAGGGGACGCCCTCCCATGTGCCGCGTGCGTCCATATTAACTGTGAACAGATCGAACACGAGCAACAGTACAAGCAGCCAGACCCAGGGGAACGAGGTCGGTCTGTTTAGCATTTTGCGCAGGAAAAACCAGCAGGCAAGCGTCAGGACCACCGCCAGTAGCGCGGCGCTCAGGATGTCGGGCGTCTCGAACCCGGGCCAGCCCAGAGGGGCCAGTGCCATGACAAGTATTCCGATGGCCAGCATTCCGCCGAGCGTGCGACGAACAACAGGCCAGTGCAGGGTGGTGGCTTCAGGACCAGACAATCTGGCGAAGGTCAGACCGGCGGCGATCGCCAGGCTGTGGCTGACCAGGAAGGCGGCGCGTTCCTGTCCGCGGAACCAGCGCAAACCGGGCAGCACATTGTAGAGCAAGGGAAACAGGGCCAGATTGCCGCCCATGCTCAGCGTCAGGGCGAACAGGGCGGCAAACAGCCAGAAACGTGCCGCCTGCACACGCTGCTGCACAGCGATCAGCACCAACGCGAGTCCTGCGATCCCGATATAAAGTGGGGAAAACAGGCTGAATTGCGCCGGAAAGAGGAATTGCAACAGGTCCCGCAGCGGGAAGCCATTGCCCTTGGCATCGTAACCGAGTCCGGCGCGTCCGGTACGCAGCAGGTATTCGATTCCTGGCAGAAGCTGGACAGCAGCCAGACCCAGTGCCAGCAGGGCGGAGAAGGCCAGCATGCGCAGGAAATAATGCCAGCGCAGACGCTTTTCCCAGGTGCGCCAGGCGATCCAGGCGACCAGCATCATGCTGAGTTGCCAGCTCGTCTGGGAGTGACCGGCGAGCCAGGACAAGCCCGTGGCGAGGCCGCTGACGATCAACCAGTGCCAGCGCAGGGGCCTGGTTTCAGTCGCTTCGAACACGCCAAGAATCACCAAAGGCAACCAGATGGCGGATTCCAGAATCGCCAGTTGCAGCGGCGGATAGCCACTGGTCCAGCCGCAATAGCCGCTAATGATGGCCGCCAGCATGGCGCCAGGCACACTGCCGGAGAGCTTGCGGGTCATTCGCCTGAGCAGCAGGTACATCAACAGGGAAAAGGCCAGGACGTGGACCGCCATCTCCAGTTCAAGCAGGAAATAGCTCCAGCCTCCGGAAAGACTGGCGACGGCGATTGTCAGCAGGCGCGGCGGATAGAAGACGGCTGACTGTGGATCGGCAAGGAAGGGCATTCCACCGTTGTTCCAGGGGTTCCACAAGGGAATTTCACCCTGGCTCATGCGATGGAACTGGTACGCGCCAAAGGCGAAAAACTGACCGGAAAAGTCTCCCGTACGCAGTGAGGCCTTGTCCTCAACGACGGGAGTAAAGAGGCGCCAGAAAAAGACCAGCCACAGAAGCAGCAGGAAACCCGCGGCCGCCAGGTCCTTGCGCTCAACGCGGCCGATCAAGATTTCTCCACCAAAACTCTTTCGTAAATGTCCAGCGTGGCGCCAGCGATGACATCCCAGTCAAAGGCTGCCGCCAGGCGAGCAGCACCGCGGCGCAGGGAGTCACGAGTCTCTGGTGAATTCGCCAGCATTTCCAATGCCGTTTGCAATGCGGGTTCGTCGCCCGCGGAAACCAGCCACATGTTCTCGCCGTGCACGAATTCCGGGAGGTCTACTGCAGGTTGCGTGGTCAGAATAGCACATCCATGGTGAATGGCAGCCATCAGACTGCCACGACGAAAGGAAGCACCGTCAACAAATGGCAAAACAGCCAGATCGCTGGCCCACAACCAGGCCGCGACATCGGCTTCGGAAAGGAAACCGGTGCGCAGCAAGGCGTGATCCAGGCGCAGCCGGTTTACCAGTTCATCCAGTTTCCTGCCATAGGTGATGTTATCGGGGTCGCTGTCACCGGCCTCGCCACCGACAATAACCAGGCGCAGGGGCAGGCCGCCGTCGCGCAGGCCTGCGACGGCACGCAGCAGTGATTCAAGCCCCTTGCTGTGATTTACGAGGCCGAACCAGGCCAGCAGAATCTCTTCATCTTGCACGCCGGCATTCCGGCGCCAGACGGCCGCGCTGAAATCCCCTGACCTGCAGGCAAGGATGTTGCTGCCGATCGGAATCAATGCGCAATTTCTCGCAACGCTCCGCAAGCGGCCAAAGTCCTCCTGATTGGTGCAGATCGCCGCCGCCGAATTTCGGGCCAGCCAGGAGACCGCAGCCTGGCGAAAACGGCCGGCTTTCGGAAAAAGCCAGGGTGCCCGCAAGTCGTGAAATGTTGTGACCAGCGGTAGAGGATGCAGGGCCTGCGGCAAGAGATGGATCCAGGGAGACATACCAAAGGCTGCCGTTTGAAACTGCAGGTTAACGACCTCCAGTCGCTGGCGACGGGACCAGCGCCGAATGGCCCCCAGAGTGGCGGTATGCCAGGAGGCGGCCTTGCCGCTCAGCGACAAATCATCGCTGCGCGCCCGCACGTCCGAAAAAATGTGAATCTCGTGGCCCGCTGCCTGCATCTTGCGGGCGAGAATCTGGCTGCATGCGCCGACTCCCCCGGTCATCGGCGGAAACTCACCGCTGACGATACCAATGCGCATCAACTCACCTTCAAACCGGAACGCAAGACCTGCCAGTAGGCGCGCACTCTCTGCTGCCGCAGACGCCTTTTGTGCCCTGCAAGTCCCTTTGCGACTTCCAGCAAGAGTTGTTGGAAGAACATGAGCAAGAGGAAGACACGCAACAAGCGGGCGCTGCCCTGACCGTGCCATTTGCGCACGTAGCGCAGCTTGCTCTGATGGAAGTGGATCTGGCTGCGGGCCGGCACCTGTTCGCTGCTGCGACCGCCGTGGTGAATGATTTTGGCGTCGCCGACGTAACGAACTCGCCAGCCAGCCTCCTTCGCCCGTCGACACCAGTCCATTTCTTCCGAATACATCATGTATTCGGAGTCCAGACCGCCGATTTCCTCATAGACTTCGCGCCGTAGCATCAGGGCAGATCCCTGCACCCAGTCCACGTCGAAGCATGCATTGTCGTCCTGGTCTTCCACGTAATAGTGGCGCAGCAGCTTTCCAGGGGCCCAGGGTTGTAGCCAGGTGCTCTCGAAAAAGGCCGTCAACAGCGTTGGAAAGCGGCGACGGGTGGACTGCGTTGTCCCGTCGCCGTTCAGCGTGTGCGGCCCCACTGCGCCCACTCTGGAATGCTTTTCCATTTCCCGTACCATGCGATCCAGGGCATCGCCAGGGACCTCGGTATCCGGGTTTAGCAGCAGGATATATTGACCGGCCGCGCGCTGGAGTCCCAGGTTGTTGCCGCGGGAAAAGCCGAGGTTGTCATTACAAATCAATAGCTGGACCATCGGAAAACGGTCTCGCACCATGGCCACGCTGTGATCGCTGCTGGCCGAGTCCACTACGATGACTTCGGCGGTCAACGCCGATTGTTGCAGGCTGCTGTAAACCGATTCCAGACAGGCTGCCAGCAATTCGGCGACGTTCCAGCTGACGATGACGATCGACAGGTCTGTCATGGCCCGAGTTTACTTCATTGTGGGCGCCGCGGTCAGAGGGGCAGGTTAAACAGTCTTGCTGCATTTTCCGCGCTGATCTGCGCCATCTTCTCCCTTGACATGCCATGCAGGCCGGCAATGCGGTCCACAATGTACGGCAACCAGGCAGGTTCATTGCGCTTGCCGCGTCTGGGGGTCGGCGCGAGAAAGGGCGCATCTGTTTCGACAAGCAGGCGGTCCGGAGGCACCTGACGGGCTATGTTACGCAGTTCCTCCGCCTTTCGGAACGTGACTGGACCCGTGAACCCCAGGTAATAGCCCAGGTCCAACGCTTGCCAGGCGACCTCCGCGCTGGCGGAGAAGGAGTGCAGGACGCCGGGGCGCTCACGCTGGGCAGGTGGCAGAGTTCTCACGTGGTCCGCCAGGATTGGCAGCAGGTCGTCTGCCGCCTCACGGTTGTGAATGATCACTGGCAAGGCACACTCTGCCGCCAGTCGCAATTGCGAGCGAAGCGCACGACGTTGTTTATCTGGCGCACACCGGTCCCGAAAATAGTCCAGCCCGATTTCTCCAACAGCCACGACGCCGGGCTGGCAGGCCAGTTCACGCAATTGCTGCAAGGACGAATCGTCGAAGTCCTGGCTACTGTTGGGATGGATGCCGATGGCGACATGAATCTGCGGCCAGCGTCGGTGCAGAGACAGCGCGTTTCTGCATGACTCAAGGTCAACGGAAGGATTGACGATGGAGGTTACGCCTGCCAGTTGCGCACGTTCAAGCACCTGCTCGCGGTCTTCAGCAAAGCTGTCGAAATCAAGGTGACAGTGTGAATCAATCATGCGCGCAGGGTATCACGGCAGTGCTGCAACAGGTCACTCAGTGATTGATCAAGGGAAATTTGCGGCTGCCAGCCGGTTGCCTCGCGCAAGCGACGGTTGTCGCCTCGCTTCAGGGGCACATCGAGAGGGACGAAACGCGACTCATCTACTTTCACTTCAATGGCAGCCGGGCTGAAGGCGAGCAACCTGTCCAGCAGAAAACGGATGCTGTATGCCTTGCCAGAGGCCACGTTGTATGCCTGCCCCGCGGGCCCCTGCAGCAGGAGCAGGATAAAGGCCTGCACGACATCCCGCACGTCGCAGAAATCCCTGCGTGCTGACAGATTGCCGACAGCGATGACGGGGGCTTGCTCACCCGCTTCGATTCGGGCCACCTGCCATGCGAAATCGGCAGCCACGAATCCCTCTTCCTGGCCAGGGCCGATGAAGTTGAAAGGGCGGGCCCGCAAGACTGGCAGTCGCCGTTCCAGACCGAATTGCAGGGCTTGCATGTCCTGGGCGATCTTGCTGACTGCATAGGGACTGGTTGGAAGAAAAGAGCTGTTTTCGGTGACAGGATCGTCGGCCGGATCGTAGATGTCGGAGGTCGTAACGACCAGCACGCGCGGCTGCCTGGCAAGCCTGGCGCAGGCTTCCAGCAAGTGAATCTGGGCCAGCACATTGTTCCTGATGGTGGCCCAGGGCTGTGCGAAGGACTGTCGTGGCGAGGACATGGCGGCCAGATGAGCGACAAGATTGGGCCTGGTTTCGTTCACCAGTTGCTCTGTTGCAGCACCGTCGCAAAGGTCAAGTTGGTGCAACGTGACACCATCGACTTGCCGTGAGGCAGTGAATGTGGTGCCATGCAAACTGGCGTCGGGAAACTGCTGCCGTAAATGATGCACCAGGTGCCGCCCGGCAAAGCCGGTCGCCCCGGTTATCAGAAAACGCAATTCAGACTGGTGCATGCAATTGTCAGGGACCGTCAAATCCTCGTGAAGTGACGGTCAGGTGCCTTCTTCCCACTGGTTGAGGTAGCGATCCTGCTCCGGCGTTAATTCGTCAATGGCAACGCCCATGCTCTCCAGTTTCAGACGCGCGATGGCCTTGTCCACTTCCTGCGGCACAAGATGAACGCCGGCTGACAGTTCATCCGCATGTTGGACCAGATATTCCGCCGCCAGGGCCTGATTGGCAAAGCTCATGTCCATCACGCTGGCGGGATGTCCTTCGGCCGATGCCAGATTGATAAGGCGGCCTTCGCCAAGTACGTAAACCGGTCGGCCGTTAATCCGGTATTCCTCGACAAAGGGCCGCACCAGTTTCGGCCCGGAATCGGCCATGGCAGCCAGACCGGGCAGGTTGATCTCGACGTCGAAGTGGCCACTGTTGGCCAGCACGGCGCCCGGCTTCATGCGCTCGAAATGCGCGCAGTCGATGACGTTTATGTCACCGGTGGCTGTGATGAAAACGTCACCCAGGGCCGCCGCCTCCAGCATGGGCATGACCCGCAGGCCGTCCATGACAGCCTCCAGCGCCTTGAGCGCGTCCACTTCCGTCACAATGACGTTCGCGCCCAGTCCGCGGGCGCGGTTGGCAATGCCTCGGCTGCACCAGCCGTAACCGGCGACGACCACCGTTCGACCGGCGAGCAGGATGTTGGTGGCGCGAATCACGCCATCCAGCGTACTCTGGCCAGTGCCGTGGCGATTGTCAAACAAATGCTTGGTTTGGCTGTCATTGACGGCAATGACCGGGAATTCCAGCGCGCCGTCCGCCGCCATCGCGCGCAGGCGAATAACGCCGGTCGTCGTTTGTTCGGTGCCTCCCTGAATCCCCTTCAGAATCTCCCGGCGGCTACGGTGCAGCGTGCCGACGAGATCGGCGCCATCGTCCATTATGATGTGTGGCTGCCGGTCGAGCGCGGCGTTCATGTGACGATGATAGGTGGCCTGGTCTTCTCCCTTGATGGCGAAAACCGGAATTTCGTTCTGGGTGACCAGGGCAGCGGCCACGTCATCCTGGGTCGAGAGTGGATTGGAAGCGCAGAGAACGATGTCCGCGCCGCCGCTCTGCAGGGTTTGTACCAGATTGGCGGTCTCCGTGGTGACATGCATGCAGGCCGTCACACGCAGGCCGGCCAGAGGCCGTTCGCGGTGGAAGCGCTCCCGAATGGAGCGCAGGACAGACATTTCGTTTTCCGCCCAGTCGATGCGGTAACGACCGCCCGTGGCCTTTTCCAGATCGGCGACATCGTGATCAACCGTCATTGGTTGTCCCTTGCTCCTGATTCTTCGGCATCGTGACTACTGTCCCGGGTCTTCTTCCAGGTTGTACAACTGCTCAAGCTGTCCGGCATCATCCGCTGTCTGACGAAAGCGTTCGATGAACTCGTCGACAGAAAAGCGGTGGGATTGGGTACCGGTCTGTTCCAGAGCAAAGCTGGCGCTCAATGCACCAACTCTGGCGCACAACACGAGGGGCCAGCCGGCAACCAGACCGCATAGAAATCCACCGCGGAACGCGTCCCCCGCACCGGTTGGGTCCGCAATTCGGCAAACCGGAAAAGGGGCGACGTGCTGTTGCACGCCGTTTTCATGAACCTCGACGCCATCCGCGCCGCGAGTGATCAACACGATCGGAAAACTGTTGACCAGGCTCTCCTGGCTCAAACCCGTTTTTTGGCAGATCATGCCGGCCTCGTAGGCATTCATAACCAACACCCTGGCGCAACTCATCAGTTCGCGCAGCTGGTTGCCATCAAATCTGGCAACCTGTTGGCTGGGATCACAAATGAAGGCAATGCCCAGTTGGCGGCATTCTGCGGCCAGTTGCAGCATGGCGTCCGGATCGTTGGGTGATATGAAAACCAGATCTGGCGGCTCTCCCTCCAGGTCAGCCAGGCGATAGCCACGGGCGCAGGTCATTGCGCCGGCGTAAAAGGAGGCGATCTGGTTGTTGTCCAGGTCCGTGTTGGCAAAGAAACTGGCGGTGAAAAGCGCATCGATCTGGCGTACGGCGCTGGTGTCCACGCCGGAGGATTCGAGCCAGGCGCGATAGTCACCGAAATCGCTGCCCACGGTTCCCATCAGTCGTGGCCCTAGCCCCAGCAGGGCAGCCGTGTAAGCGATATTGGCGGCCGTGCCGCCCCAGTGTCGCGTCATGTCCTCGACGAGAAAACTGAGGCTCAGATGGTGCAACTGGCCGTCCAGCAAGTGGTCGGTAAAGCGACCGGGGAACCGCATCAAATAATCATAGGCAATTGAGCCGGTGATGACGGTTTCCATATCGCGCCCTGCAGGGAGAATCGGGATGGCCTTGCTGAACCGGCGGGAAGTATACCCCCCGCAGGAAAACAGGGTCAAGTGTCATGCGCGGAAGAAGCGGGCAGGAAGCGCTCTGCCTCCCCCGATAGCAGGAAATCCTGCACCAGGGAATCGACCAGACGCTCAACCGGCGCGTGATCGTCGCTGAAGATCAGGCCGCCGGGGACGGTTGGCGCCAGACTGGACACGCCGAGGGCAAGGGCCTCACGAAGTATCGGGCTGGCACTTTCGGGCAGGCCGGCGAGGTTTTGGGGCAGGGTGTCGGCCTGACTGGGCTGGCTGGTCGCCACCAGAATCGAATTGAAGGAGTTTGGCACGTCCATGATGTGAACGTCCGGGAAGACCTGCAACAGGGTCGCGGTCATGGCATCCACCAGACGCCGGTCGCTGTGGGTACGGCCGACATTGACGGCCAGGGCGCCGGCCGGCAGCAGGCGATTGCGCGCTTCCTCAAAGAATTCGACTGTGGTCAGGTGCCAGGGAATGTAGGGCGGACGATAGGCATCAAGGGCGATCACGCTGTATTGTCGCGGCAACTGGCGCAGGGCAACACGGCCATCGGCGGCCCAGGCCCGCAGGCCGGGAATGGCGTCCAGTCCAAACCAGCGATTGGCAACGTCGATCAGGACCGGGTCAATCTCAATGCCATCGATGGGAATTGCGCCGTAGACGTGGTGATACTGGCGAGCGATGGTACCGCCGGCCAGCCCAACAATTGCCAGCGATTTAACAGGCTGTTCACCGTCCCGGGATTCAATAAACCAGGGCGCCGTAAGGAAAAAACTCCAGGTGCGACCGTAACTGATGCGTTCCGGATGCCACTGGCTGTGGATACCCTGACCTTCATTCAGAAACAGGTAACGATAGCCTTCCTTGTCTTCCTGCACCTGAATGTAGTTGTAAGCGCTCTCCTGCTCCAGCAGAAGGGTTCGACCAGGGGGCGCGGCCCGCAAGGGACTGCCGCTGACCAGCTGGACCAGCAGAACAATGACCAGGGGCATCCAAAGTGTGCCTGCGGGCCAGCGTCCGTCACTGCGCCAAAGTCCGAAAAGGGCCGTCAGATACAGCAGGGCGGCAAACAGGAGAAATGTATTGCGCGTGCCGATTTCTGGAATGAAGACCAGGACCGGCAGAAAAGTGCCCAGAAGACTTCCCAACGTGCTGATCGCATAGATCTTGCCGGAGACCTGCCCGGTCATGCTCAGGTCGCTGATGGCCAGTCGCATGGCGAAGGGAGGCACGCAACCGAGAAGGGTAACCGGCCCGGCAAACAGCACCAGCACCGACAGGAAGGCGCCGACGACCACGACGGCGTCCACGTTGATGACTGCACTGGCGGCTCCCTGCAGGATGGGACGCGCCAACAGGGGAATGAGCGCATTCAGGAAGGCGGCCCACAGGATCAGGCGAAACAGGTTCCGGGGTCTGGGGAAGCGGTCTGCAAGGCGACCGCCCAGGAAGTAACCGACGCTGAGATACAGCAGCATGAGCCCAATGACATTGGCCCAGACCAGGTTGCTGGTGCCAAAGACGTTGCCCAGCAAACGTGTGGCGCTTAGTTCGATGGCCAGCGTGCTCATGCCGCTGACAAATACTGTCAGGAAGAGCAAGCCCTGGCGCATCAAAATGCAGACATACGCGCGGTCGAGCGGCGGGAAAGGGCGAAGGCGATGTCGTCGTCCATCTGGATGCGGATGAAAGGAATGCGCTCCAGATGGAGGTTCGCCAACAAATCGTCAGGGGGTTGGTCACCGCCAAATGAGGAAGGGTCCACCAGGATACAGAGCGGACGAACCCCGCGACGCTTCAGCACGCGCACTTCCCGAACCCAACGGACATCCAGCGACGACGTCACAATGACAAGGGAGGTGCCGCGCGTCATGTGGTGCATTTCTACGGCAAGCATTTGCTCCAGGGAGTGGTCGGAGATACTGCGACCAACGGCAAGTATTTGCAGGATCTGGTTGAGTTGGCGCTCTCCGTTTTCCGGCTGGAGCATTTCACGCCTGGCCCCCCAGGCGACAAAGCCAACCGCACGATCTTCCTCCTCTATGAAGTGTCGGGCCAGCGAAGCGGCTGCCACGACGCTGTATTCCTCGGTGGAACGCGGCAGGGCATCCGAGCTTATGGCCGGCCCGCTGCCGTTGACTCTGTGGACGGACTCATGCTCCACAAGCGAATCCGAGGAGAAATCAACAAGAATCCAGATGTCAAGAAACGGGTCCAGTTCGAATTCCTTGACCATCAGACTGTTGCGGCGGGCGCTACTGCGCCAGTGAATGCGGTTAAAGCTGTCACCCGGTGCATAATCCCGTACGCCGGTGGCATTGGTCGTTACGTAATGGGTGCGGCGGCGCAATATGTTGCCACCCGTGATTTCTCCATAGGGCAATTCAAAGGATTCGAGGGCAACTGTTGCCGGGTAAATGATGATTTTGGAAATCTCGTCCAGACTGCGGGTTGCAAGGTGAAAGCCAAAGGGATCGCCGCTTGCCAATGTCATCGGCCCGAGTCGGAATTCACCTCGCGCCACGCATTTTGTGTCTACGTCCCACTGCCAGGCCTTGCGACGGCCCAGGGCCGGTACAACCTGGCTGACCCTGTGGCCAGGCAGACTGGAGTGATCACGCAATTCAAGCCAAAGCCCTGGCAGCCAGGACCGATTGCGGATTTCAAGGTGCTCGCCCAGGTTGTTGCCGACCTGTGCCCGCCGGGCCAGGGTTTGGCGGACGAGGCTGATATGGCGCAATGTTAACCAGCACCACAGGACGGAAACAATCAACAGGCCGGCAAACAGCCAGGCCATTCTGAAGAAAAAGTCTCTGCCGGTCCATGCCCCGAGTGCAAGGCAAAGCAGGAGCAGCAACCAAAGCCCGTGACGCCGGTTCTGCATGAAAATTTACTGGATGGACGCCCCCGGCACGGGGGTGTTATTGACGATTTCCTGGACGATGCGACGGGGCGACACGTCACGGATGCGTGACGAAGGGCCAACAATGATGCGGTGGGCCAACGTGACTTCTGCCAGGGCCTTTACATCATCGGGAATGACGAACTCCCTGTCCGCCATGGCGGCGCGCGCCTGGGCGCAGCGGAACAGTGCGAGGGAACCGCGAGGACTGCTGCCAAGGTAGACATCCGGGTGTTGGCGCGAGGCGTTGACCAGTTCGATAATGTACCGCTTGATCTCCTCGGCAACGTATACTTCGCGCACAGCCCGTTGCGCGGCGCCCAGTTCCTCGGCAGTGACCACCTGGCTCATGTTTTCGATGGGATGGCGGTATTGTTGGGCACCGAGCACCGCAAACTCCTCGTCGGCGGCCGGGTACCCAAGCCGGATGCGGATAAGAAAGCGGTCAATCTGTGCTTCCGGCAGGGGAAAGGTACCTTCGTATTCGATGGGGTTTTGCGTGGCGAGAATGAGAAAGGGTTCTTCCATTTCCCAGGACACGCCATCCACGGTAATTTGCCGTTCTTCCATGGCCTCCAGCAGGGCCGCCTGGGTTTTGGGGGTGGCGCGGTTGATCTCGTCGGCCAGTACGATTTGCGCCATGACGGGGCCAGGACGAAATTCGAATTCGCGAGTCTTCTGATTGAAAATGGACACGCCGGTCACGTCGGAGGGCAACATGTCTGGCGTGAACTGGAGTCGGCTGAAGCTGCAGCCAATTGAACGGGCCAGAGCGCGAGCCAACATCGTTTTGCCCACGCCGGGGATGTCTTCAATAAGTATGTGCCCCTGACTTAGCAGGCCCAGTACTGTCAGGCTTATTTCGTTGCGCTTGCCAATGATGACCTGACTGACATTTCGGGCAATTTGTTGCGCGACGAATTGCACAATGTTGTGTTGCGCACCTTGAATCTCCTGTGCGTCAACACCGCGCATTCCGGCAACCATGTGGCGCCCCCGCTACCTTCAGGATGGCTTAAGTATACACGTTGGCGGGTGACCTGAACAGGCCAGGCAAATCGCGATATTGTGGACTGGATGTCCAGGGGGTATCATGACGGTGGATGACATACCCTGGCGAATTGAATGGCGGAGGCAACTCCGCCATTCCTGTGAAGAGGTCACCATGACAGAACCACGGTACATCTTCTGCACAGGCGGAGTGGTTAGTTCAGTGGGCAAAGGGGTAACCGCCGCCGCAGTCGGCAGGATTCTCAAGGCACGCGGGCTGAATGTCGCCGTACAAAAGCTGGACCCCTACCTCAATGTAGACCCTGGCACCATGAGCCCCTACCAGCACGGCGAGGTGTTCGTCACCGCCGATGGTGCGGAAACTGACCTTGATCTGGGGCACTACGAACGTTTCATCGACGTGGAATTGAGTAGGCACTCCAATGTGACGGCCGGCCAGGTCTATACCAGTGTGATTGGCAAGGAACGTCGTGGCGACTTTCTGGGCGGCACAATTCAGGTCGTGCCACACATCACCGGTGAGATAAGGCGCCGCATTGTGGAGGTTGGAAAGCGAAGCGACGCCGACGTCGTTCTGGTAGAGGTAGGCGGCACTGTCGGTGACATTGAGGGCCTTCCCTTTCTCGAGGCCATTCGTCAAATGCGCCTGGGTCTGCCGCGAGAACAGACCTTGTCGATACACGTCACCTGGTTGCCCTGGATCGCAGCCACCAACGAACTGAAGACCAAGCCGACGCAGCGCAGCGTAAGGGAAATGCGAGGCATCGGCATCCAGCCCCAGGTCATCATCGCAAGGGCGGACCACCCGGTAGATGTTGAAGTGGTGGAAAAGATTTCCCTGTTTTGCGACGTGCCGGAACGCGCCGTTTTTCCCTTGCCTACGCTGGACTGGCTCTACGAAATTCCCCTGATCCTCGAAAGGGAAGGATTGGGAAACTATCTGGTGGAACAACTGGATCTGCGCACAGGACCGCCGGCGCTGGATGAATGGGAACTCATGTTGGCCGCCATGAAGTCCGCCCGGGAGACCTTGCGAATCGCTGTTGTGGGGAAGTACGTAGAACTGCACGATGCCTACATGAGTGTGCGCGAGGCCCTGTTGCATGCCTGCACAAGCGAACAGCGCCGTCCTGAAGTCCTCTGGATCTACTCCGGAGATCTGGAACGCGGCAAGGGGATGGAATCGCTACAGGACGTAGACGGCATCATCGTCCCGGGGGGCTTTGGAGAACGGGGAATAGAGGGCAAAATTCTGGCTGCGGCGCACGCGCGCACAAATGGGGTGCCCTATCTTGGTCTGTGTCTGGGCATGCAGGTCATGTGTATTGAATTTGCCCGCAATGTCATCGGCCTGGAAGATGCCAACAGCACTGAATTTGCCCTGAATCCGGCCCATCCTGTCATTGATCTCATGCCGGAACAGAAAGGTGTCGAGGTCAAGGGCGGCACCATGCGCCTTGGCTTGTACCCTTGCGACCTGCAACCGGACAGTAACGGGGGGCGTGCCTGGGCTCCATCGGGGCGGATCGAGGAACGGCACCGGCATCGCTTCGAATTCAACAATCGCTATCGCGAACGTTTCGCCGCACATGGAATGAAATTCAGCGGGATCAGTCCGGACGGCAATTTGATCGAGATTGCAGAAATCCAGGACCACCCCTTTATGTTGGGTAGCCAGTTTCACCCCGAGTTTCTCAGCAGACCTAATCGGCCGCACCCCCTGTTCCTGAGTTTTGTGCGCGCTGCGATAGACCACGAAGAACGTCGTAACCTGACCACGGCAAACGGCCTTCCGAGAAGAGACGAAATGATAAGGGAAGCGGGCAAGAAAGCGTGAGCATGAGTGTTGAAGACATCATCAGGGCCCTGCCAAAAGTAGAATTGTTTCTGCAGCTGGAAGGCTCGTATCCTGCTTCACGGCTGCTGGTGATTGCCGGTCAAAACGGTTTTCTTGAGGATCCGGAGGCGCAGGCGGCCTGGCAAGCGAAACTGGAAAAACAGGACCCGGCCAGTCGCTATGAACTGATGGCCGAGACCAGTCGCTGGCTGGACTATGACGATGATGTCGCCCTGATGGTCTATGAGGCCGGTCTTGCGCTGGCGCAACAAAATGTCCTTTATGCAGAGATACACGTCAATACCTTGCACTTCACGGAACACCGGTGGCACTTCGAAAGGCTGCTTCAGTCCCTGAACGATGGCCGCCGCCGCGCCGAGGTCGCATGGAAGATCAAAATGCGCTGGGTCCTGAGTGTGTTTCGTGATCAACCGCGCCATGCCGACGAGGCAGTCCGGATAGCCAGCAGCAAGGAAGGGCAGGCTGCGGGAATCGTCGGCATCTGTCTGGGCGGCCCCGAAGGGGCACAGCCGCCCGGTCAGTTCGAACGCGCCTTCCGCACGGCTGCGCGCAAGGGTATCCCCGCCGCTGTTCACAGCAATGCGGAAGAGGCTTCAGCGGGCAATCTGCGCGAGGCTCTGGAGCTATTGCAGCCGCAACGATTGATCGGCGGTTTCGGCATCGACCGCGATCCGCAACTGATTGAATTCATGGCGCAAAATGAATTGCCCCTGGTCTTTTCCATTGGCGAGGCTTTGGCGCTCGGCCTGGTCGAGTCAACCGAAGACTATCCCCTCAAACAGTTGGCCGATTCCGGCATCAAGCTGATTCCGGGCTGCGGTATCCCTGCCATCCTTGGCGCGACTCTTGGCGAAGAACAGGTTGCGGTGGTGCAGCGCTGCGGTCTGGGCCTGGACGAATTGCAACAAATGACCCTGAATGCGGTGGCGGCCAGCTGGCTACCGGAGGAAGAAAAGGTGGACCTGGAAACGCAATTGCGGGAGCAAACGCAGTCAGTGCTGGCGTCCCGGGCGGAAGGCGAGGACTAGTCGGCCTGGCTGTTGGCTGCGCGAAAGTCCATGAAACGATAGCCGACGCCACGTTCTGTCAGAATATAAACCGGCCTGGAAGGATCTTCCTCAATCTTTTCACGTAAATAGTTCACGTAAAGGCGCACGTAATGCGCCTCTTCGCGGTATTCGTAACCCCACACGCGGGCCAGCAACTGTTCGTGCGGCACCGTCCAGCCTGCATTCTGGATCAGGTGGTAGAGCAAACGATATTCGGTGGGGCGCAGCTTGACGTGCTCGCCATTGACGATGACTTCACGTCGATTGAAATCGACGCTCAGGCGATCATCCACCCGCAGGACTGCTTCCTGCGGCGTGCTGGCCGAACTTGCATAACGACGAAGAACAGCGCGAACCCTGCTGGACAATTCACGTGGGCCAAAGGGCTTGGTTATGTAGTCATCCGCGCCGAGTTCCAGGCCATGAACCCGGTCTTCTTCTTCGCCCCGCGCCGTCAACATAATGACCGGCACGTCTGAAATCTCACGCATCAGGCGCAATGTCTCGAAGCCGTCCAGTTCCGGCATCATGACATCCAGCAGTACGATGTCCGGCAGGTCCTTGCGCAGGGATTCCAGGGCCTCGTAGCCGTTGTGGGCTTCCAGCACCAGGTGCCCCTCAAGTTCCAGATTCATGCGAATGAAACCGATCATTCGCAGTTCATCGTCTACAACCAGAATGCGGGCCCGCTTGCGTTGCGGGTCGTTACCAGGCTTGCCGTTCATCAGGAGTCCCTGGTCATCTTGCGCTATGATAGCCACGCCCTGGCGGCAGTCAAGCGAAATCGCGACCGGACTATCAGGCAATCCCGATCGAGGCAAATGTCTCAACCGCTTTCACTTTACCTTCATATTCCTTTCTGCCATTCGAAATGCACTTATTGTGCCTTTAACACCTACATCCGTCTGGAACACCTGATCTCACCCTTTGTGGAGGCGTTGCAGGCCGAGTTGCGCTGCTGCGCTCCTGGTGTGGCGGGCCGTAGCGTCCACACGGTCTTTTTTGGCGGTGGCACACCAAGCCTGCTGCAACCGCAACAGCTGGCCGACATTCTGCGCACCATACAATTGTGTTACGACGTAGATTCCAGTGTTGAGGTCTCGCTGGAGGCCAACCCCAACGATCTGAACGAACAATGGCTTGCAGCGGTCGCTGACGCCGGAATCAATCGACTGAGCATCGGCGTGCAATCGACCCATGCCCGCGATTTACGACTCTTTGCGCGCAGACACGACAACGACCAGGTGGCCAGGGCGGTTTCGGACGCAGCCCGGGCCGGTTTCGGTCTGGTCAATCTGGACCTGATTTATGGCATCCCCGAGCAAAGCCTGAAGGACTGGCAACAATCCCTGAACGAAACCCTGATGCTGGAACCCGGACATTTGTCGCTTTATGCCCTCAGCCTGGAAGCCGGTACGCCGCTGCGGGAATGGGTGGCCCGCGGTGAAGTCTCCGCACCGGATGATGACCTGGCGGCGGAGCAATATGAGCTCGCAAGTGATGTTCTCGCGGCTGCGGGCTACCGGCAGTACGAGATCAGCAACTGGGCGCTTCCTGGCCAGGAATGCCGCCACAATCTGCAGTATTGGCGCAATCAGGACTGGCTGGGGCTGGGGCCCGGCGCGCACGGTCACGTCGCCGGCATGCGTACCCGGACCTGTCTGTCCCCACAACGTTACATTGAGGCCTTCAGCGAGGAGAGGGAAGCCAGACGCTTTCCGCTGACACCCGCGACTGATGAATTCCTTCACCTGGGCCGCAGGGACGAAATTATCGAGACTTTGATCATGGGCCTGCGACTGACGGAGGAGGGTGTTGGCCGGGCCGAATTCAGCCGGCGCTTTGGCGAGGACGTAATGGACATTTTCGGGGAGGAATTCCAGGCCCATGAAAGTCGGGGGTTGCTGGAAATCAATGCCAACAGGGTCCGATTACGGCCAGCGGGTCGCCTGCTCTCCAATCAGGTTTTCAGGGACCTGGTCTAGAGGTCGCGAAGGAGCAATTGGTCCAGGACAATGTGCAGAGTTGACCCGGCACTGGATGCCGGTTCAGCCGCAATCAGGGACTGCCGGGCTGCCAGGGACCACTGCTCTACCTGCATTTGCGCAAATTCCCGAGCGCCCGATTCTTCCAGCAGGGCAAGAAAGAGCGAAACGTCTTCATCTGGATCTGGCGGCCTTCGATGCATTTCGGCAAATCGATTGCTGTGCTGAAGTCCGAACAGGACGGGCAAGGTCTTTTTGCGCGAGCGCAAGTCCGTTGCCGAGGACTTGCCCGTCAGCGAAGGTTCACCCCAGAGGCCCAGATAGTCGTCTCGAATTTGGAACGCCATGCCCAGGTTCTTGCCAAAACTGGCGAAGTGTCCTACCCGTTCCGAAGAGGCGCCGGCCAGCAACGCACCGATACGGGCACATGTGGAGAGTAGTGCGGCAGATTTGCCGCTGATCATGGAAAGGTAATGATCCATCGTCACCGAATTGCAGTCCCCAAAGTGCAGGTCGAGGTACTGACCGCGCGTTAACTCAAGGCAACTTTCGGTCAGTGCATCCCCGGTCGCGAGCCGGACCCCGGCTGCGACGCCCCGGCGACCCAGTCCTCTCAGACAGGAGAAGGACAATGCAAACAGCAGGTCCCCCACGTTTATCCCCTGCGACCGTCCCCACAGTTTCCAGACTGCCGGACGGCCCCGGCGTGTCGGGCTGTTGTCCTGAATGTCATCGTGCACCAGGGAAAAATTATGCAAGAATTCAACTGCGGCAGCTGCCGGGATGGCCGCGTTCCAGTTGCCGCCGGCCGCTTCATTTGTGAGCAGCAACAGGACCGGCCGAATTCGTTTTCCCCGTGAAGCGACGGCGGGACGGCCGTTGCCATCCACCAGTCCCAGGGGATAGCGCACCATGTTTGCCAGCTGCGGCGTGTCCGCCGGCACGAGCGTCAATTGTTCTTCAATGTATTCGTCCAGCGCCGGAGCATAGCGTTCCTGCAAGGCGACGAACATGTCACGAACCCTGCCGCGCTTGCAACAGTGGCGTGTGGCGCAGGGCGTCGATGTCCTGTGCGCCGGTGCAAAACATGCTGATTTTGAGTTGGTTTACCAATATGCCAATGAGTTCGTCGACGGCTTCCTGCGTTTCATGGGCCGCTTTCAGGAATGGGCTGGCCAGCCCTGCCAGGCTGGCGCCCAGGGCAATGCACATGGCGATGTCGATGCCATCGCGAAGGCCACCGCTGGCAATCACGGGAAGGACGGGGGCGGCCTCCCGGGCGTTAACAATTGCCTGGGCCGTTGGAGTGCCCCAGTTCGCGAAGGCCGCCGCGACCCGGGCGTGGAAGCGGTCCGGCGCGCGATAATATTCCACTTCGCTCCAGGAGGTCCCGCCGGAGCCTGCAACGTCGATCGCTGCAACGCCGGCGTTTGCCAGGGCCCGGACATCCTGCACCGGGAATCCCCAACCGACTTCCTTGGCGATGACTGGCACGCCAAGTGAATGACAGACCTTTTCAACCTTGTGCAACAGCCCGGCAAAATTGACATCGCCTTCGGGCTGGACCGCCTCCTGCAAGGCGTTGAAGTGCAATATCAAGGCGTCGGCCTCAATCATGTCGACCGCGCGCCGGCACTGGTCGGGACCATAGCCGTAATTGAGTTGCACAGCGCCAATATTGGCCAGCAGCAGGATGTCGGGCGCAACCGGCCGCACTTGCAGGCTGCCGGCAAGCGAAGGGTCTTCGATCGCCGCCCTTTGCGATCCTACCCCCATGGCAATCTGGTTTTCCTGGCATGCTGCGGCCAAATTGAAATTGATCCGGCGCGCCAGGTCCGTGCCACCTGTCATTGAGGAAACTAGAAGAGGGGCCTCAAGGCGCTTTCCCAGGAAGTCGGTCGCAATGTCTACATCAGCAAGATTGATTTCCGGCAGGGCCCTGTGCTCAAAACGATAATTTTCCAGACCCGTCCTGAGGACGGGAAACTGCACGTTTTCCTCAAGATTTATGCGTATGTGGTCCGCCTTGCGAGATTCAATGTCCGGCGACCCCCGCGTCTCTTTCATGTGTTCTTGTTCCAGTTGTGGCCTGACCGATCCTACCTGGGGCAAATTGGGCTGTCAACATTGGCAAGCGTTGCGGGAAGCGGTATACTGCTGCCAAATTGCGGTCCATGAGCCGGGCGCTCGACTGACCAGGAGGAAACGATGGAATCGACTGACGAGCGTGTCAAGAAGATTGTAATTGAATTGTTGGGTGTGGATGAAGACCGGGTCGTTCCGCCGGCCCGTTTCCGCGAAGATCTCGAAGCGGATTCACTGGACCTGGTGGAGCTCATCATGGCCTTTGAAGAAGAATTCGGCGGTGAAATCACTGATGAGGACGCGCAAACCATTACCACCGTTGGTGAAGCCGTCAGCTATATTGAAAAGATGGGCGACGAAGGCTAACTCAACTTCCAAAGATGACTTTCCGGGGCGGCCCTGTACGGGTCGCCCTGATGTTTTGCAAGCCGGACAGCAACAGCAGCAGCATGGCTACCAGAAACAGGGAAAATCCCGGGCCCGGACTTGCCTCCAGTCCCAATCCCTGGTGCAGGTCAAGTGCGGCCGAAAAAGCCGCCCACGCTACTGCCATCGAAGCCCCGGCCAATGTCAAGCGAATCAGCGGCAGCCGGGTAAAGCGGAATCTGCCGGCCAAACCGGAACATAATGCCAAAATGGCTGTGGCCATTAGTTGCCGATGATTGGGATTGGCCAGATCGGCAATGAGGAATTCCGGCGGTGGAAGAACAGCGATCGCCGTTAGCAAGGCCAGAGTCAACCCCAGGCGAGCCGGAACATCGTCGCGCCAAACTGCGAGCGCCAGTAGAAAAAGAGGCAAACTGCGCAAACCCAGGCTGGCTCCCAGTGGCACCATGGCCTGTTGGGAATGCGGATTGAGACTGCACCACTCCGCCAGGTCCCAAAGATTCAACGTCAGCGTATTACCGGCACTTTCCATCCAGGGCAACAAACAGGCCAGCAGGGCGAATGCCAAAGGCCACCAGGGAAATGTTGCGCGCTCCATGGCGCTTACAGGGCCCCCATCCTGCGATAAATGTCAAGCAATTCCCTCGCTGCCCTACTCCATGTGAATTGCCGGGCCCTGGTCTGACCGGCCTCAATCAATTGCTGTCGCAGGTCGCTGTCAACCAGCAAGCGCCGCAGGGCGTCGGCAAGGGCTTCAACATCCAGGGGATCGATCAGCAAGGCGGCATTTTCAGCTACTTCCGGCAGGGACGAAAGGTCGGAAGTGACGACCGGTGTGCCACAAGCCATCGCTTCCAGCACTGGCAGGCCAAAGCCTTCATACAGGGACGGGAAGGCAAAGACTTCTGCAGCGCTGTACAACGCCGGCAGGTCGGCATCGTCCACGAAACCGATCAAATGCACCCGGCCTTCCACGCCACAGTCCTCCAGTTGCCGGTAAAAGGGCTCGGACAGCCAGCCGCCGCCACCGGCAATGACCAGGTGCAGGTCCAGGTTTTTCTGCGCAATTCGGGCAAACGCCTGCACAAGACGAGCATGGTTTTTGCGTGGCTGAAACGTGCCGAGCGAGAAAACGAAAGGCCATTGGTCAAGGCGATACTTCTGGCGGACGGCTTGCTGCCTTTCGTCGGGCTCGGGAAGAAAGCGCTCGTCAACTCCTCCATGTAGCACACTTACCTTGGTGCATGGTGATACATTGTAGAATTCAAGCAGATCGTCGCGCGTGGCGTTTGAATCGGCCAGCACGTGGTCGGCGCGTCTCACAGAGTCGGGTACCACACGCCGAAGCCAGGCTCCGAGGGCGGGCGGAGACGTCTCCGGCATGCGCATGAATGACAGGTCATGGACCTGAACCAGAGTCTTCGTTCCGCGTTTGACCGGCGGGAGAACGAAGTCCGTCGCATGGAAGGTGGTCAGGGGACCCGTGAAAGTTTCGACGGGCAGGGGAATTCTGGCGCGGTACCAAAGTCTCATTAGCCAGGGCGTCGAAAGCGGGGCAGGTCGCCAGCAGAAATTGCTTCCGGGCGGCTCTGGCAAGCGACTGGTGCCAGACCGGGCGACAAACAGTTTCCAGGTTGTTTCCCTGTCTTCCCTGGCAAGGGCGGCAACCAGTTCACGGACATAGCGGCCGATGCCCGCGCCCTGTTCCCGCGCGGGCGTATAATCAATGCCGATGCCGGGCGCCATGGTCGACGTCGCTGTAAGTCCAGTAACGATTGACAAAGAAATTCCAGAGCATGATGACGATCACGGCAATTACCCAGGCTGCCACCGTGCCCACTTTTGCCTCGGCAGTGTAAGACGGCTGGTAACCCGGACGCAACACTCGTATCAATGGCAGGGCGGCGGGCAGCAACATGCTTCCCAACATGGCATAGGTCAGGGAAATCAATGTGGTTCGCACCACCAGCCCGACAGCATTTACCAGTGTGAACTGGGCGAGTTGCCGACGAATGCTGCGGGAACGGGAATCGGGATAGGTCCAGTAGCGGTTCCAGAGAAAGTTGTTGAAAACCGCGACCATGAAGCCCGTGCCTGTCGCCAGCTGTACCCTGATGGCCGACGTAGGCGGCAGCAAGGTTGCCTGCAACAGCGTAAGCGTGCCCAGGTCAACGACTGCACCAATGACGCCGACAACCGAGAATCGAAGGAAGCGCTCAACTTCCCGGGCCCGTGTGCCGGAACGGCTTGCCAGGGCCACAATGGCCCTGTCGAGAGGGTTGTTTCTTGCAAGCCTGGTCATTGTCTGAGGTGATAGCCGGGCAGGGTGATGAACACACAAGTCTGACGGTGAAGGACGGCGAGGATACCCAGCAGAAAGCCGACGTGCAGGAACAGGTTGTTCACAAACAGGTTGTCAAACAGACTGTGCACGCCAAGGCTGGTCCAGGCGCCCAGCAGTCCAACGACAACCAGACGCGCCTGATCGTCCGGGTGATTGCGGGCCTGAAGTGTCAACAGCACAACGACCAGCCACATGCCGCACCATGCCGCCAGTCCCGTTACGCCAGTCTCTGCCAGCTGGTTGAGCCAGAAATTATGGGCGTGGCCGAGCGCTTCCGGCCAGTTGATCAGTTGAAAGTTCGCGTACACATGCTCGAAGTTACCCAGGCCTGCGCCTGTCCATGGGTTGGCCGTTGCCATGTCAATGGCAGCCTGCCAGTGCGCAAGGCGTTCAACCACTGCGAAATTCTCCGGACTGATGACGGCACCACGCATGTCCTGAAAGCCAAAATAGTCCTCGGTTGAACTGGCAATGCGTCCTCCCAGAGAAGCGGGCAACATTCCTGTTGACCAAAGAAAGACAGCGAAAATCATTACAGCGCCGGCGAGAAGCAAGCCGTGAAACAGTCGACGGGGCAGGGCCAGCAAGGTCACCAGCATGGCTACGAGGAAGGCCAGCCAGGCGCCGCGACTCCAGGACGCAACCAGGCCGGCCAGCAACAACGCCGTCGGCACGGTCCAGGCGCACAGGGAGAGCAGGTCCGACTGGCGACGGGACTGATACCAGCGCTTCAGGCCGGCCAGCAACAGGCACAGGGCCAGGGGCAACAACAGGGCCATGAAGCCGCCCAGTGGATTGGGTTGACCAAAGGTGCCAAAGGCACGAAAGTAACGCCCGCCAACCAAAAAATGGAGGGCGCCGCTGCCCCCGAAAAACTGGTACAGGCCGATGGTCGCGTTGACCGCACCAGACAACAGCAAGGCCCGGACCGGCCAGCGCCAGGAGCGATCCTGCATGCTGCTTCCAACGATCAGGATGACAAGGGCGACAGACAGCCACTTGAGCCACTCCCGCAGCCATGCGCTGACAGACACTGCGTTGAAGAGTGACAGTCCGGCGACCAACAGGAATATCAGGACCGCGATGGCCACCGGCGACAGCCAAAGGCGGGGCAGACGCCGGCGCAATACTACGTGGTGCAGGCCCCAGAAAATGAGCCATGCAAGGAAAAATACCTGGCCGATATCCAGGGGAAAGTTCAGGCCCGCCTCAGTGTCGATGAGGACGCGCAATGGAGCCAGAATCAACAGTGGCAACAATGCGGCCTGTGAGGAAAACAGGCATGGCAGCAGCAGGAGGACCAGCAAGGCCACGGTGAGCAGAAGGGACTCTGACAGCAGAGCCAGCGCCAGACCCGCCAATACTGCGAGAACAAGCAGGGCAGGAACGGGCCGTCCCGGCAGTTCAAGCCATTTGGTCGCAGCAGTCAAATCACATTCCGGAAAAAATCTATGGTCATGGCAAGCCCTTCCCGCAAACCAACCTTTGGCTCCCAGCCCAGTACCTTGCGGGCGCGGGAAATATCGGGCTGACGGGTTTGGGGGTCGCCAGTCATGCGCGAATCATCCTGGACAATGATTCCCGCCGGATTGTTCGTCAATTCATTGACAACCATGGCAAAGTTCATGATCGTCATTTCCCGTGGATTGCCAATGTTGACCGGTTCGTGACAAGGGGTTTCCAGCAAGCTCCAGACACCATCCACGAGGTCGCTTATGTACTGGAAACTGCGAGTCTGGGAGCCATCACCATAGACGGTGAGCGGCTCACCACGAAGGGACTGGGCGATGAAATTGGGCACGACACGACCATCTTCCAGCCGCATGCGTGGGCCATATGTGTTGAAGATTCGAACGATGCGCGTATCGATTCCATGAACGCGGTGGAAGGCCATGGTGAGCGCTTCGGCATATCGTTTGGCGTTGTCATAGACACCGCGCGGCCCCAGCGTATCGACGTGGCCGACGTAGCTTTCATGCTGGGGGTGTACCTTCGGATCGCCGTATACCTCGGAGGTAGAGGCAAGCAGGAAGCGGGCGCCGCGGGCGCGCGCCAAACCAAGGGCATTGTGCGTACCCAGAGAGCTGGCCTTGAGAGTCTGGATTGGCAGTTTTACGTAGTCGACAGGGCTGGCCGGTGAAGCAAAATGCAGTACAACGTCGAGTGGTTCTTCAAAATCTATGTACCTGGTGACATCGTGCCGGATGAAGCAAAAGGCCGGTCTGGATTCAAGATGGGCAATATTTGCGCGATCGCCAGTGATGAGACTGTCCATGGCCACGACGTCGTGGCCTTCGGCCAGGGCCCGCTCACAGAGATGGGACCCTATGAAACCGGCGCCACCGGTAATGAGCAGTCGCAACAGACCCTCCAGGATTGAGGCAGCGCCGGAAGTTTACCACAAGCGTGTTGTTCAGGCAGCGGGGTTTTCGGCCACCCCTGCATTGCATACCAGAGCCGGCAACAGGACAAATACGTAGACCAGGTCATGAACAAAGACGCTGTTGTCCACCAGACCGTGAGCAACAAGATTGACCATACAACCCATGGCACCGGCCAGCAGGACCTTTTCTTCATGGCGGGAGACCCGTCGCAGCGCCTGAATTGCCCTGTGCCAAAAGGCGGTCAGCAAGGCGATCAGTATCAATGGACCGGCCAGGCCCAGACGGATCCAGAAATCAAAAAGGATGTTGTGTGGATGGGACAGATTTGGCTCGCGCCAGGCGTCCGGCAGAATCCAGATGTCACGATAGGCATAAAGAAACTGGTCCAGCCCCAGGCCGCGCAGGGGATCGTCGCGCAACATGGCCAGCGTACTTTGCCACAGCTGCAACCGGATGCGAACGGTGCCAGTGGTGAAATCAAGCAGGCGGGCAAAACGCGGGCTGCTGCCAACGAGAAGCGCGAAAGTGGCTGTGCCCAGCGCTGCAAGACCGGCAAGCGGGAAGAGGGCGCGCCGCCGCCACTGTACCAGCGCAATTGTCGCCAGGGAAAGAGGCAGGCCCAGCAGCAAACCACCGGCACTCTGGGTCAACAGGAAGGCCGGAAGGCACAGGGCACTGACAATTAGCGCCAGCCAACGACGAACGTTCCAGGGACCCGACAAGGTCCAGGCCAGCGCAAAAGGCAGGCAACGCCCCAGGAACAGGGCGGCGTTGTTGGGGGAGCCATAGACGCTGACCAGGCGGCGCGCTCCACCTTCGGCAGTGATGACGCCTTCACCCCGAAAGAAGAGCCACAGACCAATCAGGGCTACCAGCAACCCGGCCGCCAGCAGGGCATCCGTCAGCAGGACTCGAGTCCGCAGGTCCCGCGCTTCGTGGCGGAAAACCAGATAGAAAAGCGCGGGTTCGACAAAAAGAACGCGCAATTCGGTCAGGGCCGGCCCGGTCTCCCTTGACCATGTGAAAGCAAGCAAACCTGTCAGCAGCCAAAGAAGCACCAGCACGTCCAGCGCCCTCACTCCTTGCAGGCGCGGCAAAGACTTTTCTTCCTGAACTGTCCCCTTTTGGCGTTGGGCCCGGCGCAGCAGCCGGCGAGCGCTCCATGCCAATGCGGTAAGGAGGATCATCACTTCTGACAGTGGAAAGGCGAACTGGTAGAGCTGAAGAGGGAACAGATAAAAGGGAGCCCAAAACAGCGTAAGCATCAAACCCAGTGCCGGGCGATTGAAAAACAGGAAGAACAGCAACAGCAAGGCGAAAAGGGTGATCACCGGACCCGGTTGCAGGAGTACGAGCCCGCCGGTGAGGATGGCCAGCAGCGGATGCAGGGCGTCGCGACGGACCAGCGCCGGCAAGGTATCTCCCCAGGTGAACAACATGCCGGTCATCAGGATGAGCGATGCCACAACGCCAACGATCGGTTCCAGGCCTGTCGAAAGTGAGGGCAGCCTGCCCGTAAGGCGAGTCAGCAGTCTCCGCCACGCCAACCCTCTGAGGGACTGGAACAAGGCCAGCGTCGATGCCGCTATCGCCAGCAGACCGGCGCCTGTTTGCCGCTGCCAGGCGGTTGCGGGATCTCCAGGGCCGACGGCGAAGCCGCCCAGAGCCCAACGCGGCTGGCGTTCCTGATTCACCAGATCAACTGCCGAAAGAACAAGGCGATGCGCACCGGGACCGAGATCGCGGGCCAGGGTCACGAGTTGTTCCCGGGGCTGGCGGGACGCACTGGTCAAGGTCAGGTAGGCGTTGCCCGCCGGGTCACGCGGCAGGGCGTTGGCCGGTTCTCCATCGACTGTGGCGTAGAACCAGGCGACGTAATCCCCTTCGCGTACGCGCAGAGCGATCTCTTCACCGACAAAGTCAAACTGCACTTCACTGTCATTGAGCCAACCGAAGTCCGCGCCATGGCTGCCAAATGACCACTGGCCCTTGTAATCCGACCATGGGCTGTCCACCGGGTGCAATCCATTCCCCGCGCCTGTTGGAAGCGCACGCGCTTCCAGAGCCTGTAACAAGGGCGTCGCCTGATTGCTCGCATCCAGGAGCGCGAATCCCTGCCGCGGGTCGTCAGTTGCAAGCGCCGGTTGCCAATGCTGCAGAATCATGGCGGTCAGCCAGGGCCACTCCTTTTGCGCCCTGTCCAGCGCCGCCAGGGTCCAGGTGCTGCGCTGTTCCGCCGTCACGGCGCCCCAAATCGAAGGCGCGCCTGTCCAGTCGTCTGGCAGGCTGTTCCAGCCCCAGGCGCTGGCATGCAAGGGCTTCTGGCCGTCGCCATGAAGTGTCATGAGCTCGCGCAACGCGATAATGCGCGAAAAGTTCAGGCGGGACGACTCTACCCTGCGATCGTCCGGCGAGGTGTTGAAGCCATAAGGCTTTGCGGCGACGGCGTCCATCCAGCTGGCAGCGCCAAGGGCGTATAACGAGGCCAGGTAGTCGATGTCGCTGATGTTGCGTGGGCCCTGTTCTGTGGTTGGCGCCAACGCTGCAGCGATGACCGTAGCTTCAGCATCAACCTGGTGAATTGCTTGCCAGGCGCCTTGCAGCAATGTCAGGTAATGAGGCGGCGAAGGCTCCAGTTGCCCCCAGGCGTCCGTCAAATTTGGCTCGTCCCAAATCTGGTAGTAGTCAATGAGATGGCCGTAGCGGTGTGCAAAGGCCTGCGCGAAGGCTGCAAAGGTGGCGGGGTCGTGCGGTGGGGCCGAAACATGGTCATTGCTCCGGGCAAAAGCGGGCGAGTTCAGCAATACGGCGACCAGTCGCAATTGCGGGTAGTGAGCAAAGGCAGCGACGATGGCGTCCCAGGATTCCCAGTCGAATGATCCCGGCTGCGTTTCGATTGCATTCCAGGGAAACAATTGTCTCACCCAGGTGATCTGCGCCCCGTGCATACGGGAAAGATGCGCGTCCAGTTCGTCCGCTTCGTATTGCGACAACTCGACATTGGCGCCGAGTCCGGGTTGCGCCCGGGGCAAGTCTTTGGTTTGTGTTGCATCGACGTACCCGTGCAACACGCGATCGCGTTCAGCGATGGTGGCGAAGGTCGCCACAAGGCTGGCGACAACAGCAGCCAGCGAGACGAGGGCCAGGACCGACTGACGCATCAGCCGGCCCACGCCAGGCCGGACACGCTGCCTGAAAAAGGAAATGGCTGTGCGTCGCCGGTGTCGACATCAACAGTCCAAAGTTGCTCCTGCCAGGTAAAGGCCAGGCGACGCGAATCCGGGCTCCAGACCACTTGCCGGGGCGCAAGGCCAGGCTGCCCGGCTTCGGGGAAAAGCAAACGGCCATTGCTCCCGTCGCGATCAACAATCATCAGGTCATGACCCGCCCGCGACAGGGGATGCTCAGGGTCCCTGGCCTGCAAATAGGCCAACAGGCCCGTGTTCCGGTCCGGCGCCCATACGGGCGCAGGGCAGGGGCCAACATTTTTCGCCAGGGGGAAAAGCAAATCGCCATGGGTATCAATGACGGTAACAGACGTTGGCGCGTCTCCTGTGCCCATCCCGGTCACGACGAAGCGGCTGTTTGGGGACCAATTCGGAGCGTGACCGGCGCATATGGCCAACCGGCCCTCCTCGCCGTTTCTGTCCGGGATCAACGCGGTGATTTCGCCTGACATGTCCATCATTCCAATGGTGTTGCCCTGGGCCCAGGAGAGGTAGTTGCCATCCCCCGACCAGTTGAACCAGGTTTCGGCAAATTGCGGTCCACCTTCCGGGTTCGGCGCCAACAATTCACGGAAGGTCAAGATCTCCCCCGTATCAGGGTCAATTCGCACAATCGAAAATGTGGTTTCTGTTGCGCTGTCCGTATAGCCAAACTCGCTGGCGCTCCCGGGCATCCAACGGGCATGCCGTACGTTCTCCGGCAGCAACTGAATGGCATCTGCAGGATGGTCCAGGTCCGCAATCAGCCACAAGCGGTTGCTGTCCGGAGCGCTTCGCGTGTCGCCCTGGCGCCGGGTAAACAGCAAACTGTTTCCGTCCGAAGAAAGCGCCAGCACCTTGCCATCCAGTTTCCCCTCCCGGGTCAACTGGCGCAATTGGCCGCTGTCCTTGCGGGCCAACCAGGCATTGCCCTCGCTTGTCCAGACCAGCGTCCCGGGAAACGAGAGTGGCTTTACTTCAGGGGACAGGTCCGCCCGCCAGATTTCATCGACGGGTTCGCGAATGATGACACGGCCAGTCTCTACCCGCTCTCTCTCGATCCCGTCCTCCAGCCGAACGCGGTGACAGCGCTCTTCCTCTCCCTGCAATCCCGGCTGAACCCGTTGGCCTGTGCCACTCACATAATCGCCAGAGCCAAGGACCTGAAAGGGAATCTCGTGACGCTCGCAGAGGTCCTGCTCAATCACGCGAACCAGCGTCACGCGCATGCTGTCAAGCAGCATCGTGTTCAGCGGCGGTTCTATTCGATCGAGAGAGCCCAAAAAAATGTCGGCACGCTCCAGCAGGGATGATACGGTCGTAGGTCCTGGCAACAGGATGGAGCGCTCCGCGCCGTCGGCCACCAGCGTCACCAGCAGATCCTGTTCCTGCCGCGCCGGGCTACAGCTGTTTGCAATCAGTGCCAGGCAAATCAACAGCGCTGGCGGCTTCACAAGGGTTACACGCATGGCGGCATTGCCTGGCAAGACTGGACCGGTGTGACTATTGTGTCCAATTAATCCTGGTTCGCCAGGTCACTGAAGTGGCAGTGTCACGGCATGATGCGGGGGAGGTCATTGGCCGCCTTCCGGAACACAATGAGAGTTTGTCCGCCAGGGGACAAGCCGTAGATGAAATTGGGCGCCAGGACAATGGTTCCACAAGCCTGTGCGCATTGTCTGTGCGTTCTGAAGCCCCAAATTATAACAGCCGCTGGCGTTTCTGGCGCTTCCAGCCGATAATGGAGATTAGAATGGGACATGAGGACATATGCGGAGACTGACCGCACTTTTGCCATTGACTTTCCTGTTGCTTTCGGCCCTGGCTTTGGGTGCACAGGAAGAGAGCCAGGAAACGCCGGTTGCTGAACCCACACTTGCCACTGGCGTGGAATTGCCCTTGCGACAGGAACAACTGTTCCTGCTGACCGGGAATGTGCAGCGGCCCAACGCCCTGCACTGGTTTGCGGACTATCTCTATGCCGCCTGCACCGGCGATTCCACGCTTTACGAGATTAATTCGCGCGATGCCAGTACCCGCCCCTACATTTACGGTGTGCTCAATGCACATTCCCTGCACGTTGAACGGGACAACTCCGGTATCCTGACCATCTGGGTCCCGGATTACGAACGCAATGCCCTGTTGCGGGTGACGCGAAATGGTGTGCGGGAGGTCCGGGGCGACCTTGACGGGCCCTGGGGAATCGCGCCCCTGGGCGAGCAGGACTTCCTTGTCACCAGTCTGAAACGGAACTCCACCATGCTGGTTTACCGCGGCGGCGCTGCCCGTGAAGTCATTCAGGGTTTGCGTTCGCCGACCGGGATCGCGCTGGACGACGAGCGCGTCTATGTGGCCAACACGGGCAGCGCGCGCAGGGCCATCGAATGGGCGCCGCGCGACGAGGTCTTGTCAGACAGTGGCCGGCCAGCGGATCCTCGCCCCTTGGTGTCCGGTCTGCAAAACGCCACGAGTCTCGTACTGGCCGAAGACGGTTGGCTTTATTTCTCCCATTCGCTGGGTACGCGCGGTGTGGTAAGCAGGGTCCAGCCGGAACGTTGCAGCGTTGATGAAGGCTGTAACAACGAGGACGTGGAACAGGTACTGTTCACGGACCTGGAGGCGCCGTTGGCCGGCCTCACCATTTCGCCGGACATGCGGATATTCGTACACAGCATGTTCAGCCCGGACATCTACTGGGCCAGACTGCCGGCGGCAGGCGAATCTCAGGAATCCTGACCAGGGTAATTGCGGTTGCGCCGCTCCACCAGGCCGACGCCCAGCATGCCCAGGAATGTCAGCAGCAGATAGATCATCGCGGCGACGGAATAGGTTTCCAGATAGCGGAATGATGCGCCGGAAGACACCTTGGCGATTTGCGTGATGTCGCGCACGCCGAGGATAGAGACCAGCGCCGAATCCTTGATCATGGCCACCAGGTCGTTGCCCAACGGAGGCAGGATGCGACGGATGGCCTGCGGCAGAATGATGAAACGCATTGACTGGAACCAGGTCATTCCCAGGGATCGGGCGGCCTCGGATTGTCCAGTCTCGATGGACTGGATTCCCGCGCGAAACGTCTCCGAAAGAAAGGCGCCGTAAGTGAAGGCCAGCGCGATCACCGCTGATTCCCAGGAACTGCCACGAAAACGGAGGCCCGCGCCGGTTACTTCATTGAACCAGTTTCGCACGGCCGGGACGATGACGAAGGCAAAGATGAGCAAGACGATCAATATGGGCAGGCCGCGCATGATCGCCACGTAAAGTGATGCCAGGTTGTAAAGGAAAAGATGAAAAAGGCTGGCCAGGCGTCCTGCGACACCCTTGCCAGGGCGGGGGGCGCTGGAACGGATCATGCCAACCACCAGGCCGATCAGAATGGCGCTGACGTAGGCCACCCCCGCCACGCGCAGGGACATGGCGATACCGGCCTGCAGTTTGCCAAAGATATCGGAGTAGATGGCGTCGGCGGCGATGCTGATGCCGATGAGGACGCCGACGACGATCATCGTCAGCGCCCACCAGGGAAAGCTGTAGATTTTGTCAACAGGCCCGACCCGCGCGCGCGACTGGCGCGCGGCGTTTTCCAGCGACGTTTGCTCGAAACCAGGTCTATGGTCTGGTGCCATGGGCCTGGAATACCTCGCCCGGGTCGGGCCCGCCCTGACGCCTGATCAGGCGCCGAGGAACCACTTGTTGTTGATGGCCTCCAGAGTGCCGTCAGCGCGCATGGAGTCGAGGCCGGCGTTCATGGCGTCACGCAGTTCCGAGCCCAGCGGGAAGATGAAGCCCAGCTCCTCTTCGGAGGTCAGTGGCTCGCCGACGATACGCAACAGGTCGGCGTTCACGCCGACATAGCCCTGTCCGGCCACGTCATCCATCACGACGCCGTCGACGTCACCGGCGATCAGGGCCTGGACGGCCACGGGGAAGGTCTCGTAGGTGACAAGGCGCTCTTCGCCGACCAGTTCCAGCGCCACCCAGTAGTTGGTGGTGCCGGGCTGAACGCCGACCAGCAGGCTATCGTCCGCCGCGAGGGCCTCACCACCGTCGAAACGGTCCTCGTCGATGCGACCGAGAAGGACCTGAACGAGGGTGACGTAGCCATCGGAGAAATCGACGATTTCGGCGCGGTCGGGCTTAATGGTAATGCCGTCGGCGGCCATGTCGTATTCACCGTTGGAGACGGCGAGGATCATGCCATCCCAGGCGGTTTCGATGAATTCGGGCACGCAGTTGAGGCGGGCGCAGAGTTCGTTGAGGGTGTCGTAGTCCCAGCCGATGGCTTCACCGCTGGCCTCGTCAATAAAGCTGAAGGGCTTGTAGGCGTTTTCGACAGCCACTGTGATGGTCGCGCCACCCAGGTCCGGCAGGGCTGCAGCAGGTTCAGCCCCGAGGAACCACTTGTTGTTGATGGCCTCCAGAGTGCCGTCGGCGCGCATGGAGTCCAGACCGGCGTTCATGGCGTCACGCAGTTCCGAGCCCAGCGGGAAGATGAATCCCAGCTCCTCTTCGGAGGTCAGGGGCCCGCCGACGATGCGCAGCAGGTCAGCGTTCACGCCGACGTAACCCTGTCCGGCCACGTCATCCATCACGACGCCGTCGACGTCGCCGGCGATCAGGGCCTGCACGGCCACGGGGAAAGTCTCGTAAGTGACGAGGCGCTCCTCGCCGACCAGTTCCAGCGCCACCCAGTAGTTGGTGGTGCCGGGCTGGACGCCTACCAGCAGGCTTTCGTCCGCGGCGAGGGCCTCTCCACCGTCGAAACGGTCCTCGTCGATGCGGCCGAGCAGCACCTGAACGAGGGAGACGTAGCCATCGGAGAAGTCGACGATTTCTTTGCGATCGGGCTTGATGGTAATGCCGTCGGCGGCCATGTCGTATTCACCGTTGGAGACGGCGAGGATCATGCCATCCCAGGCGGTTTCGATGAATTCGGGCACGCAGTTGAGGCGGGCGCAGAGTTCGTTGAGGGTGTCGTAGTCCCAGCCGATGGCTTCGCCGCCTACACCGTGATGCAGGGACTGATACTACCATATCGGGCCGTCTGGCTCACAGCGGTTGACGCACGCCGTTCCGCCAGCCAGTCGCAGACGCGATTTGTGCAATCTTGGCCGTCCGCGACAGTTGCTTGAAGGCGGCTTCCGCCCGGCGGGCGGACCCTTGTTCCGCATAGCGCCAGTTGGCCAGCAAACGCAAGGGCCGGCGTGTGGCCGTATAGCTGGCCCCCTTACCGGCTTCATGTTGACGCAGGCGTCGCTGTACATTCACGGTGATGCCGGTATACAGCGACGAGTCGCTGCACTGCAGCACGTAGAGAAACCAGGGTGTGGGCGCAGCAAGGACATAAACCGGTCTGTCGCCCACATGGGTGAATGCCACGGCGCGGCAACCGCGGGCAAAGGCAGCGACAAAGGACTCGCGGGCGGCCAGACGCCAGTCCAGCGCCAGCGACGGGTCCTGCTGCTTCAGCGCCGCCAGTGATTTCGGAATCTCTATGCCTGTGACGAGCTCGCCGTCCCTGAAAGCGTTGGATATTGGACTCCCGTTCTTGCTCTCCAGGAGCAAGAGTTGCTCCGCCGACTGCAGCGCCGTCAATGCGCGCCGTGGTCTGCCACGGACGGGCCAGTGTGCCTCCAGCCGGTCGCTGGGCAGCCCGGCATTGATGCCATCTTCCATTTCGCCGTAGTAGTCCACATAGTAGCGGCTGGACCAGACTCCCGGCAGGCGAAAATTGAAATTGGCATTGCCACGTTGCAAGGGATCGAAAGTCCAGCGGATGCTGCTGTAACCATCGGCACGCGCGAGTTCTCTCTGTCTATGTTTGAGAGCGGTGCCGATTCCGCTGCCCTGATAGCGGGGATGGACGCCGGCCATGTGAGAAAGCAGAAGGCGTGTGCCATCACGCCAGGCGGCCATTCCAACGGTCATTCCGACCAAAGCGCCCTCGACGAAGGCGCCCAGTACCTGCCCGCCATTTCTGGACGCGGCGAGCAGCGCGTGAACGGGCATCACCTCAAGGGCCGGCGAGTGCCAAATCTCTTGCTGCAGGGCCACGGTTTCCTGCATTTCTGCCGGTGTACGCAGCAGACGCAAGCAATGGCCCACGCTCATGGAGTGGCGACGAGGAACTCTCTGTAGCGGTCGTACAAGCTGGCAGACAACGTTGCTGTGAGCGACACGCCTTCGGCTGTGTGTTCAACCTGTCCCACTGTGGCGGACTCATAAAGGTCTGAAACAAGGTCGCCGCGTTCCCAGGGAAAGTGCAATCGTACCTTGTGTTCCCCCTGAGCCAGAAGACTCTCAATCCTTGCAAGCAAGGTGTCCAGACCTGAACCGCGCAGCGCGGAGACAGAGGCCACCCCGGCGTACTGGTCGCTGGACTGCTTTGGCAGTTCCGGCGCGACACCTGCCAAATCCAGTTTGTTCCAGACGAGCAGATGCGGCACCTGGGGCATGTCGATCGCTGCCAACGTATCTTCTACGGCCTCAATGTGCTGTAGCGCGTTGGCATGGGACGCGTCCACGACGTGAAGGGCGATGTCCGCCTCCAGCACTTCTTCAAGCGTGGCCTGAAAAGCTTCAACAAGCGTGGTTGGCAACTTCTGAATGAATCCGACTGTGTCGGTCAACAGGATTTCACGACCCGAGGGCAGGGGGGTCTTGCGGGTTGTGGGGTCGAGAGTGGCGAAGAGTTGGTCAGCAACGTAAACCTGTGATTCCGTCAGGGCGCGAAAGAGTGTGGACTTGCCGGCGTTGGTATAGCCCACCAGCGCAACTACCGGAATATTGCTGCTGGTCCGGCGTGAACGGTAACGGCTCCTGTGCGCCCGGACCAATGCCAGATCCTGCTTTAACTTCTTTATTTTGCGGCCAATTTCGCGGCGGTCCACTTCCAGCTGGGTCTCGCCTGGCCCACGCAGCCCCACACCACCTGCGCCGCCGCGCGCCGCGCCGCCTCCGGCCTGGCGGGCCAGATGCGTCCATTGCCTGGTCAGGCGGGGCAGGCGGTATTCATATTGGGCCAGTTCAACCTGCAGCGCGCCTTCGCGCGTGCTGGCGTGCTGGGCAAATATGTCCAGGATCAACGCGGAACGGTCCAGCAATTTGACGTCTTCGCCGAAACGCTTTTCCAGTTCGCGTTGATGACGTGGCGAAAGCTCATCGTCGAAAACCACAACCTGGGCATCAGTTTCGTCAATCAGGGAACAGACTTCATCAATCTTGCCGGAGCCAATCCAGGTCGCCGGGTCAATGCGTGGCACCTGCTGGCTGGCCCTGCCGCAAACCATCATGCCGGCCGTGTCGGCCAGCAGGGCCAGTTCGTCAAGAGAATCGTCAAGGCCCAGCAGAGGATGACTGCCCTTGATGGCAGCGCCTACCAGTATGGCTCTTTCCCTGTTTTCGTTGTCGTCGAAGCGATAGTCGTTCAATGTTCGAATTTCAGGTTTTGGTTGGCATGTGTTCGGCAGAAACTTGCAGTTGGCCTTCCAGTGATTGCAAATCGGTCTCCAGGTCACGCAAGGCCCGCGCTGCGTAGGCCTGATAGCGTTCGCGCTTGCGCCGAATGCGGGTCCGCAAGGGCGGCAGAATCCCGAAATTCGCTTTCATGGGCTGGAAATCCCGCGGGTCCGCATGAGTGACGTAGTGTAGCAGGGAACCGGTCATTGTGGAACGGGGAGGCGTCCATGGATCCAGACCCTGCAATTGTCGCCACAGGTTGATGGCGGCAATCAGACCGGTGACGATATTCCCCACGTAACCCTCAACACCTGTCAACTGGCCGGCGACAAACAATTCCGGTTTAACGCGCAGATTGAGGCCTGCATTGAGCAGGGCAGGGGCATTGATAAAGGTATTGCGGTGCATCTGGCCCATACGGACGAATTCTGCATTGTCCAGCCCGGGAATCATGCGCAGGATTTCCCGCTGCGCCCCCCAGCGGATGTTGGTCTGGAAACCGACAATGTTGTAAAGGCTGCCGGCGAGATTGTCCTGTCGCAATTGCACCACAGCATGGGGGCGATGCCCGGTCCGGGGGTCCCGTAGCCCGACCGGGCGCATCGGCCCGAATGCGAGCGTTTCCGGCCCACGTTCCGCCAGGATTTCAATTGGAACACAGCGTTCGAAGAACTGCGGGTCCTCAAGTTCAAATTCGCGCAACTCAATTCGCTCAGCCTTTAGCAGGGCACTGACAAAGTGTCGATACTCACTTTCATTGAGCGGGCAATTGATGTAGTCGCCTTCATTGTTGCGCTCGCTTTCCCGGCGACTGGCGCGAAAGGCGACACGCATGTCTATGCTTTCCGCCTGAACGATTGGCGCGATGGCGTCGTAAAAATACAAATGCTCCTCGCCGGCAAGCGCCGCCAGCGATTGAGTCAGGGCGGGGGAGGTTAGCGGCCCGGTGGCGAGGATGACGGGACCGTCGGGAATTTCTCTCACTTCCTCCCGCAGCAGTTGAATTGAGGGATGTTGGCTGATCATCGCCGTGACCCGTTCGGCAAAGACCTCGCGATCTACGGCCAGTGCGCCGCCTGCCGGGACGGTTGAACGGTCGGCACAATTCAGCAGCAGTGAACCCAGACGGCGCGTCTCCGCCTGCAGCAGACCGGAAGCCCGATCGACGAGGCGCGAACCGAGTGAATTGCTGCAGACCAGCTCAGCCAGCCGGTCGCTGACGTGCGCGCCCGTAGGTCGTTCCGGTCGCATTTCGTAGAGAGTTACCTCAACGCCCCGTTGCGCCAGTTGCCAGGCTGCCTCGCTCCCGGCCAGCCCACCGCCAATGACGACGACCGATTTATTCATTGGATAACCAGGTTTCCAGGGTCCGCTTCATACGGGAACCAAGATATGTGGCCCGTGATTGGGCAGGCGCGCCACAGTGCATGCGACAGGAAAGCAGAGATGCCTGGATAGACAGAGGCAAAACACGACCCGACTAGAGGCGCGCCATGACAATCGAGGCATTTTGACCGCCCAGGCCAAAGCTGTTGGACATCAGCATATTCAATTCGGGGACGTCGCGGGCTTCGTTGGGCACGTAGTCGAGATCGCAATCGGGATCCGGCGTCTGGTAATTGATGGTAGGGTGCAACACCCGTTCAAAGAGGGACATGGCGCTGGCAATTGCCTCTATGGCGCCAGAACCACCGAGGGCATGGCCCATCATGCTCTTGGTAGATGACACTGCCAGATTGGGCGCATGATGACCAAAGATGCGATGAATCGCCAAAGTCTCCATCTTGTCATTCGCCTGGGTTGAGGTGCCATGGGCGTTGATATATTGCACTTCGGAGGGGTCGACATGGGCATCGTCCAGCGCCCATCTCATGGAGCGAATGGCGCCGCCGCCCTCGGGGTCCAGTGCGGCGATGTGATAGGCGTCCGAGGATGAGGCATGTCCCAGTATCTCCGCATAGATGCGCGCGCCGCGACGCAGGGCGTGGGCGAGGCTTTCCAGGATGAGAACGCCGCAGCCTTCGCTGAAAACAAATCCGGAACGATTCAGATCAAAGGGCTGGCTGGCTTTTTCCGGATTGTCATTGTAGCCGGCTGCCAGCGCCTGCATGGCTTCAAAACCCGCCAACGCGTAATCCTGCAACACGGACTCCACGCCGCCGGTTATTGTCACGTCGGAGCGCCCGTTGCGAATGAGTTCGCTGGCATCGCCGACGGCCTGGGTGCCGGCGGCGCAGGCCGTCGACGGGGCATGGAGCGGCCCAAGAGCGCGCAGAAAGCGACTGACATAGTGGGCCGGCATGTTGGGCAGGGAATTAATTAATGACAGGGGATTGGGTTTTCGATAGCCACTGGACTTGTATCGCCAGGTGCTGTTTTCCGCCATCTCATGGGCGCCAAGCGAGGTACCCATAACGACTCCGACGTTTTCTCCCCGGGCCTCAATCTCGTCAATCGTGAGACCCGCGTCGTCGATGGCCATTTTCGAGGCGGCCACTGCAAACTGGGATGCGCGACCCATACGCCGCGCTTCCTTGCGTTCAATGAATTGGGTCGGGTCGAAATCCCGCACTTCGCCGCCAATCTTGACCGGCACGTGGTCTGTTGCGATCGTTTCAAGGCGACGAATACCGGAATGACCTGCCTTCAGTCCTTCCCACAAGGAACGGGCGTTGCCCAGTGCAGTAACTGCGCCCAGCCCGGTGACGACGACCCGGGGTCGTCCGTTTCGCAACAGGTCCATGATTTCCAGGCTCCTGTCCAGCTAACCAACAGGATGGGTCTGCACGCCAGACTTTATGGCCTCAATGACATTTCCTTCGACAGCTCGCGCTGCCTGCCGAATCGCATTGCTGACCGCTCTGGCGTTTGATCGTCCGTGTCCAATTATAACCACACCATTGACGCCCAGAAGTGGAGCGCCACCCACTTCAAAGGTGTCCGCCCGACGCCTGACACGTCTGAAGGCCGGCTGAAGAATCGCACCCGCCAGCAAGGACAGGGGATCAGATCGAATCTCTTCATGAATCAGGCGGGTAACGTAGCGGGAAGTGGACTCAAAGGTCTTGACCAACATGTTCCCAAGGAAACCGTCACTGATTACGACGTCCACCAGTCCCCCAAAGACGTCTTTCGGTTCGATGTTTCCTACATAATTGAGCCCGCTGTTGCGCAGCAGGGGGTCCGTCTGGCGCACCAGAACATCGCCCTTGCCTTCTTCTTCCCCGTTCGAAATCAGGCCGACCTGCGGGTCTGGAATGTTGAGAACATTTTGCGCATAAATCTGTCCCATCAGGGCGAACTGAAGCAGCCATTCAGGTCTGGAATTGGTGTTGGCTCCAATGTCAAGCAGTATGACGATTTTGTTCCCGATGGGGAAGATGCCGCTTACGGCCGGTCGTTTCACGCCGGTGATTCGTCGCAAGGTGAAGAGGGTCGCGATGGTCAGGGCGGCACCGGTATTGCCCATGCTGACAAAGGCGTCGGCCTGACCGTCCCTGACCATCCGCATGCCAACATGCATGGAGGAGTCGGGCTTGCCCTTGCTGGCGACAGCGGGTCGGTCTGACATGGTGACTGCCTGGGAACTGTGACAAATCTCGATTGGCAAGCCATTGACCCTGAGACTGTCCAGGGCGTGACGAATACGACTGGCGTCCCCAACAAGGATGATGCCGAGGTTGTTTTCACTGGCGGCCATTACAGCGCCGGTTACATCCGGGACAGGGCAATTGTCGCTGCCCATGGCGTCAACAGCTATACGCATGTCTGCTCCTGCAATTCGCCGCAAAGTGTAGCACATAATATTTGCGCCGGTAGCGTGGCATTGACAGTAAAAGGGCCGACGATATACTTGTGTCGATTGCCCCGGTGGCGGAACAGGCAGACGCGCACGGTTGAGGGCTGTGTCCTTTCGGGGGTGGAGGTTCAAATCCTCTCCGGGGCATACATCAGGCCCGTTTTTTTAATGTGCCCTGAAAGGCCACGTATGCGGGCAACTTCCCGAAACCGGGGGCCTGCGTCTGTAGATTGTGGGGGAGGCAGGGATGAGCGGATCCAGCGTCCAAATTCTCGCCCAGGCTCATGCCTACATTGAAGCGGGCAACCTTGAAGATGCGGAAAACCTGATCCGTTCCCTGCTGGAGCAGGATCCTGAAAACACCGACGCCTGGTGGCTCCTGGCGCATTCGGTTCGGGACGCCCGCGCCGCCAGGGAGGCGCTTGACGAGGTTTTGCGGCTCGACCCCAATGATCAACAGGCCCGTTCCCTGCTATCCGCGCTGGATGACCGCTTTCCTGCAGACCTGGCTTCCGACAGTGGACGGCGGTGGCAACTGTCGCGCCCTCGACTGTCAAGGCCGCGAATGCCATCCTTTAACTTTCCAGCAGGCTACGACGACTATTCGACACCGGTCAGTTACCTGGTGCTGGTCGTATTGCTGATCGCCGGCGGCTGGCTGATGTTGCGTTATTTCGGCATCGAGCTGGACTTGACAACTCCCGCGACTACGGAACCAGAGCTTGCCCAGGCGGTTGATTCGACTGCCGCTGCCCTGGCGGACCTGACGGGATCTGCAGTTGCCGGCGACGGCATTGCATCAACCACAGGCACAGCGGTCGCGAGTACCGGGACACAAATCGTCGGTTCACTTACAGAAGATTCCCTGGATGCGCCGGCAATCGCGACCGGTTCGGGCATCCGTGAATCCGAAGCAAATGTCTCACCGGCGCCGATTTCACCTGCTCCGGCGCTCCCGGATCCTGACAGCGGCGCAGCTGGCGAAACGGCAACCGGCGACCCCGCATTGGCGACTCCTGTTCCCTTGCCAACTGTTTCACCGGTACCTGCGCCTACCTATCCGTTCCCAATTCAAACTGACCCCGAGGAATTCGCAGCCCTTTACCTTGCGACATACGTGGAGGCAGGTCTGCAACTGGCTGCCATTGAACCTCTGCTGGAAGGCTCCCAGTTCGGAAGCGTTGCGTTGGCCGGCGTGTGCTTACAGGACACCTTTGGCTTGCGCAACACTGTGAACGAAGCCATGGAGGTGATGGCCAGCTTTGCGTCGCAATTGCTGAACAGTGCTCCTGCGCTTGGCGTCAAGGTGCTGGACTGTGAAAATGATGGTGAAGTACTTCGCATCGTTGCGGCCCCGGTGCAAGAGGCGCTTGCATGGGGTGAAGGGTCCTTGTCGCTACCGGAATTTCAGGCTTCCTGGGAAGCGGTTGGTTGAATCTGTTTTTCGTTGCCTGCTGCCTCAAGGGGAAAGCGGATTACAAAAGTGGTGCCTTCGCCCTGCACGCTTTCAACCTGGATGGTCCCGCGGTGTCGCTGGATGATGCTGTTGCTGATGAACAACCCGAGCCCGCGGCCATCTTCACGCGTCGTAAAGTAGGGCTCAAAGATTTCCTGCAGATGCTCCGGGGCAATTCCATGCCCGTTGTCGCCAACCCGAATCTCTACGATGTCTTGCCTCACTTTTGCGGAGAGGGACAGGGTTTGATTGCGGGACATGGCTGAACGTGCATTGAGAAACAGATTCATGAAGACTTGCTCAAGCTGGTCGCGGTTGCCCCGGACTGGCGGAAGGACTGGCAAGTTGACGTCCATACGCAATCCATCCTGGCGAAAGAGCTTTCGGTTTAGCTGAACGACAGCTCTCAACAATTCCGCCAGGTCCAGCGACGCAAATACCGTGTCCTCGCTGTCACGTCGCGTAAACCCCAGCACCTGTCCTACCGTTCTTGTAATTCGATCAATGTTTTCCTGAATTCGCAGAACATCCTCGGCTTCAGGCAAGACACCGTCGAGTATGTCTTCCAGCATGTCATCAAGCAGGATACGTATCGGTTGCAGGGGGTTGTTTATCTCGTGTGCAAGTCCGGCTGCCAGATGACCAATGGTCACCAGCTTTTCGCTTCGAATTAGCATGTTTTGCGCTGTTTCAAGGTCAGCGCTGCGCACGCGCACCGTCTCTTCCAGTTCAAGGTTCTGTTGCGTGATGACCTCAAGCAACCTGGCATCATGGAGCGCCAGCACAGCCTGATGATTAATCCCGTCCAGCAACTTCAACTGACGCTCGCCGTATCGGTGAATGCTGCTCGCAACAAGGCAGTTGGCCTGCATGTCTTCTCCATGGCGGGTCACAGAAACCATGCAGCCTGACCAATCGGGCGGCAGGTCCGCTACATCATTCAACAAGTCGGATTCCTGCGTGCGCTGCAGCATGGCCAGAAATGTCGCTTCCTGCTCAGGGGCCAACGAGTCGTGGTCCTGGTGGTAAACCAGCCTGGAGTGGAGTCGCCCATCCTCGCCCAGTCTTCCAAGGGCGACCAATGAACCCGGCAACAATTGCAGCGTTAGCCTGGGCATCAGTTCCAGAAGCTCATTGACAGTTTTGGCCCGGTTGAGTTGCCCGATTGCCTGCAACAGGACTTCCAGTTCCCTGGTGCGTTGTTGCAGGTCCGTGTGCAACTGTGAGGATTGAAGCTGTTCCTGAATGCGGGCCAGCAATTCCCGTGGGCTGAAGGGCTTGTAGACCCAGTCGTCGCTCTCCAGTTCAAGGTCCTGGTCCCCGGCCAGGGAACCGCGAGGATGAGAACTCGTGACAATAACCGGAATTCTGGCCGTTGATATATCGCTGCGCAGCTTGCGCAACACTTCCAGGCCACCCGCGCCTGGCAATTCCGCGTTTAGAATGACGACTGATGGCAACAGGCGACGCGCGCAAGCCAGGGCGTCCTCGCTGTTGGTCACACACTGGACACGAAAGGACTTTCGTTCGAGGATTTGTTCCAACTGTTTCGACTGCAGCTGGTCCTAGTCGGCGTAAAGAACCAGGGGCACTGAGTGTGATGTAGTCATCAATGATGCCTCATGCTGCCGTTTCTCTATGGTACAATTCTGGCAGGTAAACGGCAACAATTCCAGTTAATCCGGTGCAAATCATGGCTGTCAAAGTCATCGCCCGAAACCGCAAGGCTGCGCACGATTACTTCCTTGAGGCCCGCTTTGAGGCGGGTCTGGTGCTGACAGGTTCGGAGATCAAGTCCATTCGTGCGGGCCGTGTCAGCCTGAGGGAAGGCTACGTTCAGGAACGGGAAGGCGAGCTGTGGCTGGTCGGTTGCCACATTGCCGTGTACGAGGAAGCCGGCCGTTACGGACACAGCGACCCCTTGCGGCCCCGCAAACTTCTGCTTCATCGTCGTGAAATCAGGCAAATCGCTTCGCAGTTGCGGGAACGGGGCATGGCGGCCGTGCCGACGACCCTTTATCTGGACCACGGCCTGGCCAAACTGGAAATTGCGCTGGCGCGTGGCAAACGCCAGTATGACAAGCGGCGGGCCATCGCGCAGCGCGACAGCCAACGACAGATCGAGCGGGCTCTTAATCAACGTGGATAAGGTCAAAAGGCGAAAGGTGGCGATGATTACTGCTGATAAGGATACTTATCACACGATAATATGATATGAACACCTTGCGCCCGGTCAACAGGTTCGCTCGCAGGCAAGTTTGACCTGATGTCTATGCCGCCAGCCAACGCATGCCACCACGGGGAGCACAATGACCTTACGTTTCCGGTCGGTCAGTTGGTAAACACGGCTGTCAGGAACTGCTGATGCAATATCGACAAAGAGGACGGGCCGGCCGGCGGCTCCTGCTGGCAGTGCTTCTGCTGCTGATTGTCGTGACTGTTGTGGCCGCCACCAGTGTGGGAATCGTTTATGTATTTCGCAATGTCCTGCTGCCTGGGCAACAGCAACGCATCATTGATCAGTTGCCTTTCATGCGGGCATTGATGGTCCCCACACCGCCAGGCGGGACGTTGCCCACGGCCGTTCCTGTGGATGGCGCCCCTTCCGCCGCCGACTTGCTCGCTGATCTGGCGCTGCCAGAGGCCACGGTGACTGATGAACCGGATTTCAGGACACCGGAAGCGACAGCCACTTTTGCTGTCGTCGTCGCGGAGGCCGCCAGCCCGACGCCCACGGCAACGCCCCCGCCTTCACCAACCCCGACGGCGGCGCCGCCCCTGCTTGTCACGCAAGTGACGGAAAGTAGCGTTCCGGCGACGGTACGATTGACTGGCTTTAGCCACATCACGCAAACCTGGAACAACTGCGGTCCGGCCAACCTGGCCATGGCCCTCAGTTATTTTGGCTGGAACCGCGGTCAAATTGTCATTGCCGATCGTCTAAAGCCCCATCGGGAAGACAAGAACGTCAGCCCGCAGGAAATGGTGGCCTTTGTCAACGAAGCGACGCAAATCAAGGCGCTTACACGCATGGGCGGAAACGTCAACGTGCTAAAACAACTGCTGGCGGCCGACATGCCAGTCGTCGTGGAGACCGGCTTTACGCCCGAAGGATACGACTGGCTGGGTCATTACCAGACCCTCGTCGCCTATGACGACCCTTCCGGCACCTTTTGGCTTTACGACAGTTTCCTCGGTGACGGTGAAAATTCTGCCGGAATGACGGAGAGCTATGAAGAACTGGACGACAACTGGCGGCCCTTCAACCGCAGTTTCATCGTCCTGTATCGACCGGAACAGGAAGGCACCTTGCGCCGGATACTTGGAGACCTGGTGACGCCTGCCGGCGCTGCGGAAGTTGCCTTGGAGACCGCACGTGCCGAAGCGCAGGCGGACCGCAGAAACGCCTTTGCCTGGTTTAACATGGGCACCTCGCTGACAAGTCTGGGGCGGCATACTGAGGCAGCGACGGCTTTTGACCAGGCGCGTCGCAGCGGAACATTGCCCTGGCGCATGACCTGGTACCAGTTCGGTCCCTTTGAAGCCTACTTTCATTCCGGAAGACTTGACGACGTGCAGGCGCTGGTAAGCGTCAACATGGGCAATGGCGCGCGTTTTGTCGAAGAGACCTGGTACTGGCAGGGCCGTGTCATGCAGCAACGTGGCGATGTCCAGGGCGCCCGCAACGCCTATACCCAGGCCATTCAACTCAATCGCTTCTACGAAGAGGCGCGCGCGGCGCTCGCGGCGTTGTAATTTGGTTGCCAAACAGGTAAAGGATTCTCCCGCCCGCCACCGCCGCAGACTCGCGCGATCGACCCTGCTGGTAATTCTTGCCTTTGCCGGCGCCAAACTCATCAGTCTGGTCCAGACTGTCGTCATTGCGCAGGTGTTTGGACTCAGCAGCGACTACGATGCCTACGTCGCTGCCAACGGTTTGCCTGAGTTGATTTACACGCTGATTGCCGGTGGCGCAATGGCGCACGCTTTCATTCCGGTTTTCAGCGGCCTGCTGGCCCGGGGGGACAGGGCCGGCGCATGGCGAACCGCGTCCCTTGTCATCAACTCGGTCTTCCTGATGACCTTGTTGCTGAGCCTGCTGACATTTGTGGGCGCGCCCTGGTTGACAGCCAACCTGGTAGCTCCTGGCTTCGATGCCGATGCACAGGGCCGGACGGTCGTTTTGATGCGGATTCTGCTGCTGACGACCCTTGTTTTCTCCATCAGCGGGCTTTGCATGGGGATTTTGCAGAGCCACAATCACTTTCTCTTGCCGGCTCTGGCGCCGGTGCTTTATGACGTAGGCATTCTGTTTGGCGTCCTGTTTCTGATTCCGTCCATGGGCATCTACGGAATCGCCTGGGGCGCAGTGCTGGGAGCCCTTTTGCACCTGGGTATTCAGGTGCCGGGTTTACTGCACTTTCGGGCGCGCTGGCGGCCCCTGATCGATACTGCGGACCCGCATCTTCGCAGGATATTGCGACTGATGTTGCCGCGCATTGCCGGACTGGGGGTCTTCAGCCTCAACTTTCTGGTGATGAACAACATCGCCTCAAGGTTGGGAGAAGGTTCGGTCAGTGCCCTCAGCTGGGGCTGGCGCGTGATGCAGATTCCGCAAACGCTAATTGGAACAGCAATGGGCACGGTGATTTTCCCCACGCTGGCAGCCCTCAGCGAACTGGGAGACGACAGTGGCAAACGCGACTTCATGGCCGGTGCATTGCGCTTCATTCTGGTCGCAAGTATCCCTGCCGCCGTCGGTCTGATCTTGCTGGGGCAACCAATCGTTGCCCTGCTGGAACGCGGCGCTTTCGATGCCTCGGCCTCTTCACTGGTCACGTCAACAATGCGATTCTTCGCGCTGGGTCTGGTTGTTCATTCGGTACTTGAAGTTGTCGCACGCAGCTACTATGCGGACAAGGATACGATCACGCCGCTGTGGGCAGCCCTGGGCGGGGCGACCATCAATCTCGCCGGCGCGTTCCTGTTCAGCGGCGTTTTACTGCTTGAGGGTAACGGTAATCCCGAAGGCCTCCTTGTCCTGTTTCCGTTACAGGATCTCGATCTGGGAGTAGCGGGGCTGGCCCTTGCGAATTCACTGGGAACAGCTTTTGAAGTTGTAGTGCTGATCTGGATATTGCGCCGGCGCTGGCGGGGCATACAGGAAAATGCCCTGGCACAGACCTTGCTGAGGACAGCAGCAGCAAGTCTCTTGATGGCGCTGGCAATCGTGGTGTCATCCCCCCTGCTCTCCCTGTTGCCCTTGCCCGCCGGCGTTGTTGGCGATGCCCTGCAAGTCCTGTTGCAGGTACTGATCGGCGCCCTGGTGTTTCTCGTGAGCGCATTGTTGTTGGGGATGTCTGAAATTCGTCTGCTGTGGCAGATTTGGTGGCAAGGACGACAGTCGAACGGAGAACCTGGTGGCGCCTGAAATCCTGACTCTTTCACTGGGCGCGTTTGCGACCAACGCCTACGTCATCGGTAGTCATGCAACCGGCGAGGCGATCGTTATCGATCCGGTGGACGATGCAGAACGCTTGCTGGAGGAAGCGGCAGCTGCTGGCTGGAAAATAACCAGGATTCTGGTGACGCATGGCCACCTCGATCATGTCATGGCCGCGGCGAATCTGGTGAGACTGACCTCTGCGCCCCTTTACATTCACCACGCCTCGCCCCGTCTTCAGGAAGAACGCATTCAGGACCCCGTCCTGCAGCAACTGTTCCCCGCCCTGCCCGTGCCAGACCGCCTCCTTGCTGATGCCAGTGAATCCTGCGGGCTGCCCGGAATCGAATTGCGTTCCATCTACACACCCGGGCATGCGCCCGACCATGTTGCCTACTATCAGCCGCAAACCGGCGTCCTTTTCGGTGGCGATTGTCTGTTTGCCGGCAGCATCGGCCGAACGGACTTCCCCAATGCGGACCTGGGCACGCTCATGCATTCCATCACCCAAAAGTTGTTTGCCTTGCCTGATGAGACGCGCGTCTTGCCGGGTCACATGAGTCCCACGACCATTGGCACGGAACGGCGAAACAACCCCTTTGTGCTGGACTATCTGAGAACAGTTGATGCTTCGGACGGCTCCCTGGCGTGATTCGTCTCGCCAGGCTGGTCGTTACGTTTAACACGCCGATCCTGCTGGTCCTGGCGAACACCTTGATCGTCATGACGCCGCTGTGGCTGGCAGCCGCCTATAACCGGCCCGGTTTCCCACCGGACCGCTACGGGTTCTCCAGGTCGGAGCGCATCGAACTGGCGACTCGCGTAACCAGCTGGCTGGGAAGTAACGAAGGGCTGATTGCCCTGCATGAACTGCGCTTGCCCGACGGCCGGGAGATGTTCAATGCCAGGGAGAGAAGGCATTTGCAGGACGTGAAGCTGCTGGCGGGTCAGGCATACCGGCTGGCAATCCTGGCCCTGGCGCTGTTTGCAACGGGCCTTGTAATTTGTCGCAGGAACGGGGCGTTGCACACTGCGCTACAACGCGGCGCACAGCTGACCCTGTTCCTGCTGTTTGCAATTGTGGTGTATTCCGTCGCCAGCTGGAATCAGGCATTCACCGACTTCCACCGTCTGTTTTTTGCCAGCGGTACCTGGTACTTCGCATATTCGGACACCTTAATCCGTCTCTTCCCTGAACAATTCTGGTTTGATGCCCTGCTCTTTCTGGCCGGTCTGACTGCCGCGCAGGCATTTGCCCTCATTTTGCTGACAAGCCCGTCCCCGCCTGGCTGGAAGACGCTGCGCCACCTGCTATACTGGCGCCGCAGAGATGCCGGAGCCTCAAATCTTGAACAAGCAAAGCGTCCGTGACGTCTCGCTGACAGGAAAACGTGTGCTGATGCGGGTCGATTTCAACGTCCCGCTTCAAGATGGTGTCGTCAGCAACGACGCGCGCATCCGCGCCGCACTCCCTACCCTGCGATATGTGCTGGAACAGGGGCCGAAAGCGCTCATTTTGCTCTCCCACCTTGGAAGACCAAAGGGCCGGCCGGACCCTCGCTGGTCACTGAAACCGGTGGCCGGGCGACTGATGGAACTGCTGGGAAGAGACCTGACCTTTGTGTCAGATTGTGGAGGCCCCATCACCCGTTCCTCACTGGCCAGGTTGCCAGACGGAGCGATACTGCTGCTCGAAAACACCCGCTTTGAACCTGGAGAAACGTCGAACGACCCGGACTTTGCCCGCTTGCTGGCTAGCCTGGCCGACATATTTGTCAACGATGCCTTTGGCGCGGCACATCGCGCCCATGCCTCGACCGTCGGCGTCGCCCAGGTGTTGCCTGCGGTGGGCGGACTGTTGATGGAGCGCGAGCTCGATTACCTGGCCACCGCGCTTGAAGCCCCGCAACGCCCTTTCATTGCCATCCTGGGCGGCGCCAAGGTCTCGGACAAGATTCGCGTCATCGAAACCTTGCTGCAAAAGGTGGACTGCTTGCTCATTGGCGGCGGCATGGCAAACACTTTTTTTCGCGCGCAGGGTCTGGAGACCGGTGCCTCGCTGGTGGAAGAAGACGCCGTGAAGGTTGCCGCCAACCTGCTGCAAGGGCATGCTGACAGAATCCTGTTGCCAACCGATGCGATCCTGGGCGATTCCTTTTCCGGGAACGCGAACACACGGTGTATTTCGCTCGGAGAAGGCGTTCCCCCGGGCTGGGCGATTTACGACATAGGTCCTGGAACCGTGCAGCAATTTGCCGAGGCATTGAAAGAAGCCCGCACGGTGGTATGGAACGGACCAATGGGCGTTTTTGAACTACCGCCCTTCGCCAGGGGCAGCAATCAAATCGCGGCTCTTGTGGCCGAAGCCACTTCGTCTGGCGCCACCAGCATTATAGGCGGTGGAGATTCAGCCGCCGCCGTGGAAGCAGCGGGATTCGCCTCGTCCGTCAGCCACATTTCCACGGGCGGAGGCGCCAGTCTGGAAATGCTCGAGGGTCGGCTTTTGCCGGGCGTCGAAGCCTTGAATGACCGACATACCCTTGATTGACCTGCGAATACTGCGTGGATTGGAGTCCTGATGCGCGTTCCTGTCATTGCCGGCAACTGGAAGATGCACAAGACTGTCGCTGAATCGGCGGCCTTTGCCCGTGAACTGCTGCCTGCCATTTCAGAATACGAGACTGTGGAACGCATTGTCGCGCCGACCTTTCTCGCCCTGACGGCCGTGGCCGAAGCGCTGCGCGGCAGCGGCGTCGGAGTCTGCGCACAGGACGCTCACTTTGAGCCCCAGGGCGCCTATACCTCACAGGTCTCGGCGGCCATGCTGGGCGGGATAGCCTCATACGCCATCATTGGCCATTCGGAGTGTCGGGCATGGCTGGGTGAAACGGATGAGCGCGTCAACCTCAAGGTGCGGGCAACCTTGTCCTGCGACCTGATTCCCATCGTGGCAGTTGGCGAGAATCTGCTGCAAAACGAGGCGGGTGCGACCAGTGACGTCGTAAGCGCTCAGGTCCGTGCAGCATTGCGGGACGTGGAACCCGCCGGCATGAGCCGTGTCATTCTGGCCTATGAGCCGGTCTGGGCGATCGGGACCGGTCGCAACGCGAGCGCGGCCATTGCCCGCGACGTCATTGGCGGCTGCATCCGTCAAACGCTTGCAGGGCTTTACGGAGACGAAATCTCCCGAGAGGTCCGGATTCTGTATGGCGGCAGCGTCAAACCCGACAACATGGCGCAATACATGTCTGAAGAGGAAATTGACGGGGCACTGGTCGGCGGCGCCTCGCTAAATGTCGAGGACTTTTCTGCACTGGTTGGCATCGCCGCCAGGGAGCAACCAGGTTTTGGCAAACCATAATTTCTGGCTGTTGCGCCAGTTGTTTCCTTGCTGACTTCCGGCGAAGCGAAGCGTGCTTCAGGTACCAAACTGGCGGTCACCGGCGTCGCCCAGACCCGGCATGATAAAGCCCATCTCGTTTAGTTCCCTGTCCACCGCCGCGACGTGAATCGGCACCTCGGGATGAGCGGTGCTCAGCCGTTCCACGCCTTCGGGAGCGGCAATCAGGCCCATGTACCTGATCTGACGAACGCCCCAGCGCTTGAGAATGTTGATGGTTGCCACAGCCGAGCCCCCCGTGGCCAGCATGGGATCCAGCACGATGCAAACGTTAACCGTCGGCTCGGTAGGTAATTTGTTGTAATACTCGACGGGTCGCAAGGTCTCTTCGTCCCGATACAGGCCAATGTGCCAGACCTGAACACTGGGCAACAACTCCATCACCCCGTCGACCAGGCCCAGTCCGGCGCGCAGGACGGGCACCAGACCGATGGTCTCCCGGCAACTTCCGCCTTCGGCGATGCCCAGCGGCGTTTCAACCGGGTGTGGAGTCAAATTCAGACCTCGGGTGACTTCATAGGACATCAGCAATGCCAGTTCCCTCACGAGATCGCGGAAAGAGCGATGGTCAGTGTGTACCGAGCGAAGTTGAGTCAATTTGTGTATGGCGAGCGGGTGACTGGAAACGTGCAGCCTGGCCATGGCACAGCCTTTCCTTGCGCTTGCGGGTGAACCAGGCCCCAGTATACTTGACTCTTCGGCAAGCGGACGAGGGCAGTGATGGTCCCGGGGGATCGCATGGTCGGCGGGCAACGCCGCCAGGGCGAGCGTGAGAACCACGCCCTGCGTCCGCAACGCCTTGGCGACGTCATCGGCCAGCAACGGGTGCGGGAGAACTTGCGCATCCTTGTAGAGGCGGCCCAGGGGCGCAGCGAAGCGGTTGATCACATACTCTTTTACGGACCTCCGGGGCTGGGCAAGACATCCCTGGCCCACGTCGTCGCCAATGAAATGAACTGCAACATTCGCATCACAGCCGGCCCTTCCGTAGAACGCGCCGGCGATCTGGCCGCCATCCTGACTCACATGCGTGAAAACGACATTCTCTTCATCGACGAGGTTCACCGGCTCGGCCGCGCGGTTGAAGAAGTGCTCTACCCGGCCATGGAGGAATATGCGCTCGATATCGTCATCGGGAAGGGGCCGGCCGCAAAAAACGTCCGTTTGAACCTGCCCCGTTTCACGGTAATCGGCGCCACGACCCGCCTGTCTCTATTGGCCAGCCCACTGCGAGACAGGTTTGGGGCGAACTTCCGACTGGACTATTACGATCTGGAGTCCATACGTCACATCATCGCCCGTGCAGCCCGCATGCAGGACATTCGCATCGAACCCGGCGGCAGGGAGGAAATCGCGGGCAGGGCACGCGGCACGCCGCGGGTGGCGCTGCGATTGCTGCGGCGCGTACGAGATTTCGCCCAGGTGCGCGCCAGCGGCGTCATCACAGCCGACGTCGCAGTGGATGCGCTTGGCCTGATGGAGGTGGATGCCCTGGGGCTGGACGACGTCGACAGGCGCATCCTGTCGGCCATTGTTGACAAGTACGACGGTGGCCCCGTTGGTCTGGAAACCATCGCAGCCTCCATCAGCGAAGACAGCAGCACAATCATGGACGTGTATGAACCCTATTTGCTTCAACTGGGATTTCTGGAACGGACGCCACGCGGACGAGTCGCCACGCGCAGCGCCATGCGTCACCTGGGCGTGGAAAAGGCAGGCAAGGGACAGGACCTGCAGGAACGCCTGCCAGGCGTTTGATTGCCCGACCACAACATGAACGTCGCGGACTTCGATTACGAACTGCCGCAGGAGCGAATTGCGCAACATCCCGTCGAACCGCGGGATCAGGCCCGGCTCATGCTGCTGGACAGCGGAAGCGGCAACATCGCTCATCACCACTTCCATGAACTGGACCGCTTTCTTCTCCCCGGCGACGTTCTGGTCCTGAACGACACCCGCGTGTTACCGGCGCGCCTGTTGGCGACAAAGAGGGCGACCGGCGGCAAGGCGGAAATCCTGCTGCTCCGTCAACTTGACGAAACACACTGGCTGGGTCTGGTGCGAGGCAAGGGGCTGCGAGCCGGCACAAGGCTGCTACTAAATGACAGTGACATTGCTGTCACCGTCCGCCAGGAGCTGGAAAAGGGCGAACGGATCCTTCAGTTCAGTCAGAGCATCAACGCGAGGCTGGAAACACTGGGGCGCACGCCCCTGCCCCCGTACATCCGACAGCCGCTGACCGACGGCGAGCGCTATCAGACTGTTTACAGTCGCCGTGCCGGGTCTGCGGCGGCGCCGACGGCGGGCCTGCACTTTACCAAGCGCTTGCTGGCGCGGCTGAAACGCAATGGCGTCCAACTTGCCTTTTGCACCCTGCACATCGGCCTGGACACCTTTCAGCCGATCCAGGTGGAGTGGGCTGGCGATCATCGCATGCACAGTGAAGAAGCCAGGCTGGGCCTCGCTGCCGCAAATGCAATCAACAGGGCAGCGCGTTCGGGCGGGCGTATTGTTGCCGTCGGGACGACTTCAGCCCGCACGCTGGAGAGTGCGGCCGCCTGCGCCTCCCACGAGGACAGGGTCGCGGCTTATGCAGGCAACACCTCGCTGTTCATAACACCGGGTTACCGCTGGCGCGCGGTTGACGGGCTCATCACGAATTTCCACCTGCCCCGCTCAACGCTGCTGCTGATGGTCAGTGCCCTCGCCGGCAGAGAGAATGTGTTGCATGCCTACGAAGTTGCCCGCGACAGCGGCTACCGCTTTTATTCCTTCGGCGACGCCATGTTCATAGGGCCGCAAACAGACTGTTGACCCGCCCTTCGCCGGTCGCTATACTTCGCGCGCCCTGAAGGGCCAGAGTGCTGCCAGATTTCCCCGCCGCAGCCGGAACAGTAAAGGGCCGGCCGGCGGAGGCAAGTGAAGCCTGGAGAAACCCATGTATGCTGTAATTCGGACTGGCGGTCGCCAGTTTCGCGCGGAAATCGGCAAGACGATCGATGTCGAGCGACTCCCTTATGAAGTCGACGAAAGCTTTGACATCACGGACGTTCTGCTGGTTAAAGACGGCGAAAAAACCGTCATCGGTCAGCCGGTTGTTGAAGGCGCGAATGTGCGCGTGAAGGTGCTGGAACAGGGCCGCGGCAAGAAAATCATCGTGTTCAAGTATAATCAACGGACGAACTATCGCCGCAAGCAGGGTCATCGTCAATATTTCACGCGCTTGCTGGTCGAGGATATTTCCCTGCAGAACTGAGGTCAGGAGAGGGCAATGGCACACAAAAAGGGCGGTGGCTCCAGCAGCAATGGCCGTGACAGCAACTCCAAACGCCTGGGTGTGAAACGCTACGGCGGAGAACAGGTCATTCCCGGCAACATCATTGTGCGTCAACGCGGCACGAAATTTCATCCCGGTTCAGGTGTGGGGATGGGACGTGACTACACGATCTATGCCACCACGACCGGCTACGTCGCCTTTGAGCGCATTCGTGGCAAACGCGGACGCCAGCGCATCACCGTATTGCCGGAGCGGCCGCAGGAGGTAGCGCGTCAATGAAAGAAGCGATCCATCCGCAGTGGTATGCCGAGGCCCCGGTAACCTGTGCCTGTGGCAACAGCTGGACCACTGGCGCGACTGTTCCGGAACTTCGTACGGACATTTGCTCACGTTGTCATCCCTTTTACACAGGGGAGCAGCGCATCGTGGATACTGAAGGCCAGGTGGACCGTTTCCTGAAACGTCTGCAGATTCGCGAGGACATTTTGCAGGAGGAGCAGGCGCGTCAGGAAGCGCGTGTTTCACCGCAGCGGCCAATGACTGACCTGGGACTGGCGAAACGTCACTTAAACATTTTCGTCGACCAGGGAATTGAGGAAGTTGGTCAGTTCATGGAACGGCTGGAACAGGGCGACGACGCCATCCTCGAGATTCCGGGAATCGGCCGCAAGGCACTGGCAGACGTCAAAAGGGAATTGCGTACACTGGGGTACGATCTCCCCGAGGGTACCTGAGGTTTACTGACAGAAATCCGGTCGTGCAATATCTGGCAGGCACGCAAATCCGCGTGTCTGTCTTCTTGCCGGAAAGGGGCGCGGCAAAGTGAGCCCACAGGGTGGTCGCGTAGAAGTCATCTGCGGCAGTATGTTCTCCGGCAAGACAGAAGAGTTAATCCGGCGAGTGCGGCGCGCGGTCATCGCCAGGAGAAAGGTGCAGGTCTTCAAGCACAGTCTTGATGATCGATTTGGTGAAACCGGACGCATCAGCAGTCACGATGACAGCCACGTTACCGCCGTACAGATAGCCAGTTCCAGGCTTCTTGCGGCGCAGCTGCAACCTGACACGTCGGTTGTTGCCATTGACGAGGCGCAGTTCTTTGACAGCGAACTGCTCGCAGCGGTGGAGTCGCTTGCCAACCGGGGCCTGAGGGTCATCGTGGCTGGCCTGGACACAGACTTCCGGGGAGAACCCTTTGGCATAATTCCGGTGCTGATGGCGGTTGCCGAGGAAGTGACCAAACTCAATGCCATCTGCACGGTTTGCGGCGAGGCGGCCAGCCGCACCCAACGCCTGGTCAACGGGCAGCCGGCGCATGTCAATGAACCTGTCATCCTCGTGGGCGCCAGCGAAAGTTATGAGGCTCGCTGCCGGGCCCATCATGAACTTCTCCGGGATTCCTGAAAGACAATCCAAAATACTTTGCATCACAAACTAACTGTGATAGACTCAGTTTGACTGTTTAGCTGGAGCAAACCATGGCAGTAAGAGCCCGCCCCTTCGCATTTGCCAGGCAGGAAGCGCCACGGCGACAAGGCGACCTGTGGTTAAAGGACCGCCGCTGGGACCTGAGCTACATCATTCTCAGCGTTTTGCTGGTCCCGGTCCCCTATTTGCTTTATCTCTTCGGCGTCAATCAACTGGGGCTGGATCCGGACCTGAGCCGCAACACGATCAATGCCTTTGTGGCTGTTGCCGTGGGTGGCCCCCACATGATGTCAACCTTCCTGCGCACGGGCCTTGACAAAGATTTCAGCCGCCGCTATCCGATGCTGTTGCGTTCTTCCATCATCATACCGCTGATCGTCGTTTCACTGGCCTTTCTCAACCTCACGCTCCTGCTCACGATTTTCTTTTTCTGGGCCATGCTGCACGTGTTGCATCAGGCGACCTACGTGACGGAACTTTATAACCACCGGGAACACAAGGTGTTGCAGCGTCCGGAAATCAGCACGGCGGCCCGTGCGATCGATTACGCACTAATCCTGACATGCCTGTTTCCCATGGCTGCCCTGAAAATCAGCGAAGGGAACTTCCGCGTTGGCACCAATGATCTCACGGCGGTGATTCCCCACCTGTTCCAGAACACCTGGTTTTTCATGGCCGCTGCCGCGGTGTTTCTGGTCGCGCTGGGCCTTTATATTGTAAAAACCGCGATGGAATACCGGGCAGGCCTGATGAACTGGCCCAGGACTATTTTCATCTGCCTGACTGTGGCCGTCTTCTTTCCGCTGGCGGGGTTCGAGAATCTGGATACTGCCTTTCAGGGCGCCAACACCTGGCACTCTTTTCAGTACCTGCCACTGACCTTTTACATAATCAAGCTAAAGCAGCGCAGTCAACCACAATTTGACAATCAGGCGCCACTGGTCGCCCGCTTCAGTCGCGGAGAAAACACACGCGGTCTCTACGTCCTGAGCACCTTGATGCTGGGCGGATCGCTTGTCATTTTCCTGCTGGTCTACGCGATTGCCGGTACTCTAATTCCGGACATAGAACCCAACCGGCACTTCGACATGGCCTATTACACGGCGATTTTGTCGTTCCTGTGGATTCACTACTATCACGATCATTTCCTGTTCACGGATTTTGAGGCCCTGGACGAGGCAAGCTATTCCTGAGTGTTGACCGGGCCGGTGAAATCTGTGTGCAGCCACTGCAAGGGATTGACGGCAACGCCGTTAACCCACAGTTGCCAGTGAAGGTGTGAACCCGTCGAACGACCGCTGTTGCCCATCTTGCCGATGCCCTCGCCTGCCCGGACAAAGTCGCCCGTTACGACGTCCATTTCGGACAAATGCCAATAACCCGAAAACACGCCCAGGCCATGGTCGACCATGATGGAGAGACCACGTACATTCAATTCGGTTGCCAGCACTACCAGACCATCAGCCACGGCGCGAACTTCAGTGCCGGTTGGTGCGGCGTAGTCGACGCCCCGGTGAATGCGGTCGTATGGACCGCGGTTGTAGCTGCGCAGCGTGCCAAAGCGCGAAACTATCCTTCCTGCGGATGGTCTCAACATGAGGCCGTCAAACCAGCGACCTGGCCGGAATCCGGATGCGAGATGTTGCAATAACTCAAGTTCGACCTGCTCGGTTTCCGGGTCCAGAGTATCAAGATCGTCCTGGGGAAGAATAATTGCTTCCCTGGCAAAGATTCCTTCATGAATTTCAAGTGGCCACTGAAAGCCGACCAGTCTCTCACCATCGTCCACGTCGATGGCCAGTGTTCGATACCCTGTTTCAATTCCCGTTGGAATGCCAAAAAGGGCCCAGTGCGTCAGTCCACTTGCATCAGAAATGAAATTGAGTTCACGATCCAGAAAATTGCCCTGTAGTTGGGAAGGCCGAGACGTCTTCAGCAGCAGGCGGGCGCTTTGGCCCACCTGCATTTCCGAAGGGCCTGCCTGCAGGGCAATGACGGGCTCGGGCCAGGGGGCATCAATGAACGTGGGACTCAGCCCGGGAATTTCGATGATTTGGCCTACGTGCAGGAGGGAGGCGTTTTCAATGCCATTTTGATTGACGAGATCATCAAGGGCCACATCATATTCTGCAGCAATCTGTGATAGCGTCTCGCCCTGTGAGACACGGTAGGCCAGTACGGACCCCTCCCCGACGTTTAGTGTCGGTTCCACAAAAGAGGGCAATGGCGGGGGTGCCGCAAGGGCGGGAGCCCTGGGGACCTGCAGTTGTTGACCGACGAAAATGAGTGAAGAATTGCTGATGTTGTTCAATTCGGTGAATGCTTCAACCGTGCTGCCAAATGTGGCAGCTATTTTCAACAGGGTGTCACCCCGCTGCACGATGTAGTAACTGTCTTCGGTCGAATCCTGGGCCAGGCCAGGCTGAGCCGGCAGAAAGGCCGGCAGAATTGTGATCAGAAGGACGCAGGCTGTTCGAGTCAGGACGGAAGATTTCACGGAATAACCAGTACCTGCCCGACCTCGAGAATACTGGTCACTGTAATGCCGTTGGCGCGCGCGAGATCCTCAGCAGATATGCCGAATCGCAAGGCAATGTCGTTGAGTGTATCCCCGCGCCTAACCGTGTAATTCTGTGTGGTTGTGGGTGGTGCAGGAATTGCCGGAACGATCAGCGCCTGGCCCACCACCAGGAAGTTCACGTTGACATCGCTGTTAAGTTCCGCAAGTTCGCCCACGGCGACGCCATACAGATCGGCGATTCCCGAAAATGTGTCGCCGGCCCGTACAACGTACCAGGCGGAACTGGCATCCAGTTCAGGCAGCGGCGTCGCCACCGGCGCGGCGCCCGAGGGAATGTAAAGCTGGTGGCCAGGATGCACAAGACTCGCGTTGCTCAAACTGTTGGCCTCCAGAATTGCCATCACACTGGTGGCGTGGCGGCGGGCAATTAAATCCAGCGTCTCGCCCTCTTCCACAATGTGGTAAACGGGAACGGAGGTCGGGAACGGTGTCGGGCCAATGGAAACGGCCATGGCGGAAATGACATCTTCGTCAAATGCGTCAAGGATCAATCTCGTCTGGTCAAACCAGACTTGCGTATTGCGCACAGGTTCGGCAACCAGAGCGCGAACAAAAACCGTCACTTCATCGCTCCTGGCCTGGGTGACCACCACGTATTCGCGCCAACTGTCGTAAATCTCGTAGGAGATTTCTGACCAGACAATCTCGTCACTTTCAGGATCGGTTCCGCCGTCAGGATCAATGCCGACCTGGACAAAGGCGTCACCATCCTGTTCGCTTTGTTCCGGGTCATCCGTGACGGAAGACCAGACCCAGGCGAATGCGCTAAAGCGCAACCACGAATCCGTCTCTACGTCCTCAACCTGCTGGAAAAGACCGGCGTCAAATGTGGCATAAAAGCTACGCAAGGTCTGGGCGCTTTCGCCTTCATGTACGTAGGCAATTTCGTCCGTCCCCCGCGCAGGCATATATTCCGGCTGAAGCAGTTCCCAGGTCGCGGCATCGTCACCTTCCGGTTCACGGTGCCACGGTATCCAGTCCTCGGCGACCTGAATCAACGCCTCGTCACCCCTTGTGTTGAAATCTGCTTCAAAGCCCGGATTGGTCAGTGCATTTCCGGTCTGTGCGCCGGCCGGGCCGGCCAGGCAGACAAATGCCACGAGGGACAGCACAAGCAAACTTGCAGACTTTACAGGGGTCATGTCAATTCCGGACACCTGACTGAAGGTGAATGATCACCATTGGCGAGATTCAACACAGTATACCAGGCCATGTGAAGAAATGCGCCAGTTTCAAAAAGAGGCGATTGAGTCCCTGCCAATGCTTGCGCTATACTTCACAGGCTCCTGGAAACGTAACACAAGGCGAGGGATCTTGAATCTGCACGAATACCAGTCCAAGGCTCGCTTTGCAGAATTCGGCATCCCCGTGCCGATGGGCACAGTCGCCCATACTTCAGAAGAGGCATATTCTCTGGCGCAGGAGGCCGGTTGTGCCGTGGCTGTCAAGGCGCAGGTGCTGGTCGGTGGCCGCGGCAAGGCCGGCGGCATCAGGTTGGCAAACTCGCCGGAAGAAGCCCGCGAACACGCTGCCGGGATTTTGGGAATGAGAATCAGGGAGCACCGTGTCCGGTCCGTATTAATAGATCCGGCAGCCAGCATTGCTCAGGAAATCTACCTGGGAATCGCCAATGACCGCGCGGCAGCCAGGCCTGTCCTGATGGCTTCGGCTGAAGGCGGCGTGGAGATTGAAGAGATCAACCGTTTGAGACCGGAAGCAATTGTGCGGGAATACGTGGACCCTGTGGCCGGCCTGTTCGATTTTCAGGCGGTCAGGCTCGCCAGCGGTATGGATTTGCCGAGAGAGCACTGGCGCGCCTTTGGCAGAATCGTGGCAGCACTGGTGCGTTGTTTTGAGGAAAGTGACGCCGAGCTTGCAGAAATCAATCCCCTGGTCATTACAGAAGACAATTCGCTGCTGGCGCTGGATGGCAAAATGGTTATCGATGACAATGCCCTGCCGCGACAGCCACAGCTGGCAGCCCTCCATGATTCTTCCGAATTGTCCGGGGCCGAAAGATTGGCCAGGGAAGCCGGGATCAGTTATGTGCGTCTGGACGGGCAAATCGGCTGCATGGTCAACGGCGCCGGTCTGGCCATGACCACCATGGACATGACCTTGCTCTATGGGGAAGCCAGCGGCATCGGCCCCGCCAACTTTCTTGATATTGGTGGGGGCGCGAGGGCCGATACCGTAGCAACCGCCCTGCGGATAATCTTGTCGGACGAGAATGTGAAGGTTGTTCTTTGTAACATTTTCGGCGGCATTACCCGGGGGGACGAGGTCGCCCGCGGCATTCTCACCGCCTGTGAGGAAGTCAAACTGAATGTGCCCATGGTCATTCGACTGCAGGGGACCAATGCGGAAGAAGGCAGTGCCATCATTAACGACGCCGATCTGTCCGGGATTTACGCGGCCGGCACCCTGACCGAAGCAGCTCGTATGGCTGTGGACGCAGCGGCGAAGGCTCCCTGACATGAGTATTCTTGTTGACGAAAACAGCAGCGTCATCGTCCAGGGCATCACAGGGCGTGAGGGCGGCTTCCACACCCGCAAAATGATTGAGTACGGCACCAATGTGGCCGGTGGCGTGACCCCAGGCAAGGGCGGCGAATGGTTTGAAGGCAAACCTGTATTTGACACGGTCGAGAGTGCAGCAAGAGTGACCGGCGCCGACGTCAGTCTGGTCGCTGTGCCGGCGGCATTTGCGCCGGATGCCATTTGTGAGGCTGCCTTTGCCGGCATACGCCTGGTCGTGTGCCTGACCGAATTCATCCCGGTGCGGGACATGATGAAGGTCATGCAGCACGTCAATCAAACGGGCTGCCAATTGATTGGACCCAATTGCCCGGGGTTGCTTTCCCCCGGGATCGCCAAGATCGGCATCATGCCTGGTTTCATCGCAACGCCAGGAAACGTTGGCGTGGTCTCCCGCAGCGGGACCCTGACTTATGAAGTCGTTTACGCGCTTTCCCAGGCCGGAATGGGTCAGACGACCTGTATCGGCATAGGTGGCGACCCGGTCATTGGTACCAGTTTTGTCGATGTCCTGCGGCTGTTTGAAGAAGACCCGCAAACTGAAAAGGTCGCCATTCTGGGTGAAATCGGCGGGCGCGCAGAAATCGACGCGGCGGATTTCATCCGGGAGCACATGACCAAGCCGGTCGCGGCGTTCATTGCCGGCGCCAGCGCGCCAGAGGGCACTCGCATGGGGCATGCCGGAGCCATCATTGAGGGCAGTGAAGGCACGGCAGCCAGCAAGATCGAGGCGCTGCGCAAGGCCGGCGCGCGCGTTGCAGAAAACCCGGAGCAAATTCCGGACCTTTTGCGCTGACCTGCCTTCAGCGACCAATCAATGCGCAAAAATTTATGGCCTCGGGGGTGCCGCAGGCGGCCAGGCCCTGGACAAGCATCACTGCAACGATGCCGCCGCCGACCAGGAGCGCGACAAGTGCGAGGCAACCGCACCAGGCGACAGGACCGCCTGACAACAGTTCCATGATCATGGCGGCCAGGCCACTGAAGAGTTCAAGTACGCCGCCAAGCGCCTGCATGCCAAGAGAAAGAACAAGACCTGCCACGCAAAGCAGGGCGCAAGCCCCGCCAAGCACAAGAGGATTGTTGGGGTCCAGCGACTGAATCAACTCAGTCATCGGTTTCCTTGCCAGGCTCGGGGCAAGAGCCACGGGTCATTTGCTGTCGCCGAAATGTCTCATCCAGTTTGTTGTAACAGCTGCAAAAGGTGGTGGCCGTCTCTTCATCCAGTTGCCGGCCACGCCACAACAGGAAGCGAGCCCCTGTCTGGAAACACCGCCTTTGTTCATATTGGTGCTGTGAGACAAATGAGATTGCGAGCCCTGCGCGTTGGGCGTCCTGCACGAGCCACAGGCGCACTTCTTCCTCCGGCGCCGGCCCGATACGCAGGCGGATCTCTCCCTGGGATGCCAGCGCCAGCGCCAGACAGGGTGTCAATATCAGGACCAGCCAAAGCAAAACAAAGAGCAGGCGCAGCGTTCGCCGAAGCGTTGGTCGGGCGCGACGCGGATTGTTCACCTGTCGCGGCCACCGGGAGTAGCTTCCTGTGCAATGCGCAACTGAAGTTGGTCCTGCCGGTCATAACCGGCATGCACGTAAAGCGGTGGATCGTCGTCTGCCATCTCAAGGATTTTCGGCAATATCTGTGGCAAATCTTCGACCAGGGGCAGGGACATAATGTCCTTCCGGTGCACCCAATGCAGGTCACCTTCGGGCGACGACCTTGCAAGATCGCGATTCTTGCAAACGCAGGTAAACACAAAGAGCAAGACTCCCGAGTGCCCGCCAGGATCGATATTGTAAATGGCGCGAAGTCGCAAACTCGAGACTACCAGGCCTGTTTCCTCGACGATTTCCCGACGGATGCCTGATGCAGGGTCTTCATCCCGTTCCAGATGACCACCCACGCCGTTGTAGCAACCAGGGTAGATGGGACTGTCGTTTCGGCGTTTAATCAGCAACACAAGGTCTTCGTGGCAAATGAAGGCGACGGTGCGTGGAACAGTCAACCAACGTCCCTGGGGATCGTCAATGCCTTGCGCGGCGGCGCCCATTTCTCCCCTTTGCACTCCGCACTGGTCCTGTGCTAGGCTCAATTTGGATATCTCGGAGATGCAGAGCGTGTCGGACAGCCTGCGTGCACCTGTTCCGGACCTGCGAATTGTGGCGGCAGAACGGCTACATGCGCATGAATCGCATGATTCCCAGCGATCCCGGCCACTAATCGAGCGGCTTCGAAGCGACGAGTATATCATCAATCCGCCGGTTGTTGCGCCGATCGACGAGCAGGAATTCGTGATCCTTGACGGCGCCAACCGTTGCCATGCCCTGCGCGCGCTTGGCTATCCTCACTTGCCGGTTCAGGTCGTGGACTGGGATAGCGGTCAAATCCGGCTGGACACCTGGAATCACGTCGTCAGCGACTGGACGAAAGCCGGTCTGCTGGAAGAACTGGGCAAACTGCAAGGTCTGACGTTTTCGGACGAAGCCGTGTCGCTACCGGTTGCTTCCCTGGTTTTCGCCGACGGGACGAGTCTCCAATTGTTGGCCGGTGAGCAGGACCCACATATACGGAATGCCCTGCTCTGCCAGATCGTTTCGGTCTATCAGCGAAATGCGATGCTGTATCGCAGCGTGCTTGACAAACTTTCCCAGGTGCGGGAACACTTTCCGGACATGATCGCCTTGCTGCGCTTCCCGCGAGTCACCTTCAGGGACGTCATAGTCGCCGCCAGGGAGAAGGCCTGGATTCCACCGGGAGTCAGTCGACATATCATCAGCGGTCGTGCCCTGAAAATAAATTACCCGATCAGCCAACTCTCGAACAAGGGGTCTGACCTGAAACAAAAGAACGAGGACTTGCAGCAATGGCTGCGCCACAAGCTTGCCCGACGTGAAGTGCGCTTTTACGCAGAATCAACCTACCAGTTTGACGAATAGGGACTGTAATGACGCAGACGGTCAGGCAGGCGCTGGCTGCGGCCACGTTTGATTGCGACGGCAAGACCTACCGCCTGCTGCGTCTTCCGCCCAACGCAACGACTGCAGCTGCCGGCGTTCTTGCAGAAATTGCCGCACCCTTTTGTGCCATGGTCGTCGACAGCAAGGAGGTGTCCCTGGTTCTTCCAGCTGACGCTGTCGAAGGCTTCCGTTCGAGGCTCCCGGATGCCGACATTGCCGATGAAATTTGCATGCTGGTCACTGTCAATGTGGTCATGGAGCCGGAACTCACCGGGCTGGTTGCCGCCGTCAGTACGGCGCTTGCCGACGCCGGCATTGCCTTGCTTCCCTTTGCTTCATTCAGTCGCGACCATTTCCTGGTCATGGCCGATCAGGTGGACAAGGCGCTGGCTGCGCTGCAAGATCTTCAGCAAGAAGTCTGACAGGAGTATCGTTCTGGACATTCCGATTTTGCCGCAGGATGCGGTGCCGCTCCCAAAGGATGAAGTCAAAATCACTGAAGTCACGGCGACGCCCTGGCCCGACAGAATTCGCGTGCGCGTGAAGGTGCGTTTGACGCCTTTTCATGAGCGCCCCAATCTCATCCTGGTGGCGCATGATGAAGAAGACCGCATCGTCAGTGAACTCGACGTCATCGAGACCATGAGCAACGACATGGAATTCACCTTGCACCTGCGCGACGTGGATGATCCGGCCGGCCTGTACACGCTGACGGTGTCCCTCTTTTATGAAACCCGCAACCCGCCGCAGCACGAGGTTATCGAAACCTTTCTTGTCGGAGAAGCCGACACTGGAATGGATAGTTGATGCAGCTGCGACTGGAACAACATCTCGTGGTGCAGTTGCTAAACGCCGCATCCTCCGGCGCACCCAACGAAGCCTGTGGTCTGTTGGGAGGCAGACGGGGAAACGCGAGTCGCTTCATCGCCATTGACAATGTCGCCGCCAACCCTTCGCGCCGCTATGAAATGGATTCCAGCCAACTGGTGAAGGCCCTCTTCGCAATTGAACGCGACAACCTGGAGTTGAGCGCCATATGGCATTCGCATCCGCGTGGCAGGCCACTGCCCTCTCCGGAAGACATACGCGCGGCCGCGTGGCCCGGGGTTTGTCAACTGATCCTTGGCGTCGTCAATGGCAGGTCGGAACTGGCTGCATGGGAAATCACAGCTGGCGAGGTCAGGCGTGTGCCCCTGCAAATTGGCAACGTTGCCCCGGACCTGTCGCCTGAAGAAGAAAGCGACAGGAAAGGCCTGATCATTTGGGGCAGCGCCGTGATGGCGGTCTTGCTGGCCCTGTGGCTGGCGTTTTCCCTGTTGCCACCTGCCCCGAGAATCCCCTGAGAACGTGTCCGGAATCTGCCTCCTGGCAGCAACAGCGGTTGGCGTTGTCGTGGCAGTGCTCTCAGACTTCTTGCCTGCACTGTATTTGTCAGAAAGTCAGAGCCAAAACAAGCTGTTGCCCGCGTCGAATCTTTCCCTGAAGCGTTGCCTGCCGCGAACTCTGCTATTTACAGCGTTGACATTGATGCTCGCAGCCGCGCTGAATTTGCAGTGCGGTGCATCCTTGTCCCCCGGCGCCCTGTTGGAGGTTGCGCAGTTGGGACTGTTTCTCCTGACAGCCACCATTGACATTGAGCATCGGCGGATATTCCCTGTGTCACTGGGCGCCATGGCAATTGTGGCTTTTGCCATGGCCGCACAGGAGCAAACCCTTGCAGTTGCCTGGACTGGTGGCATTGCAGGGTTGCTGGCCGGGTTCATCCTGTTTGCCGGCGGCAGGCTCTACCTTCGGATCATGCGCTGGCGGCGCCGCGTACTGCCGGATCAAGACCCCTTTGGCGGAGCTGATGCGCTCCTCGCCGGAGCATGCGGAATTTACACTGGCTGGCCTGGCATTGCGTTGGCACTGCTGGTTGGCATCATGTGCGCCGGCGCTGCGGTTGTGCCCCTGTTGCTGACCCGGAAGTTAACGCTGGCCTCTACCCTGCCCTTCGCGCCATTTCTTCTGGCAGGCACCTTGCTGGCGATGCGATCTCGGGATGTTTCCATGTTGGCAACGAGACTATTCGGTTGAGCAAATGACGCCACCGCCCAGGCACTCATTTTCTGCAAAAATGACAGCAGCCTGCCCCGGGGCCACCCCAACCTGCGACCGGTCGAATTCAATGCCAACCATGGAGCAGCCGAGCGGAGTAATCGTCGCAGGCTGTGGCTCCGCACCATAGCGGACGCTGACTGCGGCGGCGAAATCCCTGTCCGGGGCGCTGCCGGCAACCCAGTTGAAGCGCCCTGCTTCCAGTCTTTGCGTACCCTGGTCCTTGCGTTCTGCCACGATCAGGGCGTTGTTGGCCGCCTGCTTGTCGACGACGTACATGGGCGCCGGCGTGTTTATTCCCAGACCGCGGCGCTGGCCAATGGTGTAATTGGCAAGTCCGGAGTGCTGCCCAAGTTGTGTGCCATCGCGCCGCAATACCGGTCCAGGCCTCAGTAGCTCCGGCGCGTTATCCCGCAGAAAACGACGATAATCGCCATCGCCCAGGAAACACAGGTCCTGACTGTCCTGCTTGGCAGCAGTCGGCAAACCGAATTCCCTTGCCATTTGCCGCACTTCGGACTTGCGGTAGTTGCCAATCGGGAACAGGGCATGTGCGAGTTGCTGCTGGCCCATCACGCTGAGTACGTAGCTTTGGTCCTTGTGCAGGTCAACCGCACGTAACAATCGGTAATTGCCATCCTGGTCACAACAAATGCGGGCGTGGTGACCGGTCGCCAGGTAGTCCGCATTAAGTGCGAGAGCATGGCGCTGCAGCCAGTCGAAGCGAATGTGCCGGTTGCACTCCAGGCAGGGGTTGGGCGTGACGCCCTGACGGTGCCCTTCGATAAAGAAGTCCACGATTTTCCGACGAAAGACGTCACGCGTGTCCAGCACGTAAAAGGGAATATCAAGCATGTTCGCGATTCTTTGCGCATCTGCCATTTGGCCAGGCGTGCAACAACGGTTGTGAACCTGGCCGTCCGTTGAGGGTTCGGCCCACAGACGCATCATCATACCGATGACCTCATGGCCCTGCTGCTTGAGCAAGGCAGCAGCCACCGAACTGTCCACGCCGCCACTCATGGCGACAACCACCCTTGCGCTCATGCGAAGGCCACCAATCGTCGAAGTTTTTCCACGGAGGTGGCAAGAACGTCCACTGCGAATTCGATGTCTTCCTCGCTGGTGCTGCGACCCACCGTAAGGCGCAATCCACCCATCGCCTGGCGTTCGCTGTAGCCCATGGCCAGCAGCACCGCAGAGGGCTCCGGGTTGCCCGTTTTGCAGGCTGAGCCGCCGCTGGCAGCCACGCCGTTGACGTCCAGGTGCATCAGCAATGTGCTACTGTCAACGCCATCCAGAACAAAGCTGGCATGCCCGGGCAAACGTTCGACAGGGTGCCCGCTCAATTCCGCGCCAGGGACCCGCAGCAAGACCTGGTCGATCAAGAGATCACGCATGCGCCTGAAGTGTGACACGTGTTGCTCCCGTTCCTGCCCGGCCAGTTCGAGCGCCATGGCAAGGCCGACTATGAGCGGCGTATTGTGGGTTCCCGCCCGACGTCCGTCTTCATGACTGCCGCCGGTCTGGCTTGATTCAAGAAGAACGCCATGGCGACAGTACAGCGCGCCCACACCCTTCGGTCCATAAAATTTGTGGCCGGAAATGTTGAGCAGGTCCACAGCCAGGTCATCGACGTTGAGCGGTAACTGCCCCGCAGCCTGAACGGCATCTGTGTGAAACAGAATCCCTCTTTCGCGGGCGAACGCGGCCAGCTGCGTAACCGGCTGGAGGCTGCCGACCTCGTTGTTGGCCAGCATAATACTTGCCAGCACAGTATCATCGCGGCAGGCGGCCCGGAAGGCCTCCACCGAAGTGCGCCCGTATCGATCAACCGGCATCAGGGCATGCGTAAAGCCCTGCACGTCCGAAAGCCGGGCCAGGGTTTCGCTTACCGCGCTGTGTTCTACCGGACTGCTTACGAGGTGGGCGCCCCTGCCTGCATGACGCATGGACCACGCGCCGCCGCGAATGGCATGGTTGTCGCCTTCCGTGCCGCCGCTGTTGAAGACGATTTCATTTGGCTGACAGTGCAGGATGCGCGCCACGGTTTCGCGGGCGTCCTCTATGGCCTGCGCGGCCCTGCGTCCCGGCCCGTGGAGGGATGAAGCGTTGCCGAAGTCCTGGGTAAACCAGGGCATCATGGCGTCCAGCACCCGTTCGTCAACTGGCGTGGACGCCGCATGGTCCAGATATATCTGACGCCGTGAATTGCCGTGCATGCCGGTTACCTGCCGCCCAAACTCGCGTGCTCCCCTGGATGGCGTCACCATATCACATTTGCCCGGATGCGCAATTCAGTGGAAAGAAGGTATACTGGTCGCCGCCCGAGGCGAACAAGGTGAAGGGAACGTCATGCAGGTCGAGAGGGTGCATGCGCGTGAGGTTCTGGATTCACGCGGCAACCCGACTGTGGAAGTGGAAGTGACGCTGATCGGTGGCGCATTTGGCCGCGCCATTGTTCCCAGTGGCGCTTCCACCGGCGAGCATGAAGCCCTCGAACTGCGTGACGGTGACAAGGCCCGCTATGGCGGCAAGGGCGTGTTGCAGGCTGTTGCTGCGGTCAACGGCCCCCTGGCCTCGCTGGTCTGTGGCATGGATGCCCGGGAGCAAGGGGCTGTAGACCTTGCGATGCTGCAGCTGGACGGCACTCCGGACAAATCTCGCCTCGGCGCCAACGCCATTCTGGGCGTTTCGCTGGCATTGGCCCGCGCCGCAGCCGACTCCTGCGGGCTTCCGCTTTACGCTTTTCTTGGAGGCGTACACGCGCAGGTGTTACCGGTGCCGATGATGAACATCATGAATGGTGGCAAGCACGCCAGCAACAGCACCGACTTTCAGGAATTCATGGTGATGCCGACGGGCGCGAACAGTTTTCGCGAGGCCCTGCAGATGGGCGTGGAGATATACCAGCGTCTGGGGGGCATCTTGCATGGCATGGGCCACAGCACCAGTGTCGGCGACGAAGGCGGCTATGCCCCTTCCCTCGGCTCAAATGAAGCGGCGCTGGATGTCATCATGCAGGCAATCGAGGCAGCCGGCCTGCGGCCTGGGGAAGACGTCTTTATCGCTCTGGATCCGGCCGCCAGCGAATTCTACCGCGACGGCGTTTACCACCTTGAAATTGAGGGTCGAACGCTGACTGGTGCGGAAATGGTCGATTTCTGGGAGGACTGGACTGATCGCTATCCGGTCATCTCCCTGGAAGACGGATTGGCCGAAGACGACTGGCAGCACTGGTCCCTGCTTGTCGACCGGGTGGGCAATCGCGTACAGATTGTGGGCGATGACTTGCTGGTCACCAACGTCGACCGCGTGCGCCGTGCCATCCGCGAAGGCGCGGCCAATTCACTGCTCTGCAAGGTCAACCAGATCGGCAGTTTGACGGAAGCTATGGCGGCCAGCCAATTGAGCCAACGGCATGGCTGGACTGTGGTCACCAGCCACCGCAGCGGTGAGACCGAGGACAGCACCATTGCCGATCTGGCGGTTGCCATGAATTCCGGTCAAATCAAGACGGGCGCGCCGGCGCGCTCGGACCGGGTGGCCAAGTACAATCAACTGTTGCGGATTGAAGAAATGCTGGGTTCGGCAGCGGTTTACCCGGGCCTGCAGGCCTTCAGCAACCTTGCCCGATTTCGCCAGTAGACCGGAGGAAGCCCTTGTCCGGCAGCCGGCTTGACCAGAAACGCACCAAGATTGTGGCGACCATTGGACCGGCCTCCAGCGACGAGCAGACCCTGCGGGCGATAGTTCGTGGCGGCATGAACGTGGCGCGCATCAACTTCTCGCACGGCGAACACGACATTCATGGCGAGACTATCGATCGCATTCGTCGCATTGCCCGTGAGGAGAATGAGGTCGTCGCCATCATGTGCGACCTGCAGGGACCGAAAATCCGCATCGGCCTGGTCCCGCAAGAACCCCTGAATCTTGATCAGGGCGACAACGTTCGTCTTACCCTCAACGAATCGCTGGCAAACAGCGACCGCCATACCCTGCTCCTGCCCCACCCGGAGTTTATGCGCGACGTTCATCAGGGCATGCCGCTGCTGCTGGATGACGGCAACCTGGAATTCCTTGTCACAGCCAGAGACGAAGAGACTCTGACCTGCCGCGTTGTTGCGGGAGGAGCGCTTTATTCGCGCAAGGGCGTCACCGCCCCAACGGCCCGTCTTACTCTTTCCGCCATCACAGACAAGGACCGGGAAGACCTGGGCTTTGCCCTGCAGAAACAGGCCGATTTTGTTGCATTGTCCTTTGTGCGCAGTGGACGTGACCTGCAGGACTTGCGCGCGTTGATCAGGGAGTCAGATTGCGAGGTGGCCCCCTGGTTGATCGCGAAAATCGAAAAGCGGGAAGCCTTGCAAAAAATTGAGGACATCGTCGCAGAATCGGATGGCATTATGGTCGCACGGGGCGATCTGGGTGTTGAGACGCCGGCGGAAGAAGTGCCCGGTCACCAGAAACACATCATTCGCCTTTGCAATCAGGCTGGAAAACCTGTAATCACCGCGACGCAAATGCTCAACTCCATGGTGGAAAGCCCCAGGCCCACGCGAGCCGAGGCCAGCGACGTCTACAATGCGATCATGGATGGCAGCGACGCCGTCATGCTAAGCAATGAGACAGCTGTCGGAAGCTACCCGGTCATTTCAGTCGAAACGATGGCCAGTATCGCAGTCATTGCGGAACGTGCATTGCTCTCCGGCTGGACGCCCGGTCGAATAAAGGCGCATCCCGAACATGAAGAGCGCGAGCGGATTTCCGACGCCATTGGTGAAGCCACGAGCCGAATCGCCGCCGTGCTGGATTGCCGTGCCATTGTGACCTCGACCCACAGCGGTTACACGACACGCCAGATTGCCCGGGAACGATCCCGCACACCTATTCTGTGTGTGACACCCAGCGATCACATTTTTCGCCGAATGGCCCTTGTCTGGGGCGTCATACCCATGCTCGTGCCTCACTTTAGCACGACTGACGAAATGATCGGCACGGTGGTCCGTGCCGCCAACCGGGCCGGCATGGTGGAACGCGGACATCGTCTGGTGATTATTGCCGGTGTGCCCTTTGGCATTGGGGGCCAGACAAACTTCCTGAAGGTTCACGTAGTCGGGGAAGCCGACGAACTTTAGCCTTTTTCGCCTTACGTTTCCGCATTCCCGGTAGCGCGGGTTCCACGCGTACCGCTCGCAGTTGCCGGGCGTACACGTTGTGGGTTTATAGACCAGTCTTCCTCATTTTCAACCGGTTGACGGGCAGCGCACCAGGGGCATCGTTCCCAGTCTGGTTCGAGGAGATTGCCACAGCGCGTGCAGGGTCGGCGCAGTCGCGCATTGCAGTCCGGGCACAATTGCCAGTCCGTCCGTGTGTGGGCCTTGCACGATGGACAGGCCATGCGCTCTACGATTCCCTGCAACAATACTTCCTCTTCAAGCGATCGTTCATAGTTTTCCCCCAGCGTTTCCCTTGGCCGCAACATCAGGTAAATGAACAGGCCAGGCAGGTTCAGCACGGCAACCAGGAAGGCCACAAGAAAACGAAGTGAAGTGCTGCGCGACCGCAAGCCCATGTCTTGCCAGCTCCACAGGACCAGCGTGGCCCACACGGCAAGGGCTGTCAGGACGGCATACAGAGCCAGGCCCGTCAACAGACTTTCGGTATTCAGGTCGCCCACAAGAGCCCCTTGTTTCAGAATTCAGGACCAGATTCACGACAATTGCACTGTAACAGTGGCTGCCGATCAACGCAATTCACCGGTCGATCAGCCCCAGGTCAAGAATTTTTCCTGGCAAGCAGGGCCACGTCTCTTACGCGGACGTCATACTCATGGCCGGAAGCATAAATCCACACGCCAACGATGATTTCAGGATGAGGATCGGGTGAGAACAAGGTCAACAAATTGGGACTTTCGTAAACGTACCAGGTTTTGTCGTGAATTAGTTCGTGATCCTGTATGCAGGTGTCGCATCGCATCGGCCATTCCTCCCGCGTATGGGTGAAAAAGCCATGGCGCCACTTTATCGCGTCGCTGCCGGGCGGAACGGCCCTTACGCCGGTCTCGCTCAATTGCTGATCCTGTTGGGGAACAAGGTATTCTTGGTTGAGGTAGTCCAACCTGAGCATCAACGGACATTCACTTCCATGCGTGCCGCAGGAACCAAGCGACGCGTGTTCCACGAAGAAAGAAACCCGAATGGAGAGATAGTCCAGGTCAAATTCATTCAGGTCCAGCCCTCTTTGGCCGAACTGCTGCACACAAAAATTTTCGCCGTGGGAAGTTACGCCGCCGCCACGAAAAAAGCGCAGCGATTCCAGGCTGCTTGCCCTGAAAATCTCATGGGTTCCGGCTGGATTGTCCGAAGGTCCGTGGTCACATGTCCATGCAGCGCCCTCTGAAGCCGGTGCGCCCTGCTGCAGTTGGCCAAAACTCTCATCCTTCAGCAGATTCACGTAGCCAGGGCGAATATCCACCCGGGGTGTTTCATAAAGCACAGCGCCCTGTGCACCGGGCGGAATCTCCCGGTTTTGCAATCCATCGGCCGATTCCAGTCGCACCAGCCCATCATGATTGAACAGTCGCAACTCTTCCGAGGCGCCTTCAATCGTGTACGTGCCCGGGCCGGACATTTGCAACCAGGCCCGACCAGGTGTCTTGCCATTCACGTGAATGTCCTGGCTGGCATTGTCCGATATCGTCAGATTTAGTTCGCCAATCACATCCTGAAGAACAATTTCATGTCCCCTACGGCTCCAGGGAAAGCGCGGACTCTGCGCACCAAGCAAGGTGACGCGGGAATTGCGCTGCAAGGTAAGGGTTGCCAGCAAACGCTCTTCGTCCTCATCGCCATCGACGAAGATGATCGTCCCCTGCGACTGCGGGTCCGTGCGAACAATGACACCATCCGGAATCGCTGATCCATTGATGCCAACCTGTTCAACGGGATTGGCCAGATTGGAAACACTCACGGTGCCCCGGCCCACATTCAGTATCACTTTCATGGGAAGAGAAGACTGAAAGAGAAAGTGTTCCGCTGTTACCAGTAACGATACAAATAACGCGCAAAAAAGTGCGAAACAAAACAACAGGATGGCCCACGCAAGAAACTGGGGATTGGCCCGCTGCAATTCTTCCCTGTCTCCCCACGAAGCCGTTGTCATACCGAAATAAAGCTCCTGCCACAGGGAGACAAAAGGGCCCTTGCGTTGGCCGGCAAGTATAGCACAGCCCATCTCGACACCTTCCTGTGCCTGGGCTACAATTTGGCAGGTGTTGCCTGGAGGTACACATGTCCGGACACAGCAAATGGTCAACCATCAAACGCAAGAAGGGCGCGGAAGACGCGAGAAGAGGCAAGGTTTTCACACGCCTGGCCCGTGAAATCACGGTGGCGGCCCGGGAAGGAGGCGCCGACGAAGCCAGCAACCCGCGCCTGAAACTGGCCGTTGCCAAGGCCAAGGCCGGAAACATGCCGCGTGAAAATATCGAACGCGCTGTCCTGCGCGGCTCCGGCCAACTGGAAGGTGAAGACCTGGTTGAAATCACCTATGAAGGGTACGGGCCGGACGGAGTGGCATATCTCATTGATACGCTGACGGACAACCGCAACCGGACCCTGGCCGAAATCAAGCATGCGCTAAACAAGTCCGGTGGCAGTCTGGCTTCAGCTGGCGCCGTCACCTGGCAATTTCAGCGCAAGGGATACGTTGCCCTGGAAGGCTCGCCTGACTTTGAAGAAGTCTTTTTGCTTGCCGCTGAAGCTGGTGCCGACGACGTCATTGAAGAAGACGGGCTGGTCGCGGTCTGGACGCCCTATGAAATGTTGGCCAACGTGGAACAGTCGCTTGCCGATGCCGGTTACACCATTGCCGAATCCGGTCTGCGTTGGGAACCCGCCAACGAAACCGGCCTGCCACAGAACAAGGCGCTGCAGAACATGCGACTGCATGAAAGCCTGGAAGAACTGGATGACGTGCAGTCGGTGTCTTCAAATCTGCAGATCACTGATGAACTGGCAGCGACTTTTGAAAGCGGTTGATGCTTTCCCTGGGAATAGACCCCGGCACGGCCAGTGTCGGCTGGGGACTGGTGCTTGAAAGGCCGGACGGTTCGCTGGTCGAACAGGGTCATGGCGTGATTGCCACCGCATCTGGCCAACCCATGCATTTGCGCCTGCAGCACATTCACGTTGAACTGGAAAGAATCATTGCAAGCTCACGCCCGGAACGGGCTGGCGTCGAAGAGATGTTTTTCGCGCGCAACGTGACGACTGCCATCACAGTCGCGCAGGGACGGGGAGTGATCCTGCTGACGCTTGCCAATGCCGGACTGCCGATATACGAATACAAGCCCAACGCAGTCAAACAGGCGGTTGCCGGCTATGGTGCGGCCGGAAAATCGCAAATGCAGGAAATGGTACGAATCCTGCTTGGCATGGAAGAAAAACCTCGACCGGATGACGCGGCGGATGCGCTTGCCGTGGCCATTACGGACCTGCACAGCGCCACGTTTCGGCGAATGCAGGATGCCCTGACGTGATCGTCAGCCTGAGGGGCAGGGTCTCTGGATTCGGCAAGGATTTCGTCGTCATTGACGTCAATGGCGTCGGCTATCAGGTATTTACGCCGGAACCACAACACCAGACTCATAACAGCGAGCTTTTCCTGCACACGGTGATGGTTGTGCGGGACGACGCTTTCGCGTTGTATGGCTTTCCCGACATCGCATGGTGCGAGTTGTTTCGCAACCTGATGAAAGTCAGTGGCATTGGTCCCCGCCTTGCCCTGTCCATTCTTGCCACTATGAGCCCAGACAGTTTGCGTCAGGCGGTCCTGGGCGAGAGGCCGGAACTTATCAGGCGTGTGCCCGGTGTCGGCCGTAAATCGGCAGAGAAGATCGTACTGGAACTGAGGGACAAGCTGGGCGATGGTCTGGTCAACTTGACCGCCACCACCATGTCCGAAAGTGACGTGGAAGTTATGGACGCCTTGACAGCGCTTGGCTACAGTCTGGTTGAGGCCCAGGCTGCGTTACAGGCCTTGCCTGCCGATACTTCCGATGACGTTGAGGTGCGATTGCGTCTGGCCCTGCAGTTCTTTTCGTGACCAGAAACGGAGCAAAAATGGCCAGAGATTCGCTAATCGGAAAGCGGGTCAAGGTCCTCGACAAGGGCTACGTCGAATTGCTGGACCTGATGCCGCATCCCGCAACCGACGTCAGTGGCGACCTGGCGATCGTCAATGCTGCCCGCGTCTCCTACATGGGTGAGAGCAAGGGTGAGGAGCGCGACAAAAAGCTACTGTTTTTCCTGATGCGCCACCAACACACGTCACCCTTCGAAATGGTTGAGTTCAAGTTTCGTTGCCGGGCCCCGCTGCTGACCTGGTGGCAGTGGGTGCGGCACCGCACCTGGAGCGCCAATGCCCAGTCCGGCCGCTACACTCCCTTCGAAGAAGATGATTTTTACGTGCCGGAGGTGTGGCGGATGCAGGCTCGCAGTAACCGCCAGGCCAGCGAAGGCGAGCTGAATGACGTCCTCGGAACGAAAATGACAGCAGACCTGCTCGCGCTCTACGAGAAGTCTTTCAATCTCTACAGGGAGGCGCTGGATGCGGGTGTATCGAGAGAACTGGCGCGGGTGTTTTTGCCCGGCTTCAGTGTCTATTACACCTGGGTGATGAAGGTGGACGCGCATAATCTGATGCACTTCCTGCGCCTGCGCATGGCTGAAGACGCGCAGCATGAAATCCGGGTCTACGCCAGCACCATCTTCGAACACTTCTTCCGCCCTGCCCTGCCCTGGACGGCCGAAGCATTTGAAACAATGTTCCTGAACAACAAAGACTAGCCCTGCTCCGGCGTTTCCTCTTCAACAGGGCCGGCCCTGTTGACCAGCATGGCCGAGGCGCGATCAAAATAACTGCGCATGACGCTTCGCATGGGTTCGTCAATGCCGGTCTCGTCAATGGCGGCCAGCATGTGCTCGAGCCAACGTCTGCGCGCGGCCTCATCTATCGGAAACGGGCCATGCCTCAACCGGAGCCGCGGGTGGCCGCGCTCCTCGTTGTAGCGCGGCGGCCCGCCGAAGAACTGCGTCAGAAAGAGGAACTGCCTTCGCTTGCCAGGTTCCAGACTGGCGGGAAACATGGGGCGCAACAACGGGTCCCGCTCGATGCGGTCGTAGAAACTATCGACCAGAAGCTGAAATGTCTCGTCTCCGCCAACCAGTTTGTATAACGTGAATTCGTCGTTCACTGGCACCTCCACCTGCAGGCTACATCAGGCTGCCCCGAAGTGCGACTGGTAAAAGAAGACCTTGCCAGTACAATGCCTGCACCCTGCGTCTGAATCCCCGGAGTGTCCGGTATGGTCCCGAGTGTACGTCTGTCCTCCCTTGTGGTCCTTCTGCTCGCGGTCCTGCTTGCTGGTCCGGTGCTGTTTGCACAGGGCGACTCCACAGATGTCACAGGCTCCGCGATTGTCGAGCCCCTGTTGCAGGCCATGATAACAGCAGCAGAAATGGACGGCGTTCTAATCAGTGAGACCACGGGTTCCCGCACAGGCCTGACCATGCTTTGTGAAGGCGAATCCGCGCTCAGCACCTCCACACAGGCGATCAACCAGGAACTTCTGCAATTGTGCGACGACAATGACGTATCGCTCGTCGAGTTCACCCTTGGGCACAACATTCTTGCCCTGATCGCGCACCCTGGCGTCGCGGAACTGGTCCCTTGCCTTGATGAAGGACAATTGAAGGACATATTTGCGCCCAGCGCGACCGGGGCAGCAACGAACTGGAATCAGTTACAGGAAGAAGCGCCGACAGACCTGGAAATGCATGTCCATGTTCCTCCAGAGTTGACAGCCAACTACAGCCTGCTGGACTCGATCGTGAGTGGCGACGGGCTGCGCAGCGACGCCCTGGTCACGACTGATGCAGTGGCGGAGGTCATTGCAACCCCTGGCGCCATCGGCGTGGCCCTGCTGAAACAGGTTCAGGACGCACCGGTTCTTTCGCTCAGTACGGCGGACAGCGAAGGGTGTCGGGCGCCTTCTGCCGAAACGGTCGAGGATGGCCTGTACCCCGCAGCGAGCCAGTTACTGCTTTATGTCAATGTGGCCCGCTTTACGGAAGCGGGTGTTAGCGAACTTCTCGAGTTGGTGGCCAGTGACGAATTGGCGGCAGTGGTGCGCTCGGCCGGGTTCACTCCAACTTCGGAAGCAGTCTCCAGGGACAACCGCGATCGTCTGCAGGCGGCGCAACAGGGAGAAACCGCCCCGCTGGTTGCGGGCGACTTCGTCATGCCGGAAACAATTGCCGGCGCCCTGCGAATTGGTGGCAGCGGCACGACCTACAGTTTCGCCAACGCCACTCTTGAAGCGTTTCAGGCCCTGAACCCGGGGCTTTCGACCACTGTCCTCCATCACGGCGCCACAGCCGGCTTGCGGGATCTGTGCGCTGGCGCGTTGGACCTGGTGTTCACAAATCGCCGGCCCCTCGAAGAAGAGTTGGCCGCCTGCAGCGAGAACAATTTCGACACATTCTCCCAGCAGCTGGGTAGCAAGGCCCTGGTGCTGCTGGCGAATGCAGACGGGCCGACGCCAGCCTGTCTGGGCACCGGAGAGCTGGGGTCCGTTTGGCGCGTTGAATCAGCGGATACGGTTTTGAATTGGCAGGATCTGAATAGCGATTACGCGGACGAAGCGATGATCCTGTTCGCGTCCAGGCCCGGCAGCCCGGAGATGGACCAGGTGCTGGCGGTTGCAGACGCCGGTCTTGTGGGACGACTGGATATTGAATTCGATGACGATCCGCTTTACCGGGCGGCGGCTACCGCCAACGTACCCGGCGCCCTTACCTTCATGACCTGGCGGGAATTCAATGCGGTGCTGGCGAGCGGCCAGGAACGCATTCGATTAATGCAGTTGGACTCTGGCGGAGGCTGTGTTGAGCCGTCCACCGAGAGCATCCTTGACGGTAGCTGGCCGCTGTCCCAGACCACATGGCTGGTTGCCAACCGCAACCGCATGACCCTGCCGCAGTTGCAGGCTTTCCTCTGGTATCTGGCCAGCGAAGAGAACCTGGGCAACTGGCAGGACGCCGGTTTCGTGGACGTCAGGCCTGCCAGCTTGCAAAGCCTGCAGGCGACCTTGACGGTGGCCTTCGATGAAGCGACCCTCGCTGCTCTTGCGCGCATGGATGACGGTGAAGACGAGCAAGGCGTCGGCGAAACGGAAAGCGACGAAAGCGGCTAGGCAAACCAGGCGTCTGGAAGCACGTCCCGCTCTGCCTGCAACAATTCGGACAGAATGGCGTCGGCGTCCGCGATTGACGACACCAGAGGATCGCTGAGCATGGCGCGCCGCAGCAGTGCGTGATCGCATTTGACCACGGCCTCGGCTGTCAATTCGTGGGTGTCCAGCACGATTTCCTGCATGCCGCGGATGCCACGGGGCATCTCGCCGACGTTGCGCGGCACAGGGCCCTCCATGTCCACGTCGCAGAGCAATTCAAGAAAGGCGTCGTCGCCCATGTTGCTCACGGCGCCCCGGTTGGGTGTATTGACGTAGTAGGGTTTGCCCAAATCGCCGACCATGTTCTCAATGATGTCTGTCGCGTGGTCCGGGCCAAACATGGACATGAACTCGCTGACGGGAATGCTTCCGTTGACGAAACTGTCCACCTGCTGCCACATGGCGGCGTGCAATTCGTAACGGTCTTCGGTCTCCCAAATGGCCAGCGGCGGAATCTCGTCCGGTAATTCGCCGCGCCCCTGCCAAAAGCGAAGGTACTCCTTGGTGTGGCTAACGCAGACCGGCACGATGCCGAATGCGTCGTGCAGGGCGCAGGCAATGGCATGGTTGTGGCGGCGTTTGGCGCCCGCGTCGCCGGCTTCTTCAAGGGAAAGCTCACGCAGGAAATCGGCGATTGCGGGCATCAGGTCCCGGCCATCGTACTCGGCCCGGAGCATCCAGGTGAAGTGGTTCACGCCGGCAATGCGAAGATCAAATGCCTCGTCCTGGGCATCGCCGAGCGTCTCGTCCTCCGCAATAATGCCGGCGTGGCGGGCGTGGCGATTCTTGATGTGCGGCATATGCAGGCTGTCGCAAAGCGCGAAACTACGCAATTGCGGTGCGTAGCGGGCCAGGGCCATGCCATTGACGGTGGAAGGGTTTATGTAGTTGATAACCCAGGCATCCGGGCACAGACGCTCTATGTCGCTTGCGCAGTCCATAATAACCGGCAACTCACGCATGGCGCGGAATATGCCGCCGGGGCCGATCGTGTCACCGGAGCACATGCGGATTCCATACTTCTCTGAAATTGTGCAGTCGATGCCACGGAAGTAAACCGTACGCTCGGCAAAACTGAGTACGACGAAATCCGCGCCAGGCAACACGTCTTTCCAGTCACTGGCCGCTTCCAACTGTAGCGAAACGCCGGTTTCGGCAATGACCATTTCTGCCAGTCGTGCCATGCGGTCCAGCCGTCCCGGGTTGTTGTCAACCAGCGCCAGCGTCCCCTGGTTCAGGTGCGGCGAATGCACCATTTGCCAGATTGCCTTTCGTCCGAAAAACAGGCTGCCGGCACCGATAACCACTACCTTGGGGTGCTGAACTTCATTCATGGCGCGTCTCCTGTTGGCAAATTCGGCATATCCTGCGGATAATCGCGGAATTGCCGGTGAATTGCAACCATTGGCGGGAAAGGGCGCGGAAATGCGGGTCAGGCTGGCCTACGGCAAACGGGGATTACCACTGGAACTGCCAAACGACCTGGACGTCACAGTCATCGAGAATCGATACGTGCCGCCTGTGAACAACCCGGAACTTGCATTGCGAAAGGCCTTGCGCGCCCCGATTGACGCGCGGCCCCTGCGAGAGATTGCAAGGCGGAACGATACCGTGGCAATCGTTTTCAGCGACATCACCCGCCCCGCGCCCAACCATCTGATCCTGCCGGCGATCCTCGAAGAACTGTCGCACGTGGCGGCTGGCAACTTCCTGTTGTGCAACGCCCTCGGCACCCACCGACCGAATACACGCCGCGAACTGGAACAAATGCTTGGGCCGGACCTCGTCGCGCAATATCGCATTGTGCAAAACGATTCTGCCGATGAGAACTCTCAGGTCTGCATCGGGCGCTCGTCCTTCGGCCATGAGCTCTGGATCAACCGGGAGTACCTGCAGGCCGACGTCAAGATTCTCACCGGTTTCATTGAACCGCATTTCTTTGCCGGCTTCTCCGGAGGTGGCAAGGCCGTCATGCCGGGCATGGCCGGTGAACGCACAGTCTTCGGCAACCACGACGCCGGCATGATTGCGGACGAACGAGCGACCTGGGGGATCACGCATGGCAATCCCATCTGGGAAGAGGCGCGCGAGGCTGCCCTGCTCACCGGACCGGCCCTGTTGCTCAACGTCACCCTGAACAACGACAAGGAAATCACCGGCGTTTTCGCGGGCGAATTGACCCGCGCGCACGATGCAGGCATTGACTTCGTTCGCGAGTCCTCGATGGTTGCGGTGGAACGGCCTTTCGACATTGTCATCACCACCAACTCCGGCTGGCCGCTTGACATGAACCTCTACCAGGCCGTGAAGGGCATGAGCGCAGCCGAACAAATCGTGCGGCAAGGCGGTAGCATCATCATCGCCGCCCAATGCGCCGAGGGCATCCCGGAACATGGGCTTTATGGCCGCTTGCTGAGCGACGCGGCCGATCCGGTTGACCTGGCAAACAAGGTCCTGACGACGCAAGAGACCCGCCAGGACCAGTGGCAGGCGCAGATTCAGGCCCGCATCCAGGCGCGCGCCGACGTGTACGTTTATGCCGACGGTTTAAGTGACAGTCAAATTGAAGGGGCGTTGCTGCTGCCCTGCCGGGATATTCCCGCACTGGTGGACAGGTTGCTGCAGCGCTACGGCGCGGACGCCCGCATCGCCATTTTGCCCGAAGGGCCGCAGACCATTCCCTGGCTGCAGGCAAGCAATGTTGCGGAGCCGACAAACGCATGAACAGACTCAACGTCGTCTTTGTTTTCGCAGATCAATGGCGCGCCCAGGCGACCGGTTACGCCGGGAATGCCCAGGTCGCCACGCCGAACCTGGATAGACTCGCGCAGGAGAGCGTCAACTTCACCCACGCCGTTTCCGGCTGGCCGGTGTGCTCACCCTGGCGTGGCAGTCTGTTGACAGGCCAGTATCCCCTGACCCACGGCATATTCGTCAACGACGTGCCGCTGGCGGACAGCGGCATTCGGCTCGGGGAAGCTTTCTCCCGGGCCGGCTACGACACGGCCTGGATCGGCAAGTGGCACATCGATGGCCATGGTCGCTCGGAGTACATTCCGCCCGAACGACGTCACGGCTTCGACTACTGGAAAACGCTGGAGTGCACGCACGATTACAACCATTCACCTTATTACGCGGGCAATGGTACGCAGAAGCGTAACTGGGAAGGCTATGACGCCATAGCCCAGACCCGAGACGCGCAGCGCTATTTGCGTGGCAGGGACGGCAGCAAGCCCTTTCTGCTGGTCCTTTCCTGGGGGCCGCCACACAATCCCTACGAGACCGCGCCGGAAGAATATCGCCGGCGCTATCGCCCGGAAGACATCAATTTGCGTGGCAACGTGCCGTCGGAAAGCGCTGCCGAGGCCCGCGAATGGCTGGCGGGATATTACGCCCATTGCACGGCACTGGATGACTGCGTCGCTGATTTGCTTGAAACCCTCAGGGAGACAGGCCTCGCCGACAATACCATCTTCATCTTCACCTCCGACCATGGCGACATGCTCGGATCGCAGGGCACGGTAAGGAAACAAAAACCCTGGGAGGAATCCATTCGCGTTCCCTTCCTTGTCCGTTGCCCGGGGGTGGCCGGTCGCGAGACGGATGCCCTGATCAACGCGCCGGACATCATGCCCACGCTGCTGGGGCTTTGCGACATCCCGTTGCCTGCTTCTGTAGAGGGCCTGGATTTCAGCGATCACATCTGCAAGGAGACTGAAGACCCTTCCGGCGGTGCGACACTGCTGGCTTGCTACCATCCATTCGGCGAGTGGCCGCGGGACGAGGGCGGACGCGAATTTCGCGGGCTGCGCACCCGACGCCATACCTATACCCGAACCCTGCAAGGCCCCTGGCAACTCTTTGACAACCAGGAGGACCCACTGCAGTTGCACAACCAAATCGCTGACCCTGGTTTCCTCGAACTGCAGCTGCAGCTGGATGCGCGTTTGACTGATATGCTTGCCAGGCAGGGCGACGAATTCCTGCATGGAGACGAATACATCCGTCGATGGGGTTACACGGTGGATGCAAGCGGGACCGTCCCTTATTCTCTTTAAAACGAACTGGCATTGGCGGAACAGCAGGAGTAGAGTGGCCTTGTCTGGCCACTTGTCCGTTGGAAAGAGCCGTCCATGAAACTGGCCGCCTACCCCAAGGCCTTCGAACAACAGATTGCGGGTGACCGCAGCCTTTCCCTGTTCAATTGGATTGAGATGGCGCGGTCACTGGATGCCGACGGCCTGGAACTCTACGACGGTTTCCTGGAAAGTTACGAACCCGGCTACCTTGACAGCGTTGGGGACGCGCTGGAGCAGGCCGGATTCGCCATGCCCATGATGTGCTGCTCCCCCAATTTCACTGTGCCGGACGCTGACGAACGCAAGCGGGCGGTCGAGAGGCACGTCGAAATCATGCGTGTCACCCGCCGCCTTGGCGGACCAGGTGCAGTGTGCCGGGTGCTCAGCGGACAGCGTTACCCGGACGTCGACCTGAGCCAGGGAGTCGAACGGGTTGCCGACTGCATTCAGGCCTTGCTGCCGGTAGCCGAAGAACTGGACATCGTGCTGGGCCTTGAGAACCACTACAAGGACGGCTTCTGGGAGTATCCGGAATTCGCCCAGAAGATGGACGTTTTTCTGGATCTGCTGGCAGCCATTCCGGACAACCCGCACTTTGGCGTCCAGTACGATCCCTCGAATGCCATTGTCGCCGGCGACGATCCACTGAAACTGCTGCGGGCAGTGGCGCCACGGGTCGTTAGCATGCACGCCAGCGATCGCTGGTTGGCAGAGGGCACCACATTGGAATCGTTGCGCCAGAGTGACGGCACGCTCGGCTATTCGCCCAATCTGCGACACGGCGTCACCGGCAAGGGCATGAATGACTATCCGGCAATTCTGCGAATCCTGGCAGAACAAGACTATCGCGGCTGGATCAGCATTGAAGATGGCGTCAACGGATTGGACGAAATGCAGGAATCCCTGCGATTCCTGCGAAACATATGTGCACGTTACTTTGGAGATGACGCGTGATGCAGGCACTTGTCAAGTACGACAGCCGGCCCGATGCCGTCGAACTGCGGGACATTCCCGAGCCGCCGCCTCCGGGTCCCAATGACGTCATCCTGGAAGTGCGCGCTGCCGGAGTCTGCGGCAGTGACCTGCACATGTGGCAGGAAAACCACAGCTGGGAGATTCGCCTGCCTCTCGTGTTGGGGCATGAGTTTTGCGGTGAAGTTGCCGCCGTGGGTACCAGCGTAACCAAGGTCCAACCCGGCGACCGCGTCGCCTGTGAAACGGCCGCACAGATCTGCAACCAGTGCAGTTACTGTCTGGGTGGCGCCTACAACCTTTGTCCGGAACGACTTGGTTACGGCGCCCTGGAAGACGGTGCCTTCACGCGATTTGTGACCGCGCGACAGGAAATCCTGCACCAGATTCCGGAGGGTGTCCCCTTCGCCCATGCGGCGCTTACCGAGCCCGTCTGCGTAGCCTACAACGCCCTTGTCGAAAAGACGGCGACCATGAAGCCCGGCGATACTGTGGTGATTCAGGGGGCGGGCACTATCGGCATCATGGCGTTGCTGGTCACGCGCCTGCGCGGCGCCAGCGAAATCATCATGCTAGGCACGGATGTTGACAAGCATCGGCTGGGAGTGGCTGCGGAACTGGGCGCCAGTCGAACCATCAACATTCAGCAGGAAGACCCTGTGGAATACGTCCAGTCACGCGGAGATGGCTTCGGGGCGGACCTGGTGGTGGACTGCAGCGGAGTCAGTGTGGCGCTGGAGCAGGCCATGGCCATGGTGCGGCCAAACGGGCTGATCACCAAGATTGGCTGGGGGCCGCAACCGCTGGGCTTCAATCTGGATCCCCTGGTGGGCAAGGCCGTCACTCTTCAGGGCAGTTTCAGCCACACCTACAATACATGGGAGCGGGTCCTGGGTCTGATGGGGTCCGGTCAACTCAACCTGGATCCGGTCATCGGCGGCGAGTACCCACTTTCCGACTGGCACAATGCCTTTGAGCACATGGAAGCAGGAAGCAACGTCAAATCTGTACTGGTCCTCTGAAAGGCATTGTCATGGACGCCAAAATCCAGATTTCGCTGGACGTCACCACCATAGACGAGGCCCTGGCTCTGGCCGAAGCTGCTGTCAACGCCGGCGTCGACTGGCTTGAGGCCGGCACACCGCTGATATTGGCGGAAGGCCTGCACGGCGTACGCGCGCTGCACAGCGCCCACCCGGATGTGCCGTTGGTCGTGGACCTCAAAACGATGGATGGCGCGGGTCTGGAAGCGGAGATGATGTTTCAGGCGGGCGGTGACATGGTGGTCGTCATGGGCCAGGCGCACGACGCCAGCATCATCGAGCAGGTGGCGATGGCGCGCCGCTACCAGGGCAAGGTTATGTGCGACGTCATGCTTTGCCCGGACAAGCCGGACCGCGCCCGTGAGGCGCAGGATATGGGCGTCGACTACATCATTGTGCACACTGGCTTTGACGAACGAAACATGATTCCGGGCCTCAGCCCGCTGGACGACCTCCCGGCCGTACTGGCCGCAGTGGACATCCCGGTGCAGGCCGTTGGCGGCCTGAGCGTCGAACAGGCGATTCAGACCCTTGCCATGGGCGCCGAGATCGTCGTGTTTGGCGCGCCGCTGGTCATCAGCGGCACAGAATTCCGGGCTGCCGATCCAGACTTCGAGAAGCAACTCAAGGACATCGTGCAGCAGGTACGGCGGTCTGTTTAACCTTCCTGCCTGAGCAAACGTTCGCCCATCTGAACGCGCCAAAGGGCCGCATAAAGGCCGTCACTGCCCACCAGTTCCTCATGGGTGCCGGTTTCGATCACCTGCCCCTGTTCGAGGACGTATATTGAATCCGCGTTGCGTACGGTGGACAGGCGGTGGGCGATGACGATCGTCGTACGGCCCTGGGTGATGCGTTCCATGGAGCGCTGGATGGCAGCCTCCGTCTCGTTGTCGACCGAGGAGGTCGCCTCGTCCAGGATCAGCACGGGCGGGTCCTTCAGCACGGCCCGCGCGATGGAAATGCGTTGCCGCTGACCGCCGGACAGCTTCTGGCCGCGTTCGCCAACAATTGTCTCGTAGCCATCCGGCAGGGCTGTGATGAATTCATGCGCCTCGGCAATTTTTGCCGCAGCAACGATAGAGTCCAGGTCCGCGTCAAAGCTGCCATAGGCGATGTTTTCGCGGACCGTCCCGTGAAAGAGAAAGACGTCCTGACTAACCAGCCCTATACCCCGCCGCAGGTCTTCCGCGCGCAGGTCGCGCAGGTCATGGCCGTCCAGCGAGATGCGCCCCCCGGTTACGTCGTGAAAGCGTAGCAGCAAACGAATGACGGTCGATTTGCCGGCGCCTGTCGGCCCCACAATGGCGACGGTATGACCTGCCTCTACCGACAGCGAAAGGTCATTCAGGACCGGCACTCCGTTGCCGTAGGCGAAATCAACCTGCTCAAAGCGGATGTTTCCGCGTATGGCATCCAGCGGGAATCTGCGCTCGCCATCCAGAATGCGAATGGGCGTGTCCAGCAAGTCAAGAATGCGTTCGGTCGAGGCCATCGCCCGCTGGTAAAGGTCGAAGGTCTCGCCCAGGCGTGTCAGCGGCCATAGCAGGCGCTGGGTCATAAAGACCAGCACGCTGTAAAGCGCAATGTTCAGGCGGCCTTCCAGCACCAGCACGCCGCCGAAATACATGATGGCGATAAAGCCAGTGACGATTGCCATTCGAATGAGGGGCACGAAGGCCGCGCTCAGGCGGATGGCGCGCCTGTTGTATTCGCGGTAAAGGTCGCTTTCCTGGCGAACGCGCTCAACTTCATGGTTCTCGGCAGTGAAACTCTTGATCGTGGCAATACCGCCAAGGTTGTTTGCCAGCAAACTGCTGATCGCTCCGACCTGCCGTCGTACGGCGGCATAACGTGGGCCCAGGCGGCCCTGAAACCAGAATGAACCCCAGACGACGACTGGCATCGGCAGGAAAGCCATCCAGGCGACCTGAGGCGCCACCGTAACGAACAGACCGCCGACCAAAACGACGGTCGCGACGACCTGAATCAGGTAGTTGGCGCCGACGTCCAGAAAGCGTTCCAGCTGGTTGATGTCGTCGTTGAGGATAGCCAGCAGTCGCCCGCTGCTACGATCCTCAAACCACGCCATTTCCAGCTTCTGGATGTGCCCATAGGCTTCCAGACGCAGGTCGTGCTCGATGGCCTGGGACAGATTGCGCCAGGCGATGGTCTGGATGTAATCGAAGAAAGACTCCAGCACCCAGATGGTCAGGGTTATGGCGCACAGGGCCAGCAGCTGGTGCAGAATCTCAACGATGCCGATGGCCGCCAGAAAGGATTCATCGCGCCGCACCACGATATCCACTGCCGCACCGATGAGCATCGGCGGCATAACATCGAAAAGTTTGTTCAGGATGGAAAATGTGAAGGCCATGGTGACGCGCTTCCGGTAGAGACGCGTCCGGTTCAGCAGGCGATACAAGGGATGGTTACGAGACTTCATGCGTCCGACTTTGAATTTGGCAAGGCAGGCGGCCAGTGTAACACAGATCAGGGGCCTAACGGCGCAGATCCGTGTCCCAGGGCACGTAATCGGCCGTCTCTACCAGGTGACGCAAAATGCGCTGTTGCAGTTGCTGTCTCACTGACGACAACAGGGGGTCATCAATTCGGTTGTATCGCTCGCCGGGATCGCTGCGCAGGTCAAAAAGTTGATCGCGTTCGTAGAGCCGGTACACGAATTTGTAGTCATTTGTGCGACACATTATGGCCTTGCTGTGTTCCGCTCCCTCGCTGCGCTGCAAGGACGTGCGCGGCCAGTAATGGTGGCGCGTGCTCTGGTCGCTGTCCAGTTCCATTGCCTGCCGCTCCCCGTGGATGCGGCCGCCTTCAGAGAAGACCGCGTCGCGATGTTCCGTCGTCGTGCCGGCAATCAAAGGCAGCAGCGAGCGGCCGAAGTGAGTGTGCCCCACCTCAATGCCGGTCAGGTCCTCGACCGTTGCAGGGAAGTCGATCAACTCCACCAGGGCATCGCGAATGCCAGGTTCTGCCGGGACGTTCGCCGGTGGTTTGATCAGGAAAGGGACCCGCGTCAGGCAGTCCTCAAAGGTGTTCTGGGTCTTTTCGACCAGGCCATAGTCTCCTGTGAAATCGCCATGGTCCGAAAAGAGGAAGATGGCCGTGTCCTCGTAGATGCCGGCCTCGCGCAGCGCCTGACAAAGCATGCCGAACTGCTCATCGACCCGCGCGCACATACCGTAATAGGTGGCCCGCAGTTCAGTCCAGCGCCCTTCGCTCCAGCCCGTCATGTTTTGCCGTTCACGAATACACGTAAGCAATGACGGTTCATCGACCGGGTCATCCGGCGCCGGAATCCGCGGCGGCAGCTTTGCCCGGTCGACCGCGCTGAACCAGGGGTCCTCGACCGCGTAAGGCGGATGCGGGTAGGTCAGTGGCAGATAGATACAGAGGGGCTTGTCCTCCGGCCGGTTGTGGATCAGGTCGATGGCGCCCTCAATAAAGGCCCAGTCCGTGTCATAAATGTGATGTTCGGCCGGGTCTTTTTCCTGCCTTCCCGCGAAAAAGGAATAATAGGAATCGCTGCCTGGCTCGCCGCGCCAGCTGTCCGCTGCGTGGGTGTTTGCAACCAGGGGACGATCAGGCGTGTGCGGCGGGACGTACTTGACGTCGCAGTAGTTGTCGTAGCCGTTCTGCGCCGGCACGACGTCGTTCTTGCCACCCCACCAGACAAACCAGCCCTGCTCCTTGAGCGAACGCAGGAGCATGGGCTCGTCGGGCCGGAGCATGTAAAACATGGTGCGGTGCCCGCGCGTGTGGGGATACCAGCCCGTCATGAAAGAACAGCGGCTGGGCGTGCAGACCGGGTTCTGACAAAAGGCATGGCGGAAAGACACAGAGTCTTCCTGCACAGCGCGATCCAGATGCGGTGTCACTGCGCCAGGATTGCCCATGTGTCCCAGCACGTCCCCGCGCCACTGGTCCGGGTTGAAGATCACGATGTGGGGTTTTCCGGGCATCAGTCGACCTCAAAGGTAGTGCCGATGGCGCGCGGCGGGTCCGAACGCAGTACCGAGCGCATGCGCCGTTGCACGGGCCGGGGCAAGAGCAGCAGCAAGCGTTCAATCGCCCCACTGCTTACCAAAAGCAGGGTCACGATCAACATTAGCCAGGGCAGGCCGTTCAGGAGCACGAAATTGAATTCGAGCGTTCGTCCAAGGATTACCAGCCCGTTCTTCTGGATGTCAGAAGAGACCGCTCGCAAGGCGGCGAAGAGCCAGGCGCCCAGCACCACGCGAAACGGGTGCCAGCCGCCAAAGATGACGATGGCCAGCGCAATCCAGCCGTCTCCCTGCATCGCCGGTGGATTTGACAGACCGGGCTTGAAGTGCAGCGAATAGGCCGCACCGGCAATTCCCACCATGGAACCGCCCAGGACGACGTAGATGTAACGCAGGCGATTCACGTTGGTGCCCCGGGCGTAAGCCGCTTCCGGTCGTTCACCGATGGCGCGATGTGCCATGCCCGGGCGCGTGCGGAAGAGCCAGAACCACAAGCCAATAACCACAACATAGCTGAAATAAACGAGAACGTTTTGTTGGAAGAAGACGGGACCAAGCAGAGGCAGGTCCTGCAAGAGCGGCAAGGGCCATTTGGGCACCACCGGCCCCGGGATGCGCGTGTATTCCTGACCGAGGAACTGCGCGAGGTCGGCCATCAGCAGCGTCAGAATGAAACCGACGGTCACCTGGTCCAGGCGCAACTCGATGCTGGAAAGCGCGATGATCAGGGCCACCAGGGCGCCCACCAACATGGCGACCAGCACGCCGCCAATCAAACCGGCTTCAGGCGAGGCAATCATGTTAATGGCGTCGACGTCGACGCCGAAACTGATCACCCGCGCTGCGATGAAACCTGCCATCGCCGTCACGATCAGGCTGCCGTTGAGCGACAGATTGATCACGCCGGCGCGTTCCGTGATGGTCTCTCCCACGCTGGCGATGACCAGCGGCGTGGCATTGGCCACGACACTGCCAAGGGTGTTGAGAAATTCTTCGTTCATCAGCCGGTCAGGCCGCCCGGGGAGGAGCCGGAGGCCTGTGAGGCATCCGGGGAAGTTCATTGCGGCGCAATTCCAGCCTTTGACGCAATCCCTGAAAAAGGATGAATACCAGCACCAGGGCCCCCTGCAATACGCCGGCAAGTGAGGAATCGAGCTGCAGCGACACACGCAAACGCGTACTGCCAGCCAGAATGGCGGAAAACACAAAGGCAATCAACGGGATCCAAAGCGGTTTCATGGTCGACAGCAGCACGACCAGCAAGCCGAGAAAGCCGATGCCGCCTGCCACCAGAGGCCGGAAACTGCCATAGGTGAACATGACGCGATAGGAACCGGCGATGCCGGCCAGCGCCCCGCAGACCAGGAAAGCGCTCATGGCGACCCGGGTAGTGGGAACGCCCAGCAGAAGGGCGGATCGCGGGTTGCTGCCGGTGGCCTTCAGTTGCAGGCCCCAGCGGGTGCGCGCCATGATCAGGGGCACCAGCACCATGGCGACAGCCGTCATGACGATGGCCAGCAAACCCACCGGCCAGTCTCGGGACAGGGCCGGGTAAAGCGCGTTCTCAAGAAATGGTCTGGACTGTTGTGCACTGCCTCCCTCCGGATACCAGGGGCCGCTGATCAGGTAAATGCCCCAGACTCCGGCAAGGGCATTGAGCGCCATGCCTCCGAAAATCTCGTTCACACCCAGCCAGATCTTGAGCGCCCCGGTAATGCCGGCCCACAACATCCCACCGAGTACGCCCAGCAGGATCTGCAGCAACAGTTGCAGGGGCGCCAGTTCCGGCGGGAAATTGAAGGTCAGGGCGCCTGCACTGGCAAAAATGGCGCCCGCGAGGATTTGCCCCTCGATGCCGATATTCCACAGGCCGGCGCGGAATGTCACGAAGAGCCCGACGCTTGCCAGAGTCAGGGGAATCCAGAAATTGAGGACCCCGGCGAAAGAACGCGAGTTTCGGAAGGCACCTTGCCAGATTTTTTGCAAGACTTCCAGAGGTTCGCGGCCTACAGCCAGCACCAGCAAGGCTGCCAGCAACAGCGAAAGCAACACGGGCAGCAAAACAAACGCCAACCTTGCCGGGCCGGATGAGACATTGCGCACGATTTATTCCTGTCTGAACTCGCCGCCGATGAGGTAACCCAGTTCGTCAATCGTCGTCGCTGCGACGTCCGGGACCTCATGCACGCGACCGGCGTAGAATACCAGAATGCGGTCGCTGTAGGCGACCAGCTCGTCGAGTTCCACCGAACTGAACAGAATTGCCGTGCCTCCCTCTCGTCGTTCCAGCAGTTGTTGCCAGATCCAGCGAGCGGACTCGACGTCCAGTCCGCGCGTGGGTTGCTCAAGAATCAACAGACGTGGCCTGGCCGGCAACAGGGCCATCAGGACGCGTTGCTGATTGCCGCCGGACAACTGCTCTATGCGGTCGCCCGCCTGCCCGCGTACATCGTAATGTTGCAGACTTTCGCGGGTGTAACTCTCCAGCGCCGGCCAGTCCAGAACTGCGCGTTCGCTGCGAACCAGCGCCATGTGTTCAGTGAGGGTCAAACCAGCAATCAGGCCTTCTTCCAGGCGTCCCGCAGCTCCGAATACGACGCCCCTGTTCAGGAAGTGGCGATAACTGCGATTGGTCAGCTCTTCGTCTTCAAGCAAGACCCGGCCACTGGAAACCGTTTCAAGTCCGCAGATCGCGCGCATTGCCAGACCCTGGCCGCTGTTGTCCAGACCTGCGAGCCCAATTACCTCCCCTTGCCGCAGGGAGAGATTCAGGCCTTCGATTTGCAGACGGCGATCGCGCAGATACAGGTTCTCCAGTTGCAGGACAGTCTTTTCCAGTGGTACGGCCTGGCGCTCATGAGGTCCCAGTTCCTGACCAAACATCAGATGCACGAGCCGGGACTTGATTATGTTCAGCGTTGCCGGATCGGTCTCACCCGGCGCCGGCATGTCCTCTTCTCCAATTCGTTGGCCGGCCCGTAACACAACCACCCTGTCGCACAATGTGATGACATCTTCAAGTTTGTGAGATACCAGCAGGATGATGACGCCATCCCTGTGGGCCAGTTGTTGCAGGGCCGCAAAGAGGGTCTGCTTTTGCTCGGCCGATATACCCGTGGTTGGCTCGTCCAGTATCAACGCATTTACGCCAAGGGCCAGCAAACGAACGATCTCCAGTTGCTGCCGCAAGGCGATGCTCATGCGTTCGACCGGCGTTTCGGCCTCAAGATCAAAGCCCAGCTGTGCCGACCTTTCTTCCAGATCGCTGCGCGCGGAATGCCAGTCCGGCAACACTTTTTCGGGTCGACCGTAAACGAAATTCTCCAGCGTGGTGAAAGCGCCGATATCAAGCGGGTCTTGCTGTAGCATACCGATGCCCTGCTGAATGGCATCTTCGGGGCTGCCGAATTGCGCGGACAGGCCGTCTACCAGAACGTCGCCCCTGTCAGCCGGTTGAAAGCCGGACAGGATTTTCATCAGCGTCGATTTGCCCGCGCCGTTTTCCCCCAGAATCCCTGTGATGCGCCCGGCCGGAAATACGACACTGATATCGTTGTTGGCGTGCACCGATCCGAAACGCTTGTGTATGTTGCGCAGCTCGATTTCCATAGGTCAGGACGTCCCGTAGCGCACGCCCAGATCGTTGAGCCAACGCCGGTACGCAATGGCAGTCCGGTCCGAGCGCAAGTGCAATTCTGCCTGAAGGTCCAGCGGCAACATTTCCGGTCGCTGCGATTCCACAATCGGCAGGTCCTGCAACGCGATTTCGTCCTGAAAGGCCCGCAATTCTTCCTCGGGTGTTTCCCAGGAATGGTTCATCACCATCCACATCCACATCAGGCTGCCCAGCGGGTCCTGGGGGGTCACCATCAACAGGATGGCGAAACGCGGGCCCAGCGTCTCCTTGCGGAAATAGGCCACCAGTGGACGGTAGACCTCGTAGGTGTAGTTGACGACTTTCGCTTCGCCACTGCCATCCGGATTGGGTTGATAGACCAGGATGTTTTCGGCCCGGATGCCCTGGCCGTCAGTGGTGACTTCATAGTCTTCGATGTCGGCGCGTTCACGGACGCCAAGGATGTTTTCGTGTACGAAGGGGAAATGCGCCACGTCGAGGAAGTTTTCCACCATACGCGGCCCGGCAGCCCTGAAGTGGTAAGGGCCACAAAGGATGCGGCGAAAGCTGGAGTCATCCCACTCCGGAAACGGCGGCAGTTGAAACCGGGGGTCTCCCAGGCAGACCCAGACAAACTCAAAATGCACACAGGCATGGTACTGTCGCACCTTCGCGCGCGGTGACGGGGTCTGGTCGGGGTGGGCCGGCATGTAAACACACTGGCCCCCGGCGCTGTATGTCCAGCCGTGATATGGACACATCAACTGTTCGCCCTGTAGAACTTCACCGAGCGACAAACGCGTGCCCCGGTGAAGACACAGGTCTTGCCAGGCCAGCACCTGGTCCCCGGCGCGCCAGATCACGATGTCCTCGCCCAGCAGGCGCGCTCCCACGACACCCTTCGCTTCAAGCTCCTGCAATGGCAGCACGGCGTGCCAGTCATTCAACAGGACAGGGTCGTCAATCATGGCCGTTTCCCGTCTGCAACAGGCATTCTCTTGTCAATCATCAGAATGTAACACAGAGCGGCGCGCCACAAAAAAGCGGGGTGCCCGTGTAGACACCCCGCCAGATTGAATCGCGGCTGTTACTCGCTCGCGCCGATCATGCCTTCAAGCAGTTGCGGCACGAACCAGATGTCCAGCAAGGGGACAGCTTCTCCGTCCGCAGCCAGTTCAGTGCCATCCTGCAGATTCAGCGGACCTTGCCAGAGGTAAAGTGACTCCACGCCCATGTCCTGGGCGCTCATGTATTCAGCCAACGCCCCCTGGAACTCATCCAGGTTGGCCGCCGTCTCTTCCGGCATGCCCTCACCGCGCAGGTAGCCACTGGTGGAAGTATCCGGATTGTTGATGTCCATCCAGTCCAGCGCCAGCCAGTCCCAGGATTGCTCCCAGCTGCCATCCGCGACGCTGTTCACGACATCCAGGTAAGCCGGACCCCAGTTGTAATAGGCCACTCCAAGGCAAGCCTCCGGCGCTTCGTCGCAGCCGCCAACGTTGCCATAGGGAATGGCGAAGGTGCGACCGCCCTCACTGGCCCGACGGCCTGCCACCTGAATGGCCTCGGTGGTGTCGATGCCGGAGATGACGACGTCGGCGCCATTGTCAAAGAACTCGTTGGCGACCTCGGTCGGATCCAGGGTGAAACCAGGGATATGGAACCAGAACCCAATCCAGGTCACGGTGAATTCCAGGTCCATCCCCATGTCGGCGCGGTAGGTGTCCCAGCAGTGACGCGCGCCAAGGTACGAGGAAGCGGCCAGACGGCGCGTCTCGGGGTCAATCAGGGCGCCGAGATAACCGATCTTTCCCGTCTCGGAAGCCAGCGCGGCAGAGCAACCCGCCAGCAAACGCGGCACTTCCATCAAGGTGTTGAAGTTGCCCACGTTGGCCGGTGCATCGCCGTGAAGCACGTTGCTTCCAGTGATGTTGATGAAGACAACCTCGGGGAAGGCTTCTGCGACCCCGTTGGTGTCCTGTTCAAAGGAAGCGGACGTGGTGAAAATGACCTCTGCTCCGCTGTCAACCATTTCGGTGACCACGTCCATGAGCGTGGCTTCCGGCGTGTCCGCCTCGTTCAGGCTCTCGAAGAACAACATGGTCGCGTTCTCGTTGTTCGCCTCGACGTATTGCCCGGCCTCAAAGTGCGCCTGGCTCCAGCCGCGATCGTTCTTCGGACCGACAAGCACTGCGCCGAAAATGATTTCGTCCTGGGCAAACGCCGGCAAGGTCAGCAATCCGAACAAGGTGAATATCAATAGCACGAAGGCAATTCTACGGAACATGGGCCCTTCCTCATTTGCATGACAACGTCTCAAGTTTAGCATGCAGCCGGACTTTAACAAATCAGCAATTGACCGGATCAATTGGCAGAGAGTTCGCGAAATGTCACTTAACCCACCGAAAACCCGCCGTCCACCGGCAGCGTGACGCCGTGCACCATCTCAGCTGCGTCACTCAACAGCCAGGCGACGACCTCCGCCACTTGCAGCGGGCGGGCAAAGCGGCCAAGCGGAATGCGCGCCAGTATCGGGCCGCTCTTCGCCGGGTCACCCCAGGCCATTTCTCCCATCGGCGTAAGCGTTACCGTTGGGTTCACGGCGTTGACGCGGATGTCATGCGGCCCCAGTTCCAGCGCCATCATGCGGGTCAACTGGTCCAGGGCGCCCTTGGACACGCAATATGAGGTGTGATCCGCCAGCGCCCGGGAAGACGCCTGGCTGGACAGATTGACAATGGCGCCTCCCTTGCCGGAGGCAATCATTTGGCGGGCAACAATTTGCGACACAATTAATACGCCGCGCACGTTGACGGCGAAGACCTCGTCAAGGACTTCCACTTTCACGTCAAGAAATGGTTCCAGAATTGAGATGCCGGCATTATTGATCAGAAGCTCAATATCATCGATTTTGCCAAGAGCGTTGGTGGTTGCAGCCACATCCGACAGGTCGACGCAAATGGTCTCACAGTCGATTTCGTCCCGCAGGGAACGCAGATCGGCCTCCGTGCGACTTAGCGCCAGCACTTCGGCATTGCAGGCAGACAGATGCCCTGCGATCTCCCGGCCGATTCCCTTGCCGGCGCCAGTGACCAGCACACGTTTCCCGTTGAAATCCAGATTCATGTTACATTCCCCACGCTTGCCTCCCCTACGAATTGTATCTGCCGGCAAGTGTTACACACAGGAGCCCCGATGTTTTTGAATCGCCGTCATGTCGCCGCATTTGAGCAAGACGGATACGTGATGCTTGAAGGCGTTTTTTCAGCGGGCGAAGTTCATGCCATGTTGAAGGCAGTGGAACGTGGTGAACGCGTCGCCGGTCACGTTTCCAGCCCCGAGGACCAAAGTGGACGCAGGGCCAGTCTTTCAATTTGGCACGAATTGGGTGACGACATCTGGGCGGCCGCTTCCACAAGCCCCCGCATAGTGAACAACATTCGCACACTCCTTGGTGAGGAGATCAGCTTCTTTCACGGCAAGGTCATGCTCAAGTAGGCCCACACCGGCGGCAAATGGGAATGGCACCAGGATTACGGCTACTGGTATGACCAGGACTTCGTTTTTCCGCACCTGATGAGCGCCTTCGCGGCCCTGGACCCTGCAACCCGGGAAAACGGCTGTCTGCAAGTACTACGGGGCTCGCATCTCCTGGGTCGGCTGTCTCACGACAAGGTTGGCGAACAGACCGGCGCCGACGAAGGCCGTATGGCTCTTGTGGAGTCACAGTTTGAAAGGGTGTATTGCGAAATGGCGCCTGGCGACGTCCTTTTCTTTCACTGCAACCTGTTGCACGCGTCCGGACCCAATGATTCGGACCGGCACCGACGCGCCTTCATCATGTGCTACAACGCCCTGGCCAATCCACAGTTGGGAAATCCTGGACGTACGGCGCTTCCCCCCTGCCCCGTCAGCGATGATGGCGCCATATTGAGCAGCGGCAAGTAAATCTTAACTCTTAGTCAGGATACCTTCATCCGTTTCCGCAATCAGTTGGTCGACAACCCGTTGCAGGGCCTGCCTTGAATCCGCGCCATCCTTCATGGCTTGTCGCCAGGTCGCCAGTTGCCGATCAGCGCTGGTCCCGTTGCGCAGCAGCGTCGGCAGATACTCCACGTCCTTGCGCGTGCCGAGGTCATCCACAACAGGGTCCACCAATTCCAGAATTTCGTTTGCAAGAAAGCGAACGGGCACCTCCTCTTCCTTGCCGAAGTCGATTAACTTGCCATCTATTCCATAGCGACCCGCACGCCACTTGTTTTCCAGAATGAGCAGCGACTCGTATTCCCGCCAACTGCAGTTCTGCTCACGCAGCTTCACCAGCAAAGCGACAATGGATTGAATCAGGGCGACGATGCACAGTGTTTCGTCCATTCGGGTACAGATATCGCAAACGCGAATTTCCAGCGTCCCCAGCCCGACCTGGGGACGGACATCCCACCAGATGCGGGTGGCGTCCACCTCTTCCGAGTGCTTGTCCTTGGTCTTGCCCAGCGATCCCACCTTGCCAAACAGATTGATCATGGCCTGGTATTCGCTGAAGGAGCCGAATGCCGGGGGTACGCCCGTTCTCGGCAAACTCTTCATGATGATGCTGCGATAACTCTTCAGGCCGGAATCCATGCCGGCCCAAAATGGAGAACTTGTCGTCAGGGCCAGCAAATGCGGCAAAAAGTAACGAATCTGATTCATCACGTCGACAAGCAACTCAAGCGCTTCCGGCGACTTGCCAAAGCCGACGTGCACGTGCATACCGAAAACCAGTTGCGTGCGCACAACGGCTTGCAGATTGGTTTGGAGCTCCTGGTATCTCTCGCCCTGACTGACTATCTGGTCCTCCCAACGCGAAAAGGGGTGGGTAGATGCCGCCAGAATCTTGTAACCGTTGTCACGGGCGAGACCGTCCACCGTCGCGCGCAGGCGCGTCAATTCCTGTCGGACCTCGAGCACGTCCCGGCATATTTCGGTGCCTACTTCCACCTGGGACTGCAACATTTCCGGTTTGAGCTGCTCGCCCAGCAAAGAACTGCCGGAGGCCTCCAGCGCTTCATAGTGAGGCGTGAGTTCGCGCGTCTCCGGATCGATGATTTGATATTCTTCTTCCACACCCAGCGTGAGGGGCACCTTGATCATGGTAGTTGCTCCTTGCACCTCGGTATTGGCAACGGGAACCGACCCTGCACCCCGATTATTGCCCGATTACAGGTCCTGGTAGGCAGGCCCGGTGAGGAACGGGGTCATTGAGTCCGCTCGAATCATGTTATCAAACAAATCGCGTGCACGCCCGAACACGCCCCCTTCGAAGCGCGCCTGGCCGACCTCGGCGCGGATGGTGTCCATTTCTTCCGAGAGCAGTTGCTGATACAGAGCCAGATTCAGAACGCGCCCGTCCTCCAGACGGACATCGTGATGCAGCCATTGCCAGACCTGCGCCCGGCTGATTTCGGCCGTGGCGGCATCTTCCATCAATGAGTACAGCGGTACGCAGCCATTGCCACCCAGCCAGGCCTCAAGGTACTGGATACCAACCCTCAGGTTGAGCCTTACGCCGGCTTCTGTGATGCTGCCTTCGCAGGCGGTCAGCAAGTCTTCCGCCGTGACCTTGACGTCCTCGCGCTGTCGCTCAATCTGGTTTGCCTGTGGCATCAATTCGTCAAAGACGTCCTGCGCCGGGGCAATCAGGCCGGGGTGCGCCACCCAGGTACCGTCATGTCCGTCCTGTACCTCGCGCAATTTGTCCTGCCGCACTTTTTCAAGGGCCTGCTCATTGGCAAGCGGATCGTGGCGAATTGGGATTTGGGCGGCCATGCCCCCCATGGCATGAATCCCGCGTCGGTGGCACACGCGAATGACGTTTAGCGTGTAATTGCGCATAAAGGGCACGGTCATCGTCACCTGGGCGCGGTCCGGCAGAATGAAATCGGCATTCTTGCTGAAGGTCTTGATATAACTGAAGATGTAGTCCCAGCGTCCGCAATTCAGGCCGCCGGAGTGCTCGCGCAGTTCGTAGAGAATTTCTTCGGTCTCAAATGTCGCCTGGATGGTTTCGATGAGCACGGTGGCGCGGATGCTGCCACGGGGAATGTCCAGGGCATCCTGGGCGAAATTGAAGACATCATTCCAGAGACGCGCCTCAAGGTGGCTTTCCAGTTTGGGCAGATAGAAATAAGGTCCGCTGCCCCGGTCCAGTAACTCCTGCGCATTGTGAAAGAAAAACAGGCCGAAGTCGAACAGTCCGCCGGGTACTGGCGCACTGTCCACCTGCATGTGCTTCTCGTCAAGATGCCAGCCACGAGGCCGGACCAGCAGGGTCGCCGTTTCATCGTTCAACTGATAGAAGCGGCCGTCCGGATTGGTGAAGGTGATGCTGCGGCGGACCGCGTCGTGCAGGTTTTGCTGACCCTCCAGCATGTTCGACCAGGTGGGTGAATTGGCGTCTTCAAAGTCTGCCATGAAAACCCGGGCGCCACTGTTAAGTGCATTGATAACCATCTTGCGCTCGGTCGGCCCCGTGATCTCCGTGCGCCGGTCAAGCAGATCCGCGGGGATAGTCGCGACCTGCCAGTCCCCTTTGCGTATGTGGCGGGTCTCCGGCAGAAAATCGAGGCTGCCGCCGGCGTCAATCTCCGCTTGCCGTTCCCGCCGCGCCTGCAGCAAGGCATTTCGCCGATCTGTGAATTCCTGCGCCAGCGCAGCGACGAATGCGACTGCGTCGGGCGACAGCATGCGCTCGCAGCCAGACGGGCACTCCGCAGTGAATTCAATTCCGACACTGGAATCCTTCATTTGTCCCTCGATTCCGGCAAAGCGCATCAAAGTTGCGTCAGGCGACCATCATACCATTCAGGAATACAAGGCTCCGTGGCGGAGATCAAATCCGGGGCATCCTGAATGTCCTGCAAAATACTGGCTGAAACCTGCACGGTTTCCAGGTCCAGGGTGCTGCTGATACGAACTACCCGGGCAGCGTCGCGGTCTTCCGGATTTTTGCGAAAAACATGGCGCAGGGCCATGTCGATGGTCTGTTCGTCATCTTCATAGACCAGGGGCAGTTTGCCGCGCAACAGACCGCCGCTGGTGAAGACATTCAGGGTCGTCAAAGGCAAGTCGATTTTCTCGTACAAACGGCGGGTCATGAAGTCGGCAAGGCCGATTCCGGTCGCGTTACCGTGAGTCGCCTCAGTGAGGTCCAGTACGGCAATGGCCCTGACCCGTGGCGCTTCCGGCTCCGGTTCCCCTTCCATCATCCAGCGGCCGATAATATTGGTGTCCATACCGGAACCGCTGATTTCCTTGCCCATGCGGTCAATGACGAGCAGGTCGATGTCATCCACAGGCAATCGCGGCATGAGTTCGCGAGAGCGCTGCAGCATGCATTGCTCGCCGGCCACCAGGTCCTCCGCGCCAAAGACCTGAAGCTCGACCGGTCTGTGATAACCGTCTTCAATGGTTGCCACGCCCGCCAGCAGGTCTACCTGTTGCAGCAGGGCTGCGCCAATTTGCGGCATCATCTCACGCAGGCCCTGCACACCATATCTGTGTATCCAGGCTGCGCCATGTTCCTTGCCCAGTCCTATTGCCAGCATCTTGAGCAGGCCGCTCTCGTGCGGCCCGTGGAAATCCGTATGTACCTTGATTCGATTGGCGACGATCAGGGCATCCGCTTCTGCAACATTGCGGTCAAGGTGAAGGGGCCAACCCTGCGCCGTCCTGCCGGTCACGACCACGTCCATGGTCGCCCGCAGCGGACAGTCGACACTTTCCTCAGTCACCCCGAGGCCTGCCAGGACCTCCAGCTGTCCTTCGGCTGTTGCGCCACCATGACTGCCCATCGCCGGCACGATGAATGGTTGGCCTCCGGATTCCTTTACGAGACGCGCAAGGCAGGCTGCGATTTCCGCTATACCGGAAACGCCACGACTGCCGATGCCGATGGCAACACTTTTGCCTGCTGCCTGCCCGGCAAGATCTTGCTTGCGCCAGGCGGTCTCCAGTGCGGCTTCGATCCCGACGGGTTCACCGGCGGGCAATCGACGTTTGATTGTACTGAGGGGTGGCAACACTGACGTTCGCGCTTCGATCATGGCAGGGAGTATAACCCCCGTACAGAAGTTTTCAATTGCGCTGCCACGATCTGAACTGACAATGTTCGCCAGCGGGCGACTCCTTCGCTACATTCCCGAGTTGCGCAACAAAGGCAAATGCGTTCTCGCATTGATCAGGAGCAAGCCATGGATCTCGAACTGAAAGACAAGATCGCGGTCGTCACAGGCGGCAGCGTCGGCATCGGTCTGGCGATAGCCAGAGGTCTGGCCGCTGAAGGGGTCCATCTGGCCCTGTGCGCCCGCGATGGCGACCGTCTTGCGACCGAGGCGAGCGCCATCAACGCCGACTACGGCGTGCAGGTGCTGGATGTCGCCGTAGACGTCACCAACTCTGAAGACCTGGGCGCGTTCGTGGCAGCAATCGAGTCTGATTTAGGCGGCGCCGACATCCTGATTAACAACGCCGGAACCGGCAGCGAAGAAACTATCTTGGAAGCTGACGATGATCGCTGGCAATACTACTGGGACCTGCACGTCATGGCGGCGGTGCGCCTGGCGCGCGCTTTGGCGCCCGGCATGATCCGGCGCGGGGGTGGCGTTGTCCTCAACAATGCATCAATCTGTGCGACGCAGCCCCTGTATTACGAGCCAATCTACAACACGACCAAGGCCGCCCTGGTGATGTTCTCGAAGTGCCTTGCCAATGAACTGATCCCCCACAACATTCGCGTCAACACCGTCAACCCGGGTCTGGTCAGGACCCCGGACTGGTACAAGACCGCTACCATCATCACGAAGGACATGGAGCAAACAGCCGAGGAATTCCTGCAGGGCATTGCCGACCAGTACGCGCCCATCAAACGTTTTGCCAGCCCGGAGGAAATCGCCGACTTCTTTGTCTTTTTGTGCTCGGCGCGGGCCAGCTACAGCGTGGGCTCCACCTATTACGTGGACGGTGGCTGGCTAAACGTCATCAGCTGATCGCTGCGTCCGGCTTTGCCCGTCCCGTTTGTGCCAGTCTTCGGCAAACAGATTGAGATGGACTTTTTGCCGTGGGTTGGCTGCGATGACGTCTTCGTCAAGCGTGACGCCCAGCCCGGGCCCTTGTGGCAGACCAAAGTAACCGTCGACGACCTTTGGCAGGCCTGGCGCCGCCTCCAGCACGCAGGCTTCCCCAAAGTCGTTGAAATGCTCCTGGATCTTGAAGTTGGTCGTGCTGGCCGCCAGATGAAGCGCAGCAGCCGTTGACACAGGGCCGCCGACGTTGTGGGGCGCGACCAGCACGTAATAGCCCTCGGCCCAGGCCGCCAGCTTTTTCGTGTTGAGGATGCCGCCAAAATGCGTGATATCCGGCTGGATGATGTCGGCGGCCTGCAATTCGAACAGTTCACGATACTCGTACATGGTGTGCATGCGTTCGCCCGTCGCGACGGGAATGCCCAGCGGGGCGATGGCCTGGCTGGCCTTTCGCAGCGCAGCGATGTTTTCCGGGGGGACGGGTTCTTCCACCCAGGAAGGCGTGAAGCGCGCCAGTTCCCGCGTTAACTCAATGGCCGTGACGGGATTGAAGCGACCGTGCATCTCGATCATGATCTCCACCTCCGGCCCCACGGCATCGCGGACCGCTTCGACCAGCTCAATGACGCGCAACTTTTCCGCGCGCTCCAGTTCATAGAAGCCGGCGCCAAAGGGATCAAATTTCAGGGCGCGATAGCCTTTTTCGAGGACGGACTTCGCCGCCTCGTGAAACTCCCCCGGAGTCCGTTCCACTGTGTACCAGCCGTTGGCGTAGGCCTTGATCTGGTCGCGCACCTCGCCACCCAGCAGGCGATAGACCGGCTGGTACAGCGCCTTGCCGACGATGTCCCAGCAAGCGATTTCCACCAGCGCAGTGGCGGTCATAATGATTTCCCCGGCGCGACCGTAGTCCTCACGGAACATGCGCTGCACCAGACGCTCGATTTGAAAGGGGTCACTTCCCAGCATGTAGCGCGGAATGGCTTCCTTGAGGTAACCCAGCACCGCATCCGTGCGGTTGAGTACCCGCGCCTCGCCCACGCCGATCAATCCTTCGTCAGTCTCGACCTTAAGGAAGGTCAGATTGCGCCACGGCGTTCCCAGAACCAGGGGCGTCACTTTGGAAATGCGCATATGGAATCCTGTCTGAAACCTGCTTGTACCTGCACAATTGTAGCGTCAACACCGCGGGGCGGGTCATGTACAGCGCCAGGCGCGCGGGGTAGACTACGGACAAGATGCCCATCAAGCGCCCCATGCTGCACTATTTCCGCAGAAACTTTATGACAGACCTGTTGGCCGGGGCCAGTGGAGCGGCAGCAGGCGCGCCGATGGCCATGGGCTTCGCCATCATTGCCGGCGTCAGCCCAATATACGGACTGTACACAGCCGTCGTGGCAACCATCGTCGGCGCCCTTGCTACCAGTTCCGTGTTTATGACTGTCAGCCCAACCAATGCTCTGGCACTGATCGTTGGCAGCACCCTCGTGGCAGGGGCTGAAGCGGATTTCCCGGAGCGCGTATTTGCCTTGACCCTGTTGGTCGGAATTGTGCAACTGGCGCTCGGCCTGGCGCGCGCAGGAAACCTGTTTCGATTTGTTTCCAACGCCGTGATGACCGGTTTTGTCACCGGCGCGGGGTTGCTGATTGTGATTGGTCAGTTGCCTGCCCTGACGGGCCCGGCAATCCGCGGCAGCGGCAATGCCATGAGTCGCATTTCGACCTGGCTGCAGGGCCTCGGCCAGGCGGAAGCCCACACGTTTTTCACAGGCCTGCTATCGATCACCATTATTGTCCTCCTGAAGCGAACCCGACTGAGATATTTTGCCATGCTGCTGGCCCTGCTTGTCAGCAGCGCGCTTGTGTTTCTGGCGGGCTGGCAGGATGTCATGTTGACGGGTGATCTGATGACCGTTCCTGTCGGCTTGCCGCGGCTGGCGCTGCCCAATCCGTCCTATGTCCCCGAGATTGCCGTGGCCGCGGTGGCCATTGCCCTGCTGGCCTCCCTGCAGAGCGCCGGTCTGACGCGCATGGTCCCGCAACCGGATGGTTCGCAGGCGAATGTACACCGTGACCTCACGGGTCAGGGACTCGCCAACATGGCCGGCGGTCTGTTTCAGGGTCTGCCATCCGGCGGCTCACTCTCGCGGACGGCGATAAATCTTGGCGCCGGCGCACACGGTCGGATGGCAAACGTGATTTCCGGCCTGTTTGTCGCAGCGACATTGCTTGTGTTGGGCCCGTTTGTAGAACAGATTCCTCTGGCGGCATTGGCCGGTCAATTGATCGTTGCTGCGACAAGCCTGATCCGACCGGACGCGCTCAGAATGGCCTGGCGCGTTAATTTTGCGGCACGCAGCGCCATGGTCGTAACCTTCATGTCCACCCTGCTCTTCCCGCTCGAATACAGCGTATACATCGGCGTCTTTCTCTCGCTGCTCATGTATGTCTGGACGTCCGCCGGCAATCTTCAGATTCGCCGCCTGGTGGAAACGGAGGACGGACATTTCCGGGAGGAAGAGGTTCCCGCTGAATTGCCTGGCAATGACGTGGTCGTCATCTCCGTCGCCGGCAACCTGTATTTCGCCGCCATTTCCCGTCTTGAAAACAGCTTGCCCCTGCCCGGCAAAAACAGTCAGGGCAGCGTGGTGATATTGCGACTGCGCGACAATCAATATCTTGGCAGTACTGGCATCGCGTTTCTGCGGGAATACGCGCGGAAACTGGAAGGCGGCGGGGGGCGACTTTTGCTCGCTGCTGTCAGCCACGATGTTCAGCGACAGTTGGACAGGACCGGTGAAGCGGACTGGTTCGCGCCGGTCTTTCCCGCCGAGGATGTTATCTTTGCCTCAACCAGACGCGCCCTGGCCTGGGCCAGAGACTGGCTCCGGCAACAGGAAACAGGTGAAGCAGGAGAGCTTGCGTCCGGCGATTAAATCGATCAGGGAGGGAATGTCATGCCGAAAATGGAAATCCGCAGCAACCAGGCGCCGCAGCCGGGAGGCGCCTATTCCCAGGCGCTTCGCGTCGGAGATTTCGTCTATGTGTCCGGTGTTGGCCCCAAACACCCGGCAAGCGGCGAAATACCGGAAACCATTGAGGAACAGACGGCCCTGGTGCTGGAGAGCATTCGCAACATTCTGGCCGTGGCCGATGCCCGCATGGATGACGTGGTCAAGTCAACCGTGCATCTCAGCGACCTGTCCCTGTTCCAGCGCTTCAATGCCGAATACGCGAAATGGTTTCCCGAACCGCGGCCCGTACGGACCACCGTGGGCAGTCAGCTGCCGGGCATCATGGTTGAAATCGACGTCGTCGCCTGGACGGGCGAATAGACGGCCCCCTTGCAAATGAAAAAGCCCCGGCCTGCAGGCCGGGGCTCGGTAGTTCAGGTGAATCTGACTAGAAGTCAAACTCCTCGACGTTGTCGATGTTGAAGACGAAGGGCGGGCCAAGCAGCACTTCGCTGCCATTCACGACCTGCAACTCGCCCAGTCGGCCGGCAGAGACACTGGAGTCACCCGGCTGCAATTCGCCATCGACCACAGCACGCATCACATACACCGAGGCGTAGCCAAGGTCTACCGGGTTCCATAGCACGACGGACTTCACGCATTCCGCCTGTACGTAGGGACGCATGGCGTTGGGCGTGGCCAGACCGACGACAGCCACTTCACCGCAAAGACCGGCCTGGGTCACAGCCTCCGCCGATTGCGGCGTGGCGACGCTGGTCATACCAAAGAGCGCATCAAGGTCGTCCCCGTACTTGTTGATCAGGGTCGTGGCCTGGTTGAAGGAAAGGATGGCATCTTCCTGTGCTTCCACCGTCTCCAGCCAGGTCATGTCCGGATAGCACTCGTTCGTATATGCCCACATTTCGGCGATCCAGCGGGCCTGGTTGGGCGTGGTGAAGGTGCTGGTGACGATGCCGAAGGAAGCGCCCTCGCCCTTTTCTTCAGCCAGCGCGTCCATCAGGCCCTTGGCGATGCCGTTGAATTCCGCCTGGTTGACGAATCATTCACGGGCATGCGGCTCGGAATTGGCGTCGTAGCCGACCACGTGGATGCCCTGCTCCAGCGCTCGCGTCAGCACCGGTGCGATGGCGACCGGGTCATTGGCGGCGAACAGGATGCCGTCTACACCGCGGGTGATGTAATTCTCGATGAAGGTGATCTGGTCATCAATGTTGGCCTCGGTGGGGGCGTCGGTGGTCACAATCACATTGCCCAGTTCCTCGGCGGCTTCTGCCTGACCCTTGGTCGTGGCAGCAAAGTAACCGATGCCGATCAACTTGGGAATGTCGACCAGTGTGATGTCGGCGCCCATCAGGTCCGGTGCATCGGCGGGTTGCCCACCGTCATACTCCGGCATGTCCATCATCTCGCCGTCGCCTTCCATCATCTCCGCGCCCGGGCATGAGAGCGGACTGACAGCAAGGTCATCGGCACCATCCCAGCGCATCATGTCGTCCTGGGCAAGCACCGGCGCTGCCAGAGTCGTTACCAGCAGCGCGACGACCAACAGAATGTTTTTCATCGTCTTGTCCTTTTCTTCGCTTGCGATAGCCGGTCAAAAGACCGGAGCGAAGTATAGTTGTCAGTATCGGAATTGCAAAACATTCAACCAGGCAACAGTTCAGGCAGCACTGGCCACACTTTCGCCGGACCGACGGCGTTGCACGTAGTTGTTGGCGAGGATGGCCAGGATTAGAACGGAGCCGATCACCACGATGGTGGCATCGCCGGTTACACCGGTGAGGGCCAGTCCGTTCTTTAGCAACTGAATTAGTACGACGCCTATCACAGTGCCCACGATGCTGCCGGTACCTCCAAAAATGCTGGTCCCGCCCAGCACTACCGCGGCAATGACGTCCAGTTCGTGCCCGGTGCCCATGTCCGAGCGGGTCGTCGTTACACGGGAAACAAAAATGTACCCGCCAAGGCCCGCCATAAGACCCGAAAAGGCATAAATCAACAGTTTGTTGCGCCCGACCGGTATGCCGGAGAAGCGCGCGCCAAGCTCATTGTTGCCTATGGCGTAGAGTGAGCGGCCAAACACGGTGCGGGCGAGGATGAAGGCCGAAATTAAAGCGGCCAGGACAAGGATCCAAAGCTGGTTTGGCACCCCGAACAATTCACCGGCGCCAAGCTCCAGGAACCAGTCCGGATAGCCGCGCGCGGAGCGACCCTGGCTGATGCCGAGCGCCATACCGCGAAAGAGGGCGAGGGTCGCCAGGGTCATTATCAGGGGCGGTACGCCAACGCGCACAATGAACAGTCCATTGACGAAGCCGCAAATGACGCCGGTCAACAGGGCGACGACGATGGCATATTCCAGCGGCAGGCCCCAGCTTTGCCAACTGTGACCGAGCATGATGGCGCTCAAACCGAAGATCGAACCGACGGAAAGATCGATGCCCCCCGTGATGATGATGTACGTCATGGGCAGGGCGAGCAATCCGATTTCAGTCAGCAAGCGACCCTGATTGAGCAGGTTGTCAACGGTGAGAAACACATCGGTTTGGGTTGAAAGCAGCAGCACGGAAAGCACCAGAATAACCAGCAACACGCCTTCCTGACTTAAGAGCAGGTCATGGAAGCGAGAGCCAGGGCGCCTCGATTGCAAAGCGTCACTCATTTTGAATCGCCTGTCATGTCAGTTGCCGCCGACGTCTCAAAATGTCGACCAGCACCGTCACAAGGATCAATACACCCTGCACTGCCTGCAGCCAGAAGGGCGACACGTTGATGAAAACCATGGCGGAGCGAATGGTGTTGAGCAAAATGGCAGCCAGCGTGGAGCCAATGACCGTCCCCGTGCCGCCCAGGATGCTTACGCCGCCCACGACCGATGCGGTAATGATGACCAGCTCAAGATTGGGAGGCACCGTCGCCTGAATGACCTGCAACTGGGTGGCAAACATGACGCTGGCAATGCCGACGAAAACGCCGTTGATGATGAAGACCGACATTATGATGCGACGTTCGGAGATGCCCGAAAGGCGCGCGGCCTCTGCGTTACCGCCCACGGCATAAATGGCGCGGCCGGTGGCGCTGTTGCGCAGCCACCAGGCGGCAATGAGGGTCAGTACCAGCATGATGTAAACGCCCATGGGTATGCCCAGCGGCTTTTGCTGCGACAGGGCGTATTCCGCCGGCATACCGGTGATCCATTCGGCGTTGGTGAACAGCAGCAACCCGCCCTTGAGGATACTAAGCATGCCAAGGGTTACGATGATTGACGGGATTCGCAACCAGGCGACCAGAAAGCCAATCAGCGCCCCGACCAGGGCGCCCAGCACCAGCGGCGTCAGCCAGGAGAGCCAGACAGGGTAACCGGCCACGACCATGGCGCCGCTGATAATGCCAAGCACACCGATCAGGGACCCCACCGAGATATCGATGTTGCCGGAAATGATCACCATCGAGACGCCAATGGCGGCGACGGCGATGTAGGCATTGCCATGCAGAATCTCCGAAATGTTGCGATCGGCCACGTAGCGTGGATTGAGCAACCCGACTGCGATGACCAGTGCCAGAATGCCCAACGCCAGCACACTTTCCTGGTGACCAAGCACCTTGCTGATTTCATGACCCGGGACCACCTTGCGAGGCAGGGCAAACTGCAGCATCAGCAAGGCCCCGGCCAGAAGGGTCAGCCAGAAGCCACTGCCCATGCCGGCCAGCAAGTCGTTTCGACCACTTTCGGCCAGATCCAGAAAAAATGTGACGTGGTAAACCACCCCCAGCAGGCCTCCGACCAGCATGACAAGCGCCAAAGCGCGGGAAAGCCGCGGCGCAACCATGCTCCAGATGGCGGCACCAAGAGCAACCAGGGCAGCGAGCGGAGGCAACGACAATCCCTGCCGCTGGATATCCAGTTCGTTGGCGGCGCGTTCGGCGGCGATGACGCGGGCCAGGGTCGGCCCCATCTCCGGCTGGTGAATCCAGGGTAGACCTGCCCAGGCGAGCAACATGATCAGGCTCGTCACAAGCAGCGCAAGCCGGACCGGCGTGACGCGTTGCAGGGCGACAACGCCTGTTTCGGCTTGCCCGTTCACGCCTGCACTTCAGTCACTGCTTCGCTCATCATGGCGGTGGCCACGTTCTCTTGCGTTGCCTCATCGCGGTCGAATTCGGCGACCAGCTGTCCCTGGCGCATGACCAGAATGCGGTCGCTCATACCCAGCACTTCCGGCAGTTCACTGGATATCATCAGAATGGCCATACCCTGCTGCGCCAGTTCGCTCATGAGGCGGTGGATTTCGGCCTTGGCGCCGACGTCAATGCCGCGCGTCGGTTCGTCCATAATCAGCACCCGTGGCTTGCTGGCCAGCCACTTGCTGACCACCACCTTCTGTTGATTGCCACCGGAAAGCTTGTTGACGATTTGTTCCGTGCTGTAGGCGCGGATGTTTAGTTGAGCGATGCTGCGCTGTGCAAGGTCACGTTCCGCATGACGGTTGACAATACTTCCCTTGGCCAGGGTCTTCAGAATGGCGAGCGACACATTTTCGCGCACGGTCATCTGACGAATGAGACCCTGAGTGCCGCGGTCTTCCGGCACATAGGCGATTCCCAAATTCATGGCGTGGCCGGGATGCCGAATCTGGACCTGCCCGCCGTCCAGCAGGATCTCACCCGAATCTGCCGGCGTAAAGCCAAAAACGGTCTGGGCCAGTTCACTTCTTCCCGAACCAACGAGCCCGGCCAGACCGACGATTTCACCGGCTCGCAGGGTCAAATTGACCTTGTTCGTCAAGGGGCGGCGGGACAGGTTGCGCAACTCAAGCACGACGTCGCCGACTGTCGTATCCAGTTTCGGGAAAAGATCATCAATGGTCCGACCGACCATCATGCTGATCAGATCGTCCTCGCGAGTCTCTTCTATCCCGCGGGTGCCAACATATTGCCCGTCGCGCAATACGGTGACGCGGTCCGCCAGCATGAAGACTTCATCCAGGCGATGACTGATGTAGATGATGGCGACCCCGCGTTCGCGCAGCAGGCGCACCAGCGCAAACAATCGCTGAACGTCTGCTTCGGTCAGGGCCGCCGTCGGTTCGTCCATGATCAGCAAACGGGCGTTTTGCGACAGGGCTTTCGCGATTTCGACGCGTTGACGATTGCCCACAGTCAAGGTGCCGACATTGCGCGTGACGTCGATGTCGTGAATGTCGAGCGAAGAGAGAATCTCAATGGCCTGCCGTCGCATCCCCGGCCAGTCGATCAGGCCGAAACGCTTTCGCGGCGCGTGACCCATGTAAATGTTTTCGGCCACGCTTAATTCCGGATAAAGCAACAGCTCCTGATAAATCGTAGCTATTCCGCTCGCCTGGGCCTCGCGCGGGTTGTCAAATTCGACCTGCTGGCCTTCCACAAAAACCTTGCCGGCGTCCGCCTTGTAAACGCCGGATATGATCTTGATCAGCGTGGACTTGCCGGCGCCGTTCTCGCCCAGCAAGGCGTGGACTTCACCAGGTCGCACGTCAAATTTCACATCGACAAGTGCCCGGACACCCGGAAAGGACTTGTCGACATGTTCAAGACGCAGCAAGGGTTCCATCAGCAAGTCCGGATATCAGGCGGGAACGGCAATGACAACGGCGGCGTTTATAGTGAATCGCGCAACCACTGTCAACCAGAGGGACGGGCGGACCGGATCATGGGCGCGCCGGTGAACCGTCGGGCAGGCGGGTTTGCGTCCAGAATTCAGTGACGTCCTCACAGGGATAGCGCGCGGCCAGGTCTTCATCCACGTCGACGCCAAGGCCGGGCCCTCCGCCGGCGTACATGTAGCCATTGCGCACCTGCGGCAGACCCGGAAACATTTCGTATTCCAGTTCGCTGGCTTCATACCATTCCTGAATGCCAAAATTGGGTTCCCACAGGTCCAGTTGAAGGTTTGCCGCATGGCCGACCGGCGAAGTGTCGCCCGGGCCGTGCCAGGCGGTTCGAATGCCATACATGTTTGCGAACAGCGCCACGTCGCGAGCCGGGGTAAGACCTCCCATTTGACTGACGTGCATGCGCAGGAAGTCAATCAGCCGCCCTTCGATCAATGGCTGCCATTCAAGGGGGTTGTTGAACAGTTCGCCCATCGCCAGCGGTACAGCGCTCTGCGCCCTCAGTTGCCGGAACCAGTCGATGTCTTCCGGCGCCAGCGCATCTTCAAGGAAAAACAGGCGAAAGGGCTCCACGTCCTTCGCAAACTGGATGGCGTGGATCGGATGCAGGCGCTCATGGATATCGTGCAGCAACTCCACTTCATCGCCGACGGCCTTGCGCACATGTTCAATCATGCCCAGCATGTCCCGGCAGTAGGCGCGCGGGTCGTAATAGCTGCCGGCCGGTGCACCTTCAGGTTTTACGACGTTGCCGCCCTTCCCTCCATATCCTCCCATTTGCACGCGGATGTGGCGGTGGCCCTCATCCATGTAACGCAGGACGCTCTCAGTGACTTCCTCAGGCGTTTCGCCATCCGCATGTACGTAGACGCTGGCTGCTTCGCGTTGACGGCCGCCCAGCAGGTCATGGACCGGCATGCCGGCCAACTTGCCGCGGATATCCCACAACGCCTGGTCGACGCCAGAGATGGCGTTGTTCAGCACGGGACCGTTGCGCCAGTAACTGTGCACCATCGCCATGCGAAAGAATTCCTCGTTGCGCATGACGTCGCGACCCAGCGCGAAAGGCCTCAGATGTTTCTCTATCGCTGTGACGACGGCGTGCCAGCGCTGGGTGAAGGTGGCGCAACCAAGACCATACAGGCCTGGCTCGGAAGTCAGGACCTTGACGATTACCAGATTGGACTTGCCAGGTTTGGTGGCAATGGCCCGCAGGTCGCGGATGGTGATCGTCACGAAAAGAAGTCCTGTTATTGCAATGTCAGGAGGGGCTGGCTGACGGTTTGGTCCGCCTCAGCACAAACCAGGTCAGAATCACCAGAAAGACAAACAGGGAAACGCGCGGCACAACAATCGGTTCAAATACTTCCGCATGCGAGGCTTCTACTGCATCGAAAGTCAGACGATTGACAAGCGAATCATCAACCAGAAAGTTGAACCACAGGAGAACGACGTCGTTGTAGGCTGCAAAAACGGGCAACAACAGCCAACCCGCCAGCACAAGGAATATCACCTTCAACAGCAGCCGGAGCAGCTTCATTTCTGTACCGGGTCTTCCGCAATCGCCATGGCATTGCGCAGCACTTCGGCCGGATGCAGGGCCTCCCGCCCGCTTCCATGCGAAATCTGGTGTCGGCAACTGGTTCCCGCCGCGACAATCAGGGTGTCCGCGTCGGCTTCACGCACCGCCGGCAACAGCCGACGCTCTGCCATCTTCATCGACAGTTCGTAGTGTTCGCTCTCGTAGCCGAATGAGCCGGCCATGCCGCAGCAGCCGGAATCCACTTCCTCAACGTCGTAGTTTTGCGGCAGCCCCAATGCGCGCAGCGAGGGCCCCGTGCCGACCAGGGCCCGCTGGTGGCAATGCCCGTGCAGCAACAACTTGCGAGCAAGCTGTTCAAACTCAAGGTTGAGCTCGCCCCTGTCCGCCAGTTGCGCGATAAATTCCTCGAAGAGCAGCGCCTTTTCGGCTACGCGCTGCACCCGTTCGTCGTCGGGCAACAGATAGCGATATTCGTCGCGCAGCATCAGCAGGCAACTGGGTTCCAGACCAACCACCGGGATACCGTCATCAACGAAACGAGCCAGGCGCGTGACGACGTCCTGCGCCGCGCGCCGTGCGTCCTCCACCAGACCTCCGGACATCATTGGTCGGCCACAGCAACGATGACCCGGTAACAGCACTTCGTATCCCAGCGCTTCAAACACTTCGGTGGCCGCGATGGCGATGTGCGGGTCATTCCACGTATTGAAGCTGTCATTGAACAGCACCACCTGTTTGGCGCTGCCCTGGGGCGTGCCACGACTGCGGAACCAGGAGACGAAGGATTCAGAAGCAAACCCCGGCAAGGAGCGTTGCTGACTGACGCCCAGGGTTCGTTCCATGATATTGCGCACGACAGGGTGACGCATGGCTCCATTGACCAGCGGAGCCAGCGGTCCCGTTCCAAAACGCGATAGCGGGCCGATATGTCCGAACAATCGCGCGCGCAAGGGCGTCCCGTGTTGTCGGTAATACTGTGCCAGGAACTCCACTTTAATCTTGCCCATGTCCACCGAAGAGGGGCATTCAGCCGCACAGGCCTTGCAGCCGATGCACAGGTCCATCACGCCGTACATGCGCTCGCTGGTCATTTCTTCAGTTGGCAGCAAACCGGACATGGCCGCTCGCAAGGCGTTGGCGCGGCCGCGGGTGCTGTGTTCCTCTTCCCGCGTGACCATGAAGCTGGGGCACATCGTTCCCGTCGTCTTTTTGCGACAGACACCGGCGCCGTTGCACATCTCGACCGCGCGATGGAAGCCTTCCTCGTCCGAGAAATCCAGAGCCGTCCGAATCGGAATGACCGAATAGCCGTCGCCGTAGCGCAAACTGTCATTCATCGATGGCCCGTCAACAATATTGCCGGGATTCAGTATGTTGTCCGGGTCGAAATTGCGTTTGACCTGCTGGTAGACGCCGTACAGCTCCGGGCCAAAGAAACGTTCGTTGATCCAGCTGCGGGCGCGGCCGTCCCCATGTTCGCTACTGAGAGCGCCGCCATAGCCATGCAAGAGATCAACAGAGAAGTCCAAAATCTGCGACATTTTGGAGACTTCCTGCGCCTGTTTGGTGTTGATCAGCGGACGAATGTGGAGGCAGCCCGCACTGGCATGGGCGTAATAGGCAACGCGTGTGCCCAGTCCCTGACAGAACTCCTCAAGTTTGGTGACGTACTCGGCCAGATGGTCCGTTGGCACGGCGGCATCCTCAATGAAGGGGATGGGCTTGTGGTCGCCGCGGATGCTCATCATCAGGCCAAGACCGACCTTGCGCACGGTCCAGACGTCCTCCTGGCGTTGGGGGTCAATGACCGGCACGATGACGCCGGCATCGATTTTCTGCGCCTGCAAATGACGTTTCAGGCGATCAATTTTGGATTTCAGTTCCGCTTCGCTGTCGCCGTAAAACTCGGTGATCAGAATGCAGTTCGGTCGACCATCGACGAATGTTTGCAACAGCCGGGCGTACTCCGGCACGTCGCGGCAAAGTGTAAGGCCCAGATTGTCCAGCAATTCGATCGCCGAGGGCCCGGTCTCCAGCATCGCCGGCACAGCCGACAGGGCCGTAAACAGGTCGTCGTAATGCACAATCGCCAGCGCTGTCATGCGCGGCAGGGGCACAAGGTTGAGTTTGAGTTCCGTCAGCACGCCCAGCGTGCCTTCCGCGCCGCTGAGCAGTTTGGCCAGGTTGAAATATTCGTCCTGGGGCCAGTTGAAACTTACGCCTCCTTCTATGAAACGATCGAGGTTGTAGCCGCCGCAGCGGCGCCAGTGACGAGGCGTGCCGGCGCGGATGATGTCGGCGTTGTCACGCGCCAGGCGCACGGTCTCGCGATAAATATGGCCTTCCAGACCGTCCTTCATTTGGTGTTGGCGCAAGGCCTCATCACCAAGCGGCGCCATTCGCGTTCGGGACCCGTCCGCAAGGATGACGTCGGCCTCCAGGACGTGGTCCGCCGTCATGCCATACAGGATGGAATGGCTGCCGGTCGAGTTGTTGGAAACGATGCCGCCCATCGCCGCCCGATTGCTGCTGGCCGGGTCTGGCCCGAATTGCAGGCCATGCGGCTTCAGCGCGAGGTTCAGTTCGTCAAGCACGCGCCCCGGGCCGACTCGTACCCAGCGTTCCTCGGGATTGATTTCGTGAATGCCATCCAGCCAGCGGGTTGAGTCGATCACCAGCGCTTCGTTTACCGCCTGCCCTGCCAGGCTGCTGCCCGACGCCCGTGGCAAAACGGGGACCCGGTGACGGGCAGCCAGCTCAACGGCCGCCTGCACGTCGTCCGCCGTGCGCGGAATCAGGACCGCCAGCGGCATCTGCTGGTAGATGCTGGCGTCCGTGCTGTACAGCATGCGGCTGTATTGGTCGGTTCTCAGATCTCCGCTGACGCGGGGCCGCAACTCATGCAGAAACTCCTCGACGGACTGCATGTTTGGCATTTCAACTCCCTGAAGCTGCTGCTCGTACCTGTTCCCGCGGCAATGACCTGAGAGTCTCCGGCACAAGGAAAGCAAATATGCCGGCAGCCATCAGACCCATGCCGGAAATCGCCACTGCGGCCGATTGCAGGGCCAGTTGCTGGGCGACAAAGCCAATGACGAAGGGCGCGGCGGTGGCGCCGGAATCTCCGATTAAACGCCAGACTCCGAGGAACTCTCCGCGCGTCCTCGCCGGTGCAAGATCGGAGCCGAGAGTCATCATGGACCCGCTGCTGAAGCCGTTGCCAAGACCGATCAGCGCCGTGGCCAGCAACAGTCCCTCAAAGTTCTGCGTGAGAGGAATCAACGCGACGCCGGTCGCCATAATCATAAAACTGGGCACAATGGCATGTTTGCGACCGCGTTTGTCCATCACCCAGCCGGCCGGCAGGAACATCAGCATGTCCAGCAGCCAGGAAACGCTGATAATGAGGCCGATGGCCTCCGGACCAAGACCCAAAACGTCCGCTGCATAGAGCGGTACGATGACCCTGCGACCGGCGCGAATCGCCTGACCCAAAAGTACGCCGCCGCCGGCCCTGGCCAACATTGGCCTGTTTTCGCGCAAGGTTTCGACGACCGCCAGGCCTTCTTCCCGGCTTCTGCCGGCTTCGCGACGGCGAGATTCTTTCAGCAGCAATACCACCAAAACAATGCCAAACAGGGCAAATACGCAGACCGCCAGGAATGGGGCCCGCAATCCCATTCGGGCGGCGATGAATCCCCCGATGACCGGGCCGATCGCATTGCCCATACGAACCATGCCGCCAAATACGGAGATGGCGCGCCCCCGCTTTTCGCGCGAAAATTGCTCGGACAGAAACATGTGTCGCGAGACATTGAAGAGCGCCCGCCCCGTGCCGAACATGAATAGGGAAAGGAAGGCCATCCAGACGGTTGGGGCCAGAAAGAGCAGCAGCATACCAAGCAAGATCAGTAACTGGCCGGCCAGCATCACCTGTTTTTCGGTGAAGCGGCGCAACAGGATCCCGGCTGGCACGTCGGCCAGCATCGCGCCAAGGGCTTCGCCACCGACCACCAGGCCAATCAGGACATAACTGACGTCAAAGTCCGAGACATAAAGAGGCAGAATCGGTCTCATCATGCCCAGCGACATGCCGAAGAACAGCGTTGGCAGGTATATCGGTATTACGCCTGGATTGCGCAAAAGGCGAAGCGCCTGCGCGGGGAGTGACTTCACCAGATTGTGTCCTTTCGGGACACCCAGTTTAGCGCGCCCGGCCCGTTACTGCCAGACCAATATCCAATGGACTGCAGGCAAATGTGCGACTAATAGGTCCAGCTGCGCGGCAGGGGTCGCTCCATATTCAGCAAACGCCGGAGCAGCAGAAGCCTGAGTTCTGCCAAAACCATCCGGTACGAGTCGTCGCCGGCGACATCCCTGTATTCGCGTGGGTCAGCTTTCAGGTCCCAGAGACTCTCGCGGCCATCGTCATGTATCAGATAGCGATGGTCGGCTGTACGCAAGGTCTTCCAGCCCCTGGCTTCCATTAACGCAGAAGCAGCCGGGTCTTCCGCTGCGCCGCGTAACAAGGCCAAAAGAGTGTTGCCCTGGACGTGTGGCGGAATCTGGATACCGGCGGCTTCCAGCAGGGTGGGCAGCATGTCAACTGCTTCCACGACTTCGCCAACCCGACGACCGGATTCCAGGTTGCCGGCCGGCCAGCGGACCAACAGGGGCACGCGGCTCACGGCGTCCGCGCCGGGCCAACCCTTGCCCCAGCGCAAGTGTTCACCCAGCCATTCACCGTGGTCCGAAGTGAAGATGACGATGGTGTTGTCCGCCTGACCATTTTCCTCGAGCGCTTGCAGAATTCTGCCGACGTGCCAGTCGACTTCGCTAACCATGGCGTAATAGCCGTGGCGGGCCGTACGCAGCAAGTCGTCGTTGAAGCCTTCAGCTTCACGCCTGGCCTCGACCTCGGGAGGATACTCCGGCAGCGCGAGACCTTGCCTTTCATAGATGTCGAGCCAGCGCTGTGGCACGATCCATGGCGCGTGAGGGGAGTAAAATCCGGCAATACAGAGGAATGGCCCACCCTGTTGTTGCAGAAAGTTGATGGTCTGCTCCGCCACAAAGGCGCTATGCGTCACCTCATCGCTGGCCGCGAACGGAATGGCATCGCGAAAGTCCTGTCGCGGCGTCGCTTGCGGGTGGCGGACGCCGTCATGGATGCCCAGGGTGCGCCGCCAGACCTCCGCTGCGGGAGGCAGACCTGCACTGATGCGGTCCAGCTGGTCGGGCGCGATGGCGCGTACCCAGGCGCGGTAGGCATCTTCGTAGACGCCGGGCTCGTCGGATATTTCGAGATGATCGAAGCCATAGGCAGGATGCGGCACGCGATGATCGCGGTTGGCATGGGGCAGGAAATGGAGCTTGCCAATGTTGGCCGAGCGATAACCGTAGGGATTGAGCAACGCGGGTAGCGTAACAAGGTCTTCGGGCAAGGGGACGCCCATGTGCGTGATGCCCAGTGACGAGGGGTAACAGCCACTGAGAAAACTGGCGCGACTCGGCATACAGACCGGGTTTTGGACAAAGCAGTGGTCGAAGTTCACACCTTCTCTGGCAAGGCGGTCCAGAACGGGAGTCTGGATGTCCGCATTCCCGTTGATGCCAAGAGCGTCGTGGCGTTGCTGGTCTGTGTAAAGAATCAGGATGTTGGGGCGTTCCATGTTTACGCCTGTCCGGCCAACTCCAGCAAGGCATTGGCCAGGGCCGCAATGCCGCTGGCGATGTCTTCCGGCGCCACGTATTCCTCTGGCGTGTGACTTCGACCGTCGCGGCAGGGCACAAAGAGCATGCCTGAATCGGTGACCCGCGCCATGTTCATGGCGTCGTGGGCCGCCCAGCTGACCAGCGGCATGCAATCCACGCCCGACGCAGCTGCGCCCTTCACCAGGGCATTGCGAAGATGCGCCGAGGTCTTTACCGGCGGCGCGTAATGCAATTCCTCCACGTCATGTTTGATGCCCAGGCTGGCTGCGGACCCTGCAAGGATGTCCGCGATACGCTTCAACATGCCTGTCCGCGTGTCAGCATCCGCAGCGCGGAAGTCGATGTTGAAGACGGTTTCGCCGGCGATCACGTTGGTGACGTTGGGTTTCACATTCAGCGCGCCCACTGTGACATGAGCCCGCCCCTCAAACTCCTGCATGGCCATGTCGCGCAATGCGACAATCACCTGAGCTGCCGCCAGCAGCGAATCGCGGCGGTCCCCCCACTCGGTGGCGCCGGCATGGTCGGCCTGGCCGGTAAACTGCACTCGCAGAAACGTCGGCCCGGCGATGCTGGTGACGACGCCGACGGGGATCCCGGCCGTTTCGAGGCGCTTGCCCTGCTCGATGTGCAGTTCGAGGAAGGCGTGCAGGCCGCCGCTCCAGTCCATGTGACGGCGTGGCAGGCCAAAATCACTGGAATTCAGCGCGTCGAGGTAGGGGATTCCGTCTGCATCCCTGATGTCAGCAATTTCAACTTCAGACAACTGACCCACGGCAAGCGTGCTGCCCAGCAGGCCGTGAAAGCGCGCGCCCTCTTCCTCAATAAAGGAGACGAGACCCAGGGGCCGGCGCGTGTACAGACTGTTTTCCTGAAACAGGGTCAGGGCCTCCAGCGGCGCCAGTACGCCCAGCACCCCGTCGTAGTTGCCGCCATTGGGCACGCTGTCCAGGTGTGAGCCGGAAAGCACCAGACCTGCGCCGGAATCACTTCCGGCCCGGCTGGCCAACAGGTTGCCATACTGGTCAACAAAGGAGTCCAGACCGGCTTCCGACATCCAGCCGGCCGCATCCTGCGTGGCCCGCAGATGCTCCGCCGAAAATGTCAACCGCGTCACCCCCCCGGCGGCGGTCGAGCCGATCTCCGCCAAATGGCCCAGGCGCGAGAGCACACGATCCAGATTGACGTCATCTGCCTTGAAGCGCATGGGAAAAAGCGGCCCGACTAACGCAGGGGTTTGAGGCGTTTGGCAAGTTGCAGGGTCAGGCCCCAAGGGTCGCGCAGGAAAACCATAAGGTCGCCGGTGGGCATGGCGTGAACGTCGACGGCCAAAGTGGCGCCGGCATCCAGGAAGCGCTGTTTCTCTGCCTCAAGATCATCCACGGCAAAGGCGACGTGCAGTTGTTGTGGATGCAGGTCGCTGAAATCCGTGCGCGGTGAATCCGGGTGACAATAGATTTCAAGGACGACGCGGTCGGCATCGTCAATGATGAAGTGAATTTGCGCCTCGCCGCCAACCTTGCGCAGTACGCGAAATCCCAGATGTTCTCCGTACCAGGCCGCCATGGCCTCGGGGTCGTCCACGTTGAGCGCGATATGTTCGATGTTCACCCGCCACTCCTCGGTTGCTTCGCGGAAAGGCCCAGAATATCAGGGGGCAAGCCGGACTGCCAGTGCAGTCGGAATGGTTGCATTCGCTATACTGGCGGACTTGCAAATCTGGCGGGCAGCCATGGAATCCACACTTGCCATCTTAATCGCAGCGATAGCCATTGGCCTGGTAAAAGGGGGCATCGGCGGTTCGCTGGCCGGCGCCATCGTCCTGCCACTGCTCACCCAACGGATGTCTGTTGCGGGGGCCGTAGGCGTCGCCATGCCTCTGCTCATAACGGGCGACATCTTCGCCATGCGCGTCTACTGGCGCGAATGGGAGGTCCGTTATCTTCGTTTGCTTCTGCCGGGCGCCATTGTCGGTATCGTCATTGGTACCGTGTTGCTGGTCTCCCTGCCAGACTTGGTTCTGCGTCGCATTCTGGGCGTTACCACCATCGCCGCAGTGCTGTACAAACTCGCCAGCGACTCGATGCCCCGTTTGAATTACCGGCCGCGCAACTGGCATGGTCAGCTGGCAGGCATGGCGGCCGGTTTGACCTCGACCATGGCGAATCTGGGGGGACCGCCAATCACGGCCTGGCTGCTGTTGCAGCGCTCGCAACCGACCGCCTTCGTCGGTACCATCACCTTCTTCTTTTTCTTCGTAAACCTTGCCAAGTTGCCGGGCTACTTCGCCACCGGTGTTGTTGACCTGCCGTTGATTGCCAGTCTGGCCTGGGTGCTCCCCCTGGTGCCGCCCTTTGTTTGGCTGGGACGCCGTGTCATCAACCAGGTCAACCGCCTGCTGTTTGAAAGGGTCATGCTGGCCCTGCTGGCGCTGGCCGGCCTGTCCTTGTTGCTCGGCCAGCCGGTCAACTAGCGCCCCAGGCCCTGCGGAGCAGGCGCAGCCAGTTGCCATGCATTACGGCCGTCACGTCGTCGGTGCTGAAGCCCCGCCTTTTGAGCAGAGCGGCAATCTTTTGCAAGTCAGCGATGGTATCAAGATCCGCAGGCGACTGTTCGCGTCCGAAGCCGCCATCGAGGTCCGATCCCAACGCGGCGTGGCGGCTGTTTCCGGCCAGTTGACAAACATGATCAATGTGGTCCGCTACCATTGACAGAGACGCTTCGCGATTGCTTTCCGAACCCTTTACCCAGCCAGGCACCAGCATCCAGGCATCCAGCGCAGCGCCGATGACGCCATCGCGCTTGATGATGGCTACCAGTTGCTCATCACTGAACTGCCGCTGGTGAGGCACAAGCGCACGACAGTTGTTGTGGCTTGCCAACACCGGCCCCAGGTACAGTTCCAGCGCTTGCCAGAAGGAAGCGTCCGACAGATGAGTCAGATCGAGGATGACGCCAAGACGCTCCATCTCTTTCAGCAATCGACGCCCCCGCCCGGTCAGACCCTCTTCAACGCCAGTGCCGCCGGCGTAGCGCCCGTTACCATAGTGGGCCGGGCCAATCAGGCGAATACCGGCGTCACGCCAGTGCAAGAGGTCTTCAGGCTCAAGGATTGGATCAGCGCTTTCCATGCAAGGGATGATTCCTGGAGGCGCAGTGACCCTGTCGTTACCTGCCAACTGGTGTTCACTCCAGCATTGGACGTGGGCTTCCAGTTGTTCCAGACTGGTGATGACGACCAGCTCTCCCAATCGTTCCATGGCCAGATACCACGCAAGTTGACCCTGCGCGCTGGCAAAGGCCTGGGCCGGAGAATTAAAGTCCACGTGGGGAACTTGTACAGGCGTCGAACGCGCCAGCAAGGTGGCAAAGCAAAGAAACACGTTTCCCCGCCGCATTTCCGGCAACGCAACGGTGTTCTGACCCCGTCCCTTGCCGACGAGACCGGCTTCCTGCGTTCGCAAGGTGTAGACCGATTGCTGGATATTCCGGTTCCATTGCAGGGCATTCCAGGCGAGATCAAGGTGCCCGTCAAATACCAGCATGTCACTCCTCCTGTTCGAAGAGGAAATCCTGAACAGTCCTTGCGAAAGACTGCGGCCGTTCAAGATGGATGCAATGGCCTGCTCCTGCAACCTGCTGCATTTGTAGTGCAGGATTGGCCGACGCCATGCGTCTTGCGACGTCGCAAAATTTCGGGTCCAGTTCGCCGCACACCAGAAGAGAGGGAGTTTTCAACTGTGGAATCTGTGACCAGAGCGATTTCTGCGTACCGGTTCCTGCGCCTCTCAAACTGGCAGCCAGGCCAGTGGCGCTGTTCCGCAAACGCTGTTGACGCAAGCTTCGCCGCTCTGCTACGGGCAAACGTCCCTGACTGGCGAAGAGAGGCAGCTGCTCCCAGTGCTCAACAAAGCGGCGCAATCCTTCGGACTCGATTTTGCGCGCGATTCTCTCGTCCTGCTCCCGCCGATGGGCACGTTCGGCCGCGGTAGGCAAACCAGGCGACGCGCTTTCCAAAATGAGCGACGTTACCTTTCCCGGAAAGGAGAGCGCGAGTGCAAGCGCCAGGCGCCCGCCCATGGAATAGCCAAGCAGATGAAAGCGGGAATGACCGCAGCGGGCCATCAAGGCCACCAGATCGGCGCTGACACTCTCATGCCGGTAACGCAAGGGGTCTACCGGTGAATCGCTCTTGCCGTGACCGGGCAAATCAACGGCAATGGTTAAAAAGTGTTCCGCGAAGCCCGGGACAATGCCTGGCCAACTGGCATGGGAACCCGTAAAACCGTGCAGCAGCAGAAGCGGCGGGCCATTGCCTTCGCAATGAAAGTGATAATTTAGTCCGTTGACCGTGCGTTGTGGCACGAAGAGTCCTCAAACAAACGCGCCAGTTCCGACCGTTTCACCTTGCCGGAATCCGAGCGCTCAATTCTGTCTACGAAACGCCATTCACGCGGCAATTTGTAAGCCGTCAGTCGCTGGCGCAAATGGCGGGACAATTCGTCGCTGGCAACAAGGCTTGACCCCTTCATTTGCACCACGGCCCCCACCCGCTGGCCCCATTCCTCATCGTCAAGCCCCAGCACGACGGCATCTTCTACCAGTGCATGGTCGATCAGAGCGTGTTCGACTTCCGCAGGGTAGATGTTTTCACCCCCGCTGATGATGAGGTCATTGCGGCGTTGCAGCACATACAGGTCCCCTTCTTCGTCCAGGTACCCCAGGTCCCGCGTCTGCAATTCGCCGTTGACCAACGTCGCTGACGTCGATTGGGGGTCCTGCCAGTAACCCTGCATCACCGTTGGGCCGCTGACGACAATCTCACCAATCTCACCACGCGCCCTGTCATTGCCCGCTTCGTCGACAATGCGAATTGATGAAAACAGCAGCGGCTTGCCGGTGCTGCCCGGCTTGCGCCGCGCTTCGGATGGCAACACGGTAGCCACCTGCGAGCAGGCCTCGGTAAGGCCCCAGGTAGGTGCCACCGGCAGGTCGCTGTCAGCGCAGCGTTCCTGCAATTCGCCGGACAAGGGCGCGCCGCCCAGCAGGATCAGGCGCAACTTGCCTGGCCAGTCGCCGTCGCGATACTCGAGCAGACGATGCAACATGGCAGGGACCAGCGAGACCATGGTCACGCCTTCATGTTGCAGGGCGTGCATGAAGATTTCCGCATCGAAGCGCGGTTGCAGAATGACAGTTGAGCCCTGCAACATGGCGCGGGTCACCAGCGCCAGTCCACCGACGTGCCACAGCGGCATCACGCAAAGCCAGCGGTCCTGCGGCAGGTGCCCCAGGCGCAGGGTCGCGCCCAGCGCGCTGTGGAAGAAATTGCTCACCGTGAGCACGGCGCCCCTGGCTTTCCCCGTCGTACCGGAGGTATGCACGATGGCCATTGGCGCGGAAGGCGTCAATTGGGCGTCCCTGAACCTTGCCGCCCGCGCTTCGTCCGTTTCCCGAACAAGCGGGGGGTCGTCAAACCCCTTGTCGTCTCGCAGGCCCAGAGGCGGCTCATTTGCTGTTTCCGGCAGCAACCAGCGGCAATTTGCGCTTGACAGCAACTCCCTGCGTTCGGATGGAGTCAGGCGGATACTCAGGGGCACCAAGACCATGCCGAGCCGCATGGCTGCGAAGAGACGGACGATCGTTGCAGGATTGCTGTGCATGGCCATGGCGACGTGTTGACCTGGTCGCAGGCCCGCCCCATGCCAGGCGGCGCAGAGCTGTGCAACCCGCCAGTTGAGTTCACCAAAGGTCAGGCGCGAATTGCCGGCGACAAGGGCTTCCCGTTTTGGAGTCGCCGCGGCACGGGCTGCCAGCCAGTCGCGCATCAGGCCCGGCGCGGAAAGCGGCTAAAGTCGGGTTCGCGTTTTTCAAGGAAGGCGTTTTTCCCCTCTCTGCCTTCCTCGGTCATGTAAAACAGCATGGTGGCGTCACCCGCCAACACCTGCACGCCCGTTTGACCATCCAGTTCGGCATTGAGACCGGCCTTGATAAAACGCAGCGCCAGCGGCGATTTCTTCAACATCTCACGTGACCAGTCCAGCGCTTCCTGTTCAAGTTGCGGCAGCGGCACGACCCGGTTCACCATCCCCATGGCCTCGGCTTCGGCCGCGCTGTACTGGCGACACAGGAACCAGATTTCGCGCGCTTTCTTTTGCCCTACCTGGGCGGCCAGGAAGGAGGAGCCGAAGCCGGCATCGAAGCTGCCGACAATGGGTCCGGTCTGCCCAAAGCGGGCATTTTCACTGGCGATGGTGAGATCACAGCAGACGTGCAATACATGACCGCCGCCAATGGCAAAACCGGGCACCACCGCTACAACAGGTTTGGGGATGTTGCGAATGTAGCGTTGCAACTGAAGCACGTTCAATCTCGCGACTCCATCATCGCCCACGTAGCCCGCCTCGCCGCGCACCTTCTGGTCGCCGCCGGCGCAGAAGGACCAGACGCCATCTTTCGGGCTGGGACCGTTGGCGGTGATCCACACAACGCCGACGTCGCTGTCGTGCCAGGCGTCAAGCAGCGCCGCAGTCATCTCGTCAATGGTCTGCGGCCGAAAGGCGTTCCGTATTTCCGGGCGATTGAAGGCGATACGCGCGATACCTTCCGCCTTGTGGTAGGTCACGTCCCCCGGCGGACTGACTTCACGCCATGCGGCCAGGCACATCAGGTCCTCGTTGCGGATGTCTGAAGGCATGCTCACACTCTCCATCTACCTGTTCCTTTCATTTCGAACCAGCCTTGAGACGGTCCAGTTCCCTGGCGGCTGCGTCAATCACCTGGTTGCGTTGGCGCAAATCCATGAAAGAGTCTGTTGGCACTTCAATTATCGTTGAGTCCTCGCAAGCGATGCTCTGTGAAAGGGCCCTGCGCAAGCGCTCACGTCTGTCTGCCAAAACGTGCCGGACACCATGGAGGCGGGCAGCGTGGCTGAAATCCAGGTCGTGCGGGGTGAGAAACAGGTCCGTGAATTCCGGCTCAAAGGCATGAACGGGTAAACGCCTGAAGATGCCGCCGCCATTGTTGTTAAGCAAAACGATTGTTGCGGTCAAACCAAGGCGCCGGAGCGCAAGCAACCCGTTCATGTCGTGGTAAAAGGTGATGTCCCCCACCAGTGCGACCAGCGCCCGTCCCTTGCGCGCATGGCCAAGGCCCAGGGCGGTTGAAATGTTACCGTCGATTCCACTGGCGCCGCGATTGGCGAAGACCTGTATGCAGCGTCCCTGCGGCATGGCGAACTGGTCCAGCAATCGGACGGGAAGACTGTTGCCGGCGAAGAGGGTCGCGTCCTTTGGAAGTTGCGCCACTACTTCCGCTACCGCGGCGCCGTCAAACCAGTCGCCGTCCAGGAGCGACGCACGCAGCAGCTGTCGCACCCTGCGTTCGGCGCAGCGCCACCAAGTTGCCGACTCTGACGGCTTCTCCGCTTCGGACAGACTGGCGCCGGCTGCCTTTAGCAAGGCGTGACCGGCCTGCAAAAAGGCGGTGCTTCGATGACTGTCATCCGCCCAAACGCCGGAAGGGCCCAGTTGAATCTGGTGGGCGGCGTTGGCAGCATCCAGCCAGGCATTCACGGAAGCCGACACAGGCACCGCCCCAAGACGAAGGACAACATCCGGCACTGGCGCGCGTTCCGGTCTTGCCGCGAGGATGGTGTCGGCACAGGCCACTACATCCGCGTCCTGGTAGCGCAAGCCTGACATGGGATCGCAAATCAATGGCCAGCCGCTGGCTCGCGCAAATTCAAGCACCGAAGCGGCAGGGAATTCCCGTGTAGTTCCAGGGCCACAAATGACCACGCCATTGCCGTGTTTTCGCACCAGCGAAGCGAAGTTGTTTCTGTCCGTTTCGCCCGGCTCCAGGTCAATTGGTGAAGCAGCAATCACGCTTGCACCTGGCGATGCGTCGATCAAGGCCGATTCGTTATCCGCATCTGGTTCCAGTGGTTTGCGAAAGGGCATGTTGACGTGCACCACGCCCTTGCGCAGCCCCATCGTCCGCGCAAGACAGCGCGCTGCAAGCGTGACAAGCTGGCGCAGGGCCAGGGGGGACGGCCGTCTTTCAGGCGGAGCGCAATCGATGGACCACAAGACCTGATCACCATAGAGTTTGACCTGATCGATGGTCTGGTTGGCGCCGCTGTGACGCAATTCGGGCGGCCGGTCCGCGGTGATCACCAACAGGGGCACGCGCGCGAGGTTGGCTTCCACGATGGCAGGAAAGAAATTTGCCGCTGCAGTGCCGGACGTACAAAGCAGCGCCACCGGCTTTTCCTGCGCCAGCGCCATGCCCAACGCAAAAAATGACGCGCTGCGCTCGTCCAGATGGGAACAGACCTCGATTGAGGGATGACGGGCGAAGGCCATCACCAGAGGGGTGGACCTTGACCCTGGCGCGACGCAGACCGCTCGCAGTCCGGCCTGCGCCAGCGCAGCAACAAAAGTACGGGCCCAAAGGGTGGCGGAATCAGGCAGGTTGTTCCTCCTGTAACCCCAGGGCTGTCAGTATCGGCTGGAATTTTAGTTCGGACTCTTCCCACTCGCGCTGCGCCACGCTGTCGGCCACGATGCCCGCACCGGCATACAACCACATACGTTGTGCCTGGCAAATTGCGGATCGAATGGCCACCACTAGGGTGCCCTCCATGTGCATGTCCAGGCATCCGACCGGCGCTGCATACCAGCCTCGCGGCACCGGCTCCAGTTCGCTGATGAGATTCAAGGCAGGTTGCCGGGGAGCGCCTCCCAGGGCGGGGGAAGGATGCAAGCGGCGCGCAAGCGGGAAAAGGCCGTCAGACCGGTGCAGGTTACAGGCCAGCGGCGTGAGCAAATGTTGTATGTTGGCCAACCTGAAGACTCGCGGAATCTCGGGAGCCTCAATGGTTCCCAGGGAAGCCAGTCGCCTGTGCAGCGTGTTTGCGACAAGCGCGTGTTCGTGGCGTTCCTTGGAGTCGGCGATCATCTGAAGGGCCAGTGCTTCATCGCTGTCGGGGGTCGCGCCACGAGCCGCGGAACCGGCCAGAGCCATACTGCGCAAGTTTCTGCCCCGCAGGTCAACCAGCAATTCGGGCGTCGCTCCCAGGAAGGCATGACCAGGGCGTGGCTCAAGGAGAAAACGCCAGCAGTTGCAATAGGTCTGTCGCAGACGTTCCAGCGCAAGGTCGGTGTCCGGCGGCAGGTCAAATCGTGCTTCTGCGACTCGCGACAGCACGACTTTTTGCAACTCACCGGCCAGGATGCGGCTTTTGGCAATACCGATGATTTGGTCCCAGGTTTGGCTCGTCATGGGGTATTCAAGCGACAGCAACTGGACTCGTCTGGACCCGGTCGTCTGCCTGGCAAAGGTTTGAAGTTCGCGGCGAAGATCCTCCAGTGCCAGCCGCAGGTCCGTCAAGGTCTCCCCGGCCTTTTCGTCATCCGGAACCTGGACGTTAAGGGTCAGCCATGCCTTGCCCTCAAGTTGCGTGAACTGGTAATGCGGCAAGACAAACCACGCCGGCGACCAGATGGTCCAGGTGTTGTCTGGCACAAAGTCGTCCTGAAAGGCGAACCCGCCAAACAGCCTCGCCTGACATTCGGGTGGCCCTTTACCGTCTACCAGGGCCCTGTGAAAAAGCGCGCTCGCCTGGGATTCAATGCCGGCGAATCGATCGCTCCAGGCGACGAGTTCGGCGGTGATGCCGGCGCCTGCCATGGCCGCACCATTGAGTGGATGCTCCAGCGCAAAACGTGGCATGCCCCGGGAAAAGCGCAGAAAAGTGCTTGTATCCACGCCTGGGCAGGGCAGATTTACGCTGAGTAAACGGCCGGGTGATATTCGGGCCCGGGCTGTCTCATTCATCGGCCGGTGCAATATAACCAACGCTCTTTAGCAACACAGGCAATAGTGCGGAAAGGATGCGATCCGGTTCCGGTTCCCCGGTATAGACCCAGCGAATAACCACGCCGTAGATTGCTCCCATCCAGGCACAGGCCACCACGTCGCTGTCAACCGGCTGGATATCCCCCACCTCTATTGCTTCATCCAGCCAGCCACGAATCAGGTCAATGAAACGGTCATTGACTTCCATCCGTTTCATTTCAAAACTGCTGCCCAGTCCTACAGCCTGGACCAACAGCAACTTGGCCGGACGGCGGTATTTGCCAAAGGTATCCAGACAGGCATGCAGGCCGGCCTGCACCTTGCGCATGCCGACAGCTTCGTCCTCTATGGCCGCTCTGACACGGCGCTCCAGCAGGTCGGCGAACTGGTCAACCAGGGCCAGAAACAGGCGTTCCTTGTTTGGGAAGTGAAAGTAGATGGCGCCCTTGGACGTGCCGGAACCGGCGACGATTTCATCCATGCGCGTGCTGTGGTAGCCCTTGCTGGCGAATTTCTCGAGGGCTGCATCCAGGATGCGCCCGCGGGTCCCGCCCGGGTCACGCGTTGAGTTTTCCGGAGACAAGGCAATCCCCTGTAAACCGACTGGTCAGTCTACAATCATTTTAGCATGTTTTGGAACAAGGCGGCCTGACCGTTACAGCGCACAGAGTTGCAGGAATTCGCTGTCCACCAATTCAGAGCGCAGTAGATCAGACTCTTCGTCACTCAAGGGCAGATTCGGCAGACGCGGGCCGCCCACGTTGAAACCGAGCAAGTCAAGCGCAACGACCTGCGCGCCCATGTAGCCATAGCGGTGAAGAATGGTTGTGACGGCATTTGCCCGATCCTGCAGGTTTTGGGCTTCCAATACCTTGTCTGCCGCGACAAGTCGACGGATTTCGCGATAGACACCCGGCATGAAATTGAGCGTCGAGCCTATGTTGCCGGCAGAACCGGCCAGCACGGCATGCAGGCACATCTCGTCCATGCCACTCAGCATGGACCAGTTCCGGCCATTTCCGAGCTGAACCATGTGAGCGAATTCGTACATGTCCGGGCCCGTATATTTCGCGCCAGCCAGCTGGGGCAGTTGCTGCAGGCGCTGCATCAGGCCGGTCGTTCCGCGACTGTCGTTCAATATGTAGGCCAGAAGCGCTGTGGACGGCGCTGAGTCGGCTATGCGGGCATAGAAACGCCACAGGCTTTCCTCGCTGCCGTAGTCCGGAGGCAGGATGCTGCTGATCCCCGCCACGCCAAGATATTCCGCATGGCGGGCCAGGTGCAGGGCGTCCGGCAGCGCCACCGCGCCGACGTGGATGACAACCGGCACGCGATCTCTTGCCGCCTCGACTGCCAGCCCGGTCAGCTTCAGGCGTTGTTCGACGGACCGGGACAGGCCCTCTCCAGTGGACCCGCCGACGTAAAGACCATCGACGCCCTTGTCGACCAGATGGTCAATCAGGTCATTCAGGCAATCGGAGTTGATGGCGCCGTTTTCGTCAGCGGGCGTGACAAGGGCCGGCCATACTCCTTCAAAGCTGCGCATTGTGGTCCCATCCATTTTCGATCAGCTCCCGGGTTTCCCGGACTGCCGCCTCCCGGATCTTCAGCATGTCTTCGTCAGGTTTCTGGTAAACACCGCCCATGTTGCCGTCCCCGAGAGTCTCGCGGACTGGCGTCGGAGTCATGGTGTCGACAAGGTCCATGTCCGCAACCGCTTTGCTGCCGGTCGGTTGCGTCACTTGCTCCAGACGCGTCCACGGAAAATTCTCGGACCATGAGGCGTGCGAGCCCTCCGCATCGACCGCCATGGTGGCGGCCCCGGTTGCCGGCGCATTCCACCAGTTGTGCCAGATCACCTGCATGAGATGCCTTTCTCGCGCCAGGGTTAACACCTGTTCGCTGGCGGCAGCATTGCCACCGTGTCCATTGACGATCAGGACGCGGCGGAAACCATGACCGGCCAGGCTGGCAAGGATGTCCCCAGGCAGGGCCACGTATGTCTCCGGTTGCAGGGTTATTGTGCCGGGGTAGGCCATGAAACAAGCGGTAAGGCAATAGTTGACAGGCGGGAAAACCGGCACACCGGTGGGAGCGGCTGCCTCAAGTGCCACGCGTTCGGCCAGGATATTGTCAACGCAGAGACTGAGCAGGGCATGTTGCTCCGTGCTTCCCACGGGCAGTACGCAACGATCATCCAGTTTCAACCAGTCCTCTACCTGGCGCCAGTGCATGTCCGCGATTCGCATGCTTTCCCCCTGGTCACAGCCTGGCTTGTGGAAATGGATGGAAACCTGTTTCCGATCTTTCAGTAAGGAACTGTGGGCCGCGTAGCAATGCAGGACGGAATATAGCATACTCAGGGAGTCTTTCCCTTGCTGCAATCGTATGCTGGCAAGGGTACCTGACGGGCAGGGACGGGGCAGACGGAGAGATTTGATGGCGCAGGTGGAGGCTATAGGCCTCCGAAAGTACTTTGGCGATGTCGTGGCCCTGGAGGAGGTCAATCTCCGCGTCCGGGAAGGTGAACTTCTCGTATTGGTCGGCCCTTCCGGCTGTGGCAAAACCACACTACTGCGTTTGATCGCCGGACTGGACATGCCGGACGAAGGCCTGGTCCAGATCGGTGACGAAATCATGAATGGCGTTGCGCCGGACAAGCGTCGCGTCGCGATGGTCTTTCAAAGCTACGCCCTGTATCCACACATGAGCGTGCGCAAGAACATCGCCTTCCCCTTGCAAAATGAAGGTCTTCCACGAGAAGAGATCGTTGCACGGGTGGAAAATGCGGCGCGCCAACTGGACATTTCAAATCATCTTGAACGCTATCCTGCCCACCTGTCGGGAGGAGAACGCCAGCGAGTGGCGCTGGCCCGTGCCATTGTGCGAATGCCGCGCGTCTTCCTCTTTGACGAGCCGCTGTCGAGCCTTGACGCCAGTCTTCGCCGCGTGGCACGAGCGCAATTGAGACGTTACCAACGGCGTTTGGGCGTCACAACCCTGCTCGTCACCCACGACCAGCAGGACGCACTCAGCCTGGGAGACCGAATTGCCGTCATGTCGGAAGGGCGCATTCGTCAAATCGGGACTTCGCAGGAGTTGTACCAGCGCCCGGCAGATACTTTCGTCGCCACTTTCCTGGGCTCACCGCCCATGAATCTCATAGAGAAGGACAACTGCATTATCGGATTCCGGCCGGAGGTCTTCGTCCCCGCAAATGGCGAATCCGGCGTGGACAAGACACTGGTCTTCCCGGTTCACGTGCAGCGCGTGGAATACCTTGGCGATCATCGCCGCATCTACGGCAGCGTCAGGGAATTACGCGGGGAAACAGAGGTAATAGCCACCTTGCATGCGGCCCACGACATGCGCCCCTGCGAGAATGAAACCATTGATTTCTGCGTGCCATTCGCTGCGCTGCACTGGTTCAATCGTCACACGCGTTTACGAATGGAAGCGACAGCCTTCACGCATCAGGGCGTGACCGTTTCCTGAGCAGGCCCGCTTTTTTTGTATTTTGTGTCAATAAGGTACACTTCAGCGAGAGACATTGGCTGGAAATCCATGGGCGAGGGAAAACTGCTGCGGGAGGCTCATGACAAGGCCCTTGAGGTCCTTCATCTTTGCACGACCAATGAGGGCTTTCGCGCTTCAGGCGCGGCTGCAGGTTACCCGCAGATCTGGGCCAGGGACAGCATCATTACCTCAATCGGGGCGCTGGCCAGTGGCGATGCGCAACTGCAGGCGTCGGCGCGCGCCAGTCTGGAAAACCTGGGCCAGTTTCAGTCCGCCCTTGGCCTCGTTCCGCTGAACGTCAACCCCGACAACGGTTACATCAGTACCGAGAATGCCGGCGCCCTGGATGCCAATCTGTGGTTCATCCTGGGGCACTGGATGTATTACCAGGTCAGCGGGGACATCGAATTTCTGCTGCAGCACTGGCCGCGTATCGACCGCGCCCTGCTATGGCTGGAATATCAGGACATGAACGAATGCGGTCTTCTGGAGGTGCCGGAAGCCGGCAACTGGATGGACCTCATTTCCGTGCGCTACAACACCCTGTATGACAACGTGCTCTATTACGCCGCCATGCTAGGCTGGGAACAAATGCGGGCAGTTACCGGCGCGACCGGTCGCTGTCCGGCTGTTTCTTCAAATGATATCCACGAACGTCTAAACCTGCTGATGTGGGTAGACCGCTGTTGGGTGGCGGAGCATTTTGCCGAACATCTTGAGCGACTCAAGAGCATCCGCCTCGAATGGTTCATGCTATATCACAATATCGGGACCATTTCGAGCAGGCCCTACTACCTCCCCTGGGTAGCCTTCCGTGAATACGGCACATGGTGTGACAGTCTGGGCAATGCCCTGGCAATCCTCACCGGCGTCGCTGACGGACACCGTTGTGAACACATATTGCGCTATATGCACCAGGTCGGAATCGCCGAGCCCTACCCGACCCGCGCCATCTACCCGCCTGTATACCCGGGGGAAAGCGACTGGCGCGAATATTATCGCAGCCGTAACCTGAACCTGCCCTACCAGTACCACAACGGGGGAATCTGGCCCATGGTGGGCGGCTTCCACATCGCGGCCCTTGTTTGTCACGGTTGGCTCGATGAAGCCGAGAGACTGTTGTATGCCCAGGTTGAGTCCCTGAGGATGGCGGCCGACAGGTCAATTTGGGGCTTCAACGAATGGCTTCATGGCGAAAGTGGCAACCCGATGGGCTTCGATGACCAGGCCTGGTCCGCTGCCCTGTATCTTTACGCGGAACTTTGCGTGCAATCTGAAGACACGCCGATGTTTAACGAGCTTCGTCGTGTCAAACCTGCCGCTGCCGTCGCGGCCGAAAACAACGATTTCGGAATTCGTCCCGGCGGCGGCCCGGTCGACACCAATTAGTTTGGGAGGCGTTTGCGTATAGTCAGAACTTTGCTAACATTTTGGCACCATCGCTCCGTCTGCCATTTAGAGGAGGTCAATCGTGCAACACAAATTGATTCGTGTACTGCTTGTTGTTGTGCTGCTTGCCATGTTCAGCAGCCTGGCAGCGGCCCAGGACAAGGCCACCGTCACCTGGGGCTTCTGGGGAAGCCCGGAAGAGGCCGCCACCCATACCAGCGTCGCCGAGGCATTCATGGCAGCCAATCCCGACATCGAAATCGAGATCTGGCACCAGCCCTGGTCCGACTATTTCACTACCCTGGATACCCTGTGGGCCGCCGGAGACGGCGCCCTGATCCCGGACGTTCTCTTCCTTTCACCGCCAATTCGCTATGCGGCCCGCGGTGTGCTGGAAGAGTTGACGCCCTACATCGAGGCCAACAACTACGACATCTCGGATTTCTGGCCCGGGCTGCTGGAATACGGCACCACCTACGATGAGGACGGTACCCGCCGCATCTGGGGCTTCCCGCGTGACATCGGTCTTGAAGTCCTCTACTACAACAAGGAAATCTTCGATGAGGTCGGCGTCGCCTACCCCACTGACGAATGGACCTGGGATGATCTGCTGGCGGCATCCGAGCAATTGACGATCGTTGAAGAAACCGGCCGCGTGGCCCGCTACGCGTTGGGGATGGAGGGCGGCAAGTACGCGCTCTTCGTGCTGCAGAACAACGGCGGTCTGCTGGATGACATGCGCAACCCCACTTCCTGCCTGCTTGATTCTCCGGAGTCAATCGAGGCTGTCGAGTTCTTTGCCGGCATGATGGACAACAACTATGCCATGCGCAGCGCCAACCTGAGTCAGTCCGGCGGTGACGCCGCTGTCTTCCAGGGTGGCCAGGTGGCCATGATCATTCAGAATGCCAGTCGTGTTTCCGCCTTCAACTCGGCTGAAATGAACTATGACGTGGCTCCCGTGCCGATTCCGGCCGATGGCCAGCGTGCCGCCGCCGCTGGTGGCGCAGCCTGGACCATGAGCGCCCTCAGCGATGACAAGGAGTCCGCCTGGACCTTCCTGAGTTGGCTGCAGAGTACCGATGGTGGTCAGGGCATCTACACGGCTTCCGGCGAAATCCTGCCCGCGCTGGAGTCCACGGCGCTCTCGGAGGCCTTCCTCGGCTCCGAAGAGAATCCGGCGGACCCGCCCGCGAACCGCATGGCTTTCATCATCGAAGGTCGCAACGCCAAGCCTGGCGGACGCGTGGCCTACTTCCCCGAATGGGGTGAGATCAACGGCAACTACATCCGTCCGGTGATGGACCAGATCTGGGCCGGTGAAGCGGTGCCGGCAGAGGTCCTCCCCGGTGTTTGCGATGATGTTGATGCCTTCCTTGCCGACATGATGATGGGCTAGGTCTGGCAACTGCTTTCAAACAGTCAGGTCAGGGCGAAACTGCCCTGGCCTGATCCTGGAGACCGGACACGATGAACAGCCAGATGCAGATCGGCGCCCTGGAACGCTTCCGCCTGAGGGCGGGAATTGGCCGCTGGAACCCGCAGCAGCAGAGCGAGGCATGGTTATTCCTGTTGCCCGGCCTGGCCGGGTTTGTCATTTTTGTCCTCATCCCCATCGTGATGTCGATGGGCGTCAGCCTGACTCGCTGGGACCTGCTGGGTACGCCTGAATTTGTAGGAATAGGAAATTACGTTGAATTAATTACACGGGACCGAATCTTTAATCACGTGTTGGTAAACACACTTTTCTATACTGTGACCATTGTGCCGCTGCAACTGGCGCTGGGATTGACTTTGGCGGTGGCGCTCAACACGCAGTTGCGAGGCATGACTCTTTACCGCCTCATTTATTTCATGCCTGTCGTCACCAACATTGTGGCGGCTGCGCTTGTCTTCCAGTGGCTGCTTAACCGTGATTTCGGCATGATCAGTTCCATCATCTGGGACATAGCCGCACGCTACGGGATCCCAATTCAGCCACCGGACTGGCTGAACAACGCCTTCTGGTCCCGCATCGCGGTTGTGATGCTTACCTTGTGGAAGAACGTTGGCTTCACGATGGTGATTTATCTTGCCGGCCTGCAAGGCGTGCCCGAGGCCTTCTACGACGCTGCCCGCGTCGACGGCGCCAACAACTGGCAACGCTTTCGATACGTGACCGTTCCGATGGTAAGCGCCACGACATTCTTTTTGCTCGTCATTCAAATGATCGGCGCGTTTCAGTTGTTTGCAGAACCCTTCGTCCTGTTTGGTGGCGAGCCGCCGCGGTCGACCCTGTCGATCGTCTTTTACATCTGGCAAAACGCATTCGAATTCTTCCGCATGGGCAAGGCGACGGCCATCGCGTGGATTCTGTTCGCCATCATTTTTCTGGTCACTCTCGTCCAGTTGCGCCTGCAGAGGCGCTGGGTGCATTATGAAGTCTAGGCGAGGGCCTGGCGATGGCCACAACCACCGGTAAGGCCCGGGTCGGGGCGGATTTCCCGCGGGTGGTGCGGGCTCCGGTCAGTCGGGCGCACCTGATATTGCACGCCCTGCTCATCGCCGGCAGCGGTGTGATGTTGCTGCCATTCTTCTGGATGCTCAGTACTTCCCTGAAATATCCCCCGGAAATCTTTACCTATCCACCCACCTGGATCCCGAATGTCGTGGCCTGGGACAACTATCCCAACGCCCTGACGGCGGTGCCCTTCGACCGCTACTACCTGAACAGTATGATCATCGCAGTGAGCGTGGTGGTATTGCAGCTTGCCACGTCGTCGCTGTCGGCCTTCGCCTTCGCCCGCTTGCGCTTTGCCGGCCGGGACAAGCTTTTCACCGTTTGGCTGGCCACGCTCATGATCCCCTTTCCGGTCTTGCTGATCCCGAACTTCATTATCGTCCGCAATTTGGGATGGTATGACAGTTACCAGGCATTGATCATCCCGCCGGCTTTCTCGGCCTTCAGTACCTTTCTGTTGCGCCAGCATTATCGCGGCATACCGCTGGAAATGGACGACGCTGCGCGCATCGATGGTTCGTCTTCCTTCCGCATCTGGTGGCAAATTGTGCTTCCCATGAGCAAGACGACGCTGGCGGCGGTGGCTATCTTCGTTTTTCTGGGCAGCTGGAATGAATTTCTCTGGCCGCTGGTCATCACGTACCGCGATGAGATGCGCACCATTCCTGTTGGCCTGTCAAAGTTCCAGGGACAGTTCAACACGCGCTGGGAGTTGTTGATGGCAGGCGCTGTCACGGCAATGTTGCCAATCTTGATCGTTTACGTAGTGGCGCAAAAGTGGTTTATCCGCGGAATTACAATTACCGGCATGGGCGGTCGCTAGTTCACCTTGGCTGTTGCTTGTGCCCGAAACCTGTTTGAGACTCCTGTGCCTGGAAGGACGGGTAATTTCAGGCCTGCTTCCAATGGCAACGTTTCTTGTGCCAGGGAATGTACGCAGGCAACATTGATGAGGCAATTGCGAAAGGCTTGTGAACAATGAAAACCGTCGTCGCCGCTTGTGTATGTGTGTTCATGGTCGTGGCTCCAGCTCTGGCAATCGAAACAACCATTGTGCAATCGTCGCTTGCGGACAGGAACGACTGCGATGGCACATTCCAGACTCACATTCTTCCGCATAGCACAACCGTGCCGGGCGGCGATGAAGTTCGCATGTTTGAGGCCAACGGCAGCGGTGTGGGCATCAACGATCTGGACAACGACGGACTTCTGGACATCGTGCTGGCCAACCATGGTGGCCCGAATTCCATTCTCTGGAATCTGGGAGATTTGAATTTCGAAAGGGCTGCCCTCGGTGACGGGAATACTCGTGCCGTGACAATAATTGACCTGGATGCCGATGGCCGGCGGGACATCATCTTTTCCAGAGTGGCCAGCGCTCCCAACCTGTGGGCAAACCTGGGAGACAGGCAGTTTGAGCAGGAGATTCTGCCCGGCATTGCCGAACCCCTCTACTCAATCAACTGGGCGGACGTAGACCAGGATGGCGACCTGGACCTTGCGGGAGCAACCTATGACGCCGAATTGCTGACGCTTCTTGGCGCCGAATTCCTTGACAGCCATATTGCCGGAGTCTATCTGTACGAAAATGCCGGCAATTCTTTTGTCGCAGAGCGACTGGCAGACGAGGCCCAGGCCCTGGCCCTGTTGCTGAGCGACATCAACGGGGACGGAAGGCCGGAAATTCTGGTAGGCAACGACTTTGCCGTTCCGGATTACTCCTGGACGAGGTCTGAGGGCACGTGGCTGGAACTGTGGCCCTTTGAAACCATGAGCCACAGTACCATGAGTTTCGACAGCGCCGATCTGAACAACGACAGAAGCGTAGAACTCTTTTCTACCGACATGAAACCCTACGCCAGCGACGAGGAAACGATGGCGGCCTGGGAACCCGTCATGACTTCCATGATGGAGATGCCCCACGCAGAGGGTGACCCTCAGGTGATGGCGAATGTTCTGCAGGGGTTTGAAGCGGACGCGGCCGGGATGGCCGGCATCGACGCCACGGGCTGGAGCTGGTCCGGCAAGTTTGGCGATCTGGACCAGGACGGATATCTGGATCTGTATGTCGTCAACGGCATGATTGAAAGTACCATTTTCGGGCATTTGCCCGGCGGCGAACTGGTCGAGCAAAACCAGGCCTTTCGCAATGACGGAACGGGCGCCTTTGTCGTCATGCCGGACTGGGGTCTGCAAGCCAGCGACAGTGGCAGAGGCCTGAGTATCGCCGACCTCGACAACGATGGTGACCTTGATCTGGTTGTAAACAATCTGCGCGCCCCTGCCCTGCTCTTCGAGAACCGACTTTGCGGCGGGGCCAGCCTGCAGGTCGAGCTGCTTCACGTCGGGAGCGCCAATCCGCAGGCCATCGGCGCACGCCTTGTCCTGCACAGTTCCGCCGGGACCATGACCCGGGAATTGAAATCCGGCAGTGGCTATCTCTCCGGAGACCCAACTCGCGTTCATTTCGGATTTCCGGACGACACCGCACTGGAAAGGCTGGAGATTCACTGGCCTGACGGAGCTTCCAGCGAAGTCGACGCTCTTGCCAGTAACCGACTTTTGACCGTGAAGAGAAACTGATAGTGACGGGTGCCGACGGCAATGCGGTCCTTCGACTGAAATCTGAAACACAGATGGGAGCCGGATGGCCTGAAATCTCGTTCGGTAACAGGACCCGATTGGTGGAACGGCAGGAAGAGGAGAATGATGAAGCTTCTGCGGATTTGGCTACTGACTGCATTTCTGCTGGTTTCAGCACCTGTATTTTCCCAGGATCTCGATTGCGACGATGAGATCGGATGTGTAATCATCGGCCCGGACGACCCGGTTACCATTGGTTACATGCTGGCCACGTCTGGCGCGGTTGCCTTCCTTGGAGAAGATTCGCTCGGTGGTGTCGAGTTGGCATTGGCCACGCGGAGCAACCGCCTGCTTGGTCGTGAAATCGAACTGATCGGTGAAGACAGCCTGTGCACACCGGAAGGCGGCCAGACGGCAGCAGAAAACCTTGTCGCGGACGACCAGGTACTGGGGGTCATCGGCACGAGTTGTTCCAGCGCAGCGGTCGCTGCCCTGCCAATTGTCAGCCGTGCGGGTTTCATCATGATCTCGCCGTCCAATACGACTCCAGGCCTGACAGAAGAAGACCGTGAAATCGGCGGCGTTTGGCAACCGGGCTACTTTCGTACGTCGCAGAATGACCTGTTGCTTGGGGAAGTCACGGCGGCCTTTGCCTTGCAGGAACTGGAGGCCCGCACCCTGGCGACCATCCATGATGGCAGTGTCTACGCAGAAAACCTGCAAAGGGTGATGGCCGCTCGTTTCGTGGAAGGTGGTGGTGAACTGCTGTACGCCGGCTCAATCAACGTCGGCGACACGGACATGACGGCGATTTTGACGGAGGTTGCCGCCTCACCTCCTGACATCCTGTATTTTCCCATATTTGAACCGGAAGGCAGTTTCATCGCCGCCCAGGTGGGTTTGATTGCCGGTCTGGAAGAGACCCGGTTGGTCAGCGCGGGCGGACTGATGGTTGCCAGCTTCCCCGTCAATTCCGGCGAGGGTGCGCTCGGCATGATGCTTTCCGGGCCCGCTGTAGCGGGTGAAGACTATCAGGCCTTTCTGGCGAACTGGGACGACATGTTCGGCAGTTCGCCGCCCGGTTCGTATCACGCTCATGCCTTTGATGCGACCAACATCTTGCTGGATGCGATTGAGGCAGTTGCACTGGAAAGCTCAAATGGAGACATCCTGATTGGCCGGGCAATGCTGCGCGACGCCATCGTTGCCACCAGTGATTTTGATGGCATTACTGGCTCGCTTGACTGTTCGCCGACAGGTGATTGTGCAACCGGAGAGGCAATCGGAGTCTTTCAGATTGGCGAAGCAGAAGTCTTTGAAGGCCACTGGCCACCGACGCTCATATGGACTCCTGCGACCGGACGGTTGGTGGAAGACCTGTAAAACCGTTTACGAAATCCTGAAGGAAAATTTGATGTCTGGTTGCAGGCTTTCTCCAAAGCTGTGACTCTGAAGGTCGATTAAAATACCGGCTGCTTTTGTGTCCGGAACCTTCAGGATACGGTGATCAGTCAATGACATTATTTGAAAAAGAGTCTATGTCCGCCGATATGATCGCGGAGAGTGATATGTTCCGCCGAACCTGCTGCACAGCCATTGCCCTGTTCTGCGTGTTTGCATTTGTCGGGGCTTCCGGGGCTGATGGTCTTGTCTGCGAAGATGAAATCGCTTGCGTGACTATCGGTCCGGAGGACCCGGTGACGATCGCCTGGATGTTGGTCACCTCCGGAGCCAACTCGTTTTTCGGTGAGGACTCGCTGGGTGGAATCGAAATTGCCATAGAGCAACGCGAAGGGCAGCTGCTGGGTCGCGAAATCGAGTTGCTCGGTGAGGACAGCCAGTGCACGCCTGAGGGAGGTCAACTGGCAGCGCAACGCCTGGTCGCAAACGAACGCGTTGTGGCCATCATTGGCCCCAGTTGCTCAAGCGCCGCGGAGGCGGCCATCCCGATTATCAGCCGCGCCGGCTTCGTGTTGATTACGCCTACGGCAGTCTCTTCAACCCTGACAAATCCCGACCGTGAAAGTGGCGGTACCTGGATGCCGGGCTTTTTTCGCACAATTCACACCAATGCCCTTCAGGGCAAGGTAGCGGCGCGCTTTGCCAGAGAAATCCTGGGTGCGCGGACCCTGGCCACGATTCACGATGGCAGCACCTTCGCGCACGACCTGCAAGGCGCCATGACCGGCACCTTTGTCGAACTGGGAGGTGAGGTCGTTTACCAGGGCGCAGTCAACGTTGGCGATACCGACATGAGCGCGGTTCTGACCGGGATCGCCTCCCTGGCGCCTGATCTGCTGTTCTTCCCCATTTTCCAGCCAGAAGGGGACTTTCTGGTGGCCCAGGCAGAATACGTGGCCGAACTTGAGAACACGATACTGATGGGATCGGACAACCTGCTTACGCCCGGCTTTGTGGAAGCTACCAATGAGGCAGCGTTGGGCGTCATCCTGTTTGGCCCCAATGTCGAGGGCGAGGACTATTCGGAGTTTCTCGGACTGTGGCAGGAACGCTACGGAACGGAACCGCCTGGTGGCTTTCACGCTCATGCCTACGACACTACAAACCTGTTGCTCGACGCCATCGAGGCAGTTGCCCGGATCGATGAGGACGGCACGGTGCTGATTGGTCGCCAGGCCTTGCGCGATGCCATTGCGGCAACAAGTGATTTCGACGGCATTACCGGCTCGCTGACCTGTTCCCCCACCGGAGACTGTGCGACACATGAGGCGATTGGTGTCTTCCGCATTGGTGAGCGGGAAGTATTTGAAGGCCGGTGGCCGCCGAAACTGATCTGGACGCCGACGTCGGGCAGTACGGAACAAGAACGTTAACCCCTTGTAGTTAGAGCCTTGTGGCGCCTCCCGCCAGGGGTGGTATAATTAATAATCTTCGGACAGGTATTTGTAGCCGGATCTGTCAGGACTGGCTTGCCCTGTCTGGCAGGTCGGGACGACCAGGTGACGATGTGTCGGAAGGGTTCGCGTACCAGCCTGCGATCGGCCCGCCTGAATATCCTTGTTCGTGTATTGTAAGGAGCCGGCCATGTCACGTTTGACTGCAGTAGCCCTCGTCATCCTGTCGTTCGCAAGTTTGTTTGCCTTTTCAGTTTCCGCACAGGAATTGACCTGTGAAGACGCCATTGGCTGTGTGACGCTGGCCCCCGATGACCCGGTGACCATCGCCTGGATGCAGACCGTTTCCGGCCCCACCTCGTTTTTCGGTGACGACGCCGTCGGTGGCATTGAAATAGCCATGGAACAACGGGATTACTTGGTGTTGGGCCGTGAAATCGAATTGATTGGCGAAGACAGCCTTTGTAACCCCGAAGGCGGCCAAACTGCTGCCCAGCGTCTCGTGTCTGATCCGCAGGTCGTGGCCATTATCGGCCCCAGTTGTTCCAGCGCTGCCGTGCCGGCCATCCCCATTGCCAGCAACGCCGGTTTCCTGCTCCTTTCGCCCATGACAACCTCATCGGCGCTGACCAACCCGGATCGCGACACCGGTGGCGTCTGGATGCCGGGCTTCTTCAGAACGGTCTACAACAACCTGCTCGAAGGTGCGGTGGCTGCACAATATGCCTGGGAAGAGCTGGGCGCCCGCACAATGGCGACCATACACGATGGCAGCAATTACGCCTTTGACCTCGCGCTTGCCACAGAGAGAAACTTCGAGGAATTCGGAGGGGAAATCACCTTTAGCGGCGCCGTCAATGTTGGCGACACGGACATGTCCGCCATCCTGACTGACATCGCTTCAAACGCGCCGGATGTGTTGTTCTTCCCCATCTTTCAGCCGGAGGGCGATTATCTGGTCTCCCAGGCCAAGTTCATACCTGGGCTCGAGGACACCGTCATGCTGACCGCCGATGCCCTGCTGGTGGAGGGTTTCCCGATCGACTCAGGTGAGGCGGCGCTGGGCGTGTTGATGACCGGCCCGGCAGTGACCGGTGAGCCTTACGAGGCGTTCCTCGAGTTGTGGTTCGACAAGTATGGTGAAGCGCCCCCCAGTGGCTTCCACGCCCACGCTTTTGATGCGGCCAATATGCTGCTGGATGCGCTTGAAGCGATCGCCGTGACCGGTGAGGATGGCACGACTTTGATCGGGCGTCAGGCGTTACGGGATGTCTTTACCAACTACACGGACTTTGAGGGTCTGACCGGTTTGCTCAGTTGTAGCCCTACCGGTGATTGTGGCGCTGTGGAGTCGATGGTGATTTTCGAGATTACCGAAGCCGAAGTGTATGAAGGCAAGTGGCCGCCGACCATCGCCTGGAAACCAGGCGACGACAGTGATGAGTAATCGCATTTGCTGACAAGTTTGCATGTCTTGTTTACGCGGGATAGATTTCCTGCAGCAGGAACAAACAGTTTCTGCCAATCAGAGTTGAGGAGAGAATCGTGAAGAAAGTAGCATTTCTCCTGTTCGCAATCTTCCTGACCTTTACTTTTGGCGCTCAGGCAGATGGCCATTGCAGCGACGAAATCGGCTGCGTGGTGCTTGCTCCGGACGACCCGGTGACTATTGGCGTCATGTCTGCGCTTTCCGGCCCGGTTGCCTTCCTCGGTGAGGACTCTGTAGGCGGGGTAGAGATTGCGCTCAATCGACGAGACGGCCTGGTGCTCGGTCGTGAAATCGAACTGATTACAGAAGACAGTCTGTGCAGCGCCGAAGGCGGTCAAACTGCGGCGCAGAAAATCGCTTCCGATGATCAAATCCTCGGCGTGGTGGGAACGAGTTGTTCCGGCGCAGCGGCATCAGCCCTGCCGGTAATCAGCGCGGCGGGCATGTTGATGATTTCGCCGTCAAACACCTCCCCTGCCCTGACCAATGCGGACATGGATGCCGGCGGACTTTGGCAGCCCGGTTACTATCGCACCGCCCACAACGACGAATTTCAGGGCGCCATGGCTGCGGAGTACGCGCTCAATGAGCTTGGCGCCGCTTCGGCTGCGACCATTCATGACGGTGACCCCTACACCGACGGCCTGCAGGCTGTCATGGCCAGAACTTTTGGCGAAATGGGTGGCGACGTGGTCTTCCAGGGCGCTGTCAACAAGGGCGACACCGACATGACGGCCATTCTGACCGAGATCGCGACCAATCCTCCGGATGTCCTTTACTTCCCGATTTTTGAACCTGAGGGCAACTTTGTCGCCGCCCAGTCACAGAACATACCCGGGCTTGAAGACACTATCCTGATGGGCGCTGACGGCCTGTTGGTCGCCAGTTTCCCGGAGGCTACCGGTGAGGCTGCGATTGGCATGTATCTGTCCGGGCCCTATCTTTCCAGTGAGGACTATTCGGCCTTCCTGGCGGAATGGGATGAGGAATTTGGAGGCGCGCCGCCAAGTGGTTTCCACGCACATGCCTACGATGCGGCCAACATGTTGCTGGATGCCATCGAATCCGTTGCTGTTGAACAGGAGGACGGTTCGATTGTCATAGGCAGGCAAGCGTTGCGTGACGCAGTTTCTGCTACCGAGGAACATGCGGGACTGACCGGCGTGTTGACCTGTAATGAGACCGGAGACTGCGCTACGGGTGAGGCGCTTGGCATGTACCTGATAACTGAAGCCGAAGTCAAAGAAGGCAAATGGCCGCCGGACGTGATCTGGTCCAAGGCGGAAGCCGCCATGGACGACATGTAGCGCCGTCCGCCAGCTATACTTTTTGCGCCATTCACAGGGGCCGGCGATCGTTCTGGTTGCCGGCCCTTTCTTAAACCGGATTTAATGTGACCCAGACACGAACGGTTACCCGAAACAGGCTGTTTGGCATTCCTCTGCCCGCCGGGCGTACCGGTGTGGACCTGGTAATCAGCGCCCTGCGCATCATCATCGTTGCGCTTGTCGTAATCGGAGCCAGTAGTACCCTGCTTGAAGGGCGTTTCACTTTCGAACAGTGGTTGGCCCTTTTGTTTGCCGGTTTGGCCCAGGGAAGCATTTACGCCCTGATCGCCCTCGGCTATACCCTTGTATACGGCATCCTGCGCATGATCAACTTCGCCCATGGTGACGTTTTCATGGCAGGCGCTTTCACCACCGTCTTCCTGGCCAAATCCCTTCAGCAATCGGGTTTTCTGGACAGCCAACCCCTGCTTGCGATCCTCATCCTGATGGGATTCGCAGCACTGGTATCGATGACCGTGGCCGTGTTGCTGGAGCGCATCGCCTACCGGCCGCTTCGCAACGCGCCGCGCCTGGTGCCCCTGATCACTGCCATCGGCGCCTCTTTTTTCCTTCAGTACACCTTCCGCGGACTGTTTGGCTCCGGATTCAAGGCCTATCCCACCGTGGCATTCCTGCGCGGCACCATTGCTGTGGGGCCCATTAATATTCCGGTCGCACAGATCTTTGTGTTTCTTTCCGCCATTGTATTGATGTTCTGCCTTTACTGGCTGGTGGAACGTACACGCATTGGCAAGGCCATGCGCTCGGTCTCGGAAGACAAGGAGGTCGCGACATTGATGGGCGTCAATGTCGACCTTATCATTGTCTTCACATTCGCCATTGGCGGCGCGCTTGCCGGTGCAGCCGGCGTGATCAATGGATTCTTTCGTCCCCAGGGCGTGAACTTCTTTATGGGCTTCTTTCCCGGAATCAAGGCCTTCACTGCAGCTGTACTGGGCGGCATCGGCAACATTCCGGGCGCCATGTTGGGAGGGATGTTTCTGGGCGTGATTGAAGCCATTGGCCCCAACCTGGTGCTCAACGGTCTGGGAATTCCCAGTGCCAATCAGCTCAAGGACGTCATTGCCTTCACCATGCTGGTGCTCGTGCTGATCTTCCGGCCGCAGGGCATTCTTGGCGAACGACTTTCCGCGGAGAAAGCCTAGATGGCCACCTTGTCCCCGCCCTGGCGCGCTGTCGTTCGCAGCGGTCTGATCGCCGGCGGCGTTGCGCTTTATACGGCGCTGATTGGCATGCTGGTCGCTTTCGATGAACGGGAAGTCGTGCGCAATTCCTTTACTTTGGGACAGTTGCTGCTGATTGCGCCGGCAGTTCTCGTTGGCTGGTTGACGGGTCGAAAGTCACCGCAGCCTGATGCCCGTCTACTTTTGCTTCGTGGATTTGTCTCGGGCGTGGTTTCCAGCCTGCCCCTGCTGGCTCTGCTGCTGGTCAGTTCTGTCGTCAATTTGCGCACTGTGTTGATCAATGTGGACAGGGACCTTGTTCGCCTGATCAGCTTTGACAATGGCGTCGGGCTGCCCGGCGCACTGATGCTGGCCGGTTCGCTGGGCGTCGCCGGTCTTCTTGGCGCTTTTGTGCATCTGATTCCTGCCCGCCCGCGCCACGCCTTGCTGACTGCCCTGGCCTGGATGCTTGGCGCAGGAATCCTGGGCGAACTGGTGCGCCAGTTGCTCTCCCAGTTTCTTGATCGTGGAGCGCTCTCCTGGTTTCTGCGCCGGGACACGCTTAAGCCCGAGCCGGCAGCGCTCATTTTTGTCGTCGTCCTGTTGGCAGACCTGTTCTGGTCCTGGTATCGGGAGACCAGGGGCCAGCAAGGCAGAAATGAATCGCATGTCTTGCAATACACCCGCGTCGGTGGCCTTGCCATTTTGCTGTTGCTGCTTCCCCTGCTGGTAGGCTCCGCCATCAGCGACGTCCTTACCAACATAGGTCTGTACATTCTCATGGGCCTGGGCCTGAACATCGCCGTCGGTCTCGCAGGTTTGTTCGATCTGGGTTACGTGACCAATTTTGCAGTTGGCGCTTACACAATGGGCGTGTTGACATCGACGGGCATTCTGGGCATCGAGAACAAACTGGGCGTGACCGTTTTCAACTTTTGGCTGGTCCTGCCCGTCAGCCTGCTGGTGGCCATGTTTACCGGATTCATTCTGGCCCTGCCTGTGCTGCGAATGCGCGGCGATTATCTGGCAATCGCGACGCTTGGATTCGGCGAAATCATCCGCCTGCTGGCCCTTTCCGACTGGCTGAAGCCAATTATTGGAGGCGCACAGGGCATTCTCTTCATTCCGGCGCCCAATTTCCTTGGCGTTGATCTCATCGGACCGCAACGACTTTATTACATCATCCTCGGCGCCTGTTTGCTGGCGATTTTCGTTTCTTCACGCCTCAACAACTCCCGCACCGGACGACAATGGATGGCCATTCGTGAGGACGAGGACGTGGCATCGGCAATGGGCATCAATACCGCCCGCGCCAAGTTACTGGCCTTCACGATCAGCGCAGCGACCGGTGGCCTTGCCGGCGCGATCTTTGCCGCCAAACTGGGCACCATATTCCCGACCAGTTTCAATCTGCTGGTATCCGTCAACGTGCTCAGCCTGATCATTATTGGCGGGCTTGGCAGTTTGCCAGGCATTATCGTGGGCGCCCTGTTCCTCGTTGGTCTGCCGGAATTGCTGCGCGAGTTTGACGAATTCCGCTTGTTGCTTTACGGCACGTTGATGGTGACGATGATGCTGGCGCGGCCGGAAGGTCTCTGGCCCTCCGCGGTCTATCGAAGGGAGGTGCGGCGGGATGGCGAAAGCGCCCCGCTCCCGGTCGGGGAGCAACAATCATGAGCGACGTTGTCCTGAGCGCCAGGGGAATGAGCAAAAGTTTCGGCGGCCTGGTCGCGGTCGACAATCTGGATTTCGAGATTCGACGGGGAGCCATCGCCAGCATTATCGGACCCAACGGCGCCGGCAAGACGACTTTCTTCAACTGCGTGACCGGCTTCATCCCTGTCGACGACGGTGAGCTGTTGTTCAACGGTCACGAAATCAGCGGCTGGAGCAGCGATCACATCGCTCGTGCCGGTATCGCCCGCACCTACCAAAACATCCGTCTCTTCAACCATATGACCGTCATTGAAAACATCATGGTCGGTCAGGAGGCGCATTTGCGCTCCACCTGGATGGGCGCAATCCTGGGAACGGCGGGCACGAAGCGGGAAAACCGGGAATCCGAGGAAGAGGGCCGCAAGCTGCTGCAATTCGTTGGATTGCAGGGCAAGGGCGATCTGATTGCGGACAATCTCTCCTATGGCGATCAGCGCCGTCTGGAGATTGCGCGGGCGCTGGCAATGCGGCCACATTTGCTGCTGCTGGACGAGCCAACTGCAGGCATGAATCCCCGTGAGACCGCCGAAACAACCGCATTTATCCGGAAGCTGCGCGATGATCTGGACATCACGCTCATGCTAATTGAGCACGATATGCGTGTGGTGATGGGAATCTCCGAGCACATTACGGTCCTGGTACATGGCCGCAAAATCGCTGAAGGAGCGCCACGGGAAATCCAGAACAATCCGGATGTGATTGAAGCCTATCTCGGCCGCGGCGCCGCAGGAAGCACGTCACAATGAGCGCGAACCTGGAGGCTGCACCACTGCTGAAACTGGACGATGTTCATGCCAGTTATGGAAATATTCACGCCCTCAAGGGTGTTTCATTGCAGGTCGACGAAGGCGAAATCGTTACGCTAATCGGCAGCAACGGCGCCGGCAAGAGCACGACCCTGCGAACCATTTCCGGCCTGATGCGCGCGCGGGCCGGCAAGATTCTGTTTCGCGGCGAGGACCTGCAGGCCAGGGCAGCGCACGAACTGGTTGGCCTGGGTGTGGCACTGGTGCCGGAGGGTCGGCGCGTGTTCGCAAGACTGAGCGTCACTGAAAACCTGGAAATGGGTGCATGGCACCGGGATGACCGCAAGGAAATCGCTGCGGACATTGAATACGCCTTCAATCTGTTCCCCCGTCTGGGAGAGCGAAAAAACCAGCTGGCCGGCACCATGAGTGGCGGCGAGCAACAGATGTTGGCTACGGCCCGGGCGCTCATGTCGCGTCCTTCCCTGCTACTGATGGATGAACCATCCATGGGGTTGGCGCCGGTCCTCGTCGAGACGATTTTCGAGACGATAGTGCAAATCAACAGTGAAGGCACGACCATCCTGCTGGTAGAGCAAAACGCACAGATGGCCTTGCGGGTTGCCAGCCGGGGCTATGTGCTGCAATCCGGCAACATTGTTTTTGACGATGACGCCGTGAGTTTGAGAGAGAATCCTGTTGTTCAAAAGGCCTACCTGGGTATGGATTGAGGCTTGACCGCCCTGCCTGCAATACTATACTGGGTGGCGGTTTCACGGCGGAAGGAAGCGGTGCATGGCCAGCAGACGCAGCATTTCTACGGTCAAACCACAATTCGGCAACAATCGCAGTCACTCACTTAAGGCCACACGCCGTCAGTTCAGACCCAATTACCAGAACAAGCGCCTTTGGGTCCCCGAACTGGAACGCTTCGTACGCGTCCGGGTGACCGCAAAGGAGTTGCGGACCATCGACAAGATCGGCCTGCGTGAGTTCATGGCCCGCCAGGGCCGCAAGATCGAGGAACTGGTCTGACAGGACTGGTTGTCTGCAGGTCCACCCTCCCTCCAATCCAGGCCCACAAGCAATGCCCCCGGTTGTTATACTTGACCGAAATTTGAGGCATTTGTGACAGTGGCTGGATCAACCCCTTTTCCGCATTTTGATGAATTCAAACCGGCATCCTACGAGGACTGGCAGGCAGCGGCCGAAGCCTTGCTACCTGAATCTGTCAAGCTTGAATCCCTCATTGCGCGGACCAGCGAGGGTTATTCGCTCAATCCCCTGTACAGCGCGGAACACAGTGCCAAATTGCAGCACCCTCACTATTTTCCTGCCTTGCTCCCGCGCGCCAGAGAAAGGCCACATTCCTGGCTGATTGTTCAATCCAGCGCGCTGGCAAAGCCGGAAGAAGTCAATCGCGAGTTGCGCGAGGGAATTCGCCAGGGCAGCAATGCCATCCAGCTCTTCCCTGACCACAACGCGTATCATTGCCTGACCGAATCAGGGCGTGAGAATTTACTTTATGAAAAAGGAGGGAATGTCCTTCAGGCTGCTAACGAAGTCGCCGTTGCGCTTGACTCTCTTCCCCTGGAAGACACGCCTCTGCTATTGCATTGCGGGCCGCGCAGTCTGCCCCTGCCTGCCTTGTTGGTGGCCGGTTTACGCCAATCGGGTATAGATCTCGCCAGGTTGCGCGGCTCGGTCGGGGCGGACCCGCTGGCCTGGCTGGCGAAAAACGGAGCGTCGCCAGCCGCCATTGATGCCCTGTACGACGAACAGGCCGCCTGGCTGTGCTGGAGTCAGAACCACGCCCCCAATATTGATGCAATTTTCCTTGACAGCTGTGTCTGGCATGAAGCCGGCGGGAACGCCGTGCAGGAAATTGCCTGCTCACTGGCGAATGCGACGGCCATCCTGCGCGCCATGTTGGCCAGGGGCATTGACTTCGAAGAAGTCGCTCCGCGCATAGCCCTGTCTGTGTCGTTGGGTAGCGACTTCCTCATGGAACTGGCGAAGTTGCGTGCCTTGCGCCTTGTGTGGGCACAAATGATTGACGCCTTTGGCGGCCAAAATGCCTGTCAGCTACTTACAATCCATGCGCGCACGGGCCGGCGCAACAAGTCTGCGCTGGACCCATGGTGCAACATGCTACGTTCCACGTTTGAAGCGCTGACCGGCGCACTTGGTGGCTGCGACAGCCTGCTGATCGAGCCCTTTGATGCGATGATGCGGTTGCCGGACGAACTGGCCCGGCGCCACGCTCGCAACCAGCAACATATTCTGCAACACGAGGCCGGCCTTGCCCGCTTGCTTGATCCGGCCGGTGGCTCCTGGACCCTTGAAGCAATGACCGACTGGCTGGCGCGTGAAGCCTGGGGCGCCTTTCAGGATATAGAGAGACGAGGGGGTTTGCTGTCTTGCCTGAGGGACGGCAGCATCCAGCGAGAGCTGGCCGCAGTCGCGCAGCAGCGCTCCTTGCGCAATGCCAGGCGCAGGGACTTGCAGGTTGGCAGCAACCAGTTTGTTGAAGACCTGCAATTCGATGCCCCTGACCCGCCAGAAGCCTGCGTCGACAAAGGGCCCAAGGGTTCGCAGGAGACGCCTTCAGCTTCGGTTCCGGGACGATTTCAGAACTCCCCTCGCCATGTTTTTGACTTTGAGTCCCTGGTTGCTGCTGCCCATCAGGGGGCGAACCTGGCGCAACTCCTGCATGGCTTGCCTGAGGAATCAGCAGGAAAGCTGAAGGTTACGCCTCTCACCAGTAAACGGCTCTCCGCCCCCTGGGAAGCGTTGCGGGCGAACGCAAGCGCATACCATCGGCGAAGCGGTCGCGCGGCAAGTGTCTGGCTCGCGCTGTGCGGTGAAGCGGCAACCCTGCATGCCCGCGCCAGTTTTGTCTGCGATTTCTTCTGCGCCGGTGGCTTCAAATGCGAAGTTGGACCAGCACTGGCCACAGCGCAAGACGCAGCAGCGGCAGCGCTCTCCGTCGACGCAGACCTGATCGTCCTATGTGCCGACGATGCCAGGTACCCGGCCGTCATTCCTGTCTTTTGTGAAGTCATCCGAATGCAACGGCCGGATGCATTGATATACCTGGCAGGGCGTCCGCCCGGGGAATTGGAGGCTGACTGGCGTGAAGCGGGCATTGACGGGTTTGTGCATATGGGAGCAGATTGCCTGGCCATCAACCGGTCACTCCAGCAACGCCTGGGACTGGCATCATGAGCATCGGACCGGATTTCACCGAAATCCCGTATCGGTCGGACTTCACCGGGACGCAAGAAACTGGATCTGCTGCATACGGCGTGTGGCACACAGCGGAAGGCATTGACCTTCCAGGGCTGTGCACCTTGTCCGACCTGCAGGATGCGAATCATCTGGAATTCACTGCCGGGATTCCGCCCTGTTTGCGCGGCCCCTACCCCACCATGTATGCGCAACGTCCATGGACGATTCGCCAATACGCCGGTTTTTCAACGGCTGAGGAAAGCAACGCCTTTTACCGCCGCAATCTGGCTGCCGGGCAGCGGGGCCTGTCCATCGCCTTTGACCTCGCCACCCACAGGGGCTACGATTCTGATCACCCCCGGGTGACCGGCGACGTTGGCATGGCGGGCGTCGCCATCAGTTCCCTGCCCGACATGAAACGATTGCTGGACGGCATCCCGTTGGACCGCTGTTCTGTTTCGATGACCATGAATGGCGCCGTATTGCCGGTTCTGGCCTTTTTCATCGCGGCGGCGGAAGAAGCGGGCATTGCGGCCAGCAAACTGACGGGCACCATTCAGAACGACATTCTCAAGGAATATATGGTGCGCAATACCTATATTTACCCGCCGGCGCCATCGATGCGGATTATCGCTGACATCTTTGCATGGTGCGCCCAGCACATGCCTCGCTTCAACAGCATCAGCGTCTCGGGCTATCACATGCAGGAGGCCGGCGCGCCGGCGGACCTTGAACTGGCCTACACGCTTGCGGATGGCCTTGAGTATGTGCGCACCGGTTTACGGGCCGGGCTGGACGTTGACGCCTTCGCGCCGCGCCTGTCGTTCTTTTGGGGCATTGGCCTCAACCTGTTCATGGAAATTGCGAAATTGCGCGCAGCGCGCGTGCTTTGGACAAAGTTGATTCACAGATTCAATCCGCGAAACCCAAAGTCGATGGCGTTGCGCGCCCATTGCCAGACATCCGGCTGGAGCCTGACCGGGCAAGACCCCTTCAACAACGTGACGCGTACATGCATTGAGGCTATGGCTGCGGTGCTGGGGGGCACGCAGTCACTGCACACCAACGCCCTGGATGAGGCGATCGCCTTGCCGACCGACTTCTCCGCTCGCATTGCCCGCAATACGCAGCTGGTTTTGCAGCACGAAAGCGGCCTGACACGGGTGGTCGATCCCATGGCTGGTTCCTTCACACTTGAGAAACTGACGAAAGACCTGTTGCAACGCGCCTGGTCGCATATTGAGGAAATCGAGTCTCTTGGGGGCATGGCTGCTGCCATTGCCGAAGGTCTGCCACGCATGCGTATCGAGGAAGCTGCCGCCCGTCGGCAGGCCGGCATTGACTCCGGACAGGAAATCATCGTTGGCGTAAACCGCTGGCAGCCGGAGAAAGATACCAGCCTTGACATACTCGCGGTAGATAACGGCGCTGTCCGGGCTGCACAGACCAAACGCCTGGAAGAGCTGCGCGCCAACCGGGACGAGGCTGCGGCCCAGGCCGCACTGCAGGCGCTGACCAACTGTGCGGAAAGCGGCAAGGGCAACTTGCTGGGTCTGGCGGTTGTCGCCGCCAGGGCGCGGGCGTCTCTGGGAGAGATTTCCATGGCACTGGAAAAGGTCTGGGGCCGACACGAGGCGCCAGTCAGAACCGTTAGTGGCGTCTACAGTGTCGCCTGGGGTGATAGCCCGGCCATTTCGGAGACTCGAGACATGTGCGCTCGATTTGAACAGGTGGAAGGACGACGTCCGCGCATTCTTGTCGCCAAAATTGGTCAGGACGGGCACGACCGGGGCGCCCGCGTCATCGCCAGCGCCTTCGCGGACCTGGGTTTTGACGTGGACGTGGGACCCCTGTTTCAATTGCCGGAGGAAGTCGCCCGCCAGGCTGTGGAAAACGACGTCCACGTCGTTGGTATCAGTTCGCTGGCTGGCGGGCACAGGACCCTGCTGCCCCGCCTGGTGAAGGAACTTGCTGCCCTGGGTCGCCCGGACGTGCTGGTCACCATCGGCGGAGTCATTCCCGAGCGGGATCATGCCTACCTGCGTAAGCATGGCGCAGTGGAAATCTTTGGGCCCGGTACGGTTATCCCACACGCAGCGCAGGCCATCCTGAAGCAACTGCATGATCGTCAGCGACGACACAATGCCTGAATCCGGGGGCGCAAGGGTGGAACTCGTCGATGAACTGGCCGCGGGCGTTCTGGCCGGCGAACGCGCGGCACTGGCGCAGGCGATCACCCTGGTGGAAAGTAACGCTGAAAGCCATCGACAGTCGGCCAGTGCGTTGTTGCAAATTCTGCGCCCTGATGGCGGGAAGGCAATCCGGGTTGGAATAACCGGTGTGCCAGGCGCCGGCAAAAGCACGCTGGTCGAAGCCCTCGGGCTGCACCTTGTCGGGCAGGGAAAGCGGGTCGCCGTACTTGCGATTGACCCCAGCAGCAGCAAAAGCGGTGGCAGTATTCTGGGCGACAAGACGCGAATGTCTTCGCTTGCGCGCAACCCGCAGGCCTTCATTCGCCCCTCGCCTTCGGCAGGCACGCCGGGTGGCGTTGCCAGCAAGACGCGCGAGTGTATTCTGCTTTGCGAAGCCGCGGGCCACGATGTCGTGTTGCTGGAGACTGTCGGCAGCGGTCAGGGCGAAATCGCAGCGCGCAGTATGGTCGATTTTTTTCTGCTCCTGCTCATCACCGGCGCCGGTGACGGTTTACAGGGAATGAAGAAAGGCGTGATGGAACTGGCGGATGCCATCGCAATCAACAAGGCGGACAGCGGCAACGAGGCTGCTGCACGCGCGGCTCGTGCCGACATGGAAAGGGCATTGCGCTATCTGATGCCCGCCGGTTCCGGCTGGCGCCAGCAGGTCGTCACCTGCTCGGCCCTTGAAGGCACTGGCATTGCGGAACTCTGGTTCATGATCCAGAAATTCAGGAAAAAGGCTTTGGCTTCCGGCGCATGGGAGAGAAACCGCCGGGAACAACGGCTTGCATGGCTTCACGCCTTGCTGGAAGAGGACATCCGGCGTGCCTTTTTCGCGCAGCCAAAGGTGATGCAGATGCTGCCAGCCTGTGAGCAGGCCGTGTCGGCGGGGGAAATGAATGTCAGCGATGCGGCCCGGAAGTTGCTGGCCCTGGCGGGCCCTGACGCGATGCGACCTGGAGCGTGCCAGTGAAACTCGCCATCATCGGGGGTGGCAGTGTTCGCACGCCCAGGCTGATTCCCTCCCTGGTCCGCCGCGCTGCCCGTCTGGGTCTGCTGGAACTCTGGTTGATGGACACGGACCCGCAAAAACTGGAGCTGATTGGCGGGATGTGTCGCCGGCAAGTGGAACAACTTGACGCAAGTTTTCGCGTTTTCACAAGTACCGATGCAAGGGCTGCCATCACGGATGCCAGTCATGTGATCACGTCCATCAGACCCGGGCTGGAGGCGGGGCGGGCGACAGACGAGCGAATTGCCTTTGGTTTGGGCGTGCTGGGCCAGGAAACGACCGGCGCTGCGGGTTTCGCCATGGCCATGCGCAGCGCCCCACCCATACTGGAGTACGCACGGCTGGTCGAAAGGCGGGCCAGTCCGGGCGCCTGGCTGTTCAACTTTAGCAATCCTGCCGGTCTGGTGGCGCAAGTGCTGCATGATGCGGGGATGACGCGTGTTGTGGGCATCTGCGACAGCGCCAACAAGGCCCGAAATGAAGTCAGTCGCTTTCTGTGCATTCCCCAGGCCCGGTTGCGGCACGATGTTTACGGTCTGAATCACCTTTCGTGGACCCGAAGTGTACGGGTTGATGAAGGCACAAACGGCGGCGGGGAGGAATTGCTGCCGGCTCTCCTGGGCGACGATCAATTCGTCCATTCGACGCATTTGAAAATGTTTGCAAAGGGCCTGCGGGCCGCCGAGGGCGTTTTCCTCAATGAATACCTTCACTATTACTACCATCGGGATGAGGCCCTGGCCCATTTGCTGCGGGAAAGTGAAACGCGTGGTGAACAGGTGCAGCGTCTGACGCAGGAACTCCTGCTCAAACTGGAAACAGCCAGTGACGTGGACGGACAACTTGCAATCTGGCGTGAAGTAATGGATCAACGCAGCAAGAGCTATATGGCCCATGCACGTGACGGCGCCGCCAGGGAAAGCCGGCAACCAGTGGGGGAAGATGACGAAGGTTATGCCGCCGTGGCGCTGGGTTGTGTGGAAGCCATTGCACGAAACGAGTCTATATGGACCGGGCTGAATGTCCCCAACGGGGACGCCATCAGCGGTCTGAACGAGGATGACGTCGTCGAGGTCAGCTGCCACGTCGATGGCGGGGGGGCGGAACCCTTGCCGGTCGGCGACATTCCTGATCGACATCTGGCCCTGATTCGCAGCGTCAAGGTCTACGAGCGCCTGGCGTCCCGGGCCATACTGCAACGCTCGCGTTCGCTGGCCCTGCAGGCCCTGTGCGCCCACCCCCTGCTGGGCTCATGGCCGCTGGCCGAAAAGCTTTTTGATGCCTTTCATCGGGCCCACCAGGACCACATTGGTGTCTGGCGCCAATGACCTGCGACGTCCTCGTTCCCGGCAACTACTTTTGCGACGTCATCTTCACAGGGTTGCCTTCCTTTCCCGCGCCGGGCACGGAGATCTATTGTCAGGACCTGCAGGTCGTTCCAGGCGGTATGCTCAATACGGTGGTCGCCATGAAACGACTTGGCCTGCGCGTCGGATGGGCCGGCATATTGGGCAATGACTTTTTCAGTCGCTTCGTCCGCGAATGGGCCACCAAAGAAGGACTGTGCCTGAATCTGGTTGCGGAAAGGAAGGCGCCCCTCAGGCGAGTGACGGTTGCCCTGCCCTATGCCAGCGAGCGGGCCTTTGTCTCCTTTGTAGACCCGGCGCCAGACCCCGTCGATCTGGCCATGATGCATATCGAGTCCCGTCGCATTCGACACCTGCATTTCAGTGGGCTGGTCATTGACACGCGACTGCCGGACCTGTTGCGCAAATGCAAGGCTCGCGGCGCGGAAGTTTCCATGGATTGCCAACATCGCGAGCAAAGGCTTGAGGACCCGCTTGTGAGCGAAATCCTTGGATTGCTGGACGTGTTCATGCCCAATGCCGCCGAGGCCATGAGACTGACCGGCAAGACAGACGTAGAGGGCGCGGCCGACAAGCTCGGAAAAATCGTCCCGCTGTTGGTTATCAAGGAAGGGGAATGCGGCGCCCGCTGTTGGCAGGGAGGGCATTGTTTCCATTCACCGGCGCTGCCAGTAAATGTGACAGACACGACCGGCGCAGGCGACGTCTTTAACGCCGCGTTCATTGCCGCACACCTGGCGGGTGCCGCGCCTGAGGCCTGCCTGCAACAGGGCGTCGTCGCCGGCAGTCTGTCGGTTCAAGGGGCCGGCGGCGCAGACTCGGCGCCGGACACTTTGGCCCTGCAGGCTGCGCTGCAACGCCACACGGAAATGTTCGAAGGTTCGCCCGGCAACCCGGATATCCGGAATATCTGATGCATTTGTTGACAGACTGCGACAAATGCGTTACCTTGCGTCTCATGACTGAGACTTGCGTCGGCCGCCACATGTGTCTGTGTTGTTGTCCGTGTGCCTTGGGCGCCGGGGAGTCTTTGGTCTGAGAGCCTGAGTTAGGAACAGACCGATTGCGGCAGGCATTCCCCGGACCAGGAGTTCGGGGATTTCGTTTTGGAAAGGCAGGCAGTGACATGGATGCAAATGGCAAGAAACATGGCCTCAAAGTTCACCTGAACCACCGTTGTTGTCCCTGTTGTCCTGAAACGAAACCCTGACTTTATCCGGTGAGTTACACGCACGAATTTTGCGGGAGACCCCGGACAAGTCCGGGGTTTTCCGTGCATGGCCAGAATGCAGGAGACGAAATGCAGCAGTTTCAGGGACACGTCCGCGATGATTTGGAAAAATGGCAGGTTGAGCTGGAAGAGGCGTCTCCACAGGAGATCCTGCGTTTTGCAGTCGACCAGTTCGGCGAAGGACTGGCTGTCGTCACCAGCTTTCAGCCCACGGGCATTGTAACGCTGCACATGCTGCAGCAGATTGCCCCGGAAACAACAGTCATCACTCTTGACACCGGTTTCCTGTTTCCGGAGACCTTGAGTTTGATCGAGGCTTTGACTGAGCGCTTCGACCTCAAGCTCAAACGCGTCCACCCCCAATTGAATGCCGCGCAACAGGCGCTTGCCCACGGGCCGGCGTTATGGGAGCGAAACCCGGACCTGTGTTGTCATTTGCGCAAGGTGCTGCCCTTGCGCAATGCCTTGCGTGATTTCAGTGCATGGATTGCGGGTCTGCGTCGGGACCAGTCCGCCTCCCGGTCCGACACAGCAATCATTGAATGGGACAACAACAATCAACTGCTGAAACTGGCCCCTTTCGCCAACTGGAGGTCGGACCAGGTCTGGGACTGGATTCACAGGCATGAACTTCCTTACAACAGTCTGCACAACCAGGGATATCCCTCCATCGGTTGCACCCATTGCACCCATCCCGTGATTGAGGGCAGCGCTGGACGTGGCGGCCGCTGGCAGGATTTTGACAAAACCGAGTGCGGTCTCCATTCTCCCCGGTCGGCGGACGTTGAAGGGTTGCTTCAGGCATGAATTATCCCGTATCCCTGAATCTACGTGGCAAGACCTGCGTAATTGTGGGCGGTGGCGCGGTGGCAGCCCGCAAAATTGCAGGATTGCTTGATTCACACGCATCGATCGTGGTCATGTCGCCAACACTTGACGAAAGCCTGAGCGCCACAGCGTCGTGCAACAAGCTGCACTGGCTGCAACAGCGCTGGAGCCCCGGAAGTCTGCTTCCGCTGGCGCCGTCGCTGGTTTTCGCGGCGACGGACAATGCAAAAGTCAATCGTGAAGTTGCCGAAGAAGCCCGTCAGCTGGGTGCGCTGGTCAATGTGGCCGATGACGGCCAGGCTGGAGATTTCAGCAACATGGCCGTCCTGCGTCGTCCGCCCTTGCTGGTGGCGCTGGAAAGTGGCGGCGCGTCCCCTGCCCTCGTCCGCTGGCTGCGGGACAGGATCGCCAGCTGCATTCGTGAAGAGCATGCCACCCTCGCGCACTGGCTGGGAGATTTGCGACCCGGCCTGCATACCGTCATCCCGAAACAGGAGGGTCGTCAGGCGTTTTACCGCGAAGTCCTTGAGTCCGACGTGCTTGCGCTGCTGGGATCGGACAGGGAAGAGGAAGCCCGGCGCCTGATGAACAGCATGCTGGAAGAGAGTCGGTGACAGCCCTGCTGCTGGCGGGTCACGGTTCACACATTAGCCCGAATACTGCTGGCCTGGTCTGGTCCTGGGTGGACCGACTGCGCGCAAGAGGCGTTGCCGACGAGGTCGGCGCCTGCTTCTGGAAGGAACCTCCGTCCTTTCGCAATGTCCTTGGCAGCTATTGTTCGGATACCGTCGTTGTCGTGCCTGTACTGGCCGCCGATGGCTATTTCGCGCGTACAGTGATTCCGACGGAAATGGGTCTCGATGGCCCGCTCACCAGGTCCGGCAACCGCTGTATTCACTATGCAAGTCCCCTGGGCCTGCATCCGCGATTGGGTGACGTCCTGCATGCCAGAGTCTTGCAGCAGATGGATGCCCTGCAAGTCGAGACCCATGAACTGGCCGTGGCAATCATCGGACACGGGACACGCCGGGACCTGCGAAGCAGGGAAGCTGCCCGTAGATTTGCAGGGTGCCTGACTGCCAGGATGCCTGGACTGGATGTGCTGGAGGCTTACCTGGACGACGACCCGCCGATTGCATCGATTTATGAACGAACCCAGGCGCCAGTGATTCTGGCGGCGCCGTGGTTTCTGGCACCCGGCTCCCACGTCAGCGTAGACGTGCCCGAGGCGCTTGGCTTGCCCGCCGGTGCAACGAGTGGACGTAGCCGGGGACGTTCTGTATATTACCTGGACGCGCCGGGGACTGCGGACCTGACCTGCGATCTGATTTTGGAACTGGCGCAGACTTGTGTGCCGGCAATCGGGTCCTGCCGATCGCGAGGCAACTGGCGTTGCTTTCCGGGTCAGGGTGCGCAGCACTTGTGGCGGGAAGTCTGTGAGCAAGGGGAGTTGACCTTTGGCGAATTGCTGCTGACTCCCGCTTGTGTGAAACCTGTTGGCAACGGGCAAGGGGGAACACGGGTGTACTCCCCCGCGCAGTTGCGCCGGCTGGTGCGCGAGGGACCTTTCCGGCCCTTGCCTGAAGCGCAGGGCTTGCCAACGGGTTGGTACGCCGAAACCGGGGATGCCCGGACGCTCGCTGCGGTTGTGGAAACGGTCTATCCGGGCACTTTGGCGGACTGGTCTGCTGACCGACGTGGAACGTTGAAGCCGGAAACATTGCAAGACGTGGCGGCGCGACAGACAGGAAACTTCCGCAACGTGGACATGATGTCGTCATCTGAAATCACCATGCTGTCGACTGAATTGTGTGGCCATTGCGCGCGCCAGCCCACGTGGAACGGGGCAAATGCAGAAGCAAACAAACTGCCCTGCCGTGAACCCTGCAACCTGTGGTTGAGCAAGGCGATTGCGTAATGGACCCGATGGGCAAGGTGTGGCTGGTGGGCGCCGGGCCGGGCGACCCGGACCTCATTACGCACAAGGGGCTGCGCCTCATACGTATGGCGGATGTCATCGTGTTCGACCGGCTCATCCCTCCCGAGCTTCTTGACGAAGCGCGAGACGATGCCACCTTGCTAAATGTTGGCAAGGCGCCGGCCAGACAGCGGCTGTCTCAGGATCGTATCAATGAAGTCCTGATCACGCGGGCTCGCGCTGGTGCCCGGATTGTTCGATTGAAAGGCGGCGATCCCCTTCTGTTCGGGCGCGGCGGCGAGGAGGCACTGGCTTGCCACGCTGCCGGCATCCCCTTTGAAATTGTGCCGGGCATCTCCAGCGCCTATGCCGCTCCCGCCTATGCAGGCATTCCCCTCACGCAGCGCGAGATCAGCAGCAGTGTCACCATTTTTACGGGCCACGACTTGCTGGAGGGTGGCCCGTCTCGCATCAATTACGAGGCCCTGACACAGATTGGCGGTACACTGGTCATTCTGATGGCTGTCCGCAGCCTGCCTCGCGTCCAGCGTCGCTTGCTGAATGCCGGCCTCGATCCCGAGACACCTGCTGCCGCCATCGAATGGGGCAGCATCGCGGAGCAGCGCGTCATTGAAGCGCCTCTGGCGGCTCTCGCGGACGCGGCAGCGCAGCAGGCGCTGCGCCCTCCTGCGACCATCGTCATTGGAGAGGTCGTTCGCTTGCGGGGCAAGGGACTGCGCTGGTTTGATTTGCCAACGTTCTTGCAAGAGGACCCAACTGAAAATGATGGCCTGCGGGCTATTCTGGAGGTGACATGAGCGAAAGCTGGAAGGCAACATTGCAGGACAAAATGCCACTGGAGTGGTCCCACGAAATCGACATATTTGAAGGCCAGATGGAATTGCGCCGTCAGGACCGTCTGGATGAAAAGGTGTTTGCCGAAACGCGCCTGCGCCGCGGCGTCTACGGCCAGCGATACGACAACGGCCAGCGACATGACGGCATTGAGACCCGTCCCCTGGAGTTCCCTTCCGGCGAACTTACCAAGGGCCCCGACACGATGTGGGATGCGCCGGGAATGCAGCGCATCAAGGTGCCCTATGGCGGCCTGTCCATCGCGCAGATGGAGGCCCTGGCCGACCTGGCCGAAGAATACTCGGACGCCATTTTGCATGTCACCACGCGCCAGGACTTCCAGTTGCACTATATCCATATCGATGACACACCGGACCTGATGCGGAGACTGGCTGCCGTCGGCCTGACCACGCGGGAAGCCTGCGGCAATTCCGTGCGCAATGTCACGGCCTGCCCGCTTGCCGGTGTTTGCCGGGACCAGACTTTCGACGTCACGCCCTACTCCGCGGCTCTGGCCAACTTCCTGTTGGGGCATGACGACGTGCAGGACTTCGGCCGCAAGTTCAAGGTGGCCTTCTCCGGTTGCGAGCACCATGCCTGCGCCCTGGTGAACATGCATGACCTCGGCTTCCTGGCGCGGACCCGCAACGTGAACGGCGAGACGCAGCGGGGCTTCACCATTTATGTTGGTGGGGGCCTCGGCACGGTGCCGCACCAGGCAGAGGTGCTGGAAGAATTCGCCACCGTGGAGGAAATTCTTCCCATCTCACAGGCGGTCTCCCGCGTGTTCGCCCGTCATGGCGAAAAGCGCAACCGCAATCGCGCCCGGATCAAGTTTCTGGTCGCCAGCCTGGGCATTGAAGAATTCCGTCGCCTGGTGCGGGAGGAGCGCAAGCTGCTGCCCCGCGACGAGGCCTGGACGGACTGGATTGACGACGTGCCGGTTGAGTGGGAGCGTCCCCTGAAGGCAGGAATGTCACTCAATGGTGCGGAACGGCCGGAGGGATTCGACGAGTGGTTCAGGACAAACGTCTACCGCCAGCGTCAACCCGGCTACAGTGTCATCACGGTCAACCTGCCTCTGGGCGACATTACGTCCTGGCAAATGCGGCAGTTGGCGGACATTGCCCGCGAGTACGTCAGCGACAACGTGCGCACGACGGTGGAACAAAACATTGTGCTGCGCTGGGTGCCCGATGCGGACTTGCCGGCGTTGTATCGCGCGTTGAAGTCCGTCGGCCTCGGCGATGCCGGCGCGGGCACGATCGTCGATATCACTGCCTGCCCCGGAACCGACACCTGCAAGCTGGGAATCGCATCCTCGCGAGGACTGGCCGCCGAATTGCGTCAGCGCCTGGCCGTGCGCAACGCGACCATGCCCGACGCCGTCAAGGACCTGAAAATCAAGATCAGCGGTTGCTTCAATTCCTGCGGCCAACACCACGTCGCCGACATCGGTTTCTTCGGCAACAGCCGTCGCTCGGGCAACCACAAGGTGCCCCACTTCCAGGTCGTCTTGGGTGGCCAGTGGGACGAAAATGCCGGCAGTTTCGGGCTGGCCATGACAGCCGTGCCGGCAAAGTCTGTACCGGAGGTGCTGGACGCCCTGACGGACCGCTACGTGGCGGAGCGGGAGCGGGGCGAGAACTTCCAGAGTTGGGTGCGACGCCTCGGCCGCAAGGAAGTCCGCGCCATGTTCCAGCAGTGGACCAAATTGCCCGCCTACGAGGAGAAACCCGACCTGTTTCTTGACTGGGGCGATTCGCGCAGCTATTCGATTGGCGACATCGGGGTCGGGGAATGCGCCGGCGAAGTGGTCTCGTTGTTTTCCATTGAAATCTCAAAGGCCGAGTCGGAGCATTTTGATGCACTGCTCGCCCTTGATGAAGGCGACTATCGACAGGCCGAAGGGCGCAGTTACCAGGCCATGCTCATGGCAGCGCGGGCCCTGGTGCGAACGCAGTTTCTGGATGTCAGTATGGACGCTGACGATATCGTGAGTGAGTTTCGTACCCGCTTCTACGACACCGAACTGTTCTTCGATCGCTACGCCAAAGGCAAGTTCGCCCGCTACCTGTTTGCGCGTCATACGCGGGCGCCGGAACGCAACGACCAGCAGGAAGCCCGTCGGCGAATCGAGGAAGCGCAACTCTTTATTGAAGCCACGCATGCCGCTGAAGCCCGCATCAACGGCGTCATCGTGAATCCGGCCTGAACATGCTGCAAAGGATTGGCACCAAACTGTTCCTGGCAGACGGATGCGACGTGGACCCTGCCGCCCTGATACCCGTGATGCAGGGCTGGATTCAACGGCGCCAGCTTCCCGGTCTGCTGATTGACGTGGCGGACTACAGCCACGTGCATCACGGACCTGGCATCATGCTCATTGGTAACGAAGGGGACCTCAGCGTCGACTTTGGCGAGGGGCGGGCCGGCATCCTGTACATGCGCAAGCGCGAGCACGCGCCCAGGCTCCCGGATGGCCTGTTGGCCTGTGTCAGGCAATGCCTGTTGGCGGCAGAGTTGCTGCAGCGCGATAACAGACTGCCCGATCTGCAGGTGGAGGTAAGCGAGACACGAGTGATTCTGTCCGATCGGCTGCGGGCTCCCAACACGCCGGAGGCCTTCGCTTCCCTGCGCGGTGACCTGGCCATTTTTGCGTACCGTCTGTATGGTGACGCCAGCCTTGACCGGGCCCTTGATGACCCGCGGGAAAACCTTGCTGTGACGGTCAATACTGCTGACGAGCACGACCTTGCCGGACTCCTGGGTCGCACTGCCGCTGCAAGCATGGCCTGAGAAGTTGTCAGGAGTGACAGTGGCCGCACAGCCCAACATCATTTTCATCATTACCGACCAGCAGCGCTATGACAGCATTGCTGCACTGGGCTTCCCCTGGGTGGAAACACCCAATCTGGACGTGCTGGTCGAAGACGGCACGTCTTTCGACAACTGTTTCATCACCGCGCCATCCTGTGCGCCTTCGCGCGCCAGCCTCTTCACCGGTTACTGGCCGCACGAAACGGGCGTCCTGCAAAACGCCGATCTCTGGCGACACTCCTGGGTTGAGCGCCTGGCAGACAGCGGCTACCACTGCGTCAACATCGGCAAGATGCACACCTTTCCCTATGAGACGCCTCTGGGTTTCCACGAACGATACGTCGTGGAAAACAAGGACCGCTACCTGGAGGGCCGCTATTACTTCGACGAATGGGACAAGGCGCTTCGAATACGGGGCGAGGTAAAACAGCAACGCGAGCTATACCGTCAGTGGCCGGGCTATCGCGACAGTCTGGGCGCCTTTGACTGGAAGTTGCCGGCGGACCTGCACCCGGATGTGTTTGTTGGCGACATGGCTTGCTGGTGGCTTGAGTCCTTCCCGCAGACGCAGCCACTATTCTTGCAGGTTGGCTTCCCCGGGCCTCACCCACCCTATGATCCCCTGCCTTCGTATACGGAACCCTACCTCACACGAGACCTGCAGTTGCAGGACGTGTTGCAGGAGGACCTGGAGGGACAACCGGGCCCCTTCAAACGTCTGCGGGAACACAACTTCAGTGTCGATCATGACGCCGTCGTGCACTTGCCTGACCCAACGCATGAGCAGCGCCAGCGGCAACGAGCCTATTATCTGGCCAATGTTACGATGATCGACGAAAAAGTCGGTCAGTTGCTGCGCACGCTGGACGAGCGGGGATACCTCGAGAACGCGGTGGTGATCTTCACATCCGACCACGGCGACTGCCTGACCGACCATGGCCACAGCCAGAAATGGACGATGTACGACGCGGTCATGCGCGTGCCCCTCATTGTGTTTTCACCGGGTCGGGTGGATGCCGGCCAACGAATTCTCGGCATGTGCCAGTTGATGGACCTTGGCCGGACCGTGCTTGATCTTGCCGGCGTCTCTGCGCCACCGGACATGCAGGCGGAATCACTTTTGCCGGCCTTGAATGCCGATACACTGCCGGACTGGAAGCCACGGGAGCTTGTCTTTGCAGAGCACCCGTCCGACGGCATCTATGAAGGCCCCTACATGACGATGGTGCGCAGCCGGCACTGGAAGCTGGTGCACTTTCACGAATCGGATGAGGGGCAACTCTTCGACCTGCGCAAGGACCCGGACGAGTTTCATAACCTTTGGGATGACCCCGCAGCGGCCGGAGCAAAAGCTGAACTGTTGGCCTCCATGCTGGACTGGCGCATCCAGAGTGGACTGGAAACGCGCAACCGACTGCAGGAGTGGCGTTGACGCCCGTGTGACGTTACACGGCCCATTTCAGGCAAACGACGGCAGGCAGTTCGAGTTCCTGACCACTTGCTTCCAGAGCGCCCGTGGCCGCATCGACGCGAAAACTGGTGATGTTGGCTGAATCCTGATGGGCCGCCAACAGCCAGTTTCCGTCCGGCGACAGCGTAAAGTCGCGCGGTGTGCGGCCGCCGCTGCCATGAATGGAGCGCTGGGTCAGGGTCTCACTGTCCTCACAAAATTCAAAAACGGCGATGCTGTCGTGGCCGCGGTTGGAAGCATAGACAAAGCGGCCATTTGGATGCACGTGGATCGCCGCGCAGGTGCTAAAGCCCATGTAATTGAGTGGCAAGGTCGATTGCGTCCCCAGGCGAGTGAGCTCACCGGATTCCGGCTCGTATCGGAAGACCGTCACACTGCAGGACAGTTCATTGACTACGAAGACGTGCCGTCCTCCAGGGTGAAACACCAGATGGCGCGGTCCGGCTCCCGGAAGCGACATGGCCTGCCCCTGCGGCACAAGGACACCATCGTCAAGACTGTAAATGAAGACCTCATCCTTGCCCAGGTCGGCGACCAGGAAATAACGCCCTGCCGGATCGGACACGATGCAGTGGGCGTGCGGACCGTCCTGGCGCGATGGATTGACGCGCGTCGTGCCCTCGTGCTGCACCAGGCTGCTGACCGGGGAAAGACCGCCATCGTCGCGCAGCGGCAAGGCAGCCACGCTGCCCCCGGCGTAACAGGCGACCAGGGCGTGATCGCCGGTTGTCCAGACGTAACACGCCCCGACGCTTGCCACCGGTTCACAGTTCAGCAGGGTCAGGCTGCCTTCGGAGGGTTCAAGTGAAAAGGCGCAGACCGCTGCAGTGCTCCCGTCATCGCTGTCGTCCCTGGACGCGATGGCATACACGCGTCTATGGCCGGCGTCGACAGCGAGGTATGACGGGTCAGCAATGCCCTTGTGAAGGCTTGCAACGCGCAACGCACCGTTCTCTGAATTGAACCAGCAGGAATAAATGCCTTCCCCGCGACCGATCGCGTCAGGCATCTGCCGTGTGTAACTGCCCGCCAGCAAAAGAAGCTCGTTCCCGTTCGCAGCGCTCATGCAACCCCGTCCTGACTTCTGAAGATTGACCGACCCGGACTCTACCCGCGTCCGGCCTCTGCCACAATGCGGCCCTGCCAAAGGCCCGCGAATCGTCTATACTGGTCAGGTTTTCAGGAGGGGGCAGCACTGGCAATGGATACGATTTCCGAAGCGATGCGCCGCAGCATGCGCCTTTGGTCATGTGGCGTCACAGTGGTCACGACCAGCCATGATGGCAAGAGCGCGGGCATGACTGCCAGTTCCTTCACCTCGATTTCGCTGGACCCGCCGTTGATTCTGGTGTGCCTGCACAAGGAGGCCGGCACCAGCCTGCTTTTGCAGCAAGGCGCATGCTTCGGTGTTTCGATTCTGGGTGAGGAGCAGGAGGCATATTCCTCACTGTTCGCGGGTTACACGGAAGTACCCCCTGGCGTCGACCGCATCGATACGGTGTCGACATTCGTCGCGGAAACCGGCTCGCCACTGCTGGTTGAAGCCATCGCCTGGATGGACTGCCGCGTTTATGGCGTGCATGATGGCGCTACCCATCACGTCATCATCGGCGAGGTAGTGGCAACCGGCCGCAAGGATGACCCCGCCTGGCCGCTCGTCTATCACAACCGCGCCTATCGTCGTTTTCAGCGTGAGGCGTGACTGGACTGCCCCGTTGACGCAGGCAGGTTGCAACACTAGAATGCTGGCAGTTCCTGTAAACCTTTTGGAGAACGGTACGACATACCGGCATGTTTGAGAGCCTAAGCAAGCGGCTTCAGGCCACAGTGGACCGCCTCGGCAGGTCCGGTCATCTGACCGAGCGCGACGTTAACGAGGTCATGCGCGAAGTGCGCATCGCCTTGCTTGAAGCCGACGTATCACTGCCCATCGTCAAGTCTTTTGTCAGGCGGGTCCGTGAGAGGGCACAGGGCGCTGAGATATTGCGCAGCCTCAAGCCCGGCCAGATGGTGTTGAAAATCGTTCATGAGGAGTTGATTACGACTCTGGGCGAACCGGGACGCCTCGACTTTCGTGGCAGCGTGAAGCCGCACGCCATCATGCTCGTGGGGCTGCAGGGTACCGGCAAGACCACGACGGCTACCAAGCTTGCCGTGCAACTGAGGCGCGATGGTCGATCTCCCATGCTGGTCGCCTGTGACACGGTGCGGCCGGCCGCGGTTGACCAGCTGGTCACGCTCGCCAATCAGGTCGATATGCCTTATTTCGAGGAAGGGGTGGGCGTCAGACCGGCGAGCATCGCCGCCCACAGCCTGAAGGCCGCCGCTGAAGAAGGCGCCGACGTGGTGATTCTCGACACGGCGGGTCGCCTGCAAATTAACGACGACCTGATGGGCGAATTGCAGGAGATCAAAAGGAAGACCTCGCCTGCCGAGATCCTGCTCGTGGCCGATGCCATGACGGGCCAGGAAGCAGTGAATATTGCGCGGGGCTTTGACGAGAAAGTCGGCATCACCGGATTGATCCTTACCAAGGTTGATGGCGATGCCCGCGGCGGCGCCGCGATTTCCATGCGCGCCGTCACCGGCGTACCGGTGAAGTTTCTGTCTACAGGGGAGAAAATCGACGGTTTCGAGGTGTTCCACCCGGACCGGCTGGCGTCGCGCATACTTGGCATGGGCGATGTCCTCACCCTGATCGAACGGGCGCAGGAAGAGTTTGACGAAGCGGAGGCGCAGAACCTCCAGGAAAAGATGCTCAGGGATGAATTCACCCTGCAGGAATTCCTGGAGAATTTGCGGCGTGTTCGCAAGATGGGCCCCCTGGGACAATTGCTCAATATGGTGCCGGGAATGGGACGATTGCAGGAGCAGGTCGATGAGGAAGAAATGGAGCACAGCCTGCGCAAGGTAGAAGCCATCATCCTGTCCATGACGCCAGAGGAACGCTCCCGCCCCAAACTGTTGAATGCAAGCCGGCGCAAACGCATCGCGCGAGGCAGCGGCCTGCAAGTCAGTGATGTAAATCAGGTTGTCAGGCAACACCGTGACATGCGCAAGCTGATGCGGCAAATGCGGCGTGGGCGAATCAAAATGCCCGGCGCGCTGCCGCAGGCGATGGGCCAGGGTTGACTCCCCTTCCCCAACTGTCAACATGTCACGTTTTTTCGTAGACAGTGGCTCCCCGCCGCGATGGCGCATGGGAGCGGCAAACACAAGGAGAGAGTCGGATGGTTCGTATTCGTTTGCGCCGCACAGGACTACGCAAGCAACCCAGTTACCGCATCGTCGTGGCCGACCAGCGCAGCCCGCGCAACGGTCGCTTCATCGAAAACATTGGCCACTACAATCCCCGGACGCGTCCCAATACCAACGTAGTCGACGAAGAGCGGGCCCTCCACTGGCTGAATGTGGGTGCACAGCCAAGTGACCGGGTGCGCAAGATCTTCACCATCACCGGCACCATGGGGCGCTTCGAACGCCTGCGCAAGGGCGAGGAGCTTGAGGCCTTGCTGACAGAGGCCGCGGCGGAACGCGAGGCTGCCGAACCCGTCAGCCCGAAGACCAGTTTCCCGATTGCTGAGGCCGCAAGCCAGGACGCTCCGGCATGAGTGGCGGCAGAAACTGGCGCCAGCGTCCGCAGCAAACGCGACCTCCAACCAATCTTGAAGACCTCGTGGGCTATATTGCCAAGAGCCTGGTCAACGATCCCTCACAGGTAAAGGTAAGGCAACGCAATACCAATTCGGCCACAGTCATTGAATTGCGTGTTGCGCCCGAGGACATGGGCCGCGTCATTGGACGCGAGGGACGGGTCGCGAACGCCATCCGCGCCCTGTTGCGCGTCGCTGATCGTCATCAGCAGGGTGAAAGGCAACGCAAACACATCATCCTTGAGATTGCGTGATCAATGGGGCCGCAACCTGTTTCACGCCTTGATGAAAGGCCCGGGCCTTCCTATCTCCTGCTCGGAAACATATTGCGGCCTCATGGACTGCGTGGCGAACTGCGCGTACGTTTGCTGACGGACTATCCGGAACGCATCGGCAACCTGCCACAAATTTACCTGGCCTCTGACCTGGAGGCGCAGGACGCCCGCGCCTGGCGCGTTGAGCACATACGGATGCATCAACAGTATGGCCTGCTCAAACTGCAGGGCGTGGATGACCGCAATGAAGCAGAATTGTTGCGCGAACTCAAGGTGCTGGTCGCCATCGAGGATGCCGTACCCCTGGAAGAGGGGGAATTCTATCTGCATCAGCTGGTGGGATTGCGCGTTATCACTGCAGAGGGTTGCGAACTGGGAAGAGTCCATGACATCATTGAAACGGGCGCCAACGACGTCTACATCGTAAAAAGTCCCGAACTTGGAGAGATCTTGTTCCCTGCGACCACGGAAACCATTCTCGAAATCAGCATCGCTGACGGCCAATTGCGTGTGCAACTGCCGGATGGTTTGCTCTCCGACTGACAGGATTCGATTTCCTTGTGAATGACTCCCTGAATCCTGCCATGTCAAAGCGGCCGCCGGATGCACGCCTTGCCTGTCTGGGCCTCAGCCTGGTATCGGGGATCGGGCCCCGCCGCCTGGAACGTCTCATGCAATACTTTGACGACATTGGTGATGCCTGGCTGGCCAGCGACTTTCAACTGGAACAGGCCGGCCTGAATTTACGGCTGCGGCAACGACTTGTCGCGATGCGACGTGAACTGGATCTGGAACGCGAAATCGAGCGAATAAGGGCCAGCGGCGCGGAGTTTTTGACACTGCTTGACGACAGCTATCCGGAGGCGCTGCGAAATATCGCGGACCCGCCGCTTACGCTGTACCTCCGCGGCCAATTGTTGCCCGACGATCGGCACGCCCTTGGCATGGTGGGCACGCGAAAGGCCACAGGCTACGGTCGCGACGTGGCGGAACGGCTTGCCCAGGACCTCGCCCGGCAGGGCATCACCGTAACCAGTGGCCTGGCATACGGGATTGATGCGGCTGCCCATCGCGGCGCCCTCAAGGCGGGTGGCCGCACGCTTGCCGTCCTCGGCAGCGGCGTGGATGTGATTTATCCTGCAAATCACCGCCGGCTTGCGCAGGAAATCAGCCACAATGGAGCCCTGATCAGCGAATATCCACCGGGCACCCTGCCGGAAGGGCGCAATTTTCCACGCCGCAACCGGCTCATCAGCGGGCTGTCTCTGGGTATTTTGGTGGTACAGGCGCCGCTGACCAGCGGCGCCATCATCACTGCAAACATCGCCGGCGAGCAAGGCAAGGACGTATTTGCGGTGCCTGGCAACATTCTTGAACCTGCCAGCGCCGGATGTCATCGCCTGATTCAGGACGGCGCCAAACTGGTTACCGGCGTGGGTGACATACTTGATGAACTGAACGTGACCTGGACTCGCGTGGAAACAGCCACCGTGGCCAGCAAGGTGGTTCCCGCCAATGCCAGCGAGGCCAGCCTGCTGGCATCGCTGGGCGCCGAACCAACGCACGTGGATGACCTTGCCCGCCGTTGTCAAATGCCTGTCGCGACCGTCAGCAGCACCTTGACGATTCTGGAGCTGAGAGGCCTTGCGCGAAAGGTCGGGCCCATGCAATATTCGCGCACCATGCCTGTCTGAGACGGGGAGTAAAATATGTCGGCGCATTTCTACGCGATGATTCTTGCCGGTGGTGGCGGCACACGACTGTGGCCCATGAGCCGGCAGGACCGGCCCAAACAATTGTTGCCCCTGACTGAAGCCGATCGCTCCCTGTTTCGCGTCAGTGTTGAGCGCCTTGCTCCCCTGTTTCCGCCAGACCGGATCTATGTGGTCACCAGCCGCGCCTGCTATGACGAGTTGCACAATGACGTGCCCGCGATCCCGTCTGCCAACTACATTGTTGAACCTTACGGTCGCAACACGGCGCCGGCGGCCGGTCTGGGAATGACCGTTATCCATAAACGTGACCCCCAGGCGACAGTCGCCATTCTGACGGCGGACCACCACATTCAGGACGTGGAACGTTTTCTGAAAGCGCTGGAGGCTGCGCAAACGGTTGCAGGCCAGGGAAAAATCGTCACCCTCGGGCTGAGGCCGAATCATCCCTCGACGGGATTCGGCTACATTCATCAGGGGGAGCTCTGCGACCGTATCGCTGATTTCGACGTCTTTGATTCCCTTGGCTTTGTCGAAAAGCCCGATGAAGAGACGGCGGCCAGATTTCTGCGATCGGGGGAGTACAGCTGGAATTCCGGCATGTTCATCTGGACAACGCAGCGCGCCATGGAAGAATACGGGCGCCAGCAGCCCGCAATGTATGCGCAGCTTAAGACAATCGGGACTGCCCTCGACAGCCCGGCCTGGGTGGATACCCTGGAGAGCAACTGGGACAACATCCGCAATATTTCGATTGACTTCGCCGTCATGGAAAACGCCTGCGACATGGTCGTCATCCCGGTGGATATTGGCTGGAATGACGTCGGCAGTTGGGGGTCGCTATTCGACGTGCTGGCCCTGGATCGGGGAGGCAACCATTTTCGGGGAAACACAGCGGCCAATGTGGTGCTGGACACGCGCAATACACTCGTCTACAGTGAAAAACTCACCGTCACAATTGGTGTGGAAGACCTCATTGTCGTCGAAACTGCGGACGCCCTGCTGCTATGCCACAAGGACCGCAGCCAGGACGTGCGGGAAGTGGTAAGCAAGTTGCTAACCACCAAGAATTACAAGTACCTCTAACGATTGGAATCCGGTTCCATGACAGATGCGCTGCAGGCGTATTGCTTTGGTTGTAAGGAAAAGCGCGACATCAACAAGGCGGATGCGGTCTATACGGCGAATGGCTCCCCCGGCACGCGCGGCCAATGTGAAGTCTGCGGAACTACCCTGTTCCGCATGGGCGTCACAGATGCTCACGCCGACGTCCCCAAACCTGAACCGTCAAAGAGGCCAAAGAGAAAGAGGGGCGGCAGGAAGAAGACACGGTCCAGGGCGACCAGAAAACGCAATATAGGAAAGCTAGTCATTGTCGAGTCGCCTACCAAGGCCCGCACGGTGCGAAACTTCCTGGGGGCCGGTTATACGGTCGAATCCTCTGTAGGTCACATCCGCGACCTTAAGCGAGGCCGGAACGCTGTTGATATTGGCCAGGATTTTGAACCTTCCTGGAGTATTCCCAGAAAAAAACGGGACGTCGTAAAGAAACTGAGCGAATTCGCTGAAAGCGCCGATGAAATCTTTCTGGCGACGGACCCGGACCGCGAGGGCGAGGCAATCGCCTGGCATTTGACGGAAGCCACAGGGATGGACGCGCAACGTACGCGTCGGGTCATTTTTCACGAAATAACGGACCACGCCGTTCGCGAAGCCTTTGCCAACCCTCTTGACATCAATCAGGATCGCGTGAACGCTTACCTGGCCAGACGCATCCTTGATCGCCTGGTGGGTTATGACGTGGGCTCCGTGCTGAAGAAGAAGGTCAGCAATCAACTGACCGCCGGTCGCGTCCAGAGCGTGGCCGTCCGCCTGGTCGTCGAACGCGAGCGAGAAATTGAAAAATTCGTGCCGCAGGAATACTGGACGATCGATGCCGATCTCGAAAAAGACGGGGCAAACGGCGCTGGCCCTGAACAGCGTTTTCGCGCTCGCCTGGTCCGCATTGGCACACAAGCCATTCGTCCGGAACCGGGTTCGAGCCCGGCCAGTCGGTCCGATGTCGAACCGCTGCTGGATTCACTGGGGCAGTGTCGTTATCAGGTCAAGTCCGTGCGCCGCGGCACGTCGGTGAGCCGGCCGGCGGCGCCCTTCACGACCAGTACCCTGCAGCAGACCGCTTCCAGCCGTATGGGAATGAACCCGGCCAATACCATGCGCGTTGCGCAGCAACTGTATCAAGGCATCGAACTGGGTGACCGGGGAACCACAGGGCTCGTGACCTATATGCGCACGGACAGCGTAACGGTATCTGGCCAGGCACAGCGAGAAGCCCGCAAATTCATCGGCAAAAATTTCGGCAAGGATTATCTGCCGGAAAAGCCGCCCCGCTACCGAACCCGTGCGCGCAGTGCCCAGGAAGCCCATGAGGCAATTCGGCCCACTCTGGTGCATTTGCGGCCGGAAGAAATCAGGAAATGGCTGTCGGCGGAGCAGTTCCGCCTTTACAAACTGATCTGGCAAAGATTCGTTGCCAGCCAAATGGCACACGCCATTTTTGATACCTTGCGCGTCGACATCGAGGCAGCCCGCATCAAACCGGCACAAGACTTCCTGTTCCGGGCGTCCAGCCGCACCCTCCGCTTTCCAGGATTTTTGGCCGCAAGTGACGACGGAGGTTCCGCCAAAGGGAATCGTCCAGTCCTGCCAGATCTTGCCGGAGGCGAGGCACTGCAACTGGCGCAGCTATTGCCGGAGCAGCATTTCACCCAGCCCCCTCCCCGTCTGACCGAGGCCAGCCTGGTAAGGTCCCTGGAAGAGCGCGGCATCGGTCGGCCCAGCACCTATGCCAACATCATCGCCAAGATAAAACAACGACATTACGTAACGCGGGAAGGGCGTCATCTCGTCCCCACGTCTATCGGCTCAACAGTTGTGGATTTGCTGCTGGAGTATTTCCCGGACGTGATGGATTACGAGTTTACGGCGCAAATGGAAGACAAACTGGACGAGATCGCCAGTGACCGCCTGGCCTGGCGGCCCATGCTGGGTGAATTTTACCAACCCTTTCAGCGCCGCCTGGAATTCGCACGGGAGCACATGCCTGATACTCCTGTGGAACAGGCCATAGGTCGTGACTGCCCTGAGTGCGGTGCGGAGCAATCCCTGGTGACGCGTCTCGGCCGCTTCGGTATGTTCATTGCCTGCAATCGATTTCCGGAGTGTACCCACCGGGAATCCCTGGGCATGGGCATCGCCTGTCCGTCATGCGGTGCAGAACACGGAGGCGAACTGGCGCAACGACGAACAAGAAACGGGCGGACCTTCTATAGTTGCGTACGATATCCGGATTGCGACTTCAGCACCTGGAATCGCCCCCTGCGCCAGCCTTGCCCGTCCTGCGGACACCTGTTGCTGGAACGCAATCGGGGAAGAGTCCATTGCAGCCATTGCGATCTTGAATTCTCGGAAGACATGCTTGCCCAGGCGGAACCGGCCAGCTCCTGAAATTTACCTTTGTTTTGCATGTCAGTGGCATTCGCTAAAATAGGGATGCTTCATGCTCTACATAGTTTGGGGGGCGAAGCCTGTGCGTCGGTTAAGAAGCATACTTTCCGGTTCATTCACAGCGTTCAATGATTCCACAGTCCGCAAGGCTCTGCCGCAGCGACGGTCCCTGCTGCTAATGGTTTTGCCTTTTCTGCTGGGGCTTGGCTGGGCCTACTCCATTTCGCCAACCGTTTACCGCGATGCAGCCCCCGCCCAACTGGCCCAGGGCTGGCAAAACATTTGGGCACAACTGTTGGTCGAGCGCTATCGCCTGGCGGTAAATACCGCAGTTACCAGCCCGGAATTCAATGAAAACCTGGTCCGCCTGCTCAGTGCCGTGGACGATCCCGTCAATATCGTGCGTTCGCTTGGCATCAGCGATGCCGGATTTCTGCCTCTGGTTGAGCGCGCGCAATTGGCCAGTGTGGCTGCGCCTCCCGAACCCACTGTGCAAGGCGACGTGGAACCCTTCGTCGTCGGCCCCGTGGTCGTCGTGCTTGGCGCCATCGTCCTGACACTGGTCAACCGGCTTGTCTTGCAACCGACCGTGGTCGCCGGGGCCCAGTCTCTCTGGCGCCGACGCCCCAACGCCATGAGCATGCCAACTGTGCCCTCCCACCTTCGTCGTCGCGAACCGGAAGCAATTCACACCGGTGACACGGAATCTGGTCAGCCCGTATTGCGGCAACTATCCGTTTATAAGGGCAGCAGCGCCGACTACGACGATTCTTGGGAAATTCAGGCAAGGGACAAGGCATTTCTTGGCGAATGCGGTGTGACGGGAGCCGACGCCGGGACCCACGGGAGCGGCCTCAATGTTTCAGCGCTGGAAGCCTGGCTATTTGACAAGGACGATCCGGTCCGCTCAATGACCACCATTTTCGCCACCGGCTTTGTCATCAATGACCCGACGGCCCGGGCCCAAATGGAGACGAGAGGCAATATCGTCCCTCTCGAACCCGGCGCCACCGCGTACCTGGAGACCAATTCATTGCGCTTGCGCGTCCGCGTAATCGACGTCGTGTGGGGAGCAACCGGCAATGCGCCTTCCAACAGTTTCCTGGAAAGTGCCACCACAGAGATTTCGGTCTGGCACAAAAGTGGCTTCATCGATCAGGGGTCCCATACGGCGCCAACCCTGCCCGCCCTGAACCCCGCGCAACGCACCCGTCCGCACTCGCCGTCAATACAGGCGACAGGCAGGACCCGGCCTTCCAGGACGTCGGCGGATGCTGACAGCCCGGTGGTTCCACCCCAGGAAGACCCGTTTGACAGTTCGGGCGATTTCAGACCGGTGGGCTAGGGCAAGGCTCGCGGGCAGCGACCAAATCAGGGCCCATTTGGATCTTATTCTATGTTCCGGATGCGCAGGGTCATTTCGCCGCCAGGCGTTTGCACCCGCACCTTGCTGCCCTTGCGACTGCCCAGCAAGGCCCTGCCGATCGGGCTCTCGTGGGATATCTTGCCCTCGCGAGGATTGGCCTCGGCAGCTCCCACTATTCGGTAAGTTTCGTCTTCCTGCTCGCCAATTTCGCGGATAGTGACGACTGAGCCCAGCCGCACGATTCCCTGGTTGTCGCCTTCCTTAATGATCCTGGCACTGCGCAGGACGACTTCCAGGTATTGAATGCGACCTTCTACAAAAGCCTTTTGCTCTCGCGTGTCGTGGTAATCCGCATTTTCCTTCAGGTCGCCCTGGGCCACGGCTTCCTTGAGTTTGCGCGCCAGTTCGGGGCGTTTCACGTCAAGCAATTGCGCCAGTTCGCGCTGCAACGCAGTTTTGCCTTCTGCTGTTAACCAGACTGGTTCAGTCACGTTTGCCTGCCTGCCGTAACAAGCCAATTTGCTGGATTTGCTGGCGGTCAGTATAGTCAGGCAGTAATTGGCCTGCAAGGCAGCGCCTGGGAAGTGTTACAAAAATTGACGGCTTGCAGAGAAGCCGTTACAATGGAATGGATGCCCCTGACGGGAGAATAACGATGGCTGATACTGTCCAGATTGACGCGCCGGTCCTGAACGTGACCCCCAATGCCGTTACTGTCATCCGGAATCTGTTGACGGAACGTTCGATTCCAGATCATGCCCTGCGGGTGTTCGTGAGCGGCGGTGGTTGCTCCGGTATGCAATATGGCATGGCCTTTGAGGAAAATGCCAGGGATTTCGATCAGGTCGTCCAGGTTGATGGTGTGCGGCTGCTGGTGGATCCTACGAGCCTGATGTATTTGCAGGGCGCCACCATTGACTATATCGACAGCCTGATGGGCGGCGGCTTTAGAATCGACAACCCCAACGCAGTTTCCAGTTGCGGTTGCGGCCATTCCTTCCGCAGCGACGAAGGTGGTGGGGATGCCTGCTGTTCAAGTGGTTCCTGCAGCCACTAGGCTAACGACTGCGTAGCGAATACAACACGAGGCCCAACAGGCCGCCCGTTGCCAGCAATGCAATCGGAACGGCCGGCGGGATGCGCTCCGGGACGCCTGGTGTTTGCTGACGGGCTTCCGGAGTGCCTGCATTAAGTTGCTCGAGTGGCGTGGCGGTTGACAATGCCAGATTGGGTGGATAGGTATAGGTAGGCAACAGGTTATTGCGCCCGCTGTCCTCCCCGGCTTCTGCATCCGACAGATTCAATTCCCGTCCAGGCAGATCCAGAATCCTTGCACTGGCAGTCATTGTCAGTACACTGCCCGGCGTTCGCGTAAAAACCGCCTGTGTCCGGGTTGCATCGACCTGGGCCTGGGCGATTGCCGGAGGTGTCACAAGTATCAGGTTCGGGATGCTGCCCTCGTCACCGGTTACCGTCACCAGTTCTTCAAATACCCAGGCGCGGCCATCCGGCGCCGGGAGAAACTCAATCTGTAGCCAGCGAAAGCGACGCCCCAGAACCGGATAGAGTTCCCCTGCCTGAATCGTTCCCAATCGGTCTGACTCAATGTCCGCATCCGCCCGCACATTGACCGGGCCGGCCTCCGGTTTGGCCTCAAGCATGACAATTGCCGGGGAGGGCGTCCAGGTGGCTGTCGGCGATGCCACTATCAGGAGCGAAGGCACACCATCGGACGGGATGTTGATTCGTACGGCTGTCGATGTGGCAATCTCCTGCGCTCTGCTTGCCCCGGACAAAAGAAGCAGAAACAGCAGCAACGTGTTTCTCATGAAATGCAAGGGGGAAATGATCACGGTTTGCCATAGTCCCAGATTCCGATCCAACCCGAAGCCAGAGTCGTCGGCTCCTCGCCCATTCGGTCGGCGTCAAGCAATTGCACAACCGGGCCACCACGGCGCAACTCACCATAGACAAGCTGGCGGCTGTCCGGTGACCAGAGGCGATGACTCTGCGCGAACTGGTCAAAATAAGTGATGTAATAGAGCATTTCCTGAGTAGGAAAAAAAGGAAGGCCGACCTGGGTGGCGCCACTTTCCAGATCCAGCAAGCGCCAGCGTAACCCGGGAAGCGCCGGCCCTGCCTGGGCCAGGAGATTGTTTGCACGGGAAGCGCTTACGCTGCGTCCGGGGAGGTCGAATTCCAGCCAGGCAATACGCTTTCCGTCCGGGGCCCAGACGAAGGCCAGTACGCCTTCAGCAAGACTGCCGGTCAGGCGTTCACCGCTGGCAGCGTCCGAGATGACAAGCGGTCCATAACCTTCGACGGTTTGCTCGCGCCAGGCGACGCTCTGCCCGTCTGGAGACCAGTTGAAGGCCACCGCCCCAGGCAGGTTTTCAGCCAGCACCTGGCTGTTGGCCGCATCTTGCACCACCAGGGCGCTACGGCCATCCGGTTGACGCACTCCCAGCAACAAACGATCATCTACGGGAGACCATTGCGGCGCCTGAATCCTGCCAGGGGTGGCATCCAGAGTGGCCTGAATTTGGTCATCCGGGACGTCGTATATGTCAAAGCGCCGGTTGTTGCGTTGCAACAACAGGCGTCCACCGTCCGGGCTCCAGCTAAAATAAAAGGGTGGGCCTCCCCGCAATCGGATACTGCTTCCGATCGACGATGGCGCATCCCTGACCAGTTCCACGAACATGCCTTGTGCATTGCTGCTCAGCAACAGGGCCAGCATGCGGCATTCCCGGTCATCGCCGCAGTTGCCTGGAGACCAGTAAGCGTAGTTGAATGCTTCGCCGCCCCGGTAACGCAAGCTTGCCGGCCCGCCTGGTTCTTGCTGGACCCATGCCTCCAGCACCAGCTCGCCTTCGACTATTTCATGGCTAAACCATGCAAGTCTTCCGTCAGAGGACCAGGTGGGCCACAGGTGACGACGGAATTCCGTCCCATCGTTTGTCAACTGGACGTGCAGTCCGCGCGCAACGTCATAGCGCCAAACGTTGTAATTCAGATCCAGCCAGGCGATGTGGCCGGCGGTCGAATCCTGTCCGGACGCGGCAGCAACCAGCACCAGCAGCAGACCAAATGCAATTGCCAATGTTATTTTTCGCATCATTCGCTCCGCTACTTTTTCTGCCTGATTTCAGAGTATACCAATCCAGCCATCGGTGATATATTGACGGAGTGTAAAGCGCAGGAGGTCTGAATGGCGAGCAAACAGGAGATTGCGCAAATTTTCGAGGACATTGCCAACAATCTTGATCCGGCGATGACGGATGACCTGAATGCCACCATTCAATTTGACCTTGATGGCGACAATGGAGGGCTTTACTGGGTTAAGGTTGGAGAGGGCGAAGTCCTCAGCGGTACAGGACCGGCCGAGAATCCGGAAATGACCCTGCTGGCTCTGGCGGATGACTGGGCAGCCCTGGTGGACGGCGAACTCAATCCATTGCAGGCTTTTATGAGCGGTCGTCTCAAAATTCAGGGAAACATGAATCTGGCGCTGAAGTTGCAGGCCTTGCTGGGCTCCGCCTGACTGCCTTAATCTCCCAAACCGAAATTCAGATCCAGATTTCCCGGACTTGCGTTCGCGAGCGCTTCCTCTACGGCTTCCAGCAAATTTTCGTCAGATTCTTCCTCCGCCGCTGCCGCCAGTTGTTGCAGTAACGACAACGCCCGCGCGCCTCCGATTTCACCCAATGCCTGAATCGCGGCCTCACTGATTTCGACGTCCTCAACCTGCAGCATTTCACCCAGGACGGGCACGGCCGAAACAATCTCCAGTTCACCACTGGCCCGCACGGCCTCGTAACGCATTGCGGGGTCATCGGCTTTCAAGGCATCCAAAACAGTCTCTTCCCATCGCTGGTCACAACTACGACCCATGGCGTAAAGGGCGCTGGCCCGCAAGTCATTGTCTTCACTTTGCCATGCCTCCCGGATCGCCTGGGACACCACCCCGTCACTTGAGTTGGCCAGCGACTCAAGCGCCCGCCTCCGCAACTCGATGTCTTCCTCGCGATTTTGCCAAAGGTCAAACAGCGCTTCCTTCACTGCAGCACCGTGACTTCCGTCAAGTTTGCCAAGTTCAGCGGCCAGCGCGAAGCGCCCCAGTGCGCTGGCAGCCGCAATGCGGACGGACAAGGCCTGGTCCTTCTGTGTCAGGATCAGCAACTGTTGCAGCAATTCTCTGGATTCGTCTTCCCACAGCAGCTCGATGGCCGCTTTCCGCACAGTCGCTGCGGAATCCTCAAGCGCCAGCATGCCCGGCGCCCGGTAATGCAAATCGACGTTGCTTTCACCAGCCTCTGTCAAGTGGCGCAAGAGAACGGCGCGACGCGCGGGCGGCAGTTCCTGCCAGACATGGATAAAGCGTTCAAGTTGCGTTTCATCCATGTCCGAGAGACCATAGAAAATGGCCCTGCCCGGTACGCCATCATCCCATTGTCGCAGAGCAAAAAGTGTTTCTTCAATGTCGGGCCGCTGGCCGGTCAATGTGTTTTCGACGGGTTCAGGATCACCATTCATTCCTGCTTCTCCATCAGGGTAGCAGCGCAGTAACGGGATTCAGCAAGTCATTGACGATTGTGACGCACATTAACGAAAGCAGGAGCACCATCCCAAACAGGTGCACCATGCCCTCGCGTTCCGGGGAAACCGGACGCCCGATGATGAGCTCGAAAAGCACAAACAGAATGCGCCCGCCATCCAGTGCCGGCAAGGGCAACAGGTTGGTTATTCCCAGGGCTATGCTTATCAGGGCGACAAAACTGAGAATCATGTAAGGCTGGTTTTCTGCAATGCTGTCCTGCAAGAAGCGTCCGCCCACCTGACTGATCGCCAGCGGACTCATCAGCCTGGTTTCTTCCGGCCGTAGTGAACCAGCCAGCAACTGGCCGGGCAAGTTGACAAGGGTGCGAATAAACAGGCCGAACTGTTCAAAACTGAAACCCAGGGCCTCGGACAGGGACAGGCGGACGATTCCTTCCTGCCAGCCACCATCCACCAGGACGAGACCGTTGAGCTCCCATGCAGGGACAATGCCGATGCCTATTGCGCCCTGCCCTTCCGGCGGATTGAGCCTGGGCGTCAGGGTCATTTCAAATCGTTGTTCACCCCGCTCGACTGCAAGAGCCAGCTCCTCCCCGCCCCTGGACCGGATGTGGTCCTGCAAGTCCGAGAATTGTGAGAGCGGGTGCCCGTTGAGGCCGACAATTCTGTCGTGGGGCAAAAGACCCGCGTCTTCAGCCGGCGATGCCGACGCCACCTGCACGACATAAACCTGGCTGCCCTGCACCAGATCAGCCACCGGAACAGGGACTTCACGTTCTTCTCCATCCCCGGTCACGGTCAGAGTCAGTGTTTCACCTACACGATTCTGGAAACGCGTCAGCAAATCCGAAGTGCTTGCGAAATACTGACCGTCCAGCAGAGTTATGTATTCGGCATTCTGCAAACCCTGCCAGAGGCTGTCGCCTTGTTGCGGCACAGCAACAATCCCCGCGCTTCCCCCGACCAATGTCGGAACACCGACCAGGCCGACCAGCACAAAAAGCAGCAGGGCAGTCAATAAATTGGCGGCCGATCCGGCTGCCATGAACAGGATGCGGGCCAGCGGCCTGGCCTCATTCAGGGCCAGCATGGACCCCGGTGACGCGCCGGCTTCGGCCATTTGAAGCTTCAGGCGACGACGGTCCGCATCCAGGGCGCCATCGCCTTGCGGGTGAACGAAAGATTCGCCAAGCGGACGTACGAAGCCGCCGATTGGTAGCCAGTTGAGGGTGTAGATTGTGGCGCCGCGCCGCCCGAGGATGCAGGCTCGCGGCGGAAAACCGATCCCAAATTCGAGAATCGTGATGCCTGCAGCCCTTGCCGCAAGAAAGTGTCCGCTTTCATGGATGAAAATGGCGGGGATCAACACAAGGCCGAATGCCACAATTGTTGCGAGGGTGTTGTTCCCAACGAGGAATTCCAGCATGCCACCTCAAAAGCTGCAAGCACTGTAACTGCTCATTATACAGGAACTGATCTTGCGAGATTCTGTGGAGTCGTGAAGAGAAGGCGATTTGGCGAAACCCTGACGCGAGAACGCTCTACGCTATACTTGCGTCCGGGCGAACGACTTACGGAGTTCCATGGGCACTGTCAAATCCTTCTGGCGCGGCATGCGGCCCACACAATGGAGCAAAAACCTCCTCATCTTTGCGGGCCTGGTCTTCGACGGGAAGTTGCTGCAAGGGGCCCTGCTGCTGGAGGTGGTCGTCGGCTTCGGACTGCTGTGCATGATCACCAGCAGCATTTACCTGCTCAACGACCTGGTAGACCTGGAATCGGACCGCAAACACCCGACAAAGCAATTGAGGCCCCTGGCATCAGGGGAAATTACCGCAGGCCAGACCCGTCTGGTGGCCCTGCTGCTGGCGAGTGTCGCAGTATTCGGCTCTTTCCTGCTCAATTCACGGTTGACGCTGGTATTCGTCGCCTATCTGGTGTTGCAGTTGCTGTACGTGCACTGGTTGCGCAATTTCGTGCTCATTGACATTATGAGCATCGCAGCCGGGTTTGTGTTGCGCGTGCTTGCCGGAGTAGTCATTGTTCAGGTCAGCAATTTTTCTCCCTGGCTTTACATCTGCAGCGCATTGCTGGCCCTGTTTCTGGCCATTGCCAAACGCCGCCAGGAATTCCTGTTGCTGGCCGGACAGGCCGCTGATTTGCGCGTCACTTTTCGACACTACAACCTGACTTTGCTGGATGACATGTTGCGATTTGTGTTGACCAGCACATTTGTTGCCTATCTGCTCTATACGACAGAGGCGGAGACCATCCGCGTGGCCAACACCAACAGCGCGCTGATCACGATACCTTTCGTGCTCTTTGGTCTGCTGCGATATCTCTGGCTTATTCACGTCAAGGAATCGCTGGCAGCACCCGACGAACTGCTGGCGAGAGATCGGCCGCTCCAACTGGCCATATTGCTGTGGGCAATCAGCTTCCTGCTGATTCTGTACGTTCCGGGAACTGTCACCCCGTGACACGCGCCAGCGCGCCGGCAAAGGTCATTTTGTTTGGCGAACATGCCGTAGTCCATGGTCAGCCGGCCATCGCCGTGCCCTTCCCTGCCCTGCGCGCATACGTAGAGATCCGGGGTGATGCAGCGGAACTGGAGTTCCGTTCGCACAGTGGAGCGTTGCTGGCGGCACCGCAGCTGCCGCAGAAAAGCGATCCCCTTCTGTTGCAAATGCTTTTGACAATCCTGCGAGGCCTGACGATTGATGCTCCCAGGGTATCAATTCACCTCAGGTCGCAGATTCCGCAGGCCTGCGGCTTTGGCAGTGGAGCGGCTGTTGCAACCGCGCTCACCCGCGCCCTCGCCTGCCACGCCCGTCTGTCAATCGATGCCGGTCACCTGAACGATATCGTGTTCGAGACTGAATCGATATTCCATGGCACTCCTGGCGGGATTGACAATGCCGTTGTCGTTCACGAAAGGGCGCTTTGTTTCACGAAGGGCAAGGACCCTTCCCGCGTTCGAATTGGCCGGCCGTTTGATTTGCTGGTTGCTGACAGTGGCGATCGCTGCGCCACGCACATTCCCGTCACTGCGGTGCGCAGGCAACTGCAAGCGAATCCGCGACGAACAACTGCAATTCTGGCGGACATCGGCGCGATTGTTGAGCAGGCGTTGGAAGTTCTGGCTGGCGACCTGCCTTCTGCCCTCGGGCCACTGATGTACAGGAACCACGATTTGTTGGGCAAGCTCGGTGTATCTTCCCCTGTACTTGACAGGCTGGTCCGCGCCGCGGGTTGTGCCGGCGCTGTCGGCGCAAAACTTTCCGGCGCCGGGCGTGGCGGCAATGTCATCGCACTTGTGGACGAATCCTGTTCCGCAGATGTGTCACTGGCATTGAAAAATGCTGGCGCGAGGAAAATCTGGAGTACGACAATTCAGGCTACGGATTGAGGAAATGCAAGCCGTGGAGCCAGGGAATCAAACCGGAGACATCCCAAAGCAGCCCGTTCAGTCCCTGCGCCACGGCGACGATGTTGACCTGATCACGCAGCGGCAGAACAACCGCCCTGTCCATAATGATCTGTTGAATGCGCGCGTACATGCTGAATCGCGCGCGCGCGTCCATGGTCGCCAGGGCCTCACGCAACAGGGCGTTTAACTCTTCATCCTGAATTCTGCTCCAGTTTGAAGCGCCTTCGCTGCTGAAAAACTCACCCAGCCAGGCGGGGTCAAATCCCTGGTGGGCACTTGCAACCAGATGATAGCCATTCTGCTGCACAACTTCCTGCAGGGCATCACTGGTTGGGACGGGCAACAGGCTGCTGCGGATTCCGGCGCTGCGCCATTGGTCGACAAGCAGATCGGCTGCCTCGGGAAGGGAATTCGCCGGCGTTACCAGAACGTCCAGGGACACGGGGATCCCGTCCAGGTCCAGCCAACCGTCCCCGTCCGAATCGTCAATGCCTGCCTCTACCAGCAATTCATCCGCCAGCTGCCGGTTCAGGTCATACAGGCCTCGCAGATTGCCGAAGAAAAACAGCGTGTCTTCCGCCAATGGCCCCCACGCCACCGGGGCAACGGACTGGCCACCGGCGTTTGCGATCGCGGCGCGGTTGGTCATGAAAATCAGGGCCTGTCTCAAGGCGCGCAGATTGGTTGGGAACCGGCCAGTATTAAAGTGAAACATCAGTGGCTGTCCCGGCACGGGCACATATTCCGTGCGCATGCCGGCAGCTTCGCTTGCTCGCAACTCTGACGGCAGCATGCCGTCCAACAGGTCAACGTCGCCGGCCCGCAAGGCACTGTCCCTTGATTTTCTGTTGTCAAGGAAACGGAATTCGATTGAGTCGACGGAGTTTTGACCGGAAAACAAGAGGAATTCCGGCCCCCAGGAATAGTTCGAATTGCGCTCCAGAATGATACGGTCCCCTGGAATATACTCCACAAAACGAAAGGGGCCGCTCCCGACCTGGTTAAACTGATAGCGGGACTCCGACCATTCGGCGAGGGCGTCAGGGCTGGCTATGGAAAAGCCTGGCCGGGCAAGAGCGTCCAGCAAAGGGGACCAGGGTTGCAGCAGGACGATGCTGACGCGAAAGGCATCGACCACGTCCGCACGTACAAATCGTTGCCGAAACTCCGCAAGGTTTGGATCGTCGCTGTCGGCCGCCATAATGCGGGAAAGATTTGTGACCACGGCAGCGGCATCCATCCTGCTGCCGTCATGGAAGCGGACATCTTCCCGCAGTTGCAGGTCGAGAACTCGTCCATCCCGGGAAAGTGACCACTCAACCGCCAGTCCGGGCACCAACTCTCCGGACAGGGGATGGCGGTTCAACAAGGTGTCATAGACCTGGCGCGCAATTGTTCCCGTAATGTGGTTTCGATGCCGGTGCGGGTCGAAGCCTGCCGGTTGCCGGTTCAGGCCATATGTAAAACGGGAGCGTTGTCCTTCAGCACTGTCTTCACCTGTTACGGCACAACCTGCAGCCAGGAAGGCTGCAAGCAAACAGGCAGCGACCAGCCGCGAGGTTTCAGGTAAACTGGTCTTCATGATCATGACCAGACTATAGTTATGCATCAATCCTCCGCCAATGGCCTTCATTGAGCCCCGCTCTTTATCGGGAACTGGCACAGCTTCCCGGCAAAGAACCTGGGAAGCCATTTTGCTGGAGAGCGGCCTGCTCTTCATGTTGGCCCTTGCATTGCAGGGCCTGTCGATTTCGTTCCCTTCAGCTCTGCGTACGCCGGCAAATCTGCTGATCGCCCTGCTGCCCGCTCTGCTCTGGCTACTGAACAGCTGGTGGCGAGGTGGCTACCAACCCCAATTGCGCTTCGCTGCCACCACCTGCGCGGTCATTGCCGGTCTGCTTTGCAGCGCCTTGTGCCTGCCCCTCATCGACAACATCCTGGAGGTGCAGCGTTGGCTGCCGCTTGAGAACGCTGTCACCCGTATTCTTGGCTATAGTTTGACCATCGGACTCACCCAGGCGCTGGCCATCTGGTATGTCGTTCGCTTCGCCGTTCCCCGTCAGGACCATTCCGAACGACTGGATTTACTTGTTTGCTGCCGGGCCGCCGCGACAGGCTACATTCTGGTCGCGTCCCTGGATTTCTCCATGGATGCCGGTCCGACAGTGAGTGCCCTCGCAGTCCATGTTTTCAATCTGACGGCGGCGCTGAATTGTGTGGCCATCATTGTTTCCTATGCGCTGGCGGAACTCTATTTTCGGCGGGATTTGTTTACGCCCCTGCCAATGTTCGTGATTTCACTGGCTGCCTTTGTGTCCGGCAGCGCCATTCCACTGGTTTCGGGATTGGGCAATGCCAGTCTCAGCTCATTGCAACCGGAATCTCTGACCCGCCCGCTGTTTGGCAACTTCTATTCCCTCGGGCTCCTTTTGGCTGTTCTGGTGGTCTTCCGCTTCCTGTCCGCAAATGCCGACGCCAGTTCAGTCCCTTCCACTGACAGCGATGGCGCTTCCTGACAGATTTCCCGCCGTCAGGCCTCCCGGCCAGCGGCAACGATGGGCCAACCTGCTTGTCGTGTTGCTCGGTCTTGGGGGCATGCTGTTCAGCCTGATTCTGCGCGATCAGGTGTTGGGCACCACTGTTCGCTACAACAATCTGCAGGCCGGCATCAATGCTGATCTACCGCCGGACTGGTTGCTTGAGGAAGCAGGCAGCGATTTTGTATTTCGGCTCCGGGACATGGCCGCCACAGATTTTCCTACATCCCTGCAGGTCGCCCTCTTGCCCGTAAGCAGTGACAGCGCAGCACGAAACATATTTGACACCCTTACGTTACAACGTTCCCAAACCCTGGCCGCCTACAGCGTCGAGAACCCACAGCCCTTTCTGCTGCCAAATGGAAATGAGACCGAAGCCTTGTCTTATTCTTATGTCACTACAGCGGAGAATCCCTTTTTGAGCATCAAGCCTGTCATTGTGGAAGGAATTGACGTGCTGGTCTTCGAAAGGGATCAGGCGCTTGTCATCAGTTATCGCGCCAGTGCCGGGAACTTCGGGCGTGAAAGGCATCATTTGAATCGTTTCATGCAAAGCCTGGACTTTTGATGCGCAAGACTCTTGTTATTCTGTCCGGCACTTTCATTCTTGTTTCAGCCGGCCTCCTTGATGCCCAGCCCACCGCCGTTTTTGAACGGATTCGCCAGGCCACGGTTTATCTCATGCAGGTCCAACTGGAAGGGGACTTGCCGATCATCACCTGTACGGGGTCCGGCACCCTTGTCAATCGGAGTGGCCTGATATTGACGAACGCCCATTTCGCCCTCCCCAATGCCGTTTGTCCCGGGGAAGCGCTATTTGTTGCGTTCACGCTTCAGTCGGACCAGGCGCCGGTGCCACGTTTCCGCGCGGAAATTGTCCAGCTGGACGAAAGCCTTGACCTAGCCCTGCTTCGCATTACCAGGCAGCTGGACGGCAGGCTGTTGGAACCGGGGAGTCTGTCCCTGCCTTTTGTCGAACCTGGTGACTCTGCGACTCTGGCCCTGGATGAAACCCTGACTGTTGCCGGCTTTCCTGATGTGGCAGACGATCCTGTCACCCTGCGCCAGGGAACGATCGTCGGATTCACCCAGGAACCAGGTGGCAGGCATCCCTACTGGATCCATCTCCACGGGGACTTCCCTGGCACGCTGACCGGCGGTGGCGCTTACAGTCAATCCGGTCAGCTGGTTGGCATTCCTACTGCCGTTCCCCGCTTGCCCGGCGCTGCGGGCACTCCCTGCACGGCCTTGCAGGACAGCAATCGGGACGGCCTTCTGAATCGCGAGGACCGATGCCTGCCGCGCGGCACGGCGATTAACACCCTGCGGCCGGTATCCTACGCCCTGCCCTTGCTGCGCGCGGCTTCCCTTGGGCTGGAGGTGAGTCTTCCTTTTTCTGCCGGCCCTGCGCAGAGGATGGGAAGAGAGCCCTCGCTGGAGCGATTGTTTTTTGCCTCGGCAGTGAACGAAGCCGGCATGCCAAACACCGTCGTCGGTCGATTGCCGGCTGGCAGCAATGGGCTTTATCTGTTCTTCGACTACCGCAATTTGTCTCCTGCGTCCGTTATCGAGCTTCGCGTAACGCGCGACGGGATTCTGGAACCGGGCTTCAGCCTCGCACCTGCGAGGTGGCGGGGCAAGGAAAATGGGCTGTGGTTTATGGGCAGCAATGTCCAGCCCTGGCCGAATGGCGTTTACGACTTTTCTCTGTTTATCGATGGCCAGGCGGCCGGTAGCGCACGCCTGGTCATCGGCGGTGGCGCAGATCCCGTCCCGGTCTTCAGCGATCTGGTTTTCGGAATCGTGGATGCACAGGGAACGCCGCTGGGCAATGGTTTTGTCCTGCCGTCCGGGAACATCGCCAACGCCCGGTTCATCTATCGCAACATGCGTCCCGGGCTGGTCTGGACCGTGGTCTGGTTTTTCAATGGCTTCGAAGTTGCCCGGACAGAAGACCAGTGGTCGGAGCAGGACGGCGAAAGCGGAGCCAAGACCATTCAGATAGAAGAGCCTGGAGGACTGCCGCCCGGCAATTGGCGCACAGAGTTGTACATCGAGGGAAAACTCTCGGCTACCTCGGATTTCATCATAGCCGGGACCCAACAAGGAGTCTTTCCACAAATCTTCAGCAATTCCCGTTTCACAACCGGAAGCGCCGGTCCAGGCAATGGCCTGTCGGGGACCTCCCGGGCGTCGTCGCCTGGCGTTGAGGTGCTGACGGGCCGCTTTGACTGGCAACAGATCGCGGCAGGGACACCCTGGCAATTGCGCCTGCTGGTGGATGACGAGCCTTTCTTTGATCGACACCTCCTTTGGTCGGCACCATCGGTCGGTCAGGACTTTGTGGTTCAAATTGGCAGCGCCGGTCCAGTTCCGGACGGTACCTGGGAAATGCAATTGCTGGTCAACAACGTCCTGCTGGACAGCGCCGAAGTGCAGGTGGGCATTGGCCGCCTGTTTGTGGACCGACTTGCCAGCGCTGCAGGCTTGCGACTGCGCGGACGTATCATTGACAGCCAAAGCGGCGCCGGACTGGAAGGGATAAACCTGATACTGATCACCGAAGACTATTCGATTTCAGACTTTGAATGGCGTGAAGACCAGATTTTTGCAACCGCCCGAAGTGATCATGAAGGCAATTTCGAGGTCCAACGCCTTTTGCAGCGCAATACGCCTTACAGCATTCTTGTTCAGGCCGAGGGCTGGCTGCCCCTCGCAGCCGATTCCTACCAGTTCGGTGACGAGGCGCCAGACCCGATCGAGCTGGTCATTCCCCTGACCCGGGACAGATGATGGCCGGAAACGAACGACTGGACGTGTTGCTAACCAGACGCGCGCTTGCCGGCAGCCGCTCCCGCGCGCGCGCGATGATCATGGCCGGTGAAGTCCTGGTGGACGGGCAACGGGTAGACAAACCCGGTACGCAGGTTGCCGCTACGTCCACACTTACGTTGAAAGAAAAACCGCGCTACGTCAGTCGGGGCGGCGACAAACTGCTAGCGGCGTTGGCTACGTTTCCGCTGACAATTGAAAACTGCGTCTGTGCTGACGTTGGCGCCAGCACCGGCGGGTTTACGGATTGCCTGCTGCAACACGGGGCCAGCAGGGTCTACGCGATCGACGTGGGCTATGGTCAACTGGACTGGACGCTGCGTCAGGACAGCCGCGTCGTCGTGATGGAACGAACCAATGCACGTCACTTGTTGCGCCTGCCAGAAAAGTTGGACATTGCAGTCATCGACGTTTCCTTCATCTCCTTGCGAATCATCCTGCCCGTCGTTCGGAACTGGCTGAAGGCAAGGGCCGATGTGGTGGCGCTCGTAAAACCACAGTTCGAAGCTGGCAGGCAGGCTGTCGGCAAGGGCGGCGTCGTGCGCGACCCTCAGGAGCACCGGCGCGTGTTGCTTAAGGTGCTCGCTTCGGCGCGGGAAGAGGGATTCTGCATTGCCGGTCTTCTGCGTTCGCCTCTGTTGGGGCCGGCAGGAAACGTCGAGTTTCTCTGTTGGCTAAAGTCCTCCCGTACAGAGGCGGAAGGGCAACCGCCAGATCTGGAGAAGCTGGTTGCACCTGTATTGTAATCGCCATACACGAGGGCGGCACGGGCGCGTATACTGTCTGCAGCAACTGGCGGTGTAATTCAGTGAATCCTGTACGAATTCGCAATTTCTCCATTATTGCCCATGTCGACCACGGCAAGAGTACTCTGGCCGACAGGCTGATGCAGCTCACGGATACGGTCGCCGAGCGCGACATGCAGGAGCAGCTGCTGGACACCATGGACCTGGAGCGCGAGCGCGGCGTGACGATAAAGGCCTCCGCCGTGCGTATGGTATTCCGGTCGCGTGATGGTCAGGACTATCTGATCAACCTGATTGACACCCCTGGCCACGTTGACTTTGGCTACGAGGTCAGTCGTGCGCTGCAGGCATGTGAGGGCGCCTTGCTGGTCGTGGATGCCAGCCAGGGCATAGAAGCGCAAACACTTTCCAACATTTACCTCGCGCTGGAGCAAGACCTGGAAATCCTGCCCGTCATAAACAAGGTGGATTTGCCGGCAGCGCGCCCGGACTTCGTGGCACAGGAGCTGGAAGACCTGCTTGGCACGCCCGCGGACGACATGCTCCGAATTTCAGCCAAAAGCGGGAAAGGCGTTCGGGATCTGTTGGAAAAGGCGATCGTCGAGATTCCGCCTCCTGGTGGTGTACCGGAGGAACCTCTGCGGGCACTGGTTTTCGATTCGCATTACGATTCCTACAAGGGTGTGGTCGCATACGTGCGCATCGTGGACGGTCAGCTGGACAAACGGGCCTGGCTCCAGTTGATGTCTACCGGCTCACGCTTCCAGCCCGTGGAAATCGGCGTATTCAGCCCGACCATGCAAACCAGAGATGGCCTCTCGGCCGGCGAAGTCGGCTACATCGCGACAGGCTTCAAGACCGTCAAGGACTGTCGCGTTGGGGACACAATCACTTCCCTGCAGCAGGCTGCACCGGAGGCCCTGCCTGGCTACCAGCTGGCGAAACCAATGGTCTTCGCCGGCATTTATCCCGTCAACAATGAAGACTACGGCGATCTGCGTGACGCTCTGGAAAAGTTGCAACTGAATGATGCGTCCCTGAGCTTTGAGCCCGAAACTTCCCAGGCACTAAACTTTGGCTTCCGTGTGGGCTTTCTCGGCCTGTTTCACATGGAAATCGTGCAGGAACGACTGGAGCGCGAATACGACATCGACATTCTGGCGACTGCGCCCGGCGTGGAATATGAAGTCTCGTTGCTTGATGGCCAGGAGATTCGGGTTGACAGTCCGGCACGACTGCCTGATGAAAGCACAGTCTCGGAGATTCGCGAGCCGTGGATGAAAATTCAGGTCTACACGCCGGGCGAATTCATTGGCGCCATCATGGAACTGTGCATTCGCAAGCGCGCCGAATACGAAACGACCGAATTCCTCGACAGCAGTCGGGTTATCCTGCATTTCCGCATACCCTTGAATGAAATTGTCATCGACTTTTATGATCGTCTGAAAAGTGTGTCACGTGGCTACGCCAGCCTGGACTATCAGTTTGACCATTACCGGGCCGGCGATCTTGTTCGTCTCGAAATACTCGTAAACGGCGAGCCAGTTGATGCCCTGGCCCTGATCGTTCATCGTGAGGACGCGTACCACAAGGGGCAGCAACTGGTTAGCAAGTTGAAGCGGCTGATTCCGCGCCAGTTGTTTACTGTGCCAATCCAGGCGGCCAGTGGCAAACGCATCATCTCGCGCGCCAATGTCAAGGCCTTGCGCAAGGACGTGCTCGCCAAATGCTACGGTGGTGACGTCACACGCAAACGCAAGCTGCTGGAGCGCCAGAAAAAGGGCAAGAAACGCATGAAAATGGTGGGGCAGGTTGAATTGCCGCAAGAGGCCTTCATGGCGCTGCTGAGCCTTGACGACGATTGAACAACCAGCGCATGACCAGCCTGCCCTGACCTGCGGGCAAAGCGCCTGCGGCTACCAGGTCCTGCACCAGTTTCTCCAGGTCGAGAAGCGTATGGACCGGGACCTTGCCGAGACGGTCGCGACCTGGGTCTACCAGGGAAACAAGGGCGCAGACTTCCAGACCGACGCGGCCGGCTCTTTGCACAAGGGCCAGCAATTCATCGTCCTCCTCAACGCCACAGGCCAGCAACAGGGTGGGATGTCCGATGTCGTAAGCGCCCACCAGCTCGCCGCCACGACAGTGGACCAGAGGAATGCGTTGGCGCAGGGCAAGCGCGCAGCCCCATGCCATGGCCCCGTTTGCGGCCAGCAGTCGGTCTACACCTTGAAGGTGCGGTTCCGTGAAGATTGCCAACTCGTGCAGCAAATCCGGATACGAAGGCAAGAGGTCGACGTGCAGTCGCCAGGGGTCTTCTCCGATCAGCCCAAACTGAAGCAGCCCGCAATCCAGCAGGTCGCGGCCAAATGCCATCACGGCCTGGCTTCGCCCAACAATCGCCAGGCCTGCGCCATGCTCCAGGTGCCGGTCCACAGTCGGGCCTCGCGCGAGCGCGGTCCGAAACCGTAGACACGTGATGCCAGGTGCCCATCCACGCAGACGGCCACCGCCGTGCCGACATCCCGGTCCGCCTGGTCCTCAAGGCGCGCCGGGTCGCTGATAACAACGATGGCGACATCAGAACCATGCTGCCGGGCCAGCGAACCCGCATAGTTGCCGGCCAGCTCTCGCAGCCCCTCGTCCGATGCGGGCAAGGCGTCGAGCGTGTCGTGGGCCTCGGCATGGCACAACACGCTGCGGTAACCGGCGACAGTTCCCAGTCGATCTGCCAGTGCGTGACCGATGCCCGTTTCACTCAGTGCAAGCGTCCGGCCACCCTGGGCAAGTCGGTCGACGAGCGCGGCCTCAATCGTGTCCCCGTTGGTGCCGTAAATCCATGAACCGGCGCGCCTGTAAAGTTCGTCTGCCACGTTAGCGATGAGCGCGTTTGCCCTGGCTTCATTTTCGGCCCTTGCCGTGACGCGCATGTCAACAACACCGCTATGCGCCGCAAGGCCCACGGTAGGATTGCGCGCTTCCAGCAGGTCCCTGCCGATCAGGTCGTCAAGAGCACTTTCGCCAATGCCTGCTGCTCTCAGTACGTGCGCCCGAATGACCCCCAGGTGATAGCGCTCCTGCAGCAAGGGCAATACGTGCTCCGCCAGGACGAAACGCATTTCACGCGGCACGCCCGGAAGGCTAATGACAACACTGCCTTCATGTTCAACCAGGAAGCAGGGAGCAGTGCCCACAGGGTTCTCCAGCAGCAGTGCGTCCTGCGGGAGCCAGGCCTGTTGCCGGTTGTTCTCCGTCATGTTGGAGCGAAAGCCGGCGAAACGGGCAGCGATGTCATCCAGCAGCGCCTGGTGGAAAACGAGGTTTCGACCGGTCGCGGCAGAAACCGCCTGGCGGGTCACGTCATCCACCGTTGGGCCCAGACCGCCGGTGGTGATGACCACGTCGGCCCGGGCAAGTGCATGACGCAGGGAAGCGGTGATGCGACCTTCGTTGTCACCCAGGGTTGTCATGCGATAAACGCTGACTCCGATGTCACGCAGCGCACGGGCGATATGCGCGGAATTGGTATCCGTGATTTCACCGAGGAGCAATTCAGTGCCGATGCTCACAATTTCGGCGTTGATCTCTTGTACCATGGGGCCCGATCCATTTCGATTCCTGCACATTCTAACGTACCAGTCAACTCACCGAATGACTTGCGGGCAAAATTTGCATTCAAGGCTGCGTCTGACTATACTTTTGTTGGCGTTAAGGGGAATTTGCGCGCGGCAACTTTTTTGGGCAGATTCTACAAATGCTTACCTGTTCGATTGGCGCAGCCTTTGTGATGGAGGATCTTCAGTGGCCAGTGTAACCTACCGCAATGTACACAAATCGTTCGGCAATACCGTCGTCATTACGGACATGAACCTGGAGATCCAGGATCAGGAATTCCTCGTATTTGTCGGTCCTTCCGGCTGTGGCAAGTCCACCAGCCTGCGAATGTTGGCCGGCCTTGAGGAAGTGACGGCGGGCGAGATTCTGATTGGCGACCGCGTGGTCAACAACGTGGCGCCCAAGGACCGCGACGTGGCCATGGTCTTTCAGAGCTACGCCCTTTACCCGCACATGACGGTCTACGACAACATGGCCTTTGGCCTGCGTTTGCGCAAGACGCCCAAGCAGGAGATTGATCGTCGCGTGAATGAAGCGGCCCGCAGCCTTGGTCTCATTGAGGAAGACAAGGGCATCAACCTGCTGGACCGTCGCCCGCGCCAGTTGTCGGGTGGGCAGCGGCAGCGTGTGGCCGTGGGTCGCGCCATCGTGCGCGAGCCGGCGGTCTTCCTGCTGGACGAGCCGCTCTCCAATCTGGATGCCAAGCTTCGCGTGCAGTCGCGCGCGGAAATCGCCAAGCTGCACCAGCGTCTGCAGACCACTTTCATCTACGTGACGCACGACCAGGTCGAAGCCATGACGATGGGGACGCGCATTTGCGTGCTCAACGAAGGCATCATCCAGCAGGTCGATACGCCGCAGGCGCTTTATTCCAATCCCGCCAACATTTTCGTCGCCGGCTTCATCGGCAGCCCGGCCATGAACTTCTTCGATGGCGTCCTGATCGCCGAGGGCGAGGCTCTGACGGTCGACGCCGGTGCGGTGTCAATCAAAATTGACCCGGCCCACGCGGCCGCCTTCCGCAGCCACGCCGGCAAGGAAGTTATCCTTGGCATTCGTCCCGAGGACATCCACGACCTCCGTTACCTGCCCGCAGGCATCTCACCCTGGGAGCTGGAAGCCAGCGTTGACGTGGTTGAGCAAATGGGCAATGAAGTGGTGGTGTACCTCAATGAAGGCGGCGCCAGTTTCATTTCCCGCATGGACCCACGCTGCGACGCCGAAGTTGGAGACCGCCTGCAGATCGCTGTCAATATCGACAATATCCATCTCTTCGATCCCGGCAGCCGCGAATCGCTGGACTACAATTTCCGGCTCGAGCACGGGTTGAAACTGAAGGCCTGACAAGGCCTCGCGTAATGGGAAGCCGCCCGGTCCGCCGGGCGGCTTTTGTTTCTACTACTACATTTGTGATTGCTGCGACTGTACAATAAAAACAGACGACTTGTCCCGTGGAAGGTCTCCTGCTACGTGAATTTCGAAATTCACAATTCGACCGAGATTTTTGACCGGTTGCAGCCTGAATGGAATTCACTGGTCAGCCGCAGTACGTCCGACCGCATATTCAGCACGCTGGAATGGCAGGCCAACTGGTGGCGCGCCTTTCACCCCGGACCCCTGCACGTGCTGACCTGCCGGGACGCGAGCGGGCAGTTGTTGGCGATCGCTCCCCTCTTCATCGACAGCAACAAGGGTGAACGGGTGCTGTCGCTGGTCGGTTGCAAGGAAGTGACCGATTATCTCGACATCATCATTGACCGCGCCAGGCTGGACGAACTCCTGCCTGCCGTGATCGACCAAATCTGTGCCATGCGGCCCCAGTACGACCGCATCGAGTTTTGCAACCTGCCCGAAGCCTCACCGGTGCTGGCAGCAATGCCAGACCTGTTTCGCCATCGCGGATACTGTGTTGAAATTCGGCAAGAGGATGTCTGTCCTGTTGTTGAATTGCCGGACACGTGGGGCGACTACGTCAGCTCGCTGGACAAGAAACAGCGGCATGAATTGCGTCGCAAGCTGCGCCGCGCGCAAGCGCCGGCGCTTGATGTTAACTGGTACTTCGTGGGACCGGATCACGATCTGGATGAGGAAATGGGCCACTTTCTGGAGCTCATGGCCGCCAGCGATCACGCCAAAAGCCATTTCCTGGACGGGCCGGGCAATCGCGACTTTTTCGGCAACATCGCAGCTGTCATGCTGGAGCGTGGCTGGCTGCGTCTCAGCTTTCTGACCATTGCAGGTCAACGCGCGGCGACCTACCTGAATTTCGTCTGCAACAACGAAATGCTGGTTTACAATTCCGGCCTGCGACCGGAAACCTACGGCCATCTGAGCCCGGGCATCGTCCTGCTGGCATGGAATATCCGCGCCTCAATCGAACAGGGCATCAGCCGCTTTGATTTCCTGCAGGGAAACGAGACCTACAAATACCAGATGGGCGGGCGCGACGAGGCCGTTTTCAACCTCTACGCCAGGGCAAACTGAATAGTGGGCTAGCCGCCGTAGGAATTGGGAATGTCGGCCACATTTGCGGATATCCACGGGTCGCTTTCCTGCAGATCCAGGGCCTCATCTTCTGTGATACTGTTCTGGCCCATGTGGTATAGCACGTCGTTGAAGGCATCGAATTTGTAACGGCGATTGACCCAGCCATACAAATGATGTTGAAAAACAACATTGAAGAGTACAGCGTCGTCTTCCAGGACCATGCGCTGGTCAACCAGCCATACGGGGGCATATTGTTCGAGATGCGGCAAGGACCTGACATCCCTTCGCTCGAGAATTTGCATGTTGTGTCCCCTGCCTGTCTGACGCCCGGCGATTGTACCTGAACACCCTCGACCTGCAAACGGCAGCCCTGCAAGCGCAAACACTCTGCCCCCAAAGGGCAAACCGGGCTATACTGCAGCCGCTTGCATCCGGGAGGTCAAACTTGCCACGTGCCCTGCTGAGTGCTTTTGACAAGAGCGGATTGATTGAACTGGCCCTGGCCCTCGTTGGCGCCGGCCATGAGTTAATTGCCAGCGGAGGCAGCGCCCGAACATTGTCCGAGGCAGGTCTGCCGGTCACGCCGGTCGATACCCTGACCGGCCAACAGGAGTTGCTGGGCGGTCGCGTCAAGACCTTGCACCCCGCCCTGCACGCAGGCATCCTGGCAAGAGACACTTCTGCCGATCTGGCGGAACTGGAGCACGCCGGTTTCGCGCCGATCGACGTCGTGGTCTGCAATCTGTACCCCTTCCAGCAGGTGAGCGCGCGGGAGGACGCCACGCTGGAGGACGCCGTCGAACAAATAGACATCGGCGGTGTGGCGCTGTTGCGCGCTGCCGCAAAAAACTTTGGCCGTGTTACTACCCTGTGCGATCCGGCGGACTACGGGTTACTCGTGCAGGCCCTGAAGGCAGGCAAGAAAATTGATCTGGCAACCCGTCGCTCGCTTGCAGCCAAAGTCTTTGAACTGACGCAGGCGTATGATGCCGCCATCCATGCCCGTCTCCTGCAGGAAGTCCTGGCTTCGCCACAGACTGGCGCAGCACCTGCCATACTGACGCAGACGCTTTACCGGTCAGAAGTTCTGCGCTACGGAGAGAATCCTCATCAGGCAGCCGCCTGGTACAGCCAGACTCCGGGCGCCGGCCCCCTGGGCGGAGAATTGCTCGGAGGGCAAAGGCAACTTTCCTATAACAATTATCTGGACCTCGACGCCGCCGCGCGCGCTGTGCAGGACTTTCCATTGCCGACGGTCGCCGTTGTCAAGCATTTGTCCCCCATCGGGCTGGCCAGCGACGAGAAGCTGGCGGCGGCCTGTCAGCAGGCGCTGGCGGCCGATCCCCTGTCTTCTTTTGGCGGCGTGCTGGCATCCAATCGGCGCGTGGACGCCGCCTTTGTTGAGGCGCTGGGCAAGGTCTTTGTCGAGGCCATCGTCGCGCCGGACTTCGACGAGGATTCCCTGGACCTGCTGGGAGCCAAGCGCAAGAATTGTCGCCTGCTTCGGCTCGCCACGTCATCGACGACCGGAGACACCTGGCAGCAGCGCAGCGTGACCGGGGGTTTGCTGTTGCAGGACGCGGACCGGGGCGACCCTGATGGTTCCGCGTGGCGAACAGTCACTGAGCGCGAGCCGGACGATGGCGAGCAACAGGCCCTGGCCTACGCCTGGCGCGCCGTTCAACACGTGCCTTCAAACGCCATCGTCATCGCCCGTCCACTCGCCGTGGCAGGCGTGGGCGGCGGTCTGCCCAGCCGCGTCGATGCCGTCAAACTGGCCGTCAGCAAGGCTGGTAAGCGGGCGGTGGGAGCGGCCCTTGCTTCTGACGCCTTCTTCCCCTTCGCAGATGGCATTGAGGCGGCGATCGACGCAGGAATCACGGCGGTCATTCAACCAGGCGGCTCGGTGCGCGATGCCGAAGTCATCGCTGCGGCCAATGAAGGCGGCATCGCCATGGTCTTCACCGGCGTTCGCCACTTCCGGCACTGACGCTTGCCGGTCCCTGCCTGATTGGCTATACTTTTTGCGTTGCCACCCTGGCTCAATGGCAGAGCACGCGCTTCGTAAGCGTGAGGTTGAGGGTTCGAATCCCTCGGGTGGCTCAGGTGCCCACGCTTGTGGGCATTTGCCTTAAGGGAACGACGATGACTGGCAACAAGGTTCTTGTCATTGGCATTGCCGGCGGGACAGGTTCCGGCAAGACCACTTTCGCGAACGCCGTCATCCGCCAGGTTGGCGCGGAACACGTCGTCTGGCTGGCGCACGACCTTTACTATCGCGATCTCAATCACATTCCGCTGCATGAAAGGCGCATTCGCAATTTCGACCATCCCGCTTCGCTGGACACCCATTTGCTGGTGTCCAATCTCAGGGACCTGCGCGCCGGCAGGGAGACAGAGATTCCACGCTACGATTTTCGCGAACACCGGCGTATGCCCCAAAGCAAACGAATCGATCCCCGCCCGGTCATCTTGCTGGAAGGCATTTTGATTTTTGCCGAGCAGGAATTGCTGGAACTGCTGGACCTCCGCATCTTCATCGATACCGCTTCGGACGTCCGTTTCTTGCGGCGGCTGCGCCGCGATATCGAGGAACGCGGCAGGACCATGGAATCCGTCATGGAGCAATACCTCAAGACCGTGCGACCCATGCACCTGCAGTACGTGGTGCCCAACAAGCGTCATGCCGACATCATTGTGCCGCGCGGCGGTTTCAACGAGACCGCTGTTCAAATGGTGACGAACCATATCCGGTCATTCCTCGCAGCTGAACAGGGCCGTTGACGTCAGGGTGCTGACCCGTTAACATCGGAGTATCAACTGTGACCGGGAGGGTCGGTCAGGCCCTTGCGCCAGAGAATGCGGACCACCGGCTGCGAGTCCGCCCGCAAACCTGACTGATTGTCGCCCGCGAGTCGCCTCGGTGAGCCAGACGCTGCAGGGCAAGCCGGGGCCGGAGACGCCCGTTATCGCCAATTGAGCGCCCCGCCCGTGCGGGGAAGCAAGGTGGTACCGCGGAAGGCGAACCCTTTCGTCCTTGTCAGGGCGAGAGGGCTTTTGTTTAAGGAGCGCAATTACATGACCATGCCCAAAACCTTTGACTTCGCTTCTGCCGAGGGGCGGCTGTATGACTGGTGGGAGCAGAACGGCTGGTTCCGTCCGGAAGCCGCGCCCGAAGATGCGGAACCTTTCGTGATCAGCATTCCCCCGCCCAATGTTACAGGGGCCCTGCATATCGGCCACGCGCTGTTTGTCAGCATCGAGGACTTGATGATTCGCCACGCGCGCATGCAGGGCAAGGCCGCACTGTGGCTGCCGGGATCGGACCATGCCGGCATTGCGACTCAATTGCAGATTGAACGCATGTTCGCGGAAGAGGGTCGCAGCAAGGACGAAGTGGGACGTGAGGAATTTCTGGAGCGTACCTGGGCATGGAAGGAACGCTACGGCGGCGAAATCCTCAACCAGTTGCGGCGAATGGGCGCCAGCTGTGATTGGGAACGCGAGCGCTTCACACTTGATGACGGGCTCTCGGGCGCGGTGCGCGACGTCTTCATCGCCCTGTATGAACAGGGGCTTGTCTATCGCGGGCCCCGCCTCGTGAACTGGAGCCCCGGCCTGCAGACGGCGGTTTCGGACCTGGAGGTGGAACACGCGGAAGAGACGGGCAAGATGTATCTGTTTCGCTATCCCCTGAAGGACGGCGGCCACATTCCGGTGGCCACCACGCGGCCGGAAACCATACTGGGCGACACCGCGGTCGCCGTTCATCCTGACGATGAACGCTACCGCCATCTGGTGGGACGCAGGGCTCTGGTGCCGATGTTGAATCGGGAAATCCCTGTCATTGCCGACCCGCAGGTTGATCGCGAAAAGGGCAGCGGCGCGCTTAAGGTCACGCCGGGTCATGACCCGAACGACTTCGACATTGGCGAACGCCACGACCTGCCGGTACTCAACGTCATGAACCGCGACGCCAGCATGAATGAAAACGCCGGCCCCTACGCCGGCCTGGACCGCTTCGAATGCCGCGAAAAGATGTGGTCGGACATGGAGGCAGCCGGCCTGACCATCAAGGTCGAGGACATTCGACACAGCGTGCCACGCAGTCAGCGCGGTGGTGAAATCATTGAACCAATGGTCAGCGTGCAGTGGTTTCTGAGGGTAAAGCCCCTGGCACAGGGGGCGCTGGAGGCGGTGCGTGACGGCCGCATTCGCATCGTGCCGGATCGCTTCACGCGGGTCTATTACCACTGGCTGGAAAACATTGAAGACTGGTGCCTCAGCCGGCAGTTGTGGTGGGGCCACCGCATTCCCGCGTGGTACGGCCCAAACGGTGAAATCCACGTCGGCAGGGACGCACCAACCGGCGAAGGCTGGACGGCGGAAGAGGATGTTCTTGACACCTGGTTCAGCAGTGGGCTGTGGCCTTTCAGCACCCTCGGCTGGCCGCAGGAAACGGCGGACCTGCAGCGTTTTTACCCGACGACCATGATGGAGACGGGTTACGACATTTTATTCTTCTGGGTAGCGCGCATGATCATGCTGGGACTGTGGTTCACGGGAGAGGTCCCCTTTCGCACGGTCTATTTGCACGGCATGGTGCGCGATGGCCTGGGCCGCAAGATCAGCAAGACCCTCGACAATTCCATAGACCCCCTGGAATACATGGACCGCTACGGCGCTGACCCCCTGCGCTTCACGCTCGTGACCAGCGGCACTCCCGGCAACGACGTCAACGTCGACGTCAAGCGCATAGAAGGCAACTGGCGCTTCGTGAACAAGCTCTGGCAGATGGCCAGTTTTGTCAAACTGAACCTGGGCGGCCATGAAGGCGAATGGCAACACGACAGCAGCCCACATGACTTGTATTCCCGCTGGATTCTGTCCCGCCTCGATACCCTGGTGCGCAATGCCAATCGCCAGTTTGACAGCTATCTCTATGGCGAGGCCGGGCGACAGGTCCATGACTTTCTTTGGCGTGAATTCGCCGACTGGTATATCGAAATCAGCAAGATCGCCCTGCATGGCGATGACGTCGGGGCGCGTCAACGGACACTGCAGACCCTCGTACACGCACTGGAAACGGGCACGCGCCTTTTGCATCCCTTCATGCCTTTCGTGACCGAGGAGATTTGGCAGCATCTGCCGCATGAAGGCGAGACGATCATGATGGCGCCCTGGCCGCAGCCGGACGAAGAGCTGCAGGACCCGGACGCGGAAGCAATCATGGATGCGCTGGTCGAACTGGTTCGCGGCGTACGCAATGCCCGCTCGGAATACAATGTGCCCCATGGTCGAAGGATTTCCGCCCAACTGCGGCCGGGACTTGCCGGCAACCACATTGACGAACTGCGGGCGATGGTCGGTCGCCTGTGTCGGGTCGAGAACCTGACCCTGCTTGCCACGGAAGATTCGGACCCGGAAGGCTGTGCCACGGTCGTGGTCAACGACAGTGTGGTTTACCTGCCTCTGGCGGACTTGATCGACGTCGACGCGGAACGCAGACGCCTGGAAAAGGAACGTGACCAGCTGCAGCAACGCCTGCAGCGTGCACAGGGAATGTTGAAAAACGAGCAATTTGTTTCCCGCGCGCCCGAAGCGGTGGTCAAGCGCGAACTTGACAACCGGGATGAATTGCGGGCAAGCCTGGAAATCGTGGACGCGCGCCTGGCCAGTCTTCGCGATTGAGGCCTCATGCTATACTGGTGCAGGCAGCGGTAATCAGAAGAATCCATGCCTGTTCGGGTCCTCGAAGACGACGTTATTGCGCGAATTGCGGCCGGTGAAGTTGTGGAACGCCCGGCATCGGTTGTGCGTGAACTGATTGACAATGCGCTGGACGCCCAGGCCAGTCGCATTGATGTCCGCGTCGAGGCTGGTGGACAGCGTCTGATCGAAGTCAGTGACGACGGTCATGGCATTCCTGCAGAGGACCTGGAACTGGCCCTCCAGCGCCACGCCACCAGCAAGTTGTGGTCCGTCGATGACCTGGACAGTATTCAGACGCTCGGCTTCCGTGGCGAGGCGCTGGCCAGCATTGCCGCGGTCAGCCGCCTGCGCATTCGCTCTCGTTCCCGGGACGAACAGACTGGTTGTTTGCTCCTTTTTGAAGATGGCGAGATCGTCGATCGCGCCAGCCACGGTTCGCCTTCCGGAACCTGCGTGACGGTTGAAAACCTGTTTCACAACGTTCCTGCGCGCAAGAAATTCCTCGGGACGCCGCTTACGGAGAGACGCCAGATCACCCTGCTGGTCAACCGCTATGCCCTTGTCCGGCCGCAGGTGCGCTTCACCCTGACGCTGGACGATCAGGAAAGCTTCCACAGCAGCGGCAATGGCAGTTTTGCCGAAGCGCTGCTTGCTGTTCTGGGTCGCGACGTTGCGCGCGATATGCTGCCGGTCAAAACGCCTTCCGCCATCGACGATTCCATTCGGGTTAGCGGTTTCGTTTCCGCGCCGGCGCTGCATCGTAGCGATCGTTCCCGCATTCTGCTCTTTGTCAACGGGCGCCACGTGCAGGACGCGAGCCTCAGTTTTGCAGTCATTCAGGCCTACCACACCCTGTTGATGAAAGGACGGTTTCCGATCGCTGTGCTCATGATCAACTTGCCGCCCGATCAACTGGACGTCAATGTCCATCCTGCCAAGGCCGAGGTGCGTTTCCAGCGGCCGCGGGAAGTCTTTGGCGCCCTGCAACGGGCCGTGCGCGCGACATTGCTGGAGGCTGATGGCACGTTGGCCGGTCCCGCAAGGAACCCAATGACCCGCGGGGGCCCGTTCGATGACTCAATGGCCGGCACCTGGCAGGATGTGAAGACGACTGTGCGTCAATCCCTGTTTGCCAACGATCGTGGGCCTGACGCGGCAGTAACGGATCTCCCCGCCGCCCCGCAAAGACCCCGGTCGCTTCCCATGTTGCGCGTCATCGGCCAGGTCGGCGCCAGTTTCATCGTCGCCGAGGGCCCGGCCGGCATGTACCTGATTGACCAGCACGCGGCCCATGAACGAATCCTGTACGAGGAATTCCTCGAACATAGGGAGCGCGAAGAGTCCATGGCCCAGTTGACTCTGGCCGGCGAGACTCTGGAATTGCCCGCCGGCGAGGCCAGCCTGGTCGTCACCAGTCAGGAGCAATTGCGCGCCATTGGTCTGGAACTGGAGCCCTTCGGCCCCAACACCTTTCTCATTCGCAGCATTCCGGCCATGCTGGCAAACATGGAACCACGTGAAGTTGTTCGCGGCGTACTTGAAGAACTTGAGCGAGGCCTGAATCCAGGGGAAGACACTTTGGAACAGCGCCTTGTACGTCGCGTTTGCAAGCAGGCGGCGGTCAGGGCCGGCACTGTCCTGAGCCGCGAGGAAATGCAGGGCCTGGTGCGTCAACTTGAACGCACCAAATCTCCCCTCACCTGTCCGCACGGGCGCCCCACCCTGTTGCACATGTCCGCCGGTCAACTGGCGCGGGAGTTTGGCCGCCACTAGAGGACGGCGGCTATGCCTAGCGGCTGTTCCAGCGGAAGCGATTTGGCGACGGGTAAGCGCTGATTATGCGGTACACGCCGTTATCGTCTGCACGAGCGACGCTTACGGTCCAGGTCAGGTCAACAGGCGCACCGTCCGCGGGCACCATCGACTCTGGCAACATGAGTGACGTGTCTCGCGTGACAGCGTTATGCAGGACAGTGTTTTCGTCCGAAACCTGTACCAGATAGACTTCATCTGACGGGAGCATTCCCACGCTCAGCCAATGGAGACGAACGGCGGTCCCTGGCAGGACGCTGTCTTGCGCAGGCGCAACGATGCGCGGCGCCATCCAGGTCGGTGTAGGCGTCGCCGTTTCCCTGCCAGAAAATGTGGGGGACAAGGTGGGTGTCAGCGTCGGGGCCGGTACACGAACGATCTGGCCCACGTTCAGGAGGGGATTGCATTCCGGGCCACCACTGCGCAGGCCAAAATCGCAGCGTGCAAATGAAATGTCGGGGTTGAGGATGGAAACGATTTCCAATGTCGTGTCATGCTGAATGATGATATCCACGACGGTCTGGCCAGGGACCACCTCATGTTCTGCGATTTCCGTGTCGTAGTTAAGGCCGGTAGCAGGTGAAGTCGGCACAATTCGCTCTGCCAGCGAAGGCGGTACCGGCAAGGGCGTGAAGTTTGCCGGCAATGAGGTGGCGGTCGGTCGGGGAACAAGAATGACGTTTCCTTCCCCTGGCAAAAGATTTGCGTTGGGGATGTTTTCATTCATTGCAACGATTTCGTCGATAACGGCATAGCCGCGGTAACCATAGCGCTGAACAATGAACCCCAGGGTCTCGCCCTCGCGGATCGTGTGGCGCCACGGGCCGGGCGTGGGGCTCGGTTCAACGGCGTTCACCCCAGGCAAGGGTGTCACGGTAACAACTTCAACTGCAATCACAGGCACGGCAGTATTGGACACCACAGGCAGCTCCTCTGCCTCAGGCAGGATTGCATCCGGGACCGTCACGGTTGCAGCCGGGTTGGCGTCCTGGCGCACGAAATTGCAGGCGACCAGCAGCAACAACGTGAGCAAGGCCCCCAGGGTTTGCTTCACTGGCTGGTTTCCCACAGGAACTGACGCGTTTCCGACTCAAGAATGTCGCCATTGCTTCGTAGCAACTGGACCCTCCAGCGATAACCATGCCAGCCTGTTTGATCTTCCTTCCATTCGGCAGGCAAAATCAAATTCAGGGACGTGGTGGATGTTGTGTAGGATTGCCCGCTGGACAGGCTTTCCACGACGACCCGCCACACTTCGCCCTCGGACAGTGAACCCGACGCAACCCAGCGAAGTGTCACCAGTTCGTCACCACCAAAATTGCGATTGTCAGGTGGGCTGAAGGCGACCGGGACATTGACGGTGGTTGTCGGCGTTGAGGAAGGGAGGCCTGATGGCGCAGGCGACTCCGTGGGCGTTGGCGTCGGCGCCGGCACCCGCAATTGCTGTCCATCGTAAATGGTGACCACACAGCTGGGCCCGCCGGATGCATGGCCGAAGTCGCATTGCGAAAAGGTAACTTCCGGATTCAACTCCGACAACACCTTGAGATTGCTGCCGAAGCGAAATGCGATTCCCACAATGGTCTCACCACTGCTCACCCGGTGCCACATCACTCCCGGCTGCAACGTCGGCGCCGCTCGCTCCGGTTGGCGGGAAACGGGCCGGGCCACCGGAATCGCAGACTCTTCGTCCAGGATCGCCGCAGAACCTTGCGGGCCCAGGGCAGATTCCGCGCCGGTCTCGGTAGGCCAGGGGATGACAAGCTGCTGACCAGCCTGCAGCAATTCGGCTGAAGCCAAATCGTTGACCTCCAGGACCAGTTCCAGGACATCCAGGTCCCTGTGACCGCAGCGCGTCACGACTGCAATCAGGCTGTCGCCACCTTGCACCTCTTGCAAACAGGGCGTGCGGGTCGGGATCTTTGTCGCAGTCGGCGGTGGCACCGGCGTTATCGTAACGGTAGGAAGGTATAGCGTGGGCACGGGCGTTTTCGTCACAATCGGAGTTTGGGGCACCAGGATTTCGGCAGTCGGGGCCGCACCTCCTCCATTGCTGGCCAATAACCAGAACGCAATCTGCAATACAACGCCAACGCAGAACAGGCCGGCCAGGGCCAGCACAGTCAGGGTCAGGCAGGTACCACTGCGCCAGCGCAATCGACTTTCCGCCAGATCGGCCAGATCGTTTGTTTCCGGGCCGTAATTCCCTACCCCTTCCTGCCAGGGCATCACCCGGGTCAGGTCAGCCCCGCAATTTGCACAATCCGATTGCGACGCGACGTTGTTCGTATTGCATATGGGGCAGATCTTGACAGCCAATCAGCACGCCCCCGTCACTCCACCCTCAGACGCCAAGTGCAACCGGGCATGTGTCTTGCTGCGGAAATCTGAACAGAATTTTGAGCGCAGCGGGAAGCGCGGCCTGCTCAAAGGCCTGCAGGCCATCCTGCAATGGATATCTGCCCTCAATCAGGGAGTCCACGTCTACAAGACCCTGCTGCAGCAATTTTATTGCAGGGGCAAAAGGGCCGCAGCGACTGCCAACAATGGCGATTTCCCGCACAGCGACCTGGGTCATGTCAACCTGGGGTTTGCCGTGAAAGGTGCTCTTCAATACCACGGTGCCGCGCGAGCGAACCAGCCGTAGCGCGGTTTCCAACCCGCTCGCGGCGCCACTGACTTCAACCACTATCGGAAAATACCGGGATTCAATGTCTTCAATCTGCAGGGCAGAAATACCCCAGCCCCGCAGCAGGCAGGTCTGTTTTTCGTGTCGGACCACGACCGACACGTCTGCGCCGGTCAGGTGCAGCACCTGTGCAATCAGCAGGCCCAGCTTGCCGGCGCCAATGACGAGCACAGGCGTGCCAGGCTGGATGTGAACGGCCTCGGTAACCTGCAGGGCTGCCGCCAGGGGCTCGGTGAAAACCGCCGCTTCGTCACTCACGCCCTCCGGCACAACATGGAGATTCCTGAGTGGCAGGCACAGGTAATCGGCAAATACTCCCGGGTAGTCGTGGATGCCAAGGGTACGGCGCGCGAGGCACTGGCTGCCAATGCCAGGGCGACACATCTGGCATTCGCCACAGCTGATGTTGATTTCGCCCGCAACCCGCTTGCCCAACCAGGAATCCGGACCATCCACTACCTCACCGCAAAACTCGTGGCCGGGTACGCCACGAAAGCCGTACATACCGCGAACCAGTTCGAGGTCGGTATTGCAGATGCCGGCGCTGTGGGTGCGTATGAGAACTTCGTCAGCCGCCGGCTCTGGCAGCGGAACGTCCTCGACCAGTTTCAGATTGCCATCGAAGACCAGGGCGCGCACTTCAGCCCCTCGCCCCGGCGGCCCTGTTCCCGGGCAGGGACAATTCACCCTTTTCCCATGCGACCAGTAGCGGCACTGCTGTAAAAATCGAGGAATAGGTGCCCGACAGCAGACCGACAAACAGGATGAAAATGAAGTGGCGAATTGTCTCTCCGCCGAAGAGCAAAATGGCAGCCATAATGAAAAAGGCATTCAGTTGCGTGCCCAGGGAGCGATGGATGGACTCGAGAATACTGCGATTGACAATGGTCTCCCAGGGTTCCCCCAGATATTTCGGCACGTTCTCGCGAATGCGATCGAAGAGAACGATGGTGTCCTGAATCGAGAATCCGACAATCGTCAGTAGCGCCGTGAGAAACAGTGCGTCCGCCTCCCAGCCCAGCAGCAACCCCGTCAGCGACATGACGCTGGCGACAATCAGCACATCATGCAACATGGCCGCAACGGCGCAGACGCCATAGCGCATTGCTCGGGGCACCTGCCGGAAGGCAAGAACGATGAATCCGATGACCACCAGTGTGGCCACCAGGACCGCCACCAGTGCAGCTTGCGTAACTTCGCGGCCGATCGTTGCCGACACGCTTTCTGTCCGCAACAGGTCCATGTCCAGCGGTGCCAGTCGGTCAAGCTCCGCAATAATCTGGTCGGTCACTGCTGCCCGTTGAATTGTGGACCGCAGCGACCAGCGTCTCTCCGCCGCGTCGCCAATTTGCTGCACAATGACATGCTCGTCGCCAAATTCGGCAAAGACATCCCGCAGGTCAGCTTCGCTTACCTGCCCTTCGGTGAACGCTATTTCGTAAATGCTGCCACCGACGAAATCGATGCTGAGACGAAAGGGAGAACCGGTTATCAGGGTTGAAAGGAGCATGACCAGGACACCGGCGCCGAGGATTGTCGCTGACAGCAGGAAGAAAAAACGACGCTTCTGGATCAGGGAATACATCGTTATACGCCAGGCAGCCAGCGGCTCTGCCGCGGCGAATTGCGCAACAGGGCCACAAACAAATGCAGAAAGGTGCGTGTGACCAGCACGGCGGTAAAGAGGTTAAGGACCAACCCCAGCCCCAGAGTCACCGCAAAGCCGCTGACGATACTTGCGCCGGGCGTCTGACCGAAGAGAAAGAGTATGATACAAATGATAATTGTCGACACATTTGAATCGCGGATGGAAGTCCAGGCACGATCAAAGCCGGCGTTTAGCGCCTCGTCCAGGCGCTTGCCAGCGCGCAATTCCTCCTTAATTCGTTCGAAAATGAGAATGTTGCCATCCACTGCCGTGCCAATGCCGATCAAAAATCCGGTGATGGCCGGCAGTGTCAGGGTCACCGGGATGAGCCGGAAGAGGGCGAGGTTGATGACGATGAATACCAGCAAGGCAAGGTCAGCTGCCAACCCGGGCAGTCTGTAATAGACCAGCATGAAGAACAGTACGGTTATCACACCGATGACGCCGGCCCGGATGCTGAGCTCGACAGATTCTTGCCCGAGGGTCGCGCCGACCTGGGCCGTGCTCTCCACGCTGAGCGGGATCGGCAGGGCGCCAGAACGCAGTTGCAGGGCAAGGGTCCGCGCCTCTTCCTCAGTGAAATCCCCGGTGATCACGCCACCGCTGGACAGTTCCGCCTGAATGACGGGCGCTGACAGCACCACACCGTCCAGAACGATGGCCATCGGCTGGCCGATACTGTTGGCCGTGAAGGGTCCAAATACACTGCCACCTTCTTCATTAAGCTCAAACTGGATCAGCCAGTTGCCGGCGCTCATCTGGTCGTAGCCGGCCACCGCAGCCTGCAGGCCGGCGCCGGTCATGACGGTGCCAAAGGGTTGCCTTGTCAGCGGGTTTACCAGCGCATCTTGCGCAGGACTGGCGCTCTCCCCTTCTTCGGATTCAGATAGCGTCAGCGTTCGCTGATTCTGAATGTCAAGCTGGGCTGTCGTCAGAATTCGCTGACCGGCGAAATCCTGGGTCCGGGCACCCAGTCCGTTGAAATCGACGAATTCGAGCAAGGCCGTTTGCTGAATGGTCCTCACCGCCTGCTCCGGGTCGCTTACACCGGGCAACTCCACCAAAATCCTGCCGCTGCCAGGCAGCACCTGAATTGTGGCCTCACTGACGCCCAGGGCATCAATACGACGCGCCACGTTGTTGGCTGTCTGCCCAAGGTCTTCAGCGCTGTACTGTTGCGGCGGAAGGTCTGCCTTGAGCAAAACGCGCAGGCCCCCAACGAGGTCCAGGCCAAGAGGCTGGTCAAGCGCCAAAGAGACCTCCGGCACACCGTCACCATTGCTGTCGATGACCAGGTCCCCACCATCAGGCAAGCTGACACGCAGCGCCAATGCAGTAAGCAGGACGATGACCAGCAACCAGCGAAAGTGCGAGCTCATGACGATGACTCTGTCGCCTCACCGGCAGAACTTCTGGACTGACGCGCCAGTTCTTCGGGATCGAAAGGAGCCAGCAGGGAAGAGGCGATAATGCGCACCCGAATGCCTTCCGCCAGTTCAACCCAGGCGACACCACCCTGCAAATCTGTGACGCGACCGACCAGACCGCCGGCCGTGATGACCTCGTCACCTTCTGCCAAACTGCGCACAAAACGTTGGCGCTTTTGGAAGTCCCGTTGCCGCGGGAAAAGCACCATGGACCACCAGGCGCCCAAACCCAGCAACAACAGTACAGCCAAAATCAGGACTTCCTGCATGCATACCTTCATCAAATGTCGGACGGGGCCAGTATACCCCTGCCTGCCTGGCACTTACAGGGGCGCTTGACAGTCCCTGCCTGGCCTTTCAGAATAGACGGCCAGACCGAAACGGCATTTGGGTCCGTCGGGGTCGTCTCCGGAAAAGGTTCGAAAATGCGAATAGAGACCAATCACACGCTGGTGAGGCGCAACCGCCGTCTGGCCCAGTACCTGTTTTTTGTCAGCATCGCGGTGCTCGTCGGTTCCTTCATTTACGTCAATTCCCAGGCGCTGGGAGGAACACTGCCCGATCCTGGCACTCTGGAAGGCACCCTGTACCTGCTGTTGCCGGCCCTGGTTTTGCCTTTCGGCGTCATTTCTTCCATGATCTCCGTGCGCATGACCAACAACTGGATTCGACAGCCGCGACCGGAACTGGCGCTGCAGGCTGGCCTGAAGGGGCTAAGCAATCGCAGCGTTTTATACAACTATCTGCACATGCCCCTGCGTCACTTGCTGATATGTCCCCAGGGCGTGTTTGCCATCACCACCCGCTTCCAGAACGGCAGTTACCAGGTCGATGGAGAACGCTGGAAAACACAGGAAAGCGTCTTTAGCCGTTTCACCAGTTTTTTCCGCCGGGACGGCATTGGTCATCCTGCTTCCGAAGCCCGGTCACAGGCAGCCCGCATGCAATCCCTGCTGCCCGAAGGGATTGAGGTGCGTCCGCTCATCGTCTTCGTCGATCCTTCCGCCAGGCTGGAGGTAAGCGACTCGCCGGTCCCTGTGCTATTTGCAGACAGCAAGCGGGAACCCAACATTCGGGACCATTTGCGCAACATTGCCGAGCAGGAACGGCAGCCAATGACGGCGAAGCAAATAGAGGAGTTCGAAGCGGCGACGCTCGCCGATTAATCATGACCCGCGCGCAATCGCTCGCGCTATTGGTCGCCCTGTTGCTCGCAGGCTTCACCCTGCGGCTCTTTCAACTGGACACGTATTCGTTCCGCGGTGACGAAGCCATCACCGTGCTCAACTGGGTTGGCAGGCCCCTGCTGGAGACGCTGCAAAGCGAAATTCCTGTCAGGGACCCGCAACCACCGCTGGCCTTTGCCCTGTTTCGCGGCTGGGCATTGCTGTTTGGCACCGGAGAGCTGGCCATGCGTTTGTTGCCGGCCCTCGGCAGCCTGGCCGGTATCGCGGGAATGTACGCACTGGGACACCGCCTGGATGGTCGGCATACCGGTCTCTTTGCCGCCGCTCTTGTGACAGCCCATCCCTTTCTGATTTGGCACGCCCAGGATGCCCGACCCTACGCCATCTGGGTCTCGGCCAGCACCATCGCGGTTTGGCTTGCCCTGTGCGCCCTGCGGCGAGATCGCAGGAGAGACTGGCTGCTATACCTGCTGGCGGCCAGCGCCGCCGCCTACCTCTACTATCTGGAAATCTTCTATCTGGCTGCCCTGAATCTATTCGTTTTATCCAGCTTGCGAAATCAGGGGCGATTGCTGCGAAGGTGGTTGATCGCGCAACTGCTGTTGGCAGTCGTGCTGGCGCCCTGGTATCTGCAGGGCCGGATTTTGTTCAGCAGCGACTATGGTGGCACGGCCGCGGCGCTGGAGCCCCTGCAACTGTTGACCTGGCTCATGCCTGCCCTGCAGTTTGGACGCAGTCTCCAGCCGGAAATCTCCATGCGCAGCGCCCTGCTTGTCGTCTGTGTCCTGCTTGCCGGGTTGTGGTTCATGGCAAGGCGTAAAAACCGTTACACGCTTCTTGTCGGCCTCCTTGCATTTCTGCCACCCCTGCTTCTGGGCCTGGCGGCTATATTCCTCAATGTGTTTACACCGCGCTATGTGCTCGCCAGCGTGCCCGCCTGCCTGCTGCTGCTGACCAGCCTTGGGAAGGAACTTTGGCGGCGTTCCCGTTGGACGCGCGTTCTGGCCGTGGGCATTTTCGCCGCATGGCTTGGCCTGATGCTGCTCAGCCTTAACAACGCCTGGTTCAACCCTGAATTCGCCAGGTCACCGGACTGGCGCGGCCTGGCACATTATTTGCATCAGGAAACTGCGGCAGGAGACATGGTCATTCAGACGGCCGCCGACGAAGCCTTTACGCTTTACTTCGCCGACCGGAGGGAATTCCTGCGTTTGCCCGCCAATCCAGTGCAGGATGAATCTGAAATACTGGAAGCGCTGCGGTCCGCCCAGGCCACCTATGACAGCCTGTGGCTGGTGGCAAGCCCACCCCCTGACTGGCCCAATCGCCATGTCGGCATTGACTGGCTGGAAGCCAACCTGCAACTCGTGCGAGAGACGCAGATTGGAGCCTTGCCGGTTCGTCAGTATCGTTCCTGGAAGGTCCACACCCGTGAGCTTGCCGAAGAAACCCTGGCCACATTCTCCCAAACTGCCGAGCTTGCCGGCGCTGCTACGGGTCGAACGCCAACCGACCTGACCGTCGAAGTCGTATGGCTTGCAGCCGGGCAATCGGACGCATCACTGAAGGGCTTCGCGCATCTGTATGACACGCGCGGTCCAGCGGGTGGTTCCCCGCTGTGGAGTCAGGATGACCAGTACATTCAGGACGGGCGGGCGGACACGCGTGTGTGGGAAACGGGAACCCTGTTGCGCGATGTCTACCAGTTACCGCTGCACCAGGTTCCGCAAGGGGAATATGAACTTTATATCGGCCTGTATGACCCGGAAAGTGGAGAGCGGGTTACGACAAACAGCGGCCCGGACAGCGTGAGGGTCGCCCGGGTTACGGTGCAGGACCGGGAGAGCGAAGGCAGCTAAACGTTCCAGGCCTGCAAGACGACAATCAGCAAGGGCACCAGGCCGGCGACGGCAATCAGAGCGATCAGGGCCAGAAGAATCGTCACCAGATCAAGATCGCCCGGGAAGTCTCCCCTGGGCCGCGGCCCTTGCCGTGGCGGATCCGTCGGGACCTGGCCATCCCGCAGGGCAGGTCGTTGTCCGGCCGGTTCCGATTCGGCATTTTGGACAGGCGGCCCCGCACCTCCGGCGCCAGCCGCAGAAGGCGCGGGAACGTGGCCCTGACCATGTCGGGGGGCTGGCGCCGCTGAAGTGTAGGCACGACTGTGGTCACGAAGACTGGCAAGCACCTTGCCCAACTGGTCCGCAGTGCGGAAACGCGCCGTGGGCTCCTTTTGCATGACGCGATGAATGATCTTTGAAATGTTTTCCGGAACGGCGGCGTTGACGTCGATGACATGGGGCACACGTTTGTTGACGTGGGCCTGCGCCAACTCCTGGGGACTGTTTCCGGCGTAGGGCAACTCACCCGTCAACATTTCGAACATCACCACGCCGATGGAGTAAACGTCCGCTGCCGGCGTTGGCCGCAGACCGCGGGCCTGTTCGGGAGAATAATAGTGCGGGCTGCCCCAGACGATCTGCTGTTGCCTTGCCGGCAGCGTATCGCTTAGCGCCTGGGCGATGCCAAAGTCAGCCACCTTGACCTTGTTGTCCGAAGTCATCAGAATGTTTTGAGACTTGACATCCGCATGCACGAAACCGGAGCGGTGGGCAAAACCAATGCCCGCACATATCTGGATGGCCAGCTCCAGCGCTTCATCGACCGGAAGCAAGCCTTTGCTGCGGACGATCTTCTTCAGGTCCTGCCCCTCTATGAACTCCATGACCATAAAATGCGTGTTTCGGTCGCTGCCAACGTCATGCACGGTCACGATGTTGGGATGGGCCAGACGGGCGACCGACCGCGCCTCGTTGCGAAAGCGTTTTACAAAGCCGGGATCGCTGGTCAGGCTGGGACGTAGCACCTTGACGGCCACCACCCGCGCCAGGCGTTGGTCCAGCGCCTTGTAAATGACGGCCATGCCACCAGAGCCAAGTTGTCCCAGCAGTCGATAGCGCTGATTCAGGATGTTTTCAGCGGATGCCATGTCCTTGCCCGGAACCGGTCCATTGCGTCATTTGACCCTGGACAACTGGTCGGCCAGCTTCAGGGCGCTGCGATCCGTTAGCGATGCGGTGAAATCTACCACTGCCCGGACGGGCTCGCCATTCGTCAGACCTTTGCGCCAAAAGTGAGGCATGTGGTCGGGTTGGGCCAGACAGCCATCGAAAATGAGTTCGATGCTGTCTCTTGCGCGCCGTGCCACGGCCTGCAATCGCTCGTGTTGATACATGCGCTGAAAGAGAAAGTCGGAGAGTTCACTTTTCATTTTGCGAAATCGTTCACTGTGAACGACCACGTCCTCGCCGTGGGACTGCACGTCCAGGGAAGACTTTGGGGAAAGCGCATCAATCCGGGTTGCGGATTCTGACAGGACATCTTCTATCTGTTGTCCAATCAGTTCCCGAATAATCAAATGCCGCGAAATACCATCATCATCGTCGCCGTGCCGCCACTCCTCCCCCTGAACGCACAATTGCCAGATTTCCAGCGCCTCCAGGTCTTCCCGCTGCAACAGCCCGGACTGCAGGCCATCGTCCAGATCATGGGCCTGGTAAGCAAGGGAATCACTTATGTTGGCGATTTGCGCTTCCAGACTGCCGCGAAGCCCGGGGTCAAAGCCAGTCTGCGTCGCCAGGTCAATTTCGGTCTCATGACGCATCATGCCTTCAAGCGTCTCCCAGGTGAGATTCAGGCCGGGCCAGCCCCGGTAACGGTTTTCCAGTCGGGTAACGATTCGCCATGCCTGCAAATTGTGGTCAAAGCCGCCTTCACCTGCTGCCAGTCGATCGAGGACGGCTTCGCCAACGTGGCCGAAGGGTGGATGACCCAGATCGTGCGCCAGACAAATTGCTTCGACGAGATCCTCGTTGACCGCAAGAGCGCGTGCCAGCGCCCTGCCGATTTGCGCTGTCTCGAGGGTGTGAGTCAGGCGGGTGCGATAGTAGTCACCGGCATCGTTGAGAAAGACCTGGGTCTTGTTTTGGAGGCGACGAAAGGCAGCTGCATGAATAATGCGATCCCTGTCTCGCTGGAAAGCGGTGCGCCGGGCAGATTCGGCTTCCGCATGCGCCCTGCCCTGGCTGTTGGCGCTGAACAGCGCCCAGGGACCGAGCATCGCCCTTTCGGCCTGCTCCAGTTGCCCGCGATCCCGAATCATGGGTTCGCTCCGATGTTCATGCCTTAATTGTAGCCCGTCCTGCGGCAACATGGCGCCAGCCAACATTGTTTCAATGTGCTATACTCTGCCACCAGGGCCGAACGGAAGGATGTCGGTCTGCGAGGCGGTGCCATGGATATTAATCAGACAGTCCGCATGATCGAATGGCTGGACGAGGAGCGCCGCCGCGACAAGGCCAGCATTGCCCGGATGGAAGAGCGTTTATCGATTCAGCAGGAAATGCTGGACGTCCTGCAAACGCGTCTGATCGGCATTGAAAGTGAACATTCCACCCTGCGCGGCGGACAGCCCGGCGCCCACAGGGAGCGCGAGATTGTCGAAACCTTGCGGGCTGAATTGCTCCAGCGACTGGAGGCCGGTGAAGCCCGCCGGCGCGAGGCCGAGGAAGAGGCCCTGCGCCGATCAGACCTGTTACGGGAACAACTGGACAGCCCCGTCCGTGAACTGGAAAGCAGGGTCACGGAAATGGAGCGCAAGCAGGGTAATGCCCCCTCTTTTCAGACGGAAAGCGACCGGGTGACCGGGGCCATGTATGAGATCGGTCAACGCGTCGACGATCTCTACCGCCGGATGGAGGAACCGGAAAGACGCCTGTCCATGCTTGAGGAACAACGGAGGCAGGACAGTCGGACCAACAGTGCCACGGCCGCGGAACTGCCGGAGATTCAAAGGCAAATCGACGCCGGCCGCAACAAACTGGCGCTGGTTGAAGATCTCGTCTTGCGCACAGAAGTGCAGTTACGGGAACTGGCGTCCACTGAAATTGAACGACGCGATTCAATCCAGTCGTTCATTGATTCCCAGGGCATGCATTCCCGCCAAATGGAACAGCTTATCGAAGCCTACAGCGCAAGATTCTCCGAATACGACATTAGCATGGAACACTTTACCCGGCGCTTCGAAACATGGGCGGAAGTCTTCAGAGAAATGAAAGCGCTGGTAGACCGTTTTGAGCGCAATCAGGAACGTCTGGAATTGCGCTTCAACGAACTGATTGAAGTGCAACGAATAGCGGAAGAACGTCTGCGGCAGGACTGGGAGCGGCTGAGCGATGAGGAACAACGCCGGCGCAAACAGTTTACGCTTGCCAACGATGAAGTGTGGCGCAGCCACGACCGCGAGTTCGAACGATTTGTCAAGGCCATCGACAACCTGCGCGATCGCTTTCCGCCCATTGAGGATGCGATGAAACGTATCTGGATGCTGGAACGCGAACGGGTGAAGCGTCACCACGAGCACGATCTTTCCCTCTTGCAAGAATATGACCGCGAGCAAGACAGTGAGTTGTTGCCTGCCCGTGATGACGAGATTCCCGGCAGCAATGGCATGGACCGCAACGACATTTGACGATGCGCGTCATTGGTACCGCAGGTCACGTCGATCACGGCAAAACCACCCTGGTAAGGCGACTGACGGGAATTGACACGGACCGTCTGGCGGAAGAAAAGGCGCGGGCGCTTACCATCGATCTGGGCTTCGCCTGGCTGACGCTGCCGGATGGCGGGCAACTGGGGATTATCGACGTTCCCGGTCATCGTGACTTCATCGAAAACATGCTGGCGGGCGTCGGGGGCATTGATGCCGCCCTGCTGGTGATTGCCGCTGACGAAGGCGTGATGCCGCAAACTCGCGAACATCTTGCAATTCTGGACCTTTTGGGCGTCGACGCCGGTCTTGTCGCCCTGTCTCGCGTCGATCTGGTTGACGATCCCGACTGGCTGGAACTGGTAGAGGACGAAGTACAGGAATTGCTCGCCGACACCAGTCTGGCAGCTGCCCCGATTCTGCCGGTCTCGGCGACCACCGGCGCCGGCATGGATGCCTTGCTGGCGCAATTGGCGGTGATGCCAGGACGGCGCCCTTCCCGTCAGGACGTAGGCCAACCCCGTTTGCCAATTGACCGCGTCTTCACCATGAGTGGATTCGGCACCGTCGTCACCGGTACGTTGAACGGCGGCTCCCTGAGTGTCGGCGATGAGGTCGAGTTGCAGCCTGGCGACCTGCGGGGACGCATTCGCGGGCTGCAATGCTACCAGCAGAAAGTCAGCGAGGCCTGGCCCGGCTCACGCGTGGCCGTAAACATCAGCGGTCTGACGACTGCGGACATCGCCCGCGGGCACGTCCTGGGGGAGCCGGGCCAACTCAACCCTACAACGCTTGCCGACGTCCGCTTTCGCTACCTGCCCTCCCTCTCGCGGCCGCTTGCCCACAACGCAGAAGTGAAATTCTTCTCCGGCACGTCCGAGGCGGTCGCCCGGGTCCGGCTGCTGGAAGGCGACGAAATGGCACCCGGCGACACTGCCTGGCTGCAACTTCGCCTCGCCAGTGAACTCCCGCTTGGCATCAACGACCGCTTCATTTTGCGTTGGCCCTCTCCGGCAGAAACGATTGGCGGTGGCGTCGTTCTTGACCCGCATCCCGGCCGGCAATGGCGCCGCAACCAGCCCCGGGTCCTGCAACGCCTGCGAATACTCTCCGAGGGAAGCCCGCAGGAACGCGTGACTTTGGCGGCGCAGGGACGCCATCCCCGGACGCGCAAGGAATTGCGGGACAGGAGCGGGTTGATTCCGACAGCGTTCGAACTGGCGCTGGAGCGGGCCTTGCAGGCGAAATCGCTGACATACCTGCCCGACGGCCGCTTGCTGGCCACGCAGGACCGGGACGAGCTCATGCGTCAACAGCGTGACGTTCTGGCAACCTGGCACAGGCAGTTTCCCCTGCGTAGCGGCATGCAGCGGGAAGACCTGCGCAGCAGACTTGACATTGCACCCGGCCTGCTGGGATTCTTGCTGGACAGTGACGAGGCCATTGAGGCCCAGGCCGACATTGTCAGCCTGCGTCAACATGAAGTCCGCTTTTCGCCCGAACAGCAGCGACGCATTCAGGTTCTGCAGGACAAGCTAAAGGCCCAGGCTTTTTCGCCACCCTCCTGGTCGGAAGCGTCATCCCGGACAGGCGAGGAATTGCTGGTCGCCCTGGTCGAAAATGGAACCTTGGTAAGGGTGACCCCGGAGGTCTTCTTTTCCCGCGATAGCTGGCAGGAAATGGTGTTGGCCACGCTGGATTTTATCGAGCAGGATGGTTCGGTGAGCGCCAGTCAATTGCGCGACCGCTTCAATACTTCACGAAAGTATGCCATTGCGTTGCTTGAATCGCTTGACGAGGCGCGCATAACGCGGCGTGAAGGCGACGTGCGCGTTCGCGGCGCGGCGTCCCTTCCTACTCAGTTGGTTGAGGATCAAACCCGGCGCGATCACCAGAATCATTCGTAATCCGGACGATGCGGGCGCCAAGTGCGTTCAGAGTTTCCTCTACCTTTTCGTAGCCACGGTCAATTTGCTGGATGTTGGCGATGCGTGTGACGCCTTTGGCGGACAGCGCTGCCAGCAGCATTGCCATGCCGGCGCGAATATCGGGGCTCGAAATATAGTCCACGGCATGAAAAGTCGTCGGCCCCTGCACAAGCACACGATGCGGATCCAGCAAGGTGATGCGGGCCCCCATGCGCACCAGATTGTCGGTAAAGAAGAAGCGGCTTTCGTACATCCAGTCATGAAACAGGACTGTGCCCGCGCTGCAGGTGGCGATGACCAACGCGATGCTCATCAGGTCCGGCGGGAAACCCGGCCATGGCTGTGCCTTGATGACCGGAATGCGGCCACCAAGGTCCGGCAGGATTGAAAGCGTCTGGCGCTCGGAAACGAAAATGTCCCTGCCCCGAACTTCCCACCGGACTCCCAAACGCTGAAACACCCTGGCCACCATGTCCAGATAGTATGGGTCTGTGTCCTGAATGAGTAACTCGCCGCCGGTCACGACGGCTGCACCAACGTAACTACCCACTTCCATAAAGTCGGCGCCCACACGCGCCTCGCCGCCCGTCAAACGGTCCACGCCCTGAATCACGATACAATTTGAACCGGCGCCGGCAATCCTGGCCCCAAGGCCGTTCAACATGCGGCACAGGTCCTGAATGTGCGGTTCACCGGCTGCGTTCCTGAGCACTGTGGTGCCCTGCGCCAGGACCGATGTCAAAATCAGGTTTTCAGTTGCCGTTACGCTGGCCTCGGCCAGCAGAATGTCCTCGCCTCTCAGTTCATTCGCCTGAAATTTCAGGGCCTGGCCGTCAAAGTCGACTTCCACGTTCTGTTGCCGCAGGGCCTCAACATGGGTGTCCAGACGCCGCTCCCCGATAAGATCTCCGCCTGGTAGTGGCAGGACCGCCTTGCCGGTGCGGGCCAGCAAAGCCCCCGCAAACACAACGCTGGCTCGAATGCGACTTGCCAAATCGGTGTCCAGTTGCGAACTGGCGATATTGCGGGCGTGTACGCGCAAGGTCGAAGGCCCGGTCCACTCAACTTCCGCGCCCAGATACTGCATCAACTCGATGACCACGCGAACGTCGACGATATTCGGCACGTTTCGCAACAGGACCGGTTGATCGGTGAGCAGACAGGCTGGCAGCATTTTTGTGGCGGCGTTCTTGTTGCCGCGGGCGTACATCGCTCCCCTCAGGGGGTGCCCGCCCTCAATCAGGAATTGCTGCATTTCCAGCTCACTGTGACAGCATCGCCAACCCGGGTTTCCAGCAAGCGCGCTGCATTGCCCTGGTTAACGCCCAGTTCAAGGAATCCGCTGCTGCCTATGCAGGCCAGGGTCTCCCCCTCTGCCCTGCTGCTGTAGGTCTTGTGTACGCCCCTGATTTCACGCCCGCCAACACTTGTGCGCAGGTCCTCACTTCGAAGCTTGCGCGCTGCGCCGCCGCCAAAGCGGGGGGAAAGCAGAATCGTCTCGTCCTGTCCCCAACGGCAATCACCGATGCTCGTCACCAGATTGCCAAAGCGGTCAGTGTGCAGAATCTCGGCGCAAATCCTGTCTGAATGGACCTCGAGCCGGGGCGCCGGCAGTTGCTGAATGGTCGAAGTCTCCGAACCCATTTGCATCGGGTCAAGACCACAAGCCAGATGTGCGGCCAGGGGCGCGAAGACATCGCGACCATGAAAGGTGTCACTTACAACCTTCAGGTAACGGTCGCTGTTCTCCGCCGAAATGAGCTTGTCAGGAGGTGTTTCCGCCAATATCCAGGAAAGCAGGCCATTGTCCGGTGCGACAAATCGGCAGCCGCCGGCAGAAACTACCAGAGGGCGTCTTTCACTGCCAACGCCGGGATCGACCACAGTGAGAAACACCGTGCCCGGAGGGAACCAGCGCCACGAAGTCAAAACAGAAAAGGCCGCCTGCCGCAGGTTTTGCGGCTCGATTTCGTGAGTCACGTCGATGAATTCCGCATTCGGGCAGAAGCGGCGCATCACGCCCTTCATCACGGCGACGAAGGGGTCCCGCGTACCAAAGTCGGTCATTATGGCAATGATTGGTCTCATGCGGCCACGTGTCCCCGACAGGCATTGTAACAGCGATGCAGGCCCTGGAACGACACTTGACAGGCATTTTCGCGAGCGTTAATCTGCCCTTTGTCAGGAGGGATTGCAGCATGGTCGTTATAGTCATGAACCGGCATCATTCGGGACAGGGTTGCTGAACGCTGCCGGGTCTGGCTGGCCGTATTGCAGGTCACAGAATCAAGGGTCCCGGTTCCGGGGCTTTTTTTGTTGCAGAACGACAAGGGGAGCGAACATGCTGGCAGTTATCGATTACGGCGCCGGCAACCTGCGTAGTGTTGTGCATGCCCTGCGCGCTCTGGGAGAAAGTGAAATGCAAGTTGTGCAGAATGGCGCTGACCTGCATGGTGCCCAACGCATCATTCTTCCGGGAGTGGGTGCCTTCGGCGCCGGCATGCAACAACTGCGGGAAAAGAGCTTCATTGGCCCACTGGTAAACGCCATCAATTCCGATATTCCCTGCCTGGGGATCTGCCTGGGCATGCAGTTTCTGTTTGAACGCAGCGACGAACTGGGCGAGCACGCCGGACTCGGCCTTTTGCCCGGCCATGTAACGCGCTTCCCGCCGCACGCCACGCTCAAGGTGCCCCACATGGGCTGGAACGCCCTTGCCCGTCGCCAGGATTCTGCCCTGCTCACGGATGTCTCTGCCGACAGCCAGTTCTATTTCGTACACAGTTATTGTTGCGTGCCTGGGTGCAGGGAGGACGTCGTCGCCACTACTGACTATGGCATTGAATTCGCTTCCGCTGTCCAGCGTGGCGCGTTGTTTGGTGTCCAGTTCCATCCGGAAAAAAGCCAGCAAGTCGGATTGCAAATGCTGCGCAACTTCCTGGAGTGGGTGCCGTGATCATTTACCCGGCGCTTGATTTGCGTGGCGGTTCCGTCGTCCGCCTGCGCGAAGGAGATCCGCAACAGCAGGTCATCTTCAATTCCGATCCGCTTGAAGCCGCCCGGCGATGGCTGGATCAAGGGGCGGACTGGTTGCACGTGGTCAACCTCGACGGGGCCTTTGCGGAGGCAAACGACAACCTGTCCGTGCTGGAAGGAATCGCTGCGACCGGTGCGAAGCTGCAGTTTGGCGGTGGTCTCCGCTCCATGGAGCAGATGCAACGTGCGATCAATTGTGGCGCGAGACGCATCGTCCTTGGGACTGTGGCCCTGAAAGAGCCTGAACTGGTCGGGGAAGCCATTCAGAAATTCGGCGCAGATTCCGTCTGCGTGGCGCTGGATGCACGGGACGGGAAGATCGCCACCCATGGCTGGCAACTCCTCAGTGAAAGTTCTCCTGCCGAACTTGGCAGGGCGATGGCGCAAACCGGCGTGCATCACGCCCTTTTCACCGACATCAGCCGGGACGGCCGATTGAGCGGAGTCAACGTGGCTGCCACAGTCCAACTGGCCCGGGACACAGGTCTGCAGGTCATCGCTTCCGGCGGCGTCAGCCGGCTTGAGGAAATCAGAGCCCTTAAGGCAAGCGGTATGGTTGCAGGTGCGGTCATCGGTATGGCCCTGTATCGCGGCGACATTTGCCTGGCGGATGCCCTGGCTGCGGCAAGGAAAGACTGTGATGCTTAGCAAGCGAATCATCCCCTGCCTGGATGTTCTCGATGGACGCGTGGTGAAGGGGGTCAATTTCGTCGACCTGCGCGACGCCGGCGATCCGGTCGAGCAGGCCGTCGTCTATGACCGGGAGGGGGCCGACGAACTCGTCTTTCTGGATATCACCGCCTCCCATGAAGGACGCAATACGACGCTGGACATGGTGCGTCACGTCGCCGACAGTGTTTTCATCCCCTACTGCGTAGGTGGCGGCATCCGCAATCTCACGGACATCCGGGCCACCTTGCTGGCCGGCGCCGACAAGGTCTCCATCAACAGCGCCGCCATCCGCAATCCCGACCTGATCGACGCCGGCGCCTGGAACTTCGGGAGCCAGTGCATTGTCGTCGCGATTGATCCGCGTCGCAGGGAAACCGGCAATTACGAAGTCTTCATCAATGGCGGCCGGGTTGCGACCGGGCGCGACGCCATCGACTGGGCGCGCGAAGCGGAATCCCGCGGGGCCGGTGAAATCCTGCTCACCAGCATGGACGCCGACGGGACACTGGACGGTTACAACATCGAACTGACGCGTGCCATTGCCGACGCTGTTGCCATCCCGGTAATTGCCTCCGGCGGAGCCGGTTGCAGGGAGCACTTTCTGGAAGCATTGACAAAGGGTCGTGCCGATGCCGCTCTGGCGGCCAGCGTCTTTCACTACAACAAGATGCGCATTGGCGAACTTAAGGACTGGCTGAAAGCCAGGGGCGTGGCGATGCGCACCAAGGGGTGGGATTATGAGCGACTTCAGCGCGATTAACTGGAATGCGCAGGGTCTGGTGCCTGCCATCGTGCAGGACTCAAAGACCGGACAGGTTTTGATGCTCGCCTGGATGAACGCCGAGTCCCTGGGGCAAACGCTTGCAAAAGATGAAACGGTGTTTTGGAGCCGTAGCCGCCAGGAATTGTGGCACAAGGGCGCCACCTCCGGCAACACGCAGCGCGTGTGCGGCATCTATCTGGATTGCGATGCGGACAGTTTGCTTGTTCAGGTCCAGCCGGCCGGTCCAGCGTGTCACACCGGTGAAGTGTCCTGTTTCTTTCGAAACCTTGCGCCTTCGGCAGCGGAAACAGGAGAGATGGCATGACGGAAGTGTTGCAGCATCTCGAATCTGTCATTCAGGACCGCAAGGCCAACCCGACACCGGACAGTTATACTGCCTCGCTGTTTGCCGCCGGCGACAACAGGATCGCCCAAAAGTTGGGCGAAGAGGCGACTGAAGTCATTGTCGCGGCCCTGGGACAGGGACGGTCAGCGCAGATCAATGAGTTTGCCGACCTCTTTTTTCACGCCTTGGTCCTGATGGCGCAACTCGACATTGCGTTGGAGGATGTCTGCGCCGAACTGGAACGGCGCCACAAACCTCAATGACAGTCAACCCGCCGGAAGGCATTTTCGTCGCCGAAAGCGAAATCGAGGTGCGCTACGCCGAGACCGACGCGATGGGCGTCGTGCACCATGGCAGTTTCGTCATCTATCTTGAACTGGGCCGCACGGGCTACATGCGCCAACGTGGCCATGACTACAGCAGTTTTGAACGGACCGGCCACCATATGGCAGTCGTGGAATTGAGCGTTCGTTACCATCGCCCTGCTCGCTACGGCCAATGTCTGCGAATCCGCAGCTGGATCAAGGACATGAACAGGCGCTCCATAACCTTCGGCTACGTCATTTCCGATGTGGTCGACAACGCTTGTCTCGTCACCGGCAGCAGCCGCCACGTTTGCATCAAGGAAGCTGGCCGGGTCGCCACGATTCCCGAGCCCTGGGCTTCCTGGCGCGGAAGCTAGCGTAGCGCCCCCGGAGAGAATCGAACTCCCGACCTACTGTTTAGAAGACAGTTGCTCTATCCACTGAGCTACGGAGGCCATGCGCATTGTAGGCCCTGGGCACAGTCAGTGTCAAGCAGCGCCAACCCGTCTGCCAGGCTTGTTTGCAGGCAGCAAATGTGATAAAATGCACAGGAAACAGGCAGTTGTTCCGCACCTGTTTTCCAGGTCATTGTCCAGTACGACTGTTCCCGATTGACTGTCGCTGGGCGGGCCACGATTCTGACCCTGCGCAGGGAGAAAATATGCCCGATCCGGGAAGCGCCCTTGCCTATACCGAGGAAAATATCCAGAAGCTGGACCCGATTGAGCACATTCGCCTGCGGCCCGGCATGTACGTCGGCGGAACCGACAGCAGCGCCCTGCACCATCTGATTTACGAAGTCGTCGACAATTCCATTGACGAGGCCCTGGCCAATCGTTGCGACCGCATCGAGGTCGTCCTGCTACCCGGAAACAGCGTCCGTGTTGAGGACAACGGCGTCGGTATCCCGGTTGGCATTCACAAGACCGAAAAGGTGTCCACCCTGGAACTGGTCATGACCCAGGTGGGCGCGGGTGGCAAGTTTGATGACCGGGCCTACAAGGTCAGCGGCGGCCTGCATGGCGTAGGGCTGTCCGCCGTCAACGCGCTTTCGGCAACTTTTCTGGCAGAAGTACGGCGCGATGGCTGGCTCTGGAGTCAGCGCTACGAAGCAGGAAAACCGGTCAGCGAGGTCAGCAAGGTGCGCCGCTTGCGCAAAGGCGAGGGCAGCGGTACCTGCCAGACCTTCACACCTGACTTCAGCATCATGGACCGCAACGAATTCGACTACGACATCTTGCTGCGTCGATTTCGTGAGATGGCCTTTGTTACCCGTCGCGTTCACATCACATTGTGTGACGAACGCGACAGCCAGAACCCGCGCGAAATCAGCTTTTATTTTGAAGGCGGCCTGCGTTCCTTCGTTCGCCATCTCAACTGGCAACGCAGCACCTTGCATCAGCCGGTGCATGCCGAGCGGGATGTCGAGATCACGCCCGAGGGCAAGGCAGCGTTCGCTGTCAGCGTGGAACTTGCCTTTCAGTACACCGATACACCCAACGTCACCGAGTTGGCCTTTGCCAACACGATCGCCACACCTGATGGCGGGTCCCACATCACCGGCATGCGCACCGCCCTGACGAGCGTCATCAACCGCCATGCACGCAAGAGTGGCCTGCTGCGTGAAAAGGAGGCCAATTTTAGCGGCAGTGATACGCTGGAAGGGCTGACCGCGGTCATAAGTATCAAACACCCTGACCCCCAGTTTGAAAGCCAGACCAAGGTCAAACTGCTCAATCCGGAGGTGCAAGGCGCGGTCTCCCAGGTGCTGTCCGAGGCGTTTCAGGAATATCTGGATGTCAATCCGCGCGACGCGCGTCGCATTGTCGACAAATGCATGACCAGCAAACGGGCGCGCGAAGCGGCCCGCAAGGCGCGCGATCTGGTGCGCAGCGGCCCAAGTTTGCTGGAAAGCAGTACCCTGCCCGGCAAACTGGCCGACTGTTCCTCACACGGGCCGGACTCGGAAATCTACATTGTCGAGGGTGACAGCGCCGGCGGCAGCGCCAAGCAGGGCCGCGACCGTCACTTCCAGGCGATTTTGCCCTTGCGCGGCAAAATCCTTAACACCGAACGGGCGCGAATGGACAAGGTCCTTGACAACAATGAGATCAAGGCCATGATCTCGGCCCTGGGCATCGGAATCAGCGACGAACTGGACGTTGGCAGGCTGCGCTACGGGCGCGTCATCATCATGACGGACGCGGACGTGGACGGCAGTCACATCCGCACCCTTTTGCTGACCTTTTTCTTCCGCCACATGCGGTCCCTGATTTCGGAGGGTCATCTCTACATTGCCCAGCCGCCCATTTATCGCCTTGCCCAGGGGAAAAAGATCGAATATGTGTATCCCAGCGCCGGCAAGAACGATGCAGAGTTGCTGTCCGATGCCCTGAAGCGGCGCAAAAAACCGGATTCAGTGCGGATAAGCCGTTACAAGGGCCTTGGTGAAATGAATCCGGACCAGCTTTGGGAGACAACCATGGACCCGGCGGCGCGCACATTGTTGCAGGTGACAATCGAGGACGCCGCCGAAGCGGATCGAGTATTCGACATGTTGATGGGCACCAGCGTCCCGCCCAGAAAGCGTTTTATCCAGACCTACGCCAGAAATGTGCGCAACCTGGACGTGTAGCAACAAGTTTGCAGGTTCGGCAGATTGGCGTGCTCTCGTTACCCTGACACCCCCGACAGGACTCGAACCTGTGCCTTTGCCTCCGGAGGGCAACGCTCTGTCCACTGAGCTACGGGGGTAGATGACCGGATGCTAACACAGCCTGGTTGCCGGGACAAGCATGCGGCGCCATGAAACCCGTCCAGTTGTGCCTTGCTCTTGTCCTTTGCGCCTGCCAATCTCTTGCTCCTCCGGACTCAAACGCTACCCTGCAGGCCAGGGAAGGAAAGATTTTGGGTGAGGCAACCTCAATCGCCCGCGCCGGCTCGCGTGACCTGCAACAGGTCCGCGCCACTGTTGAAATGCAGGAAACCGGACTCGCTGCCATACAACGGAGCAACGCCGAATTGCTGGTTACCGTGCGCGCCGGTGATGAAGAACCCCTTCGCCCCTCGGCAATTTTGCTTCCCCAGGGCCCATTGACGCCAGGCACGCGCTGGTTTGCCAAAACGGGCCTGTCACGTTTTATCAGCCCGCAAACCGGCTGCGTTATTTCTCCCCAAATCAGTTTCACCAACGACGCGGACATTCTATATGTCACGTTGCGCGCCTGGAACGTCAGGGCCGGCCTGCAACTAAGCGTGCAATGGTGGCACGAAAACAAACCGGTGCACAGCGAGGCCTGGGTGCTGCCTGCGGGCAGCGCCGAAAACTGCTACTGGTTTTCCCTGACTCCGGATCTTGCGCCATTTGTTACGGGCAGCTGGCGCGTGCAGTTGTATGCCGACGGCGCCGCACTTGAAACGCCGCAGTCCTTTTCATTTCGCGAAGCAGAGGGGATGATGGAAGGCTAGGCACATGCAATTGCGTTCAGCCCTGGTGTTTGCCGGACTGTGGGGCGCACTGGCGCTCCTGGCAGCCTGTCAGGCAGAGTCACCGCAGTTTGCCTACGTCGCCCCCCTTGACGGCGGTCACACGTCAACCCCACCGCCAGACACCGCGATCCCGACCGCCAACCTGGCAACCTGGACGGCAACCGCATCTCCAACATCCACCGCGACAGCGACTGCCAGCGCAACGCCCAGTGTCACGCCAACCGCCATAGGCACGCCTCTCGCCAGAGAGACGAGCGCGCCAACGTGGACTCCGCCGCCAGAAGCTCCTGCGCCCCTGAGTGACCACTATTTGTTGGAGCGTCCCATCGCTGCCGGATCGACCAACTGGGTGGACCGGACATATCCCTACGGCAGTACCGGCGCCGGTCGCTTCCCCCTGCACCATGGCGTGGAATTCGTCAACGCGCGTCATACCGAAGTTTTGGCGGCCGCGTCCGGCAGCGTTTACTTCGCAGGCACGGACTCAGCCACGCAATTCGGACCGACCACAGATTACTACGGCAGTCTTGTGGTCTTGCAACACGACAGTCCTGTATCTCCTGGCAAATCGCTGTTTACGCTTTACGGTCATCTCGAATCCCTGGCCGTTGCCACCGGCCAACCGGTATCGACCGGTGACTTGCTTGGCCAGGTGGGCGACAGCGGCATCGCCAATGGCCCGCATCTCCATTTTGAAGTTCGAATCGGCAACCCTGACAACTATGACGCCACCCGCAATCCGGAGTTGTGGTTGCGGCCTTTCCGCGGCTTCGGCACGCTGGCGGGCCGCGTGCGCGACGCAGCGGGCAACCTGCTGCAGGAAGTGACGATCCGTGTGCGCTCTACGGATTCGCTGCGATTCGCCTGGTCCTATGCCGGCGATGGCGTCAATGGCGATGACAACTTTGGAGAAAATTTCGTTCTGGGTGACTTGCCAGCCAATTATTACGAAATCACGGTTGGCGAAAATGGCCGCATCCTCTTCCGTGAGACGATCTATGTCTGGCCCAACCGCAGCAACTGGCTTGAGATTCAACTGGACGATTGAGGGCGAAACTTGATTCCGAATTTGCGTTGCCCCAAGTTGCGTGGGTAGGAACGCGGCGATAAACTTCGGTCGTTGTTTCCAATACAAGGCACAGTCATGAAAACAAAATCTGTCACGAGAGTTTCATTGTTGCTGGCGGCGTTGCTGCTGGTGGCGGTGACCCCGCTGGGAGCGCAGGGCGAAAACATCCTGCTCTACGGCGGCAACCAGGATATCGACAATATCGACCCGGCCACCGGCGAGAACTACTCCATCAACGCCGCGTTGCGCAGTTACTATGACGCGCTTTTCATCAATCGTGGCAATGATGCCTTGCCTCATCTGGTGAAGGACTGGGAAGTTGACGCCTCTGCAACGGTCTGGACCTTCAACCTGCACGACAACGCTGTCTTTCATGACGGCAGTCCGGTAAACGCCGAGGCCGTGGCCTACAGCTTTAACCGCATCCTGGACATTAACGGTCCGCCCAACTTCCGCTGGGGCAACATCGCTGACGAAAACACGGTGGAAGTCGTGGATGAATACACGGTGCGTTTCACTCTCACCGAGCCCTTTGCGCCGTTTATCGGAACCCTGACCCAGTTGTTTGTCGTGAACCCGGCAATTGTCGAGGAAAATCGCGTCAACTCGTCCGGCGTGGATGACTTTGGTCAGGAATGGCTGCAGAGCAATGAGGCTGGCTCCGGTCCGTTCCGCCAGGGTCGCTGGGAAATTGGCAACATCTACGAGTTCATCGCCGTGCAGGACTACTGGGCGGGCTGGCCTGAAGAAGGTCACCTGGATGGCTTCTTCTGGATCATCCAGCGTGAGGGCAGCACCCAACTCAATTCCGCTGGCGGGCGAAACACAGGTTGCTGACACAATCCTCGCCAGTGACAAGGATCAGGTGACCGAGGCTGAGGGTTTCACCAACGAGGAGCACCCCAGTTTCTTCACCAACACGATAAAGATCAACACGCAGGCCGAGTACACCAGTGACATCCACGTGCGCAAGGCAATCGCTCACGCCATGAACTATCCTGCCTTGCCAGAGGTGCAGGATGTGAAGGTCACCCTTTTGCCCGGCCCCACGCCGGCCAATTTCCCCGGATTTGTTCCGGATCTGGATATCCCGGACTACGACCTCGACAAGGCCCGTGAGCACCTGGCCCAGTCACCCTGGCCCGATGGCGGCTTCGAACTGGACTACGTCTATGTCACTGATTTCACTCGCGAGGAAATCCCTGGCCTGCTTTTGCTGGAAGCCCTGCGTGAACTGAATATCACGCTCAACATGGTGCCCACGCTCTGGCCGGATATGGTCGCCTCCTGCGGTGACCCTGCCACAGGGCCACACCTGATCAACATTTACACGCAGCCGCCCTTCTCGGACCCGCACGCCCATCTTTACAACCAGTACCATTCCAGCCAGTGGACCAGCGGCGCCGGCAGCTTCCAGTCCTGCAGTTTCTACCAGAACGAACGCGTCGATCAATTGCTGGATCAGGCGCGTTCTTTGGTGGATGCCGGGCAACGTAGTGAACTCTATGCCGAAGCCCAAAGTCTGATAACCGCTGACCAGCCGGCAATCTGGATGTACACGGAAGACAGCCTCACGGCCTTCAACGACTGCGTCAAGGGCTTTGAGTTCTCGCCTTACTTCTCCATCACGGTCCTCTTCCAAGATCTGTGGATGGACAACTGCGGCTAATGCCGCATTCGCCAGCTTTGTTCGGGTTTACGGGGCGTTCCCGTCAAAAACGCCCCGGCTGGACTGACCGGTGAACCTGCGCCTTTACCTGGCCCGGCGCTTCCTGATGCTTGCTCCCCTGTTGCTGGGGCTGAGCCTGTTGACCTTCACCATTTCGCGCCTTGTGCCGGGCGATCCGGTCGGTCTGGCAGCCGGTCCACAGGCATCGGTCGAGATTCGTGAAGCCTTACGCAAGCAGTTCGGCCTGGACCAGCCTCTGCCGATCCAGTATCTGAGCTACGTGCGCGGCGTCCTGCAGGGGGACTGGGGTCGCTCGCTCTATACCCGACGCGACGTCACTGAAGCCCTGAGTGTGTTTTTTCCGGCAACGCTGGAATTGACACTGGCCGCGGTCTTGCTGGCAACAGCTCTCGGGGTGCCGGCCGGGGTCATTTCGGCGATGTATCGCAACCAGTTTCCCGACCACGTCGCCCGTGTCATTTCCCTGTTTTTCGTCAGCTTCCCGGCATTCTGGCTGGCCATGATCATGCAGACGGTACTTGGACGTTATGCCGGACTGGTGCCAATCGGGCGGCGCTTCCCGGTCATCATGTCACCGCCGCCTCAGGTTACCGGCCTGTACCTGGTGGACAGTCTGCTGGCCCTTGATTTCGCCGCTTTCAGCATCGCGCTGAATCACATCCTGGTGCCGGCACTGGTGCTCTCGTTTGGCGCCCTGGCCAGCATCACGCGCATCACGCGCGCCAGCATGATTGAGATTCTGGAGCGCGACTTCGTGCGCTCGGCCCGCGCCATCGGCATCCCCGAACGTGTCGTCATCGGCAAGTACGTCCTGCGCAACGCCTTCATCGCTACCCTGACTGTGATTTCACTAAACTTTGGCTGGCTGATGGCAGGCGCGATATTGATCGAGACGATTTTCGACTGGCCCGGCATCGGGCTTTATGCCGTGCACGCTTCCTTGAGCCTTGATTTTCAGCCCATCATGGGCATCACCATCGTTTACGGTGTCCTGTTCAGCCTCGTCAACATCCTGACCGACGTGGCCTACGGCATTCTGGACCCACGGATCCGCTATGGCTGAGATCAGCAGCAAAACCCTTCAGGAACTGCAGTCGGAAGCGCGTTCTGCGCACAAGGAGAACCTTCGCCGCAGCCTTTACCGTTTCCGCTCAAATACCCTGTCCATGATTGGCCTGGCCATATTGCTTTTCATCATATTTATCGCCTTCGCGGCGCCCTTCCTGGTGCCTTTCCCTGAAGATGCCGGGGGAGCGACCCACTTTCTGGACAAATTACTGCCTCCCAGTGCTGAACACCCATTCGGCACGGACAAGGTAGGTCGGGACATATTCAGCCGCGTGTTGATGGGCACCGGGCTGGCCCTGCAGGTTGGCATCACCATCATCGTGCTGGCAACCACCATCGGTGTGACTGTCGGCGCACTCGCCGCCTATTTCGGCGGTGCGGTCGACGATGTGCTCATGCGCATTACCGACATTTTCCTGACCGTCCCGGCTCTGGTGCTGGCGATCGCGATTTCCGCCGCCCTCGGCAAAGGCATCATCAACGCCATGATTGGCATCTCCCTGGTCTGGTGGCCGGGCTTCGCGCGGCTGACTCGCAGCCTGGTGCTATCCCTGCGTGAAGAGGCCTTTGTCGAGGCAGCCTACGGGATCGGCGCCAGCCACATGCGTATCCTTTTCCGCCACATCCTGCCCAATGCCGTCTCGCCCATCATCATCAAGATGACCACCGATTTCGGCTTCGCCGTGCTGACAGCCGCAGCGCTCGGTTTCATCGGCATCGGGGCACAACCTCCCACGCCCGAGTGGGGAGCCATGATCGAGGACGGTCGTCACTACTTCCCGGATGAGTGGTGGGTGGCGACCTTTCCGGGGATGGCCATCTGGTTGCTGGTGTTCAGCTGGAATCTGCTGGGCGACGGTCTGCGGGATGTGCTCGACCCGCGGGCGCGGCGCTAGGTGGAGGATGGCATGAGCGAGGCACTGCTGGACATCCAGGACCTTCACCTGGAATTCGACACCTTTGACGGCGTGGCGAAGGTCCTGGCCGGCGTCAACCTGACCCTCGAACGCGGTGACGTGCTGGGTCTGGTGGGCGAAACCGGTTGTGGCAAATCCATGACCGCCCTCGCCATCCCGCGCCTCATCAGCATGCCGCCGGGTCGAATCACCAACGGTCGAATCCTCTTCAATGGTGAAGATTTGCTGCAAAGACCCACCGGCAGCATGCAGGGGTTTCGCGCGCGTCACCTGGGCATGATCTTTCAGGACCCAAGCACCAACCTGAATCCGCTGTTCACGATTCGTGAGCAACTGGTCGATGCGGTCCTGTACCAGCAGGCAAATGTCAAAAGCGTGCCAGGTCGCTGGCGCGGATTTCTGCCCTCTGCACGGCAAATGCGCAAGGAAGCACAGCGCCGGGCCATTGAACTGATGGGCCTGGTCGGCATCCCTGATGGCGAATTGCGAATCAACGACTATCCCCACCAGTTCAGCGGCGGCATGCGTCAACGGGTCCTGATCGCCATGGCCCTGGCGGGCAAACCCGACCTGCTGATCGCCGATGAGCCTACAACTGCCCTGGACGTCACCATTCAGGCGCAAATCCTGCGATTGATTCGTTCTTTGGTGCACCAGCTCGGCCTGACCGTTTTGTTGATTACCCACAATCTGGGCGTGGTCGCCAACACCTGTGACAAGGTCGCCGTGATGTATTCGGGTCGCGTCATCGAGCAGGCGCCGGTGAGGGACCTGTTTCACAGGCCGGCGCATCCCTACACCCAGGGGCTGATTCGGGCCGTGCCTTCCGGCAGCACCGGTCGCGGTGGGCTGCAGGGCATCCCGGGCCTGATCCCCAACCTGATCGACCCGCCCCAGGGTTGTCGCTTTCATCCGCGTTGCCCGCAGGTACTGGAACACTGCGCCAGTCAGGTGCCAGGGCCTGGCCCCATAGGCGCCGGCCATCTCGCATTCTGCCACCTCTATCCGGAGGGCGCATGAGCGACATCCTGCTGGAACTGCGAAACCTGCGCAAGGATTTCGTGCAACGCGGCGGTCTGTTTGGAAGGCAAGAGCACCTGGTGCGCGCCGTCGATGACGTTAGCCTGACCGTGCCGCGCGGCAAGACACTCGGGCTGGTGGGCGAATCCGGGTCAGGCAAGACGACGATAGGCAAGTGCATCCTGCGCCTCATGGAGCCCACGGCCGGGGAAATCCTGTACGACGGCAAGGACCTGAGAGCCCTGGATGCGCGCCAGTTACGCGCCAGTCGCGCCGATATGCAAATGATCTATCAATCGCCCTCTGCTTCACTAAACGGCCGCATGACTGTGGGGCAGATCGTTGGCGAACCCCTCTGGATTCATGAAGGCATCAGTAACAACGGGGCGCGGGATCGCGTGCTGGAACTGATGCACGTCGTCGGGCTCAAGGAAGAACACTACTTTCGTTACCCTCACGAGTTCAGTGGCGGCCAACAACAGCGAATTGGCATTGCGCGGGCACTGGCGGTGCGCCCCGGCTTGCTCATCCTGGACGAACCTACGTCTGCCCTTGATGTCTCGGTACAGGCCCAGATTCTCAACCTTCTGCAGCAGCTGCAGGACCAGTTTGGATTGACCTATCTATTCATCTCGCATGACCTGAGCGTTGTGCGTTACATGTGCGACGAGGTGGCCCTGCTCTACCTGGGCAAAATCGTTGAGCAGGCACCCGTTCGTACGATTTTCGAAGATTCGCGGCACCCTTACACCCAGGCCCTGATTTCCGCCATACCGGAGCCAGAGCCGGATTCAAAAGGTGAGCAAATCGTGTTGCGCGGCGATCCCACAACCGGGCGGCCGGAAAGGGGTTGTCCTTTTGCACCGCGCTGCCATGCCGAGACCCTGGACCGCTGCGAAACAGACGAGCCGCCGCTGGTAACGGTCGATTCGGCCCATCAGGTCGCCTGCCATCTGCATCCCGAGGTGGGTTGATGCTCAGTCAGGTAAGCGTCGAAGACATTCACCCCATCGCAATTGGCGCTGGAATCCTGGGCACGGGAGGCGGCGGCAACCCCTATCTGGGCAGCCTGCATTTGCGTTCCGTGCTGGAAGAGTACGGACCGCAGCCCGTGCTGGACCCCGGTCAAGTGCCCGACGACGCCTGCCTGGTGGTCTGCGGCAACATCGGCGCGCCTACCGTGAGCATCGAAAAGATGCCGCGGGGAAGGGAAATGGCGGAAGCCATTATCCAGTTGCAAAATCATATTTGCAGAAAATTTGATGCCGTGGTCATTGCCGAAATTGGCGGCGCCAACTCGATGCAACCGCTGATTGCCGGCCGACAACTGGGCATCCCGACCGTGGACGCCGACGGGATGGGACGCGCCTTCCCGGAAATCCAGATGTCCGCTTTCGTCTTTGACGGTGACATAAGCGCCGCGCCCTACGCCCTCGTGGACGTCGCCCATCGCTTTGCGCTGGTGCCACAGGCCGCCAGCGAAAAGTGGGGGGAACGCGTGGCGCGCAATATCGCCGTCAGCATGGGCGCGCGTGGCGCCATGGCCGGTTATGTGATGAACGGGGTCCAGTTGCGGGCAACGGCGGTCAAGTACACGCTCAGCCTGGCCCGCCAACTCGGCCGCGCCGTCCTGAAATCCCAGGGCGATGATGTGCCGGCGGTCGTGGCAGAGCAATTGCAGGGAAAGATTGTCTTTCGCGGCAAAATCAATGACGTAAACCGGCGAATCGTGCGTGGCTTTGCGCGGGGCAACCTGACTTGCGTCGCGTTTGACGGCAGCGATGAACTTAAAATCGCCTTCCAGAACGAATACCTGATCGCCTGGCGCAATGGCGAAGTGGTCGCGACGGTGCCCGATTTGATTTGTATTGTTACCGCCGAGACCGGCGAGCCGGTTTCCACTGAAATGCTGCGTTACGGGACGCGTGTGGTGGTCATCGCCGTACCGGCCCCTGCCGAACTTTGCACAAGAGCCGCGCTGGCGGCTGTAGGGCCGTCGGCCTTTGGCTACGATGTCCCCTGGCGCCCCTTGCCGGGAGGACGCATCGGACTACCTGTAACTGAAAGTCGCGACGGGGACAGATCCTGACCCGCAGAATCCGAAAGGAGCAAGCGTGCGCATAGGAATTGATGTCGGCGGGACCAACACCGACGCCGTGCTGATGGACGGTCACAGCGTCCTTGGTTCGGTCAAAACGCCCACGACAGCCAACGTGACCGATGGAATCACCGACGCACTCGGGACCTTGCTGCAGGGCAGCAACCTTGCGGTTGGTTCCGTCGACGGCGTCATGATTGGAACGACCCACTTCACCAATGCTGTCGTAGAGCGGCGCCACCTGACGCGCACGGCATGTATTCGTCTCGGGTTGCCGGCGACGGCATGCCTGCCCCCCATGGTGGACTGGCCGAAGGACCTGAGTGAGGCCGTGGGCGGTCTGGTATTCATGGCCCACGGCGGACATGAGTTTGACGGCCGCGAAATATCCCCCTTTGACGCCAGTGAAATTCGGGATATCGCCGCGCAGATTCGCGACGAGGGCATCGACGTGGTCGCCATCTCCTCCGTGTTTTCGCCGGTGAACAGCCGCTTCGAGGAGGACACGGCGGCCATCGTGCGCGAAGTCATCCCGGAAGCGATCATCACGCTGTCCAGTTCAATCGGGCGCATCGGCCTGCTGGAGCGCGAGAACGCCGCCATCATGAACGGCTGTTTGCGGCAACTGGCGCACCAGACGATCAATGGCTTCCGTTCCGCCTTGCAGGACATGAAAATCACCGCGCCCTTTTACATCAGCCAGAATGACGGCACGTTGATGGCCGCTGATTTCGCCGCGGCCTATCCTGTGCTCACTTTCGCTTCGGGCCCCACCAACAGTATGCGGGGCGCGGCCTTCCTGAGCGGGCTGCGCGACGCGATCGTCGTTGACGTTGGCGGCACGACAACCGATATTGGTGTGTTGCGACACGGCTTTCCGCGTGTCGCCGCCCTGGCCGTTGAGATAGGCGGCGTTCGCACCAACTTCCGCATGCCGGACACGATTTCCATAGGGCTTGGCGGCGGCAGTCTCGTCCAGGGGGACCCATTGCAGGTCGGGCCGCGCAGCGTCGGTTACGAACTCACCTCTCGCGCCCGCGTCTTCGGCGGCAATGAACTCACGGCAACTGACATCGTGGTAGCGGCCGGGCATGAAGAAATTGGTGACGCCAGCCGGGTCTCCTCGCTGAATTCCGGCTTTGTCTCTATGGTCGAAGAGCGCATCGAAGACATGGTCAACGTTGCGGTGGACCGCATGAAGACCAGTGCGGCGGAAGTGCCGGTCATCGTCGTCGGTGGCGGAAGCATTCTCGTCCGCCGCAAAATCGTCGGCGCCTCGGAACTGGTGCGGCCAAATCACTTCCCGGTCGCCAACGCCATCGGCGCTGCGATTGCACAGGTTGGCGGCGAGTGCGACCAGATTTTTTCCCTGGCTGAAATGACCCGTGACGAAGCGCTGGAAAAAGCCCGCGCTGAAGCCACGTCCCGTGCCACAGCCGCAGGCGCGGACCCGCAAAGTGTGGAGATTGTGGAAGTCGAGGAGGTCCCGCTCGCCTATCTGCCTGGCAACGCCACGCGCATCATGGTAAAAGCCGTCGGCGACCTGCAGGAGGCCGGGTGATGCGCATCATTGATGAAGCTGCGCTGGAGGACATCGCCCTGGGCGCCGCCGTGCTGGGCACCGGTGGTGGTGGCGATCCCTACATCGGCAAGTTGATGGCGCGGGAATCGATTCGTCGCTACGGGCCGGTAGAACTCTATACCCTGGACGAAATGGATGACGAGGACCTCATCGTTCCCACGGCCATGATGGGCGCACCCACCGTGATGGTCGAGAAAATGCCCAACGGTGATGACATCGTCAACGCCTTTCTCTCCGTGGGCAAATATATCGGCAAACCCGTGCGCGCCACCATGAGCATTGAGGCTGGCGGTCTGAACTCGGTGGTGCCGGTTTACGCTGCGGCGCGGCTGCGCCTGCCCATGGTGGATTGTGACGGCATGGGTCGCGCCTTCCCGGAGTTGCAAATGGTCACACACACCATTCACGGCATCTCCGCCACACCCATCGCCATGTCAGACGAACGCGGCAACACGGTCATCATGGAGACCATCAACAACCAGTGGACGGAGACCTTCGCCCGCAGCGTGACCGTTGACATGGGCGCCATGGCGATGATCGCCCTCTATGCCGCTACAGTTGCTGAGCTGAAGGTAGCGGCGGTGCCTGGCACGATGAGTCAGGCGCAGCGGATCGGCGAGACCATCCGCCGGGCCCGGCATGAAGAACAGGACCCGGTACGCACAGTGCGGGAGTCGGTAAACGGCTTTACGGTTTTCCGCGGCAAGATCAGCGACGTGCAGCGGCGTACGGAGGCCGGCTTTGCCAGGGGTGACGCCTTTATGAGCGGGATCGCCGAATATGAAGGCCGCGATTTGCAGCTTTCCTTCCAGAACGAGCATCTCGCCGCGCGCATTGACGGCGAGGTGTGCGTCACTGTGCCGGACCTCATCGCCGTGCTCGATATCGAGACCGGCGAACCCATCACCACTGAAGGCCTGCGTTACGGTTTCCGCGTGGAAGTGATTGCCTTTCCCTGCACGCCCCGTTGGCGTTCCGAGGCGGGACTGAATCTGGTCGGGCCGCGCGTGTTTGGCTATGACGTTGACTATGTGCCGGTAGAGGAACGTTACGGCCAGTGACCACCAGTGTTGGTCTGCAAGACACGGCTGCGTTGGCGCTGGGGGCCGGTATCCTTGGCACCGGCGGCGGCGGCAACACCTACATTGGTCGCCTGAAGCTGGACCGGCAGTTGCAGTTGAGCGGTAAACCCTGCCCGGTCCTTGACGTGGGCCAGTTGCCCGATGATGCGCTCGTGGTCGGTGTGGGCATGATGGGCGCGCCAACTGTCGGCATCGAAAAGATTGAGGCTGGCAACGAGGTTGCGCGTGCAGTGCAGGCCCTTGCCTCACATCTGCGACGCGGATTTGACGCCCTGGTGATCAACGAGATCGGAGGGTCCAATGCCCTGGAGCCCCTGTTGTCCGCCCTGCAACTCGGATTGCCAGTGCTGGACGGCGACGGGATGGGGCGCGCCTTCCCGGAATTGCAAATGGACACCTTCTCCATCGGCGGAATCGCGCCCAGCCCGATGGCCCTCGGCGATTGCCACGGCAACATCGCCATCTTTGAACGACTGTCCAGCCCGCTGCAGGCCGAGGAATGGGCCCGCAACCTCACCATTGAGATGGGAGGCAGCGCCGCGCTCGTGATGTCGATGATGAGCGGGGCCGAGGTCAAGGCGACCCTGGTGCGCGACACACTTTCACTCGCTCTCAAAATGGGGCGGGCCGTTTTGCAGGCCCGGGTGGACAAGGTGGAGTCTCCGGCAGGGGTCGTTGCCAGACTGGGCAACGGTCGCGTCCTGTTCGAAGGCAAGATCGTTGACGTGGAACGGCGCACTGTGCAGGGCTTTGCCAGAGGCAGAATGCGCCTGCAGGCTTTTGACATGCCCGACGATGAAATGGAAATCGTTTTTCAGAATGAAAACCTGGTCGCATGGCGTGGCGGCGAGGTGCAGTGCTGCGTGCCCGACCTGATAACGATCGTCACACTGGAGAATGGCACGCCGCTGGGCACAGAAATGCTGCGCTACGGCCTGCGCGTCGCCGTCATTGGCATGCCGGCTGTACGAGAACTGAAGACGCCGGCTGCTCTCGAAGTCGTTGGGCCGGCCGCTTTCGGTTACGAGGACGTGTCCTTCACCCCCTTGCCGGGCGACCTGCTACCCGCCCTGCCCTGAATTCGTTCCCGCCCCAACCAAAGCAACAGGGCCAGTCCAATGACGACAATGGCGGACAACAGCACAAGGGAAATCAACTTGAAGGAGCGGCTCTCCAGCAACAGCGTCAACGTGCCAAAGCCGGTACAGAACAAATAGTAACCCAGCACAATCTGGCGCTGGCTGAATCCGAGATCAAGCAAGCGATGATGAGCGTGGCCGCGGTCGCCGCGGAAGGGGCTGCGCCCTGCCAGCAAGCGGTTTACCATTTGCCAGATGGCATCCAGAATCGGCAAGGCCATAACCATCAACACTGTCGCCATTTTTGCCCCGCCGATGATGCTGAGACAGGCGATCAGGTAACCCAGCAGATAGGCGCCGCCGCCAGCGAAAATTCGGGCCGGATAAAAGTTGTAAACCAGAAAACCCAATGTCGCGCCCATCAATGCCAGGGGAAGCAGGCTGACGCTGAGTTGCGGCGGCTCCAGCACGATGGCGCTGTTCAAAAACAACACGCAGGCGGCGATGAAGACCACCCCGTGCGAGAGACCATCAAGGCCGTCCAGAAAATTGACGGTGTTGGTCATGCCGATGATCCACAACAGCGAAATGACGATGGTCACTGCAAAAGGCCACGCCGCCGTTTGTGTGCCGGTCAGTGGGTTGTTGAAACCTTCTATGAAGATGTGATGATGGATGGCGATTCCGGCTGCCAGCAGTTGACTGGCAAACCACCAGTGTGGTTTCAGTTCAAGCCAGTCGTCGAGCAAGCCCGTGACAAAGATGACCAGAGCGCCCAGCAGCAGCCCCGTCAGACGCAGCGGTTCCTCCGCGTCGTGGCGCGGGACGTACAGCAGTTGGGCCACCAGCACTGTTCCGGTGAAACTGATGAACAGGACGCCGCCACCCAATCTTGACAGGCGGGACCGATCACCCTCGTGAAGCCGCCTCCCGCCCGGCCGGGTCACAATGCCCAGGCGATTGCCCAGTTTCATCATCAGCGGGCTGGTTGCAACGGCCAGCGCTAGGGCAAGGAAAAAAGTGATCGTGAAGGCAGCGTTTACCGTCAGGGAGGGCATGGCGCTGCCGGCAATTCACTCAGGCGTCGTAGGAACCGGCGGTCACTGCGCCTCCGGTCCCGGTCCAGTTGGTGTGGAAAAACTCACCGCGCGGCCTGTCAACCCGTTCGTAGGTGTGCGCGCCAAAGTAATCGCGTTGCGCCTGCAAAATATTGGCCGGCAAACGTTCGTGACGGTACCCGTCGTAAAAGGCCAGCGCGCTCGACATGGCGGGCAACGGAATGCCGGAGAGCGACGCCCAGGCGACTGCGCGCCGCCAGCCGGCTTGCGCCTGCCCCACCTGCTCCCTGAAATAGTCATCCAGCAGCAGGTTCCCGAGTTCCGGGTTTCGATCCCAGGCGTCGCTGATGCGATCAAGGAAGGCCGAACGGATGATGCAGCCCTCCCGCCACATGCGGGCAATGCCGCCATAGTTCAGTTCCCAGCCCAGTTCATTGTCTACGGCACCCAGCAGCATATAACCCTGGGTATAGGATATGATCTTCGCGGCATAGAGCGCCTGTTCGACGTCTTCAAGGCTGAGGGAGGCGTTGCCGGCAAGATCACCAGGGCCGGACAATATGCCCGCAGCCTTGCAACGTTCCTCTTTCAGTGATGAAAGAATGCGCGCGAAGACTGCCTCGCTGATCAAGGTCAGCGGCGCGCCGTGATCGAGGGACGCCACCGCCGTCCATTTGCCGGTACCCTTCTGGCCCGCCGAATCGAGAATCTTGTCGACCACAGGTTCGCCGGTTTCATCGCGAAAGCCCAAAATATCACCTGTGATTTCGATGAGATAGGAGTCCAGCGGCCCTTCGTTCCAGCGGCGGAAGGCCTCGCTCATTTGTTCATGGTCCAGCTTGAGTCCTGCCTGCAGCAGATGACTGGCCTCGCAGATCAGTTGCATGTCGCCGTATTCAATGCCGTTGTGCACCATCTTCACAAAATGGCCGGCCCCATCCCGCCCTACCCAGTCGCAACAAGGGGTTCCATCGAGGACCTTTGCGGCGATCGCCTGAAATACGGGTTTGATATGTGGCCAGGCTTCAGTCGAACCTCCCGGCATGATGGAAGGGCCGTAGCGCGCGCCTTCCTCGCCGCCGGAAACGCCCACGCCGGCGAAGAGAAAACCTTTGGCCTCCAGTTCCTGCGTGCGCCGCCGCGAGTCCTCGTAGTTGGAATTGCCGCCGTCGATAATGATGTCGCCAGGCTCCAGGTGCGGCAGAAGCTGTTCAATCACCACGTCCACCGCTCGCCCGGCCTGGACCATCAGCATCACCCGCCGCGGGCGCTTGAGTTCGGCGCAAAGATCCGCAAGGGTGTAGGTGCCAATGATGTCGCGCCCCTTTGCCTCACCCTCTATAAAGCGGGTCACCTTTTCGGTCGTCCGGTTGAAGACCGCGACGGTGTAGCCCTTGTCGTTCATGTTGAGAATCAGATTCTGGCCCATTACAGCCAGCCCGATCAAACCAATGTCCGCCCTTGCAGTCATTCCATCTCCATTTCGGGCCCGCCAGTCTGCAACAGGATAACGCAGCCCCTGGCAATTCGACAGTCTGCGTTTGCCCCCACAAAAGGTCTGTCGCGACAGATTGCACGATTACCCAGGAGTTTAATTTGTTGCGTCAGAGGCAAAATACCATGAAACGCATTGGCATTGACGCTGCGCATCCCAGGCATTGCGGGGAGTGAGAACCAAATGCTTTGCGGCACTAAGCAAAACAGGGTAGGCTTGCAGTGGGGCAACCCGAAAAACAATAGGAGTTAAGGGGGGATATTGATGGAGATGGACAAGTTACAGCGGGGAGGGATGCTGGGCATCATCGTCAGTTTCCTGTACCTCGGCTTTATGGGATCTGGAGAAGTCTCCATGGTCGCCGGCATTCTGGGAGAGGGAAGCGCAGCAATAATTGGCTTCATTTTGATATTGATCGGCAGCGCCATTTACGGCGCCATCTATACCGGATGGGTTGAGAGCATGGCCACGGGTGGTTGGCAAACCCTGGGGGTCGGACTGGTCTACGGAATCATCTGGTGGATCATTAGCCCCAACATCATTGTGCCGGCAATTACGGGGGGCAGTGTGCTTTCGCTCGATATTTCAGGAGCTCACTTTTTCGCCCATATCATTTCCGGTGTCTCGCTGGCCTGGATTGCGGAAGCAACGGGTGGCAGCAAGGAAGCCTGATCCGGGCAATGATCCATGCAGGAGAACGGCGTCCGCCTCCAGGGCGCCGTTTTTCTTTACCAGGTGGCGCGCCCACCGGTGAGATCGAAAATGCAACCGGTATTGAAACTGGCCTCGGGGGAGACGATCCAGCAGGCCAGCGACGCCACTTCTTCGATTGTCCCCAAACGGCCCATGGGAATCCTGCTTTCCATGTAGGCCAGCATCTCCGGAGTCACTTCTGCAACCATGGGCGTCTTGATCACCGCAGGGGCCAGCCCGTTGACCGTGATGCCGCTGGTCGCGAATTCCTTGCCGACGCCCTTGATCAGTCCGGTCATCCCTGCCTTGGAGGCCGAGTAGCCGACCATGCCCGGGTTGCCATCCTTGCCGGCAATAGAAACCAGGTGCAGGACGCGGCCGTACTTCCGGGGCAACATGGCCTCTATGGCAGCCCTGGTTGTCAGGAAGGCCCCGCGCAAATTGACCGCCAGCACCCGGTCAAATTCCTCCGTGCTGTAATCGGTGATATTGACGCTGGTGGGGCCTGGTATGCCGGCGCAATTGACCAGGATGTCCAGCCGGCCATGCCTGTCCACCACAGCGGCCAGGCCGCAATTGACCGACTCCTCGTCACTTACGTCCATCAATAGTGACGATTCACTGTCCGGCGGTGCAGGAAGATTGACGTCAGCGATCGCCACGCCTGCGCCTTCGTCCGCCAAGCGTTGGGCGATGCCCGCGCCAATGCCGCTGGCGCCACCGGTTACCAGCGCAACCTGTCCGGCAAATCGTTGTTCAGTCACGCGCGGCTACGGCAAACAGGGGTGGGCAGTGCCGGTGCCATCCCGTCGCACCCTGGTAGACCCTGGCCAATGACAGCAGATCGTCTTCGCGATTGAGGCCGGCGATGAAGCTGATCGCCGTGGGCGTCCCGTTTTCCCGGAAACCGTTGGGCAGGGTCAGCGCCGGATGTCCTGTGAGGTTGGTCAGGTCCAACACGTTGCCCGCATAACAGGGCGTCACCAGCACGTCAATGTCCTGCATCAGGTCATGCATTTGCTGCATCAATTTCAGACGGTAGCGATTGGCCTGAATGTATTCGACCGCTGGAATGAATCGGGCGGAACGCAACTGGTTGGGCCAGTCGGAATCTCCCTGGCGGCGCAGCTGGTCATCAAGACCGCTGCGGGTCATGTCGTCAAAGGCGGCCGCCGACTCCGCCAACAAAATCAGACGCATGCTCTCAAGGTCGCCTGCCGGCAAGGAGACCGGGTGCAATTCCATACCTGATGACCTCAACGCCGCAAGGACGTTGATGTTGTTTTCCCGCTCACTGGCCTCCTCCGATTCATCAGCGTGATCGGGAGAAAACGATGACGGAACGTAACCGACCCGCAACGAATCCACGCCCCGCTCCGGGTTCCAGCGAAAAGGTTCCCTGGTCACCGTTTTATCCAGGCCATCCGGGCCGTGGATCGCGGTTAATACCAGGGCACAGTCTTCGACGGAACGACAGATCGGGCCCAGCTTGTCCATCGTCCAGCAGAGTGTCATCGCGCCATGGCGACTGACACGTCCGAAGGTGGGGCGCAGGCCCGTGGCGCCGCAGCGGGCGGACGGAGACACGATTGATCCAAGGGTCTCACTGCCAATGGAGAAGCCGACCAGACCGGCGACCGTTGCACTTGCCGAGCCGGCCGAAGAGCCACTGGAACCTTCTTCGGGATTCCAGGGGTTGCGCGTCATGCCGCCAAACCAGACGTCTCCGCTGGCCAACTCCCCCAACGTCAGTTTGGCGACCAGCACGGCACCGGCTGCCTCAAGTCTCTGGACGACGGATGCATCGAAATCCAGTTGTTGCTCGCGCCAGGGCGCAGCGCCCCAGGTCGTCGGGTAGTCCCTGGTCGCCAGCAAGTCCTTGGCGCCCCAGGGAATCCCGTGCAACGGACTGCGATATACGCCCCGGGCCAGTTCTTCGTCCGCGCGGCGCGCCTGCTGCAGGGCCAGTTCCTCCGTCAACGTGACCACGCACTCCAGCTGCGGGCCATGTCTCTGCAAACGCGACAGGTACATTTCCGTCATTTCCAGGGACGTGACCTGCCGACTCCGGATCAGGCGGGCCAGTTGCGACACTGGCCAGAAGGCCAGGGCTTCCAGGTCTTCGGGCCGTTGCGGTTCGGCAGCGTCAGCGAGTAGATATCGCCGCTCTGTGACGGGGGGCGTTGCCGGCTGCGACACGTCGGGATCAAAGAGGAGAGGGAACGCATCATCATTGGCGAGACTGTCAAAGGGGCCGGCTCGCAGGGTCGCAAATCCGGTGACATGATCGCCCAAACGTTGCGCCATCTGGTCGATTTCTTCATCAGTGAAGTCAAGCCCGATCAGCTTGCCGGCGGCGGCAATCTGGTTCCTCGTGGGCCTTCGTGGATCGTCCATTCAGTGACGATTGCCCTCTTGTTTTGGCAGCAGGTCCAGGGGATCGTCCGCACAGATGCCGTAGATGCCGAGTTGATACAGGTCCCGAATGACGTCCGGGCGATGTTCGTGCCAGATCATGACACCGAGGCCGGCATCGCGCACGGCCGCAAGCCAGTCCTGAGTGAGGAATTGCTGCGGTCTTTCAAAGCGCTCCCAACAGGGGTGTACAAAATCTGCGTTCAGGGAGCGGGCCAGTTGCACGGGATCCACGTGTCGTGATGCGAACAGAATTGAAGTCAGGGCGTCAGGGCACAGGGCCTTGAGTTCCGCCACCCAGTCCGCGCGAAAGGAACCAAAGACCGTCACCGGCAGCATGCCGTTTTGTCGCAGCATATCCACGACGGCCATGCCGGCAGACTCATTGTCTACGTCCTTGACGTCCAGGTACAAGCCAAGCATCAGTTCCCGGCAAGACTGGACGACCTGCTCCATGGTCAGAAGGGGCTCGCCCCGTCCTGCGGTCAGTTGCTGCAATTCCCTCAGGCTGCAGTCCGCGATATTGCCCGCCACGCCATACACCCGTTGCAGGTCAGCGTCATGGGCGGCGACCGGTACATCGTCCGCCGTGAAGCGCAGGTCCACTTCAACCATGTCGGCGCCGCGCTCGGCGGCTACGCGAAAGGCAGCGACCGAGTTTTCCTGCGCGAGCGCCGACGCGCCACGATGGGCGATGCGCAGCACTCGCCGTTCCGCCGGGGCGATGTCGGTTTCCAGTTTCGCCACCAGATGGGTGACACGTTCCGGAATCCAGGCTTCCAGCGTAGGCCAGGGCACGGCGATGCAGTCTCGCAAGTCGACGGTCTACGAGAAATTCCAGGCGGGCTCAAAGCGCTTGCGTTGCAACCAGGTCCAGACCAGCTGGTTGTTGATGACATTGCGCTCCGTAATTCGGCCGGCGAAGAGCGGTGTAAGGTGCACGCCACTTGTGCCGGCGCGTGGGCCGCAGGCCAACCCGGTTTTCGACTTTTGCTTCAGCAGAATTGCAGGGTCAGGAGCGAAGGCATGTTTCCCGGGTTCGGAACAAGGGGAAACGCGTCCGTCCAGCAAGGGCAAACTGCCATCCTGCGAACGCATTGAACGCCACTCGCCGTGCCAGCTGGCGTCTGCGGCGATTACCCTGTCGTCGAGGCCCACATAGACCCATATGTGCTCAAGTTCGTAGAGGTGCTCGATGTCCCAGTCCCACCAGATCGCATACTCAATCGCGAAACTGCAACCGAAAGGCAATTGAACGCGACGGGGGAATGAAGGCGATTCATGGTCTTCGCGAAAAATTGTGTAACCAAATGCAAGGGGAAGAAAGGGTTCATGCGCATCCATCCGCAGCAGCGGTGCATATTGCAGGGCGAGCGCGCGGTCGTCGTCCGCTCGCTGCCCGCCCTGCAATCCTGCCAACTGGCTGTCTGTCATGTCAGCCACGCGCTGGCTCCGGGGATTAGCCTCCGTTTTGCGAACGAAGGGCCTGCAGGACGCGCGGCGCCGTCATTGGCAAATCTGTCAAGCGCAACCCAGTGGTATGGGCGATGGCGTTGGCAACTGCCGCCGGCGTCGGAACGACGGGCGGCTCACCGACACCGCGGGCGCCAAAGGGTCCGTGCTCCGAAGGCACCTCAACGATGATGGTCTCGACATCAGGCGCCGTCTGCAGGGAATCCGGCACGGTGTAGTCCATCCACGAACCGGAAAGCAACTGCCCGTCCTCGTCGTAGGCCATTTCTTCATAGAGCGCCCAGCCAAGCCCCTGCACCGCACCCCCAACCATTTGACCTTCAACTGTCAACGGATTGATGGCACGGCCGGCGTCCTGCGCAATGACGTGCTTTAGCACTTTCACCTCGCCCGTCTCGCGGTCGACGTCGACTTCTACCAGTTGCGCGTTAAAGGCAGGTGACTGATCGGTCACGGTCGTTCGACCGTTTCCAAGCACCGGCGCATAATTCGAACCAAAGCCCATGCCCTTTTGAGCCACTTCGCCAACCGGCACCGAGCGGGTCGGGGTACCCTTAACCCGCACTTCGCCATCGACAATCTCAAGATCTTCGGGGTCGGCTTCAAATTCGTCTGCGGCAATTGCCAACAGCTGGCGACGGGCATCTTCGGCTGCTGCCCGAACGGCGCGTCCATTGCTGTAGAGGGTCTTGCTGCCCCCTGAACCGGTGGAAAAAGGCGATGTGTCGGTATCGCCCTCCACGATCTGCACCTTGTCCGGTGAAACGCCGAAAGCCTCGGCGGCGATCAGGCTGAAACTGGTCGCGACGCCACTGATATCCATGGCGCCCGTATTGATCTGCACCATGCCATCGCGATTTACGCCGCATACGGCTGAAGCAGCCGAAACGCCACCCATCCAGCCACCCAGGGAAACGCCGACACCACGCCCTTCTGCCCGGATTTGCTCCCGGTTTTGCCAGAGGGGATGCGACTGGACGGCCTGCAAGGTTTCGCGGATTCCCTGATTCGGCCAGGGGCTTCCGTCGGCCTGCAAATCGCCCTCTCTGGCCGCATTTTTGACTCGCAAGTCAATCGAATCCATACCCAGCGTTTCCGCGAGTTCATCAAGCGCCGTGTCAATCACGAAGAATGCGGTGGGCGCGCCGGGCGCCCGGTATGCGCCGGCGGAGGGTTTAAAGGTCAGGGCCTCGCGGATGCGAATCTCCATGTTGGGCACGGGATAGTAGTTGCCCACCTGGTAACCGACAAAACTCGCCAGGTTCATCGGGTAGCAGCCGGCATCCATCGTGACGTCACCCTGCAGGGCCGTCAAGGTCCCGTCAAGACGGGCTCCCAGTTTCAGGCTCACCTTCAGTGGCGGTGCGGGCGTGGTCGCCGCAATTTCTTCACTGCGCGTCAGGGCCAGCTTCACGGGCCGGTTCACGGCCTTTGCCGCAAGCACCACCAGAGGTTCGTAGACGGTGAACTTGGCGCCAAAGCCTCCACCAATCACGGCGCCCTTGACCTTGACCAACGATTCCGGGATGCCCAGCACGTCCGCTATCGTGGTTCGCCCACCATAAGGGTCCTGGGTACTGGTCCACACATTCATGCCGCCGGTCAATGAATCCGGCTGGGCCAGAGTGCCATGCGTCTCAATAGAACTCTGGTGCACCATCGGCGACGTGTAGGTGTGCTCAATGACGATGTCCGCCCCGGCGAACCCGGCCTCAATATCGCCTCGGACAATTGTGCTTTCGCCGGCCAGGTTACCTGGTTCGTCATCCTCTTCCTCGGCATCACCGCCGCCGGCGCCGGCACCGTGCTCACCGGCATCGTCTCCGCCTTTGGGAATACCTTCCGGCCAGACCAGGGGCGCGTCGTCGGCAACCGCATCTTCAAAGGAAAGCGCGGCCGGCAAGGGTTCATAGTCTACGACCACGCTGTCGGCCCCGTCAGCGGCTGCAGTTTCTGTGTCCGCGAGCACCATGGCCACCGGCTGTCCGACAAAGATGACCCGTCCTCGCGCAAGCAGGAGTCGGTTGCGGCCGGAAGGTGCGAGGTCCGGCAGGTCCTCCTGGGTCAATACAGCAGCAACACCGGGAACCTCCAGCGCTGCACTGGTATCAATGGAGACGATGTTGGCATGGGCGTAGGCAGAAGGGACCAGGCGGGCATGCAGCGTGCCTGGCAGGTCTATGTCCGGCAAATAGCGTGCAATTCCCGTCACCTTGGCCTTGCCATCAATGATCGGTTTTGGCTGTCCAATCGCAGCAAATTCGCTCATCCTGGGTCTCCAACTCAAATTGAATACTGTTCAACGAGGCGAGTATACCTGGAACGGGGACTATTGCCATGAATGGTAGCCTGTTGGACTTCAGGTTCAGCTACCGGAACTGAAAACACAACCGGTATGGCGGCACCGAATGTTAGCCTGGCAACTTTTCTTTGCAGCGCCTGTCAAAGCGATTTATACTCGCGGTCAACTGCATCTCTGTTGACAGGAAAATGCATGAAGCTGGAAGGCACATACCTTTTCAGGGAAACACGGGAGCAAGTCTGGTCCACCCTCATGGATCCGGCTGCCATCTCCAGCGCAATTCCTGGCGTGGAAGAGTTTGTCCCGCTTGAAGGTGAGGAGTACGCCTGGCGGGCAATCGCCAAGGTCAGCATGGCTGCCGTTAGCGGTCGTTTCGCGGGCCAGGTACACATGAGTGAGATACAGCCGCCGACGAGATACCGTCTGACAGTGAGCGGTGAGGGTCAGGGCAGCATAATCAGCGGCAGCGTCGTAATGCGGCTGGAGGAAAAGGAGGGCGGCGGCACCGCTCTTCATTGGGATGCAGAAGCCAACATATCCGGCAAACTGGCGAGAATAGGGCAGCGCTTGATAAAGGCAGCAGCCAATATGATGAGCAAACGCTTTTTTGGCAACCTGGCCCGACAGATCCGGGCGCCTGCATGAACCCGAATGCACATGAGGAGCATTGCCTTTGAAGCAATTGTCCCCTTTCTGACTGGACACTTCTGTTATTCGGAGGAGCCATGAAAATCAGCGTTAATGTGAACGGTTGCACACAGGAAAATGACGTAGAGGCCCGCACCCTGCTCGTCAACTATCTGCGTGACGAACTGGGGCTGACGGGTACCAAGATCGGCTGCGATACCAGTCAATGCGGGGCCTGCACCGTCCACATGGACGGGAAAGCGCTCAAGTCCTGTACCTGCCTGGCGGTTCAGGCGGATGGCTGCGATATCACAACAATCGAGGGCCTGGCGCAAAACGGGGACCTGCATCCCATGCAGCAGAGCTTCTGGGACAACCATGGCCTGCAATGCGGCTTTTGCACGCCCGGCATGATTATGACCACCACGGCTCTGCTGGCCGACAACCCCAACCCGGACGAGGATGAAATCCGTCACGGGCTGGAGGGCAATCTCTGCCGTTGCACCGGCTATCACAACATTGTGAAGGCCGTCGCAGCGGTGGCGCAGGCAGGAGGTGACTAAATGGCTGTAGTGGGCAAGGCCGTAAAACGCAAGGAGGACCCGCGTCTCATCACCGGTGAGGCCCGCTATCTTGAGGACATCTACCTTCACGGCATGACCCATATCGCCATCCTGCGTAGCCCGCATGCCCATGCCAACATCGTCAGCATCAACAGCGAACGGGCGGCAGCAGTGCCAGGCGTCATTGGCGTGTTCACAGGTCAGGACTTCATGGACGTTAATCCCCTGCCCTGCCCCTGGCCCGCCGGCGGCGTGGACAACAACCTGAATACGCCACGCGCGCTGGAAGTGGAAAAGGTCACCCACGTCGGCGCCGGTGTAGCGGTCGTCGTCGCCGAAGACCGGGCCACCGCCCAGGACGCCGTGGAGTTGGTCGACGTCGAATGGGAGGTATTGCCGGCCGTCACAGACGCCGAGGAAGCCACCTTCGATGGCGCGCCGCAACTGCACGAGAACGCGCCCAACAACGTCTGTATGGAATGGGACTGCGGCGACCAGGGTGGCACGGATGCAGCGCTGGCCGCTTCCGACGTGGTGGTAAGGCAGCGCCTGCGCAATCAGCGTCTGATCCCCACACCTATGGAGACACGCGGTTGCATCGCCCAACACGAGGCGGTCAATGGCGAATACACGATCTGGATGACCTCCCAGGCGCCGCACGTGCATCGCCTGCTCTTCACCGCCTTCATCTTTGGCGTGCCGGAGAACAAGGTGCGGGTCATCTCGCCGCAAATTGGTGGCGGTTTCGGCGCCAAGATTTTCATGTACCCCGAATATGTGTTGACCACCGCCCTGTCGAAGAAGGTGGGACGCCCGGTGAAATGGGTTGAAACCCGCTCGGAGAACTACATCGCCACCACGCATGGTCGCGACCACGTCACCGACGTTGAGGTCGGCGCCAACAGGGACGGCACCATCACAGGGCTCAAGGTCAGGACCTACGCCAATCTGGGCGGTACCCTGTCAACCGTGGCGCCAGGCATCCCCACCACGCTTTACGGACGCATGCTCTCCGGCGCTTACAAACTTCCGAACATCTACTGTCACGTGACTGGCGTCTACACCAATACCGGCATGGTCGATGCCTACCGCGGCGCCGGCCGGCCAGAGGCGACCTACGTGGTTGAACGGGCCGTGGACCTGGTCGCCAGTGAACTTGGGTTGGACCCGGTTGACGTGAGACGCAAGAACTTCGTGCCGGCAGATTCATTCCCCTACGAACCCAGTGACAATCTGCTCAACGGCTTGAGCTACGACAGCGGCAACTACGACAAGGCGCTGGACATGGCGCTGGAGATGACGGGTTACGAAGACTTCCGCGCCGAGCAGGCTGCGGCCCGCGCCGAGGGACGTTTACTCGGCATCGGTCTTTCGACCTACATCGAAATCTGCGGCATCGCGCCGTCGGCCTGGATGTTTGGCGAAGGCTGGGGCGCCGCGCTGTGGGAAAGCGCCAACGTGCGCATGCACATCACCGGCGACGTGGTAGTTACCAGCGGCTCGCAATCGCACGGCCAGGGCCACGAGACCAGCATCGCCCAGCTGGTGGCAGACGAACTGGGCGTTTCAATGGACCAGGTGCACGTCCAGCACAGCGACACCCTGGGCACGCCTTTCGGCTACGGCACCTACGGCAGCCGCAGTACCGCCGTTGGCGGTGTTGCCGTCTGGCGCAGTCTGCAACGCATCAAGGAAAAGGCACGCGCCATCGCCGCGCACGAGTTCGAGGCCGACGTTGAGGACGTTGAGTACGTTGTCAATGACGAAGGCGTGGGTATCGTGCAGGTGAAGGGCGCGCCCGACAAGTCCAAGGTGGTGGGCGAGTTTATGGGTATCGCCACCTCCGCCGCCGGCGGCTGGGACCTGCCCGGTGACATGGAACCCTTCCTCGACGAGACGGCCTACTACGATCCGCCGGACTGCACCTACCCCTTCGGCACCCACATCTGCATTGTCGAGGTAGACGCCGAAACCGGAAACGTTGAAATCAAACGCTACATCGCCGTTGACGACGTCGGCAAGGTTATTAACCCCATGATCGTTGACGGTCAGGTGCATGGTGGAATCGCCCAGGGTGTTGCCCAGGCGTTGTGGGAAGGCGCCCAGTATGATGAAAACGGGCAGCTCATCAGCGGCTCGATGATGGACTACGCCATCCCCCGGGCCGACCTGCTGCCTTCCTTTGAACTGGGGCGCACAGAAACACCTTCGCCCAACAACCCGCTGGGCGTCAAGGGCGCCGGCGAAACCGGCACTATCGCCGCCACGCCGGCCGTCGTCAACGCCGTGGTGGACGCCCTGTCACACCTCAACGTGCGCCATATCGACATGCCGCTTACGCCCAGCCGCGTCTGGGAGACCATTCAGTCACGCAGCAATGGAGGAAACAGCTAATGTGGCCAGCCGAATTTGAGTACGCGCGTCCGTCTACGGTGGCGGAAGCGCTCCAGCTGCTGGCGGACAACGAGGACGCGAAGTTGCTGGCCGGTGGCCACAGTCTGTTGCCCGCCATGAAACTGCGTCTCAACGAGGCGCCCCTGTTGATTGACATCAGCCGCATCGAAGGTCTGGGCAGTATCAGCAACAATGGTTTGCTGAAGATCGGCGCGCTCTGTACGCATGCCGAGATCGCAGCTTCAGCCGACGTGCAGTCTTCATGCAATGCGCTGGCCACGGCCACGGGCATGGTAGGCGACCAGCAGGTCCGCAACTGGGGTACGCTGGGCGGCAACGTGGCACATGCCGATCCGGCATCCGACCCGCCAACCGTGCTTGTGGCCTTCAACGCCAACATCAACATTGAAGGCGCTTCGGGCAGCCGCAGCGTCGCCGCGTCCGACTTTTTCATGGACCTCTTCACCGTCGATCTGGAACCTGGCGAGATCATCACCAGCGTCGATATCCCGGCCCATCCCCACGAGGGTTGCGCCTACGTCAAAATGCCTCATCCTGCCTCGCGTTACGCTGTGGTGGGAATCTGCGTCGTTCTGCACAGGGACGGTGACAGTTACAGCGGCGCGCATGTCGCCGTGGGCGGGGCAACGGTACGCGCCATGCGCTCACCAGGGGCGGAAGCCGCGCTGCGCGGGTCTTCGCTCGACGACGACACGCTTGACGCGGCGGCGGCGGCGCTGAAGGACGACATCGCCAATGATCTGATTGGCGACATGAGCTTTCCGGAGGCCTACCGCCAGGAAATGGCCGGGGTCTATCTCAAACGTGCGGTAAAGGCTGCCGGCGGTTAAACGCAGCATTCCCGTTTGCAGCGCGACGCGCTACCATACCAGGCAATTCAGGGCGAGGAATTCCTCGCCCTCCTGGTTAATGCTGGGGAGCCGTATGTTCGATTCAGTCAACTCTGTGCAACAGACCCTGCAACAGCAGGACTACATCGCAGAACGCGGTCTGGCCACGGCGATTTATCTCGCCCTGCGCCTGGGTCGCCCCCTGTTTCTGGAGGGCGAGGCGGGTGTGGGCAAGACGGAAATCGCACGCGTACTCTCCGGGGCCCTGGGCAGCGACCTGATCCGGCTGCAATGCTACGAGGGTCTTGACGCCGGCAACGCACTTTACGAGTGGAATTACGCTGCCCAGATGTTGCACCTTCGTCTGCTGGAAGCCAGCGGCGCCAGTCGTGAGGAAATGCAGGAGGGCATCTTTTCCCGCCAGTTCCTGCAAACCCGCCCCCTGTTGCAAGCCGTCGAAAGCAGCGCGGACGGCCTGCGCCCCGTGCTACTGATCGACGAAATCGACCGTGCCGACGAGGAATTCGAGGCCTTTTTGCTCGAGTTGCTGTCCGACTACCAGGTCACAATTCCTGAACTTGGCACGATTCGCGCCGAGACTCCCCCTGTCGTGGTGGTGACCTCCAATCGTACGCGAGAAGTGCACGACGCCCTCAAACGCCGCTGTCTCTATTACTGGATCGATTACCCTTCTTTCGAAAAGGAATTGCGAATCGTGCGCACGAAAGCGCCAGGCGTGGAACCCCTGCTCGCCCGGCAGGTGACGGCCTTCATTCAGGAAATGCGTGAACTGGAACTATTCAAGTCTCCGGGCGTGGCTGAAACCCTGGACTGGACGGCCGCTCTGGTGGCGCTGGACGAGCGCGCCCTTTCGCTTCAGACGGTCGCCGAAACGCTTGGTGTGATTCTGAAGTATCAGGACGACATCGAACTGCTTTCGGGCGACAGTCTGCAGGCCCTGCACGAGCGTTCCATAGTCCAGGCGCAAACCAATGCAGCCCTGGTTTCATGAGCCTTGCGCCTGTTCTGCCGGACGGGACTTTCCATCAGGGCGGACAACTCCTGCACAATCTTCTCCTGTTCGGGCGCATGTGCCGCGCGCTCGGGATGGCTGCCACGCCAAATCGAATGATCGAGGTGGCCCACGCCCTTGGTTACATTAATCTGGGGCAGCGTCTGGACGTTTACCACACAATGCGATCCCTGATTGTCTCGCACCGCCGCGATCTGGAATTGTTCGACCGCGCCTTTGACCTGTTCTGGACCCGGCCCGTCGACGACTGGGTGCAACTGGACATGCCACCCCCGGTGGAAAACGAACCGAAACGCATGAAGTTCCTGTTGCCGCCAGGCGCCAGTCCGCTGGAAGATGAAAGCGAAGGGGTCATTGACCCTGCGGAAGCGCAATTGACGGCCGTCCTTCCCACCTGGAGCCAGGGGGAACAGCTTCGCTACAAGGACTTTTCCGAAATGAGTCCGGAGGAGCTGGCGCTTGCGAAGCGGATTCTGCAACGTCTGCCTCCATCTCTGGACTTTCGACGCACGCGCCGATTGCGGCCGGGGCGCGGAGCCGTCATCGACCTGCGCCGCGCCATGCGCCAGAATTTGCGCCACGCCGGTGAATACTTCACGCTCCCGACCCGCACGCCCGTCGTCAAGCCGCGACCGCTGGTACTCATTTGCGATATCAGCGGAAGCATGGAACGTTACACGCGCATTTTTCTGCATTTCATGCATACCTTTGCCACCGGCATGCAGCAGGTTGAGTCCTTTGTCTTCAGCGTGCGCCTGACCCGCATCACGCGGCAAATCCGGCACAAGTCCATCGACCGGGCGCTCGCGGACGTGGGCAGCAGTGTGAATGACTGGGGCGGCGGCACACGGACCGGAGAAGCACTGCGCGACTTTAATTTTCGCTGGTCCCGCCGCGTGCTGGGACGGGGCGCCATGGTGCTGGTGATTACAGACGGCTGGGACCGCGGTGACCCGGTCCTCTTGCGGCGCGAAATGGAACGCCTGCAACGCAGCTGCCACCGCCTGATCTGGCTCAATCCCCTGCTCGATTTGCCGCGCTACGAGCCGCTTACCCGTGGCGCAAGGGCCATGCTGCCTTTCACCGATGACTTTCTGCCCTTGCGAAACCTGGATAACCTTGAAACCGTGGCGAAGGCGCTGCAAAAACTGACCGCCAGGCGCTGAAAGGACGGCCACCATGCTTGACATTCTGGACACGGTGTCCCGCTGGCTCCATGAAAGTCGGCAAGTGTCCCTTGCAACCGTTGTGCAAACCTGGGGCTCGGCGCCTCGCGCGGCGGGCTCAAAAATGGCCGTGACCCGTGACCTGGCGCTGGTGGGTTCGGTCAGTGGCGGCTGCATTGAGGGCGCGGTCGTGGAGAGCGCGCTGGAAGGCATGGAAGATGGCCACGCCCGCATGTTGACCTTTGGCGTCAGCGATGATGAAGCCTGGGACGTGGGACTGACCTGCGGCGGCAGAATCAGCGTTTTCGTCGAGCCACTGGACACCTTGTGGTGGTCAAAATTGACGCCGCACATTCGCCATCACAGACCTGCCACCTCGATCACCCTGCTTGAGGGCGAATTGTCTGGCGCGAAGGTATTGCTGGGGCCCACAGGTGAACCGGAATACAGGTCAGAAGCACTGGACGACGGGACAGTCGCAGGGATGTCGCGGGCGGGCGAAACGCGCAGCGGCCGTCACGAAATTGACGGCCACGTCGTGATGGTGGACCGGCATCAACCGGGCCCCAGGCTGGTCATCATCGGCGGCGTTCACGTCGCCATGCCACTGCAGAATTTCGCCCGCGAACTGGGTTTCCGCGTGATACTGATCGATCCGCGCAAGGTCTTCGCCACGCCGGAGCGCTTTCCGGACGTGGACCAGATTCTGCACAGTTATCCTGACAAGGCCCTTGATCAAATCGGCCTGGACAGCGACACCTGGCTGACAGTCCTGACTCACGACCCCAAGATTGATGACCCCGCCCTGCTCACCGCCTTGCCCGGCCCCGTGCCCTATGTGGGCGTCCTGAGCAGCCCGCGCACTCACAGGCAACGCCTGGCACGCCTGCATGCCGCCGGCCTGACTCCGGAGCAGACCGCGCGCATTCACACACCCATTGGTCTGGAAATAGGGTCCGGCACGCCGGAGGAAATCGCATTGAGCATCATGGCCGAGATTGTGTCCATACGCAGCGGAGTGAGCGCGTGAAGTTCGGTCCGGTCCCGCTTGATGAAGCGATCGGCAAGGTACTGGCGCACAATCTGGTCGATGAGCGTGGTCACCGTTTGCTGGGCAAGGGACGCCTGCTCTCCGACCTGGACGTGAGCAAAATCCGCCGGTTGGGCATGCAACGCGTTGTGGTCGCGGATCCCGGACCGGGCGACCTGGACGAAAACGAAGCGGCCCGACGGGTCGGCGCAGCGGTCGCCGGCCCAGGTATACGCATGGTCACGCCGGGCGTGGGACGCGCCAACCTGTTGGCCAGGCAACACGGCCCTGTCGCCATAAACGTTCCTGCCTTGTCCATCCTGAACAACATTGATCCCGGCATTACCCTGGCCACACTTCGCAATCACACGCTGGTCCAACCGGATGAACTGGTCACCCTGGTCAAGATTGTGCCTTTCGGCATAGCGGAGGCGCGAGTCGTTGACGTCGAGACCACCGCACGCCGCATGGCGCCGATAGTAGCCCAGAAAAAGATGAAATCGCTAAATGCAGGCCTCATCATTTCCGGCCCGGATCGGGCGCAGGACCGATTGCGAAGCGCCCTGGAACCACCGACGCGTGAACGTCTGGAACGCCTGGGCAGCCGACTGGGGTCCGTCTTGTTCTCAACACATGATCCGCAGGGAATCGCAGGTGCCATCAGGCAACAAATCGACCTGGGGCAGCAGTTGCTGCTCATCGGCAGTGTCTCGGCCATCATCGATCGCGATGACGTCGTTCCTGCGGGCCTGCGGCTCGCCAATGGCACGGTTACCCACTTTGGCATGCCGGTAGACCCCGGAAGTCTCCTGATGCTTGGCTATGTCGATGAGGTGCCGGTTATCGGAGCGCCGGGTTGCATTCGCTCGCCCCGCACCAACGTCATCGATTTGTTGTTGCCGCGACTGCTGGCCGGAGAACGTTTGACCCGCGCGGACCTGGTGGACATGGGCCATGGCGGTTTGCTGGAGGACATTCGGGAACGCCCCATGCCGCGTGCGATGACCAGGGGCAAGGACAGTCATGAAAGCGAATGAAATGGACGTGGCCAGCGCACTCTCGCATCTCGAGTGCGGCTGGTGCGGCTCAGTCTGGCCGCAGACCGGTTGACCAATCTGTGCCCGGATTGCGCGCGTCCCCTGCTGGCGCGCTATGACGTCAAACAGGCCGCGCGCAGCCTGACACCGGATTCCCTGCTCCGACGGCCAGCCAACCTCTGGCGATACAGCGAAATGCTGCCGGTACGTCAGCCACAACTGCGCAAGACCCTGGGTGAAGGCTATACGCCCCTTTTACACCTGAAACGCCTGGGCAAGGCATTGGGGCTGGATTGCCTCTACGCCAAGGATGAGTCACCAAATCCAACCAATTCTTTCAAGGCGCGCGGTCTGGTGGTCGCCGTTAATCGCGCAGTTGAACTCGGTGCAGGGGCCCTCGCCATCCCTACCGCCGGCAATGCAGGCAGCGCGATGGCGGCCTATGCAGCGCTCCACGGAATTCCCGCACATGTCTATACACCGCGAGACGTACCGCCGCCTTTCCTGGCTGAAATGCATGCGCTGGGCGCGGAAGTCAACCTGGTGGACGGCCTGATAACCGATTGTGGCGCCATGGTGCGGGCCGGCGCAGAGCAAGGAAGCTGGCTCGATGTCTCCACCCTGAAGGAACCGTATCGCATCGAAGGCAAGAAAACGATGGGATATGAACTTTACGAGCACTTCGACGGCGCACTGCCGGATGTCGTCATTTACCCCACCGGCGGTGGCACCGGTCTCATTGGCATGTGGAAAGCCTTCGAAGAGATGGCGCAGCTGGGTTGGCCCGGCGTAAACAGCCGACCGCGGATGATCAGCGTCCAGAGCAGCGGATGCGCGCCTGTCGTCCGCGCCTGGCAGGAAGGCAGTGAAACGGCGGCCCCGTGGGAAAACGCTGCGACGATCGCGGACGGTTTGCGGGTGCCCTCGGCCGTTGGTGATTTTCTGATATTGCGCGCCCTGCGGGAAAGTGGCGGCATGGCTATCGCAGTGGATGATGAGGATATACGCGCCGCCATGCTTGAAACCGGGCGCATGGAAGGTCTGTTTGTCGCCCCGGAAGCCGCGGCCACGCTGGTCGCCCTGCGGGCCTTGCTGGCCGCGGGCAAGGTGCATCCCGATGAAAGGATCGTGCTTTTCCTGACGGGTGGCGGATTGAAATACTATCGGCTGGGCCTGCCGTCTCACGCAGTAACCGGACCGTCCGGCACGTCGACTCCGTAGGTTGCAGCCACGCCACAAAGTTCATTCCAGACTATCCGGGGCAAGGGAATGCCTGTTCGGCTGCGTTCAGCCTTGAACCGCTGTTCCTTTTCCCCTGGCAGGAGTACTTCATCAAATCCCTCAGCAGGCTGGATGGCCTTCACACGCCCAAGGAATTCCTGTGTTTGCTCTCTGAACATTTCGGGCTCGGCAAAGGCTTCAATGTGCAGTGCCATGACCAGCGTGGGATTGCCGGAGCGGAAGCGGGTAGAGGACACCGGACTGAAGCCGCAAAGTATGCCCGGAATCATTTCCATCATGAGCGAAAGTCCATAGCCCTTGTAAGTGCCAAAGGGCAGCAACATCCCACCCCTGAGGAAGCTTGCCGGATCCTGCGTAGGGATTCCGTCGCTGTCAAGCAACATGCCCTCGGGGAAGTTTCTTCCTTCACTGAGCGCCACCTGCACCTTGCCATTGGCCACGACTGCGGTCGCGTAATCCAGCACGAAAGGCGTGTCGCCCGTTCCGGCAGGAACTGCCCAGGCCATGGGGTTGGTTGAGAGCAGCGGTTCGCGCCCGCCCCAGGGTGCGACCGATACGCGGACCACAGTCCCGCTGGCCAGCACAATGCCGACCATTCGTTGCCGCGCCAAAGTTTCTGCGTATTCTCCCAAACGACCCACGTGATTGACGTTTTCGAGCGCGACGCAAGCGATTCCGTGCTCATGCGCCAGCTCCGCCGCCATTGCCGTGCCCACCTGCGCGCCGATCTGCCCGAAACCGCGGCGGCAATCGAGGCTGGCGACAGCACCGCTGCCTTGTCTGAGTTGTGGCCGGGCGGACGGGCTCAAATCGCCGTTGCGAATCATGTCCACATAGAGCATCACACATATGATCCCGTGCGAATCGTGACCGGCCAGGTTGGTCTCTACCAGAGAGTTGGCTACAGCTTCAGCAATGTCTTCGGGTGCGCCCGCAGCGACAAAGATTGATTTGCCCAACGTAACAAGGGTGTTGGCGGGAACCAGGGGCATGAAATCGCTTTTCTCTTGTTCTGAAACTCCAAAGATCAACTATGACTGGCCAACACCGCCGGCCATCAACAGGCCCAGTTTGTCTGCAATTGCGTCCTTGCGATCGACGACGTCAACGACGCTTCCCTCGTAGATCACCGCGATGCGGTCCGCGAGCGCCATAATCTCATCGAGGTCTTCGGAAATGAGCAATATGGCGACACCTTCTCCCCGCTTCTGAATCATCAGGTCACGGATAAATTCCGTCGCCCCGACGTCCACACCATGGGTCGGCCGCTCCACCACCATTGCTACCGGTTCATGCGACATCTCTCTGGCCAGCATGACTTTCTGGGCGTTCCCGCCGGAAAGGTTTTTTACCAGGGCCTCCTTGCGGCGTGGGCGAATGTTAAACTTGCCCAGCAATTCTTCCGTAAATTCTCCGATTGCTCCAAAATTCATGAAAGGCCCGGAGCGGTAGCGGGATGACCCATGCTTTTGCAGAATGACATTTTCCGCGACCGAAAATGTGCCGATTGTGCCATGCACGGTGCGTTCTTCAGGAATGTAGGACAGGCCGGCCTGCAGTCTGTCACTGATCGAATTGTCCAAAATTGAGTCGCCGTTCAAATAGACTTCGCCACCGGTGGCCGGTCGCAGCCCGGCAATGCATTCGGCGAGCTCATTCTGTCCATTGCCGGAAACGGCTGCTATTCCAAGGATTTCACCTGCGCGGACAGAGAGATTGATTCCCCGCAGGGCGGGCAAATCATAATCATTCTGGACGGACAGGTTACGAACGCGCAGTTTTTCCTCACCGGCTTCAAGCTTTGGCTTGTCCAGTTTAAGACGCAACTCCCTGCCCACCATCATGTGCGCCAGCGTATGTTGTTCAATGCCATCATTTGGCAGGGTATCGATTACGCTACCATCACGCATAACCGTGATGTGATCGCTAATGATCTGTACCTCGTTCAATTTGTGTGTGATGAAAATCAGCGAATGGCCCCGACTTCGCATCAGTGCCAGCGTCTGAAACAGGTCTTCTACTTCCCTCGGCGTCAGAACTGCGGTGGGTTCGTCCAGAATGACAATTGACCCACCATGGAACAGGGCCTTGATGATCTCCAGCCGTTTCATTTCACCGAGCGACATTTGCCAGACATAGGCGTCCGGATTAATTTCAAGATTGCAGGTTTCGGAAACCGCCATTAGTTCATCACGCACGCTGTTCAAATCCAGCAGGGGTCCACCCTGCCGGCTAAGGGCGATGTTCTCCGTCACAGACAGGTTTGGCACCAGCATGAAGTGCTGGTGAATCATTCCAATGCCCAACCGCAGCGCTTCAGACGGAGAGTGAATTTCGACCTTTTGTCCGTCAAGGAGAATGTCACCTTCATCCGGCACATACAACCCGCTCAGCTGATGCATCAGCGTGCTTTTGCCGGCGCCGTTTTCACCCAGCAAGGCATGGATTTCGCCGGCCCGCACTTCAAGGTTGACATTGTCGTTGGCAATCACGCCCGGGAAACGCTTGGTAATGCCAACCATTTCAGTGAGCTCGACACGGTGATGACCGGAAGGAAGCATGTTCGTCGCATTCATGTTCCTGTCGCCTCCTTCAATCGGATTGTCGCGGGCCTGGCCCTTGCCAACGTGTCGATCCATGCGACGGACTCAAGTCGAGAATTCGATTTTGCCGGCAATAATGTCTTCGACCGCCTGACCGGCGGCCATTAACAATTCCGACGAAATGTCAACACTGCCAAATGCAATACGCAAACCTTCGTTGGCGAGGGTCAACTTGTAGGCGATTCCGCCATATTCCCCGTCCTGGTGACGCTCAACGATGTCCCGCAACATCGGAACCCAGTTATAAACCTGTGAACTTACAACGGTCCCCGGCCAGACGTCGCCCTGATCACTCTGGGTGCTGAACCAGAAGCCCCCGGCGCTGCGGACGGCCTCAATTGCACCTACCACGACCTGGGAAGTTCCGGTCAGAACGTCTGCGCCGGCGGCAAGGAGAGTCCTGCCATTGGTCGTGCCGGCCGCAATGTCGCTGAATGACCCCACGTAGACGACCAGGACTTCCGCCTCTGGATTTGTCGATTTAACGCCCTGTGTAAAGCCACTGATGTACAGCCGCACGTCTCCGGCCGGAATTGGGCCAATGGCGCCTATGACATTGGATTCAGTCAGCAGGGCGGCCATCACGCCATTGACGTAGCCACCTTCTTCGGCGGCAGCCTGATAGGCGTAAACGTTGCCTATGCCTCTCTCGGCACCCGTTTCCGTAGCCGTACCCCAGGCAAAGGATGTGTCTGGAAACTCATGCGCCATGTCGAAGATGGAGGTGCCGTACTGGGTACCGTGAGCGATGATAATATCGAATCCGTCCTCGGCGTAGCCGCGTAAGGTCTCGGAAGCGGCTGAAACGCTGGACATCGCCTCGGAATAGGCGATTTGCAGGACACTTTCACCGCCCATCTCCTCTTGCAGTTCCTGCAGGCTGGCATGAATCGACTGGCTCCAGGAGAGATCCCGGATGCTGCTTGGCGCAACAATGGCTATACGAATGGGTTCCTGGGCAGTGACAGCAACTGTGGTCATCAGAACAGAGACCACAACCAGCAGCCGGAGAGCATATTTCCCTTTTCTGTATGCTCTTGTCATGTCCGTCCGCCAAACATAGCAAGTTGCCCGGGAAAGCCTCAATCGCCCCGACGGAATGGCCTGTTCATGGCCTGGGGACGAAATCGTTGCATGTCACGGGCGAAAACCAGGACAATTATCGCGAGTACATAGGGCATCATCAACAATATGTTGACCGGAATTGTTTCGCCAAACAGCTTTACATCAAGCACCTGCACCCAGATCTGCAGATTGTAGGCAGCACTGAACAGAAGAGAGCCAAACATCACTCTCCAGGGCGACCAGCCTCCAAAATAGACCATGGCCACGGCGATGAAACCGAGACCCGCCGTCATATTGACCTGGAAGACATTGGTCAACGCCAGTGGCATGGAGGCGCCGGCCAGACCGGCCATCGTCCCGCCCAGCACAACGGCCGAATATCGCACTTGCTCAACGTTCACACCCATGGCATCGGCAGCGGCCGGATTCTGGCCAACTGCTCGAATTTGCAGCCCCCAGGTCGTTCGACGAAGCAGCCATGCCGTAACAGGTACCAGCAGCAACGCACCATAGACCATAATGTTCTGGTTAAACAGGATGTCGCCCACGACCGGCAGATCGCTCAGCAAGGGGATGCGAATGGGCTGGAAAGACTCGACGAGCAACACGCCGTCGGCCAGCAAAATGAACAGGGTTGTGGATAGCCCCCGGCCGAGCAGTGTGATGCCGATACCGCTGATGCCCTGGTCCGCCTGCATTGTCACGCTGACAAAGGCCATGACCAGCCCCAGTAATGCGCCGGTCACCATCCCTGCCAGAACGCCGGCCAACAACCCGGCGTCCAGCCCCATGTCCGAGGCGACGTAAATCGAGGAGAAAGCCCCCACCAACATGATGCCCTCGACGCCCAGGTTGAATACGCCGGAGAGTTGGGAGAAAACTTCGCCCAGCGCGGAGTACAGAAACGGCATGGCGGACACCATTGTCAGGGCCGAGGCAGCGACAAGTACGTCCAGCAGCGTCCGTTCATCCATTGTCGCTATGCCTCCGCCGGCCGAATGTCGCCGGCACCACTTTCCGGTTCGTCATCAGAAGGGCTCATGCCAACGTCGATGGCCAGTCGTCTCGCGGCCCTTCGTTGGACCCACATGCTGCTGCTGACGGCGAAAAGCACCACGATTCCCTGAATCGCAATGATGGTCTCGTAATGGACCTGGACTGTGCGCTGCATTCGTTCCGCACCGGTCACCATGGCGCTGAAGAGCAGTGCGGAAGGAATCGCCCCCAGGGGATGCAGTCTGCCAAAGATCGCCACGACAATACCCGAGAAGCCGAAGCCGGCGGCAAATCCTGACACCATTCTGCGCGAAACGCCGGTCAACTCCGCAGCGCCTCCCAGCCCGGCAAGCCCGCCACTCAACGTCAGGGCCAGGATGATGTAAACGGGGACCGATATCCCTGCGTAGCGCGACGCCTCGCGGTTTTGCCCGACGGCGCGAATTCGATAGCCAATCGGGGTCCGCCACAGCAGGAGCCAGGTCACCACAGTGGCAATCAGCGCGGCAAAGATTCCCGTGTGCAAGCGGGTTGGCGGCAACATGCGTCCCAGCCACACCGCTTCCGGCAAGCGCGCGGACTGCGTGACATTCGCACTCGGGTCGCGCAAGGGGCCGCTCAACATGATGTTCAACAATTGAATGGCAATCTGGTTCATCATGATCGTGCACAGAATTTCATTAACGGAAAAACGTGCCCGAAGAAAGCCGGGAATGAAGCCCCAAAAGGCGCCACCGGCAAAACCGACGACAAGCGAGAGGGGTACATAAACCAGGGCAGGCAAGGAATCGCCCACGCTGGCTGAAAGGGCGACCACCGCCAACGCGCCCACAAACAATTGCCCTTCCGAACCAATGTTGATTACCCCACCGCGAAAAGCGACACATATGCCGGTTGCGACCAGCATCAGGGGGATGGCGCGGGTAAAGGTGTTTGCCAAGCTGGTAGGATTCTCAAAGGGATTGCCGATGGCGCCTTCCCACATGGCCCGGTACGCAAGTATCGGGTCCCTTCCGAGCAACAGGAGCAGAATGCCGCCAATAACGAGCGCCAGCAAAATGGCAAGGATCGGTGCCAGCACAATGAGTGGATCAGAGCGCTGGACGAATTTCTGCCTAATCTGGATCATTGTATGCGCGATTCAATGAGGTAACCGCCCAATTTTCACAATTCATGCACGACTCATGGTGCGCTGCAGTTACCTTAATAACACACAATTCAAGGAATGTAAAACCGCAGGGCATGGCCAAAAGGCAAGACAGATCTTGCGACGGGAACATGACAGAGGAATTTGCATGTGTTTGTATCATCCGTTATAATGCAGGTACCGTGTGCAGTCGTCGGAGCCTGAAGCTGACGGCGCGGTCCCTTTTTCCCCGCGAAAAGTGCTGCCTGGTGTTGTTTTTCGTACGAGGGACGCTCCGTGGCGCTCTGGGAACGTTATCACACGCCTCGCACAGTGGCTGATGCGCTGGCCTGCCTGGCCCGCTACGATGGACGGGCGCGCCTGATCGCAGGTGGCACCGACCTCCTCATCGACATGCAGCACGTCGAAAATGGCGAACACCCCCTTGCGGCCCTCGTCGACGTCACCACGATCTCGGAAATGACAAAAGTTTCCGCGCAGAACGGTTGGCTGCGGGTCGGCGCCGCCGTGACGCATACTTCCATCGTCAAGTCATCGCTCGTCGAAAAATATGCAACCTGCCTCGTCGAGAGTTGCGGCGTCGTGGGTGGTCTGCAGGTCCGCAATGTGGCGACGCTCGGCGGCAACGTGGCTCATGCCTTGCCCGCCGGTGACGGCACCACCTCACTGGTCGCCCTTGGCGCGGACGCCGAGGTCGCGTGGAAAAACGGTCTACGAGAGTGGTTGCCGATCACACAGATCTTCCGGGGCCCCGGCGTATCCGCTCTCGACTCAAGGCAGGACGTGCTGGTCGGATTCCGTTTTCGTTGCAGCCGGGACGGCGAGGCCAGCGCATTCAAGCGCATCATGCGGCCCCAGGGCGTGGCCCTGCCCATTCTTGGCTGTGCCGTGTGGGTACAACTGGACGAAGACAGGCGTGTCCTCAAAGATCTTCGAATCTGCATAAGCCCGGTAGACCGGGTACCTGTTCTCGCCACGGAAGTCGAAAACGCCTTGCGTGGCCGTGAAATCTCTGAAGCGCTTGTCAGGGAAGTGGCATCTGCCGCTCGTGACAAGTTGCATCCGCGCGCCAGCAAGTATCGGGCCAGTGCGGAATATCGTTCACACATGATTGAAACCCTCTTGAATCAGGTCTTGCCTCTCGCAATCGAAAGAGCCCGCAGCGGTATCGCCAGGGCCGAGGGGGTTGGACTGGGATGATTGACCTGGAGAGCCGCCATGACTGAGCTCAGACTGAACATCAATGGCGTCGACCATGACCTTGACGTGTCGGAGTCGCTGACACTTGCCGCCCTGCTGCGGCAGGAGTTGGGGCTGACCGGCACCAAGATCGGATGCGACGAAGCAGAATGTGGCATCTGCACCGTGCACGTCGATGGCATTCCTGTTGATTCCTGCATCTATCCCGCATTCAAGGCCCAGGGCCGTTCCGTGCGCACAGTGGAGGGGCTGGCGTGCCGTGCGGCCAGCGACGAGGAACAATTGCACCCCTTGCAGCGTGAGTTCATCAACCATTGCGCCGTCCAGTGCGGCTTCTGCACGCCCGGTTTGATGATGACGGCGGCCGCCCTGCTGGACGAAAACCCGGAACCCGAAGATCGTGACATCAAGGTTGCCCTGAAGGACACCTATTGCCGTTGTACCGGTTACACCAGTGTGCTGCGGGCCATCCACTCCGCCGGCCGGGTGATGCGTGGTGAAGAGCCCTTGCCACCCGGCGAGCCGGAAGTGGTTACTCCCCTCAAGAGCATCGGCCACAGTGAACTGGTGCCTGACATCGTCGATCGCGTCACTGGTCGCGCCAAATATACGGACGATTACAGCTTTCCGGGCATGGTCTTCGCCCGCACCCTGAGATCGGCACACCCACACGCCATTGTGCGCCATATCGACACCAGCCGGGCTCGCGCACTTCCGGGCGTGCTGGCCGTGCTGACAAGGGCGGATGTGCCAGGCGAAAATGCACACGGCATTGTCACTCTGGACTGGCCGGTGCTGGTTGGCGAAAACGAAGTTGCCCGTTACACAGGCGACGCCATCGCGCTCGTCGCTGCAGGAACGGCCGACATCGCCGAACAGGCGCTAAGGCTGATTGACGTGGAATATGAACCCTTGCCGGTGGTTGCAGACCCGGTGTACGCCCACAGCCCGGATGCCCCCCTCGTGCATGCGGGACGTGAAGGTGGCAACCTGCTGAAGCACATCAAGGTTCGACACGGCGACCTTCAGCGCGGCTTTGATGAGGCGGACGTCGTCGTTGAACGCACCTACCGCACTCCAATCATTGAACACGCCTTTCTCGAGCCAGAATGTGCGATCGGCGTTCCGCCGGGGCTTGACGACGAGCATCAAAAGCTGACGATTTATGTCGGCTCGCAGATCCCTTATCAGGACAGAAATCAGGTTGCGCGCGCCATGGACCTGCCGGACGAGCAGGTGCGCGTTCGCGGAACGCTGATCGGCGGTGGCTTCGGCGGCAAGGAAGATATCGCCGGCCAGATCCACGTCGCCATGCTCGCCGACGCGCTGCAGCGACCGGTAAAATTGTTGTACTCCCGCCAGGAATCCCTGCTCTTCCATCCCAAGCGCCACGCCACGGTCATTCGCATTCGCACCGGCGCGAGACGCGATGGACGCCTGACCGCTGTGGAGGCCGAACTGTATGGCGATGGCGGCGCCTATGCCAGCCTGAGCGACAAGGTGATGACGCGCGCGACGACTCACGCCACCGGACCCTACGACGTGCCCCACGCCAAAATAGACTGTTACGCCATGTACACCAACAACCCTCCTGCCGGCGCCTTTCGTGGGTTTGGCGTCACCCAGAGTGCCTTCGCCGTTGAGCAGAACATGGACCTGATTGCCGAAGAACTTGGCATGGACCCGATTGAACTGCGTCACATTAACGCGCAGAAGGTGGGCGTGGTTACGGCTACCGGCCAGAAATTGCGCGACAGCGTGGGCCTGCTGGAGACCATCCGAATTTGCGATGAAGACCTGCGAGGCAAGGTAAACGGCAATTTCCGCTGGGGCTGGCGTGAAGGCGATCTGGCCTGGGGCTGGGGCGTCGCCTGCGCATACAAGAACACGGGCCTGGGCGGTGGCGCGCCGGACAAATCCGCGGCGGAGGTGGAAGCCTTCGATGACGGGACCGTGGAAGTGCGAACTTCTTCGGCCGATATGGGACAAGGTTTGGTCGCTGTGCTGGCCCAGTGTGCCGCCGAAGAACTGGGTTTGCCTTACAGACAGGTACGCGTATTGCTCTCCGATACGGACCTGACGCCGGATGGTGGACCGACTACAGCCAGCCGCCAGACCTTCATGAGCGGCAATGCCGTTCGACATGCCGCCATCGGGTTGCGTGACGCGCTCAGCAGCGTGCTCTCGGAAGAACATGACCGGCCGCCAGACTTGCTGCGCTTCGAGGAGGGCCTGGTTCGGGTCAACGGGAGCAGCGTCAGCTTCGGTGACGCAGTGCGCCTGGCTCGCAGCCAGGGCATTCCGACCCGCATTCAGCACGAGTACTGGGGGCCAAAGACCCAGCCACTCGGTACGGGCGGCGACATGCATTTCGCCTTCTCCTATGCCACGCAGATCGCTCTGGTCAGTGTCGACATCAACACCGGCGTAGTACATTGCGAGAAAATCATTTCGGCCACGGACGTTGGCCGGGCAATAAATCCCATGCTCTTGCAGGGGCAGATTGAGGGCGGCATTGTGATGGCGTTGGGCAACGCCCTGACCGAAAGTTTCATCGTCGAGGATGGCGTGCCCTGGTCGACCCTGTTGGCGCGCTACAAGATGCCCAGTATCAAGCACACGCCAGAGATCGTCAGCCACCTTGTCGAGGACCCCGCAATTGAAGGGCCCTACGGCGCCAAGGGGGTCGGCGAAATCCCGTCAATCAACACCATGCCGGCCATCACCAATGCCATCTACAATGCCATTGGAGTGCGCGTATTCAGCCTGCCCGTGGACCAGGATGCCCTGTTGCTGGCCTTGCGTCACGGCGAGACAGAAGTACACAGCGCCTGGCACGACGTCAGGGAGACCAAACAGCAGGTCTGAGTCAAAAAGGCGGCACATCTCCCCATCCGGCCCTTGCAGTGTCTGGCTCAAATGGTCCTGAAGCGTCTGAAGCCTTTGATTGGAATCGGGCCTGCAGCCTTACGATTGTTGCTTGTCCTTGTGCTGCCCGGTTTTCTGGTACCTGCCGAACCGCGAGCAACCCTGAAGGAACGGCAACAGGTTGACACCGACCTGCCACAGCTTTGCGTACATACACGGCTCATCGATGAGGTGTGGGAATGGAAGATTCAGCGCAGTTTACAACTGGTGCGGGAAATGGGTGCCGGAACGATCGTCGAATTTTTTCCCTGGGCCTATTTCGAGAACTCGCCCGGAAATCTTGACTGGCAAAGGGCAGATCGCATCTTGCGGCATGCCGACAATCAGGGATTGCGCGTCATCGCCCGCATGGGTCTGGTGCCGGCCTGGGCCCGGGATTCCGCCGGCAGGCAGTCCCCGAATACGTTGAACACCCTGCCGCGCGAAGCATGGGACGACTTTGCCGCCTTTGTGGCCGCTTTTGCGGCGCGCTACCAGGGCGTGGTGAATCATGTGATCATCTGGAACGAACCCAACCTCGCGTTTGAGTGGGGCCATGCGGCCGTGACGCCCGATGATTACGTAGAGCTGCTGCGTCTCACTCACAATGCCGTCCGGGAATCGAGCCCGCACACCGCATTGCTGGCAGCCGGCCCGGCGCAGACTTTGGAACCCCCTGGCAGCCCGCACGGTACCAACGACCTGCTCTGGCTGGAAGACACTTTTGCCGCCGGCGCCGCCAACTGGATCGACGGTCTTGCCTTGCACAGCTATGGCTTCGCAGACCGCCCGCAGGCCCCTCCAGGCCGTGACCGCCTGAACTTCCGCCGCATGGAACTCCAGCGGGAAGTCGTGCAGCGTCATTCGGAGAAGGAATTGGCATTCTACCTGACCGAGACCGGATGGAACGATGACCCACACCATGAACTGGCCGTTAGCCCGGCCCGACGCATCCGCTACACTCTGGACGCCCTGGAATCCGCCGACCAACAATGGCCCTGGCTGGAGAACCTGTGTTTGTGGGCCTTGCGTTATCCTGCACCGACAATGAACTGGCGCGACGGCTACACCCTGATTACGCCGGAATTCCTGGCGAAACCAATCTATTACGCCATTCAAAACCTGGCGCGCGGCCAGGGAAATGTTGACGCCCTGTGGTTGCCTCCACCCGTCGCGCCATCCTGATTTCTGCGGGGCTGATCGTCTTCCTGCTGCTCGCTTCCCTTGCGATTCGAAGCCAGATGCCGAGACCTGACGTCGCCGACCTGTTTCCTGGCGGACAGCTGCGAATCGGAATCGAAGTGTCTTTGTCTCCCTATGTCCAACTCCAGGACGGAGAACCGGCGGGTCTTGCCATTGAGCTGGGTCAGGCTTTGGCGCAGGAACTTGACCTTGTGCCCCGTTTCATCAGCGTTTCACAGGACGGACGATTTGATTCCCTGCGTTTGGGCATCATCGATCTGCTGCCGGTGGTGGACGCACGCCAGACCGCATTTGAAGCCGACGTCCTCGCCACCCGACCCTGGTTCAATGCAGGTCTTGTGCTGGTCAGTCACCAGGACAATGCGCTTCAGTCCATGCAGGAAATTGGCGGGCGCTCGCTTGCGCTGGCTTCCGGCTCTGTCGCCGATACTGAAGCGCGCCGCTGGCAACGACGCCTTGCTGCCTTCACGGTTCTTCCCTACGAACTTCCTGTCCATGCACTGGATTCGCTACGCCTGGGCATTGCGGACGCCGCGCTGGTGAACGCGCTGGACGCCAGGCTTTATCTGCGTCAACATGACCTCGCCGCGGCATTGCATCAGGTCAGCGATCAACATGTCGCCCTGGCCCTCCTTTCCGCTTCCCCGTTACGTTGGCAAGTCATTGATCGTGCCCTGGGCAAACTGTTCGAAGAGGGCACTGTGGCGCGATTGCTGAAAACCTGGCTGTAGCCGTCTATGGAAACAAATGGCGACAGGCTATACTGATTCCATGTCCCGAATCGGCTTCGACGCCCGATTGCCGGCTTATCACCAGGGTGGCATCGCCACCTGGATTCGAGAAGTGCTGAACGCGCTTCAGTCGCAGAGCACTGCACATGATTTCACCATACTGGAAAGCCGCAAGGCGCGATTTTCACTGGCCGGACGCTTCAATCGATCAACCCTGTACACGCCATGTCACCATGCATTGGAAAAGTATGCATTGAGCGTCGAGTTACTCCCCAAAAGGCTGGACCTGCTTCACAGTCCGGACTTCATCCCGCCCCTGCGCGGGGCCAGGCGCCATGTCATCACGATTCACGACCTGCACTTTCTTCACTACCCGCAGTACATGACCAAAGAAAGTCGACGCTACTACCGTGGTCAACTGGGACGCGCCGTCAGACAGGCTGACCATATTCTGACCGTCTCCAGGGCCACTCAACGGGACATCATGGATTTACTGCAGGTGCCGGCGGAGCGCATAACGACACAGCATCACGGCGTCAGCCACGATTTCAAACCCCTGTCCGCCGCCTTTCTGGACGAACAACGTCGCGAACTGGACTTGCCGCAGGATTTCTTCCTTTGCGTCGGCACCTTCGAACCACGGAAAAACGTGATCGCCCTGCTGGAGGCATGGCATTTGCTGAGAGAACAGCTCCCGGATGCAGCGCCGCTTGTGCTGGCCGGTCGCCGCGGCTGGCTCTTCGATGAGACTTTGCAACGAATCGAGGAAATGCAGATCGCGGATGACATCATCTGGCGTGAGAACGTGCCGCAGGAGGCGCTTCCGGCCCTGTACAACCTGGCGAGCGCGCTGGTCATGCCCTCCATTTATGAAGGCTTCGGTTTGCCGGCGCTGGAAGCCATGGCCTGCGGCACGCTCCCCATCGTCAGCAATGTCTCCTCATTGCCGGAAGTTGTGGGAGACGTGGGGATACAGATTGACCCAATGGACAGGGATGCCCTGGCCGCCGCCATGATGCGCGCGCTGACTGACAGCGACTGGAAGGCCGAACAGGAAGCGGCCGGCGTGAAACGCGCAGCGCGCTTCACCTGGGAAAAGCACGTGCAGGTGCTTCTTCAGGTGTGGGACCGGGTACTGTACGACGCATGAGGGTCCTGATGGTCGCTCCTGCCCTCCCCTGGCCGTCCCACCAGGGAGGCACCATGCGCGTGTTTGGCCTGCTGAAGAGTCTGCACGGGGCCGGGCACCGCATCAGCCTGCTTGCGGTCGGGGCGGCGCCGGAAAGCGACTCGCCCTTGCATGACCTGTGCGAACATATCGTGACAGCGCCGCCACCAACTCGTGGGCTGGCCGACCGCCTGCGTGATCTCCTGCTGGGCAGCAAACCGGATGTCGTTCTGCGTCTGGTCAGTGACGAATTGCGACATGGCCTGATTGCGTTGCTGGACGCGCAACAGTTCGATCTGGTGCAGTTCGAAGGGCTGGAAGTCTGTGAACTGTTGCCCCTCGTGCAGCAGAGGCAGCCCGGTCTACCCTGCTGTTACGACGCGTTCAACGCCGAGTACCAGTTGCAACGCAACCTGTACAAGGTCGATCGCCGGCAGCCTGGCCGTTGGCCATTGGCACTCTGGTCCTGGATACAGGCCCGGCGCATCGCCGGATTTGAGCGCGTCATTTGCCAGCGGGCCACGGGAACACTGGCCGTTTCCGATGAAGATGCCCGGGCATTGCGGGTGCTGTCACCGGGGAGCCGGGTCGCCGTGGTGCCAAACGGCATCTTCACCAGCCAATATCAACTGGCGCAGCCAACGCAAAATGCGCAGCCGACACTGGCCTTCACCGGCAAGATGGACTATCGCCCCAACGTCGACGCCATGCACTGGTTCTGCAAACACGTTCTGCCTCTGGTGCTCAAGGAGCAGCCGGCGTGTCGCCTTAATATCGTCGGTCAATCGCCGCATGCCAGTTTGAAGCAACTGGCAATTTCAGATCACGTCACAGTCACCGGTCGGGTTAAAGAGATTCAACCATGGCTGCACGGCTGCGACGTTTATGTTGCTCCCCTGCAGGCAGGAAGTGGCACGAAACTCAAGGTGCTTGAAGCGATGGCCAGCGGTTGCGCCATTGTGGCCACGTCGGTGGCCGCCTCCGGTCTGCCGCCGGCATTGACACAAACCATGCGCATCGCAGACGAAGAGCACGAAATGGCTGACGCCATCCTTGAGTTGCTGGGTGCCCCGCGTTTGCGCCAGCGCATGGGCGTGGCCGCCGCGGCGGCAGTCCGGGACACCAGCGACTGGTCGGCGATTCTGCCCTCACTGCTGGCTGCCTGGGAGCGCTTCGGCCTGTGAGGCGGGAAGCACTGGTCGCCCGCAACCGGCGACTGAGCGCTGCCCGGCACCGACCCTCGCCACGTCAAAGACTTCGGCAATTGTTACTGGCAACCGCGTCAAGATTTCCATTTGTGCCGGCGCCAACCGGCGACCGGCAACGCATTTTGTTGCTCAGACCTGACCACCTCGGTGATGCCTTGCTGACCCTGCCGGCCATCGACGCATTGCGTATGTCCTTCCCCGATGCCGGGATCAAGGCATTGGCCAGCCCCGCAGCGACGTCCATTCTGGGCCGGCTGCCGGCCCTTAGTGGCGTAGAGACCCAGGAATTCCCCGGGTTCAATCGGGCCGGGCGGATCCCCACCGCTTCGCCCTGGCGTCAGGCAATGCAGGTTTCCCGAAAATTGCGCAGGCAACAGATTTCGGCAGTGCTGGTCTTGCGGCCAGATCATTGGTGGGGCGCGCTGGTCGCCTGGTTGGCCGGCATCCCCCATCGAGTCGGTTACGCCACTGCCGAGACCAGTCCCTTTCTGACGACTGCGTTGCCCTTGCGGCACGAACACGCCCTGCTGCGCAACCTGCGGCTGGTTTCTGCCCTGACCGGCAAGCCATTGAATCCCGGAATCCGCCTGCACTTTCCGATTGAACGTGAAGACCGTGCCAGGGCAATGGCACTGCTGGACGCTTCAGGGCTTGGCCGCGAATCTCGTTTTCTCTGCATACACGCCGGCACGGGCGCACCGCTTAAACATTGGGACACCGGGAATTGGGCAAGGGTAGCGGACATTCTGGGCCAGTCCCTGGGAGCCGTCGTCGTTTTCAGCGGCGGCCAGGCGGAGCAAACGCTTGTGCAGGGCATCATTGAGCAAATGTCCACCACAGGACTGAGCCTTGCCGGAAAAACGGAAGTGGGTGAACTGGCGGCGTGCTATGAGCGGTCCCTGATGGTTTTGGGGCCGGACAGTGGGCCCCTGCACCTGGCGGCGGCGGTCGCTGCGCCAACCGTTTCGCTTTACGGCCCGGCCGACCCGGTCGAGTTTGGCCCCTGGGGTCCGTCCGGGAAACACAGGATACTCACTTCATCCATTGCCTGCCGACCCTGCCGCATTCTGGACTGGGGGGACGACGATCCCGCCTGTCACCCCTGCCTGTCGGACATCAGCGTTGATCAGGTTGTCGCGGCTGCGCTTGCGCTGGGGGCAGAGCCAGCCGGATAAATCCCGACAGGCCAGAGGAAAGCCAGGGCGGAGGGCGCATGGCCCGACTTGCACCGAGCACCCTGAATCGCCCCGCTTTGACGCCGGCGCTTCGGCTTGCCATTGGTCATTTCAAACCACGGTCACCGATCATGGGCTTCTCGCGAGGAAGGCCACACTGTGGCGCGCAGCCGTCGGCGCGCTAGACTTTGAGAAAACTTTGGAGGCAAAGTGTCGAATTCAATTGGAATTCTCACCGCGGGCGGTGACAGCCCGGGACTAAACGCAGCGATTCGGGCTCTCGGTAAAACGGCAATCAGCAAGTATGGTATGCGGGTCATCGGCTTCCGTCAGGGCTTCCGTGGCCTGATGCAAAATCGTACGGTGGATCTGCATGCCGGCGCGCTTTCGGGCATCCTGACCATGGGTGGCACAATACTGGGCACCAGTCGCGACAAGCCGCACAAGATGCCGGTGGGCGACAAGGTGATGGACATGACGGAAGCCATGCTGGATACCTACCATCAGCACCACCTGGATGCCCTCGTCTGCCTGGGTGGTGGCGGGACAATGAGCAACGCCTGGCGTCTGGCGCAAAAGGGCATGAACATCATTACCCTGCCCAAGACGATTGACAACGACGTGTACGGAACGGATGTCACTTTCGGATTCGACACGGCCCTGTCCATTGCCACCGAGGCCATTGATCGACTGCACAGCACCGCGCACAGCCATCACCGCATCATTATTGTCGAGGTCATGGGCCACAACACCGGCTGGCTGGCGCTGGGTTCCGGGCTGGCTGGCGGCGCCGACGTCATTCTTATCCCGGAAGTCCCCTACGATATCGACATCGTGGCAGATTCCATTCTGCGGCGTAGCCAGGGGGGCAAGCATTTTAGCATTGTTGCGTTGTCCGAAGGCGCCTTCTCCGCCGAACTGGGAAAACGGATCAAGCAGCTAGGGGAAAGCATCGAGGACGAAGAGGACAAGTCGAAACGCAAGCGTCTCAGGAAGAAATTGCGGAAGTTGCTCGCCAGGCAGGCAAATATCACGCACGAACTGACCCGCCAGCTTGAAGACAGGACGCGCCTGGAAGCGCGAGTGACAACCCTGGGTCACGTGCAAAGAGGCGGGGCGCCAACAGCAGCCGATCGCCTTCTGGCCACCCGACTGGGTACGGCCTGCGCCGACTACATTCAGGAAGGCGTCTCGGACGTCATGATTGCCGCGCGCGATGGCGATACCGAAGCCGTCCCGTTGCGGGAGGTCGTGGGCAAACGCAAGACCGTGCCGCAGGACCATATCTGGATTGAGACAGCACGCGCGCTGGAAATCTGCCTGGGCGATCAGTGATTTGAAGTTGCTTCCGGGGGTCGTGGCCGTACCCGGAGCGTTCGTTCATTGCGATAACTGACCATACCGGGCCCCGCACCCTGGATGCGCCGCACGTGCCGACGCGCCGTCACGTCCACGGCTACGCGGCGTTCATGACGCTGCGGGCTGAACCATGCAGCCAGTCCCGCTGCCTGTTCAAGGACCATGTCCGGAATCGGACGACCGTCATTTCTGACGAGCACGTGCGCGCCCGGTACACCCCGCGCGTGCAGCCACAGGTCAGCTCCCGAAGCGCGCCCAAATGTCACCTGTTCATTTTGACGACTGTTGCGACCGACGCGTATCACGAAGCCATCCGCCGTTTGCAGGCGCAGGGCCGAAGATCTCTGACCGGTCGCCGGCACATTTTGCTTGCCGCGCCACAGGCCCATTGACTGCAAGGCAGCCTGAACATCTTCAATGTCCGGTCGGCTGCCCGCCAGTTCAAGGTCACAGACCAGTTGCTCCAGAGATTGGAGCTGCGCCTTCGTCCGGCGCAACAATTTCGGAACGTCCTTTAGCGCCCGTTTGGCCTTTTCGTAACGCGCGAAATAGTGTTGCGCATTCTCCAGTGGGGTCCGGGTGCTGTCCAGTGGTATGACGAGCTCCGGCCCCTCCGGCTCGTATTGCGCCCGCAACTCATTCTTGTCTGGTGTCAGCGAATGCTGGTAAGCCAGCAACAGTTCACCGCTTTGCCTCAGACGCTCTCTTTCGCCATCGTCCGTCAGCGAGCGTTGCAGAGACCTGGCGCGCGCTTCCAGACGTAGTCGAGCTTCGCCAAGAGCCTCGGCAACAGGTTGTTTCGCCGCGCGGTAAGCGTCCGGCCCGGTCCGGGCCTGGAACCACGTGTAAAGCGCAACATTGATTGATTCAACCGGCCGCCAGTCCGGTTCGCAGTGCAGCGGATACACACTGAAGGCGCGCAGGTTGTCACTGTCGCCGGCCAGGCCGGGTTGCCAGTTGCGCTCTCTCAAGGGCTGCAGCACAGAACACAGCGCGGCCCAGAGGTCTTCAGGCCGGGCACTGGTCGCCGGTTGATCGGCAGGCGCGGAACTGCGGAATACAGCCTCACGCGCCAACAGGGGGCTGAAACCCAGCAGTTTGGCGCTCAACAGGCGCCGCGCACTGCGACCCTGACTGGCACTGTCCGCCAGCAGCCCGCCCAGATCATCAAGAGCGATTTTAAATGGATCCAGCTTGCCGCGTTGGGGCGGCGGTGGGAGATAGGGATGTGCCGGCAAACTGCTTCGCATGCGATTTTCGCCCGGATGAACGCGACGCACACATTCCAGGATCAGGCCGCCCCGGACCAAAAGAATGTTGCTGCGTCGCTCCATGGGTTCCACCACGAGCTGCACGTCGCCTTCCGGACCCGCGAAGTCCAGCAGCACCACGCGCTCCCAGGCCGGCTGGGAAATGCGCTCGAGACGTCCACCCTCAACATATCGACGGAGCAGCAGGCCAATCGGCGACGGTCTGTCGGGGCCGCGGCGCAGGCGTCCTGGCGCCAGGTAAAGATGCGGCTGGCGACTGTCGGCGCTCAGGTAGAGCCAGTGGCGTCGGCGCTGTGCATAGATTTCCAGCCCCAGGTCAGTGGCGTCGACGTCGAGGACATCCTGAATCCTGCCACCCGGCAGAATGGACTGAAATTCATCAACAAGCGCCGCAAGTGTGAAAAAGTCGAGGTACATGCGCCAGTTTCATTGTGGCGCGAGGTCAGTTGTTGCTGCCGTTGCCTGCTGCCGCCGCGCGCTTCACTCCACGGTGCAGGAGCCAGAACACGATGCCAAGTGTGATCCCCATTCCCAGCAGGTTGACGAGGAGGAAGCCGGACAGAAACAACAATTGCTCGGTTTGCCAGGGCGCTGCAGTAAGTACGGAGGAATCGGCGGCGGTCGATTGGACAATAAAGAAGCTGTCCAGCCCGCCGCCCTGCAACAGGCTTGTTAGCCCGCCACCGGCCAACAACAGAACCACTACAACAGCTGTAAGCGCCAGTCGTTTCACAGCGCTGCCCTCACATCCAGGCCACTATCAACGCGATCAGTCTAGCGCAGCAGGCATTGACTGACAAGGCCGTCAAAGCGCATCGTTCAATGCTATTTGTTGCTCGCGTTCCGGTCCAACTCCCACGGTCCGCACCGGCGTATCACACAACTCACCGATGCGGCGAATGTAGTCCCGGGCGGCTTGCGGCAAATCGTTCTGGTAACGCAAGCGGGACAGGTCGGCATCCCAGCCGGGCATTGTCTCATAGACGGGACTGGCATGGCTGAGGTCTTCCAGGTTTTCCGGCGGCAATTCGCGGTGGACTCCGTCCAGTTCCCAAGCACTTGCTATCTTCAGAACTTCAAAGCCGCTCAGAATGTCCAGTTTGGTAAGAAAAAGCTCGGTGAAGCCGCTGACCTGGGCGGCGTGCCGCAGGATTACCGCATCCATCCAGCCGCATCGCCGACTGCGCCCCGTTGTCGTGCCAAATTCGTCCCAGAAGTTATCTCCGCTACCGCGCAAGCGCTGCCCCGGAGCGCCATCCAGTTCGGTCAGCATCGGGCCGGCGCCCACGCGCGTCGAAAAGCACTTGGTCACGCCGACGACGCGGTCCACGTGCAAGGGCCCAAATCCCAGACCTGCCAGCGCGCCACCGGCAACGGGAGAAGAACTGGTGACGAAGGGATAGTCGCCATGGTCAAGATCAAGCATCGTGCCCTGCGCGCCTTCACAAACGATGCGGGCGCCTTCACGCAGCCGCCGGTTGATGTATTGGGACGTGTCCTGAATGTAGGGGCCCAGGCGCATCGCCGCGTCAATCCATTCCAGCGCTGTTGCATTTGCATCCAGGGGACAGTCTCCAGCGCTGACCAGGGCCGCATTGGCCCTCTCAATCGATGCATGTACGGCATCGGCAAAGGCCTCTGCATCCGCCATCAGGCCGGCACGGATTCCACGGCGACCGGTCTTGTCCAGATAGGCCGGGCCGATGCCGCGCAGGGTGGTCCCGATAGCCTGCTTCCCCAGCGCCCGTTCGCTGGCGCGGTCAAGGGCGATGTGGGCCGGCGTAATGATGTGCGCGCGTGAACTGATCAGAAATCGTTCGGGCGACAGGGCCACACCGCGTGCGCGCAGGCCGTCCATCTCTGCCAGAAGATTGACAGGATTAACGACCATGCCATTGCCGAGGACGCAACTAACGTCCTCGTGCAGGATGCCGGAAGGGACCAGATGCAGTTTGAAGACCTCACCACCCACCGCAATGGTGTGACCGGCGTTGTCGCCCCCGGCGTAGCGGGCCACCACGTCCGCTTCAGCGCCCAGCACGTCGGCAACACGGCCCTTGCCTTCGTCCCCCCACTGCGCACCGATGATAAGCGTCACCGGCATATCAGTTCCTCCTGTACCTTTCGCCTAACCAGTATGCCAGGCTGCGCCCAGAGCGATGCTTACTTCTTGCCGGCCCCAGATTTCCAATTCACCTGCCGGCCCCAACGCAAGGGCAGCGGAATGCCCAATGCCCAGGGCGACTCCCTGTTGTTCCATGCCGAGCCACTCGCGGGCTATCTCGCTCGCGGCTGCATCCTCTATTCCTGGCAAAACCAGGGTGCCTGGCAGCCAGGACAGGGCTTCCCTGTATTTGCAGTCTGACGTCACGACCCACGCGCCGCCGCACATGGCAGCCGGGCCTTCCAGCAACACCAGAGCGCCAGATTCCCAGGCCCTGCAAATGCCTTCACTCGTCGCGCCCGAAAGGGCGTCGTGCGCCAACGTTGGGTCAGTGGCGCAGGCCACCACGATCATCCCTGCATTGGACAGACTGGCCCGCAGTGAGTCGTCGTCTTCTGCCAATGCGTCCACAAGATAGACCGGACGGTCGCCCAAATCTTCGAAATCTTCCAGTGTGTGCTCCGCCTCTTCGTTGTCGCCGCCACAGGCCAGCACGGCGACCGGCCCGTCGCCCGCTGCAACGGTCAGGGCCCGGGCCCGGACCGTTTCATTGCCTGAAACGTCTCCGGTCAGCACCAGCCAGCCCCGGGCTTCCTGCCAGCGCAATGCCGCGCGAGCCGGCATTTACACCCGCAGGGTGACGACAAAAAAGGACTCGATGTAGCGCGGCGCGCCCTCCGGGGCACGGGGATCCAACGCGCGTGAGCGAATGCGCTCGGCCAACCCTTCCGAAAGGCCCATTTGACTCTTGTGTTCGCGCAGCGACTGGATCTTTGTCTCCACGTGGTCGGTAATATCAATCGTGGTGTTGGGGTTTATCGCGTTGGCGATATAAACCTGACGCGTCTTGTGCGCAGTCAGTCCTTCGTCACGCTCCATTTCAAGGAAATTCAGACGATCGCGCGCCGTGGGAAAGGCGGCTGACAATGCGGCTTCCCCAATGGCACGATGGTCCGAATGGTTGATCCGGTTCTCGCTGTACCAGTTGGACGGATCAAACGTGACCAGCACGTCGGGCCTGAAGCGGCGAATTTCGCGAACAATGTCGCGTCTCAGGTCCAGCGAAGGTTCAAGTTCGCCATCCGGATAGCGCAAAAAGATGACGTCCTTGACGCCCAGCGCTGCAGCGGCTCTTCGCTCTTCTTCTTCACGAATAGCCACCAGTTGTTCAGGCGTCATGTCCGGGTCGGAACTGCCCTTGTCGCCGCTGGTGGCCATCACAAAAATGATTTCCGCCCCCTGGGCCGCCCAGAGGGCGAAGGTCCCGCCGGCAAGGACTTCCGGATCATCCGGATGGGCAAAGACCCCTACGACGCGTCGAATGCTGTTCTGCATGGCGTCACTCAAGCCTTTCCAACCGCATTGCCGTCGCTGCGACGCTCACCTGGTTTCTTGCCGCACTCACAAGGCTCGTCACCGTGCCGGTCGCAAGGCTTTTCTGCCTTTTTCTGCAGCGCCCGCAGTTCGGCCAAAGGCACCAGTTCCTCGCGCTGCACCTGTTTGCGCCCTTCGGAGGTGATCACAGTCACTGCGTCCTGCAGCGGGTGTACGTCAATCACCTTGCACTCGCCCCAAGGCGTGCCCATCATCCGGCCACGCCGCGGCAGTCGTTTGCGGGCATCGGCATATTGCTCGTATTCATACACAAGGCAACAGCGAAGGCGACCGCACATGCCGGTGATTTCGGAAGGATTAAGTGAAATCCCCTGGGCCTTGGCCATCTTGATTGAAATCGGGCTGAAATCTGTCAGGAACGTGCTGCAACAACGCAACTCCCCGCAAGCGCCATAACCGCCCAGCAGGCGGGCCACGTCGCGCGGTCCAATCTGGCGCATTTCGACCGTGGCGCTGAATTCTTTCTGGAGGGCGCTCCAGAAGCGACCTGGATTGACGTTATCCTCGCAGGCATACAGGAAGGTCAACAGGCTGCCATCAAAATTGTATTGCGCAGCCACAAACTTGACTTCCCGCAAGCTGTCCCAGGCAACAGCCAGTCCCTCACACTTGCGCAGCGCTTCGTCCTGCTGCGCCTCCCAATGCTGTCGCAAGGCCATGTCGCGCGAAGTCGCCATCCGCAGAATGGGCGCATTGCGACGTCTGGAAGTGTTTTCAGACTCCGTGAAACCCATCACCTGACCCATCTGCCGGCCTCGTACAGTTTCAACGATGACGTAGTCACCGGCCGCCAGGTCAGGAAATGCGCTGCGATCAAAATGGTATAACTTGCCTACTTTCGTAAAACGGACTCCCGCAACAGTTGTCGTGGCTTCGCTGGTTACGGGCATTCTGCAGACTCCACTTGTATGCGCCACCACCATGGTAACTTACTTGCGGCCCGCTCTCAAGCACTCAAGGGCAGGCCGGCGGACGACGTTTTCCGGGAGGAAGCGACAGTCGTCCACGCTTCGGGCCTGGATTGCCGCCCTGTTCGCGGCGAGGACAAAGTCTTGCGCCTGTTGGCCGTTTTCGTGCTGCTGTCAGCGCCTAGTATCTCTGGAAGTAACGTTCCATCTCCCAGTCCGTTACCTGGCGATTGAAGTCCTCGACTTCCTCACGGCGGGAGGCGAGGAAGCTGTTGCTGATATAGGGGCCCAGCGCCGAGAGGATCGTTTCGTCTGCCTCGAGTGCCAGCAGAGCCTCCTCCAGCGTGGCCGGAAGCACCCTGGCGCGCCGCAGTCGGGCGCGGTCCTGTCCCAGCAAGTCCTCTTCCAAAGGTTCCGGCAGGGGCATTTTCTGGCGGATACCGTCAAGACCGGCAGCCAGCATGACGGCTGCGGCCAGATAGGGATTGCTGGACGGGTCCGGGCATCGCAATTCAAGCCGCGTATGTGCGCCATCATCGGGCATTAGACCCGGTACCCGAATGAGAGCCGCCCGATTAATGTGGGCCCAGGTCACGTAGACCGGCGCTTCAATACTCGTACCGAGACGCTTGTATGAATTGACCAGCGGAGCCAGCACCGCCACCATGGCGCGCGCATGGTGCAGTTGGCCGGCCAGGAACCAGCGACCGGTTTCCGACAGACCGTATTCGTGTCCAGGGTCGCTGAAGAGGTTGGCGCCAGATTCGATCGAGTGCAGGCTCTGGTGCGTATGCATGCCCGAGCCAGGCAAATCACGGCGCGGGCGGGGCATGAAGGTGCAATGCAGGTTGTTGTGCTGCGCCACGGATTTCAGCGCCACCCGGGCGGTGAGGACCTGGTCTGCAGTCGTCAGCGCCTCTTCATAGCCAAAATTGATTTCATGCTGGCCGGAACCGATTTCATGGTGCGAGGAAATGACGGACATGCCAAGTCGCGTCAGTGTGGCGACCATTTTGCGCCGAATGGACTGACGGAAGTTGGTGGACAAATCAAAGTAACTGACGGAGTCGTGCGGCCAGGCGGGCAATGCCACGCCCTGTTCATTCAGTTGGAAGAGGAAGAATTCCAGCTCCACACCGGTGCGAAAGATGTAACCCAAATCTCGCGCCTGGTCCAGCACATTCTGCAAGGCCCTGCGGGGGTCGCCCGGGTAGGGATCTCCGTGTGGCGTATGTACCTGACAGATCAGGCGACCGACACGCTCTTCAGGCTCGTCCCATGGCAAGATGGCAAAGGTATTGACGTCCGGAACCAGCAGCAACTCACTCTCGACCGAACGGGAACCCCCTTCCAGAGAGGATCCGTCAAACAGGACACCGCGCTCAAGGACTTCCTCAATGCGCCCGGCCGGAATGATGATGCTCTTGACGCCACCGGAAACATCGACAAACCACAGGTTGATGTAACGCAGTTTATCCTGTCGGAAGGCGTCAAGGATGGCACTGGTGTCCGGCATGGTCCCTCGGCAAAACGTCAATGACCGGAGACCAGTCTATTCAAGTCTGCCGCTTGCTTCCTGTGTGCATTTTTACAGATATGTCTGTGTATCCCTGGTCAAGAGATACAAGTTTGCTCGTCCAGCTGGCCCAGGTGGCCCAGCAGGGCATCCAACGCCAGCAGATAGCCACGCCAACCAAAGCCGGCAATGACACCAACACAGACGGGCGCCAGCATGGAATGTTGGCGAAATGCTTCGCGCGCATACACGTTGGACAGATGGACCTCAACCGCGGGCAGACCGACCGACACAATGGCATCCCGCAGCGCCAGGGAGGTATGCGTGAAGGCGCCGGCATTAATAATCGCCCCGTCTACTTCATCGCGGGCCGCATGCAGCCGGTCGATCAGGACGCCTTCATGATTGGACTGAAGAGTCTGCACACCGGTCCGCCGGCGGCCTGCATACGCATGGATGAGCTCATTGATGCGGTCAAGCGTGACGTCACCGTAGACCTCCGGCTCGCGTGTGCCAAGCAAATTCAGGTTCGGTCCATGCAGCAACAGGATGCGGCCCTTCAGCATGAGTTTTCCTCCCGGACGGGGACGCCCTGCATCCCGTTCAATACTTCCAGCACGGTCTCCATGGGCACGTCATCGACCAGTGTTACATCGTGCAGCGCGCGCAACAAAACGAAACGGACGCGACCGGCCCGACGTTTCTTGTCGGTGGCCATGGCCGCACAGATTTCTTCGGCATCCAGGCCGCCCAGACGTACCGGCAGTCCCGCACCGGCGACGCAGGCCTCAATTCTGTCTGTCAGCGCAGCGGAACACAGGCCCACGGCATTGGAAAGACGTCCCGCAGCGACCAGACCAACACCCACCGCCTCTCCATGGGACCAGCGAAAGTCGCTGACCAGTTCGATCGCATGAGCGAAGGTGTGACCGAGGTTTAGCCAGGAGCGCACGTTCTGTTCAAAGGGATCCCGCTGTACCAGGTCCACCTTGACCTGCACGGCGCGTGTTACCAGTGACGGGGCATTTTCCCGCTCGTGCAGCGCCGGATCCAGCAATTGCTCGTCGGCCAGCAGCCCATGCTTGAGTACTTCAGCCATGCCATTGCGCCATTCGCGGTCAGGCAGTGTTTCAAGCACGTCGCTGTCAATGAGGACTGCCGCCGGTCGCGCAAACGTGCCAACCAGATTTTTGCCTTCCGCAATGTCGACGCCCGTCTTGCCCCCCACACTGGCGTCGACCATGGCAAGCAAGGTGGTCGGCGCCATGACCAGACGGATGCCACGCAGGTATGTCGTGGCGGCAAAGCCGAAGGTATCGCAGGCGACGCCACCACCCAGCGCCAACAAGGTTGCCTGCCGGTCCAGACCGGCGGCGACCAGGTCGCTGTATATCTGTGCCACCGTCGCCAGCGACTTGTGTTCCTCGCCATCCGGCATGGTCACCAGGACGGCATCGCGTAGTTGTTGCGTCAAGGCACGGCCCAGCAACCTGGCGATGACTTCCGTGGTGCCTACGGCCACCTTGCCGCCCAGAGCGAATTCCGTCTTCAGCCGCTCATCTTGCTTAAGCAGACCAGGCTCGACGAGGATGTCGTAGCCGCCGCCGGGACCCTTTACCGGGATGCGCGCCACAACTCCACCACTTTCTGCGCCACCTCCGGCGGCGAAAGGGCATCTGTTGCAATGCAGTGCGGCATGCTGCGGTATGCGGGCAGGCGCGCTTCGTACAACGCCTGCCAGTTGCCGCTGAAGAGGGGGCGCCCGCTTTCAGTTGCCAGGCGTTCACGGATACTTGCCGGCGAAGCCAGCAGGCAAATCAGGATTCCTTTTGCTTCCAGAACGCTACGGTTGTCTTCATCCAGCAGCGCACCGCCACCGGTGGCGATGACAAGGTCATCCTGCATGGCCAGGCAATGGCACACGTTGCTCTCCAGCTTGCGGAAGCGCGCTTCGCCCTCGTCGGCAAACATCTGCGCAATTGTCTTGCCGGCGCGCTCGACTATCACATCGTCGCTATCGACAAATTGTCGTTTCAGGGAACAGGCAACCAGCCGGCCGACGGTCGACTTGCCGCTGCCCATGAAACCGGCAAGCACGATGTTAGTCTTCATAGCCAAAGCGCCAGGGTTCGTCGTCCATCGGCAAGTCGCTCAGGCGCGCCCGGCGCAGGCTTCTGAGACGTGGCCGCATTTCTCCGACGCTGTCGCCACCCAGCTTTTCCAGCAATGCCTCCGCCAGAACGATGGCAAGGACCGCTTCACCAACCGGCACCGCCCGCGGCAAGGCGCAAAAGTCGCTGCGTTCGTAGGTCGTGGCTTCCGCCTCGCCACTGGCAAGGTTGACCGAATCGAGGGCGCTCAAAACGGTGGAGATGGGTTTCATGGCTACCCGCGCGACGATGGGTTCACCGGTTGAAATGCCGCCCTCAATGCCGCCGGCGCGGTTGCTGCGTCGCGTCAGAGAGTCTCCGTCCCCTGCCAGTTCGATCTCGTCGTGCACCTGCGTTCCCCGCCTAGACGAATTCTCGAAGGCCGGGCCAATCTCGGCACCCTTCATCGCATGGATGCCAACCATGGCGCCCACGATCCGCGCATCCAGGCGGCGGTCATGTTGCACGTAACTGCCCAGTCCGGGCGGAACGTTCAAAGCCACCAGTTCCATGATGCCGCCCAGCGTGTCCTTGTCGATAATTGCCTGACGGATTTCCTGATGCATGAGGGCCGCGACGCCCTCATCGGGGCAACGGACGTCGGTCGCCTCGGCGTCGCGAAAGCGCGCCTCATAGTCGACCGGCCACTCATTGGTCAGGTCCAGGTTCACCCCGCCTATCCTTGTAATGTAACCGCCAATGACAATGCCGAACTCTTCCAGCAAACGACGGCAAATGGCACCCACCGCCACACGCATGGTCGTTTCGCGCGCGCTGGCGCGCTCCAGTGAGAGCCGCAACTCTCGATAGCCATATTTGATGGCGCCAGTCAGGTCCGCGTGACCCGGACGTGGCGTCGTCAAGGGTTTGACGGCCCGCTCACGCCAGTTACGCCAGTCTCGATTGATGACAGTGAGGGCAATGGGCGCGCCGGTCGTCAACCCCTTCATTCGGCCTGCGCTGATTTGCACACGGTCCTTCTCGATGCTCATGCGTCCACCGGCCCCGTAGCCCTGTTGACGCCTGAACAGTTCACGGTTGATGTCTTCCGACGAAAGTGCAAGCCCGGCGGGCACGCCATCCACGATGGCGTTGATTTGCGGGCCGTGACTCTCGCCCGCCGTCAGGTATCGGATCATGGCTTCACCCCCCAACGTCAGAACTCATTGTCCGCCGGTAACGCTGCCTCAGCCGCCCGGACCATGACGTCAATGTCAGCCTGACGCCCCGTCCAGATGGCAAAGGACGCCGCACCTTGCCGCACCAGCATTCCCAGCCCGCCGATGGCGCGGCCGCCACCGGCCTCCACCAACTCCATAAAGCGGGTGCGACGCGGACGGTAAACGAGATCATATCCCGTGGCGCCGGCAGGAAAGGGTATGGAATCCGGCCATGGACAGCTGTCTTCATTTGGCCACATGCCCAGCGACGTGCAATTCACGACCAGCGACAATTCCTGCCTTGCGGCCTGCTCCAGCGGCAGCAGCGGGACGTCCGCGATGTCAGCGGTCCTCCGTAGATGCGCCAGCATGGCGCTCGCCCGGGATTCGGTGCGGTTCACCACCGTGACATGAGCGCCGGCCCGCTTTAATCCATAGACAGCCGCGCGCGCCGAACCACCTGCGCCCAGCACCAGGGATCGGGCGCCCGCCAGGTTCACGCCGCAGGCATGAAGGTCGTCAATCAGGCCAATGTGATCGGTGTTGGTGGCGCTGTTGTCGCGGAAATCAATGGTATTGACTGCCCCCAGCGCCAAAGCGACTTCATCCGGTCTTACGTGGGGCAAAACAGCCTGTTTGTGCGGCACAGTCACATTTAATCCAAGGAAGCCGCCCTCGTCTCGCAGTGTGCGCAGGCTGTGCCCCACAATATCCGGCGGAATGGCGATGCGTTCGTAGCTCCAGTCCGCCAGACCGGCCGCACGCAGGGCGGCATTGTGCATTTGCGGGCTTATGCTGTGTTCGACCGGCCACCCGATGACGCCAACCTTGTGCTGCAAGAATTTGTCTCCCTGTCAAGGCAGTATAGCAGGTTGGCGACGTGCGACTTCACTCGCCCGGCCCGGTGGCTACCCGGGCGCCAAGCGATCGCATGGTCTCTGCGAAACCGGGGAAGGAATCCGCGATGCAATTTGCATCATGCACCCTAGTCTGACCCTGTGCCAGCATGCCGGCCAATGCAAGGCTCATGGCAATGCGATGGTCGTCATGGCCGTCCACGTCCGCGCCCTGCAGCTTCTGCGGGCCTTCAATGACGAAGCCATCCTCCCGCTCTTCAATGCATGCGCCCAGCCGTCGCAGCTCTTGCGTCATTACCGACAGGCGGTCGGTCTCCTTCAACCGCAATTCCGTGGCGTCCCGCACGGTGGTACGACCTTCTGCGCAAAGGGCGGCCACCATCAGCGCCGGGAATTCGTCGATCATGCGCACGACCAGGTCCCCGCCGATTTCGATACCAGACAAGGGCCGGTATTTCACCGTTAGCGTGCCGGCCGGTTCGCCGGCTTCCATGCCGGCTTCGCTGACCTGGACTTCCGCACCCATCCTGCGCAGGGCGTCCAGCAGGCCGGTGCGGGTGGGATTGAGATTGATTCCTGTCAATCGGATCTCGCTAACCGGCATGGTCGCCGCCGCCACCAGGAGAAAGGCCGCGGAAGAAAAGTCACCTGGCACACGGAAATTTAGCGCTCGCAGCCCAGTTGGCGGGCGCAAGGTGACAACTGCCCCTTCATTTTTGACGTCAATCCCGGCAGCGCGCAACATACATTCACTGTGGTCACGGGTTGGCCCTGGTTCGATTACAGTCGTTTCGCCTCGTGCGAACAACCCCGCCAGCAAGACACTGCTCTTTACCTGGGCGCTGGCGACAGGCATCTCGTAGCGGATGCCTCGCAGTGCCGCCGGTCGGATGTGCAATGGCGCCCTGCCCTGCTCCCCCTGGATGTCGGCTCCCATAAGGGCCAGAGGCGTGATGATTCGATTCATGGGCCGCCGACGTAACTGGGGGCTGCCGTCCAGGACCGAAGCGAAGGGTTGACCCGCCATGATGCCCGTCATCAGGCGAATGCCGGTGCCGGCATTGGCAAAGTCCAGAGGCATTTCCGCTGCCTGCAAAGTACCGCTGCCGTGGACGCGAAGCACGTCAGGCGCCGGTCGCTCGACCTGCACACCCAGCGCCCTGACACTGCGCAGGGTCGCTTCCGTATCCCCCGCTGCAAGCCAGCCACGCACGTCGGACCTTCCCTCGGCGAGCGCCGCCAGCATGACAGCGCGGTGGGAAATAGACTTGTCCCCCGGGACCCCGGTCGTTCCCCGCAAGTCCCGCGAGGCCTGTACCAGCAGGCTGTTTGTTTCAGGGTTTGGCATGACGCGCTCCGTTACCCGCCGTCCATTCCCGCCGCGATTCGCTGATGGGTCGCAACGTGGCGGTCAGTCGCTGATCGTCGCGGGAAATCAGCATGGCTTCCAGTTGCGCCAGTTGCATACGAAACATGGCCAGCAGCGTGGCAACCGCCTGGGTATTGGTGCTGAGAATGTCACCCATCATGCGTACATCGCTACCGGCCAGTCGGGACATATCACGAAAACCGCCGGCAGCCAGGTCCCACACAGCATCGTCGTTTTCTCCCTCATTGGCGACCGTCGCCACCAAAGCCGTGCTCAACAGATAGGGCAGATGACTGATTGCCGCGACCACCCGGTCGTGTCGCTCCGCATCCATTTCGATGGGAATCGCACCAAGCGCCTCAACCAGCGCCCGCGCGCGCAGCAGTGCCGAAGGCGTGGTGCGCCGGTTGGGACACAGGACAAAGGGGCGACTCCGAAACATGCCGGGGTCGCTGTCGCCGGCGCCGCTCGATTCGCGGCCGGTCATCGGATGGCCGCCAATGGCGAGGATTCCGATGGGCAGGTGACGCATCGCCCGATTGATGCTCTGTTTGGTGCTGCCCAGGTCCAGTAACAGCGTATTGGAGCGCATATACGTCCCGAGCCGATGTTCGAGCATGTCGATGATGCTGCGGACCGGAGTCGCCAACACGACCACGTCGGCATCAGCCACGCCTTCGCGCAGGTCACCGGTCGCCTCATTGACCAGGCCGCGCTCCAGCGCCAGCTGACGGGCGGCGGGATCAATCTCTACGCCGATGACCTTGCCGGCGTGGCGTTGCAGCGCCAGCGCCAGTGATCCGCCCATCAGTCCCAATCCAACGACTGTTAACTGACGACAATGAAAGCCGGTGACAACCTCGCTTTCGGCATCCGGCAACCGTGTTTCCATGCCTTCGCTCACTTCCCGTCAGCCCAATCCGGCCGCAACACTTTGGCGCCATGCAGAAAACAATGTCTAAGACTTGTGATTCCCTTGACCGTGTTCCAGTGCATCAACACCCGTATGCATCGATCCGGCCCATGGGGTACATCCAGTTCCTGTGTGCCCATTAGCGCTACAGTCTGCCAGCCAATGTCACGCGCGGCGCCCGCAGGAAAAGCCGCCGTCAGGTCCGCAGTGCTGGAAAAAAAGATGCTGGCGACCTCATTTTCCCGGACTCCGTTGGCCTCAATCATGGCAACAAGCAACTCGCGCGTGGCGTCCAGAATGGCTTCCGCGCTGTTTTCGTCCACGGTGGTCGCGCCACGCAGGCCCCGAAGCATCATCGCAACTCTCCTGCCGAGCAATCCAAATTTTTGTCCTGCATGATAACAACAAAAAGAGCGCGGAGCCTGTGCCCTGCGCCCGGACGATCCCTGTATTGCGTTCGCCTTACCGGATGCTGGCGTGCAGCGCTCCACTCGCCTTGCGGGGAGGGTAATAGAACTGGACTGCTGCTGCGAATTGCTGTGCCACGGCCAGGTACCGGTTAACGGACATCGGCATGATAGCAAGGCTGCCGAGCGCTGTCAACAACGCTGGATTGAAAAAATGCTAGTCCAGTTCCAACGAATCGCGCAGCGACGCGGCCAGCGCGCCCGTTGCCGCCGGCCCTTCTGCGCCTGCACGCACCAGGGCGCTGCCGACCACAAAGCCATCCACCAGGCCGTTCATTTGCCTGGCTTGCTGTGGCGTGCTGATGCCGAATCCAAGCACCAGACGATTCCGGGCGCCAGCTCGCACTCGCGCGATGAAGTCCTGCAGGTCCTGGGGCAAGGCATCCCGTTCTCCGGTGACACCGGTCAGTGAAACACAATAGATGAAGCCGCTGGAATGCCTGTCGACAAGGCGGATGCGCCGCGCGTCACTTGTTGGCGCCAGGAAGAAAACAAGCGCCATACCGGCCCGTTCACAGATGTCACAGATTTCCTGACCTTCATCCGGAGGCAGGTCGGGCACGAGCAAACCATCGGCGCCGGCTTCACGGATGTCTGCGACAAATTCCTCGACTCCATAGGCCAGCAGGGGGTTGAGGTAACCCATCAGCAACAGGGGCTGGTTAACGCCACGCTCGCGTAGCGTGCGCACGGCAGCCACGCAGTCGCGCACGGTCGTTCCCTGCTCCAGCGAGCGTTGGGTCGCCGCCTGGATGGTGGGGCCGTCCGCCAGGGGATCGCTGAAGGGAATGCCGATCTCAAAGCCATCCACACCGGCCCGGGACATGGCAACGATTGCATCCAGCGAACGCTCCAGGTCCGGATAGCCCACGGGATAGTAGGGCAAAAAGGCCGGGCGACTCTGTTCATCCGCCCTTGCGAACATGAGCTCCAACGCAGGCAGCCCCCTCACAGCGCACCCTCAAGTTGCTGGATCACGGTGTCAAGGTCCTTGTCGCCGCGCCCGGACAGATTGACCAGCATCACCGAGTTGCGCGGCATGCCAGGCGCCCGCTTGATCGCCTCGGCAACGGCGTGCGCGCTTTCCAGCGCGGGAATAATGCCCTCCAGCTCGCTGAGCAACTGAAATGCCGCAAGCGCTTCCTCATCCGTCGCCAGGGTGTAATGGGCACGTTCTTCGGCTCGCAGCCAGGCATGCTCCGGCCCGACTGAAGCATAGTCCAGGCCTGCCGAAATACTGTGGGTATTCATGATCTGGCCGTCCTGATTCTGCAGCACGAAAGAGCGCGTGCCATGCAGCACACCCGGCCGACCGAGCGACGGGTCGGCAAAACGGGCGGCGTGCTCACCGCTGGCGATGCCATGGCCGCCCGCCTCCACACCGATGAGATCGACCGATTCGTCATTGCGGAAAGCGTGAAACAGGCCAATGGCGTTGCTGCCGCCACCGACGCAAGCCACGCAAACGTCCGGCAATTGTCCGCTCGCGTCCATCATTTGCTCGCGCGCTTCCAGTCCGATCACGCTTTGAAACTCGCGCACCATCAAGGGGTAGGGATGCGGCCCAAGTGCCGACCCCAGCAAATAAAAAGTGTCGCGGACGTTGGTGACCCAGTCGCGGATCGCCTCGTTGATGGCGTCCTTGAGGGTACGGCTGCCGCTCTCAACCGGAATGACCTCGGCGCCCAGCAGGCGCATGCGGAAGACATTCGGCTGCTGGCGGGCAATGTCGACGCTGCCCATGTAGACATGGCAGTCCTGCCCCAGCAGCGCCGCAACGGTCGCGCTGGCCACGCCGTGCTGACCGGCGCCGGTCTCGGCCACGATGCGTTGCTTGCCCATGCGTTGCGCCAGCAGGGCCTGCCCCATGGCGTTGTTGATCTTGTGGGCGCCGGTGTGCGCCAGGTCCTCGCGTTTGAGCCAGATGCGCGCGCCGCCCAGGTGCTCACTGAGACGCGCAGCGAAGGTGAGCGGTGTGGGCCGACCGGTATAGCTGGCCTGCAATTGCGCAAAGCGTCGCAGGAAGTCCTCGTCCGCCATGGCTTCCGAAAAAGCCGCTTCCAGTTCGTCCAGCGCCGGCACCAGAGTCTCGGGCACGAAACGACCGCCAAACTCTCCGAAGTAGCCGCGTGCGTCGGGCAGAGTTTTTGCAGGATCGGCGTGGCGCGTCATGTTTGTTTTTCCAGTTGTACTTTCACATTGCGTTCCCCATTCAGGACCCGCCGGCAAAGCAGCAGGGCGTCGGTAAACATCATTTCATGCCTGGGGACAAAGTCTGTCAGCGCAACGACACAGGGACCTGACGGAGTTTGCGCATCAAGCCTGGTCCGCTCACCCCTGAACAACTCGAGCCCCTCGTCAAGGGGTATTGCTACCAGATCCGCGATCTCCGGTCGCATCACCGGGTAGGAGGTTAGCGGGCCTTCGCTCACGTAGACGAAGGTGTCCGCGATTTCGCGGTCAATGAGGCCATTCCAGCGGGCGTCAATGCGTTTTTGGCCGCAGGCGACGAGCGATGAAAATGGCGGTGCAAAGCCCAGTTCCTCGCGCATTTCACGCAGACCGTCTTCGGGCAATTCGCCGGCGCTGTAGTGCCCGCCCACTGTGACCGCCAAAGACAACGGGAAAGTCGGCTTGTGCGCGCCACGGCGTTGGAAGAGCACCTGGTCCACACCACATTCATCGCGCCACACGACCCAGCAGTGAAACACCCGGTGCCAGTCGCCATCGCGATGGACCGCCGCGCGCTCCTTCACGCCTGTGTGACGGCCCTGCTCGTCATATATGTCCAACATTTCCTGCATTACAGACCCTTCGCCGCGGCAACAAAATTGCGAACCATGCCCGCGTCTTTCACGCCGGGCGCGCTCTCGACTCCACTGGCCACGTCCACGCCCCAGGGACGCAGCGTGCGAACGCGCTTTCCAACGTTCTCCGCGTTCAGACCGCCGGCAAGCATAAGTCGGGGCACTGCCGCCAGCACGGCGCGGGCCACGTCGTCACTGGTCTGTTCACCACTGCCGCCGTAAAGGCCGGGGTGCCAGGCGTCCAGCAGCAACGACGGCAGGGGCGCGTCTTCAGGCTCGCCCAGGTTGTAAAGTTGGGCCTCTTTTTGGGCAAGATGCGCACTCTCTGGCCGCAAAGCCTTGAAGGCAGGGGTCCGCCGCAGTGCTTTCGCCCGTAACGCGTCCGGCGCTTCATCGCCACTCAACTGGGCAGCGTCCAGTCCTACCTGTTCACCAATGTCCGCAATTCGCGATGCATCCTCATTGACGAATACCCCGATCAATGCAGGACAGCGTTCGTCCAGTTCCTCCCGCAGGTTGTTGGCGATTTCCTGCGCCAGTCGTGGAGTGAGACAACGTGGACTGGGCGGATAGAAATTCAGGCCCAGCATGTCGGCCCCGGCGCGGGCTGCCATGAGGGCATCGCCGGCCGTGGTCACGCCACAGATCTTGACCCGTGTGTCGAGACTCACAGTACAGGGTTTCCAGCATCCAGAATCGCCGAGTTGGCGTCACCACCGGCGAACCTTGAAAGAAGGTCCGTCAATTCCTCCAGGGCCTGTTCAACCGCGCTGGCGTTGTCGGCGTGTTGGGCTTCGCAGGTGACCAGCGCTTCTGTCGTGTCGGCCCGGGCTGCACTTTCTGCGCTCTGTCGCCAACACCAGCGCCGCGCAATCACCAGGTCCGTCGTATCGGCGAAAATGACCTCGCCTTCCGCCGGCTGCTGCGCCTCCCGTTCTCCAAGCCCGGTGAAACGTTCGTCACCATTGGAAAACCGCACGGTGACCGGCAAGGCCAGTGCAGCGGTGTCAAAGACTGCGACCGGCATTTCGTGGCGAATACTGATCAGATTGCCAATATCGACCAGGCGATTGATGGAAGGAATGTCGCCCTGCTTCGTCAGGCGCCGCAACAGGGCCTCGACCGCGCTGCGGTATTGTGTCGGGCGTACGCCGAAGCCGGAGAAACAACGCCGCCAGGCGGCGATCGACGGCAATTCGCTCAACGGCCGGTCGCCAATTCGTTCCAGCGTGGCGGCCTGCTCCTGCATATACAACTCCAGCAGGTCAGGGCTGCTGGCGCCGCCCTGCAGGTCGCGTACGTGGAGGATGGCGCCACGGGTTTGCGGGTAACGCTCAATAAGCGCCGCATCATATTGGAACAGGCTCATGACAGGACCTCCCGCTTCACGCCACTGAGGCTTTGCACACTTCTCGCCAGGTCAGGCGCTTTCATCAGGGTCTCGCCCACCAGGACGGCATGCGCGCCCAATTCTCCCATGTGCCGCACGTCCTGCGCGTCCGCGATGCCGCTTTCGGCAACCAGCAGTGTCTCCGGCGGCACGTGGCGAGCCAGTCGCGCTGTTGTTTGCAGGTCGACCCTGAAGGTCTTCAGGTCCCGGTTGTTGACGCCGATGACCCCAGGCTGAATTGTCAACGCACGCTCCAGCTCATCCTCATTGTGTACCTCAACCAGCGGCGTCATACCCAGCGACAAAATCATGGCATGTAATTCAGCCAGTTGCGCGTCGGCCAGTGCAGCCACAATCAGCAAGACGGCGTCGGCACCGCTGGCGCGCGCCGCATGGACCTGCCATTCATCCAGCACGAATTCCTTGCAGAGCAGCGGCACGTTCACCGCGGAACGCACTGCCACCAGATCATCGAGGCTGCCCTGGAAGAATCGCGCATCGGTCAGCACGGAAATGGCGGCCGCGCCACAGGCAGCGTAGGCCCTTGCCAGTCTCGCCGGGTCGTAGTCGTTACTCAGGCGGCCCTTGCTCGGTGAAGCCTGCTTGCATTCAGCGATCAGGGCAACGTTTTCCCTCTGCAGCGCAGTGACAAGGTCGCGCGGCGGCGCCTGGCCCTTGCAGACGTCCCGCAATTGCGCCAACGGCCTTTCACGCCGCGCCTCGTCCACTTCCGTCAATTTGTGCGCCAGAATGCGGTCCAGCACGCTGCCCGTACGTACGAATGTTGCGTTCATGCAGCAAATGCCTGGCTTTTGGCGATTAAGGCTTCAAGTTTGCCCAGGGCCGCGCCCTTGTCTATCGTCTCGCGCGCCAGTTCGATGCCCTGGCCCACGTCCGCAACGCTTCCGGCTGCAACCAGGGCTGCGCCAGCGTTTAGCAAAACTATGTCGCGTTTGGGGCCGCGTTCACTGCCGTCCAGCACCGAACGCAATATTGCGGCGTTTCGCGCGGAGTCGCCGCCCTTGAGTTGCGCCAGTTGCGCCCGCTGCAGTCCGAATTCCCTGGCATCAAGGTTGTAGGTCCTCACTGCCCCGTCAAGCCAGTGACTGACCTGACTGGGCCCGGTTGTCGTCAACTCATCCAGGCCACCTGCGCCGTTGACGACCATCGCCGAGACCGCACCCAGCGCGCCCAGAACTTCGGCCAGCGTTTCGGTCAGTTCCGGCGCAAAGACCCCCATTAGTTGTCGCCTGGCGCCTGCCGGATTGGTAAGCGGGCCCAGAATGTTGAATATGGTGCGCAACTTCAGCTCCCGACGGGGACCGATTGCATGCCTCATGGCCGGGTGCAAATGAATGGCAAAGAGAAAACCGATGCCAACCTCGTTGACGCAGTGACCCACCTGTTCCGCTGAAAGGTCCAGATTGACGCCCAGCGCCGCCAGCACGTCGGCGCTGCCGGACAGGCTGCTGGCGGCCCGGTTGCCGTGTTTGGCGACCTTCACGCCCGCTCCGGCCGCGACAAAGGCGACGGTGGTGCTGATGTTGAAGGTCCCCGAGCCATCGCCGCCGGTACCGCAGGTGTCCAGCAATTCCGCGCCATCCAGCCCGGTCGGCACCTGCGTGGCGTTTTTGCGCATGGCGCGCGCGCTGCCCACAATTTCGTCGCGCGTCTCACCCTTGATGCGCAGCGCCGTCAGGTAGCCGCCGATCTGTGCATCGCTGGCCTCGCCGGTCATGATCTGGTTCATCACAGTCTGCGCCTCGTCCGCCGGCAGGTCCTTGCCGGCCACGAGAACTTCGACAGCCTGTTGTATGTCCATTTGGCCTTCCCTTTCCCTGAACCTGCCGGCCGACGTCATACCCGCATGTCGAGGAAATTCTGCAGGATCTGATGACCGGCGGCGGTCAGAATGCTTTCGGGATGAAACTGGACGCCGATCAGGGGTTGCTCACGATGGCGCAGGCCCATGATTTCGTGCTGGTCCGTCCAGGCAATTATTTCCAGTTCGTCCGGCAAGGTCTCCCGCTCCACAATCAGACTATGGTACCGCGTTGCCTCGAAGGGATTGTCCACGTTGGCAAAGAGGGGGTCGCCATTGTGGTGAATCATGCTGGTCTTGCCGTGCATCAGGCGTCCGGCGCGTTTGACAATGCCACCACAGGCCTGTCCGATACATTGATTCCCGAGGCACACGCCGAGAATGGGTGTGCCTGGGCCCAGTTCAGCGATGACACGCAACGAAATGCCACCATCATCGGGCGTGCCGGGCCCCGGTGAGATGACGATTTGTTGCGGGTCCAGCCCGCGAATTTCATCCAGCGAGATCTTGTCGTTGCGCGCGACCCGGATGTCCGCGCCCAGTTCCCCGAGGAACTGGACAAGGTTGTAGGTGAAACTGTCGTAATTGTCGATCACCAGAATCATGCCATGCCTCCCGGCAATTGCGCAGCGCTCACCAAATCAGCCCCTCTTCCGCCTGACGCACGGCCACCGCCACGGCGCGGGCCTTGTTGACCGTCTCCACATACTCGGTTGCCGGGTCGCTGTCCGCCACGATGCCGGCGCCTGCCTGCAAATAAAGTTGGTCGTCCAGCATCAGCAAGGAACGAATGGTAATGCAGGAATCCATTGAGCCATCAAAGCTGAAGTAGCCGACGGCGCCGCCGTAGGGACCGCGTCGCGTGCCTTCCAGTTCCTCGATGATCTCCATGGCGCGCACCTTGGGCGCTCCGCTAAGCGTTCCGGCCGGAAAGGTCGCGGCCAGCAAATCGAAGGCGTCCATGCCCTTGCGCAACTTGCCGACGACTTCACTGACGATGTGCATCACGTGGGAATAGCGTTCGATATACATCATGTCCGGGACACGCACTGTGCCGTATTCGCAAACGCGACCAAGATCGTTGCGACCCAGATCCACCAGCATGACGTGTTCGGCGCGTTCCTTGGGGTCTTGCAGCAATTCGGTGGCGAGGGCTTCGTCCTCTTCATCGCTGTTGCCGCGGCGGCGTGTGCCCGCGATAGGCCGTACGTAGGCCACGTCTTCCTCCAGGCGCACCATCATTTCGGGCGAGGCGCCCATCAGCGTCAGGCCGTCACCAAAGTTCAGGAAGAACATGTAAGGCGAGGGATTCAACGCCCGCAGGGCGCGGTAAATGGTGAAAGGCTGTGCGTTGCTACGTCGCCGGAAACGCTGCGACAGCACAATTTGAAAGGCATCGCCGGCGGCGATGTATTCACGCGCCGCGCGAACGTTGTCCTCGAAGCGCTCGCGGCTCATGTTGGACGTGAACTCGTCATCCAGGGGTTGCGCGGGCAGATTGCCGACAGGCAAGGGCTCATGCAGAATCGCCGCCAGCTCATCCAGGCGACGGTTGGCATCATCCCAGGCCGCTCCCGGATCACCCCTGTTGTGAGCGTTGGCCAGCAGGATCAGCCTGTGACGCACGTGATCAAAAACGACCAGGGTGTCCGGCAACATGAAAGCCGCATCCGGGACATCAAGTTCCCCGGCGGCGGTGGAGGGCAATTCCTCAAACCAGCGCACCACGTCATAGCTGATGAATCCCACTGCCCCGCCGACGAAGCGAGGCAGGCCTTCCAGCCGCACAGGTTGTACGCGTTCGAATTCATGCTTTACGGCCTGCAGCGGGTGTTCGCCTGGTTCCAGTTCGCGCGTGGTGACCTTGCCATGCAGTTCGCGCGTGACCTGGTTGCCGCGGACGGCGATTAACCCCTTGGGATTGACCCCGAGGAAGGAGTAGCGTCCGACCTGTTCACCGCCTTCCACGCTTTCCAGCATGAACGAGGTCTTGCCGGCCCGCGCCAGTTTGATGTAGACCGAGACCGGCGTTTCCAGGTCGGCCAACACCCTGCGATGGACCGGCACCAGGTCACCCTGAGTAAACAGCTCGTCAATGTCGTCGCGTGCTGGAAGCGTGGGCGCATGCCGGGTGGCCGGTTGCACCGGGGCCTGGACCGTGACCATGGTGACCTCCGATAAAAAAAATCCCCTCGTCCTCCAGGGACGGGAAGGGATTCCCGCGGTGCCACCCTATTTCCTGCCATCGGCAGACTCTCATGGGTACGGGGCTGCAAGCCGATACCCTGCGCTCTGATAACGGTGCGCTCTCCGTCCCCGACTAATGCCGCTGCCTCGTCGGGGCGACTCCCCGGCCCATTCGATACCGGCGCTGTTGCCGCCTTTTCAGCTTCCGACGGCTCTCTGAAACCCGCTTCGGTACCTACTTTTCCGGATCGCTGTCTTTAAACAGGTTATCCAGTTGGCGACAGAATAACCCGGTCCGGCCGGACTGTCAAGCGCTCTCCCTGCATCAGTTATACTGGATGTTCAACAATTCATATTGCAGAAGATGGAACAATTTCCATGGCACTGACCAACCGGGAAATCGCTGAAACTTTCGAAACCGTCGCCGACATGCTCCAGATTCGCGGAGACGTGATTCATCGCGTCCTCTCCTATCGGCGCGCGGCAGAGACCATTCGCGAGTTGCCGCGGGACCTCCGCGCCATCGCCGCCGAAGAGGGACTCACAGACCTGCCGGGCATTGGCAAGACTCTGGCTGACAAGATTAACGAGATGCTGCAGACCGGCGAACTGGAGTTCTACACGCGCCTGGCTGCAGAAATACCGCCCGACCTGGTGCGAGTCATGCACGTAAACGGCGTAGGGCCAAAAAAGGCGCGTCTCTTTTGGGACGAATTGAACATTACCTCGCTGGAAGCGCTGGAAGTGGCGGCCGATACCGGCCGGCTGCGACCGCTCAAGGGCATGGGCGAAAAGAGCGAACAGCGCATATTGCAGGGCATTGCCGCCCTTGCGCGCAAAACAGGACGAACGCCACTGGGCGTGGCCCTGCCGGCAGCGCAGGAACTTCTGAATTCCCTGCTGGCCCTGCCCCAGGCCGACAAGGGTTTTGTCGCCGGCAGCATCCGCCGCGGCCGGCCCACCATCGGCGACGTTGACCTGCTGGTTGGCAGCAGCGAGGCAGCGCCACTCATGGACTCCTTTGTGGCCATGCCTCAGGTGGCGCGCGTACTGGGTCACGGACCGACCAAATCCTCGGTGGAGTTGCATAACGGCCTCCAGGTCGACCTGCGGGTCCTTGCTCCCGACCGTATGGGGACTGCGCTCTCCTATTTCACCGGCAGCCAGGCACACAACGTCCGCTTGCGGGAACGGGCCCTGCGCCTGGGATACAGCCTCAACGAGCACGCCCTGCGCCCGCTTGCTGCCGATGGCTCCGCGCTGGAAGACGAATCGCAGCATGTACTTTGCGCCAGCGAAGAAGAACTGTATGAAAGACTGGGGTTGCCATACATAGCGCCTGAATTGCGCGAGGATGCGGGGGAATTCGAAGCAGCCGATGACGGGGCCTTGCCCGAACTCATTTGTCTGGAGGACCTGAAGGCCGATCTGCACATGCACACCAGGTGGAGTGACGGCCACAGGGACATCCGCGAGATGGTCGGCGCCGCCCGTGCCCGCGGTCGCCAAACTGTGGTCATTACCGACCATTCGCATTACTCCGCCATCGCCAACGGCCTGGATGCCGGGCGCCTCTTGCGACAGCAGGTCGAAGTTCGGGCTGTAGATCAAGAATTTCCGGATGTGCAAGTGCTGCATGGCGTGGAAATGGACATCCGCGCCGACGGCACCATGGACTACCCCGACGAGATTCTGGCGCAACTGGATTTCGTCGTCGCTTCCCTGCATTACAGTCTGCGTCAGGAACGCAGTGTCATTACCCGGCGACTGCTCAACGCCATAGAGAACCCGCACGTTGACCTCATCGGCCATCCCCACGGACAACTGATCGAACGGCGCGCGCCGGCCGACCTGGACATGGATGCCGTTTTTGAGGCCGCCGCCCGTACCGGCACCGCCCTGGAAATCAACGCCAACCCACGACGTCTCGATCTGGAAGCGCACTACGCCCGTCGCGCCGTCGAACTGGACATCCCGCTTTCCATCAACAGCGACGCCCACGACGCCGACCAGATGGACCTGCTTTCCTATGGCATCCTCACGGCGCGCCGTGGCTGGGTCGAGGCGGAAAATGTGATAAACACCTGGCCACGGGGGCGACTTCTGGCATGGCTGGAACAAAAGGGCTGATGGGCAAAGAGGCGCGCGCTGCAGCGCTACGTGAGGAATTGCAGCGACACAACTATCAATATACGTGCGCCACCAACCGACGGTGAGTGACGACGAATATGACCGCCTGTTGCAGGAACTGTGCGACCTTGAAGCCGCGCACCCGGACCTGGTCACGCCGGATTCTCCTACGCAGCGCGCCGGCAGTGACCTGAGTGAGGACTTCGGCAAGGTCACGCATCTTGCGCCGGTGCTCAGCCTGGCCAATGCCTTTGAAACGGAAGACCTGCGCGCCTGGGAACAACGTAACCTGCGCCTCTTGCCGGCGGATACGACTTTGGCCTATACGCTGGAACCCAAACTGGATGGCCTGAGCATCGTCCTGACCTATGAGAACGGACTGCTGACCCGCGCCGCCACCCGTGGCGACGGCGAGACCGGCGACGACGTCACGCCCAACGTGCGCACCATTCGCAGCATTCCCTTGCGCATACCCGTTTCAGCGGATGGACCGGCCCCGCCGTCCCTGCTGGTCGTGCGGGGCGAAATCTTTTTCCGCAAGGAGGACTTTGAGGCACTAAACCGGCAGCAGCAAGCGCAGGAATTACCACCTTACGTCAACGCGCGGAACACGGCGTCCGGCACGCTCAAGCAGAAGGATTCGCGCAACACTGCAGCGCGTCCGCTCAGCGCCTTTGTGTACGATGTCTTGACCGCCGAAGACATGGTCCTGAACAGTCAGTATGGTCAGTTGCAGGCCCTGGAAGCGCTGGGTTTCCCTGTGCCACCGGAAGTGCAGCAATGCGCCAGTCTGGACGCCCTGGTTGCCACGCTACCCGCATGGGAGACGAGGCGCAACGACCTGCCTTTTCAAATCGACGGCCTGGTGGCAAAGGTCGATGACCTGCAACTCTCGCGTCAACTGGGAGTCGTCGGCAAGGACCCGCGCGGCGCCATCGCCTGGAAGTTTCCCGCCGAAGAGGCATCGACACGTTTACTGGATGTCTCGGTCAATGTCGGGCGCAGTGGCAAGATCACACCAGCCGCGGTGCTCGAGCCGGTTTTCGTCGGTGGCGTGACGGTCTCCAGCGCCAGTCTTCACAATTATGATCAGGTCGCCAGGCTGGACATTCGGCGTGGCGATACCGTCATCGTCAAGCGGTCCGGCGACGTGATTCCCTATGTCGTGGGCCCTCTGGTCGCCGCCCGTGACGGCAGCGAACAGAAAATTGCGCCACCAGGGCAATGTCCCTGGTGTGACCAGCCAGTGACAAGGCCCGAAGGGGCTGTGGACTGGTTTTGTGTCAATCCCCATTGTCCTGAACGAGTCTTTCGCCAGGTCGAATTCTTCGTTTCACGCGGAGCAATGGACATTGAGGGCATGGGGCCGGAGACCATTCGCACCCTGATTGAAAAGGAACTGGTTCATGACGTCGCAGACGTCTTCGCCCTGGCGCAAAAGAGGGACGAGTTGCTGGAACTGGAGGGATTCGCCGAGACGAAAGTGGACAATCTGCTGGCTGCCATCCGGGACGCAATGTCCCGGCCGCTGGAGCGCATCCTGGCCTCCCAGGGGGTTGATGGCATCGGTGAATCCGTGGCAGCTTTGCTGGCCGCGGAATTGCCCAGGCTGGATGGCAGCCAGTCCAGCGAAGAAAATGCATTGCTTCCGCTCGTTCAACTGGCGACCAGGGTAGAGGCAACCAGGCGTCGCTTCGCTGCAGCATTGCAAGCATTGCCCCTCGACGATGACCCGTGTGAACCCGCCGGTGAACGAGTCGCACGACGGCTCGAAAACCCGCTGGTCGAACTTGCGCCGCGTTTCGTCGACGTGCCCCGGGAGGCGGTTGAGACGCGCTTGCAGCGAATGCTGAAACCATTGCTACCGGCGGACGGCGCGGACCTGTCAGAACTGGCAAATGCAATGGCACAACTTTCCTGCGCCGCCGCGCCTCTACTGCGAATTGAGGGGCTGGGACCCGTATTGACGCAGAATATCGTCAACTGGTTTGCGGAAGAACACAATCAGGAGTTGCTGGCCAAAATGGCGGCAGCAGGTGTAAGCCTGCGGGCCGCAGCGCCAGTCGAGCCCGCGGCCAACGTGCTGGACGGGTTGACTTTTGTGCTTACCGGCGCTTTACCAACCCTTTCGCGCAACGAGGCCAGGGAGAAAATTGAAGCGCTGGGCGGCAAGGTGACCGGCAGCGTAAGCCGCAGAACGGACTACGTGGTCGCCGGCGCCTCTCCAGGCAGCAAGGCCCGCAAGGCTGAGCAACTGGGCATCCCCTTGCTTGACGAAGACGGATTGCAGTCACTGCTGGCCGGCGGTTGACCCACGTGAATCGCCCAAATCGGACCGGCAACGGTCTTCCGGGGCATTGTCAACCAATTTGGCTCTAATGATTGCCGGAACCCTTTGCGTCAGCGCCGGCGAACCCGGTCCGGGTTGCCATAGCGGGCTGTTTCCAGGGCCCTTGCCCTTTCCTCTTCGGCTGACGTCAATTCCGAATCCACGAAATCCAGGCAGTAGCTGGCGCGAAAGGCATCGATGATCGCCGTGGCCACCTGGCCTGCGCCAACAGGTGGTCCTGGCGAGGCGTCAGCCAGCGTGATTGCCCGCTTTCGAAGACGCCCGGCTGCCTCTTCGCGTGCCAGGGCATCCCTGTATACCAGCAGGTCGGAGATGGCAGCGACGTCCCCTTTCAGGGGCAGGGAAGCGTGCTGCAGGGTGGCGTGTCGCCTTTGCACCCGCGCGCAGCCAAGCAATTTGCGGCCGTCAACCAACAATTCATGCGCTGCCGGAGTCTCGAAGCAGGCCGGCAGGGCAGGTCGGGACGCCTCACTCTCCTGCAGAGTCGCCGCAATCCCCAGCGACCGCAAGGCTTCCTTTATGACGAGGGCAATGCGTCGGTAACCGTCGCCAATCGACCCGGCTGCCAGAGGGTCGGTGGCAGGCAAAACCAGGCACCAGGTGATTTCCTGCGCATGCAGGATGGCGCCGCCACCGCTGGGCCGGCGAACCAGGGTATAACCCCGCTCGCCCAAACGATTTTGATCGACCAGGGAACTGCGTTGTCCGTATCCCAGTGAAAGGCAGAATGGCTGCCAGCTGTAGAAGCGCAACACAGGGCGCTCGTGCATCTCGATCAACAGGGCCTCGTCAACAGCCATGTTGCGGGCACCTGTCATCGCCCTGCCTTGAATCAGACGACATTGACGCATATCGACGGGAGTTCTATACTTCCTTTTCGGGAAAAGAAGTCAACTTGCCAGGAATATGAGTGAGCACGGCTCCTTGCGAAATGCCGGGGCCCTGCGGGCGCCACGCCAGGGTCGCGGTTCCAGTGCCCGGGAACGGGCTCGTCGTCGACGCGTCCGTTCCCGGCGAAGCTTTGAGTGGGCCTGGGTGGTGGTTTCGGCTGCCTTGCTGGGGACAGTAGTCGTCATCAGCATGGTGGTCTCCCTGCTGATCCGTGTCACGCGAGCGCCACAGGAAGTGTTGCCCACGGCGGCAGCCGTCCAGGCTGTTGATACCGAAGACAATAGCGGGTTCGCCGGTTCCACCGACGGCCTTGCCGAGCAGGTGATCCTTAGCGACGGCCGCAGCTTCGAACGTGTCCCCTGGAACGGTACTTCGCGTTTTTCCGTGCTCGTCATGGGTCTTGACCGCCGGCCCGGCCAGACAGGACTGGCCCACCGGACGGACACGATGATGCTGGCCAGTATCGACCCTGGAACCGACAGCCTTGGCATTCTGAGTATCCCGCGTGACCTGTATGTCGAAGTGCCGGGCATTCAACATTTGCAGCGAGTCAACACTCCCCTGCTGATTGGCGAATTGAGACAACCTGGCTCCGGCCCCCTGCTGGCCATGCAAACGGTGGAATACAACCTTGGCATGCGGGTCCACGACTATCTCGCAGTCGATTTTAACAGTTTCGTGCGTCTGGTAAACGCAATCGGCGGCATCAATATTGATGTCCCGGAAAGTATCCGGGACCCCTTTTATCCAGACATGAATTTTGGCTACAGCCCCTTTTATATCCCGGCCGGTATGCAATTGCTGGACGGCGAAACAGCGCTGAAGTACGCGCGCACGCGCCATGGCGACAATGACTTTCAGCGCGCCGAGCGGCAACAGGCAGTCATGTATGCCATACGAGACAAACTGCTTGATCCGGCCCACCTGCCGGAATTGATCATTCAGTCACCCGGGTTGTGGGCCGCGCTGCAGGACGGTTTCTACACCAACCTGTCGCTGGAACAGGCGCTGCAACTGGCACTCTATCTCAAGGACCTGACGGGCGACAGGATCCGCACCGGTGTCATAGATGACCGTTACACAATTGACTACACCACGCCCGAAGGCGCGCAGGTCCTGATCCCAAATCGCAACCGTCTGGGCGAGTTGCTGACCAGCGTGTTTGGCAACAGTTATGGCGTGTAGCCCGACGCTTCATCGGCGAATGGTCTGAACGGGCCCACCCGGCCGTGTGTGCGCACTGCCTTGAACCTGCATTCGCAGGGCGGGCGCCATCGGCCACGCTTCGCTCCCGACCAGGTCAGGAACTCTCCGTTTCCATCCTGCGCCCGTTCGATCTGGTGTTGGCCCAAAACGTCATGGCGCCATCACGCACAGGGCAGGCCCGCCTTCTGTATACCATGCCTGCCGACTCGTCGCAATCAGGCGATTGCTTGACACGCCATTCGCGCCTGCCATAATTCGGCAGGTAACGTAAGTCCGGGGGAGAACGATGACTGACAATCCGATGCGCGCCAACCTTGCCGAACTGGTTGGCACTTTTGTTCTTGTTTTCATCGGTTCCGGGGCAGTCGTGGTTGCGCCCCTCTTTGGCGTGTTGGTTCCCGCGCTTGCCCATGGTCTGGTTCTGGCGGCCCTGATCTATACCTACGGCCACATTTCGGGCGGACAATTCAACCCCGCCGTCACCCTGGGTCTGTTCGTGGGTGGCAAACAGGATGGTGGTCAGACGCTGCGTTTCATGGTCATGCAATTTGTCGGCGCCATTCTGGCTGCGTGGGTGCTCTCAATCATCATTCCGTACAACGACGTGGAATTCATGGCCGGCTTCCTGGGGGAACACGCCTTCAATTTCGGCCAGACGACTGGTGTCCTCACGACGGGTCATATCGGCCAGGCCTTGCTGCTTGAGGGTATCCTGACCTTCCTGCTGGTCAGCGCCGTCTACCAGGCGGCCGTGTACGGCAAGGCCGGCAACATGGCCGGGCTTGCCATCGGCCTGACCCTGAGTGTATGCATCCTGGCCGGAGGCGCACTGACAGGCGCGTCGCTGAATCCGGCGCGGACGCTGGGCCCGGCCCTGGTCGCAGGCGACCTGAGCTACGTCCCGGCCTACCTTGTAGGCATCTTCGGCGGCGGCATCGTGGGCGGCCTGTTCCACTCCCGCGTGCTGGGCAGCCAGGAGGACTAGTCCGCACCGTCGCTGTCTTCCGGCAAATCCAGACGAATATGCAATTCTGCCAATTGGTCTGCGGCTACCGTCGATGGCGTCTGTGACATAACGTCCATCCCGGTCTGCGACTTGGGAAATGCAATGACTTCGCGAATGTTTGGCTCGCCGGCAAGCAGGGCCACTACCCGGTCGATGCCCCAGGCGATGCCGCCATGGGGAGGGACGCCGAATTCGAAGGCATCCAGGACATGGCCAAACTGCTCGCGCGCCTCTTCCATGTCCTGGCCGATAAGCGGAAAGATCTTCTCCTGCAGGCCACGGTCGTGAATGCGGATGCTGCCGCCAGCCACCTCAAAACCGTTGCAAATCAGGTCATATTGCGACCCGCGCGCCGAGCCGGGATCGCTGTCCAGCAAATGGACATCCTCGGGCATGGGCATTGTGAAGAGGTGCTGGGACGGGTCCCAGCGCTGCCCTTCTTCGTCCCACAGAAATTGCGGAAAGTCGACGACCCAGCAGAAGGCCAGCACGTCAGGATCTGCCAGATTGAGTTCGGCCGCAAGATGCCGACGCAAGACGTCCGTGATGTCCCGGACGATCTCTCGCCTGTCTGACATGAAGAGCAAGAGGTCCCCCGGCTGCGCGCCAACGCAATCGAATAACGCGACCTGCTGTTCAATTGTGAAAAACTTGCCGATGGGCCCTTTTACTTCGCCCTGCGGATCGCTGTCCAGCGCCATGTAGGCCAGGCCCTTGCCACCAACGGAGCGCGCGAGGTCTTCCAGGCCGCGGGCAACGGCGCGCAGGCGTGTCCCGCTCATGTCAGCCGCCATGCCCGGCACGCGCATGACCTTGACCGGTTTACCGGCGGCGACATTGTCAACGAACACCTGGAAGGCGCAGCCGCCCGCAATGTCGCTGACGTCCACGGCACACAGGTCGTAGCGAAGGTCGGGCTTGTCGCTGCCGAATCGTTCCATGGCGTCCTGGTAATCGAGCCGCGGAAAAGGTGTCTGCAACAGTCGGCGCTGTGGCGCAACCCTTTGCGCCAGTTCTGTCATGAGCTTTTCGTTTAGCGCCATGACGTCTTCCCGCTCCACGAAACTCATTTCCAGGTCCAGCTGGGTGAACTCGGGCTGGCGTTGGCCGCGCAAATCTTCATCGCGAAAGCAACGGGCAATCTGGAAGTAACGCTCGTACCCGGCCACCATTAGCATCTGCTTCAGTTGCTGCGGACTTTGCGGCAGGGCGTAGAAGCGTCCCGGCTGCATCCGACTGGGCACCAGAAAATCGCGCGCACCCTCGGGCGTGGTTTTGAACAGAATGGGAGTCTCGATCTCAACGAAGCCCCGCTCATCCAGCCAGTCCCGAATGAACTTCACCGCGCGATGCCGCAGCATCAGGTTGGCCTGCATGGCGGGCCGACGCAAATCAAGGTAGCGATGCTTCATGCGAACGTTTTCGTCAATGCTGTCCTCGCGATTGATGTAAAAGGGCGGCGTCTTCGAGGAGTTTAACAATTTGATGCTACTGGCGAGGACTTCCACGTCGCCGGTGACCAGTTCGGCATTGGCGGTGCCTTCCGGGCGAATACGCACACGACCGCAGGCCTGCAACACGTATTCGCTGCGCGCCTGGCTGGCCAGTGCGTGCGCTTCCGGCGCGTTTTCCATCTCCGCCACGACCTGACAAATGCCGGAGCGGTCGCGCAGGTCGATGAAAATCACGCCACCCTGGTCGCGCCAACGATTCACCCAGCCCGCCAGGCTGACCTCCTGACCGTCATGCTCCGGCCGCAGCTCGCCGCAGTTGATCGTCTTGAGCATGGGTTTCTGCCTCTCCCGGCGTTGGATTCGCAGGGGGCAGGATAGCATGGCCGTTGGGGAAAATACACGGCCCATCCTGTTCCAGGGCCATGGACTCCTGCGTGCTATACTGCCAACCATGTGGGAGCGACCCCTGAGCAAACGTCAACTGGGACTGCTGCTGGCGCTGGCCGGCTGCGCGGGGTCTGTCGCTGTGCTTGCCATCGACATTCTGGATGCCGGCAGGGAAGGCGGCCTGGGCCCGGCGCAGTCACTGGCGTTGGGCGGCACGTTGCTTATTCTGCTGGTCGGCCTGTCTCTCCTGCCGCTCGGGGACCGTCCGGCCTGACATGCCTGCGGAACGCCCTGTTTTCTTTCCATTCCTGTTTCGCATGCACAAGGCCCTCATGTGGGCCGCCCTGCTCTTGCTGTTTGCTTACCTGCTGGTCTTCCTGACCTACGCCGCAAACCTGATTCAATTCCCCTTCGACTATGACCAGGGAGAGGGATTCGAACTCGTCGACACATTGCTGTTCAGTCAGGGGCGCTGGCCATGGCAGGACGTCGAGACCTACCCCTTTTACTCCAGCAATTACCCCCCACTCTTTCATTTGCTGGCTGTGCCCTTCGCCTGGCTCTACGGCCCTTCCTACGCTTATGGACGCCTGCTTGGAACGCTGGCGACCCTGGTCGCTGCGGGCGCCATCGTTTTTGCTGTCCGCAGGGATGGCGGCCCAGGACTACTTGCGCCCCTTTCGGGCCTGGCATTCATCGCCTCGAACACCATCTATCACATCGGCCCGCTCAACCGCCAGCACATGAGCATGGTCATGTTTGAAACCTTGGCGATTGTGGTGCTGGCCAACATGGAAAGCGTACGGTACTCCCGACAGCGTCGCAGGATTTTTTGGGCAGGACTGGCGCTGATTCTGGCGGCCGGTTACACCAAACAACTGGCCCTGGCCACTGCCCTGGCCGCCATGGCTTTTCTGTTCATCCGACGGCCGCTGCGCGGCCTGCAATTTTCTGCGGGCCTGGCGCTGATTGGCGGCGGCATCTTTCTCCTGTTGACCTTCGCGACAGAGGGCCAGTGGTGGCTGCAGACGATTAGCGCCAACGTCAACCGCTACGATCCGCAACAGGCCCTGGGGTTGTTGCAACAATGGTTCGGTCTGCACGGATTTCTGGTCGTCCCGGCGTTTCTGTATCTCCTGTACGAACTTTATGTGGACCGGCTCTCGATCTACAGCGTTTGGCTGGTCGCTGCATTGGTCTTTGGCCTGCTCTCGGGCAAGTGGGGCGCCGGTGACAGCTATTTCAGCACGGCGATTGCCGCCACCTGCATTCTCGCAGGTGTTGGATGCAGTCGGTTTCTGGCCAGGCTGCCCGAAGGACAAATTCTTCGAGCAGCCCCGGGTTTTCTGCTCATCCCCCTGCTCTTCCTTGGTTACGGCAGGGCCGTACTTCACCTGCCGACTAATACGGCTCCTTTCGATTCCCTTGCCGCCTTGATGGAAATCAAGCCCAATGCCCCAAATGGCCTGTACGATTCGGCGCGCAGCCCGGCAGGTGACTTCCCCCCCGGCTATGCCGATATCGGCCACCTGACAAGCAGCGAAGACCTCCGCGCCGGCGAGGAGCTGGTAGCAATCGTGCGCGCTGTGGAGGGGCCCGTGTTGAGCGAAGACGCCTCATTTGCGCTTCTGGCGGGCAAGGACGTGGTCACCAATCCCACCCAGTTGCTCAACCTGGCGAACAACGGCCTGTACAGGGGCGATGTGCTGTTGGAAATGCTGCGGGAGCAGGCCTTCGGGCTGATCATATTACGCGCAGGTTTCTTTCCTGGCACGGTGCTGCAAGCCATTGACGAGAATTATGGACCCGCTCAGGTCATCACCATGAACGGCTTTGACTATCGCCTCTATCGACCCAGGCCGGCGAAAGCCAAATGACCACTGCGCTCATTACACATCCCCGCTTTGTGCAACACGAGTTGCCAGGGCATCCGGAATCGCCGGACCGCATGCGCGCTGTCTGGCACAGCCTGGAACAGGCAGGCGTTTCCGGCCGCATGATGGAGTTGACGGCCTCTCCCGCCGATGACGAGGCCATCCTGCGCGCCCACAGTCCCGGCTATCTGGAGTTTCTGCAACGGGTCTCGCGGGACCATGCTCAGCAAATCGTGATGCTGGACCAGGACACCTGGCTGGCGCCAGGGTCGCTGGAAGTCGCGCGCCTGGCCGCCGGCGCCTGCCTGCAGGCCGTGGACGTTGTACTCGCCGGCGACGCGCACAATGCGCTGGTCGTCGCCCGGCCGCCGGGCCACCATGCCTGCCCGACAGCCGCAATGGGATTCTGTCTCTTCGGCAACGTGGCCATGGCGGCCCTGCATGCCTGCGCCGTGCATGGACTCGAACGTGTCATGGTGGTGGACCTGGATGTGCATCACGGGAACGGCAGTCAGGACATTCTGTTTCGTGATGAACGCGTTCGCTTTCTCTCCATTCACCAGTCGCCCCTGTATCCCGGCACCGGCGCCGCAGAGGAAACCGGCGCAGGACCGGGCGAGGGTTACACGGTCAACATACCGCTGCGCGCCGGCCATGGTGACGCCACCTATCGGGCGCTGTTTGCGTCGCTGCTCACACCTCTGGCGCGACGCTGGCAACCGCAACTGATCCTGGTGTCGCTTGGTTTCGATGCGCATCATGCGGACCCCCTGGCCAATATGCGATTGACACTGGCCGGCTATGACTGGATGGCTAAAGAACTGCTGGACCTGGCGCAGGAATTGTGTGACGGCAGAATTGTCTTCGCGCTGGAAGGCGGCTACCAGCTTGAGGTGTTGGCCCATGGTATGGGGAATCTGGCGCATCGACTGCTGGGCGAAAGCGCTTTCAGCGATCCCTTTGACAACAGCGACCTGCGAACCCGAAGCGATTCGCAGGTTGTGATTGAGCGCATTTGCCGCATCCACGGCATCTGAAAATTTTCAGTTCTGTTGCAGAGTCTGGCGTAGGCGGGCGATGGCATCCAGGTGCCCCTGCAATACGTCAAGGCGGTCCTGGTCTCGCATGGACAGGGTGTCCAGCCGGCTGTAAACCGGAACAAGGACCTGCTGCCCGTATTGTGTCAGCCGGATTCGTTCCTGATTTGTGACCTCTTGCAAGGCATCCCGCAGACCACCCTGCATCTGGAGGATGCGGGCGTCGAATTCCTCAAGGGTTTGCCGGCTCAGTCTGCGGTAGCGGCGAAGGGCCATGGCAGAGCCGATCAATGCCAGTGGCGCACCGACAATCACCGCCGGCAACGCCAACGCTGCCGCACCCGCGCCCAGGACAGGGCCAGGAGCGCCAACGCCCAGCAAGGTGACCAGGACTCCACCAAGGGCAGCACCGGAAGCGGCCGCCAGATTATTGATCCGTGACAGACTTGAACTTCGCAATTCATCCAGTGCAGCGTCGTTGACGCCCGCCTCCAGCCCGGACCTGGCGAGACGCAGGGCCTCCTGCAGGCCTTCACGCTGACTGGCGTAGACGCTGGCATCCAGCCCGGCAGGTTCCTGTTCCAGCAGGTCTGCCAGTTGTTGCAAGCGTTCAATGACGCCGCGCCAGTACAAGCGACTTTGGTCCAGCAGGACAGTGACGTAGGCGGAACCGAGCTGGTCCAGATCCTGCAGCGACCGCCCGACGACCTCTTCCTGAAAGTCTGCCTGCAGGGTTGTCTGACTCCGGACCCGCCCCAACCGGCGCAGCGAGAGGCTTTGACCAAGAAATCGATGGCCGCGCAGGCGCAGGCCGGCAAATACCTGGTCACTTTTCCCCAGCGTTTCCTTCAAGTGTGCATCCAGCCCTTTGGATTGCTGTTCCAGTTCGGCCTGTACTTCGCCAACCCGCAATCGGTCCGATTGCATCCCCGTCATCTCGTGCTGCGTCCGGTCCAGCCAGACCTGCGTGATTCGCTCCGCCAAATCCAGTTGCGCCAGCAGTTTCTGCTGTGCAGGCGGCGCCTGCCGGATCAGACTCATGAGATGCGCGCGCAGCGCCGCCATCCCGTCTTCCCGCCCCCTTTCGCCGGTGGCGTTTGCCAGGCTTTGGCGTGCCGACACCGTAAAGATCAGGGGCTCCAGTTCGAGCAGCTCCCGCGCCTGGCGTTCGACAAAATGGCGGACTTCCGCCTGTTCGGCAGGCTCCAGCTGGTCAATCTGGTTGATGACAATGACGATCTTCTTGCCATACTTTTGCGCCAGTTCAAGATAGTCCCGGCCGGCTTGGGCCAGCGCCCGCCGCGCCGAAATAACAAAGAGCACCAGGTCGCTGCGGTGCAGGAATTCCAGGGCCAGGCGCTCGTGGGCGCGGAACACAGAGCCGGTGCCCGGCGTGTCCACCAGGGCGACGCCCGGCGCGCCCGTTCCGGGATGTGCCCATTCACGCAGTCCGTCGTCACGAATGATCGGTGAGCGACGGGGCTGGTCCCCGTACAACACGATTTCAATCGCGGCTGTCGTGGGTGTGATGCCAACGGGAAGCAACGCTTCGCCCAGCAAGGCATTGACGAATGTGGACTTGCCCGCGTTGAACTCTCCGACCACCGTCACGAGAAAGAAGGAGTCGCGCAGGTCGCGCGCCACATCCTGCAGTCGTTGGCGGTCCTCCTGCGCATCTGCGCCAAAGTCAACCAGGGTATCGCCGATTCCCTGCAGCAGCGCAATGCCTTCAAGACGCAGGACGTCCAGCGCGCCGGTCATCCCGGCTTCAGGAGCCGCCATCTTCGCTCCCGACAAACTGGCGCGCCTTGTTCAGCAAACCCTCCGTACCCAGCGAGGGCAGGTCCGCCTCAATCGCATCCAGTTCGCGCCTGGCATCCTGCAGCCTTGTGCGTTGCGCATGGTGCAATTGGGCCTGGGCGCTGACCAGGCGCATAAGGGGCGCCACGGCGTCCCGACGCAACTGCATGCCCCGCTCCAGTTGCTGACGGGTCACCTCCCGCAGCAGGTCCGTGTATTGCTCACGCAGCGCCAGCAGGCGCGCGTCCTGCGCCGCTGCGATGGCCTGGCCACGAAGTGGCAGCAAAAGTAGTCCGCCAAGGGCGATGAGCGGCACAAGCAGCAGCAGAAACAAAAATTCCGACTCGGCCTTAAACACCTGACTGAGGAAAAAGGCCATCACCAGCAGCAGGATTTCAAAGACCACAAGGTAGAGCCCGGTGTTGCGCAAATGGCGGTCCAGCACCTCAACATCCGGCCAGTCTGCCTCCTGCAGCAGACTGTCAAGCCTCGCAGGCAGGACATCCAGTGTCCGACGATCGTACTCTTGCGGCAGAGACAGATCACCGATCATCTTTTGCTGAATGCCTGGCGGCAAAGATTCCAGTTCGCGGCGGGCGTAGGTCACCAGATCATCCATGTCCTGGATGTCCTGACCTTCCATATGTGGCCCGGCACGGCCGCTGATGGCTTTCAGTTCACTCAATGGCGACAGCAAATGCTCCCCGGCAAATTGCCGCTCGACATAACTTTGACCGCCGCGCCGCGTCAGTCCGCCCAACCCGATCAATTCCAGGAAACCGCGACGCAGGAGATCCGGCGCGCGACCTGCTGCATACAATTCTCGCAGGGCCTCGTGGACTCTGGCGCCGGCATCCCCCATAAAATCATCAACGTCGGCGACGATACGCTCGAGTGCCGCCTCCTGGTCCCTGCGCTGCGCCAGCAATTGTTCCTCAATGTTGGCTGCAATGTTCTCGCAATTCATGGTGGCTGCCTGGTTGCTTCGCAACACGTCTTCTGCCTGGCGCAGGACGTTGCCCGTGATTTGCAGCGACGTGCGCAATTTTTGACGCAGACGGTCTTCGTCCCCCAACTGAACATCCACGTAACTCACGATGCGTTGCATGCCACTGGCGCGCCAGGCCTGGTCGTCCAGCGCACCGGCGCGCCAGGCATCCTGGCCCATCCTGGCAGACAGCGGCCAGATTTCTGGTTCGCTTTCCATTTCGACCCGGCATTCCTCGCGCACAAAATTCAGGACCGTACGCAGTTCCTCCTCACTGAGCAGGTCGATCTGGTTGACAATCACCTTGACACGCGTGCCATAGCGTTTCAGTTGCTGCAGGTACTCCAGATTTTTCGCCGTCAATGCCTGCGTGGCCAGCATCACCAGAAAGACAATGTCGGCGCGATGCAGAAACCTGCGCGTGATTTCCTCATGACCCCGAAACACCGACTCCAGGCCCGGCGTGTCGACGAAGCTCACCTTTTGCAACAGCGGGGAAGGAAAAAAGACGGATGTGACACCGGCATCAGTTTCCAGTGTTTCTTCCTGTTCGCCGTAGCGCAGGATACTGATGTGGTCAGTCGTTGGCGTGACGCCCACTGGCATAAGGTCCAGGCGGCCCGTCAAGGCATTGATGATGCTGGATTTCCCTGCGCCAAAGGGGCCCAGCAGTACTGCCAGATAAGGATGGTCCGCGTGCAGCAGGGCGTCGCGCAACTGGTCGATGACCTCTGCGGGAAGATCGTCCAGTCTGGGCAGGAACTCCAGCAGGGAAGAAATCACCGCGCTTTGACGGCGCCGCAGGACTTCGTACTGCGACATTGGCCGATCGCTGTCTTCCTGCATCCCTGTCTCCGCTTGCCGGTGATTCAATCATAATGCGCGCGGCGATACGCGGCAATCCTGGCGGAAGGGCCCGCCAGGCCCGACCCGCTGACGGAATTCGCTGGAATCCGCGAGCACTGGTCCTTGCCCGACACCTCATTGCTTCAGGAGATTGTTGGTCCGTGGCAGTCAGGGCCATTGGCAAGAGGCTTGCAACCAGGTCCCTTTAGTCACGCCTCACGACGGACAAGGCCACCAGCGACGACAAGCGTCCCGCGAAACTGCAACCTGGACCTGAAGGCCTGAACCGTCTGCGCGATCGAGGTGTTGTGGTGATAGGTAGACTCGAACTACCGACCTCGAGATTATGAGTCCCGCGCTCTAACCGGCTGAGCTATATCACCATTTTGAGCAGTAGCGGGGGCAGGATTCGAACCTGCGACCTCCGGGTTATGAGCCCGACGAGCTACCTCTGCTCTACCCCGCAGCGTGATGCAAGCATGCCAGCCGGGGTCAGAAATGTCAAGTCCCTGTTTGGCAGGGCTGTGTCCGCCGGCAGCACTTTTGCTATAATAGAATGCGAACAGATGTACAGGAGTCCACATGCCGCCATTTACCATTGAGTCGGACTTTCAACCCACCGGCGACCAGCCACAGGCCGTGGAGCAACTGACGCAGGGGCTGGGCGCAGGATATGGACATCAGACCTTGCTGGGCGCAACCGGCACCGGCAAGACCTTCACGATTGCCAACGTCATTGAACGCACCCAGCGTCCGGCCCTCGTGATGGCCCACAACAAGACCCTTGCCGCCCAGCTATATGCAGAATTCAAGGAGCTCTTCCCGCGCAACGCCGTCGAGTATTTCGTCAGCTACTATGACTATTACCAGCCGGAAGCCTATGTACCCCGTCACGACCTTTACATTGAGAAATCAACCAAGATCAACGATCACATTGAGCGCCTGCGCCTGGCCGCCTGCGCCGCGTTGAATTACCGGCGGGACGTGATCGTTGTCGCATCCGTATCCTGTATCTACGGCTTCGGTGACCCGCAGGCATGGCAGAAACTTACTGTCGAACTCAGGGGCGGTGACGTCATCCGCCGCGATGCCCTCCTGCGCAAACTGGTCACCATTCAGTACACGCGCAACGACTATGACTTGCGCCGGGGCGCCTTTCGCGCCAGGGGCGACACCCTGGAGATCTTCCCCGCCTATGCCGAGACTGCCTTCCGCATCACCCTGTTTGGTGACGAGGTCGAGCGGATCGTGGAATTTGACCCCCTCACCGGCGAATTGCTCACCACGCATAACAGCCTGCTGGTCTACCCGGCACGGGAATACGTCACGGACGTGGAGAAACTGCGCCTGGCAGTGCAGGACATCGAAATTGAATTGAAGGAACATCTGGAGTTTCTACGTTCGCAAGACAAGCTGGTGGAAGCCCAAAGGCTTGAGCAACGCGTCAATTATGACATTGAGATGTTGCGGGAAGTTGGCTTTACCAGTGGCGTGGAGAACTACTCACGCCATCTGGAACAGCGTGCTCCGGGCAGTTCTCCCTACACCCTGATCGATTACTTCCCCGATGACTTCCTGCTGGTCATCGACGAAAGCCACATGACGATTCCGCAGATCCGCGCCATGTACAATGGCGATCGCAGCCGCAAGACGGTGCTGGTCGACTTTGGTTTCCGCCTGCCCAGCGCCCTGGACAATCGCCCGCTGAAATTCGACGAATTTCGTGAACGCACAGGTCAGACAATTTACACGACTGCGACGCCCGGACCCTACGAGCAGGAAGAGAGCGCGGCGATTGTGCAGCAGGTCATCCGGCCAACCGGCATTCTGGACCCGATCGTGGAAATCCGGCCCCAGGAAGGCCAAATCGAGGACCTGTTGCAAGAGGTGGCGCAGCGCATCAGTGTGGGTCAACGTGCCCTGATCACCACCCTGACCCAGCGTATGGCCGAGGACCTGGCCGACTATCTTGTCGAGGCCGGCATACGCGCCCAGTATTTGCATGCCGAAGTGGATACCTTCGACCGTGTCGAGATCCTGCGAGACTTGCGCCAGGGAGTCTACGATGCAATCGTTGGCATTAACCTGCTGCGTGAAGGGCTGGACTTGCCCGAGGTTTCCCTGGTGGCCATCCTCGACGCGGACAAGGAAGGCTTCCTGCGTTCCGAAAGCGCACTCGTCCAGAACATTGGCCGTGCCGCCCGTCACGTGGATGGCAAGGTGATCCTGTATGCCGGTTATGAAACGCCCTCCATGGCCCGCGCCATCGAGGAAACGCGGCGACGACGTGAATTGCAACACGCACACAACCTGGCCCATGGCATCGAACCGGCGACCATAGTCAAGGAAGTTCGGGACCTGACCGACCGGGTGCGCACCATGGTTGAAGAAGATCGCAGGTCAGAAGTTGGCCTGGATGGTGATCTTTCGCCCGATGCCCTGCCACCTGAGGAGAAACAGCGCCTGATCAAGGAACTGGAACGTGAGATGAAGGGCGCGGCGCAGATGCTGGAATTTGAGAAGGCCGCCATTCTGCGCGATCAGATCATCGAACTCCGCGCGGCGCTGGTATTGCAGCAGGCAGGCGGAGATGCGCTGGAGGCGGAGCGTACGCTGGCGACACTTGACCTTGACACTCAGGGCGCGCCGTAACGCCAGACTCCGCCCACCATGGTCCCCAACACCTGCGTCTCTGACAGTTCTTCGGGGTCGCAGACCAGCGGGTCGCGATCCAGCAGCACCAGATCTGCCAGGAAGCCCGGCGCCAGCCGACCAAGGCGATCGTCCATGTGGGTTGCCCAGGCGGGCCCCAGGGTGAAGCCCTGCAGGGTCTCTTCTGGCGTGAGCCGCAATTCCGGCAGCCAGCCTTCGGGTCCGGGCGAACCGTCGGGCCGACGACGGGTGATGGCCGCATAAAAGCTTTTCAGAGGTTCAATGGGTTCGACCGGTGCATCGCTGCCAAGGGCAATGCGCGCACCGAGGTCCAGTTGGGCACGGATATTGTAGGACCATCGCACCCGTTCGCCCCAGCCTCGTTCCGCAGCAAGGTAATCCGACGTGGCATGCAGGGGCTGCATGGATGCGACAAGCCCCAACGAGGCCAGGCGGGAAACATCCTGCGGGTGTATGAGCTGAACGTGCTCGATCCGGTGGCGCAGGTCCGTCGGCGCCTGTCCCCGGCCCGCTTCTTCCTGCCTTGCAATCTCAAAGACGTCGAGGACATCGTGCACGGCGCGGTCTCCGATGGCATGGATGGAGGTGGCGAATCCGGCAGCACTGGCGCGACTGACCAGCGCCTGCATTTCCTCGCGTTCGACCACGGCGACGCCCAGGTTGTCAGGTTCGCCTTCGTAGGGCGCCAGCATGAGCGCAGTGCGCGCACCCAGCGCCCCGTCTGCGAAGATCTTTTGCGCCCCGATCCGCAACCAGTCGTCGCCAAAGCCGCTGCGAAGTCCGCTCCGCAGGGCATGATCGATCCATTCGCAATTGATTTGCTTGGTGACCCGCAGCCCCAGTTCTCCCCGTTCCCGCAGAATCTGCAGGGCCTGCAGACAGTCCGGCCCGTCAAAGTCGTGCAAGCCGGTCAGGCCGGCAGCCAGGGCCTTTTGCTGCGCCGTCGCCATCAGGCCGGCCAGTGTTTCGAGGTCCGGTTTGGGAATGCGCTCACGGACCAGGTCCATCGCTGTTTCAAACAACATGCCGTCCGGCTGACCGGTGGAGTCGCGGCCGAAGAAGCCACCTTCGGGGTCCGCCGTATCGGCGTTTAGGCCACAGGTACGCAAGGCTGCGCTGTTGACCCAGGCGGCATGGCCGCTCTTGGCATGCAGGTACACGGGATTCGCCGGCGCAACGCGATCAAGTTCCGCCGCAGTCGGGAAATTCGGCTCAGGCCAAAAGTCCTGGGACCAACCATATCCGGTGATCCACTCACCCGCTGCGCTCGACCGGACGCGATCGGCAACGCGAGCCAGCGCTTCCTCTTTGGAAGGCAATTCAAAGAGATTCACTTCCTGCAATGCACAGGCCGTCATGGCCCAGTGAACATGGGCATCGGTCAGGCCGGGAATGACGTTCGCGCCACCCAAATCGTCGCGTGCCGTGTTCGGCCCGGCCAGAGCCAGCATGTCGTGGTCGGAACCGGCGGCAACAATACGTTCGCCAATCAGCGCGAGGGCACTGACACGCGGGTTGCCAGGACCCTGGGTCCAGATCCTGCCGTTGTGGAGAATTCGCTCAACGACGCTCATCCTTGCTCCAGTAACTTCAGGGCGGCCCGTGCCTCGTTCTTCGTGGGCACGCCCTCGATCCAGGGACGCGTGATAGTGTTGGCGCCCAGTTGCGCGGCGACCCGGCACACGCCGGGCATGTTGCTCTCCAGCAAAGTGGAACAGGCCAACACGGCCGCGGCAAAAACGTCGCCTGCGCCTGTCGTGTTGGTCACGGGTAGCTGAGGCGTATCGTAATTGTATGGGTGGCCACTGCGGTAACAGGTGCCACCTCGTTCAGCCCTTGTCACAAAGAGCCATGGAACTTCGGCGGCAAAGGCCTGTTCCAGTTCCGGCGCATCGGCGATGTCTTCCTCACTGAGGACAACGATGTCGATATGACGCAGCACGTCAGCATCAAACCAGTGGCGGAACCTGACCAGGCCGTCTTCATCCCGCGCCCGCAACCAGCCCTGCGGCGTAAGCATCACCGTGGCATCCGGAAAGCAGGCCGCGAGCCCGCAGTCCACCTCGCCCGTCAGGGGAGCCAGGTGCACCAACGCGGTATCGCGCCAGGCCGAAGGGACGTCGTGGGGCCCCAGCGGTGCGGCGACTCTCCGCAAAAACTGGGTGCGGTTGCCATCAGGGTCGTAAAGATTCTCAAAAGTGCTTGTGTGGTCGGCAGGCACGACACAGACCTCTTGCAGATCGGGTCGCAGACTTTCAAGCAGAGGCTCATTTTGCGCCACGCTGGTCAGCAGGCGCACCTGCAGGCCCAGGGCATGCGCCGTTCGACTGGCGTAAGCTGCAGTTCCTCCCAGGCGGCGCTCGCCCTCTGGCGTCAGGTCCGCGGTCATGTGACCGATGACCAGACAGGCAGTGCGCATTAACCTGCTGCAGGAATGATATTGACCTTGCGCGCCTGACCCTCGCCGCTGCTCTCGGTCGTCACGTCCTCCCGTTCGCGCAGGGCCAGATGCACGATGCGCCTTTCGTAAGGCGGCATCGGCTCAAGCGCGACCGGCCGCCCCAGACTGGTGGCCTGGTCCGCCATCCGACTGGCCAGGGCGTAGAGCCTGTTCATGCGCCGGGACTTGTAGCCACCGACGTCGACGACGATGTTTGCGCGCCGTTGCAGTTCGCGGCTGGTCACCAGACGCGTGATGTATTGCAGCGAAGCCAGAGTCTCTCCCTTGCGCCCGATAAGCACGCTGAGGTCGGATTCGCTGACGATGTCCAGCATCCAGGGGGGTTCTTCTTCATCCGTCGCATCAGCCCGCCGCACCTGCACGTCAGCGCGTACGGCCATGTTTTCCAGAAGCTCGGCAAGCACGACCTTGCCAACCTCTGCATCCTCTTCGAAGTCTCCATCCTCAAACGTTGTCGTTTGCAAGGCTGCGGCAACAGAGCTTTCACCTGCCCTTTCACTGGCAAGCTCCCCGTCGTCCGGATCCCCGGATTCCGGTAGCGGGGCTTCAGTGGTCGCTGTGGTTTCTGGAGCAGTCGCATGGCTATCGGCCCCGGTAGGGGAACCGGCGGTGAGCAAGCGTAGCCGGACCCGCGCGGGGCGGGAGCCAAGCCCGAACATCCCGCTGGCCGCTTCCTCCAGGACTTCGACCATGACGTCGTCGGGTCCTGCACCCAGCATTTCCAGGCCCCTGGCCAGCGCCTGTTCCACGTCGTCGCCGGTTACCTCGATTGACTTTTCCGCGTCCATTTTTCTGATCCTCATTGCCGTTTCAGGAGACAGTGCGCCGGCTGTCTCAACGCTTTCGTGACTTGACCTTGCGCTTGCCGTCACCTGCATCCCTGCGCCCACGTCGTGCGGAACGAGTCGATGCCGATGGCAACTGCGCCCCACCGTCCTGACTGTCGGTTTCACGGGCAGATCTGCGTCTCAGCAACTTGCCGAGATCGAGTTTTGATTGTCCCATCAGGCTGTACTGAATAATACCGATGATATTGGAGATGACGAAATAGATTGACAGGCCTACGGAGAAGGAAAGCGAGAAAAACCCGAACATTAGCGGCATGACGGTCGTCATGGACTGGGTCATGGCCTGGGCCTGACTGGGCCGCCCGTCCGACCCTGAACTGGGTGGCGTGGGCGTGACCGTCAGTTTGGACTGCGCCCAGGTCGTCACCAGCACCAACACAGGCAAGGCAAGCGCCCAGGTCGGGTTGTTGGTCGGCGGCTGGCTCAGGTCCATGCCCAGCCACAGGTTTTCCAACGGCACCAAATGGTCCAGCCCCGGCAAAAGAAAGCGGCCCGAAAGATCGAGCAATTGAAAGGGTGTTGCTGCCAGAGTGAAAATGATCGCCTGATAAAGACCTATCAGAATCGGGAACTGAATTAGCAAGGGGAAACAGCCGCCGAAGGGGTTGACGCCATGCTCCTTGTAGAGCGCCATTTGCTCCTGCGCCAGTTTCTCACGATCGTTTTTGTGTTTTTCCTGCAGCTTTTTGAGCTCCGGCTGCAGCTCCTGCATGCGCTTCGAGGAACGTTGTTGCTGGGCGGTCAGAGGCAGAATGGCCAGACGCACGAGCACGGTGAACACGACGATCGACAGCACCACGTTGTGACCCAGAAAGGAATAAAGCAGGGTCAGCAGGGTGATGAAAGGATTAAGGATGAGATCCCACATGTGGCCTCGTATTCTACTCGACTGCGCCGGCGCCTGGCGACTGCAGGTCCAGCGTCTAGCGACTGCAGGTCCAGCGTCTAGCGACTGTAGGTCCAGCGTCGGTCCCCGTTCCGTACTCCGAATGCTACCAATGCTTCCTCGTTGGCCAGTGTGCTTACCGCCAACAAGGCCTCCGAATCGGGACCCTGCTCCAGCAACAACATGTCGGAAACGACCTCACCGACCAGTTCCCGCGAAAAGTAAATGCGCCCGTCGTCACGACCCAGCCAATAAAGATTCTGGTCCCGGGCGGCCACGACAAGATACTCCCCGCTCACCACCGGCGCTGCCCGGATTGCGCGCTCACTGACTTCTGCCTGCCACAGCAGTCGGAAATTGTTTTCACCGATCTCCAGGGCGTAAACGTTGCCCCCCAGGTCGGCAGCGTAGAGCACGCCGTCGGCAATGGCGGGCGCTCCCCAGACCCAGTCTTCGGTCGAGTATTCAGCCTGTATCTTACCATCCGGCGAAATGGAGAAAATTTTGCGGGAAAAACTGCCCGTAAACAAACGGCCTTCGTGTTCGACCGGGGTTACAGGCGCAGCACCACCAAGATTGAGTCGCCAGATTTCGCTGCCGTCAACGGGGTCAAGAGCGTAGAGATTGTGGTCAAGAGATGTAAACAGCAGCGCGCCATTCAGGATCAGCGGTCGCGACCAGATGCTCTGGCCGGTATCAAAGCCCCAGCGCAGCTGAAAGCTGTCTGCTTCCAGCGCCAGCATTGTGCGTTCGGCTGCCACGTAAATCAGGTCTTCTCCCAGGAGCGGTGCAGCGAGGACGCGGCCGGGCAACTCCAGGCCATCGGTAATTCGTGCATCTGCGCGGGCAAGATTGACCTCAAACAGGCGCTCGCTGTTGCTCAGCACCAACAAATTGTCGCCGTCCAGGTTCACAGGGTCCGCAAAAAACTGGTTGGGCGCCGCCTGTGGCCCACTGAATTCCCAAATGCGGGCCCTGCCTTCCTCATCCACCCGCACTTCACCATCAGCGTTGCGCAGACGGGCCGCCTGCCCGCTGTCCGGGTCAATCAGGGTGATCTTGTCGTTGAAGGTCAGGAATACATGGCCGTCATAGATACTGCCGGGAAGGTCCAGCGCGCTTAGTTCGGGCCAACCCGCTTCCTGACGGAAAGGAATGCAGGCTGCTACAGCCATCAGGGACAACGCGACCAAAATCACAGACGGACGGAGCCTTGACTTTTGCCCTGCTGTCCTGTCAGTCAAGGTCCGGTACCGGATCATATCCACCTTCATTCAAGGGGTGGCAACGGGCAATTCGTTTGACACCCATCCAGCCTCCGCGCAAAAGCCCGTACCGGTCGATCGCCTCACTGGTATAGACCGAACAACTTGGATGAAAGCGGCAACTGGAGGGCAATATGCGGGAAACGCTGAGCTGGTAAGCCCGAATGACCTTCAGTACCAGCCACTTCACGTCCTGCATTCCTTGCCAGAAAGCAGCCCCGCCCTGCGCAACTGCAGTCGCAATTCCCGTTGCACGGCGGTACCGGTCACTCCCGCCAGCGCAGGTTGCGCAACCACTATCAGATCATGACCTTGCAGCAATCCCGCGTCCAGCTTTCGCAGGGCTTCGCGCAACCGCCTCCGAATCCTGTTGCGCTGTACCGCGCCGCCAACACGCTTTCCCGCCACGAGGCCGTAGCGGTTGTGCGAACAGGAACCGGCCGACACATGCAAGCGCATCAGTGCACTGCCATAGCGACGTCCGCTCTGCCGCACCCTTCGGAAGTCAGCATCATCACGCAAGCGCAGACGACGCTCCATGCCGATGTTCAGGCTTTCCAGTTGACTTTCTTGACGTGATTCGGCGTGACAGTCAGCAAATGCCGGCCACGCGCTCTCCGCGCCTTTAGCACTCGCCGGCCGCCTTTGGTTTGCATGCGCTGACGAAAGCCATGAACCCGCTTGCGCCGGCGGATTTTGGGTTGATACGTGCGTTTGGTGGACATATTGCAGATCCTGGTCTGTTGCCTGATTTGTCGTCCAGGTCAAGCTGCCGTCGCCGGCAGCGGCGCAGTATACATAAGTGCCTGGCCAGGGTCAACCCGCCGCTGACTCTTGAATGCGACCCACTGCTCCTGTATACTCCCCCATTCCCCGCCGGCCGGAGGGATGATGGCGTTATCGACCCTTTCACCCAGTACCAATTCCTTCTCGTCAAGGCCGGAAGATCTTGAATTTATTGGCAATCTTTTATTGGAAAAGGAAAGACCCCTTTCCACGCTGGCTATTGCGCGACGGCTGATAGAGGAAAGACTCGAGGCCGAGCGACGCGCGTTACTGGAACGTTTTAGCAATGCCAGCTTTTACAACCCCGCCGCGAGCTTCGACATCGGAGAACGCCTCATTTTCCCGGCGTTGAATTTCGCAGCCGGTGATGTCATCGGAAAGCGGACCGGCGTTCATCCGGAACTTGAACCATTTGAGGTCATTTCAGTCCGGTTTGAGGATGGCCCCGGGCAGGAATTCGCAAGCTGCCTGAAAGCGCCGCACGCTCTAAGTCGGGACAGCGACGATGATGCGCAGACCGTACCTGGCCCGGCCCTGACTGTCGATGAAATCCTGGATGCGTCCGGCCCCGAATTCCTCGAAGACCTGGAGGATGTGCTCCTTGCTGCCGGAAACCTGGTGCGCCTGAAGGATGAATGGTTTGTAAGAGACTTGTTGCTTGACGTCGGCGAAGCCAACCTCAATCTTGCCGAGGCTGTGCTGGACATGCACGCCGGTGGGCCCTTGCAGACGACAGAGATTTTGGAACTGCTCGGCGGCCTCGCCGGCCCGGCGGCGCTGCAGGAATTCTCAATGAATTATGCACTGCTGCATGATGACCGCTTCGATGAAGTTGGCCCAACCGGCGCCGTGCTGTGGTTTCTCAGGCACATGGAACCAAAGGAAGTGCAGGAGACTCCCTTGCCCCTGCAGTACTCACGGCAGGACCATGATCGCAGGCTTCTTGACGATGACATGCTCGACCTGGAGGCGGAGATTGATGACGAACTCTCGCCCCTGCGCTACGCCGGCGATGAAATCTCTGGCGCGACAGTTACCCTGATTTATCCACATCGGCGTCTTGGCACCCTGCCCCTCAATGCCCGCCTGCGCACCTTTTTCCCTACCGCGCGCCGCAGCGAACGGGTGTACGTAACCCTTGTCGATGCCAGGGACGGTGAAGAGTTCACCGGCTGGATCGTCAGGAGGGCCCGCTATGTTTGTGGACTGGGCCCTTTTTTCCGCAAGTACGGTCTTCCTGTTGGCGCCTATGTCGAGGTCAGCCGTGATGAGAAGGCTGGACGGATTTTACTTGATCTGGACCAGTACCGGCCGCGCAGGGAGTTGGTGCGGTTGATCACTCCCGCCAACAATCAGTTGACCTTTCGTGAGGCGCGAGGCACGATTGGCGCAAGTTACGACGAGTTAATGGTGTTGGGAACAGAGGAGCCGGCAGCCGTTGACGCCCTGTTTGAAGCCAGCCTTAAACCGGCAAGACCTTTGGCCCACCACATCAGGGACGCGCTGCGCGCCCTTGCGCCCCTCTCTCCCCAGGGCACCGTTCACCTGAAGACGCTTTACAGTGCGGTCAATGTGCTGCGGCGCTGCCCGCCCGGCCCGCTGATGACAACCCTGGTCTCCAGCAGGGATTTCGACTACGTGGGCGATCATTACTGGCGCAGCGCGCGCCGGGACCGCCAGCGATGACAGTCAGCAACGGGTATTCGGGTTTTCTGATCAAGCCCACGCTCAGGACCCGCTTCTTTATCGATTACGACTGGTGGCAACGCAGCCGGGAAGACTTGCGCATTTACCTGCTTAGCCACATTCAGCCGGAGCAACGGGAACGTCTGCAGAAGAATGCCGGGGATGCCTGGATAGATTACATCGATCCCGACACCGGCGAAGTGTTCCGCCTTGACGAAATCTCTTTCGCCATTCGCCAGGCAGCCATGGCCTCCGATTTCATAAACCCGCAGACTTCCCTGGTGGACAGCGTTTTCCGTGTCTTCCTTGCCAACAACAACGACCCCCAAACCCCCTTGCAACTGGCCGAACTCACTGGACGCAGCGCGTCTACCATTCTCAAGACTTTTGGCAGCACCCGCATTTACAAGGGAATCCGGCCATGGCTCCCGGAAGAAAAAGACCCTGATTCATGAGCCGCGTCGTCAATCTGGACAGTGCCGGAAAACGCCGCAATCAATGCCGACGCACCATCGCTGAAATGTTGCGCCGCCTTGGTCAGAAATCGCTGGTGGACGAAGAAGCGCTCGACATGGTGGCCCTGATTGTGCTCTGCCTGCGTGAAATCGGGGAAGGCATCGAACAGAGCGCAACAGCCTGGGAGCAGCGTGGCTACTGGTTCAAGGCCGAGGCATTGCGGCAGCGCTGGAACTGGACCCACAAAAACGCCGCGCAGCTGGAGTGCATGCTTCAGGAAGATGCCGCAGAAAATATCCCGACTGCCGTCGCCGGCCTGTTGCCGCATTTCGGTGACGTTCGCATAAACCGCTACGTCCGGGGCCCGCAATACTGGCGTGGCTGCTTGCTGCGCCTGAACCAGTTGCCCCGGACGCAGATTGCCGAAAGTTAGCCGAACACTATTCCCAGATCGCGCGCCATTTGCACCATTTCACCAGAAGGATCCACACGCTTCATACACAGGGCCCGGGACAGGGGTATGGTGACGATGCCCGTGCCCTGCAATGCCACCATGTGGCCCCAGCGTTCCTTCGCCACCAGATGCGTCGCCGCTGATCCAAAGCGGGTCGCCAGCCAGCGGTCCCGGGGAGTTGGTCGCCCACCCCTTTGCAAATGGCCCAGCACCGTAACGCGCACTTCGGCCTCGATTCTGTCGGCCAGCAGGTTGCCAACACGATGCCCCATGCCGCCCAGTCGGCCTTCGGAACCGTTGCGCCCCTTGATGTAATACATTTGGTCGCCCCCGACCGGCGCCGCGCCTTCCGCAACCACGACCAGACTGTAGCGACGCCCTTCGGCCTGCAACTGGCGGATTTTTTTGCTCACCGCATCGATTCGGAATGGAATCTCCGGGATGAGAATGGCATCGGCCCCGCCAGCCACGCCTGCCTTAAGTGCGATCCAGCCGGCGTGTCGTCCCATCAGTTCCAGCACCATGATGCGGTGATGGCTTTCAGCAGTGGTACGTAACTTGTCGAGTGCTTCGGTTGCAGTCTGGATGGCCGTGTTGAAGCCGAAGGTTACGTCCGTATCGCTGATGTCGTTATCAATCGTTTTGGGAACACCGACGATGGGGGCGCCCAGACCGGCAAGCCGGTGCGCGATTGCCATGGTACCGTCACCACCGGCGACAATCAGGGCATGCAACTCACGTCTGGCAATCTGTGCGATCGCCTCGTGCGATACATCGACCACCTTCTCGCTGCCATCCGGCTGACGCACGCGCTGGGCAAACGGGCTGCCCCGGTTCGCGGCGCCCAGAATGGTGCCGCCCTGTGCCAGCAAGCCGCTGACATCGTCGGCCTGGAGCGTAATCGCGGGAGTGCCGGCATACAGGCCGTCGAATCCATTGCGGATGCCCAACACATCCCAGTCGTAGCAGCGGGTGGCGGTCAGCACGACGGCGCGGATTACTGCGTTCAGGCCAGGCGCATCTCCGCCACCAGTCAGGATGCCAATGCGCTTTTTCATGTCCCTGCCCCTTGCGCGGGCGAACAAATGAAGCAAAAAGGAAAGAGTGCAAGCACAAGCATACCACCATCAGGCAGACCCCGGCCTGGCAGCGTCCCCCGCAAAAAGTCTGGGTTCCTGTGCACTTTGCCTGGCAACCAGTATACTTACTGCACTTGTTCGGCCGGTAGCATTTCGTTCATTGGAGACACGGAATCTCGATGGTCAGGCAAATTGAGCGAACCAGCCTGGAAGACGTGCGGAAGCAGGCGCTGCCTTTGGGCACCCATGTCGTGGCAGGCAACGCGCTCATGGGTCGCGCAGTGACCTGGGTCAGCGTCATCTATCCCGAGTACACGACTGCCACAAGGTTGCCCTATCCCGGTGAAATGCTGCTGGTCGCCAGCCAACCCCGAAATCACAATATCGCGACCAGCGAAATTGAGGCCCTCAGGCACGCCTCCAGTATCCAGGCGTCTGCCATTGTGTTTTGCGATCCTCCTTCACCGGCGGTCATGGCCGAGGCAAACAACCGCCGCATCCCCTTGCTGGTCCTGCCCGAAAACAGCAGTGTTCGAATGGTCGAGCAGTCTGTTGTGCGCCTGCTCATTGACCACAAGGGGCAGCTGGAGCAACGTGGCGCGCAGGTCTATCGACAACTTGCGGGCATTTCTTCCAGCAATGGCGGCCTCCAGAAAATGATCAACGCCATGTCGCAACTGACGGACAAGACCGTGATTTTGCAGGACAAAAATCTGGATGTGCTCAACAGCACGGTGCAGCCACAGTTGCAAGATGCCTGGGAAGAAATCGGGCAATTCCTTGCCCGACATGACAATGTTCCGGCCGAGTTTCAGGATCGCTATCGAATTGCGGATATGGACCCGGCGGTTCTGATGCAGGCCATTCCCAGGCCAGGGCTTGCCAGATTGATTTCACCTGTCATTGCCGGCGAAATCGGTCGGGGCTATCTCTCTGTCGTCGGTCCGGACACGGAGCTTGATGACATAGATACCCTGGTGACGGAACACGGCGCCGCCGCCTGTGCCCTGGAAATGGCGAAGGCCAAAGCCGTAAGCGATACCGAGAAACGCCTGCGAGGCACATTTCTGGACCGTTTGCTTTCCGGCGACGTCAGTCAGCAGGAGGCCGTTGGACAGGGCGTGCGCTTCAACCATGACATGGGCGTCCCGCATACTGCCCTGGTGCTCAACTGGCTGGGGGAGCAGACGCCGTCGCCAAGACGTCTCGAAACGCTGGTCAGGTCGGTCGTCTCGCGCAATCGAATCGACGCCCTGGTCTGGCATCGGGAAAGAGAACAGGAAGTGCTGGTCTTTTTTGCGCCGGATGACAACAATCCCGTGGATTCCGGTCTTGCGTTGGCCCAGAGTTGTCGAGACCAGGCGCGCCGGCAATACGGCGGCAGCCGCATCGCCACAGGTCTGGGACAGATGGTTCGTGAAGTCAGTTCCTGGCGCAACAGTTACCGTGACGCGCGTCAGGCGCTGGACCTGGCCCAGCGCCTGCAAACCGACATTCCCCTCTATATTGGCGACCTTGGCGTTTTCCAGTTGATCCTTAGTCTGTCAGACCGGGACCGGCTGGTGGAGTTTTGTGATCGCAATCTGGGCCCCCTCAGGGATTACGATCACCGGCAGCATGCCGATCTTGTCAAGACCCTGGAAGCCTTTTTTCATTGCAATGGCAATCTGAGCCAGACGGCCGAGACGCTCATTGTGCATCGCAATACCTTGCTCTACCGCATGAATCGCATTGAGGAAATCGCCGGCATCGACATGAAACGACCGGAGACCAGGCTGGCGCTGCACTTCGCATTGACCATTCGTCGTCTTCTTTCGCTCTCATGACTGATCCTTTGGCCAATATTTCTGTGAAAATTTGCACTTTTGTAAACTTGCGCTAAACTGTGCACGCTGCACGGTGCATGGTACACTTCAGACATGCAGTTGAACCTGCCTAATCGGGCAGGTATTGGTGGCCGACTTGATTCTGGCAAGCCATGCGCCCCAGGGTAGTGAGGTGACGCCAACCATGAATAGTGAACGGCAGTCCCAGGTGAACTACGCCCGAAATCTGCATCCTGTCGACCGGAACGAGCGCGATGCCTGCGCCCTGATCTGCGCCGTACGCAAGGGCGCAGAAGCCACGCACGGGAACGTGAAGCGCACGATTGAAGCGCTGGCGCGAATGGGTCATCGCACCGGTTACATCGACGGTGAAGGCGACGGAGTCGGGATTCTCACGGATATCCCCCGTCAACTCTGGACCCGCAAGCTGGCCAAGGTTGGTCTGCGCTCGTCTCTCGCCTCCAGTTCCCGTTTCTGGGTGGCACACGTATTTATTCCTGCCACCACGCTGAGCCAGGCCGAGCAACTTGTCGAACAGATCATTATGGAAATCACCGCTGCCGGGCTGGAAACCCTGCTTGACATGCCCGGACAGGTCGACCCCAATGTGCTGGGGCGCAGTGCCGAGAAGAGCGCGCCAATCTTTTGGCAAATCGCGGGCGTCAACGGCACGGTCGCCAGAAATGATCTGGAAGCAACGCTCTTTGGTCTGAAGACCCGCCTGGAAAGCGAACTGGACATCCACTTTCCTTCGTTTTCCTCTCACAGCGTTGTCTACAAGATGCAGGGCACGGTCGAGATTCTGCGTCGTTACTATCCTGAACTGCGCGACCCGGACTACGCCTCGACGGTCACCCTGGGCCACGCCCGCTACAGCACCAACACCAACCCGGTTTTCGAGCGCGCCCAGCCCTTTGACTTGCTGGGACACAATGGCGAATTCAATACAATCTCGCGCTTCCGCATGGAAGCTGCCATGCTCGGCATCGAGCTGAACAGCGCCAATTCCGACTCCCAGGACGTAGACCGCGCCATCTCGGCGCTCTGCCATGATTTCGGCCTGGACCTCATTGAGGCCATCGAACTGGTTTTCCCGCCCTTTGAACATGACCTGATTCGCAATTCACCTGAAATCCGTAGCATGTACGAGCAGATGCGCCACAGCTTTGGCCCCTTTGCCCAGGGGCCCTCGGCGGTCGTCGCCCGACTGGGCGACATGGCCGTTTTCAGCGTGGACGCGCTCGGTCTGCGGCCGCTGTGGTTCGGCGATACCGAAAAGGAATATTTCGTCAGTTCGGAGCGCGGCGTTTATCCCCTGGACATGATGTCGTCAGACCCGCGCCCGCTGGCGCCGGGCGAAAAAGTCGCCTTGCGCATTGAACAGGGTCGGGGCATCGAAGTGCTTGATTACCCCGCCATACAGCGTCACGTATTGCAGCGATTTCGTTCACGCGGGATCCACTTTTCCTGGATGTCGGGAGGGATCCCGGCCCTTCTCAACAGCAATGGTCAGAAAGGACAGAACGGTCACTCCGAATTTGGCAATCGCCACGAAGGAGTCAACGGTGACCAGCCTGTCCCGCGGGAGCCACAGGGCCCCGTCAGCGCCGTAGTTGAACCGACTGGCATCAATCCCGGTGGCAGCGCGGGCGCTGCAGTTCAGGTGCAAACACTGGAACGCACGGTGGCAACAGCTGAAACCCTGCCCTGGATGTCTGCGGCCACGCCCGTCAATCTGAAGGTGTTGGCCGCCATGGGATGGGAACGCTATCACACCAGCCTTGTCGACAGCATGGTGGACAACGAGAAAGAGCAAATTGGCTCGCTGGGGTGGGACGGGCCGCTGGCTGCCATGGCCCGCACCCGATCAAACCTGACGGACTACTTCAAGGAGACTGTGGCCGTCGTCACCAACCCCTCGATTGATCGGGAACGGGAGCGTTCGCAATTTTCTACCAGGGTTCTGCTGGGCGCGCGGCCGAACATCGGTCAGGTTGCCACGGATGACAACCGTTTGCTTGAGTTGGAAACGCCCCTGCTCGTGGGCGGTCACCCTGGTCTCGCGCCAACTGAAATCATGCGTGAAGTCGCCAAAGCCAATGGGACCTGTCTGCTGGAAGACATCTGCGAATATTACGGGGAGACGTTTGCGCGACTTCCCCTGGTCACGGAGCCGGATGAAAGCGTAGAGGAAGCCCTGCAGCGATTGCAGGGAAGCGCAATTGATGCCGTGCGTTCCGGGACGCGCTGTCTTTTGCTGGATGACGAGGAATCACTGGCCGGCGACGGACTGTGGCTGGATCCCGCTCTGGCGACCATTGCCGTGGACAAGGCCCTGCGCCAAGCGCCGGATACGCCCAATTTGCGCCGTCGCACCGGTATTATCCTGCGATCCGGTGCCTTGCGCTGCCTGCACGATTTGGCCCTGTGCATCAGTCTGGGCGCCAACGCCGTCGCCCCGTATGCCATTTACGCCGTCGCCCTTAAACGCGCTCCAAGACCATCTCGCAAACCTTTGGGGCCGGAAGAGCAATTGCGTTCCCTCAGTGCCACCGTACGCATTTTGACTGCCGGCCTGCAAAAGGTCACGTCAACCATTGGCTGCCATGAGTTGCGCGGTTACGGCCATTCCTTCAGTTCCGTGGGTCTGACGGACAGCGTGGCCGGGCTGTTTGGCACTCCCAATTATTTTGGCTCGGCAGAGCGCGGCCTTACCTGGGAAGCCATTCAACAAGACGCGGAAGGGAGGGCCAGCGACCTGCGGGGAGACTCGCGCGCCAGGCTGGCCAATGCCGACCGCTTCTACCCCAAGATGTGGAAAAAGGCTGAGTCCGTCGCGCACGGTGAGCTTTCACTGGAGGAATACACGGATGTCCTGCTAAACCTCGAGGACACCATCCCGATTGCCGTGCGGCATACCCTGGGTCTGAAGGAAGGCGGCGATTCCGTCGATCCGCAGGAAGTCGACACCACCGTATCCGGCAGGGGCAGGCGCCATTCCATGCCGGTGCTGATCACGGCCATGTCATTCGGCTCCCAGGGCGAACTGGCCTACAGGGCCTATGCCGAAGCCGCCAAACGTCTGGATATTCTCTGTGTAAATGGAGAGGGTGGCGAACTGCCCGAACTCATGGGCCTGTATCCGCACAATCGGGGACAGCAGGTTGCATCCGCCCGATTCGGCGTCAACGTGGCCTTCCTGAATTCAACCGGATTGATTGAAATCAAGATTGGACAGGGCGCCAAACCGGGAGAAGGCGGCCATTTGCCCGGCTTCAAGGTGACGGAGCAGGTCGCCGCAGCCCGCCAGACCGTCCCGGGCGTCGGTCTGATATCTCCCAGCAACAATCATGACCTCTATTCGATTGAGGACCTCGCCCAGCTGATTGACGAACTCAAGACGGCCAACACCAACTCCCGCATATCTGTAAAAATACCTGTCGTGCCGGGTGTCGGCATCATTGCTGTGGGCATAGCCAAGGCCGGCGCGGATATCATTGCACTAACGGGCTACGAGGGCGGCACGGGCGCGGCGCGCGCCCACGCCCTGCGCTACGTCGGTTTGCCAGTGGAGATCGGCCTGTGGCTGACGCACCGGGCCCTGATTGAAAGCGGCCTGCGCGATCGCGTGGAACTGTGGTGCGATGGCGGCATGAAGAGCGGCCGCGACGTGGTCAAGATGATGTGCCTGGGCGCGGACCGCGTGGGCTTTGCCACCCTGGCCATGGTCGCCATGGGCTGTACGATTTGCCGCAAATGTCAGGAAGGCACCTGTCACGTCGGCATCACAACGCACATCAAGACGAAGGAAGAGGCAAAGGCCCAGGGTCTTCCCTCCTTTGAGCCGCGCGAATACGAAGCGGCCGTCACGGGTATCTGCAATGTATTCGACATGCTGGCCGCGGATATTCGCAAGTGGACGGCACGTCTGGGCCTGAGCAGGACGCAGGATCTGGTCGGGCGCGTTGACCTCCTGACGCAAACCGCCCTGCAGGGCCGCCTTGATCTGGACGTGCTCATGGAACCTGTTCCGGCGGTCAAAAGGACTCGCATTCAGAAGGGTGTCGGACGCCTGATTACCCGTCCGCGCAATACCCTGAGCAAGCAAATCACACAGGAACTGGCCGAAAACGCCGCCCAGGGCTTTGTTGAAATGACCTACGATGACGAAGGGGTGATGGCCAGCGATCGCGCTTTGGGAACGCATTTGTGTGGCGCACTCAAGCGCGGTTTTCCGAATGCGCACAAGATGGAAAACATCCATCTCAGCTTCAGCAACTCGGCCATCGCCGGCAATGGCCTGGGCGCTTTCACAGACACACCGGTGAACATCGTCGTGGAAGGCGGTGCCCAGGACGGTGTCGCGAAGTGCGCCCGTGGCGGCAACGTGACCATCCTCAAGGGACTGAATCACAACGGCCGCCTGCTGGACGGGTCCGTGGGGAAGAGTTTCGCCTATGGCGCCCAGGGCGGCTTCTTCATCGTGCAGGGTTGCGCTGACACACGCGCCTGTATCCGCTTCAGCGGCGCCGACGTCGTTTTTGGCGGCGAACTCGGCGAGCCCTTGCGTGATGATCTCGGGGGTATCGGGGCCCGTGCGCACCTCAAGGGTTATGCTTTCGAGTACATGACCTCGGGCCGTGCGCTTGTGCTCGGTGATCCTGGCCCATGGATCTGCGCCGGTATGACCGGTGGCGTGATTTATCAGCGCATCCAGCCCGAAATGAATCTGACGGTGGAGGCGATTCGCAGCCGCATTGCGCCTGGCGCTGCCGTCGACATTTATTCACTGGACGAAACCGGCATCAATGACGTGCAGCAAATGCTCGGCATCTACATCAAGACCCTGGAAGACAACCGCCAGGCGGATGCCGTGCAGCACCTCTACAACCTTAAGTCCCGACCACAGGACTACTTCATCCGGATCGCGCCACTGCTGCACGAACCGGAACAGTAGTCAGGGTTGCGCCCGCGTCAAACAGCGTGTTTGCAACTTTTGTGCCACCAATCCGTAAAGGGATACTGACGGGGTTGGTGGAGGGCAGTGCCAGTGAAACGTAAACTGTATCGTTCCCTCAGAGACCGCCAGCTGGCCGGTGTTTGTGGCGGTCTGGCGAGTTACCTGGGTGTTGATTCCACGATCGCCCGACTGCTGTTCCTCTTGCTGGCGCTTGCCGGCGGGCCAGGAGTCCTCATCTATCTGGTCATGGCCGTTGTCGTGCCCGTTGAGCCCCGCCGAATCATCTTTGAGGACGAACAAGGCCGTTCCTGAGAAAGGACGCGCTCAGCGTACGCTGTTCTGCACTCCGGGCACTGTCGCCAACACACGCTGAATCTTGAGCGCCAGATGCAAAATCAGACGATTCTCGGCATCATCAAGGTTGAGATTGGTCAATTTTCTGATGCGTTCCAGACGGTAAACGAGCGTGTTGCGGTGCACGTCCAGTTCCTTGGCAGCCCGCGCCAGATTGCCATTGGCCTGGAAGAAGCCATTGAGGGTTCGGATATATTCTCCCTGCCGCCGATCGTCATGTTCCAGCAGTGTCGCCAGGGTGGCATTGTGAAACTGCTCCAGTTCCTCCACGTTGTGTTCCTTCAGCGCCAGTAACAACTGGTACAGTTTGAGGTCTCCGTAGTAGGTCACCTGATTGGTCTCGCCCAACTCATTGGCGATCCCCAGGGCGTCACGGGCCTCCCGCCAGGCTTCCCGCATGGCCGCCAGGCCAGATCCAGGTCGGCTTATGCCGACGTCGATGTGACCGGATTTAATCCTTGCCGCAAGCAGGGCCTGCTGATCCCCAATGATGTCCCGTATACGTGACGGCCGGGCGCCATTGCGCATGGAAAACAGCGCGACAATCATGTCCACGTACAATCCCACGGCACCGTCCATTTGTCTTCTCTGCATGTCGTCGCGTATCAGACCTGAAAGCACTTCCAGTGGTTCGTTTCTGGCTCCTCCCGGAATCCGGTACACGGAAACCATACATGGGCTGTCCGTGTCAAACCCTGCCTGTCGCGCGCGAGATGCCATCATGTTGTCGTCCGCCTGAACGCCGCTCAGCCACATTTGCACCCAGTCTCCACGGGTTTGCTCCACGGCAACGGCGATGGCCCGGTTGCGAGCAAGCTCGATGGAACAGACGTCCGCCCCGTGGCCAAGCACCAACCTCGGAAATTCCTCCAGTGTTCCTCCCCGGGTGAGCAGGGAGAGCCAGCCAGCGACACGTTTTTCGACCAGCAGCACAGTGGTAAACCCCAGGGGGCTGGCAACGATGTTGCCTTCGCTGACAGGCGCCTCCCGCTGTAACCAGGACTGAAAGGTCTTGAGCACAAAATCTTCAGACTCGTCCCGTTCAACGAGTCGGCGTTGCAGGTTTGGTGAGACCCTCGCAAGGAGTGCGCCGGATTCGTCATGCAGGACAACCGGACAGGCTGTGGCCCGCGCAACAATTTGCAGCAGGCTGGCCAGGTCGTGGTTTTCGGCAGCCCGCCGCGTGAGTTGGCGCTGGATTTCCTGGGCGCGCTGGTTCAGTTGGGCGGCCTGATTGACGATAAGGGCGTTGACTGCCCTTTCCACACTTGGGAGATTGCAGTCCGGCGGCAAGGCAAGCAGACAAACGTTTCGGCTGGCGGCACAGGAACGGGCTTCGGCCGGAATCTCATCACGCACGGCCATGACCTGGACGCCGGCGCTTGCGAGGTTTTCAATGACCTCAGCCAGGGTGATGCGACTGTTGTAGGCGCGCAACATGCCCATCGCCAGCAATACCATGTCCCCGCTGGAAACGTCCGGCAAGGCAGGTGGCTGCGCGCGAATGGTCACAGACCAGCTAATGCGGGCCGATTCCGAACCGCTTACCAATGTCGTGCCCAACGGCAGGGCGAACTGCAACAATGCCTGCACTGTTACCGCATGCGTCAAAGACATGGGTACCCCTTCCCTGTCAAGGAAATGCTTCGACAAGCGAAACCGGGGCATGGCGCAATAACACAAAGACCGCCGTCTCTCCCCGGCAATTCCACCATAATTGTGAAATATATCGCATTATGGTTTGGAAATGCAAGCAGGAAACGTCGGACCAATTGATTTAATTGGTTGTTCACACCAGGCGCTACTGTCAGAGTTGCTTTATTCCCAGGAGCAGTCGACTGGAGTCAATGTGGAATTCGGCCTGTAACCAGTCGGCGTTTATGTCGCCCTGCTCCATTTCATCGCACAGCGTCTCGCCGCAAATGCTTTCGCTGAACTGGACCATGGCCCCTGCCAGGTTGCCCTCCGCCTTGTAGCGAATTGCAATTCGGTCATTGAGCTGGAAGTCCGCCTCACGTCGCAGGTTTTGCACCCTGCGCACCACTTCGCGCGCCAGGCCTTCATCCCGCAATGACTGGTCCAGACGGACATCCAGAATGGCGGCACAGCCCCCTTCGGCAGCCATGACGTAACCTTCCGGCACTTCGCTGCTGATGTGGATGTCCACCTCTTCCGGCAAGATTTCGAAGGCCTTGCCATCCATGCGCAGGGTCAGTGGCGTTCCGGCCAGCAAGGTCGAGGCGTGCCCGTGCAAGTCTTCCTGTTTGCCTTCCCTCAGGGCAGACTGAACCAGGCGAAAGTCCTTGCCGAACTTTTTGCCCAGCAGCTGTGGCCGCGGGTTTATCCGGACCACTTCCTTCATCAGATTCTGCGCCTCTGCGGCGGGCAAAAAGGTCGTGCGCTTCACATTCAGTTCATTGTGGACGAGGTCTGCAAAGGTCTCCAGGGACGCGGGGTCCACGTCCGGTCGCAACACAAAGGTGGCACCGGCCAGCGGCTGGCGCACCTTGATGCCTGCCTCATTGCGGGCAGCCAAACCCAGACTGACCAGTTGCCGCAGCGATCGCATTTCATCCATCAGGGCAGGACGTATGGCGGCTGCGTCAACCTGCGGCCATCGCGACAAATGTACGCTGGCCGGCGCATTGTCATTGTCACTTGCTACCAGATTGCGGTACATCGCCTCGCTCAGGAAAGGCATGGCCGGAGCGATCAAATGGCTGACGGTGACCAGGCACTCATAAAGCGTGGCGTACGCGCCTGCCTTGTCGGTGTCCTGTTCATTCTTCCAGAAGCGGCGTCGGCCCAGGCGCACGTACCAGTTGCTCAGAGACTCTACGAAGGCCTGCACCGGACGGGTCGCATTGGGGGCGTCGTAGTTGTCGTAGGCCTCTGTAACGGTCTGGATGGTTTGATGCAACTCGGACAGCACCCACCGGTCCAGCAGGTCCCGGTCCTCTACCGCCGGTCGCGGACTGTTCGGCGTCCAGCCATCGAGGTTGGCGTAGGTCACCAGAAAGCTATAGGTATTCCACAGCGTCGACCAAAACTTGCGCACGACGTCGGCGACCATTTCCGTCGAAAAGCGCTTGTTGTCACCAGGCGGGCCGGCGGTATAGAAATACCAGCGCATGGCGTCCGCGCCCTGACTGTCGATGACTTCCCAGGGATCGACCACGATGCCCCGGCTCTTGGACATCTTCTTGCCCTCATGGTCCAGAATGAACCCCAGGCAAATCACGTTGCGAAAGGACACCTCTTCAAAGAGCATGGAACTGATGGCGTGCAGGGCGAAAAACCAGCCGCGCGTCTGGTCCACGGCCTCGCAGATGTAATCGGCGGGAAACTGCCCTTCAAACTCGACACGCCCCTTGTGAGGGTAACCCCACTGGGCCAGGGGCATGGCGCCACTGTCAAACCAGACGTCGATGACCTCCGGCGTGCGGCGCATGACCCCGCCGCCGTTGGGGTTGGGAAACGTGATTTCATCGATCCAGGGTCGATGCAGGTCGAGATCCGGCAGACTGCGGCCGGCAAGTTTCTCCAACTCGGCCAGACTGCCCACGCACAGCATGTCGCCGTTGCTGTCATCCACCCAGACTGGCAGTGGCGTGCCCCAGTAACGCTCACGCCCCAGGGACCAGTCTTTCAGGTCTTCCAGCCAGTTGCCAAAGCGTCCGTCACGGACATGCTCCGGCACCCAGTTGATGGTCTGGTTCAGATCGATCAGCGCCTGACGGCACTCGGTCGAACGAATGAACCAGGTCTCTCTCGCGTAGTACATCAGCGGGACATCGTCGCGCCAGTTGTGTGGATAACTGTGCTCGTAAGTGCCGACACGGTACATCAGTTCCCGCTCGTCAAGGTCGCGGATTATTTCGTCGTCGGCATCCTTGAACCACATCCCGGCAAGAGGCCCCGCTTCCTTCACAAAACAGCCATCCTCCACAACCGCCCGGAACAGGGGCAGGTCATGTTCCTCGCCAAGCGCCATGTCGTCGACGCCGTAGGCGGGCGCAACGTGCACGATTCCCGTGCCATCGTCCGTGCTGACAAAGTCCGCCGTGACAACGTAGGCATGGTCCTTGTCAGTGGGCAGGAAGTTGTAAAGCGGCTCGTAGCGCATTCCAGCAATTTCGCCACCCTTCAGGTGGCGCACAACCTGATAGCGGTCCGGCTCGACCAACACCTGGGCCAGAAGCTTTTCCGCAAGGATGAGTTGCTCCCTGTTGCCCTTTGCGTCCGGCCCTTCCACCTGAACGTAGGTGATATCTTCACCCACCGCCAGCACAGCGTTGCCGGGGAGCGTCCACGGGGTCGTCGTCCATGCCAGCAGCGAAACGTCGGGTTGCTCCTGCAGACGGAAGCGTACGAACACCGAGGGGTCCGTGACCGTCTTGTAACCCAGCGACACTTCATGGCTGCTGAGTGGCGTGCCGGAACTGGGACTGTAGGGCACGACCTTGTGGCCGCGGTAAATCAGCCCCTTGTCCCACAGCTGACGCAGAATCCACCATACACTTTCGATGTAGTCGTTGGTGAAGGTGATGTAGGGGTTGTCGAGGTCTGCCCAGAAAGCAATGCGCTCGGTCAGTTGCTCCCAGTCCGAGATGTAGCGCTGGACGCTGGCGCGGCACTTGTCGTTAAACGCGGCAACGCCGTAACCTTCTATGTCTTCCTTACTCTTCAGGCCCAGTTCCTTCTGGACCTCGATTTCGACGGGCAGGCCATGCGTGTCCCAGCCACTGCGGCGCAGGCAATAAAATCCCTGCATCGTCTTGTAACGCGGGAACATGTCCTTAAAGGCGCGGGACAGGACGTGGTGGCTGCCCGGCTTGCCATTTGCAGTCGGTGGGCCTTCATAGAAGACGTAGCCCGGCCCGCCCTCGCGCTCGTCCATCGTGCGCTGGAAAATCCGCCGGTCGCGCCAGAAATCGAGCTGTTCCTGCTCGAGCTTCTGTATGTTGACCCGGGAATTAACGTCCCTGAACATGGTTCACTCCTCTATGTCTGATGCCAACAAGATCGATCGCCATACTGCTGACCGTCATTGTCGGCGCGGAATGAACCGCGGCGCGAGCAAATCCCTCGCTGCCACGCAATCACCTCCTGCTTGTATCCTTACAGATTGATAATAATCCCGCCTGGGCGGTGAATTCAACCTCAAAGTTTCCTGTCGGTATCCGCTGTGCGCAACAGGGACTGCAGCACGCGACCATAATCGCTTCCTGCGAAGCGCTCCGCCTGGGCCTTCAGCCAGGGCAGGCCATCTTGCAACAATTTCTTGTCCGGTCCTGCAGAGGCGCTTGCCTGCTGCAACAACAGTTGCGTTATCAGCCGACGGCCGGGATCGCGGGTCGCGTTCAGCCCCGTTTGCAGCTGCGCAATGGCCGACCCGATGTTTCCCGAGTGGAAGAGAGCTTCGCCCAGGTCCAGCGCCACCAGGGCCGGCGCGCCCCGTTGGATGGCAGCCTCAAATGTATTGGCGGCCTCGGCGTAACGTCCCTGTGCCAGCAGCGTTCGGCCCAGGCCGGTAAGCGGGAAGGCGTGTCCCGGCATTTCCAGCTGAGCTTCACGCAAAACGGTCTCGCTTTGCTCCAGCAGGGCGCGCATGCGCAGGGCGTTTCCCAATAAGGTCAGGGAACGCATGTCGGCGCGGCCGGCAGCGCGCCTGGCCTGCAGCAAGTCACAGGCCGCTTCAAACTCGCCGTCCAGATACAGGCGCTGCGCGCGGCTCCAGTCGCTGAGCATGCCGCGCCAGGCCCACAGGAACACCATCTGCAGACCCAGACCCAGACCGCAAAGTCCGGCAAGCGCAGGACGTCGCAGGGACGCCGGTCCGGCCAGCCACAACAGGAGCAGAGGAATTAACGCCAGAAACCCAAGCTTCAGCGCCAGACGGGCGGGACGCTCCCAGCGCTGCATCCCGCGCCAGTATTCAAGCAGGACGTGAAACATTGGCTGAGACCCAATTGACCATGCACTGCCTCAATGAAGATTGTCCAGCGCTGCATCGTCTTCTGTCAGCGCGTGGGCCAGCTGAATGTCAGCCTCCAGCACCTTGCGCAAGGTTGCGGCCTGTTTATGCGCCAGCAAGCGCTGCCACTCTTCCAGTCCCTTGCGTTCACGTCGCAAGTCTTGCAGGGCTTCTTCCGCGCCTGCCCTGTCACCCAGGCGCATCCGGGCTCGTGCAAGATAGAGTTGCAGCAACAGGCGATGGCGGGCGTCCTTTACATTGGCGGCCAGGGCTTCACCAACGTGCTGCAACGCAGGCTGCGCCAGACCGAGGCGGTCCTCAATCATCCCCTGGTTGTAACTGGCTACCCAGTCGCCAGGTGCAAGGCTGGCTGCCCGACGGGCAGCTTCGAGTGCCTCTTCCAGGCGATTTGCCTGTAACAACACCTCCGCAAGGCCATTCCAGGCGCTGGCATCGGCGGAATCCAGACGGGTCATGCGACGGTAGTCTCTGCTTGCGGCGGAAAGATTGCCATCCAGTCGCAGGATTTCTGCGCGCAGTCGGTAATGGGCAGTGACGTCGGGCTCAAGCGCTATCAGTTCATCCATGGCTGTGAGCGCTTCCCCGTGTCTCCCTCGCCGCAGGGCCCGAATGGCTTGCTGCACCTGTCGCGCCTGCCTGGGCCGAAACAGGAACCAGCCGGCCAAAGCCCATCCAAATGCCACGCCGGCCAGGGGCAACCTGAGACTGGCCTCGACAACCAGAGCCAGCAGCAATACCAGCGTCACTGGCAGCAGGATGATGATCGGCCGCCAGCGCGCGGAAGGATCGAGGCCGGAGACAAAGATGACAACTGCTCCAACTGGCACGCTGAGCGCCAGCAGGGTCTGCAGCGAAGTCGTCCAGGGATACTCCGTCGCATCAAGGGCGTTCAGCATGAGGCTTGCCAGTCCGGTCAGTGCAAGCAGCAGAAAAAGAGCGCGCAGCCGTGCCGTGCCCGCACGCAGGAAATCAGTCATGGCGTCGGGCGTAGTTGCCCAGTTCGATGCAACCCTGGTCATCCACGAGGCGGAGCGTGATGTCATGCGGGTCCAGCCAGAAACGCCCGTCGGAACCGTCCCAGCTGCAAGACCGTGCATCCTCAAATCCTGCCGCCGCCATTGACCGGGTCGGGGGGCCACAGCGGGCGCGGAGAATATCCTGCTCCCAGGTGAAGCCGTCACGAATCTGTGTAATGCGCAAGACCTTGACCGGCTGTTGCATGCCTGACGCCTGCGACAATGCCATTCCTGCCAGCAGGATGCCCGGCGTCAGCAACAGGCAATCCGCGTCCAGGCATAGCCCTGCGCTTTGCCGACCGGCTTCGCCTTCCTGCTCGAGCTCGACGCGATTTCGAAAACGGGTGCAGCGCAGCCTTGCCACCGGACGTCCGTTCAGGCCGTAGAGTTGCTGATCGACTCTTTCGAAACCGCCGCCGGCATTGCGCAAGGCTTCCTGCAACAAACTGTGCCCGCCATTACTGCGGCCATCACGGTCCACGCGTATAAAATGCGCAGCGCCGCCAACTTCATGAATGCTCCAGTGCTCCTGAAGACCGTCTGCCGTTGGGTATACGCCGCTTGCAACAAAGCGCTCGCGTCTGCCCGTGGCGTGAAGACGACGCATGGCCAGGCCGTCAAAGTTGCAAGGTGATGCGCTTGTTGATGCGGCCCTTGCTGCGATATTCAGCGACGCGCAGTGGCCCCACTTCCCGCGTATTGGCGACGTGTGTGCCGCCGTCGGCCTGCAGGTCCAGCCCGACTATTTCTACGGTTCGAACTTCCTTGATGCCTTCCGGCAGCAAATTGATTTTGGTGCGAATCAGGTCCGGGATCCGAAAGGCTTCCTCTCGCGGCAAAATGTTGACGAGAATGTCTCTTTCCGCGCTGACCTCGACATTTATCGCGGCCTCGATTTCCGCGACCAGTTCCTTTTCCATTCGCTCAAATTCGAAATCCATTCGTCCGCGCAAGGGTTGCATGTTGCCGCCAGTGACGCTGGCTCCGTAATCGCGCCACACGACACCACAAAGGATGTGCATCGCGCTATGCGTACGCATCAAGCGGTAGCGGCGCTCCCAGTCCAGTTCGCCTTGCAGCTCCGTGCCAACGGGTGGCAAGGCGCCTTCAACAATGTGGAGATTGCCACGTTTGACTTGCTTGACCGGCAACACCTGGTCGCCTGCCCTCAACACACCGGTGTCTGCCGGTTGCCCACCGCCTCCGGGATAGAATGCGCTACGATCGAGGAGCACGGCATTTTGCTCCTCAATAACAGCGGCAACGCGCGCCTGGAAACAGCGCTGGTAGCTGTCCGTCAGGTACAACGCTTCAGTCATGCTTCAGGCTCTCCAAGTTCCGCGCGCATGCGCAATTGCCATGGCGTTCCGCCCATTGTGTGCCAAAAGGCCACGGCATCCGGATTGCCGGCAGGCACGTGCCACTCGTAGTGACGCAGCCCTTTCTGCCTGAACCAGTCCGTCAGGGCGCGCACCATCGCGCGTCCATACCCCTTTCGTCGTGAATCGGCCTCAACAAATATATCCGCAAGAAAGCCACCGGCTTGCTGTTCAAACATGTCGGGCATCAGGTCCACCACCACCCCCAACACGTATCCAACGACACGCCCCTCTTCCTCGGCAACGAATACCTGGGTGTGACTGTCTGCCATGCGGTCGCTCAGGTTGCGCCCGTAACGCATGGGGCCATCCGGCGTCGCGCGGGGCATGGCCGGGTCCAGCGCCTGATGGTAGGCAACAAGTTGCTCCCACAAGCGGCCGATGGCAACGGCATCACTTGCAAGCGCAGGGCGGATCATGTTCGCAACCAGAAACTGTCCGTCATTTCGCTGGCTGACAGGCTGCGCCAAAAGGCCTGCTCGACAGGCAGTCGGCTGGAGACGTGGACAATCGCCACGCCAAGTCCGCGACCGTTAAACCAGTCCTTCAAAGCCGGCCACAGGCGACCGCCCAGGCCATTCAGTTCGCTGTGGATGGCCAGGGTCATTTCCAGCACGTGACCCTGCCTCGGTGGCAGCAATCCAGGTGGACTCATCCGCTCGCAACCAACGATGTAGCCTTCGGTCTGCTTTTCGGTCGTGGCGACAAGCAAACAATAGTCCGAATCTCGTATCCAGGATTCCATGGCTGCCATTCGTTGGTCAGCGGCGTCCGGAGTCAGCTTGACTCGCCTGTCCGAGAGTTGTAGCAAGGCCATTTTTTCCAGCCACAGTTCAACCAGAAACGGCAAATCTGCTGCCCTGGCGCTGCGAATCTTTGCTTCCCTGCGCACGGACTCAGCATAGCAGCCGGTCTGGCTTTTCTCAAGCGGCCCTGCAATCGATTGCTTGCCTGGCTACAGCGGGTACACTACAATTGAACGGGTCTTGCACACAGGGCGGGAGGGCGAAATGGCAGCCGGAAACGTTGGCGAAGAGGTTCGACGCGCCTGGCAACAGCAACGGGATGGCAACAGCAGCGCCGCGATGGACGCGTTCGCAGCCATCGTGCAGGCACACCCGGATGATATTGACGCCCGTTACGGGCTGGGCATGTCTCAGAAGGCAACAGGCCACAGAGACCGGGCGATACAGAGTTTTCGCGAGGCCCTGGCCCTGGTAGAAAGCGGACAACAGGCGCAGGTCGACCAACGAGAGAGCAGCAGCGAGGACTACATTCGCACGCCTGAGGATGATCGTCTGACGATGATGGCCCGTATGCTCAACCAGAGAATCGCCGAAACTGAAGGCGGCGGGTGAACAAACGTGAACGGCTCCTTCGCACTGTTGCCGGCGAGCCAACCGACCGAACACCGATAGCATTCTGGCGTCACTGGCCGGGCGATGATGAACGGGCGGCTGATTTTGCCCGTGTCCTGATTGACTTCCAAAGAGAATATGACCTCGATTTTCTTCGAATACTTCCTGCCGAAACCTGGACAGTAACGGATTACGGCTTGCAGGATGAATGGCGCGGCGCCCTGGACGGCTCCCGCCAAATCACCCGCCATGTCGTTGAACGCTCACTGGACTGGGCCAATCTGCGAAACCTGACTCCCCTGCGTGGCGTGGTGGGACGCCAGTTGCAGGCCCTGCGACTGGTTATCGAAGGTCTGGACGACGGCACGCCGGTGCTCATGAGCCTGCCTTCCCCATTCACCCAGGCCGGGCAACTGACCGGCCTTCCCAGGCTCGTTCGGCACATGCGTCAGAGGCCGGAACGCCTGCGCGACGGACTGGAACTGCTGACCACAGGCACCCAGCGAATTATAGACGAGATGCGACAATTCCCTTTGGCGGGCATTTGCTACGAGATGACACTGGCCAGTCTCGATTTGCTGTCAGAAGGCGAGTACCAGACCTTTGCCTGGCCCTTCGACCGGGCCATCCTCGACAGCCTGCCCAGGGCCTGGTGGTTCAACATGGTCAGCTTTCCCAAAAGCGCGCCCATATTTCGCCTGGTTGGCGATTCGACGCTGGCCGCTGTCAATTGGGACGACCAGAGCAGCGAACCGGACCTGTTGACCGGTCGTTCCCGACTATACGGCGCTGCCTGCGCCGGGCTTTCGGCCAGGGAACAATTGCATGACGGGACTCCGGCGACGGTCCTGAATCGCGCGCGCGCGGCACAACAAATCTGTGGAGGCCGACGCCTCGTGCTGGCGCCAGGATCTCCCCTGCTGGTCACAACGCCGCTCTCGAATCTGCGTGCCATGCGTCAGTCGGTGGAACCACTCGGATCCGGCGCCTGATGGCCATTCGAGTCATCGCCGGTACGGCAAGGGGTCGCCGCCTGAAGATGGTGCCGGGCGAAGGTTCGCGCCCGGTCATGGACCGTGTCAAGGAGGCCTGTTTCAGCAAGCTTGGACGACGTGTGACCGGGTCCCGTTTTCTGGACCTGTTTGCCGGCACGGGCAGCGTCGCCATAGAAGCATTGAGTCGCGGCGCGGCGCATGCGGAGCTGGTTGAGCAGGACCCGCGCGCCCTGCGGGTCATTCGCGAAAACCTGCAACTTGCCGGAGTCCAGGAACGCGCCCGCGTGCAGCGCGCCGACGTCCTGTCCTGGTTGCGGAACGATTGCCTGCGCCCGTTTGACATCATTTACGTTGCGCCACCCCAGTACCTGGGCCTGTGGTCGCAGACCCTGCAGCAGATTGAGGCGCGCTCCAACTGGACCCACGACGATTCAATTGTTGTCGTCCAGATCGACCCAACCGAGCGCCAGGACATTGAGTTGCGTCGCCTTGCGCCCTTTGACGAGCGCCGTTATGGAAACACGCTGCTTTGGTATTTCCTGGTCAGGGATGAGACGGGAAGGACTGGCGCCGGAAACAGTTAGCGCGTTTCGGACCCGAGCAAGGTTCGCGCCAGAGCAAGCGCTTCGTGTTTGGTCGCCACCGTTCCCGTGACTTGTGCTTCACGGATCTGTTCCAGCAGTTCGCCCACGAGCGGGCCAGGTGACAATTTCAACTCACGCATCAGCCCGTGACCATCGAGCAGTGGCGGCGGATAGATCAGGGTGTCCATCCCTTCGAAACGGGCCTGCAGTATGCGGGAAAACCGGTCAACACCTGTGATCCAGTCTTCCTGGTCGAGCCGGTTGCCGGCGCTTCCCAGTAATCCTGTGGCGGCCAGCAGACATGCGTCAAGGCCTGCATCTCCGGCACCACGCCAGAAACGGTGAAGGGCCAGGTCCGAACCCGCATCAAGCTGCAGGACCTCATGCTGCCAGTACAGCATTCCCCGCAGTCTCTCACACTCGCTGTTGGAAAGGCAGAAGGCCTTTGCGCGTTTCATCGCCAGCGCGGCGTTTTGGTCAGCCTGACCCAGGGTACTGTAAAGGCTCCCCAGAAAAAGCAGGGCCCGATGTGAACGCTGGTCCGGCCACTGCGTACGCACATGTTTTTGCAGCGCAGCACGCCAGCGATCCAGTTGGATGACCAGCATCCCGGTCCCGAAAGACGCGCCGCGCTGATCGTCGCGCCGCTCGCCAAAGGCGGACACGACATGCTGCATGCGTTCCAGAATGGCAAGGCATTCCTGCCAGCCATCCTCATGGGCCTCGCCCCGCGCCGCCCTGCGGCGTAACTCTGCCACCTCCGGCAACAACACATCCAGCACACCGGTGGTTGCGGCTACTCGAATGGCCGCAGTCGCCCGCGGCAGATCCAGCAAACGCCAAAACTCGTCCCGAATCCGCTCCGCCGAACATTGCTCCAGATGCCCGCGCGCCGAGCGTAGCGAGACCAGAGTCTCCTTCTCGATCCGGAAGCCGAATTGGGTTGCAAGGCGCAAGGCACGCAGGGCGCGCAGCGGATCGTTGTCCAGTGATCTGGCGTGGCACTGCCGCAGGCGGCGGGCCCGCAGGTCCTCTTCTCCACCCAGAGGGTCGATGAGCGAATCGCACTTTCCTGTCAATTCAACCGCCATCGCGTTGATGGTGAAATCCCGGTCTGCCAGGTCAGCGCGAAGGTCCGGCCCACGAAAACGGGCCACGTCAACGCGGACCCTGTCCTGTCCGACGTCCAGCAGGGCCCGCCCAACATCTCGCTCCCGGTCAAGAACATAGCAATGGCCTTCGAAGGCGTTGGCAATGCGACGCGCCAGGCGAATGCCACCATGAGCGAGGGCGAGATCAATGTCGTGGACAGGGCGGCCGGCAAGGGCGTCCCTCACCGACCCACCAACAAGGAACACGGGTTGACCGTGTTCATCGACGATGGGTTGGAGGTGAGAGACTATTGCGGGCCAATGGAGCGGCCTGTGAGGTCTGCGCGCTTCCGTTTCAGGCATCGCCAGCTTGCGACAGGTCAGCCACGCCTACGAAAGGCAGGTTGCGGTAACGCTCATCCAGGTCGAGACCGTAACCGAAGACAAAGCGGTCCTCGATTTCAAATCCGGTGTAGTCCACCTGAATGTCCACCCGGCGACGTGAGACCTTGTTCAGGAGGGCACACAATTTCAGGCTTGCCGGACGGCGCGCCTGCAGCATTTCCATGACGTATCGCAGGGTGTGGCCACTGTCTATGATGTCTTCGATGATCAGCACGTGCTGACCGGAGATTTGGGAACTGAGGTCCATCATGATACGCACCTCGCCGCGAGACTGGCGCGCTCCAACGCCGTAACTGGAAACGGCGAGAAAATCGATGGCGTGCGGCACCTGAATGTGGCGCATCAGGTCCGCCAGAAAGAGAATGCCGCCCTTGAGAACGCAAACCAGCAACAACCCGGCGCAATCCTGATAGTCTGTCGTGATTTCCTTTCCCAGTTCAGCGATTCGTTGCTGCAATCGTTCTTCGGATATCAGTACTTCCTGCAGATAACGCTCGTGGCCGTCCGTCACCGGTTCTCCGTTCAACTGGCGCACTTTGGTATCCGTCAGTTTATCACAGGGATTGAAGCGGCTCCCACAAAAACCAGTGGGCCCCGCTGCTGCCCAATTGGACTCAGCCAACCTGCATGCCGTGATGCGTCTGCAGACTGCGGACAGCCAGGGGCGCTTCCTTCAGGGCGCGAATGCCACGTGCCGCCGCTGCCGCCTGCTCCAGCGTGGTAATAATCGGTACACCGTATTGCCAGGCGGAACTGCGCATCAGCGAGCCGTCGCTGTGATTCTGTTTATCGGTCGGCGTGGTGATCACCAGGTCAATTTCACCCCTGGCCAACATATCCACGACGTTCGGGCCGGCCTCATCTTCCTTGCGCACCACGCGCGCCGCGATTCCAACCACGTCCAGCATGCGGGCAGTGCCTTCCGTCGCCACCAGTTCAAAACCCATGCGCCGAAAATCATCTGCAATGCCGGCGATTTCGCCCTTGTCTTCATTGCTGACGCTGATGGCGACGACGCCGGCCGTCGGCAGGCTGGTGCCGGTGGCCATCTGCGCCTTGACGAAAGCGTGGCCGAAACTGGAGGCATGACCCATGACTTCACCGGTGGAGCGCATTTCCGGCGAAAGGCGCGCATCCGCACCGGGGAACTTGCGAAATGGCAGCACAGCTTCCTTGATAAAGAATCCGTCAACTGGCGGTTCTTCCATGAAATCGAGGTCGGAGAGGGTATGGCCGGCCGCAATCTGTGCGGCCATCCGCGCCAGCGGGACGCCAGTGGCCTTGCTCACAAAGGGCACTGTGCGGCTGGAACGGGGATTGGCTTCCAGCACGTAAACCTCGTCATCGTGAATGGCGAATTGAATATTGAACAGGCCACGCACGCCCAGCGCCAGACCAATTCGGCGAGTGTAATCCCGGATGGTGGCCAGTTCCACCATGCCCAGTTTCCAGGCGGGCAACACGCAGGCTGAATCCCCGCTGTGTACGCCGGCGTGTTCAATATGTTGCATGATGCCGCCGATGGTGACCTGTTCTCCATCGCAAAGCGCATCCACGTCGATTTCAACAGCGTTTTCGAGGAAACGATCCATTAGCAATGGCAATCCGACCAGGTCCAGGTTTTCATCCAGCCAGGCATTCAGACCATCCATGTCATAGATGATCGCCATGCCCCGCCCGCCCAGGACGTAACTGGGTCGCACCAGCAGCGGGAAGCCGATTTGCGCGACGGCGGCAAGGGCTTCTTCACGATCGTTGGCCGTGGTGCCTGCCGGCTGGCGGACTCCCAGCGAACGCATCAGGTCGCCAAAACGCTCGCGGTCTTCCGCAAGATCAATGGCCTCGAAGGGCGTGCCAATGATGGGCGCGCCGGCGGCATCCAGGGCGCCGGCAATGTTCAATGGCGTCTGGCCGCCAAATTGTACGAGCACGCCTTCCGGGTTTTCTTCCTCAATGATATTCAGGACGTCCCCGGCCGTAAGAGGCTCAAAGTAAAGCCGGTCGGCCGTGTCGTAATCGGTACTGACGGTTTCCGGGTTGCAATTGACCATGATCGTCTCGAAGCCCAGGTCGCGCATCGCGAAGCAGGCGTGTACGCAGCAATAGTCAAATTCAATGCCCTGGCCGATGCGGTTGGGGCCGCCCCCCAGCACAATGACCTTGCGTTGGTCCGTCGGTTCGGCCTCGTCATCTTCTTCCCAGGTGGAATAGAGATAGGGCGTCTTTGCCTCGAACTCGGCAGCGCAGGTGTCCACCCGGTAAAAGCTGGGGCGCAAGCCCAGTTCCCGTTGCCTTCTCCTCAATGATGGTTCATCCGTCTGCAACAGTTGAGCCAGTGTGACGTCGCTGAATCCCTGGCGTCGCAGGCCAAGCAGGGTCTCACGGTCCAGTTGTTCCAGACCGTCCGACGAAGCGACTGCAGCCTGCCGCAACTGAACGGTGTCGATCATTTGCTGGATGAACCAGGGATCAAAGCCGGTTTCCTCGGCAATAGTCGAGAGGGGCAAGTCGCGATAGAGGGCAGAAGCTACATTGAAGAGTCGCTGCGCCGTCGGAACGCGAAGCGCTTCGCTGTCACTGCCCTGACTGGCGGCAAAGTCCGGTTCGCCGATATCAAGCGAGCGAACGCCCTTCTGCAGCGCTTCGGGGAAGGTGCGGCCTATGGCCATCACTTCCCCCACCGCTTTCATTTGCGGACCGAGCACGTGCCGCACGCCCGTAAATTTCTCGAAATTCCAACGCGGAATCTTGACGACCACATAGTCCAGCGAGGGCTCGAAACTGGCGGGTGTCTCCTGGGTGATGTCGTTGGGGATCTCGTCCAGGCGGTAGCCGACTGCCAGCAGCGCCGCCAGTTTGGCGATTGGAAAGCCGGTGGCCTTGCTGGCCAGCGCCGAGGAACGCGACACGCGCGGGTTCATCTCGATGACATAGACCTCGCCATCTTCCGGGCTTACAGCAAACTGCACGTTGGCGCCACCGGTGGCCAGGCCCACCTTGTTAAGCACTTCCCTGGCCATGTCACGCAGACGCTGCATCTCCTTGTCGGTCAGGGTCTGGGCCGGCGCCACGGTGATGCTGTCGCCGGTGTGAACGCCCATGGGGTCCAGATTCTCAATGGAACACACGACAACAAAGTTGCCGCTGTAATCGCGCATGACCTCCAGTTCGTATTCCTTCCAGCCAAGGAGGCTCATGTCAACCAGGATTTCACTGGCAGGACTCTCGTTCAGGCCACGCTCGGCCACGACACGCAGTTCCTCTGCAGAATCGGCCACGCCGCCGCCCGATCCGCCGAGCGTGAAGGATGGTCGCACCAGGACCGGGTAACCCAGTTTCTCCGCCGCAGCAAGGGCGTCCTCAATGTTGTTCACGACTTCGCTGGGTGGCGAACGAAGGCCAATCTCATCCATGGCATTGCGAAAGAGAAGGCGGTCCTCGGCCAGTTCGATGCTGTCTGTAGAAGCGCCAATCAACTCAATGTCATGTCTGTCCAGAATGCCCTTGTCGCGCAATTCCAACGCCAGATTCAATGCCGTCTGGCCGCCCACGGTGGGCAGCAAGGCATCCGGCTTTTCTGCCTCGAAAATCAATTCGCAAATCTCTGGCGTCAGCGGCTCCACGTAGGTTGCGTCGGCGAACTCCGGGTCGGTCATGATGGTGGCGGGGTTGGAGTTCACCAGCACGATGCGGTAGCCCTCCCTGCGCAGGGCCTTGCAGGCCTGCACACCGCTGTAATCGAACTCGCAGCCCTGCCCGATCACAATCGGGCCGGAACCGATCACCATGATAATTTGTATGTCTTTGCGAGCTGGCATGGTCTCCCCGTTTATCCGTCGCGGGAACGGCTCTGACTCGCTGCAGTGCTATGCACCTGTTTCACAAATTCATCGAAAAGATACAGGGAATCGTGAGGGCCGGGCGCCGCTTCCGGATGGTACTGCACGCTGAAAACAGAGCGCTCCGTATCGCGAATGCCTTCAATGCTGTTGTCGTTCAGATTAATATGGGTCACTTCGGCGCCACCCAGCCGGCTGTCTTCGCTGACGGCAAAGCCATGGTTGTGTGCGCTAATCTCAACCACACCGGTCAACAGATTTCGAACCGGTTGGTTGCCTCCCCGATGACCGAAATGCATCTTCTCTGTCTTGCCGCCCAGCGCAAGCGCGAGTATCTGGTGGCCCAGACATATGCCGAAGAGCGGCACCTTCCCGATCAGGTCTCCGGTATTGCGGATGGCATAGTCCACCGCGGCGGGGTCGCCTGGTCCGTTGCTGAGAAAAACGCCGTCAGGGTTCATGGCCAGTACGTCTGCCGCGCTGGTCCGGGCAGGCACCACCGTGACGCGCATGCCACGGTCGGCCATCATGCGCAATATGTTTCGTTTGATACCGAAGTCCCAGGCGACGATCAGGGGGCCGCGGACATCCAGCTGTTCGTCACGATACCACTGCGGATCGCTGTGAATGGCCCAGTTGTAAGATTCACGGGTCGTGACGGCGTCGACCAGATTGGCGCCGGACATGTCCGGCGAACTCCGGGCCATCTCCACCAGGGCGGCCGAGTCAAGCGCAGCGTCGCCGCAGGCTATGGCGGAACGCATGACGCCCTTAGAGCGAATGTGACGCACCAGCGCCCGCGTGGCCACGCCAGTGATCCCGCTGATGCCCTGCTCCTTCAGCCAGTCGGCCAGGGCGCCCTGTTCACGCCAGCTGCTGACCACCGGGCTCAGGGCGCGTACGACGAAGCCGGACACCCAGATGCGGTCGGATTCAAGGTCTTGCTGGTTTACTCCGGTGTTGCCAACGTGCGAAACCGTCATGGTGACGATTTGCCGGTAGTAGGAGGGGTCCGTGAGAATCTCCTGATAGCCGGTCATGGAGGTATTGAAGACCAGCTCTCCGGTCGTGACGCCTTCGGCACCGAAGCCGGTCCCGGTGAATATGCGTCCGTCTTCAAGCGCAAGGCAGGCGAACATCAGCTCCTGTATTCCGCATTGAGAGACACGTAATCATGACCCAGGTCACAGGTCCACACACGAGCGCGTCCCTCGCCCGAACCAATGGACAGTCTTAGTGTGAATTCCGGCCGTCTCACAATTGACGTCGCCTCGTCCTCGTCATAATTGACAGGCTCACCGGCCTGCATCAACTGCAACGGGTTTTCCAGCCTTTCCCCCTCGCCCAGCCACAACTCCAGGTCCGCCGGGTCAAAGTCGACACCCGCCCGACCCGCTGCCGCCGCAAAACGGCCCCAGTTGGCATCGCTTCCATAGAATGCAGTCTTCGAGAGCGCCGACGTAGCTATTGTGTTGGCAATCTGACGCGCGGCTGAAGCATCCGGCGCACCATCGACGTCAATTGTAACGAAGCGGGTTGCGCCCTCGCCATCCCGCACAATGGCCTGCGCCAGGTATACGCACAGGTCCTGCAGGGCTTCACGGAAGGCCGCCAGGTCGTCCTCGTTGGCCAGCGTCACGCCGCTGGCGCCGTTGGCCAGCAACAATACAGTGTCATTGGTGCTGGTATCGCCGTCGACGACAATGCTATTGAAGCTGACCCGGTTCACTTCCTCGAGCAGTGACCGGGCCTGCATTGCCGTCAGGTCGGCATCTGTGACAATCACCGCCAGCATGGTGGCCATGTCCGGCGCGATCATGCCGGCGCCCTTGCTGATGCCAGCGATGTTGACCTCTCGCCCCCCGGACAACCGGACCCGTGCCGACCCCAACTTGGGAAACTTGTCGGTGGTCATGAAACCCCGGGCAGCAGTCTGCCAGCCTTCCGCCCCGGCAACAGGCGAGATGTTTGCCACGCCTTCCCGAATCCGGTCCATGGGCAGTTGCACGCCAATGACGCCGGTGGACATGACCAGCACGGCGCTGGCGTCACAATCCAGCCTCGCGGCGACCAGGTCCCCTGTCGCGCGCGCGTTTTCAAGGCCGCGTTGACCGGTGCAGGCGTTCGCACAGCCGCTGTTGACGACCACGGCGCGCATGGCGACGGGATTGATGCGCACCAGCTCCTGATCCAGCAAAACGGGCGCCGCCTTGACCAGGTTACGGGTAAACACGCCAGCCGCCGTACAGTCCCTGTCGCTGACGATCAGCGCCATGTCAGGAACGTCATTGCCCTTGATTCCGCAGGCGAGACCGGCAGCGCGGAAGCCGCTTACACCATGAATGTCGTCAATCCTTTCATGCATTGGCCTGGTCTTCCAGCATGCCCGTCAGGGATGGAATCAGAGAGTCGATGTCAGCGCGTTGCGCAATCAGAGGCGGTACGAATCGCAGGACTTGTTCACCCGCATTCAGGAGCAGCAGACCTTTTTCATACCCGGCAGACACCAGTGCTGCCGAGGAGCATTCCAGTTCGATGCCGACGATCAGACCCCGACCACGTACGTCCCGGATGAGTGGGCTGTTAATTTCCTCCAGCCTTTCCACAAGGTATTCGCCAACGTCCCTGACCTGCGCCAGGAAGGCCGGCTGGCTGATGCGGCGCAGCACTTCCAGCGCGGCCGCGGTGACCACCGGGCCGCCGGCAAAGGTTGAACCGTGGTCGCCGGGATGCAGGGCGCCGGCCACATTCTCCGTCACCAGGATGGCGCCAATTGGCAACCCCCCGGCCAGCGGCTTGGCAACGGTCATGATATCCGGATCGACTCCGCTTTCCTCATAGCCCCACAGGTTTCCGGTGCGGCCCATACCGCACTGGATCTCATCACTGACGAGAAGCGCCTCGTTTTCGTCGCACAGCGCGCGCAAGCCTTGCATGAACTCTGGAGTCGCAATGTTTATGCCGCCCTCGCCCTGGACAGGTTCGACGAAAACGGCCGCCGTGTTGCCGTTGATGGCGGCCCGCGCACTGTCAAGGTCATTGAATTCCGCAATGGTGACGTCCGGCATCAGGGGCCGGTAGGGTTTCTGGTACTTCTCACGCGGAGTCAGGGCCAGGGCGCCCATGGTGCGCCCGTGAAAGGCATTGGAAAAGGCCACGATGCCGGTCTTGTCCGGTCTGCCGGCTTCATAAGCGACCTTGCGCGAGAACTTGATCGCCCCTTCAACCGCCTCGGCGCCACTGTTGCAGAAGTGTACCCGGTCGGCAAAGGATGTTTCGCACAGCAGTGCTGCCAGCTCGGCGTGTGCTGCGGTGTGATAGAGATTGCTGGTGTGAATGACGCCGCTGTCCAGGGCCCCGCGAATGGCCCCGTTCAGGCCGGCGTCGTTGTAGCCAAGCGCATTGACCGCAATGCCGGCAACGAAATCGAGATAAGCCCTGCCCTCGTCGTCATAGACCGTCATGCCCTCGCCACGCGTGATCAAAAACGGCGGGCGGCCATAGACCTGAACCACGTGTTTGCCTTCCAGCGCAGCGATCCGCTCCAGTTCACTCGTCATACCCTGTCCCCTGATTCTGTCGTCATCCTTGCGAAGGCCTTCACTTCCTGCTGAAACAACGTGCCTGTGCCTTGCCTGAGTCCGGCCAGATTCGTGACCAGCGCCTGCGGCACGCCAGTTGTCAAGGCCTGCAGGGCTGTTTCCACCTTGGGTATCATACCGCCATGGATGACGCCTTGCCCGATCAGTTCGCGGGCCTGCCCGGAGTCCAGTTCCTGCAAAAGCCTGCCATCCCGCAGCACACCAGGCACGTTGGTGAGAAACACGATTCGACTGGCCTGGATGGCGACTGCCAGCGCGCCGGCAACGTGATCGGCATTCACATTGAAAGCACAGTCCGGCCCAAGGCAGAGCGGCGATACCACCGGCGTGACACCTTGAGCCAGCATTTCATGAATGACATCGGCATCCACCGCATTGACCTCGCCGGTAAATCCCATATCCACCTGGGCATGCGGCATTTGGCGCGCGCGCAGCAGGCCACGGTCAACACCGCTTAGCCCCAGCGCATCCACACCGGCATGCACCAGAAAACGCACGAGGCGTTTGTTGACCAGCCCGCAAAGGACCATTTCGACCAGCGCCAGCGAATCCGCGTCAGTTACACGCAGGCCCTGCAAGTAGCGGGGCTTGATTCCAAGTCGCTGTTGCAGTTCGGCAATTTCCACCCCGCCGCCGTGCACCAGCACCAATGGCAATTGCAGGTCGCGAACGACAAGCGACAATTCGCGCAGAAAGGCTTCGTCGCGCAGGTCGTGCCCGCCAATTTTCAGGACGACTGGTGGCATGTCAGGCCTCGGGAGTCAGGCCGGCTGTTTCAGCCAGACCGAACATAAGATTGAAGTTTTGCACCGCCTGGCTGGCAGCGCCCTTGCGCAAATTGTCGGTGACGCTGGTGATCTGCAACCAGCGATCAAGCACGGGCACAAGGCTGATCACACAGCCATCGCGTCGGGCAACGTGTCCGATGGTCGCCTGGTCCCCTGCGGGAAGAACCCTGACCATGGGCTCTGTGTCAAAAGTCTCCTCATACAAGGCCTGCGACTCGGAGGCGTTGAATTCCGGCGCCAGGGTCACAGTAATGCTTGCCAGCAGGCCCCGGTCTATTGGAAGCAAATGTGGGGTAAAAAGCACGGGCCCCACGTCGCAGTCCAGTTTGTGCAATTCCTGTTCCATCTCGCCGACGTGCCGATGCGACCTGCCGGTCTTGTACGGGACCAGATTGGCAAACAGTTCCGGCAGATGGGTCATGGCCGTTGGCGTACGGCCGGCGCCCGAAGCGCCGGACTTGGCGTCAACGATTACAGGGAAACCCGGCGCCAGCGCCTTCGCCAGCAGCAAGGGGTACACGCCGAGCAAGGTGGTCGTCGGATAACAACCCGGCACAGCCACCAGCTCTTTACCATGGATTTCAGCCCGGTTTATTTCAGGCAGGCCGTAGGGCACAGGCAACAGGTCCGGCTGCTGGTGGGCAGTGCCGCACCACTCCGTCCAGGCCGCTGCACTGTCCATGCGAAAGTCTGCCGACAAGTCGATAACTTTGGCGCCCGTCTTAAGTGCTGCACGGGCGATTTCGGCAGATGCACCGTGAGGCAGTGCCAGAAAAACGGCATCCACATCTTGTGGTTGGGCATCATCATGGGCGACAAACTGCAGATCGCTATCCAAAACGGCCTTGCCAGCCTGACTGTCGGAAGTTGCAAAGAGGAGGTGCGCAGCGGGATGTTTGCTCAGCAACGCAAGCAATTCGCCGCCTGCGTAACCGGAAGCGCCATAAACACCCACTCGAATGGCCTGCATCGTTCATCTCCTGTTCGGTGGTCCTTCCGCCCGGGTTCTGTACCAGGGGAAAGCCGGGAATCCTTGTGACACAAGTTCTGCTGTGGCTGGCCTGGGTGGCTTGTTGCAGCGATTTCGTATTGACCAGGGCGGCGCCATGATCCGTGCGTGTGAGTTTAGGGTGAGCAGCCGACATGGTCAACGGCTCTGTGCAATATCTTGTGCAAAATGAAGTTTTATTTGTGCACAAAATATAAAACATTGAGATGTCGCCATTCCCGCCTTTCGGACTGCTTGACACTGGATTCTGATTGCAGTAGTCTTGCCCTGAACGCAAGCCGCCGGAATTTTAAATTACCGGGCGCGTGGCATGTTGGCCTGCCTGGCTGATTCCCATGTAAAAATACTGATCCCGGTTTGGGGTTCGATACGAGGTCTGTTTCGAATACACCTTGCGCATAATTCGCAGGGAAGAGCATGTGTGTGCCATTTGGTCGAGATGAAGGTGACGATGATCGCAACGAAAGCAAGAGGCAGCGAAGACATCTACACGCGCATCATGCAGCAGGCGCAACGGCAGGGCGGCATAACCAGTGATGAAATCCTCGAAAACATGCCCTGGCCGGAGCGAAATGTGTCCCTGCTCGAAGAAGTCATGGAAGGGTTGCTGGAAGCCGGCGTCGAGGTCGACGCGCCTCGCCAGCCCAAGGCTGGGCCCGATGACTTTCGTGTTGGCGAAGATGCCAGGGTAGAACACTTGCCACAGACCAGGGAAGCGGCCCGGCCCTGGCTGCTGGACAAGACCGATATCGTGGATGATCTTGGCTATCAGCAGGCTCTGGACACTGACGACGTGGTTGGCCTGTATCTGAAGGAAGCCGGCAGGGTTAGCCTGCTCACGGCCGAGGAAGAAGTCGATCTGGCCCAACGCATGGAAGCCGGAGATTTTGCGCGCGAACGGCTCGAGTGCGAAGGGCAGTCCCTGCCCCTTGATGACGTCTATACCCTGCAGGACCTGGTGGACGATGGCGAAGCGGCGCAGGAGCACCTGGTGCGCGCCAACGTCCGCCTCGTCATCAGCGTTGCCAAGAAGTACATCGGGCGAGGCGTGCCCTTTCTGGACCTGATTCAGGAAGGAAACATTGGTCTTATACGCGCAACCAACAAGTTCGAGTACCAGCGCGGTCACAAGTTCAGCACTTATGCCACCTGGTGGATTCGTCAGGCCGTCAGTCGGGCTGTCGCGGACCAGGGTCGGACAATACGCGTACCGGTGCACATGGGCGATCAGCTCAATCGAATGCGTCGCTTTCAATTGCAACTGACCCAGGAACTGGGTCGCGATCCTTCCATTGCAGAACTGGCTTCCGGCATGGAAACCACGCCGGACAAGGTCGAGGACCTGATGGAAATCTCGCGCCGGCCAGTCAGTCTGGAAGCTCCTATCGATGAAGAAGGCGATTCCACTTTCGGGGACTTTGTAGAGGATGTTAACAGTCCGGCGCCCGCTGATGAAGTTGCCTCTCATTTGCTGCACGAGCAACTTGGCGAAGCCCTTGAGCGCTTGCCGGACCGCGAAGCGCAAATCCTGCGCCTGCGTTACGGACTTGAGGATGGCCGCGTATACACGCTGGAAGAGGTTGGGCAAACGATCGGCGTTACCCGTGAACGCGTCCGTCAACTGGAGGCTCAGGCTCTCAACCGCCTGCGTCAGTCGTCCGCGCGGGTCAAATTGCGGGACTATTTGTACGAAGTCTAGGGGCCCTTGTCAGGCAGGGAAGGCACTTCTGCCGACCCTGGGTCGCCTGCAATCAGGCTGAACGCGCATGGCAAGCCGGACAACCTGACAGGCCAATGGACACAATTGTGTGTCATGACGATCCCTGAACAACGCCTTTGCCCACGGGAAGTTGCTACCGTTTGAAGGGTTCGAGCCTTACATAAACCATGCCTGACAAGGTCAGCTTGCTCATTCGCGACGGTCACACGCGAGACATCGAATACTGCCTGCAACTGGACCACAGCTACCGCACCCAGTTCGCCTGGCAAATGCGCCTCTACAACGATGGTGACCAGTACGAAGTCCGCTTTCACCCGGAACGACTGCCGCGTGACCTGGAATCCGTCTGGCAACCCAGTGAACATCGCCTGTATGTCGCCACGGAACCGGAAAATTGCCTCCTGATTGCAGCAGACAGGGAAACTGGGGAGTTACTGGGTTATCTTGCGCTGTACGCGGACCCGGTCCACGGGGTCGCGCGCCTCCATGACCTGGTCGTCTCACGGCCATGGCGTCGCAACGGCATAGGCATCCGCATGCTTCAGGTCGCCCGTCAGTGGGCGCGGGACAATCAACTGATGAGAATGGTGGCCGAGGTGCAAACGCGAAATTTCCCGACGGTCCGCTTCCTGCAACGTGCAGGACTGACCTTCTCCGGCTATAGTGACCATTACTTTCCGCAACATGAAATTGCGATGTTTTTCGGAGAAGTGCTGCGTTAGACCATGTCTGACCTGCAGACGCTGTATCAACTTTTTCTACAGTTGGCCAATGAAACGCTCACCGCTGTCATAGTAATCGTGGCCGTCTCCCTGCTGCTTTATAACCTTGGAAACGAATTTCATGGTCGCGTGACCCGCGTTTCCAGCGTGTTGCTGGCCTGCGTTACAGCAGCCTACGTCGCCGATGTCTTTGTGTCCCTGCAGCCGGAACAACTGGTGTATGAGCTGGCGCTGCGTCTGCACTGGCTGGGAATAGCCTTTCTGCCGACTGCGCTTTATCACCTGTCTGACGCCCTGCTGGCCATGACCGGTCTGCCTTCTCGCGGGCGCCGCAGACGCGCAATCCGCCTTCTTTATCTGTTGGGTCTGCTCTTTTTGCTACTGGCCCTCTTCGGCAACTCGCTCATCCAGCCGGAGGGGTCGGGCCCCCAAACCAGGGTGCGGGCCGGCACCCTGTTCCCCTTTTATATTCTCTACTTCACTGTCGTCACCGCTTTTGCGCTTCTTAATGTCACACGTGTCCGCCGCCGTTGCCTGACGCCAAAGTCAAAACAACGGATGGGCATTCTCCTGCTTGCCATGCCAACGCCGGCCCTGGGCCTTTTTCCCTGGTCCGTGCTGCTGGCAAGGGAAGCGGATCCTGCCCTGCTTCAGTTGACTCTGATCAATCTCTCCAACGTGATCGTGGTCTTGATGTTGCTGTTCCTCGCCTGGCCTCTCACCTTTTTCGGCTCGCGTCGGCCGGAGAGTCAGATCAAGGTCGGGCTGCTGCGTGCCTTCCTGCGAGGACCGGCCTCGGCGACTCTGGCGCTGGTCATCATCCTCAACATGGGCCCTGCAATTGAGGTGCTTGGTCTTCCGGGCCAGGAATTCATGCCCTTTGCAGTGGTCGCGGCGATCCTGATCTGGCAGTGGTTCATCCATCTCTTTTTGCCGCGAATCGAAAAACTGCTCATTTACTCCGCCGAAGACGAAGAGTTTCCGCAGCGTCTGCGAAATCTGGACGAACAGATATTGACACGCAAGGACTTCGAATCCCTGCTTGAGGCCAACCTGGCTACCATTTGCGACAGCCTGCGAGTGAGCGGCGCATTTGTACTGTCTACAGTTGCCGCCCATCCGGAACCGGTGGCCAGCGTCGGTGTCCGGCATGACCTGCCGGACCCGCCGCAGCAATTGCTCTCAGGTTTGCAGGAGCCGGCAACTGCAGCGCAGGGACAGGCCGGGGACTATCAAAGACACGGGAATTACTGGTATTTGCCGCTCTACAGCGAACGCATGCTCAACAGCGCGGCCAGGCCTGTCGGCGTACTTGGAATCCGGTCGCGCGACGATGACCCTGAATTTGGCGCGGATGAGCAGCAGACGCTGGATATATTGAAGGGGCGCATTGCCCGCGCCCTGGATGACATGGCCTTGCAAGACGAAATCTCTGCGGCGCTTGAAGGATTGCTGCCACAATTGAGAATGTCTCGCCAATCAGACGCCACCTCCCTGCTCTCCGCCTCAATGCCGCTAACCGGAAATGGAGAACCGGTCAACCAGGAACGATTCAATGAACTGGTGCGGGCTGCCCTGCGCCATTATTGGGGTGGCCCGGGCCTCACCCACAGCAACCTGCTGTCGCTCCATGTCGTGCAAATGGCGATGAGAGAAGAGCATGGAAACGCAAATGCCCTGCGCACAGTCTTGCGCCAGGCGATCGAACAACTGCGACCGGAGGGCAAACAGGGAATGACGAGCCCGGAATGGACCCTCTACAACATTCTTGAACAACGCTTCCTGGAACGCCGACGCGTGCGGGAAGTAGCGGCGCGCCTGGCGCTCAGTGAAGCGGACCTGTATCGCAAGCAGCGCATTGCTATCGAAGAGGTTGCCACGACGCTTCTGACCATGGAACAGCAGTCCCGCGAATCATGAAGGCATCAGCATTTGCTGCCAAGCAGATTGAAACTGTTGCTCTTGCCTGTTTGACTGGAGCAAGCGCAAAACTTGCAGCCAGTGGGGAGCAATTGCCTTGAGTCAGCCACGCGGAGACGCGGACCCGACCCGGCCCGAAGTCTCCGATCACGAACTGAATGACGAGTTGGACGAAGAGCGTGGCTCCCGAACCAGGGGCCTGATTCTCGACAGCCTGCCACCCTGGGGCGGAGAGATTGTGGCCGTTGTCCTCGTCGTCTTTGGCACCATATCTCTCCTGTCGCTGTTCAACGTGTCCCCGGATGCGACTGTGGCCCGCGCCTGGTCAAATGCGCTTGCCAGTGTGTTTGGTTACGGCAGCCTGCTCGTGGCGCCGGGCATCGTGGCCCTCGGCCTGGTGCTCCTGGTGCCGCGTCTGGGGATCAACCCGAATCTGCCTCGCCGCCGAATCCTCGCCATGCAAATCGCCTTTCTGGCCTTGCTCGCCATGCTTCACGTGACCAGCAGTGGCAGCGAATGGCGCGCCATCGCAAGAGCTGGACAAGGCGGAGGCATTGTTGGCTGGGGCCTGAGCGTATTGGTTGCCGGACTCTTTGGTTCGGCCTTCGCCTTTTTCTTTTATCTCGCCATTTTTGGGGCCTGCATCGCTGCGCTGCTGGGCCATGATCTCTCCTGGTTCGTGCGTACATTGCATCGAATCGCCTTGCTGTTTCGCAAGAGCGGAGGAAGTCTCGCCACGCGTTCCGGAAGCCCGTCAACAAGGAATGCAACTCCAGCGGCTCCACGTCGGCCGGCATTGACTGGTGAGCGGCAGAAATTGAACATCGTACGAATCCGTCCCAATCCGGCTCACCTGCCGCCCTCCCGCCGGGCAACCCACTCCCCCACACCCGAACCGGTCGATACTTCGCCTCCGGCGCAGGCCAGGACAGCATCACATATCCGGCCCCGTCCGGGAGTGTTGCCTCCGCCAAAAGACACACCCGTCCCCCGTGCCCGACGCCGGCGCAGCGAGATGCGACTCGTAGAGCGGCCGGACGGACGAATGCGGCGTCTTTTTGCCTTTGACCATGAGCCGGAAGCGCGCGTAAACGTCGCTCGCGGGCAGCATTTGCCTCCGCTGGAGCTGCTGGCAGACCTGCAACTGGCGGCGCCGGATGCCGAAGAGATCAATCGCAACATTGTGCTGCTTGAAAACACGCTTCTGGAATTTGACATCGACATTGAAGTCGTGGACGTGCAGGTTGGCCCGACCATCACGCGTTACGCCATTCAACCCTACCGTGAAGACCCCGATGACAGGGAAGGCGCAGTGTTCAGTCGGACACGGGTACGGCGCATCGTTTCCCTGACAAACGACCTTGCCCTCGCGCTGGCAGCTCGACGGCTGCGGCTGGAAACGCCTGTACCAGGCAAGAATTACCTGGGGCTTGAGGTACCAAATCTGCAACCTGCAACTGTGGCATTGCGGCCCGTGCTTGAAAGCGAGACCTACAACGACCGGAGGGCCCGCAGCGGCTCGCCCCTGGTCATCCCGCTGGGGCGGGACGTGGCCGGCGTGCCGGTTGCAGCGGACATCGGTCAAATGCCGCATTTGTTGATTGCGGGCGCTACCGGAACGGGCAAGTCCGTGGCGATTGCCTCCATCGCCACCTCTTTGCTGCTTCAAAACACACCGGAAAACCTGCGTCTGGTCATGCTGGACCCGAAACTGGTCGAACTCAGTCGCTTCAATGGCATCCCTCATCTGGTCGGGCCGGTCGAGACCCGGCCGGAAAGGATCCTTGAAGTGTTGCGCTGGTGCACCCGGGAAATGGACCGGCGCTACAGGCTGCTTGAATCTGCCAACGCACGAAACATCGAGGCCTACAATGCGCGACCGGCGCAGCGTCAGGATGGTACCCACCTGCCCTGGATTGTGATTTTCGTCGATGAAATCGGAGACCTGATGCAGGCGCACCCGGAGGAAACCGAACGCTCACTCACCCGTCTGGCGCAGATGGCGCGGGCTGTTGGCATGCACCTGATTGTCGCGACCCAGAGACCGGGCGTCGATGTGCTAACCGGCCTTATCAAGGCCAACTTCCCGACCCGCATGGCATTTGCCGTGGCTTCCGGCGTTGATTCGCGCGTAATCCTGGATTCAGTGGGCGCGGAAACCCTGCTGGGCAACGGAGACTTGCTGTATCTGGCGACGGATGCGTCCGGCCCGCAACGCATTCAGGGTTGTCTGGTCTCCGAAGAAGAGGTGCGCGCAGTTGTTGACTTCTGGCGGCGCAAGGCACTGATCAACGCCGGTCAGGAAGGGGCCATTCAGTCGGAACCGCCCTGGGAGCAGGCGATGCGCCGGCGTCAACTGCTCTCCGAGACCGACCCCATGCTTGAACAGGCCGTTGCCGCTGTGCTGCAGGAAGGCGAAGCCTCGGCATCGCTCCTCCAACGTCGACTGGGGCTCGGTTATCCACGCGCTGCACGCATAATTGACCTGTTGTTCGAGTTACAGATAATCGGCCCGCCGGAAGCTGGCGGCAAGGGCCGACGCGTCCTCATTGATCCGGGCAAGGACCCCATTGGTGAAGCCATTCAGCGCCGCGGCCAGGAGTGAGATACCGGCGTCGCTTCACAATAGCGGCTCAATGGTCTCCGGCGTGTCATTCGCTGGCCGATTCACTACGGTAGAGACCGGCCAGGCCTGCATGGGTTCCGCCGCACAGGGGCGCAGCAATTCTTGATGCTCGTCCCGACTGGCGGGACCAAGCCAGGCGTCGTAATCGTCCGGCTGCAGAATGACCGGCATACGAAGATGAATGTCCGCCATGAATCGATTTGCCACGGTCGTGAGAATGGTCGCGCTTTTCACCGCTTCGCCTTCCGGGTTACGCCACACTTCCCACAACCCGGCAAATGCAAACAGCGGGCTTTCTCGTAAACTAATGTACACAGGTTGCTTTTCCTTGCCGCGGCGCCGCCACTCGAAAAAGCCACTGGCCGGAATCAGGCATCGCCGGCTGCGAAAGGCCGCGCGAAAGGAGGGCTTTTCGGCCGCTGTCTCGGAGCGGGCATTGATCATGCGGTAACCGATTTTGGCTTCCTTCGCCCAAAAGGGCACCAGTCCCCATCTGTGCCAGGCGAGTACGTCGGGCCTTTCGTTGGTAATGACTGCGATCTCTTGCGAGGGCGCCACGTTGAATCGCTGCGCAAAAGGCTCCGGTACTGATTGCAATTCAAACATGTCCGCAATCTCATCCGCCAGCGCAACAAGCACAAATCGTCCGCACATTGGTTTTCCCTCCGGCATTTCGCAGCAGGCCCGGCCCAAGTATATCCAGATGGCCATGTAATCCGTGCGTCCTGTGTGCGATACTTGGCGTATGAGCGAGAACCCTGCCAGACAGCGTCTGCGCATCACCTTTGGCAAGTTCGCAGCCATGAAATACACCAGCAACCTGGATGTCGCAAAAATCTGGGAACGGGTTTTGCGGCGCGCCGACCTGCCGCTCCTCTATTCGCAGGGATTCAACACTCGCCCCCGGTTGCAGCTGGCTACGGCCCTGCCCCTCGGCATCACCAGTGAGTGCGAACTGCTCGACGTCTCTCTGCGAAAACGCATTCCGCTTGACGGCGTGGCGCAGCAACTGCGTGACGTCAGTCCAGATGGCCTGGAGACCTGTGGTGTGGTGGAAGTCCCCGTCTCTTCGGCTGCCCTGCAAACGCGAGTGCGCAGCGCGCATTACGTGGTGACTTTCGAGGAGCCGGTGCCGGACCTCTCCCAAAGGGTTACAGACCTTCTGGCGAGACCCTGCATCCTGCGCACAATTCAGCGCAAGCGCCGCACTGTCGAGAAGGACTTGCGGCCCCTGATCCATGAACTCAGGGTCGGCGATCCTGGGGTCCTGCTTATGCACGTCGCCGTGGGCGACCGGGGAAACCTGCGCCCCCGCGATGTCCTGCAGGAAATGGACCTCCTTGACCATTGGCATCGAGTTCACCGCCGGCAGCTTGTGTTGGCGGAAATGGAGGAGTTGAAATGCAACTGACAATTGCAAGCCCTGTGGCCGACGCCCTGAATGCCGGTAAACCGGTCGTCGCTTTGGAATCCACTGCCATTACGCACGGTCTGCCAGTGCCTCAAAATGTTGAGACGGCCCTGGAAATGGAAACCGCTGTCTGCGAGGAGGGAGCGCATCCCGCCACCATTGCCGTGCTGCAAGGTCGCGTCGTGGTCGGGCTTGACGCGCAGGAAATCGACACCCTGGGCAAAACATCGGCGGAAAAAGTCCGCAAATGCAGCCGCCGCGACTTGCCCATTGCAGTGGGTCTGGGAGAAACGGCCTCAACGACAGTGGCAGGGACCATGATCGTTGCCCAACAGGCGGGCATCCGCGTCTTCGCAACGGGCGGCATCGGCGGTGTACACCGCGGGCATCCCTTTGACATTTCCGCCGATTTGATCGAGTTGGGTCGCACACCGGTCGCCGTCGTCTGTTCCGGCCCCAAGTCTATTCTGGACCTTGAGTTGACGCGCGAAGTGCTGGAGACCCAGGGCGTTCCGGTGGTCGGCTTTGGCACAGACAGATTGCCTTCCTTCATCTCACGCTCCAGCACGCTTCCCGTTGACGTTCGGGTCGACACGGTGGATGACGCGGCCAGCATCATTCGCGCCCAAATGGACATGAACAACCCTGGCGGCATACTGATTTGCGTGCCCGTGCCCGCAGACGTCGCGTTGGCCCAGGACCAGGCAGAAGCGGCCATCGTCAAGGCCAACGAGGAAGCCCGGCGCAAACGGCTGCGTGGGGCTTCGCTGACACCGTATCTCCTGACCCGCGTCGCCGAACTGACCGGCGGGGCGTCCCTGGCCGCCAACACCGTCCTGCTGGCCAACAATGCCCGCATTGCTGCCCGAATCGCTGCCGCCCTGTGACCCTGTCCCGGCCTGCAGGGGACCGGGACTTGCGTTATACTGCCTGTGACACTCGTACTACTTATGCGCTCGGGAGTCGGGCCATGCGGCCGGAACAAATTGAACGGATCCTGGACCGCATTCTGCTGAAAGCAGAGCGACCAGGGCGCTACGTCGGCGGCGAGTACAACAGCATCGTGAAGGACTGGGACGCGACGGACCTGCGCGTGGCGCTGGCCTTCCCGGATCTCTACGACCTGGGGATGTCGAATCTGGGCGTCATGATTCTCTACGAACAATTGAATCAGCAGCCGGACATTCTTGCCGAACGCGTCTTCAGCCCCTGGGTGGACATGGAAGCGCTGATGCGCGCCGAGGGTCTGCCACTGTATTCGCTGGAGACGAAACACCCGATCCGCGATTTCGACATGCTGGCCATTAGCCTGCCCTACGAGCAACTGTATACGAATGCGCTAAACCTGCTTGATCTTGCAGGCATGCCGATACGCAGCGAGGACCGCGATGCTTCCTTCCCGCTGGTCATTGCCGGCGGCCACGCCTGCTTCAATCCCGAGCCTGTCGCTGACTTCATCGATGCTTTCGTCATTGGCGAGGGGGAAGAAATCATCGTCGAGTTGGCCCGTTGCCTGCAGGCGCTGCGCGGACAGCCGCGAGAGGAGCTGTTGCGCGCCGTGGCCGGCATCCAGGGGATGTACGTGCCGCGCTTTTATGACGTCGATTACTTCCCGGACGGCACGGTGGCCGGCATCACACCCAATCGCCAGGACCTTCCCGAACGCGTCCTCAAGCGAATCGTGCCCGTGCTGCCGCCGCCCTTTACGCGTTTTCTGGTCCCCAACATCGACACGGTTCACAACCGCGCCCCAATCGAAATTATGCGTGGCTGCACCCGCGGTTGCCGCTTTTGCCACGCGGGCATGGTAACCCGCCCGGTACGGGAGCGTCCCGTGCCCGAAGTGCTGGAGGCCATCGGCAAGATCACGGCCAGCACCGGTTTTGAGGAAATCAGTCTGCTCAGCCTGTCATCTTCGGATTACGGTCAGGTGCACGACCTGGTGAGCGCCATTCATGAAGAATATGGCGAAGCCGGCCTCAGCATGAGCCTGCCCAGCCTGCGAATCGAGACCGCGAGCGCAGAGCTGCTTTCGAAACTGGGGGATACCCGCCGCAGTGGATTTACCTTTGCTCCCGAAGCCGCCACCGAACGCATGCGCAATCTCATCAACAAGTATGTGCCCACGGAGCAGGTATTGCAGACGGCGCGCGACGTCTACGCCGGCGGCTGGCGCACCATCAAGTTCTATTTCATGATCGGTCACCCCGAGGAAACCATCGATGACGTCTGGGGCATCATCGACCTGTGCAAGGCGGTCTTGCGCGAAGGACGCAAGGAGCTGGGCAACAAGGCCAATGTCAACGTCGGCGTGAGCACCTTCATTCCCAAACCGCACACCCCCTTCCAGTGGGTACCCCAGGACACGAAAGAACAGGTGCTGGAAAAGCAAAGAATTCTCAAACGCGAATTGCGCGGTCCGGGCCTGCATCTGCGCTGGAATGACATTGAATCCAGCGAATTCGAAGGTTTCCTCAGTCGCGGTGATCGCCGTCTTGGCCAGGTGGTGCAACGGGCCTGGGAACTGGGTTGCACCTTTGACGCCTGGCAGGACCGTCATCACCACGATCGCTGGTTGCAGGCCTTTGCGGAGGCCGGTCTGGACCCCGACTTTTACAATCACAGGACCCGTGGCGACCATGAAGTTTTCCCCTGGGAACACATCGACGTGGCGGTACACCGCAAATTCCTGCTTCAGGACTATCAAATGAGCCTGAAGGGTGAGACACGGGTCGACTGCCGTGACAAGTGTTTCGCCTGCGGTATCTTGCCCAAATTTACACAAACCCGCAGCCAGACAGCGGACAGCGCCTGGGAATGCCCGCCAGTGCGTCCGATTGCCGAGCGCAAGCGCAGCGCCAACGTCACGCTGATGCCCTGAAACGGCGAGCCGACCCGTGCGTATCCACGTCGAAGGCCGGCAAGCCCTGAGTGGCAACTGGCGCCCTTCCGGTAACCCGAACGCCGCCCTTGCCTTGCTGGCGGCTTCCCTGCTGGGGGAGGGACCGTTTGTACTCCACAACATGCCCCGCACGGCCAGCACACTGCAACAGATTGAACTGGCATCCTGGCTGGGCGCCGGCATTCAGTTCGACCAAAGATCAACGCTCAGGGTAGAGACGCGACAGCTTTCTCGCCGTACCCTTGGCCAGGACGTGCTTGATCACGCCGGCGCCATACTCATGATTGCTCCCCTGCTGCTGCGCTGCCGACATATCCGACTCGAGATCGATACACCCCGAAACCGACTGCTCACACACCTGGATGCCCTGCGGGATTTGGGGCAGGACGTCCTGTTTTTGCATGGCGCCGTTGAAATCCGCGCCGTCCCCTGGCGCAAAAGGGAGATTCTGCTCGGCAGCGCCAGTGTGACGGCGACTGGCATCGTCCTGATGCTTGCGGCGACACTTGGGCAGGAGACCATCATCCACAACGCCGCCAGCGAACCCCACGTGCAGGAACTTTGCAGGTTGCTGGAGGCGATGGGTGCGAGCGTGAGCGGGCAAGGTTCCAATCTGCTACAGGTAAGCGGTTGCAGCAACCCTGCCGGAGCGGAGACGAACATCGGCCCCAATCACATTGAAGTGGCCAGCATTGCCGCCATTGCGGCGCTGTGCGGCGGTCGCGTCACCTTGCGGGAGAGTCGCGAGCGGGACCTGCACATGGTGGCACGAGTCTTTGACCAGTTTGGTATTCAACTGGAGCTGGAGGCGGACACGGTGTTTGTGCCACGTCATGAGCAATTGACCGTGCGTGACCGTGCCGGCGACGTCGACCTGCGCGTAGAGAGTGCCATCTGGCCCGGCTTTCCATCAGACCTGATCGCCATCGCCACCGTGATTGCATCCCAGGCGCGCGGGACCACGTTGATTCACGAGAAACTGTTTCCAAACCGCCTGCTGTTCGTGGACCGCCTGAAGGCCATGGGTGCGCAAATTGTGCTCTGTGACCCACACCGGGCGATCGTCGTCGGCCCTGCCCCGCTCTACGGCAGCTACATGGCGACACCGGATATTCGGGCCGGTCTTGGCATGTTGGCCGCGGCCCTGGTCGCCGACGGGCGTTCCACGATAGACAACGCCCAGGCAATCGAGCATCACTTTGGCGCGGTCATTGGCAATCTGAAGAAACTGGGTGCGAAAATCATTGTGGAATGAGTTTGCCGGAACTGCAATATTCACGAATTGCGGATCTTGAGTGTGCCTGGGTCGCTGCCGGAGAAGGACGCCCACTTGTTCTCCTGCATGGCTGGGGCGCAAGTCTCCAACTAATGTGGCCACTGGCTGAACGCATGGCGACCGGAGGCTTCCGCGTGTATGTGCCGGATTTCCCGGGCTTTGGCAACAGCGAAGGGCCAACTCGTCCATGGTCCCTGCGAGATTACAGCAACTTCGTTTTGGAATTCCTCAAGGTGCAGGAACTCGATCGTGTCGTTTTGGCCGGTCATTCCTTTGGCGGGCGGGTCTGCCTGATGCTGGGCGCGGACCACCCGGATCGCGCCGGCAAGATCCTGCTTTTCAATGCCGCCGGTTTGCGTCACCCGCAGCCCCTCCATGGTCGCGCGCGCCTTAAAGCCTACCAGGTGTTGCGATCTTCAATGCGGCGTGTCGGTTTGACCCGCACAGAAGTTCGCCTGGTCCAATGGTATCAACAGCGATTCGCTTCGCCCGATTTCCGCGCTGCAGAAGGTGTGATGCGTCCCACGTTCCTGCGCATTGTCAATGAGGACATGCGTCCATTCGCTGCCCGCGTTCAGCCACCTACCCTGCTTTTCTGGGGCGACCAGGACCTGGTGACCCCGCTCTGGATGGGCAGGGAGCTCGAAAGACTCATCCCGGACGCCGGTCTCATCGTTTGGGAAGGCGCAGGCCACTACAGCTACCTGGACCGCCTGGCGGATACCACGCGTGTCGCGCTGCATTTCCTGAGGGATGAGGCGGCGCAATGATTCTGGCCCTTGCTGCACTTGTATGGCTGGCCGGCTGTTGCCATCGAATCTATCGCCATGCACTCTTTCTCCAACTCGAGGAATACCAGAGCGGGCGCTATCTGCGTTGGCTGGCAGGTCGTCGATCACGGTGGCTGCCACGTCGTCCACTGCTGGCCTGGCTGGTTGGCTCGGCCCTGATGCTTCTGCCCGGCGGAACGCCTGACGCCATTTTGCCGGTTTACCTGGCCCTGCCGGTCGCATTGCTGGCCAACTGGCCGCAGACCGGCGCTGAAGTCAAGAAAGGCTTTCGCGTCACCTGGCGGGCGCGTCGTCTCCTTGTTGTGGCCTGGACGCTGTCCCTGCTGTTTGCGTCGCTGGCGGTCATCGTCAGTGACGCTATTGCCGACGACCCCGCCATGCAGCCACTGCTGTGGTCGGCTGCCGGATTCCTGCTGGTCTTGCTGGCCCCCTTGCTACTGGTCAGCGCCAGTTTGCTGCTGCGTCCGGTCGAGGCCCTGCTGCGTCGCCGCTTTGTCGTCCGGGCCCGCACGATTCTGGAGGAAGCCGGGCCAATCGTTATTGGCATTACCGGCAGCTATGGCAAGACCAGCACCAAGGTCTGTTTGCAGCACATCCTGAACGGTCAATTTCGTGTTGGCGCAACACCAAAGAGCTACAACACGCTGATGGGCGTTTGTCTGGCGATAAACCAGGACCTCGTTGAGGACCGCAGTCTGGACTACTACGTCGTGGAGATGGGGGCCTACGTACCCGGCGAAATCGCTGAAATCTGTGACATGGCACGACCGGCGATCAGCATCGTTACCGCCATTGGGCCGCAACACCTGGAACGATTCGGCAGCATTGACAATATCATCACTGCCAAATATGAAATCATCAGCGCCTTGCCGGTGGACGGCGTCGCCGTGCTGGGCCGTGACAACCCGCATTTGCGCGAAATGGCGCGGCGCGGCCATCCGGACACCGTCCTGACGGTCAGTTGTCAGGAAACCGCCGAAGACCTGCCACCGAACGATCCGCGCCTGGTCGCTGCGGACATTCAGGAAAGTCTGGATGGTTTGCGCTTCAAGGTGGAAGATCGGCGAAGTGAGGAATGCGTGGAATTCAGCACCAGCCTCCTTGGCAGACACAACGTCAGCAACATCATGCTGGCGGCCGCCGTGGCCAGGAACGAGGGCATGTCCCTGCGCGACATCGCCTGGCGGGTACGAAGTCTGCAACCGGCCGAGGCGCGTCTGGCGAGGGAACGGACAGCGGCAGGTATCACCCTGATCAATGACGGCTACAGCGCCAATCCCGCCGGGGCCCGCCACGCCCTCCAGGTGCTCGGGATGCATTCCGGTCGACGTTTGCTCATCACCCCCGGCATGGTCGAACTGGGAGACCTGATGGAGCGCGAGAATCGGAAGCTTGGCACAGAGGCGGCGCAACATGCCAGCGATGTCATTCTGGTCGGCGAACGACAGACTCGACCCCTGCGGGAGGGTTTGCTTGAAGCCGGGTTTGCCGGGGACCGACTGCACTCCATGAACACCCTGACGGAGGCCATCTCGTGGTACGAAACTCACCTGACTGAGGGAGATGCTGTGCTGTTTCTCAATGACCTGCCTGAAAACTGGAGTTGAACTGCTACCCGGAAGCGCCCCGTTGTGTCAAAATGTTGCCTGAGATTCTGACCCCCGCTTTGGAGGCCCGACATGACCTATCATCCCGATCGACTTGAACACGCGCGTTCCCTGGCTGACCGGATCGTCAGCTGGCGGCGCGACTTCCACATGCATCCGGAACTCGGTTTCGAGGAATTTCGTACGGCGCGCAAGGTCGCCGAGACCCTGAACGAGTTGGGATTCGAGGCAGAGACCGGCGTTGGCAAGACAGGGGTCGTGGCCCGCATCGGTGAAGGACGGCCCGTCATTGGCATTCGCGCGGACATGGATGCCCTGCCCATTAACGAAGAAAACGACGTCGAGTACCGTTCGCAAACGCCCAACGTCATGCACGCCTGCGGCCATGACGCCCATACCGCCATTCTGCTGGGCGTGGCAACCATGCTCAGCGAAATCCCCGAGAATGAACGCCCGCCCGGCGAGATTCGCTTGCTGTTTCAGCCTTGCGAAGAAAACCAGGATGATGAAGGTCAAAGCGGCACCATGCGGATGATAGACGACAAGGCGCTGGAAGGCGTTGACAATGTCTTGGCCTTGCATATGGCCAGCACCCTTGAGTCCGGGAAAATCGAGATGTGCAGTGGCTACGCCATGGCCAGCCATGACGCCTTCCATGCCGTCATTCATGGTGACGGTGGGCACGGCGCAGCGCCGCATCACGGCACGGACCCTGTTTTCATGCTGGCGCAAATCATCAACGCCATTTTCGGCATCCGCGCGCGCCGCATCGACCCTGTTCTGCCCGCGATCATCTCCATCGGCACGATTCATTGCGGAATCGCCTCCAACGTGATTCCTGCATCGATTGAAATTAGCGGGACCATCCGCAGCTTTGGCAGTGACGTGCGGGAAAGACAGATTGCCGAGCTCGAAAAGGCGCTGGCGATCTCCCGCGCCATGGGGGGAGACTACGAACTGGAAATCAGGAACGGTTACGATGCCACGTACAACGACCCGGAAATTGCCGGCATCGTCGAAGGCATCGCAACGAAAATGGCGGGCGCCGACGTTCTGAATCCGCCACAGCCCATGCTGGGTGCGGAAGACTTTGGCTTCATGACCCGGCTGGCCCCGGGCGCCATGTTTCAGCTGGGCGCCAAATACGACAACGTCGAACGCGGCCACCATACGCCGATTTTCGACATTGATGAATCGTCCTTCCCTCTTGGCGCGGCCGTGCTGCTGGAGTCCGCTTTCCACCTGTTACGCGAGTCCGCATGAGCGCACGGCGACGAACAACGGTCGCCGTTGTCTTTGGCGGCCGCAGCGTCGAGCATGATGTCTCCATTGTCACTGCCAGTCAGGTCATGCGAGCGCTGGACAGGGACCGCTACGAAATTGTGCCGGTTTATGTCAGCCGCGGAGGCGGCTGGTACGGCGGAGAGCCTCTGCTGAATCTCGCCAGTTTCGATGGCGACGTAAATGCAAAAGACGGCGTGTATCCCTTGCTGCTTTCACCGGACAGCAGGCACCACGGTCTTCTGCTGCAACCCCTGGCCGGTCGCTTTCGCCGCAGCCGTTTGCAACGCATAGACGTCGTTTTCCCGACGATTCATGGCACACATGGCGAGGACGGCACGTTGCAGGGACTGCTGGAACTGGCGGACGTTCCCTACGTTGGCTGCCTGACTATGGGTTCAGCCCTGGCCAACGACAAAATCAGCGCCCGTGCCGTTCTGCAGCAACATGACATTCCGCTTGTCCCTGCCCTGCATTTTCACCGTCAGCAGTGGCGGGATGACCCCGAGCCCCTGCTGGCCAGCATCACGGACCGGTTTGAATGGCCTGTCTTCATCAAGCCGGCGACGGGCGGCTCCAGCATCGGTATCGGCCGCGCCGACGACGAGTCCCTGCTGCGCGCCTCCATTGACGTGGCGACACACTTTGATCGCCGCATCCTGGTCGAACAGGGATTAACCGGACACATCGAAATAAACTGTTCCGTGCTTGGCAACAGCCCGACACTGCGCGCTTCAGTTCTGGAGCAACCCCTGTCCTGGGAAGATTTCCTGACCTACGAGGAAAAGTACCTGCACGGACCGGAAGGGATGAAAGGCGCCGGCCGCATCGTACCGGCGCCGCTGGACGAGGGCCTGACGCAACGCATTCAGGAGCTCGCTATCCGCGCCTTTCGCGCCATCGACGGCCACGGTATCGCGCGGATCGACTTCTTCGTCAAGCCGGAGACGGAAGACATCTGGCTGGGCGAGATCAATACCATGCCGGGATCGCTGGCCGCCTGGCTTTGGCAGGAAAGCGGGTTGTCGTTTTCGGAGCTGCTGGATGAACTTGTCAGCCTGGCGCGCGCGGCCAGGGTCGAAAAGCGACGCAACAGCTATGACTTCCGTAGTGACCTCATAAGCCTGGCGCGGCAGCGTGGGCAAAAGGGCAGCAAGGGCAAAAGGTCCTCTCCGGCGGACTGATTCATCTTCAGGGAAGTATTGATCCCTGTGCTATCCTGAACTGGCGTCCTGCAACAAACCGAGGTCGAACTTGCCTTTGCTTACCGGTGGCGGTCGACACGACATGGCAGGGTCTGGCGTCCGGCGGGTCACTCGCAGCGATCAATTGCAGTCGCGGGTGTCTCAAAGGCTGTTGGACGGCATACCCGGAATTGCAGCCTGGATTACCCTGCTGGTCTCACTTGCCCTCGCTTTCGTGGAACCCTACGTCATTCTGGTTGTGGCTTCTGCAATCGGGTTGTATTCCTCCCTGCGCTTCCTGCTGGCAAGTATCGCCAATTTCATGGGACTGCGCCAAATCCGCGCCTGGGAACGCCGGGACTGGGACGCCTACTGGCAGCGGTATGCCGGCGCCAATGCCCTGCCACTGCATGAAGTCCGCCACCTGGTCCTTATCCCCAACTACAACGAATCCCTCGAAACACTGCAGTCCACCCTGGTCAACCTTGCGCGTTACCCGCAAGCCAGGGCGCAAATGCACGTTGTGCTGGCCATGGAGGCGGCCGAGGCGGGCTCGGCGGCAAAGGCGCAGCAACTGTGTCATGCCTTCGCCGACAGATTCGCGGCCATTCATTACAGCCTTCACCCGGAGAATTTGCCAGGCGAAATCCAGTGCAAGTCCGCCAATCTGGCATGGGCTGCGCGGCAGGCACATGGCAATCTTGTGGCCGACGGTGAACTGGATCTGGACACACTGATCGTAACCAGTATGGACGCCGACACGTTGTGGGATCCGCGCTATTTTACTGCCCTGGCCTGCCTCTTCGCCTTGCATCCGCAACGGCACCTGCGCTTCTGGCAGGCGCCAATTCGCTACCACGCCAACATCTGGGATATCAGTCCGCCCATGCGCCTCGTCAATGCCTACTCAACGGCCTTCGAACTTGCCTATCTTTCCGCGCCCTGGTGGTTGCCCCTGCCAATGTCCTCCTGGTCGCTGAGCATGCGTTTGCTGGTGGAAAGCGACTTCTGGGACACTGACGTCATCGCCGATGAATGGCACATGTTCATCAAGTCCTGGTTTGCCAAAAAGGGTCAGGTTCGACTGGAGCGCATTTTTCTGCCCTTCGCCGCCCACGCCACCACCGGCAACAATCTGCGTGAAACCGTCGTCAATCGCTACCTGCAGACCCTGCGTCACGCCTGGGGCAGCAAGGAGGTCGGCTACATCATTGCGCAAATGCAGGCCCGCCCCGAGGTCCGCCCCGGCGTAGCCCTTCAGTTGCTTTTCCGCGTCGCCCACGACATCCTGCTGGCCGGCGCAGGATGGATACTGCTGACCGTTGGCTCCCAGGTGACCCTGCTCCTTCACCCCGACATTCTGTTGGAACTGCTTGAGTTAAATGTCCGTAGCCCGATCTTTCTGGCATTGCAGCTGAGCTTCCTGCTGGTTTCTGTATTGTGCATCGTGCTGTGGGCCCAGGATGTCAGCATGCGACCGCCCAGACCGCCCGACCGTCCACAAACGCTGAAGGAACGCCTGCTAACCCTGATCAGTTTCCCGCTGATGCTCTTTCTGGCCCTCATCTTTGTGGCTTTGCCCACCTTGCAGGCCCAGACTCGTCTAATGCTGGGAATTCCGCTACAGTTTCGCGTGACCCGCAAGGACTGAAGGCAAGGGACAAGGAGCGCCGGATGGCGAAAATCGGATATATCGGGCTGGGCATCATGGGCGCAGCCATGGCGCGCAACCTGATGAAAGCCGGCCATGATCTGGTCGTTCACAATCGCAGTCGCGCCATCGTCGATGCGCTCGCCGCCGAAGGCGCTGTCGCCGCCGGGTCGCCGGCCGAGGTCGCCGCCCAGGTGGAATTTGTGTGCACCAACCTGCCGGACTCGCCGGACGTCGAGCAGGTCGTGCTGGGGCCCGACGGCATACTTGAAGGCGCACAGTCGGGGACCGTCTTCATCGACAACAGCACCATCAAGCCGGAAACGGCCCGCATGCTGGCCGAACGCCTGGCGGAAAAAGACGTGCAGGCTCTCGATGCGCCGGTCAGTGGCGGCGACGTCGGCGCTCGCGACGGGACCCTGACCATCATGGTTGGCGGGCCGCAGGTGGCCTTTGATCGTTCGGTGCCCCTCTTCGAAGCCACCGGCAAGGCCTGGGTCCTGGTTGGCGACAGTGGCGCCGGCCAGATCGCAAAAGTGTGCAACCAGATCATTGTTGGCGCGCAAATGGCCTCTCTGGCGGAAGCCCTGATTACCGCGCAGAAATCGGGCGTTGACCCGCAACGCGTGGTGGAGGCCATCAAGGGTGGCGCAGCCCAAATGTGGACTCTGGATGTCAAGCCACCACGGCTCTTTGCCGGCAATCGTGGGCCAGGCTTCAAGGCCTACATGCAACACAAGGACCTGGGCATCGTACTGGATACGGCCCGAACCTACGGCATTCCCCTGCCCGTGTCCTCGGTCATCCACCAGCTTTATACCGCCATGCTGGAACAGGGCAATCGCGAACTGGACAACAGCGCCATTGTGAGTGTCTATGAATCTCTGGCCCGAATCAGTCTCGATGAGCCGGACCGCCAGTAACAGGCAAGTCCCATTCGCACCGGCCCTTAGTGCCGGCAGCAGGAGGACAGCGTGCAGCAACGTTTGCAAAAACTTTTGTCACAGGGTGGCTTTGGTTCGCGACGCGCCTGTGAGGAATTCATTCGTCAGGGTCGCGTCGGCCTGAACGGTGAAATCGCGGAGCTGGGCGCAAAGGCGGACCCTGCCAGTGACGAAATTACGCTGGATGGCGAGTCACTACAACTGCGCCCGCCCAGACAGGTCTACATCGCACTTAACAAACCGCTGAACGTGCTCTCAAGCACAGCGCGCCACAAAAGCGATGACCGCGCCACCGTGCGCGATCTGGTCAAGCGTTCCGGCCATCTGTTCCTGGTCGGGCGCCTGGATGCCGACAGCCAGGGGCTTGTCGTGCTGACCAACGACGGAGAATTGACCCACCGGTTGACACACCCGCGTTTCCAGCATACGCGCAGCTACCGTGCCACGCTCTACGGCCTGCCGGACGGCGACGCCTTGCGCAAGTGGGAGCGGGGCGTCTGGTTGCCGGAAGAGGAAAGCAGGACCGCCCCCTGCGTTGTCAAGGTCGTCAAGAACAGTCAGGGGCTGGCCGTCGTCGAAATCATTATGGCAGAAGGCCGCAAGCGCCAGATCCGCCGGGTTGCAACCGCCCTGGGCCACCCGGTGCGGCATCTGACGCGCACGCACATCGGCCGCCTCGGCCTGGGGGACTTGAAGCCAGGCCAGTGGCGTGAACTCGATGCGCAAGACCTGACGCTACTGAAGACGCCGGACAGCGCATTGAGACGCAGTCAACAGCCTCGGCCACCCCGGGGACAGCGAAGGCCGCCGCGTCGGCGACGCGATTTCCGCCGCCCGACGGCAAGGAAGAGGAAACCAGGCAGGAAAGTACGTTCGTGAGCGCCCGCGCTGCAGTACAACTTTACCTGCAACGTCAGGACAGCCCCTGGCTTCGTTGGCGGCGTCAGGTATTCCGCGCCGTCATCCGGATGGTCGCGTTCGGCTTCAATCGCTTGACGGTCAGCGGCCTCGAAAACATCCCCGCCAACGGCCCACTAATCATGATGATTAATCACACCAGCGGGCTTGACCCCGGCCTGATCATGGCCACCACCAACAATCGCTTTGTCATTCCCATGACCAAGATTGAGAATACGCAGTTCTTCCTCGGGCGTCTTGCCGTCTGGTGGTGGGATTGTTACACGGTTCGCCGTGGCGAAATCGACCGGCAGGCGCTGTCGACATCAATTGAGTTGCTGCGCGACGGCCAGTGCATCCTGATCGCGCCGGAAGGCACGCGTCAGCGCCAGGGCGGTCTGGCGCGGCCGAAAGAAGGCCTGGCCTGGATCGCCACCAAAGCCGACGCCGTCATTCTGCCATGCGCCATTTCCGGTGCGCGCGGCTGGAACCGCAAATGGTTTCGTTTGCAGCGCCCGGAGATCCATTTGCGCTACGGTCGTCCCTTTCGCTTTCGCAGGGACGGTTCACGGCGTATTTCGCGGGAGGGTCTGCAGCAGATGACCGACGAGGCCATGTATCAACTGGCGGCCGCGCTCGTCGACACGGATTTGCGCGGCGCCTACAGCGACCTCGACAAGGCCGGCAGCAGCACTCTGGAATTCGTCGGGACTGCCTGAATTGTTGCCCTGTCCTACTTCAGTCCGCTAAGCGCCAGGCCGCGGATGAAGTACTGCTGCAGGAACATGTAGATGATCACAATTGGCAAAATCGATAGGAAGGTGGCGGCCAGCAGGGCGCCCGTTTCGTGACGGACCCAACCCGCCAGGTTGGCAAGTACCGCCAGACCCAACGGCAGGGTCTGCATCGATTCGTGCTGTGAAATGACCAGCGGCCAGACCAGGCTGTTCCAGCTGCCCATCAGCGTCATCAGCCCCACGGTCAGCAAGGCCGGCTTGGCCATGGGCAGGACGATACGCGCGTAGATTTGCAGGCGATTGGCGCCATCGACGAAGGCCGCGTCCTCGATGTCGGGCGGGATCGTGCGGAAAAACTGCCGCAACAGGAAAATGCCCATGATGTTAAGCATGCCGGGTACTGCCAGACCCTGATAGGTGTTCAACCACCCCAGTTGACGAATCACCAGATAGGCCGGAATCAGGGTGACCCACCAGGGGATCATGATCGTCGTCAGGATGAGCATGAACATGATGTCGCGCCCGAAGAAGCGGATGCGCGCGAAGGCGTAGGCCGCCATGGAGCAAATCAGCAGCGCGCCCAGGGTCGTCAACACACCTACGATGATGCTGTTCAGGTAGAAGCGCGCGAAGGGCATGATCTCGAAGACCTTCGCGTAATTCTGCGGCACCCACTCAGCCGGGAACCAGTGCATCGGGATGCGGCCGATGTCGGCGTTGGTCTTGAAGGAACTGAGCACCATCCAGATGAAGGGCAGCGCTGTGCCGACGCCACCCGCGACGACCAGGGCGTATTTGACAGTCGGGAAGAAACGCCGCCTGGCTTCAGCCAGAGTGGGCAAGTTGTATTGCGTGGGAGCCATTCGTTCAGCGGTCATAGTTCACCCAACGCCGTGACAGGCCAAAGTGCAGGGCGGTGATGATGAAAATGATGAGGGCCATTACCCAGGCCATGGCCGAGGCGTAGCCCATCTTCAGACGGTCCCAGGCCTCCCGGTATAAATGCAGCGCCGGCATCAGCGTGGCGTTGGCCGGGCCGCCACCCGTCATTACGAAGGGGATTTCAAACTGCACCCAGACCGTGATGAGGGCATTGGTGATGTAATAAAAAATGGTCGGCGACATGAGCGGCAGGGTGATGCGCCAGAGGCTCTGCCAGCTTGTGGCGCCGTCCACTTTCGCGGCGTCGTAGTATTCGGGCGGAATATCCAGCAGACCGGCCAGAAACACAATCATCCAGAAACCGGTGCCGGCCCAGACCACCACCAGCGAAATGGAAAGCAGGGCCCACTGGGTGTGGCCCAGCCAGTTCGGCCCTTGCACGTTGACATAGCGCAGCAGGCTGTTCACCAGGCCGTAGTCTTGCTGGTAGGCAAAGCTCCAGACAATGGCGATGGCCACGCTGGAGGTCACGGTGGGCAGGAAATACAGCGCGCGAAAGAAGGCGCGTCCGCGGATGTGCTGGACGGCCAGGGCCACCGACATGCCCCAGACCAGGCCGAGCGGGATGGTGATGGCGGCGTAGACCAGGGCGTTTCGGTATGCCGTGAGAAAGATCCTGTCTTCCATTAACTCGGCGTAATTGGCCAGGCCGACATATTCGTCAGTGAATAGCGGGTCCCATTCACGGAAGCTGAGATAAAGGGAAGAGATTAGAGGGTAGGCCGTAAATACCAGTATCCACAATAGGACCGGCGAGATGAAGAGCCAGCCCGCGATGTTGTCACGGCGATTGGTTACCGGCAACCGGGACCTAACCCTGGCTACCAGCCCTCCGCCGCTCTCCGCAGCAGTGCTTGCCATACAGTCCTCCGCGATTCAGCCATTCCCCGCGCCCGCCCTGGCGGACGGACACGGGGGTACTTGCAGGCAATCGGGCTCAGCCGCCAAGCGCTGCGGTCAACTCGGCAGCAACTTCTGTCAGAACATCTTCAGCGCTGCCTTCGTTGGAGTAAATCAGATCGATCTTGGCAAGCGCGGCGTTCACCTCACTGCTGAACAGATGGCCGATCTCCTGGCGGGAAAAGCCGTTGCCCAGCAAGGCACTCATGAACTCACGCGTCATGCCCTGTGGCTGGTTGTCCGGCCACTGATCGAAGCCGGCCTGTTCCAGCGCACTCTTCCGCACCGGCGGTGACGAGAGCGAAACAAACATGACGTCGGTGGCGAATTCGGGGGAGGCATAGGCTTTCATAACCTCCCAGCTGGCGTCCCTGTCCGGCGCCGTCTTGGGGATCACCCAGCCGCCGGTGAAATTCGGGATGAAGTAATTCTCCGCGCCCGCCACGCCCGGCGGCAGGCCGACGTCCCAGGTGAAGTTGACCTCGTCGCTCTTGAAGCGGAAATAGCCGGCCTGCCAGGTGCCATCCAGCAGGATGCCCAGTTGCCCGGCCAGGAACAGCTCGTTGGCGCCCGTCTGCAAGGAACCCGGTGCTACCGTCGAGCCGTCCTCATGCATCATCTTCTGGTAGAGGTCGAGTAAGGCAATGGTGTCTTCATTGTCCAGCAGCGATGCAGTCACGTCATCGTTGAAGGCCATCTGACCGGCAAGGCCGGGCAATAGATCGTAGGCCCAGTTCGAACCGGAGCCATAGCCATATTGCACGATCTGGTCGCCGTCAGTCTTGGTCAACGCCTTCGCCCACTCGCGCAGGTCATCCCAGGTCCACATGTCCGTGGAGGCCGGCGGCGTGATGCCCGCTTCCTCAAAGAGGTCCACGTTGAAGTAGCAGTGGAAGGCGCCCCGGTCGTTGGTCAGGCCATAGAGCTTGCCGTCATAAGTCCATTCACCAAGCGCTGCGTCGTCGAAGTCACTCAGGTCGAATCCATCGCGTTCGACCAGGTCGTCGATGGGGTCGATGACGTTGCGATCGAGCATAATTGGCGTGTGGTAGGCGTTGAAGGTGATGACGTCGTAAGGGTCGTCACCGACCAGGCTTGTGAATACCTTGCTAAAGAAGTCCGAACCGATGTATTCGTAGTTCACGGTGATGCCGCCACCGTCGGGCGGGAATCTGGCATCCATGAATGCCTGCGCGCCCTCGAGTTCGTGCGGTCCCCACCAGGTTGGAATGGTCACCGCTTCCGTGCTTTGGGCCAGGGCCGGGCTGATGCCCAGGCCGCCCATCGCCAGTCCGGTGCCAGCCAGTCCGGTGCTCTTAAGGAAATTCCTGCGTGAAATTCTGTTGTTCATGTCATACACCTTCACTTTGTGAGTCTGAATTTCAGTAAAAGTCCTGCCCGGACAAGAGGCCAGTCTGCCCGATTCCGGCAAGTCTGCAATTTCGTATGTTGCGTCTTTCCTCCTCGCCGCCTGTGGCATCCAACCCGTATTTTGACTGTGTCCAAACCCGAATTCGGATCATATCGACTCGACAAGCATAGCGCGCAGTGGGCAGGTTGCAAAAAGGGCGGGGTGGTCGGCGCCAGGCCGGCTTTCTTCGACGATTCTCTCCCGCCTGACAGCACCGCTGCCTGCGGGGGGCGGGGGAGATGACCGTGCCCGCCCGGGGTGGGCGGACACGGAAAGAAAACAATTCGAAACAGGCTAGCCCATCAACTCGGAAGCCAGTCCGGCATCAATCTCGGCCAGGATATCGGCGGCGGCGGCTTCGCCCGAATAGATCAGGTCCAGCTTCGCCAGTTCAGCAGTGACTGCGCTGGACAGGGTATGGCCGATTTCCTGCCGCGACAGGCCGTGTTCCAGCAGCAAGCCGTAGAATTCCGGCGTGATGCTCTCCGGCGGAAGTTCCGGCCACTGATAAAAGCCGGCGCCTTCCAGGGCGCTGATGCGGGTTGGCAGCGAGGACAGCGCTGTGAACATGACGTTGTTGGCAAAGTCGGCCGAAGCGTAGGCCTTCATGACTTCCCAGCTGGCGTCGACGTCCGGCGCAACCCTTGGAATCACCCAGCCAGCCGTAAAGTTCGGGATGTAGAAGTTCTCCGCGCCCGCCATTCCGGGCGGCAAACCGACATCCCAGTTGAAGTTGACCTCGTCGTTCCTGCTGCGCAGGTAACCAACTTGCCAGGTACCTTCGAGCATGATGGCCAGTTGGCCGGCAAGGAAGAGGTCATTGACACCCGTCTGAATCGAGCCAGGTTTGACTGCAGTGCCATCTTCGTGCATCAAGGACTGGTAGAACTCAAAGGCGGCGACGCTGTCGCTGAATTGCGAGCCGCTAAAATCGTCATTGAAGACCTTGTTGCCGGACAGATTGGCCCAGAGTTCATAGTTCCAGTTGGAACCGGAAGCAAAGCCGTACTGCACAACCTGGTCGCCATCAGTCTTCGTCATCGCCGCGGCCCATTCGCGCAGGTCGTCGAAAGTCCAGGAATCGGTTGACGAGGGCGGCGTGAGGCCTGCTTCTTCAAAGAGATCGACGTTGAAGTAGCAATGGAAGGTGCCCATGTCGTTGGCGAGACCATATAGCTGACCATCGTAGGTCCACTGGTCGATGGCCTTGGGGTCAAAGTCGCTGAGATCGTAGCCATCGCGTGCGACCAGATCGTCAAGCGGCAGAAGGATGTTGCGCTCTATGAACTGGGGCGTGTTGTTGGCGTTAAAGGTGATGACATCGTAGGGGTCGGTACCGACCAGGTTGGTGAAGACCTTGCTGAAGTAGTCGGAGCCGATGTATTCGTAAGTCGCCGTGGTGCCGCCGCCGTCTCGCGGAAAAACGCCGTCGAAGAATGCTTGCGCGCCCTCGATCTCGTGCGGCGCCCACCAGGACGGGATGGTCACGTCCGTGCCCTGCGCAGCGACCGAGCCAACGCCGAGGCCGCCAAGGGCCAGCCCGGTTCCTGCCAGACCGCTGGTCTTCAGGAAATCCCTGCGCGATAGTCTGTTGCTCATTTCTTTACTCCTTTGCATTTTCGTCAATTGCCGTGGCTGTCCTGTCTCAGCAAGCCGCCAGCCTGCCTTCCCTTTCTCAACAGGTCAACTCTGAAACGATCGCTGGCGATGGCCTCCTTCCCGGTGGCGACGAGGGCACACGCCCAGGCGCCAACCGGTCGCCGCCCTTCAGAAGGGCTCAGAAAAATAGCGCAATTGTTGCGTAACGCAAAATACAGCGAAACAGCATCAATGCAACGGGGATTCACTGGCGGCTGACAAAAGCGGCTTTGTCGGGCAGTTGTCGCCACTTGACATCACTGCCTGCCAAACCCTATACTGCCGCGGCCTGGCGCGTCCAGGTTTCTGATGGGCCGTTCAGGAGTTTAATTGTGGGGCCGCTTCCCAAACGCAAGATTTCCCGGACCAGACGCAACAAACGTCGATCGCATCACGCGCTAACCCTAAACCATCTCGTCCAGTGCGAGAGTTGTGACGAGTTTCACGTCGCGCATCACGTCTGCCCCGCCTGCGGCAGTTACAAGGGCGAGGAAGTCATCGAGGTCGACACGGACTAGCAATTCGCAGTTCAGGACCCTTCCGTGATCAACCAGTCCGGCACAGCATTCGTCTTCCCCGGTCAGGGCTCGCAACTGGTGGGCATGGGCCGGGACGTGGCCGACGCCTTTGCGGTTGCCCGACAAACATTCGACGAAGCCGACGAACTGGCCGGCTTTTCCCTGAGCAAGCTGTGTTTCGAGGGTCCGGCTGAAACCCTGAACCAGACCCGCAACACCCAGCCCGCCATCTACGTCACCAGCATCGCCATCCTGCGAGTTCTGCGGCATTCGCTGCCTGAAGAGCAGCCAGCGATGGTCGCCGGTCACAGTTTCGGGCAAATCACAGCCCTGGTCGCTGCCAACGCCATCAGCTTCGCCGACGGGTTTGCCCTGGCCCGGGAACGAGGCCGTCTCATGGACGAGGCGGACAGTCGCGCGCCCGGTGGAATGGCCGCCTTGCTGGGGCCGGACATTGAAGCCGTGCAGTCGCTGGTTGACCAGGCCCGCGCGCAAACCGGAGGCGTGCTGGTGGTCGCCAACGACAATTGCCCCGGCCAGACCGTCATTTCGGGCGACAATGACACACTTTCAGTCGCGCTGGATCTGGCGCCGCAAATCCGCGCTCGCCGGTCACTGCGTCTGCCAATCAGTATCGCCGCCCATTCTCCACTCATGGCGCCCGTCAACGCGGAGTTCGCGGACCACGTGCGGGCGACGCCAATGAAAGACCCGGCCGTCCCGGTCTATGGCAATCTGGGCGCAGAGCCCCTGACTTCTGTGGCGGACAATCGCAGGGAACTGGAGGGGCAACTCACCGCCGGCGTACGCTGGCGCGAGTCGGTAGAAAACATGATTGCGGATGGTGCTGTTCGATTCCTGGAGCCCGGCCCTGGCAGCGTCCTGACCGGCCTGTTGCGACGCATTGACCGCAAGGCGGGCGGCATGGCGGTCAACAGCGCGGATGCCCTTCGTCAACTGATTGACAGCAGTTCCTGAAGAGTCTCAATTTCCCTGCAAGGCCGGGATTACCTGTTCGCCAATGAGGCGAATGCCGCGTGCAGAATCGATGCCCTGCGGCGTGCCGAATTCCACCCGCGCGGCGCCGGCGTCGTAGAGTCGTTCCGCCTGGCCAATCAGGTCCTTCGCATTGCCGGAAAATGCGAAACGGTCCAACAGGTCATCGGAAATCAGGCGCGCCGCGCCATCTTCATCGCGCGCTTCAAAGAGCGACTGCAGGCGGTCGACCAGCTCAGGTTCCACCTCCACCGTCGGGTCCAGCCTGGACACGATCGGCAGATACATGGCCACGCTGCGACGGGCGGCTGCCCGCGCCAGATCGCGGTCCTCGTCCGCCACACAGACCGCTCCGATGGCCAGCGCCACGCTACCGGGCCTGCGCGCAGCGATTTGCTCCCCCTGGCTTACCCATTCCTGAACCAGAGGCAACATCGCCGGGTTTGTGCTTCCGCCAATCTTGACCTCATCGGCAATCTCACCTGCCAGAGCGCAAAGTCGCGGCCCCCAGCTGCCAATCAGTATCGGCACCCGGGTTTGAGGCGGCAGCGCCCAGGGAGAATACGCATGTTCCGCCAGGGAATATATGCCACCAGACAGACCGCCGGTTGCCCCTGACAGCATGTAACGAATGACGGCCACACCTTCGCGAATAGCCTGCAAGGGTCGTTCCGGCTCGCGCATGCCATAATCGCCCAGCCAGCCGCCACGCACCAGCCCCACACTGATGCCGCCGCGCGCCATCTGCGCCACAAAAGCGGTATCGGCGGCAATATCCACCGGCGTCATGCGCGCCAGCGACACACCGGCGGGACCGAGGCGCGCCTTGCGCAAATGCGGCGCCATCATGGCCAGGGGCAGGTACGAGGGCGTATAGGGCAGGTCGCAATATACGTGGACAACGTCCACAGCATAGCGGTCGATCAGTTGCGCCAGCGCCACGTATTCCGCCGGAGTCTTGTCGGTCTGAACGCCCAGGGCCACCTGTCTCATGTCAGCTCGTCGCTGTCCAGCAGCCGTCGTTCGCGCCGTTCCATGCGCATGATCAGGCGTTCCTCGGGATCAGGGCACATCACGTGCGAATCCTGGGCCAGCCAGTCGTTTTCGTCCAGCTCCCGCTGTTTTGCGGCAAGGAAAGGAACCACGGAGGCAAGTGCATAGATGCAGAAATGCTTGCCCTCCGGAATGCGCAGACGGCTGCTTTCGGTCAGTTCAAAATAATCGCCGACCTGCATGCCACAGACCGACTCGCCTTCGATCTCAACTACGGTGACGCGCAGATCATAGAGCAGAAACTCGCGGCTCATTGGCTGCCTCCCCGGAACCAGGGCAAGACCTCACGACCGATCTGTTCAATGGCGTTTGGCGGATCTGGCCCCAGCGGCGGTCCGAAGCTGAGGTGTCGCGCGCCCATGTTTGCCAGGTCCTCAAGCCGACGAATTAGCACGCGTGGCGTGCCAACCACGCCGATGCGCAGCATGTCACTCGTAACAAGCGCGCTCCCCCGCTTCAGGTCCTGCTCCACCACTACCGCACGCTCAATGTCGTCAAAATCGCTGCGGGTCAGACCGAGGCGCTCAAGAATCGTCGGGCTCAGGGCATGACCATAAACGGCGATTTTGGCGCGCAGGGCCTGTTCGGCAGCGACCGGGTCCGACGAGACCGAGCACCAGATACAGGCTGCAACGTCGACTTCGGCCAGGTCCCGTCCGACGGACTCAGCCCCCTTGCCGATCTGCGCCAGCACCCAGGCGAAATGCTCCGGCGGGAAAAGCAGCGGCAATCCACCGTCGGCATGTGAACCGATAGTCTGAATCATGCGCGGACTCATGGCGCCGACATAGATGGGAATCTGCCGGCGAACTGGTTCGAAACGTAGCCACGCCGCGTCAGTCCACTGCAAGAAGTGGCCTTCCACTGGCGCCCGTTCCCCGGCAAAAAGTTGCCTTAGCACATTTATCGTCTCTACGACCGCCGTGCGTGGCCTTTCCTGTTCGATGCCTACCCACCTGAGAAACTCGCCAGCCCCTGCAGAGAGGCCCAGGCAAAAGCGCCCGCCGGACAGTTCGTCCAGAGTCGCCGCTTCCATGGCCATTTGCGCGGGATGCAGGGTGTAGGGGTTGAAGATGCCGCTGCCGATCTGAATGCGCTCCGTCTCGCGAGCGATGGCGGCCAACATGACTGTCGCGCTGCGCTGAAAGAGGTCGTCACTAAGCCAGAACTGATCGAAACCGGCGCTTTCAGCGGCTACGGCCATCTGGACGGTCTGGTTGACGGCCAGGTCATTGTTCAAACGGACGCTAAAGCGCATTCACTCCGCCTGGCCCACACCCGCGCCGATGATGGCATCCGCCTCGATTTCCACCAGGTAGCCGGGCCCGGGGAAATGTATCCCGCCGATGAGCGTATTGGCCGGCAGGATGTCGCCGAAGACTTCCTTGTGTGCGAACGCCGCATCTTCCCAGTGGTCGAGGTCCGAAACGTAGACGCGGGTCCTGACGACATCTTTCAGGCTGGCCCCTGCCTGTATCAATGCGCGTTCTATCTTGCGAAAGATGTAAAGGCTCTGTTCGCGGGCATCCTTTCCCTGAACGCGCCCTTCCTCATCCGAGGCGGTCGTTCCAGACACCAGGACCATGTCACCATAACGCACGGCCCGAGAATACCCCGCGCGTTTTTCCCAGATGCTGCCAGAGGGGATGTTCTGCCGCCTCATCACTCTTGTTCCTTCCACCTTTGGCCTAGTCAATGACAATCAGGTCCTGATAACTGTTGGTCAGTTTCTCACCACCGCCCGGACGCGCCACAACCACGTCCTCGACACGCGCCGACCAGGTGTCGAATTGCATGATGCTGGGTTCAATGGTGAACAGCATGCCTTCCTGCAGCAGGGTCTGGTCACTGGCCGTCAGGAAAGGCGGTTCGTGCACGTCCAGGCCGATGGCGTGGCCAAGCCGGTGACGAAAGGCCTCGCCGTAGCCGCCCTCTTCAATCACCTGGCGCGCGATGGCATCGGTCTGGGCCGTGGTGTGCACCCCGGCCTGCAAAGCCGCGATACCCGCCGCCTGGGAGGCCATCACCAACGCGTGAATGCCTGCGAATTCGTCATCCGGCTGACCGAAACTGATGGTGCGCCCGAAGTCATAGCAATAGCCATCCAGAATGGCGCCGAAGTCGAATTGCAGGGCGACTGGGGGGTTCAGGGTGCGTTTCATGCTTTTGAGTCTTTGACCCATCAACAGGGGATGGTCAGGGCCGGAATTGTAGAGCGAGCTGGTGAAGGACTCGCCCAGCGACCCGTGCCGGCGCAACTGGAAATTCACTTCGCTGATGATCTCCTGTTCCGTCATGCCGTGTTTGAAGTTGGGAATGGCGTCGCGGAAAGCGGCTTCGGTGATTGCGCCGGCCGCGCGCATCACGTCGATTTCGTCCTCACTCTTGATGACCCGCTGCTGCCGCAGGGTTTCCGTGGCGGACAGGAATTGCGCGCCTGGGCGCAGGGCCTGCAGGCCGAAAAGAGTCTCGGCGTGGGCGCGGTCGCCGGTGGCGATGCGGGGCCGGGATTGAAGCTGGAAGCCATCCAGAATGCCGGCAACCAGGTCGGAGGGATCATCGTGATCGCCCAGGACGCGCAGGTCCATGCCGGGCTGGTTGCCCAATCCGCCAAATTCGGCGGTCATGCGCGGCAAGGTAAGGACCGACCCCTTGCCCGGGCAGACCCACAGCCCCTCCAGCCAGGCGCCAGGATGCATCGTCCAGCCAAAGGTCGGCAGGTCGCGCGGGACGCCGGTCAGGTATTGCAGGTCGGCGGATATCGGCAAAAAGGCCAGATCGGCCCGGTTTGCCAGGTCCTGCTCAAATTGTGCCAGACGTTCACTGTAGTTCATCCCCGCCTCCCAGGCGCTTGTCACGCAGTTGACGCAACATTTTTCACTGACTATACTCTGGCAGGCAACCGACAAAAGGGCAAATTCAGGAGAAGAAGTACATGCGCAACTCAGTATTGTTCGTACTCGCAGTGGCGATCGTGCTGCTCGCCGGCTTCGGCGTTGCCGCCTAGGACGAAAAGGTCCTGGTCATCGGTCATACCGAGCAGACGGACTTCTATGACCCGGCCAACGGCTTCACCGGCACGACCAGCATGGTGCGCCGCGCAACCTATGACACACTCGTCACCTTCCCCGACGAGGACGCCAGTGAAATCCTTCCCTCGATCGCCTCGTCCTGGGCCATATTCGGACGACGGTTTGCAGTACACCTTCACACTGGATGATTCCTTCCTCTTCAACAACGGCGACAGTGTCACTGCCGATGACGTGGTCTTCTCAATTCAGAGGCTGAAGTACGTGAATGGCAACCCGTCCTTCCTGGCCGACGGAATCGATTCCGTCGTCGCCAATGAGGATGGCACGGTGACCTTCACGCTGCCGGACGTGCGGCCCACCTTCGTAACCGAGCTGGCCAACACGGCCTTCTCAATCACAAATGCCGATGTGGTGCGTGCCAACGGTGGCACGGATGGCATGGACGCGGCCGAGACTGACGGCGCTGCCGACTACCTCAACCAGAATTCGGCCGGCACCGGCCCCTACCAGCTTGAGAGCTGGGCGCCGCAGGACGAAACCGTGCTGGTGCGGAATCCGAACTATCCCGGTGAGCCGCCCTATTTCGACCGCATTCTCATCGTCAATATTCCGGAAGCTGCAACCCAGAAGGCGGCCCTGGAGTCCGGTCAGATCGACATCGCCACTGACCTCTCACCCGACCAGATCGCCGAACTTGAGGACAACGCGGACGTCAACATTTGGCGCGGCCCTGGTCAGTGGAACCACTTCCTGATCATGAACGCCGATCCGGAGATTGGCGGCCCGGTGTCCGATCCAAGGGTCTGGCTGGCTGTGCGCCTGGCGCTGGACTACGAGGGCTATCTGCAACTTTGGCCCGGCAGTGTCACACCTGGCTCGGTCATGAACTACTTCCTCGCCGGCGCTTTCCAGGATGACCGTGCCCTGAGCCGCGATCTCGATCGCTCAAAGGCCCTGCTGGCCGAGGCCGGCTACCCCGATGGCTTCGACATCGATCTGAAGTATCCGGACTGGAACGCCTTCGGCATCGACATGAACATTAACGCCCAGAAGGTCCAGGCGGACCTGGCTGAAGCTGGCATTAATGTGACCCTCGCGCCTGGCGAATTCGGCATCGCCCTGGAGGAATATCGACTGGGCAACGCCGGCTTCGGCTACTGGCTCTGGGGACCGGACATCAACGACCCCGTGGATGTGCTGGCTTTCGTGCCGGGCGGCAAGGTGGCCACCGAGCGCCTCCGTTTCACCGAGGAGCGCGCGCCGGCGGAAATCCTTGAACTGCGTGACGCCGTAAAGAAGGAATCCGATCCCATGCGTCGCGCCGAGCTTTTCGATCAGATCCAGGTCTGGCTGCAGGAAAGCGGCAATTTTGCACCCTTCCTGTATCCGCCCACCCAAACAGGTCTTCGCGTAGGCATTAATGGTTACAACTGGCACCCGCAATGGGTGATGGACGTCGCCATAATCAGCCGCGACGAGATGTAATTCTCCTCGCTGCAACGAATTGATGGCGGGGCCTCAGGCTCCGCCATCATTCTTAATCAGCTTCAGGGGCCTCCATGCCGCTTCAGGTCTTCTTCCTGCGCCGTCTGCTGTTGACAATCCCGCTGCTGATTGGCATAACCCTTGTGTCCTTCATTATTGCCAATGCCGTCCCCTCTGACCCCGTCTCCGCCAACATTCCGCAAAATGCCTTTGACAACGAGGAAATTATTGCCGCCTTTCGCGCCAAGTGGGGGCTCGACAAACCGCCGCACGAACAGTATTTGACCTACCTGGGAAACCTCCTGCGCGGCGACCTTGGCGTCTCCATAAAGACCAGCAAGCCAGTGTTGGAAGACATACGTCAATTCCTGCCGGCGACCATTGAACTGGCCAGCTTCGGCATCCTGATTGGAATGGCGCTGGGCATTGGCACGGGCATCATTGCGGCCGTTTGGCGCAACAGCCTGGCCGATTATCTCACGCGCAGCTATGTCGTGATTGGCGTCAGTTTTCCCATCTTTGTGCTGGCGTTGATTGGCCTGAATCTTCTCCACGTTCAATGGGGCATCGTGGCGGGACCGGGACGACTGGACTTCATCATGCGCGATCCGCCAAACGTCACCGGCCTTTTCATGGTGGATGCCGCGCTGGCAGGTCAGTGGGACAAGTTTGCCAACGCCTTCTCGCACCTCATCCTGCCCGCCTTTGTGCTGGGCAGTTACGTCGCCGGCATCATCGCGCGAATCACGCGCTCCTCCATGCTTGAAGTGCTGGGCATGGACTACATTCGCACCGCCCGCTCGCATGGCTTGCACGAACGGCGCGTCGTATTACATCATGCCCTGTCCAACGCGATGATCCCGATCGTCACTGTGATCGGCCTGTCCACGGCCAATCTGATGACAGGGGCGGTACTGATCGAGTCAATCTTCGCCTGGCCCGGAATCGGGCGCTACGCCTTCCGCGCCGCAACGTCCCAGGATTTCCCCGCTATTATGGGGGTCAGTATCCTGATTGCGTCCATCTATGTCCTGGTGAATTTCATTGTCGACATCCTCTACTACTTCCTCGATCCGCGCATCCGCGTCGCCTGAGCGTGTAGCGCAGCTGCGCTATCACTTGCGCAACCACCCGATGGTGCTGGTGGGCCTGCTGGTCGTCTTCGGCTGGATCGTGGTTGCCCTGCTGGCGCCTGGTCTTGCCAGCCATGATCCCCTGGCCCAGGATGTTTCACAACGCCTGGACAAGCCGGGCGAAAACGGACACATGTGGGGAGCAGACGCCCTGGGACGCGACATTCAGACCCGTGTCCTGCATGGCGCGCGCATCACCATTCCGGCGGGCATTGCAGTGATTTTATTTGGCAGCATCATCGGAGTGCTTATGGGCGCCCTGGCCGGCTGGCTGGGCGGCCTTTGGGATGAACTGCTGATGCGCATTACCGAGTTGTTCATGGCATTCCCGACCATCATCCTTGCCATGGCCATCACCGCCGCCCTGGGTCGCGACATTCGCAACGCCATCATCGCGCTCGTCATCGTCTGGTGGCCTGGCTATGCGAGGTTGATACGAGGAATCGTGCTGGAGATCAAGCACAACGAATACGTGGATGCCGCCCGTTGCGCCGGCGCCACCGGCCCCTGGATCCTGTTTCGAACCATCCTTCCCAATTCCATCGCCCCGGCCATCGTGCTTATGACCCTGGACATCGGCAATGCCATCCTGACATTCGCCGGTTTGAGTTTTCTGGGCCTGGGACCGCCGCCGACCTCGTCCGAGTGGGGCAGCATGGTCAACGCCGGCCTGGACAATTTCAGCCAGTGGTGGATGTGGCTCTTTCCCGGTATGGCCATTGCCAGCCTGGTCATGGCCTTCAACTTCATCGGCGACGGCATCCGCGACATCTTTGACCCACGTTTGCGCCGCGACTAGCCGCATGCATGCAGCGAAGGTCCGGGACGTCCACGCGCGCCTTGCGCTGCTTCCCGGTTTGCAGGCAAATCACATAACGCCACTGACCGGCGGCATGATCGCTGCCGTCTACAAGGTGACCCTGACTGACGGACGTGACGTGGTCGTCAAGGCCGGCGAATGCGACAGCCGCCTGGATATCGAAGGAGACATGCTCCGTCACCTGGCCAGGGTCAGCGACCTGCCCCTGCCCGCCCTGATCCACAGCGCGCCCGATTTGCTGGTGCTCGAATATGTTGAAGGCAACAGCGAACTGGATGAGCGGGCCCAGGAACATGCGGCCGAATTGCTGGCCGCCCTGCACAGCGTGACCTGGACGCATTTCGGCCACACGCAGGACACCCTCATCGGCCCCCTGCACCAACCCAATCCCCCTTCTTCGTCCTGGGTCGACTTCTTCCGTGAGCAGCGCCTGCTCTACATGGCGCAAGAAGCGTTGCGGGCCGGCGCCATCACCCCGTCCCTCTGCAAACGCCTGGAAAAACTTGCGGGCCAGCTGGAACGCCGGCTTGGCGAAGCGCAGCAACCGGCGCTCATTCATGGCGACGTCTGGGCAACCAATCTGCTGGCCAGCAAGGGTCGCATCACGGCCTTTCTCGACCCGGCGATTTACTATGCACATGAAGAGATCGAACTGGCCTACACGACATTGTTCGGCTCGCGGGGCCACGCCTTTGGTGAACCCTTCTATCGCAGGTACCAGGAAATACGGCCAGTTTCCCCCGACTTCTTCGAGGAGCGGCGGCACATTTACAATCTTTATCCCCTGCTGGTGCACGCGCGCGTGTTCGGACGCCACTACCCGCAGGAAGTGGCGCGCACACTGGATTACTTTGGTTGCTAGACAGTGTGCACAAATACATTTATGCACAAGTTCTATGGAACGGTCGGCAATCAAGGATTATCATGCGCTCGCAGCGAACAGCAGCGAGCGATTGGCAATGGTAACTTTCAGCGCCGCCAGGGTGAAGAAGCCCACGACCTGATCCAGTTTCGGGTGCTTCGTCGTGGCTCGCAATACGAGCAAACCTGCCCGAAACAGCGGAGCAGGTTTTTTGTTGTCAGTCCAGCCTGATAATCGGCTATTGTGGCAAAGGAGATACAGATGCCCGGCACAGCTTGTCCCGAATGCGACGCCTCCCTGGATATCCCCGCAGACGTCATGGAGAATGAACTCATCGCCTGCGTGGACTGCGGTACAGAGCTTGAAATCATCGCCCTCGACCCGCTTCGTCTGGAACTGGCGCCGGAAGTCGAAGAGGACTGGGGCGAATAGCATGCATATCGGGGTGCTCATCACCCATGTCCGCGCCGAGGAGAAATTGCTGCTGACTGCCTTGCGCGACAAGGGCGTGGACCTTGATGTTCTCCCTGACCGCGACCTGCTCCTCGATTTGAGTGCAGGGCCGGAACAATTGTCCTCCGCCGGACGCGCCTGGCAGGATTACGACCTGGTACTGGAACGCTGCGTCAGCACGTCGCGCGGCCTGTACGCTCTTGCCGTACTGGATTCCTGGGGTGTTCGCACGCTAAACAGCTATCGTACAGCTTCGATTTGTGCGGACAAGGCGCGCTGCAGCCTCGCATTTGCGGACGCCGGCCTGCCCCAGCCCCGCACCCTGCTGAGTTTCGAAAATCGCAAGACACTGGAGGCCATTGAGTCACTGGGTTACCCGGCGGTGCTCAAACCCGTCACCGGTTCCTGGGGGCGGCTGCTGGCGCGCGTCAACGACAGTGACGCTGCGGAAGCTCTGATTGAACACCGCCAGACCCTCGGCAGTTACAATCATCATGTCTATTACAGTCAGGAGATGGTGGACAAGCCAGGCCGCGACATTCGGGCCTTCGTCATCGGTGATCGCACCGTTTGCGCCATTTATCGCACCTCGCCCCACTGGATTACGAACACCGCGCGGGGCGGCGTGGCCAGCAACTGCCCGGTTACGGCGGAACTTGACGACTTGTGCCAACGCGCCGCGGCGGCCGTTGGCGGCGGGCTGCTGGCCATCGACGTGCTGGAAACAGGGGATGGTCAACTGCTGCTCAATGAGATAAACCACACCATGGAATTTCGCAACAGCAGCGCGCCCACCGGCGTCGACATCCCGGCGGAAGTGGCGGCCTTTGTCCTGGCCCAGGCGATTGTCCCGGCATGATTCGTGTCGGCATCATCGGTGGCAGCGGCTTCACCGGCGGCGAGTTGCTGCGGTTATTGCTATTCCACCCTGCGGTGGATGTTGTTCAGGTCAGCAGTCGCAGACAAAACAGGCGCCCCCTGCATCACGTGCACCCCAACCTGCGCGGTCACAGCCGCCTGCAATTCATCTCGCCGGACGCCCTGCAACCCTGCGATCTGCTGTTTCTTGCCCTGCCCCACGGCGCCGCTGCCCTTGAAATCGAACGCTTTGCCTCGCTTGCCCCTGCGCTGATTGACCTCTCCGCCGACTTTCGCCTCGATGACGCTGCCAGCTGGCAACACTGGTACGGCGAGCCGCATCCAGCGCCGGACTGGCTGCCACGCTTTGCGTATGGCCTGCCGGAACACAAGCGCGAGCAATTGCACGGCGCCCCTTACGTCAGCGGCGTCGGCTGCAACGCAACTGCCATCAATCTTGCGCTTGCGCCGCTGGTCCGGGCCGGCTGGATGGAACGTGCTGCCATCGAACTCAAGGTTGGTTCTTCGGAAGCGGGAAACCGGGCGACGGCGGGGTCGCATCACCCCATGCGCAGCGGCGCCGTGCGCACCTACAGCGCAGCCGGCCATCGTCACATGGCAGAGGTGCGGATCGTTCTGGGGTCCGACCTGCCAATTCACTTTTCGGTCACGGCCATCGAAATGGTGCGTGGCGTCCATCTGCTCGCGCATTGCGACCTGCACCAGGCCCGCGACGAACGGGAAGTGTGGCAACTGTATCGCGCGGCCTGCGCCGGCGAACCATTTTTGCGCCTCGTGCGCAGCAAGTCCGGGCTACATCGTGTGCCGGAACCGCGCGTCGTGGCTGGCACCAACTATTGCGACCTCGGTTTCGAACTGGATGGCGACGGGCGCCATCTTGTCGTCATCGCCGCCCTCGATAACCTGGGCAAGGGCGCGGCAGGCAGCGCGGTCCAAAGCATGAATCTCATGTTTGGGCTGGAGGAAACAACCGGCCTCACCTTTCCCGGCATCTATCCCTGAAGGACTGACCGTGCTCACCGATCTGCTGGTGGTCAAGCTGGGTGGCGCCGAGGGAGTCGATCTGGCGTCCAGTTGTGAAGATCTGGTGGAATTCCTGCGTCGTGAGCGGCGCCCGATGGTCCTGGTGCATGGAGCCAGCGCCGAAGCGGACCGGCTTTGCCAAAAGGCAGGTTTGCCGCTTCGCACCTTGACCTCTCCTTCAGGCCACAGTTCACGGTACACGGATGCAGCAACCCGCGCTCTCTTCGTCCAGGCGGCCGAAGCGGTAAACGGGGAGATTCTCGCCTGCCTGAGGCGCGGTGGGGTCGAAGCGGTCGGCCTGACTGGCGCGGACATCACAATTCAGGCGCGTCGCAAGCAGGTGCTGCGCGCGCTGGTGGAGGGGCGCGTGCGTATCGTTCGCGACGATTACAGCGGGACCATTGGCAGTGTCGATGACCAGGTATTGACGGCGCATCTCCAGGCAGGTCGGATTCCCGTGCTGCCCCCCCTGGCCGACAGCCCCGACGGCTTGCTCAACATTGATGGCGACCGTGCTGCCGCAGCCGTCGCAGCAGCGCTTGGCGCAGGAGAACTGATCATTCTCAGCAACGTGCGCGGCCTGTACAGCGACTTTCCCGACGAGGACAGCATTGTGCCCGTTATCGCTGCCGGCGAACGTGAGCAGGCGCTCGCCTGGGCACGGGGTCGAATGAAACGCAAGGTGCTGGCCGCCGCAGAAGCGCTGGACGGAGGCGTCGGGCGCGTCATCATCAGCGACGGGCGCGTTCGCCAGTCCGTACAGCGGGCCCTCTCCGGGGCCGGATCGGTGTTTGAGTCATGAACGTGCCGGATCGCAATCAACTCTTGCGCCAGATTGAAACTGCGCACACTTCCGGGGCTTATTTCAAGCGGCCGCTGGCTGTGATTAGTGGCCATGGCAGTCGCGTCCAGGACGATGAGGGACGCAGTTACATTGACGCCACAAGCGGCCAGGGGGTTGCCCTGACGGGTCATGCCCATCCGGCGGTCACCGCCGCCATCGCCAGGCAGGCGGGCGAACTGGTGACAAGCCCCGAGATATTCTTCAACGACCAGCGCGCCCGTTTGTATGAACGGCTTGCAGCCCTCACGCCGGGCGACATTGGGAAATTCTTTCTTTGTAACAGCGGCGCGGAGGCCATGGAAGGCGCGCTCAAGGTCGCCATGTTGCTTACCGGGCGCAGCAAGGTGCTGGCTACGCGCAACGCCTTTCACGGTCGCACGCTGGGCGCGCTGGCCCTGACCTGGAACCCCAAATACCGTCAACCCTTTGACGCCTGGCATTCAGGGCAGGTGCAGCATCTGGCTTTCAATGACCTGGAGGCGGCGCGCGCAGCAATTGACGGGGAAACTGCCGCCGTCGTGATTGAGGTTGTGCAGGGCGAAGGCGGCGTCCATCTTGCCGATCCCGCCTGGCTGCGCAACCTGTGGCAATTGTGTGATGACAGTGGCGCACTGTTGATCATTGACGAAATTCAGACAGGGCTGGGGCGCTGCGGCAGCTGGTTTGCCTGTGAGCAGGCCGGCGTCATCCCGGACGTCCTCACCCTGGGCAAGGGCCTGGCGGGCGGTGTGCCGATCGGAGCCGTCTGCTGGCGCGCTTCCCTGGGCAGCTTGTCCCCCGGTAGCCACGGCAGTACGTTTGGCGGAAACCCGCTGGCCTGCGCCGCTGCCCTGGCAACCCTTGCGGTGATTGATGATGAACAACTGCCGGAACGCGCGGCTCGCCTGGGCAATTGGCTCATGTCGCAACTGGAAGATATGCAACATCCGTCCGTCCGTGAGGTCCGGGGCCTCGGGCTTCTGGTGGGTATGCAGTTGCGTGGACGGGTGACGCCCGTGCTTAAACGCCTGCAGGACCGCGGGGTTCTGGCCCTGCCGGCCGGATTCAACGTATTGCGTTTGCTGCCTCCCCTGGTCATCAGTGAAAGCGAATTGCAGGATATCGTCGCCGCCATTCGCGAGTCGCTGGATGACTGAAGCAATTCGCCCCGACGACGTCGCAGCCGAGCAGTTGCTGCAGGGCCTTGTCGCCATTCCCGGAGTCACCGGCGAAGAAGGCCCGGCCACGCGCCATCTGGTCGAATGGATGGCTGCCAACAATTATGACGACGCCTTTGTTGACGACATTGGCAACGCCGTAGGCATCCGGGGCATCGGCGACAGGGACCTGGTCCTGCTCGGTCATATCGACACCTTTCCAGGCGACCTGCCTGTACGGCGGCAGGGTCGCCTGCTGTACGGGCGCGGCACCGTCGACGCCAGAGGTCCCCTCTGCGCCTTTGCGGTCGCAGGGGCGCGGGCCAGTCTGCCGTTCGGCCTCCGCCTGGTGGTTGTCGGCGCGGTGGAGGAAGAAGGCAGTAGTTGTGGCGCGCGGCATTTGCTCAATCTCTACCAACCCTGGGCCTGCATAATTGGTGAACCCTCGCGCGCTGACCGGATTACCCTGGGTTACAAGGGCCGACTGCTGGTCGAACGAAAATGGCGCGGCCCCCTGGCGCACAGCGCCGGCCAAAGTCAAAGTCCGGCCGAGAATGCCGTGGCCTGGTGGCTGGCCTTGCTGGATTGGGTTGAGCAACACAACGAGGGAGTTTCAGGTCTCTTTGACAGACTGGACGTGACCCTGCAGTCCATCAACACGCAACAAGACGGCGCCTGGGGAGAGGCCAGTCTGACAGCCGGCTTCCGTCTGCCATTGCGAATCTCCCCGCAACAACTGGAGAGCGATCTGCCCGCCGCGGGGAAAGATGCAACATTGGTCGCCTGGGGTCACGAGCGCGCCTGGCTCAGCCCGCGCGACAACTCGCTCAGCCGGGCCTTTCGCCGCGCCATTCGCCGGCATGGCGGCCAGCCCCGCTTCGTGACCAAGACCGGAACGTCGGACATGAACCTGGTCGCGCCGGTCTGGAATTGCCCGATCGTCGCCTACGGCCCGGGCGACTCAGCGCTGGACCATACGCCCGACGAACACGTCGACCTTGACGAGTTCCTGCGTTCGATTGGAATTTTGGTGACCGCGATTGAGTCTCTCGCTCCGCAGCGGAATTGACTTACTTCCCGGCGGACTCGCCAAACTCCACACTCGTGCCCAGACCCAGGCTTAGTGCCTCGCGATAAATCAATTGCGCGGATGCCAGGTCTTCTACCGCCAGGCCAAGTGAGTTGAAGAGCGTGATCTCGTCGTCACTGCGGCGACCCGGCGCGCTACCTAGCAGGACCTCCCCCAGTTCGGCGCGGATGTGGTCGTCGCCAATCACCCCTTCACGGATCGCGATCAGGTAGTCTCCGGATTCATCCAGCGCGGATTCACGGCGGTCCACGAAGTGGCAGAGCATTGCCATGGCCTCAGAGTCCAGTTCGCGAGTCGTTGCGGTGGAGGCGCCCACCGCATTGATGTGCGTACCGGGTGACAGCCAGGCGCCGCGCAGCACCGGTTCGGCAGCTGCCGTCGTCGTGCAGATGAGGTCCGCACCCGTCACGGTGGCCTGCGCGCTCTCCGTCGCCTCAACGTCCACGTCCAGTTCATCACTTGCCCACTGCACGTAGGCTTCGCGATTTTCTCCGCCTCGGCTCCAGACCCGCACTCGTCGCAAGGGGCGCGCTTCCAGCATCGCCTGCAGGTGCGAGCGCGCCTGCACGCCAGTTCCCAGGATCGCAAGGTCACCGGCTTCCTCGCGCGCCAGCAGCCGGGTTGCCACGCCACTGACCGCGGCGGTGCGAATGGCCGTTATCTCGGTCGCGTCCATCAGGGCCAGCGGCCGACCGAATTGCGCATCAAACAGAATCACGGCGCCCATGTGCGAATCGTAGGGCGTGCCGTGGTTGCCAGGCATCACCGTAATCACCTTGATGGCCATCGCCTCGTCCGTCAGGGCCGGCATCGCCAGCAGAATGCCGCGATTGTCCGGTAGCCAGTTGGCGCTGCGCAGGGGGTTTTGTGCTTCTCCGCGTCCAAGCTGTTTGAGTGCGGTCTCCATTGCATCCATGCAGGCTGCCATTGGCAGCAGCCTGCGCACCTCCGCCGCGTTAATGACCAGCAAGTCCATCGTCCCCTCCCTTACACGCCATGGGCAGAAAACTGCCCGCTCTGCCGATACTGTAACGCCTCGGCCACGTGTTCTACAGAGACAATGTCGCTGGCAGACAGATCGGCGATGGTGCGGCCCAGCTTGAGCACGCGATGCAGGGCGCGCGCGCCAAGCCGCATTTGCCGCACCGAGGCATCCAGAATCTGTCGTGCTTCATCATTGAGCTGACACATCTCCTGCACTTCCCCTGGCCCCATGTCCGCATTGGCGAAGAGACCGGGATGTTCGGCGAAACGATTCGCCTGCCTCTCCCTTGCCGCGATGACCCGCGCACGGATTATCTCGCTGGATTCGCCGGGTTCCATGGCCATCAGCTTGTCATATTCAACGCGCGGCACGTCAACGTGCATGTCGATGCGATCCAGCATGGGGCCGGAAATGCGATTCTGGTAGCGCTGGACCTGGGTTCGGGAGCAGCTGCAGTTGCGCGCCATGTCACCAAAGTGGCCGCAGGGACAGGGGTTCATCGCGGCCAGCAATTGAAAGTTGGCCGGAAATGTGAGCGAACCGCTGGCCCGACTGATGGTGACCCGGCGTTCCTCAATGGGCTGACGCAGAACTTCCAGCATGCGCTGTCCGTACTCCGGCAATTCGTCAAGAAACAGGACACCGCGATGCGCCAGTGAGATTTCACCGGGTCGCGGCACCGGCCCGCCGCCCACCAGACCTGCCTGGGAGATGGTGTGATGCGGGGCGCGAAAGGGTCGTTGCCGCAACAATGGCTCTTCGCTCTGAAGCATGTCCGCCACGGAATAAATGCGCGTGGCCTCAAGCGCCTCTTCACGGGTCAACGGTGGCAGGATGCCAGGCAAGGCATGGGCGCAAAGCGATTTGCCGGCGCCGGGCGGCCCTTTCATCAAGAGGTTGTGATTGCCGGCGGCGGCCACTTCCAGCGCTCGTTTCAGATGTTCCTGGCCCCGAACGTCAGAAAAGTCCATTTGACCTTCAGGTGGCGAATCGTCCTGGTCGACCCAATCTCTACGATCCAGCGGGACAACGGGGTTCAGGCCGTAGACGTGTTCGACCAGTTGACCCAGGGATTCCAGCGGGATGATTTCTATTTCATCGACCAGTCCCGCTTCGGGCGCGTCGCAGGCGGGCACGTAGAGCGTTTTGAAACCTTCATCGCGAGCGACGTTCGCCATGGGCATGACGCCCTTGACATGACGAACGCTGCCGCCCAGCGAAAGCTCGCCAAGAAAAATGGCCTCACGCAAGGCATTTTCCGGCACCTGGTCGGTGGCCGCCAGCACGCCGACAGCGATGGCCAGGTCGTAGGCCGGCCCGTGTTTGGGCAGATCCGCCGGCGACAGGTTCACCACATAGCTCTTGTTCGGAAATTGCAGACCGGAATTGCGAATGGCGGCGCGCACCCTTTCCCGGCTCTCACGTACAGCCGATCCGGGCACGCCAACCAGAGAAAAGGAGGGGATGCCGGCGCGGGGATTGAAATCAGTCTCGACGTCGATGATGCAAGCGTCCAGACCGACGACGGCGCAGGCACGCACAATGGAAAGCATGGCAGTTCCTTGTCGGGTTCAAAGTATCAGCCACCTGACATTATAACTGCCGTTCAGAGAAGGCGCTTGACCTCCATGTTCCAGGTGCCGCTGATGCGCTGGCCGTATTCGCGGACACCGCCACTGGCGTAAGGCCCGGAAAGCCAGGGGTTCTCGCTCAGTTTCCTGTTTCTCCAGGGAATGTCCTTCATTGCCCTGTTGACGAAGTGATGCGCGATGCCGGCGCGGTCGCGGTCTGTTGTGTTGGCGCCCGTCGCATGCGCCACGCCACAGGCAAAGAAAGCCACGCCACCGGCGGGCAGTTCGATTGCCACGGCGTTTTCTTCCGGCGGGTAGCAACAAATGTGATGGTCGCTGCAGGGGTTAAGCGAATGCTCGTACTCGACGCGATTGCAGCCGGGAATGACGCGGATGGTGCCATAGGCGACCATCGCGTCATGGACAGCCGTCCACATGGCCGTAGCCTGCAGGGGGTCCGGGTTTCGATATCAGGCGTTGTCCTGGTGCCAGTTGGTGCCGGCGCCGCGCCCCGCCGGCTTGAGGAAGACCTGGTCCAGGTGCAGGATGACGGGATCGCCGATGAGGTGGCCCACGGTCTGCGCGACCTTTTCGGCAAAGGGCATGGCGCGGAAGAAATGACTGTGGGGGTCCATGGGGCACAACTGCAAATTGGCAGTCTTCGTGGATTGCGTCTTGCCGTCGCCCTCCGTGCTGACATTGTGCAGCAGACCGGCCTCCTGCACACGCTGCAGCTCGACTCGCGTGGCGGTGATTTCGCTTTTTGCCCGGAATTCCTGAACGCCCGGCCAGCCTTCGTCCCGAAAATGCTCCACCTGTTGCGGCGACAATTTCATCGTCAGGCTCCTGCGCGTTACCATTTGCCGGCAACAGTATGGCGCGCAGGAGTAGAGCAAATGGCTTTCAACGGGCTTGTTACCGGCATGAGTGATCTGGTGCGTTTGTCAGACGCGCGAACCCGCTCCATCAGCGCGGAAAACCCGGATGGCGCAAGGGGACGGGGCGACCTGGCGACCGACGGCACCGGGGCGCAGGCCGCGCGCGACCTTGGCCCTGGCTGGAAAGTTTCGCCCAGTATTCGCATTGCCGCAGGCGAGCGGGTCACCCTTGCCGACATCGCCGGCCCGGGAGCCCTGCAACACATCTGGTTTGCCGTTTCGCACGGCAGCTGGCGCCAAATGGTGCTCCGCTTCTACTGGGATGGGGAAGAAACGCCCTCGATTGAAGTCCCCTTCGGAGATTTCTTCTGCAATGGCTGGAACGTACACTGCACAATCAGCTCACTGGCCATTGCCGTCAACCCGATCGCCGGCTTCAACAGCTACTGGCAGATGCCCTTTCGCCGGCACGCCCGTGTGACGCTGGAAAACATCAGCGAGGAAACATTCACCTGTTACTACCAGATTACCTGGACGGAGACAGACATTGCGGAGGACGCCGCGTATCTTCACGCCCAGTGGCGTCGCAGCAACCCCTTGCCCTACGGCGGGGTGCACACCCTGGTGGACGGCGTGCAGGGGCAAGGCCACTACGTTGGCACCTGTATGGCCTGGGGCTCGAACAACAATGGCTGGTGGGGCGAAGGTGAAATCAAGTTCTACATGGACGGTGACGAGCACCCGACGATCTGCGGCACCGGCACAGAGGACTATTTTGGCGGAGCATGGGCCTTCCGCATGCCCAATGGCAATTACGGTGAATTCAGTTCACCTTACTCCGGCATGCCCCAGGTGTTGCGCCCGGATGGCTTCGAATTGAGCCAGATGCGCTTTGGGCTCTACCGCTGGCACATTTTGGACCCGGTTCGCTTTCAGCAAGACTTGCGGGTCACGATTCAGGCGCTTGGCTGGCGCAGTGGCGGACGTTACCTGCCGCTGCAGGATGACATTGCTTCCGTCGCCTGGTGGTATCAGGCAGAACCGCATGCGGCATACCCGCAACTGCCGGATGCCGACGGGCTGGAGGTGATTTGAGCGACGGTCTGGGCGTCAGGGACCGGGATTGCGCAGGAAACGCTGCCGCGTCTCCAGCGTCGCCTCAAGCTGCGATTCATCCAGCAAGGACCAGAAATCGTCCCCTGTGACGATGTGGCCCGCACCCTGTTCGGCGTGGCGCTGCAACCAGTCAAAAAAGCCATCATCCCCAAGGTCCTGACGCAACTGGTGCATCATGCGGGCGCCCTGCAGATAGACGGCATTAATGTAGTCACGGCGATTCGCAAAGCCGTAAACGTCGCTGTCCACAAAGCCGTCGGGCGCAAAGCGGTCGACGCGCCACTCCCACCACCAGTCCGTCAGATCCGGGAAATCCGCTTCCAGCAACAGGAATTCGCTGTAGGTTGCCAGCGCCTCATCCAGCCAGGGCGCAACGGCCTGGTCATTTGCCACCGAGCCATACCACCACTGGTGGGCAATCTCATGCGCGGTTATCAGCGTCAAATAACTGGCGGGGTCGCCTTCCCAACTCTCAAACCAGTCCCGACCGACAAACACCAGACCGCTAAATTCCATACCATCCGGAAAGTCGCCTTCCACGACGACCAGCCGCTTTAGCGGCAAGGGCCCGTAGAGCGCAGAGAAACGCTTTGCGCTGCGACGCGTGACGTCCAGCGCCCAGGCGGCCGCGGCCAGTTCATCCGGTGAATCTCCGAGCGAGTAAACCTCAAGTTGAGTCCCGTCGGCGAGCTCCGTTGCAGTTTGCTGGTAGTCAGTCCCGATACTGAGCGAGAAATCGCGCGCAGCCTGCAATTCAAACTGCCAGCCCCGGTCGCCCACTTTCGTCATCGTGCCGGGCCCGGCCACACTCAAACCTTCCGGCGCGTTTTGGACTTCGATCAGGACCAGCCAGTCAGCGGGATCCTGTGCGGCATGTTCGCCAAGATCAGCCGCTTCACGGACCAGCCACTCCCCCTGTCGCCGTGCCGCAACCACAGGCAGCCAGTTGCCCAAATTTAACTGCTGTTGGTTGTAGCCGAGCCAACCCAGATAGTCATCGGCCCCGATGGGCGGAACTTTCAGGCGGAAAGCCAGGGAAAGGTCTACGGTGTCCTCAGGCTGCAACATTTGCGGCAGCTGGATTTCCAGGCTGCGACCTTCCAGCGTGAAGGACAGTGCCGATTCGCCGGCCCGGACATACTCGATCTCGACGCTGCCCGCCCGTCGGTTGGCCTCGACGAGCAGCAGCAATTCCGCCAGGGGCGCTTCGCCGGGGTTTCTGAAATGCAGGTCTTGCGAAACCGAAATCTCATGACGCGCCAGATCAACCGTGGCCTGGACCACGTGATGGGCCGCGGTGCCCGGGAGTGCCTCGACCTGGGGAGCCACAGTGACCTGCGGCATCTGCGTCGGCAGGGGTCCGGCTGTGGCTGTTGCAGTCCTTGCAGGTGCAGGTGAAGCCTGGTCCTGCAGCGTGCATGCGCCAAGGACGAGAAAAGCAAGTAACAGGCTGGCTGACCGGAGCATGGCGGGCAGGATACTCGTTGTTCGATTGGACTTCCAGACAGGACCATTCGTTGAATTTCCCTTCGCCCTGTGGCAAAATGCAGGCTCGCGGGCACCCAGGCCTCATAACTTGCAAGGGGACTTACATTGCCGATTCTTTCCATCCAACGAACATTGCGGGGTCTCCTGCGCCTGACACGCTGGCGTGAATTCGTGTCCTTTGTCATTCCCCTCACCTTGTTGGGGGCCTTGCTGGCAGCCCGGGCCAACGCCATTTTGCTGGACTGGCGTTTGGCAGCCATCATCGTTGCCAACATCCTGGCTGTGGCCTATGCCTTCATGATCAACGATATTGAAGATGCGCCCGATGATGCACGTGATCCGAACCGCGCTGCCCGCAACCCGGTGGCAAACGGCGAAATTGGACGGGGCCTCGGTTACGCCGCCTGTCGTACGGTAGCCCTTTGCACCCTGACACTGTACGCCACGGGCGGCCTCCTGGTCTTCCTGATCGGCGTGCTTACCCTCTTGCTCTCGCATTTGTATTCCTGGCGCCCCGTGCGGCTGAAGGCCTGGCCGGTTACGGACATCGTTTCGCATTCACTGATGCTGAGCGGCCTGCTCCTGCTGGCAGGCTATTTTCTCTACGATGCGCAGCCCGGGATCGTCTGGTTGGTGGCCATCGCCGCTACCCTGCTCTCGGTTTACGGGCAACTCTACAACCAGTTGCGGGACCTGGACATGGACCGCGCGGCGGGCCTGCACAACACGGCCATCATGCTCGGCGCGGTCAATACCCGGCGCTTCATGTATTTGGCTGCCGGGCTGGCAGGGGCGTGCCTGCTGGCCGCCTTTGTGCGCGAAGTCTTCCCGCTTTGGCTGGGCCTTGCCCTGTTGGTCAGCATCGCCATCAGCATGCTGTTTCGCCCGGCCACGGACATGCGCGGCAGTCAGGCGCTGGACGCCAGCGGCGCAGCCCAGGTGCAGACCCTGATCACCGTGAATCTTACAACCGGTATGTGGCTGGGTCAGGTGCTGCTGGGCCAGTTCTTCCCGGTCTGATTCGGCGCAACGCCCTTCGGTGGCACTGGCTGACCTGCACGCAATCCTGTTTAACATGTACATCCTGTACATGCTGGCCCTGGGGATCTGGGCCGGCGGCATGGCGGCGCGGGATGGATCTATCAGCGGTGGCTTTTGGGGAGCGGTCGCGATAAGCGCAAGTCTGGCGGCTGTCACCCTGCTGGTTGGCGTCGCGCTGACCTTGCAGGGCCTGCGTCCGCAACGCGCCTTGCTCTATTTCCTTTATATGCTCTTCCTGCTTGTGATTATGCCGGGCCTCTTCTCCCTGTTGCGGGGCCGCGATGACCGCAACGCAGCACTGGCCTTCTCCATCCTGGCCATGTTCAACGCTTCTACAGCCTTCAGCATGGCCCAGCGAGGCGTAACCGGGCCATGGTCATTACCAGCTGCCTGAGTCGCCGTCACGCTATACTTTGTTTGCGGGCGAGCATGCCCGATCGTCCCAAATCTGCTTGCCGGCGGCATTTGGCCATGAGACCTCGCGCTTCCCAACTGATGACCAGCGGCCCGTTGCAGACCCTTAACGGAACCGCGCGACTGAAAGACGTAGCCGCCTTTGTCAGGCGAGTCGGTTACCAATCCTGGCCCGTTCTTGATGACAACAAAATGGTTGGTCTGTTGCGGCGACAAGATCTGGATCGCGCCTTTGAGCACGATCTGGGGTCTCTGACAGTGCACGATGTCTTGCATACCGACTTTCCTCGTTTACGGCAAGAGGATGAGTTATCGGTCGTGGAGGCCGCGTTGGCGCAACACGGGTGGGCCAGTTTGCCGGTGCTGGATGGAAGCGACCGACTGCGGGGCATGGTTTCCAGAGGTGACCTGCTGCGCTACCGCACTGGATTCACCGGCAACAACCCTTTGGTGGCCCTGCCCCAATTACCCCATGGTGAATTGATTCCGGGAATTGCCGACGTGGCTCGCCGTGCCGGCACGGGTCTCTGGTTGGTGGGCGGAAGTGTTCGCGACTTGCTGCTGGGAAGGCCCTGTGATGACCTGGATTTCGTCGTAGGGTCAGATGCGCGGCGAATGGCCCGTCTCATCCAGAACCGTCTTGGCGGATCAATTGGACCGTTTACGCCATTCGGCACGTTTCGATGGTATCCGAATGACAAGACGGCCGATCGGCTGTCGCTGACTGCAAGCCAGTTGCCGGAACACGTCGATTTCGCGGGCGCCCGCGCCGAGACCTACGCAACGCAAGCCGCCTTGCCGGATGTCTTCAGCAGCAGTCTGCAGCAGGACCTGTTACGGCGCGATTTCAGTATCAACGCGCTCGCCATTCCCGTTGCACCGGATGCAGGACCAGTTGTCGACCCCGCGGGAGGACTTGCCGATCTTGATGCAGGACTGATCCGCGTATTGCATCCCCTCAGCTTCCATGACGATCCGCTGCGCATCCTGCGCGCATGGCGCTTCCGTTCGCGCTTTGGCTTCGAAATTGAGCCCCGCACCCTGGAACTGATGCAAATCGCCCGCCCTGCTCTGGGTGAAATCACTGGTACCCGCCTGCGCAATGAAATCGACCTGCTCCTGCAGGAAGACAGACCGGGCGCCGCTTTGTCCGCCATGCAGCAGGTTAACTTGCTGACCGCGATTCATCCCGATTTTCGCGTGCCGGACGACATTGAAGCACGGCTGCAGCGCTCTCGCGAAGTGCCGGCTCTGCGCTCCTGCGGAGACACGCAGTCACGGCTGTGGCATGCCCTGGTGAGCGACATGGAGCCGGACAGCTTGCCATCTTTCTGCGTGCGCCTGCTGATTGCGCCAAAGCTGGCAAGGTCCATGGAAGCCACTGCGCGATTGCTGCGCCAACCGGGAATCCTTGCAGATGTGAGTGCCAATACTTTCCAGGTTGTGGACCGTCTTCTCCGAATGCCGGAATCTGCCCTTTGCTGCCTGGCACAACTCACGGATGACCCCCTGGTGCGAAAACGACTCGGAGACTGGCTGCGTCGCTGGCCGGATATCAAGGCGTTCAGTACCGGGCACGATTTGCTTGCCGCCGGTCTCTCGCCAGGACCGGCCTTCGCCCGCATTCTTCTAAAATTGCGAGTCGCCTGGTATGAAGGCGCGATCACCAGCGAAGCAGAGGAAAGGTCTTTGCTTGGGCAACTGGCGGCTGCAGAAAGACAGATTGCCATCTTCGGCGATGCAGATCAGAGCGACTGAAATCGCTTCGGTAGTCGATTCGCTGCCAAATCATTAGGGATTCACGAAAGAATCCGGAAGTACGACCTGTCCTGATAGAATGTAAGGCAATCGCTACATTCCCTCCATACGATGGAGGCGAAAGGTGAATTCATGGAAATCCAGTTAACACTTTGGCTGGCCTTCATTGCCGGTCTGGTGTCTTTCATTTCGCCTTGCGTCCTTCCCCTGGTTCCGGCCTACGTGGGTTATATGGGGGGACGGCTTACCAGTTCCGTCAGCAACGTTGCCCTGGCGGGCGGGCCGGTAGTCGGCATCGGCACGGCCCAGCGTTTTTTCACTTTCGCACACAGTCTGTTTTTCGTCGCCGGCTTCAGTATGGTGTTTGTCAGTATTGGGCTGGTGTCAACGGCATTCATCAGCGTCGTCGGCGGGCAGAACATCGGCACAATTACCGACCTGATCGGGCGCGTTGGCGGCGTCATCATCATATTCCTGGGCCTGCATTTTTCCGGCCTTCTCTCCGGTTGGCTACAAAACCTGAGGTCCAGTGAAAGGCTGCTCGCCAGCCCTTTGACAAGTCTGGCCGTCGCCCTGGCCGGTGCAGCTCTCATCCTCTGGGGCTTTTCCGGCACTGTCTCGATACAGCAGTCAGACCTGTGGCAGTATGCGCCCTGGGCGCCGACCCTGGGCTTGCTGGTGCTCGGTCTGTTTCTGGCCTGGCTCTTGCTTGGCGGCGCTTTCACGGATGGCGTCCGCTTCTGGCGTTCAGGCATCGACCGCCTGACCGGAATCCTGTACGCCGACACACGTCGCGAGGTGGGCGGAAACGAGGGCAGAAACGGCTTCGCCAGTTCGGCGCTGATGGGCGTGGTCTTCTCGGCCGGCTGGACGCCCTGCATCGGCCCGGTCTATGGCGCGGTGCTCACCCTCGCGGCAAATGGCGGAGACATTAATCAGGCTGGCATCCTGCTGGGGGCCTACTCTCTGGGCCTGGGGGTTCCCTTCATGCTGACGGCATTCCTGCTGGACGGCGCCCAGGGAATCCTGCGTCGTTTGCAGCGGCATCTACGCAGCATCCAGTTGTTGAGCGGGGCCTTCCTGATTCTGGTCGGCATTCTTGTCGCCAGCGGGACGCTGCAGGGTTTAAGCGCGACTCTGGCGACCGGCGCTTTCGCGGAAGCGGCCATCAACCTGGAGGAGCAGGTACTTGGCAGCATTATTGGAGAACCTGGTGCCGATTCTGTCAGCGACGTCGAGACACTTTCACAGTCTGACGCGCCGTCTGGCTTCGACCAGTTGGCCGAAAGTGCACCTTCGACAGGCACGGCGGCCGGGCAAATCGCGCCTGAATTCGCAACTTTCGGCGATGACGGCCAGGCCCTGAGCCTCAGTGACTATCGTGGCCAGGTAGTACTGCTCAATTTCTGGGCGACCTGGTGCGGACCGTGCCGCATCGAAATGCCGGAATTCGAGCAGATTTACCGCGAGCGGGCAGGCCAGGGATTTGTCGTGGTTGCCGTGAACAATGCCGAGTCTATGGCGGCAGTGCAGGAATTCCGCGAGGAACTTGCTCTGTCATTTCCGCTGGCGCTTGACGAAGACGCCTCTATCCAGGCGCTTTACGGAATCAACAATTACCCCAGTACGTTTTTGCTGGACCAGGAAGGCAGAATCCTGTCCCGGCACTTCGGAGCCCTGACCGTCGAGCAGATTCATGAACTGGTCGACGGCGCCCTGGTTTCCTGATTTCTGTTTGCCTGGCAATAGCGCTGCCGGTGTGAACTCTTGAAGCCAGTTCGTGGGTTCTTTCGCCGCACAGCCACACGCCGCGATCGATTGCTGCTGGGAATTTGCCGACGCTGGCTCGAACTGGTAACGCTCTTTCTGGCGCTATACGTTGCCCTTCCTGTGCTGGCACCAGTCTTCATGAAGCTCGGCCTCGAAACGCCCGGCAGGGCAATTTACACCCTTTACAGCCCGTTTTGTCACCAGTTCGCTTTCCGTTCCTGGTTCATCGGCGGGCAGCAGACGAACTGGCCACGTGAACAGGCCGGACTGGACAACGTTTCATTTGAACGCGGCGCACTGGAATCACCGGCCTTTCGCGAACTGTTTGCCCGTTACGCCGGTATGGATTCTGCGGACATCACCCTGGATGACCTGTCCGCCTTTACTCCGGCTCTGCAATTCGCGTCACGCGCTTTCCCGGGCGACGAGAAATTCGGTTTCAAGCTGTCGCTGTGTGAAAGAGACATCACCATATATGGCGCCATGCTGGCAGGAGCATTGCTATACCGTCGCTGGCGCAGCAACCTGCGACCTGCGCCGATCTGGCTGTATCTGTTGCTGGGGCTTGCTCCTGTCGGGATTGATGGCTTCAGCCAGCTGCTGGGCTATCCACCTTTCAGTCTGTGGCCGCCGCGAGAGACTACGCCCGCTTTTCGCGTCGTCACGGGCGCTCTCTTTGGCCTGATGAATGTCTGGCTGGGATTCCCCTGGCTGGAAATCAGTTTCCAGGAATTGCGTGAGCCACTGGAACGACGTCTTGCCGGCCGCAAACGACTTGCAGGAACATAGGCATCAGTCCCGACTACCGCCGGCACGACGCTTGAAGAGCAGGCGATAGAAATCGCCGCCCTGCAGTTCTTCCGAAAGCAACTCCCAGCCTTGCGCACCCAGTTCGTTGAGTTTGCGCGTATAAAAGTGCTCAACGGTGGTGAAAGTCTGACCGGCAAGCACTACCCTGGCATCGGCCTGTTGTCGTTCGCTGGCCTTCACAAACACTTCCAGATACTCCCAGGCGCCCGCCGCGCTGGCCGCGCCGGCCGCCGGTTGCGGGTCATCGGCTGCCATCTCTTTCAGGCGGGCCAACCAGCCCCGCGCCGTCTCATTTGAAGGCATGGTTTCCAAAAGCCGACGCGCCGCCGCCGTCTGTTCCTCGGCAATCAGTTGGCGTGCTGCCCTTAACTTGATGTCAGACACAGATTCTCTCCTGCATCACCGGGTGTCGACGGCACCCTGTTCACCCTTGTCGGATTTAAGCGTCGTACCCCTGCGATAGGCCCGGGAATCAAGGACCCGCCCCAAGGTCCGCAGCAGGATTTCCAGGTCGAGCAGGAAGGAATGGTGGCGCACATAGTACAAGTCGTATTGCAGCTTTATCCAGGTTTCGGCGACGTCCATGGCGTAATCCTGATGCACCTGGGCCCAGCCGGTCAGACCGGGCAACATCGTCAGACGTACACGATAAAACGGGATTTCCCGGTCCAGACTGGCCACGTGCTCCGGTCGTTCCGGACGAGGTCCGACAAGGCTCATCTCACCGCGCAAAATGTTGAGGACCTGCGGCAATTCATCCAGATGCGAGCGGCGCAGGAATTTCCCTGCCCTGGTAACGCGCGGGTCGTCTCCCAGGGCAAAGACAGCGCCGCTATCCTCTTCCGCATTGGCGACCATCGTGCGGAATTTGATCATGCGAAAAAGTCGCCCGTTGAGGCCAACCCGCTCCTGAAAATAAAAAATGCTGCCGCGCGAATCGAGACGAATCGCCAGTGCAACCAGGGGCAACAACAGCAACAGGAATACGACGCCAGTCATTGCCAAAAGGTAGTCCAGCACGCTCTTGACCGGCATCCAGAGGCTAATGTTTTCTGTATCGGGTGGCAATAGAATGGTCCAGTTCTCGCCCACTACGCCAACCGGAAAGCGACCGGTGATGCCTTCATAGAGCAGGGGCATCGGCAATACGTTGATGCCGGCGACCGTGGCATCCATGACACCGCGGAGTGCCTCACCGTCCAGCGACCGGGAGGCCGACACGATAATGTCACTTGCCCGTTTTTCCCTTGCAAGTTCAGTCAGACCAGCCTTGCGCTGCAGCGCTTCCAGTTCTTCAATGTCGAGCACATCCACAATCACGAAAGCATCAGCAGCCTGCTGTTCAATGGCTTCCCTGATGAGTTGCACACCTGCGCCTTCCCCAATGACCAGCAATCGTCGCGCTTCGCTGGCCCAATCGCTGAACCTCGGCCAGATCAAACGCCACACGACAATCATCGGGATGGAAGTGACTGCGAAATAGAGCATGAACAGGCGCGGCAGTTCGTTTCTTTCGGCGAGGAAAAACACAATCATGTAGAAAAGCAATATCTGCAAAGTTACCCTGATCATTCGAAACAGGATCCGGGTTGGGCTCCAGTCTAGAGAAAGACGATACAAATCATTTGCGTTGGCCAGCACCAGCCACACGACGGCAAAAAACAGAAACCATAAGGCTTGACCGGCAAAGTAGTCGCTATCAATCTCCAGTTGGCTGCTTAAGGCCCGCAGAACCAGGGAAACAAAAACTGCAAGCAACACGGCCAGCACGTCGCCAGCCATTACCAGTCTGAGTCGCTGTTTGAAACGCAACTGAAGCCGTCGATTCATGCGTGCCCCGGCGGTCTCCCCGGATTGTCGGCCTGCCCTGCGGACGAACTATACCAGGGCGACGGGGTTTGGCACGAATCGGGCGGGTCAGTATACTCGGCCGACACTCGTCATGCAGGTGTTTTGCCGGTGAACCCCGCCTTACAGCTTTATCAGTTGCAGCAACTGGAACTCTCGGCCCTGCAGGCCCGCCGGCGATTGCAGGACATCGCCCAGGCCCTGGCCGACGACGCGGAGATTCGGGCAGCCGAAGCACAATGTCAGGAAATCAGCGACTCCCTCAAACCACTGCGCAGTCGATTGCGTGACCTTGAACTGGAAACGGCCGGCAATGAAGAAAAAATTCGCAACACAAGAGAGACCCTGTACAGCGGCGCAGTCACGAGCCCGAGAGAAATGCAGGATATGCAACTTGAAATGGCCTCATTGACGCGACGCAACAATGACCTGGAAACCTGGTCGCTGGAAACCATGATGGCAATGGAAGAGGCAGAATCCGGTTTGGCCGATGCGCAGAGAGCCCTTGCGGAAGTCATTGATTGCCGCGGTGATGCCCATCGCGAATTGATTCAGGAGAAGGATGCCCTGACAGCGTCCCTGCCGGATCTGGAAAGCCGGCGGCAAAAAGCGCTGGCGCAAATCAAACCGGAACTGCGAAGGCAGTACGCTGCCCTCAAGCCGCGCAAGGCCGGGCAGCCAGTCGCCCGCATGCAAGGCAACAGTTGCGCGCTTTGTGGTGTTGCGCAGAACATCACGGCCGAGCGTGAAGTTCAACAGGGGCGCCGACTGGTCACCTGCGCCAACTGCGGTCGTATTCTGGTCGCAGCCACGGCCTGAAACCGGAGGCCGGGCAACCAGAGACCGGACGGCGGCACAATTCTCGCCAAAACCGCCTAAAATATGGCGCGAATAATCATCGACAACACAGAAATCCCGAAGAACACCACCAGCGGACTAAAATCGATCGTGGAGCCTCGCGGCAGACGCCGCCGGACCGGTTCCAGCACGGGCTCGGTAACGTCATACAGGAATTGTACGATCGCGTTGCTGCGATCAATGTCCGGGAACCAACTGAGTAAAACGCGTGCCAGCAAGACAAGTTGATAGATTTGCAGCAACTGAGCCAGCAGATCACCAATCGAACTCATTTTTCTTTCTCCCGACGAGGCCCAAAGATGGCCCGGCCAATTCGGACAATTGTCGCACCTTCTTCAACGGCGACGGGAAAGTCGTCCGTCATTCCCATACTCAATTCCGGCAAGGGCACACCCAAATCCCTGGCGAGTGCGGCGCGCAGTGCCGCCAACTGTGAAAAGACCGGGCGCGTTGTCTCCATGTCAGAGGCAATTGGCGCCATCGTCATCAATCCGCGAACCCGCAAACCGGGAAAGCCGAGCACGGTTTCGCAGTCTTGCCAAAGGCGTGCGCGCAACTCTGCGTTCTCTTGCCAGCCAAATGCATTGAAACCGGCCTTGCTTGCCTCCCCGCTGACGTTGACTTCAAGCAAGACATCCAGCGTATCGCCCCGCTCCCGCATCAAGGCCGACAAACGACGGGCCAGCTTCAGGCGGTCTACCGAATGTACCATCTGAAACAGTCCGGGGACCTGCCTCGCCTTGCGACTCTGGATGTGGCCTACCATGTGCCAGAAAAGCGGTTCTGCAACGCATTGCTGCACCAGCGGTATCTTCGTTACAGCTTCTTCTACGCGATTTTCGCCAAAATGTCGCAATCCTGCGCCCGCCGCTTCGCAGACGGCCTCCGGCGATTGTTGCTTGCACACGGCCACCACTGTAATGCCGGCGGGATCACGTCCAACCCGTTTGCAGGCCACGTCAATCCGCTCCCCGATTCCTTCGATATTGGCAGCAATGCTCATAAGCTCATTACAGCGCAAAATCGGCCGGTGCGCCCGCCCTCCGCACGATGCGAATAAAAATCGTCAGGTTGACACGCGGTACATATTCCGGCGACTTCAATTTTTTGAACGCCGGCGCGCTCCAGTAGCAACCGGTTGCAGGCCCACAGATCCAGCCAGGCGCTGCCATCGTTCGGGTCCCGTTGTACCAGACCCTGCAAGGTACCGCAGCAATGCTGTACGGCCTCGACCACTTCTTCACCCACCTGATAACAGTCCCGACCGATTGAAGGGCCGATGCCTGCCTCAATCTCCTCCGGTTGGCAGCCCCAGGCGTCCACCATCAGGCGCACCATGCGGCCGGCGATGTCCCGCACGGTCCCGCGCCAGCCGGCATGCGCCATTCCGATAACCTGTTGCCCGGGATCATAAAACAGCAGCGGCACGCAATCCGCAAAGCGCATGACCAGCGGCGTGTCAGTTTCAGCAGTCAGCATGCCGTCCGCTTTCGCCAGCCAGCGCCGACCGCGCACAGGCCCCTGAGCCAGCACAATGTCCGCACTGTGAACCTGCCAGACCGTGCAGGCCCGCCTTTCGTCAACGCCCAGCGCTTCGAAGATTCGTTCGTGATTTCTTCGAACATTACGTGGCTCGTCGCCAATGTTTCCGCCCGTGTTCAGAGATTGCCACGGCGGAGGACTGCAACCGCCCCTGCGAGCGAAGACCCCATGCTGCACTTGTGGCCAGCTCTCAAAGCGATGCCATGCCAGCCCCGCGCCTTCCATCCTGATCATTGTCCAACTGCCCTTCCACAGTCGGTTGCCAGCCATAGTCGCAGAGGACTATACTGCCAATTATGAACCAGCCTTGCGGGATTTACGACTCGGCGCGAGCCCCTGGTCCGCCCCCTTTCCCGCGCCATCGCGCCAGGTATTTCAGCCGACGGTTGCTCCAGTTGCTGGACGCGGGTCTCGAATTGCTGTTTCCCTCCCGCTGCGCCGGTTGCCACCGCGTCGACACAGTCTGGTGCGAGGAATGTCAGAGCTTGCTGAATGCCATTCCCTTCCCTGTACGCCAGAACAATGCACACGGCGCTCTGGCCGCGTTTGCCTGCAGCGGTGTTCACGAAGGTCTGTTGCGAAAGGCGCTGCTTGCCCTGAAGTACGAGAACACACCGCAACTGGCCGGGCCGCTTGGCGCCCGTCTGGCGACTTTGGTTGAAGGTCTGCAATGGGAGGCCGACTTCCTGGTGCCGGTGCCGCTCCATCCTTCCCGCGAAAGGGAACGTGGCTACAACCAGACTCAATTGATCGCTCAGCCCCTCGCGCAAAAACTTTGTGTCCCACTGGCAAATGACGCCCTGTACCGCACCAGCAACACCAGGGCCCAGGTGGGACTGACACGTCAGCAAAGAATAGAAAACGTCAGCAAGGCCTTTGCGGCCAATGCAGATCGGGTCCGGGGTCACGACCTCTTGCTGGTTGATGACGTGTACACGACCGGCGCCACTCTGGGCGAATGCGCACTGGTGCTTGCCGAAGCCGGTGCCAGATCGATCCTTGGCCTCACTCTTACGAAAGCAATTTCACCGGCGAATCATGGCGGAGGAACCACGGAATGGACGTAAAGATTGAAGGCAGCAATATCCGGATCAGTGATGAACTGGAACATTACACACTCAGGAAACTGGACCGGCTGGACCGCTACCTGCCGCGTATCCGGCTTGTCGAGGTGGATCTGTCGCATGAGCATACGCGGCGCGGCAGCGATCGTGTGAGCGCCCAGATCACCCTGCGCCATGATCGCGGAGCCATTCTGCGCGCCGAGGAAAAGGCAGAGGGCGAGATTCGCATTGCGATTGATGGCGCCATAGACAAGCTGTATCGTCAGATTCAACGCTTCAAGGGCAAGCGCATACGCCGCGGGCGGGACCGCTTCGTGGCCAGTGCCGAGGAATTGTCACTCGCAGAGGACATCCCGGATGTAAGTGATTTTCAGTTCGATTTCGCCAATGCTGAAGCAGAGCAGGCAGCGCTGCCCATTGCCCGGCGCAAGGACGTTGAACTGAACCCGATGTCTGAACTTGAGGCCATCGAACAAATGGAGTTGCTGGACCACGACTTCTTCATGTTTTACAACGCCGACACGCAAATCATCAACGTGCTTTACCGGCGGCGTAAGGGAGATTACGGCTTGCTGGTGCCGATTACCCCCTGACGGGAAAGCGAGCGAAGTCGACGAACAGTGCGAAATTCATACCAGGCCATCAACGCGCACAGTCGCAACCCGTGCCAGCCATCGCGGTAACCTTGCATGGTGACATAACGCCAGCGAAAGTGATGCAGGGGAAGCGACAGCAGGTCTCCTGGCGAGGCCTGTTCCTTGCGCGCATGGCGCATCCCTGCGGCCCGTGCACTGTAGTCCCGTTGCTTGTCCAGGAACTGCTGCAGCGAGTCGTAGTTGAAATGCAAAAGGGGTTGCTCCAGAGTTCCGGGCTTTCCATCCAGTTGAACCAGTTCATGCACCGGCCGATCCGGTTCATAGCGCGCACAGCCAGTTTTCAGCAATCGCGTCTGATAGTCCGGATACCAGCCGGCATGCAGGGTCAGGCGGCCAAATATCAAATTGTGACGCGGAATACGCCATCCGGGCAGGTCCGGGCGGGCGGACAATGCGCCCTGGATTTCACTTGCCAGCTCCGGAGAGACACGTTCGTCGGCATCGACGAAAAGAACGTGACATGTTTCGTCACGCAGGAGGTCCAGGGCGTGATTTCGTTGATCAGCATAATCTTTGAAGCGACGCTGCTCAACGCGCGCGCCGGCATCTACCGCGAGTTCCGGCGTTCCATCCGTGCTGAAGGAATCCAGCACCAGCACCTGGTCGGCGAAACCCAGACATGCGAGACACTCTCGAATGTGACGCGCCTCATTGAAAGTTAGCACTACCGCAATCAGACTGTGCCGCTGCTTCAACCTGGTTCTCCCCCGGACCGCATTTCCCTGATCAAGGTCCGGTAGACTTCACTCAACACCGGGTTTTGCTCCTGTTTGCGCAAGCGCCGCCGCAGGCCGTGAATGATCAGGTGACGCGCCAGGCGTTCACGCCAATGCGGGTAATGCTTGCGAAACAGACGCGCACGGCTGCGCCAAAGCTTGAGGACGCTTTCGGGGCGCGCCTGGGCGCTGCTGCGTCCTTCCAGGTGTGTGACCCGCGCCGCCGGCACACACAGGGTCTGCCAGCCGGCCTTGCGTATGCGCCAGGCCCAGTCAATCTCCTCGCAGTAAAGGGCGAACGCTTCGTCAAACATGCCCGTCGTCTCGATCACCTCGCGCCGGAGCATCATGGTCGCACCCAGCGGGAAATCGATGCGAAATGGTTTGCCGGCGGCATAGCGCTTGCGAGGGAAGCGTCCGTTGAAGGGTCCTTCAATCAGGCGGCCCGGCAAAGGAAAAAGTTCTGCCCACAACTGGCGCAGACCCGGAAACATGAAAGCCGAATGTTGAAAACTGCCATCCTCGAAACTGAGTTGGGCCCCCACAAGACCGACGGCGGGATTGGCAAACAGGGCCTGATAGAGTTTGCTGGTGGCTCCTGCGCGAGTTCGCGTGTCGGGATTGAGCAGGTACACGGCGCGCGGCAGGGCATCGCCCTCCAGACGACCAAAACCCATGCTGCGCATGGCCAGGTTGTTACCGGCGGCAAACCCCAGGTTTTCATTGCTGGCCAGCAAATGCACCTGCGGGAAGCGGCGCGAGACGGCCTCCACTGTCCCGTCGCACGAGGCATTGTCCACCAGCCAGACCTGACTGTCTTCCGGTCCCTCTGATTCCAGGTCGGCAAACAGAGTCCCCAACGCATCCAGCGCCAGTTCCCGGACTTTCCAGGTGACCATGACCACGGCCAGTGCCGGCGCTGACTGCTGAACGGTGGACGATGCTTCGCTCACTCAACCAGCTCGATTTCCCGGCTGCCAACATTCCGGTTGCGGATGCTGACCTCGACGTCTTCGTGAATGAGGCCCGCCCAACAATTTTGCGGGTTGCGGTCTTCAATGTGATTGAAGCGTATGCCGCCCCAGACCACGACCTGTTCTCCAGGTGGCAGATAGCTGTAGGTATTGCCGCTGTCCGGGTCAAACTCTTCGTACAGGTCGCTGTCCGTCCCCAACGCCCAGCGCCAGGGATAGTCCGTCTCGGCGGTCGTACAGTCGATGCCCACCCGCCAGGCGCCGGATTCGTCAAAGGCGTTAAGCGTGGCCGCGCGTTGGTCCTGCTGGTATACCGTGCCCGGTGGCGGGCCAGTGGTGCGCAATGGCACCTCGCTGTAGTTTTCAACCGTCAGTCGGAAGACCAGCATCTCTTCCCGGATCTGAAGGGTCAATGCGGTCAACCGGTTGTCCTGCACATTTTCGGGCACGTCAAGCAGGGAGCCGGGCCGGGCAACGCTGGTCAGATAGCGATAGTCCCAGGGTTGCACGGCAAAAGCCACGTCCACGCCAATCGACTGCGGCACAATCTCCGCGAGCGGCTTGCCGCCATTGCGAATTGTCAGTTGCGCCCGTTGCTCAACGATCTGGCCTTCATCATCGACACTGCGCGCCACGACCTCGTAGTTTCCGTCTGGCGGGGGATCGGCGCCAAGGTCAACGCCGCCTTCATAATCGAAGATATGGCGCCCGGGTTCGCCTGGCTTGCGCCCTTCCTTGCGTGGCGCCACATAGATCCGTTGCCCGTCCTTTCCCAGCAGCCAGACCTTCAGTTGTGCGCCTTTCTCCAGATACACGTTGATTTCCGTGCGATCGCTGATGCCGTCCTGGTTTGGCGTGAAGACGTCCGGCCATACGCTGAAGGTGCTGATGACTGGCAGCGGCGAATCGGCGTCCACAATGGTCAACTGGCCGCTTCGCTCGTCCATTGCCCCGCTGTCGCTGTCTGTCGCAATCAGTCGCCAGGTATAGTCTCCGTCTGGCAGCAGCCGCCGCAGCACCTCACCTCCAGGTGCTTCCCCTGGCCAGACCCAGCCATCCACGACACCGCCAAATGCAACCGAATATTCGCCGTGCGCGCGGGGCTCGTCCTTTCGAAAGAAATACACTGAACCGTCCGCAGCTTCAAACTGCAGCGAGACCCGGGCATTGCGGGACAGGCTGTATTCAAAAAGCGAGACGTCGTCCTGGCCGTCTGCGTTGGGACTGATGCGCGTCGGCGCGAAACCTGCGTCGCCAATGAGCGCCAGATCGGGCCTGACAAGCGCCTGACCGACCAGCAATACAACAGCCGCGCCGGCCAGCACGGCCAGCAATAAAACAGCGCGCATGTACTGCGCCTTTCCGCGGGACGATCGTTCGAGTCTGGCCTGGCGCACGCCCCTGTGTCAAGTCATGCAACTGCTGCTGCGCCGCCACATGAAGCCGTTTGCCTGAGCAGCGTCGTGCTTTACCGGTGGAAGTGGCCAGGGTAGAATGGCTGCACCAATGTCCCGGGAGGTCGACGCGCTTCATGCTTGGTGAAACGGGTGATTTCTACAGTGTGCGCGACGCACAGCCGGACAGCGGGGAATTCATCTCTTGTCCGGTGCTGCCTGTCTCGGGTGGCGCTGTTTTCCCGGAAATCGTCACCACGCTTTATCTGGACACACGCCAGGCGCTGCTGGCGGCGGAGTCCTCCAGAAGTCGCCTGGGTACCGTCATAGGTCTCGTGCGGCGGGACTCAGGCGAAGGGGAGCCCGGCCCGGACGACCTGTATAGCATAGGCACCGAGCTGGCGCCCGGGCGCGTGTTGCGCATGCCGGACGAAACACGCAGTATCTTTGCCCAGGGCCGTCGACGCGTTGAAGTGGTCGAGTTCCTGCAAAATGACTCATGCCTTTTCGCCAGGGCGCGACTGATTGACGACAGCAAACCGTCTGACGACATCGAACCGGAGATGATGAAGGCCGTGGTCAACATGTTCCGCAAACTGGTGGAGCTTAACGGCAACATCCCGGAGGACATGTTGCTCTATGCATTGAACCGCCGACGAACCGGGCTGGCTGGCGGATCTGGTCGCCTCGTCACTGTCACTCTCGACCGCCGTCAGTCAGGAAGTGCTGGAAACTTTCGT
>CAXXWG010000040.1:0-84138 GCA_963667305.2 Aggregatilineales bacterium | reverse complement strand
CCGCCGCCGCGGTGACGCACGGTGATGCGCCCGGTATTGTTGCGTCCGCCCTTGCGACGCAACGGCTCCGTCAGCGAACGCTCCGGCCGCTTCTTCGTGATTTCCTCGAAGGTGTGACCCGTCATCCCCCGCCGGCCGGCGGAGGTGGGCTTGTAGACCTTAACCGGCATGGTATCCCTCGCCTTCGCCGCTCATGGATTGAACAGGTCTATTTCGTCGCCGGGTGCAAGCGTCACGATGGCCTTCTTCCATTCCTTCGTGCGAATCATCCAGTCCCTGCCGCGACGGCCACGTTTGGCCGGCTGCACCATGGTGCGCACCTTGGTGACGCTGACCTCGAAAATGACCTCGACCGCTTCACGAATCTGGATCTTGTTGGCGTGCCGGTCGACTTCGAAAACGTACTGGTTGAGCTCATCGGTCTGGGCGGTCGCCTTTTCCGTGATGACCGGGCGCCGGATGACGTCGTAAATGTGAAGCTCGGGCATACCTGCTACTCCTGGCCCCAGATGAGCTGGATGGTGTCCAGCGCGTCCAGCGGAATAATGACCTTGTCGTGCCCCAGCAGGTCGCGGATATTCAGCAGGTTCGCATGCAGCCAGCGGGCCTGCGGCAGATTTCTGATGCCGCGCTGCACGTTTTCGTTGCGCTCCGCCAGCAGCACAAGGGTCTTGCCGTCGCCTGCCAGAGTCCTGATGGTTTCACGCATCTCGCTGGTCTTGGGTCGCTCGGCCTGCAGCCGGTCGACGAAAATCAGTTGGTCATCGCGCGCCAGCGCGCTCAACGCGGAGCGAATGGCGCCGCGACGCATCTTGCGCGGCATGGCCTGGGTGTACTTGCGCGGTCGCGGCCCGTGGGCCACGCCGCCGCCGACGAAGATGGGCGCGCTGCGGGCGCCGTGCCGCGCCCGTCCGGTGCCCTTCTGCCGGTACCATTTGGCTTTCGTCAAACGCACTTCGCTGCGCGTCTTGGTCTTGTGGCTTCCCTGGCGGGCGTTCGCCATCTGCCGCAAAAAGGCCTGATGCATTAGACCGACGTTGACCTCGACACCAAAAATGTCGACCGGTAACTCAATCTGTTGTACTTCCTTGCCGCTCTGGTCCAGGACCGGTACCTGCATGGCCGTCAGCTCCTCTCGCGCCGCGTACGTCTGCGCTCGCGCGCGGGTTTCAGCATCACGATGCCGCCGTTGGTGCCGGGAATCGACCCCTTGACTGCAATCAGGTTTTTCCCTGCATCCACCACGACAACTTCCAGGTTTTGCATGGTGATGCGATCATTGCCCATGCGACCCGCCATGCGCATGCCCTTGATGACGCGGCCCGGCGTGGAGCCGGCGCCGATTGATCCCGGAGCGCGCTCGCGGTCGGACTGGCCATGGGTCTTCGGCTGACGCCGGAAACCGTGACGCTTGATCGTCCCCTGAAAGCCGCGACCCTTGCTCTTGCCGATAACGTCGACGCGGTCGCCGACTTCAAAGACGTCCGCGTTTATCTGCTGCCCTTCTTCAACGTCCGGTTCGCCCTCACGTATGCGAAACTCACGCAGGTAGCGCAGGGCCGGCAAATTGTTGCGCTGCAAATGCCCCAGCTGACCGCGGGTCAGCCGACGAGGTTTGGTCTCGCCAAAGCCAAGCTGGACAGCGGTGTAGCCGTCGAGCTTCTCGCTGCGCACCTGGGTCACATAGCAGGGGCCGGCCTCAATGACCGTGACGGGGACGACGTCGCCCCGCTCGTCAAACACCTGGGTCATGCCGACCTTCTTACCGATAATGCCCTTCATTCTGACCTCCCGCGGGGACGCAACCCCGCGATTTCAACGCAGTGGCAGGCCGGGCAGGCCTGCATGCGGGTCAAATCCTGATTTCGATATCCACGCCTGCCGGCAGGTTCAACCGCATCAACGTGTCGATGGTCCGGCTGTCCGGATCCAGCACGTCGATCAGGCGCTTGTGGGTGCGAATCTCGAAGTGCTCCTGCGAAGTCTTGTCGATGAACGGCGAACGTCGCACTGTAAAACGCTCAATGCGCGTCGGCAGGGGCACGGGCCCCACGACGCTGGCGCCGGTGCGTTCGGCCGTTTCCACAATACGACTCGCGGACTGGTCCAGCACGCGATGATCGTAGGCCTTCAGTCGGATCCGGATCCTGCTTTTAGCGGCCATAAACCTCGTCTCACTCACAGGGGACGCCGGTGGCGGGGTCACCCGCCCCGGCGTCCGCAGCCTGGGCGCCGATCGGCGGCGTCAGTCCAAAATCTCGGTGATGGAACCGGCGCCGACCGTCAGACCACCCTCGCGAATGGCAAACTTCGATCCCTGCTCCAGCGCGACCGGGATGATGAGCTCCACTTCCAGCTCAACGTTGTCGCCTGGCATGACCATTTCCACGCCTTCCGGCAGGTTGACGGTGCCAGTCACGTCCATGGTGCGAATGTAGAATTGCGGGCGGTAGCCAGGGAAGAAGGCCTTGTGGCGGCCGCCTTCGTCGCGACGCAGCACGTAGACCTGGCTCTTGAAGCGCTTGTGCGGCTCAATGCTGCCGGTGCGGGCCAGCACCTGGCCACGCTCGACATCTTCGCGGGTCTTGCCGCGCAGGAGAATGCCGGCATTGTCGCCCGCCACCGCTGCGTCCAGTTCCTTGTAGAACATCTCGATGCCGGTGACGACCGTCTTGTCGATGGCGTCACGCAGGCCGACGATGTCGATCTCCTCACCCTTGGTCAGGCGGCCGCGTTCCACGCGTCCGGTGACCACGGTGCCGCGGCCCTTGATGGAAAAGACGTCCTCGATCGGCATCAGGAAGGGACGGTCCTCTTCGCGCACCGGCGTCGGGATCCACTCGTCCACCGTTCCCATCAATTCCAGAATGGAGGCGAACTCGGGCGCGTCGGGGTCCGTGTTGTCGCTTTCCAGGGCGGCCAGCGCCGAGCCGCGCACGATGGGCGTGTCCTCGGGGAAGCCGTAGCTGTCCAGCAATTCGGCCAGCTCCAGCTCGACCAGTTCCAGCAATTCCTCGTCGTCCATCTGATCGATCTTGTTGAGGTAGACGACCATGGCCGGCACCTCAACCTGACGCGCCAGCAGGACGTGCTCGCGGGTTTGCGGCATCGGGCCGTCCGGCGCGCTGACCACCAGGATGGCGCCATCCATTTGCGCGGCGCCGGTGATCATGTTCTTGATGTAGTCGCGGTGGCCGGGGCAGTCCACGTGGGCGTAGTGCCGGTTTTCGGTTTCGTACTCCACGTGACGAATGTTAATGGTGATACCCCGGGCCTTCTCTTCCGGCGCGCTGTCGATTTCCTCGTAGGCCATCAGCTTGGCGCGGCCGGCCATGTTCAGCACCTTGGTGATGGCGGCCGTCAACGTCGTCTTGCCGTGGTCGACGTGGCCGATGGTGCCGATATTGACGTGCGGTTTGCTGCGATCGAACTTTTGCTTGCCCATGTTATCCTCTTGCCTGCTGCAAACAATCTGGCGCAACCGCGCCTTACGAACGAACTGACACCTGACCGCCGCCATGCATGACCTCTTCAGCAATGGCGGGCGGTGCTGTCACATACCTGTCGAATTCCATGGTGAAATTGCCCCGGCCCTGGGTCAGGTTGCGCAGGCCCGTGGCGTAGCCGAACATTTCGCCCAGCGGCACGCTGGCGCGAATCGAAGAGGAGCCGTCACCACGGGGCTCCATCCCCTGCACAACACCGCGCCGGGCGGAAAGGTCACCGACCACGGGGCCGGTGTATTCATCCGGCGCCACAACCTCGACGCTCATGGTCGGCTCCAGCAATACCGGACCGGCCTTCTGAACGCCTTCCTTCAGGTTCATTGACCCGGCGATCTTGAAGGCGATCTCGCTCGAATCCACGTCGTGGTGGCTGCCATCCACCAGGCTGGCCTTGAGACCTACCACCTGGTAGCCGGCCAGCACGCCGCCCTGCATCGCCTCGCGAATGCCATTCTCGACCGGGCGAATAAATTCCTGGGGAATGGTGCCGCCGCGAATGTTGTTTTCGAAGAGCAAACCGTCCCGCGCCAGATCTTGCTCCTCTTCGCCCAGCGGTTCATAGTCCACCGTCACCCGCGCAAACTGGCCGGACCCGCCGGTCTGACGCCGGAAGATCGTGTCGACGCGGGCGGCGCGGGTGATCGCCTCACGGTAGGCGACCCGCGGCCGGCCCACCCTGGCATCCACGCCAAATTCACGCATCATGCGGTCGACCAGCACCTCCAGGTGCAACTCACCCATGCCGCGGATGCGCGTCTGGCCCAGCTTGTCATCCACCTCAACCTTGAAGGTGGGGTCTTCTTCCGCCAGGCGCTGCAGGGCAATGCCCATCTTGTCCTGGTCGCCACGGGTATTGGGCTCGATGGCGACTTCAATAACGGGCTCCGGAAAGCTGATCTGCTCCAGCACGACCTGTTGATTGCGGTCGCAGAGCGTGTCACCGGTAAAGGTGGTCTTGAGGCCGAGGATGGCGGCGATGTCGCCGGCATGTACGGCATCCACGTCCTCGCGCCGGTCGGCAAACATGCGCACGATGCGACCGATGCGTTCCCGTTTTTCGCTGGTCGAGTTTTGCAGCATGGTGCCTGTGCGCAAAACGCCGGAATAAACGCGGAAAAAGGCCAGCCGCCCTACAAAGGGGTCCGTAACGATTTTGAAGACCAGCGCCGCCAGCGGTTCGTCATCGGAGGGCGCGCGCGCGACTGCTTCGCCGGTTTTCGGATCGATGCCCTCCACCGGCGGCACGTCCAGCGGTGAGGGCAGAATGTCAACGACGCGGTCCAGCAAGTCCTGTACGCCACGGTTCTTCAGGGCGGAGCCGCAAAGCACGGGCTGCAGGCTGTTGCTGATGGTGCCGGCGCGCAGGGCGCCCAGCAATTCATCGTTGCCTGATCGCTTCTTCGAGCAGGAATTTCTCGGTGAGGTAATCGTCCACCTCAACGACCTTCTCGATCATCTCGGCGCGCATGGTCTCGGCCTGCTCGCGATGGCTCTCCGGGATGGGGTAGCGCTTGATCTCGCTGCCCCAGCGCGTCGCCCGAGGTCACCAGTTCCATGGAAAGCAGGTCGATGATGCCGGCGAAGGCCTCGCCTTCACCATAGGGCATCTGAATGGGCACCGGATTGGCCCCGAGTCGATCGCTAATCATCTGCACGCAGCGATCAAAGTCGGCGCCGGTGCGGTCCATCTTGTTGATGAAGCAAATGCGGGGCACCTGGTAGTCGTCGGCCTGACGCCAGACCGTCTCGGACTGCGGCTCAACACCGGCGACGCCATCAAAAACGACCACGCCGCCATCCAGCACGCGCAAACTGCGCTGCACCTCGGCCGTGAAGTCCACGTGGCCGGGCGTGTCGATTATGTTGATCTGGTGGTCATTCCAGCCGGCGCTGACCGCCGCCGAGGTGATGGTAATGCCGCGTTCGCGTTCCTGCGCCATGTAGTCGGTGGTCGCGGCGCCGTCATGCACCTCGCCAATGCGATGCACCATGCCGGTGTAATAAAGCACACGCTCGGTGGTGGTCGTCTTGCCGGCATCAATATGGGCGATGATGCCGATGTTCCGCACCCGATCGAGATCGAGCTTGCCTGCCGCCCTGGTGCTCATGATCTTCCTGCGTAATCCCGGTTCGCTAACGGAAATGGGCGAAGGCGCGATTTGCCTCCGCCATGCGGTGCGTATCGTCCCGCCGCTTGATGGCGTTGCCCTGGCTGTTGGCCGCATCCATGATCTCGCCCGCCAGTTTCTCGTGCATGCCGCGCCCGCCGCGGGACCTGGAGAATTCCAGGATCCAGCGCATGGCGAGAGTCAGTGAACGGTCGCCGGCCACCTCGATCGGCACCTGATAGGTCGAGCCGCCGACACGCTTGGGTTTGACCTCGACCGTCGGCTGCACGTTGCGCAGTGCCTGCTCAAATACCTCGACGGGGTCGCGCCTGGCGCGCTCCTCAACGATCTCCAGCGCCTTGTACATAACCCGCGCTGCCGTGCTTTTCTTGCCGCCGTGCATCATGCGGTTGATGAACATGGCGATGTGCACGTTGCTGAATTTCGTATCCGGCGCCACTGCGCGTTTGGGCGGTCGGTTTCTTCTCGGCATCCTGCTTCTCCCTCGCTCAGTTGCGCGGCTGCTTGCTGCCGTACTTGCTGCGCGCCTGGTTGCGATTCTGCACGCCCTCTGCGTCCAAAGTCCCGCGCACAATGTGGTAGCGCACGCCCGGCAGGTCCTTGACACGACCGCCGCGCACCAGCACCACGCTGTGTTCCTGCAACTGATGCCCCTCGCCCGGAATATAGGCCGTGACTTCAATGCCGTTGGTCAGACGCACCCGCGCCACCTTGCGCAGCGCCGAGTTGGGCTTCTTGGGCGTCATGGTCTTCACCTGGGTGCAGACGCCGCGCTTCTGCGGCGCGCCGCGGGCCTGCCGCGTGCGACGCTGGTTGTTGGCGTTGAAAGTGTATTGCAGCGCCGGTGAACTGGACTTGGCCTTGCGGCTCTTGCGCCCCCTGCGTACCAACTGGTTTATGGTGGGCATGTGTCGCTCCGGTAAAGCCTGTTTTCACAAAAAAAGGCGGTCCACACAGATCGCCTGGTTGTCTCCGTCATGACGAGCCTTCCCCCACAAGGGCGCTTTCGCCACATCTGTCCGGTTCCCGACAGTCCATTGCCTGACGCCAGGGTGTGCTGCCGGGGTATGGCCGCGCATGCTATCAGTGGCGCAATTTCGTGTCAAGGGCGACCCTGACGCTTGACAGCCGGCGCAACCCGGGGCCATGCTACGGGTTGACAACCATGGCGAACAGGGGCAACCAGGCCTGTGATCATCAGTTCACTTCGCAACCCGCGCATCGTCGCTCTGCGCAAGCTGGGCCGGCGCCGGCAGCGCATTCAACAGGGACGATTCGTCGCCGAAGGTCTGCAGGCGCTGCACATGGCGTTCGAGGCCGGCCGGGAGCCACAGGAGCTTTACCATTGCCCGGCCCTGTTCAACAGCCCGGCCGCTGCGACGCTGCTGGAGCGCTTTCGCGATGGCGGCGCCTGGCCCGTCGAGGTCAGCGAGCACGTCATGCGCGCACTGTCGGAGCGGGAAGAGCCCCAGGGGCTGGTGGCGACCTTCGCCCTGCCGCAGACCACGCTGGCGGACATTCAACTGCCACCCTGCCCACTGTTGCTGCTGCTCGACCGCCTGCGCGATCCCGGCAACCTCGGCACGCTGCTGCGCACTGCCGACGCCGTTGGCGCCAGCGCCGTGCTCCTGCTTCCGCCCTGCGTCGATCCGCTTGACCCCAAGGTCGTGCGCGCCAGCATGGGTTCCTGCTTCAGCTTGCCAGTCGTCACAGTGGACTCCCTTGAGGCCTTGCTTGTCTGGCTCAGGGAGCAGGGACTGCCGCTCTTCGCCGGGGACGCCGCCGGCCAGCTCTGGACGGAGCTGGACTGGCGTGGCGGCCTGGCGCTGGCGCTCGGGAACGAGGCCGAGGGACTTGACGACACGCTGACGGCGCAGTGCAGGCATCTGGCCGCCCTGCCGCAACAGGGACGCGCCGAATCGCTCAACGTCGCCGTGGCCGGCGGCGTGTTGATGTACGCCTGGCGCGCGGCCAATCCGGATCAGGGAACCTTACCTGGAAACCATTAATCTTCCGTACCTGCTGCAATCGCTACAATTCGTAACGGGTCTCACACATGGCGGCCTTGCCCATGGCAAACAAACGTTATCGCTTCCTGTTGATCGCCGGACTGACCGCGGCAATCGCGCTGGCGCTGGTGTCGGTCTTCGGCCAGGACCGCGACAGGCCTTTCAACCTGGCCGCCATCCAGGACCGGAGCCGGCCCGTTCCCGTCGTCGGCCGCGATCACATCGCCCCGGGCGCCATACCGTCTCGCTACAACTCCAACCCGCCGACCTCCGGCGATCACTACCCGGCGCCGGTGCGCGCCGCCTTCTACGAACAGCGCGTGCCGGACGCCTACCTTGTCCATAACCTTGAACACGGCCAGGTCTGGCTTTCCTGGCGCGACGAAGGCGACCGGGAAGCCATTGAGATGTTCCGCAAGTTGCGAGAGCAATTTCCCGATTGGGTGGTGGTCAGCCACCGCCCGGAGAACGACCAGCGTCTGGCGGCAGCCGCCTGGGGCCGTCTCCTGAAACTGGATGCGCCGGACCAGGATGCCCTGACCGCCTTCATCATGCGCTACCGCGACAAGGCGCCCGAAAGCGTCCCGGGTTGAGTCTGGCGTTTACTCCAGATTGGCGTGGCGCGCGAACATCAGGCCGGGGTCCGTGCCCAGTTCCTGCATTAGCAGCGCGGTGAGTACGTCACAAAGGATGCCCAGCGACTGCTCGTAGAGCGAGCCCATCGGTTGCACCGATTCGCTTTCCGTCTGAACATCCTGCAGTTTGGGGCTGGAGGCCCGGATGTGAAGGATGTGGTCGGCGTACTTGCTGACCGGCGACTCTTCGGCGATGGTGATCAGCGCGACCAGGGCGTTGAGTTCGTTGGCGCGACGGGCCTGGGCGATGATTGAGTCGGTGCGGCCGGAGCCCGAGCCGATAATCAGCAAATCGCCGGCGCCGATGGCGGGCGTCGTCACAGAGCCGACGACGTGCGCGTCCAGATCCAGATGCATCAGACGCATGGCGAAGGCCTGCATCTGCAGGCCGGAACGTCCGCGTCCGGCGACGAAAATGCGCCGCGCCTGCAGAATATCGCGGCGCAAGTCGGCGACGGCCTCGGGGTCGATGCCGGTCAGGGCCGACTGCAGTTCCTGTAAAATCGCGCCCAGCAGCGCGTTGAAGTCAGACATGAGCCCGCATTCTCTCCATAATACGGCGCGCCGCAAGTCCCGGTTGCGCGGCGCCGGTGATGGCGCTGCCCACGATGACCGTGTCCGGACTGTGCGGCCCAAGCGCCTCGATCGTACATTCGTCGATTCCACCGGCCACCGCCAGACGCAGGTCCGGCAGTGCCGCGCGCAGTTCTCGCAGGGGCGCGACCGGGTCAATGCAGCCATCGTGGGCGCGATGCACGCAGAAGTAATCGCAGCCCAGCGCCTGCAGTTGCTTCACCCGCTGCAAGGGCTGCGCCACGTTGATCAGGTCCACCAGAAGCTCGCCGCTGCAGTCTTGCGCCGCCGCCAGGGCCGCCGCGATGGTTGCATCGCCGGCGACGCCCAGCACCGTCACCTGGTCCCCGCCGGCATCAAAGGCGATGCGCGCCTCCAGGTCGCCAGCGTCCATAATCTTGAAGTCCGCCAGCAAATTCATCTCCGGGAAATCCGCGCGCAAACGCCGCAACGCAGCGACGCCCTCCCGCAAGAGCAACGGCGTGCCCGCCTCAACCACGTCGACGCAGGACTTTGCCGCCCGCAGCGCCTGCAGACCGTCTTCCAGCGTCCCGTCCAGCGCCAGTTGAAGTTTCAAGGTGACATTAACTCGCCGATGTGTCCCGCCTTCAGTCTAAAGCCTGCCGCAATCCTGCTCAACAGACCAATTCCCTGCAGGCCTGCCGTTGACAGCGCCCGCCTGAGGCAGCAGGATAGCCACATTATGGCCCTCGACTACATCATAGACCATGACTGCGCCCCGAAGCAGGCCCTTGGCAGCGCCGGCATCCTCGAGCGCCTCAAGGCCCGCGAGCGCGCGTCTGTCATTATCCGCCTTTACCGCCGCAACGGCGACCAGCGCTCCCCGCGCGAGATGGGCTTCGAGATGCTGCGCACGGCAGCCGACGGCAGCGAGGAGACGCAGATCGTCGTGGTGCAGCATTTGCTGGACAGCGCCGCCGAGCTCGACCCGCTGGCCGCGCACTGCGCAGCTTGCCCGGCCAACCGGACCGGCGCGCCCTTCGGCTGCATGGGCCGCATCGACTACCCGATCTCGCCCAGGGCCGAGGCCTTTATGCTCGACCGCCTGCCGGACCCGCCCTCGGCGCCGCTGATCTGGCTGCTGCTGAAGCAGGGCATTCGCGACTTCAACTACGACGGCGGCACGGTGCGGCCGCTGCGCGCGGAAGACCGCAACATCTTCGTCGCGGAGTACGCGCTGCGCCGCGACCTGGGCGAGCTGCCGATCGATTCCGACCAGGTCTTCGAGATGACCTTCCTGACCGGCCACGTCCAGCCCAACCACGCTGCCATCCTGCTGCTCTTCTTCGACGCTCTGGCGCGCGAGCAACTGGAGGCGCCGGAGATCACGGCGCTGGGTGCGCTGCCGCTGGAGGAACGCGCGGCCTTCGACTTCCTCATCCCGCTCCGCGACAAGGCGGACGACGACTCAACGGCCGACATGTGCGCTTTCCTGCACGCACTCTACCTCGCCTGGCGCCTGGACGTCCTGCTGCTGCTGGATGTGTGATCGGGTCGGACAACTGAATCACGTAAATCTGGAAGCAATTTGAGTATACTTGCCTTGGAACAGAAGTGCGTCGTTTTTGAAGAGGGTTGCTGGTCATGACCATGTACATTGCGCTGCTGCAGGAACCACTGACCGAGACCTCGGTTGATCAAATGAAGGACGAACTCAAGAGCCATGAAGGCCTGTTCCCCTTCGGCGAGAACGCCTGGATTCTCAAAACCAACATTGATGACATTGAATACGCCAGGGAAATGTTCAACCTGAGTGCAGAATGTGAAACGCCTCAGGTTGGCGCCGTATTCAAACTGAACGGCTCCTATTCCGGCTACTACTACGAACCACTCTGGGACTGGCTGAAAGAGGCCAGGCAAGTCAATGGCTGAAATCAGCGGCGCCCTGCGCGATGAACAGTACAAAATCGAACGACTGGATGATGCTCATTCCAGAATTGCGAGCCTGGATTCGAAGTTGTCCAATATCGAAGGCCAGTTGTTGCACACCGCGACCAAGGCTGACGTGGAGCGGGCAAAGATATGGATGCTGGTGTCCGTATTCGGGGCAGCAGTTTCAATCGGGACTCTGCTTGTCTCTGCCAACGGTAGTTGAAGGTTCCGACTTCACCAACCACCATGACATTACATGTCGTCTCACAGGCAAAGCAGGGCGAGACGACATATGGACCGCAAAACGGGTCTTTTTAGCGACAATTCACTTTGCTGTCTTATTCACAACAAGGCGAGGAAATGATGTCGCCTTGCGCCTGGAAGTGCCGCTGCTGCCGGATGTGTGACTACTGGAAGAAGAAAACTGGCGGCACCCGGATGAGCGTCGCCAGAATCACAGTTTTCTGAATGTGCGCCAAACCCTACCCCACCAGTGTCAGCGCCTCACGCACCATCTGGTTGGTGTAGCCCCACTCGTTGTCGTACCAGGTCAACACCTTCACCAGATCGCCGTCGACCACCTGCGTCAGGTCCAGGTCGACGATTGAGGCGCGCGCGTCGCCGATGACGTCGGCCGACACGATCGGGTCTTCCGACACGCCCAGGATGCCCTGGTAACGCGCGGTCTCCGCTTCCTCGCGGAAGATGTCGTTGACCTCGTCGACCGAGGTGTCGCGCGCGGCCAGGAAGACCACGTCGGCGATAGAACCGACCGCCACCGGCACGCGCAGCGCCAGGCCGTCGAAGACGCCCTCGATGGCCGGCAGCGCTTTCGTCGTGGCGATGGCCGCGCCCGTCGAGGAGGGCACGATGTTGTCGGCGGCGCCGCGGCCGCGACGCATGTCCTTGCCGCCCGGGAAGTCGACCAGCGCCTGGGTAGAGGTGTAGGCATGCACCGTGGTCATGATGGCCTTCTTCACGCCGATGCGGCGGTTCATGACCTCCATCACCGGCGTGATGTTGTTGGTGGTGCAACTGGCGCAGGAGACCACGTGGGCCCCGTTGGCGCTGTTAACGCCGTGCACGACCATCGGCACGTCGGCGCTCTTGGTCGGGCCGGAGATGATGACCTTTTCCGCGCCGGCCGTGACGTGCTTGCCGGCGTCCTCAATCTCGGTGAAGAAGCCGGTGCATTCAAACACCAGGTCGACGTCCAGTTCGCCCCAGGGCAGTTGCGCCGGGTCGCGCTCGCTCAGGTAGCGGATGCGCCGGCCGTCGATGACCAGGTCGCCGTCCTCGGCGCAGACCTCACGATCGTAACGGCCGTAGACCGTATCGTAGCGAATGAGATAGGCGAAGTTCTCGGCAGAGCCGAGGTCGTTAACCGCCACCAGTTCCAGTTCGGGCGTGTCCAGCACGACCTTGAGCGCTGCGCGCCCGATCCGCCCCAGCCCGTTAATCGCAACCCGCGCCATCATGGCCTCCTGCCCCTGTGAGTCTTTGTTCGAATGCGGCGACTATAGCGCAGGCTAGGCGCACAATACAGGGCGGGCCGGGGGACTTACCTGCACATTTCGGGACGAAGCGATTCCGAACAGAAGCGCTTTCCCGCCCTCACCCCCTGGCGCTAAAACATCCGCTGCTGCTGCAGGGGACGCCGCCCGTCCAGCAATACGAAAGGCGCCAGTTGCTCCGGCGCGCGGATGCCCAGCGCCCGCAGTTGCGAGATATCGCGCAGATGCGTCTGACGCCGCGCGCGCAACAGGGCCTGGGCGCTTTTCGGTCCGATGCCCGGCACGCGCAGCAACTGCCTGCGTTCGGCCTTCATCAGGTCCAGCGGGGCATGACGCAGGTTGTCTTCCGCCCAGGCGCGCTTGGGGTCGATGTCCAGGCGCAGGTTGCCCTCGTCAATAAAGGGCATGTCCTCCAGCTCCCACTGGTAATCGCGTAGCAGAAAGCTGGACTGGTAGAGGCGGAACTCGCGGATGGCCGGCGTGGCCGCCAGGTTCTCGAAGGGCGTGCCGACCACCGGATGAAAGGCCGAGAAGTAGGTGCGCGCCAGACCCAGCTGGTTGTAGAGGCGATCGCCCAGCGCCAGCAACTCAAGGTCCGTGTCGCCGACCGCGCCGACCACGAACTGCGTCGCCAGGCTGGCCAGACGCTCGCGCCGCTCGCGGCGGAACTTCGACGCCATTTGCAACAGACTCAGCAATTCGCGGTCGAGGTCCTTCTTCGGCGCCAGGGCCCTGAGCCGCTGCGGCGTCGGCCCTTCCAGATTGATTGAGACGCGGTCCGCCAGCTGCATGGCGCGCAGCAACTGGTCTTCCTCCGCGCCGGGCATCACTTTCAGGTGGACGTAACCGCGATAGCGGTACTTGCGCCGCACGATGTCGATGGTGTCCAGCAGCTTGTCCTGTGTGGTCACGCTGCCCTTGATGATGCCCGAGGACAGAAACAGCCCGTCCACCATACGAGCCCGCACCATCTGGTCGAAGGTCTTCGCCAGTTCCTCGGGACGAAAAGTGACGCGACGCGCCTGACTGCGACCCGCGCGAAAGGGGCAGTAGTTGCAGTTGCGCTCGCAAGCCGTGGTCAGCAGGGTCTTGAGCACCGGCATGGGGCCCTTCGGCGTCTGCAGCATGGAGACGCAGTCCTGCAGGCTGCTCTTCTGCTGCGGGATGCGCTTCTCTTTCGAACCGGGCTCGCCGCCGGGCTCGAACAAAGTCACGTTGCCCATGCGCGCCAGCTTCTGCGCGGCGTCAGGCTGGCGGCGGACCTGCATTACAGGCGGCCGTAGCGCTTGAGCGCGACCAGCACGTTGACGGTGGTGATCGGCTGCCAGCGAGGCAGATCGTGTTCGTCGACCCAGCCGCCATCCTCGCGCTGCGTCGTAGTCAGGTGGTCGAGGCAGCGCTCCAGCGTCGCCTGCGGCAGCGCCCGCGCCAGCTCTGAGTCGGGATGCGGCGCGAAGAGGAAAAGCGTGTAGTGACGCTCGGGCACAAGGGTCTCGGCCAGCGCGAGGGTGTGGTCCAGCGTCGCCTGACGGAATTCGGCCAGGCGCGGGAAGTCGTCGATGTTCATGAAGTAATCGAAGGCGTGGTATGTCATGAAGAGCCAGTCGTTGACGCGGATGCCCTCGATGCTGTGGTTCTGCTCCGCCCAATGCCGCGTCACGTTTAATAGAGAGGGCGTCGCCAGAGCCATGGCGTGCAGGTTGCCGACGATCGAGTCCGGCTCCTTCTGGCCGCCCCAGTCCTTCCACCAGTACGCGATGGGCCAGTCGGCCAGATTGTCGGGGTTGCGCAGACTGCCGTCGGGCTGCAGCTGCCGCTCCAGCCAGGCGACCGTGCCGTCCAGCAAACCGCCGATGGGGATCTGGTGATAGTGCAGCATGGAGAGCAGGTACTCCAGCGCAGCAGGGTGCGAGACCGGCGCTTTCAGGTCCAGCTCCAGGCCGTGGCCCCAGCCGCCGTCGTCATTCTTGTAGCAGAGCAGGCAGCGATGCAAGTGCTCCAGCGGGCCGTCGTCAAAGTGCCAGCTGAAGAGCGCCCGCTCCCAGGGCATACCATTGGTGAAGACGTACTCCCGCGCCCGGTCAAGTGAGATGGTCATGGCTGAGGCTCCCCGTTTGGCGGCATGTTCAGGCCGCCCTGCTCCATTTCGTCTTCAGCGATGCGCGGCGTTGTCCGCATCAACGGCATTTGCACCTGCGCGCCGTTTAACAAAGCTTCGACAGTCAGGATTTGCAGACGCTCAAAGCGGCCGCTCCAGGATTCAGGCTCGAAGAAACCTGCGCTGACGGCCTCACGTTCCATCGGGCCAGTCGGCGCTTGCAGCGTGATGAAGACGCCGATGGCCGCGTCCTCGCGTTCGACGGTGCCGCGCAGGTCGCGGATGTCGCGACTGCTGACCCCGCCGCTCTTGACCTGCACCAGCACACGTCGGCGACGCTGCCGCCGACCGCTGCCATCCACGAAGCCCAGCACGCCGTCGATGCCGCGGTCCGCGCCCTTCTTGCGTTCGTTGTTGAGCGGCTGCGCCTGCACCAGCGACAGGGCCCAGAACTGGAACTGGTAGCGGTCGTCCTGCGCCAGTTGGCGGGCGTCCTGCAGGGTCGTTGGCTCGCCGAAGACTTCGTAGTCCACGCCGGCGCGCAGGCCGTTGCACTCGTCATGCAAACGGGCCTTCATCATGGCCACGCTGAGGTGCGTGATGTCGATACCGATCCACTGCCGGCCCAGTTGCTCGGCGGCCACCACTGCCGTGCCACAGCCGCAGAAGGGGTCCAGCACAACGCCGTCCGGCGGGCAGGAGACCTTGATCAGCTTCTCAAGCAGGGCCAGGGGCTTTTGCGTGGGATAGTCCAGATACTCGCCGCGTTGGGCGCTGAAGTTGGTGAAGCCGATGGGGTCGAGAATGATGTCCTGCGGCGGGATGCCCCGGTCGGCGTCAGCGTAGCGTTTCAGGCCGGGCCACTTGCCGCGCTTCGGATGATGGATGAGACCGGCGGCATCCAGCGCCTCAAGGCGCTCGTGGATGCCTTCAATGCTGCGGTAGCCGGGAATGAACTCGCGTTCGATGTATTCCGCATAGCGCCCGGTCTTCGGCACCGACCAGCAGCGGCCCATCGCGAAGACATCGTAGTTGCGCCAGGGGGTGGTGCTGGGCGAGCCTGAACTGGCACCATGAAGTGGACCAGTCAGGTCAGAAGAACGAAAGCGACCACGATCATCCTGCGAAGGATAGTTCTTTTCGAGTTCAGTGTCTGTCCTGGGCGTACCGTTGGTTTCACCTTCCCAGTAGAAATCATCAGATCGGCTGTAGAACAGAATGTTGTCATGAATGCGTCCGTGTCGGCTGGGATCATTGTGGGCAGTTGCCCGTCGCCAAACGATGTCGTTTAGGAAACTCTTTGCGCCAAATATGACGTCCATCATCATCTTCAGATAGTGAGACGCGGAGTCGTCGCAGTGCAGATAGATGCTTCCCGTCGGTTTCAACACCCGCTTGAGTTCAATCAAACGCGCGCACATCATGACCAGGTAGGCCATCATCTGGTTTTCGCCCAGAATCTGGCGCAGCGCGCTCATGAGGGTGCCGACGTTGTCGTTGCCGAGCACCAGGTCATGCCAGGTCGACTCGGCCGTCGGGCCCCAGTGCCAACTGTCGCCGAATGCCAGGATCTGCGCGTCGCTGTCCAGGCCGCTTTCGTCTCGGAAGAGGACGTTGTAGTCGCGGTTGCTGTTGAAGGGCGGGTCGAGATAGATGAGGTCGACGCTCTCGTCGTCGATGTACTCGCGCAAGATGGGCAGGTTGTCGCCGTAGTAGAGTTTGTTCATTTAGTGGTCACCTGATAGCCCCGATTCTACTACTCGTGACCTAAACGCTTTGCACAAATTATGTACTTAGCGTCCGGACCAATTTGAGGCAAATCCGGAAGGTTGAAAGTAGTAATCCCATCGCCAGATCCGAAATCCGTTCCAATTTTTTCATATAGTTCTGGATATTCGTCTCGTTCTACAGTTCTACCATCGCATATGAGCATCCCGCTTGGGATATTTGTTCCTTTGTGAGCAATCCATTTTCCGATCGGTAGTTTGTCCCATCGCCCCTGAGGATATGGAACCCAAGCCGCTCCGCCACCCGAATCAGTTTCGAAGAAGTCAATTAGGAAAATGTCACCGTCCACAGCATCTGGCAAAGTCTCAACAAGTATTTCATTCAGAATTCTAAACAAACCCTGAGAAGGATTGTTGTATCTCTTTATCTCGCCCATTTTGAAGCCTCCTTGAACACCTTGACAAATGTATCATACGAACATATGTTCCATTTGTCAACCCCCTTCCCAAACCGCGCATCTTGAGACTCCCCCCTGCCCTGGCTACACTTCGGCGCATGTCCGAGTTGCTGCCCTTCCCCACCGGCGGACGCCGCAACCTGCGTATGCTGCTCTTCGTCGTCATCCTGGCGACGGCGCCGCTTTATTGCATCGGCTTCGTCCTCTGGGGCGTCGCGCCGGGCGCGCAGCCGGCGGCCACGGCGACTCTTAGGCCCAGCGCCACTATGCGCCTCAACACCGCCACGGCCACCCGCACCAGCACGCCCTTTCGCAGCGTCATCGTGACGGCCACCCGGCCCCTGCCGCCCACGCCGCGGCAGTTCCGCCCGCCCGTGCAACAGCCGGAGACGGGCCAGCAGCCGCAACAACAACAACCGGACGCACAGCCGCAGCCGGAGAGCGCCTTGCCGGTGGTCCCGGCGCCGGTGCAGCAGCCGGTCACACGACCCGAGCCTGAGGTGACCGAGACCGCAGTGCCCATACAATTCCATGATGATGACGATGAATGACCGAGTCCAGGAGGGCCTGTGTTTGAACTGAACGCCCATTTGCGCGAAATGGTGGAGGCCCACGCCCCCTCCGGCCACGAGGGGCCGCTGCGCGACTACCTGAGCGGGGTCTGGGCGCCGCTGGCCGACGAACTCTCGACTGACGGCCTCGGCAGCCTGATCGCCAGCAAGCGCCCGACCCGTGAGCAGCAGCCGTCGCTGCGCATCATGCTGGCGGCCCACATGGACGAGATCGGCCTGATGGTGCGCGAGGTGGTGGACGGCTTCATCAGCCTGCATCGCATCAGCGGCGTGGACAACCGCGTCCTGCCGGCCCAGGCAGTGCTGGTGCACGGTCGCCGACCGCTGCCCGGCCTGGTGGCCGCCAAACCACCGCACATGCTGCCCATGGCCGAGCGCGAGCGCTACGAGCCCATGGACCATTTGCTGGTCGACGTCGGCCTGGAACCGGCGGAGGTCGAGGACCTGGTGCAACCCGGCGACCTGATCACCCAGGACGCGCCCATGATCGAGCTGCAGAACGGGCGCCTGGCGGGCAAGGCCATGGACGACCGCGCTTCCGTGGCCGCGCTGACCGTCTGCCTGCAGCAACTGCAGACCCTGCAGCACGGCCATGAGGTCTGCGCCGTAGCCACCGCGCAGGAGGAGACCGGTCTGCTGGGCGCGCGCACGGCAGCCTGGCGCGTCAAACCGGACATCGCCATCGCGCTGGACGTCGATTTCGCCGTGCAGCCCGGCGTGGAGGCCGACAACAGCGTGGAACTGGGCAAGGGCCCCGCCCTGCCTGTCGGCCCCAACTTTCATCGCAAACTTGGCGAGCGCTTGCGCGCGACGGCGAAGCGGCACGAAATCCCGCTGCAGGGCGGCGTAATCTCCGGCGCCAGCGGCACCGACGCCTGGGCGATCCAGGTCGCGCGCGCCGGCGTCCCGACCGCCCTGCTGGGCATTCCCGTGCGCAACATGCATTCGCCAGTGGAGACGCTGGACCCGCGGGACATTGAGCGCGCCGGTCGTTTGCTGGCGCTTTTCATCGCGGAAGTGGAGGGCGACTTTCTGCCGGCCGCCGCCCGGAAAGGCGATACGCCATGAATCTGGACCTGATGCGGAAACTCACGGACGCCCGCGGCGTCTCCGGCCAGGAAGAGGAGGCGCGCGAGGTCATCCTGGCAGCCATAGACGGCCACGTTGAGGACGTGCGCGTGGACGCGCTGGGCAACGTGCTGGCGCGCAAACCTGGCGCGCGGGGCGCAGATCTGCCGCGTGTGCTGGTGACGGCGCACATGGACGAGATCGGCTTCATGCTGCGCAGCATCGACAACGACGGCCTGCTGCGCGTTTACCCCGTGGGCGGCGTGGACGCGCGCATCCTGCCCGGACTGCGCGTCAGCGTGGGTCCTGCGGGCGTGCCGGGCGTGTTTGTGTGGAAGCCGATTCACCTGGGGCGCGAGCAACGCACCGTAGCGCTGGACAACCTGCGCATAGACATTGGCGCCAGCGACAGGGCCGGGGCAGCCGCGCACGCCAAACCCGGCGACATGATCACTTTCCCTGGCGAATTCACGACGATTGGCGACGGGGTTGTGCGCGGCAAGGCGCTGGACAATCGCGCCGGTTGCGCCCTGCTGGTGGAACTGCTGCAGGGCGATCCCCTGCCCTGCGACCTGCTGGTCGCCTTCACCACCCAGGAGGAGATCGGCCTGCGCGGCGCCAGCGTGGTGGTCGAAGCGCTGCAACCCGACCTGGCCATCGTGCTGGAGAGCACGCCGGCGCATGATCTGCCCGACCTCGCCGCCGACCCCGACGAGGGCATCGCCTTTAACCCGTCGACGCGGCAGGGCGCGGGGCCCGTCATCACCGTGATGGACACGCGCGTCATCGTCGATCCGCGTCTGCTGCGCTGGTTGCGCGCTACCGCGGATGCGGAAGGCATCCCGCACCAGATAAAGAGCGCCCACGGCGGCGGCAACGACGCCGGCGCCATCCATGTCGCCGGCAGTGGCGTGCCCACCGCCGCGATCTCAATGCCCGCGCGCTACGTCCACGGCCCGGCCGCCCTGCTGCGCGTCAGCGACTTCGAGCACTCACTGGCCCTGCTGCGCGCCGCCCTCAATTCCGTCTCGCCGGCACTGCTGGCCCATGACTGACCTGTCCGACCGCCATCACAGGGAGTGAAGACCGTGAACGCACTCATTCGCAAACTGGTAGAGGCCTGGGGGCCGTCCGGCTACGAGCACCAGGTACGGCGCCTGATCCAGGAGGAAGTGGCCGACCTCGTCGATGACATGCGCGTGGACGCGCTTGGCAACCTGATCTGCCGCGTGGGCAGCGGCGGCAAGAGGGTGATGGTCTCCGCCCACATGGACGAAATCGGCGTGATGGCCCTGTTTGCCGAGCCGCAGAGCGGATACCTGCGCTTTGACCCCATCGGCGGCCTGCTGAACAGCAGCCTGGCCGGCAACCGCGTGCGCTTTGAGAACGGCGCAACCGGCGTTATCGGCGTGTATGACAGCTTCGGCAGAGGGCGCACCAGCGTTCCCGCCCTGTCAGACTTTTACATCGACGTCAGTGACGGCAATGGCGGGGCCGTGCCGGCGGGCAGCCCGGCCGGCTTCTGGCGCGAATTCGAGACGCGCGGTACGCGCATCATCGCCAAGTCGCTGGACGACCGCATCGGCTGCGTGGTGGCCATTGAGGCCCTGCGCAAGCTGAAGCGCGAGGCGCCCAATGAAGTCCACTTCGTCTTCAGCGTGCAGGAGGAAGTTGGCCTGCGCGGGGCCCGCACGGCGGCCTACGGCATCGACCCCGAGCTGGGCATCGCGCTGGACGTGACGGCCACCGGTGACGAGTTGCGCAATCGCAAGATGGCGGTGGCGCTGGGCGGCGGCGCGGCCATCAAGGTGCACGACACCGGCCTGGTCGTCCCGCCGGCCATCGTGTCCTGGATGGAAAACTGCGCCAGGGAGCATGGCATTCCCACGCAACGGGAATTGCTCTCGGGCGGCAGGACCGACGCCTCCGTGATTCAGAGCGCGCGCGCCGGCGTACCCAGCGGCTGCATATCCATCCCCTGCCGCTTCCTGCATACGACCAGCGAGACGGCGGACATCCGCGACGTGCAGGCCTGCATTGATCTGCTGCACGCCCTGCTTTCCGCGCCGATTGATTTGTAGGGGTGGCAGAGGGCGACCTTATTCCGCTGGCGGTGGGACCGGCAAGTCCTCGACGGCGGTGTCTTTCCACTTCGCGCCTTCGTCGACCAGCATGACCGGGATGCCGTCCCGAATCGGGTACTTGTAGCCGGAGTCCGCGCAGACCAGCCAGGCGCCCTTCACCAGTTCCAGTTGGCCCGGGTCGTCGCCGCGGTCTTCGTAGTGTACGGCCACCGGGCAACGCAGGATCTCAAGCAGTTCGGGGTCGAGGGATTCTTCAGTCACGGGCAACTCCGCGGCAGCCATCCGGCAGCGAACAGTATAGTCAGGCCCACGCTCAGGGTCAATCCGGCCACAGCGAAGGCATTTTGAACGAAAATTTGCAATATATTTTTGAACCATGTTAAAGTCAGGGTACGCGCAGGAGAAAGGAGCGAGGAAACACAGGTAACAGGTTTCTGATCCGTAGGGGAGGAGAGGAGAACCGACATGATAGTTGACCCCGTATCCTTCATTCCCGCACTGCTCTTTGCCTTTTTGCTGGCCAGCGCCATCGTCGCCCTGCTGGTCTACGCCACGCTTCGCGCGCCCGATACAGAAGAACAACCTGTCTGTACCAGCCTCATCAGCACGCGCTATGAGCTGCGGCGTAACCTTGCGCATGCGCAGATCCAGGAAAGCGAGATGTTCGACTGGCATCAGCGCGTCTGACAGCATTCACGGGCCTGTTGCTGGTCCTGCTGGTCGCGCCCGCTACTGGCCAGGCGCAGAACAGGCAGGAACGCGGTCGCAGGCCCGTACAAGTCTGGCTACAACAGAATATTGACGCAGCCGGTCAAGACCGGCTGCGTTTTGTAGACCGACGCAATGGCGCTGACCTCAGCGTCGACTTGCCAGGCGAACGCTACACCCCACTGGCGGAGCATGTCCTCTATTTTGATCTTGCAGAGCGGCGCGTGCGTCTGGTCAACGCGGCCGGTGACATAAGCGACCACCCTTTCATCCAGTTGCCTGGCGCCACCCTGCGGGTAGACTGGCTGGTTGCCAGGGATGGTTCGCGTATCGCCTGGACCTTTAGCGAACAGGCCGCCGATGGTCTCTTGCGCAGCTTTACGCGCGTTTCCGATATTGATGGTCGCGATGTGCGCGACGTGCTGGTCGACGGGCCGCGGCCGGAACGGCACGCCCTGCCCGTGGCCTTCAGCGGGGACGGCGCCACGCTGTTCATGGACTACCGGCCACTGCTGCAGGCAGGTGACCCGCCACGCGCAGGTTTCGCCGATCTTTTTTCCCTGACGCTGGGCGAGGGCTTCACCCGGCCGCTTCCGGAGGAACCGGGTTGCCTCTGCGGCGCGGCCTTCGGCGCTGAAACCATGTTGCGTCTGCAACTCGCCGCAGACCTGGACGGATTTGAACTGGTGCAGCGGGACCTGAATGGTGGTCTGCGCAGTCGCATCGCCGTGCCGACCCTGCCAGGCTTCACGGACGCGAAACACCTGTTGCTGGCGCCCGACGGCTCGCGCGCCCTTTACACGCTCTCCCAGGTACGCGCCGGAAATGAAGGTGACCAGGCCGTGCGCAGCGTTTTCGTGCTGGCTGACCTGGAGGACGGCAGCAGTCGCATCCTGGGCGAGCCCGCCCGCGAATTGTTGCGACCGATAACCTGGAGCGACGGCGACAACACAGCGCTCCTCACAAGCGGCGACCCCCTGCGTGACGGCACCTGGAAACTGGACCTGGTTGATGGCGCCCTGCTGCCGGTCGCCGACGCCACCTGGCTGGGCGCCCTGGCGAACTGATCCCCGCGAACTACAATCGGCCCATGAGCTTCAACATGCCAGCGGAGGAATTCGAAGGGCGGCGGGCGAAAGTGGCCCCGGTGGCCGCCATTCTGGGCGAACGTCATGGCCACCCGGCGTGGCGCGCGGGCGTCGACCCTGTTGACGAACTGGTCAATTGCGTTCTTAGCCAGAGCACCAACGACAGCAACCGGGACCGCGCCTTCGATGCTCTCAAAACGCGCTGGCCGAACTGGCAAGGGGTTGTTGAAGCGCCGACCGACGAGGTGATCGCGACCATTCGCGTGGCCGGCCTCGCCAACCAGAAGGGGCCGCGTATCCAGGCCCTGCTGCGCGACATTCACGAGCAGCAGGGCGCTTTCAACATCGACTTTCTTGCGGACCTGCCGCTGGATGAAGCCAGGGCCTGGTTGACCTCGCTGCGCGGCGTAGGCCCCAAGACCGCGGCCATCGTGCTCTGTTTCGCCTTTGGCCGGCCCTCCCTGCCGGTAGACACGCACGTCCATCGCGTCGGCAAGCGTCTGGGCCTGATCCCCGCAAAAATGAGCGCTGAACGCGCCCACCCCCTGATGGAAGCCCTGGTGCCGGCGGAGCAGCATTACAGCTTCCACATTCAGCTGATCCTGCACGGCCGCGAGCTCTGCCACGCCCGCCGCCCGGACTGTGCAAACTGCCCCCTGAGCGTCTGCTGCGACTGGTTCAGCGATCAGCAGGCCGGTGCTTCGTCAACCTGAGTGAGGCCTCTCTTTACAGTCGACGCCTTTCATGCTACATTGCGGCCAGGGACGGCAAGCAGCCACCGCGAAACGGTTCGCGCGGTGTTTTTTTTTTAATCCCTGGCGCCGGTGGCGCCGGAAACCGTTCACGGAGAAACGTCATGGTCGACCAGCCGCAATACCTTACGCCGGAAGGCTTCGCCGAACTCGAAAAGCGACTCGGCTTTCTGACGGCGGTGCGCCGCGCCGAAGTTGCCGAACGCCTGCACCAGGCCCTCGCTGAAGGTGGCGACCTGACCGAGAACGCGGAATACGAGGACGCCAAGAACGAGCAGGCCTTCATCGAGGGCGAGATCCAGCGCCTCGAGATAATCCTCAACAACGCCGAGGTCATCGAGGGCAGCGGTAGCCACGACGTAGTCGCCCTGGGTTCGCGCGTCACGGTGACGGAAAAAGGCTCGCGCGAATCCGAAGTCTACCAGATTGTCGGCTCGGCCGAGGCCAGCCCGGGCGAGGGACGCATCTCCGCCGGCAGCCCGCTGGGCAAGGCGTTACTGGGCGCGAAGGTGCGCCAGCGGGTCACCGTACAGGCGCCCGACGGCGACATCGTCTTCACCATCCGAAAGATCGACTGAAGCAGCGGCCAACCCCGTGAGCGACGAGGCGGGCGGGACGTCGGTCATGCAAACCCTGCGCGACGCGCTCTCCGGCCTGACGCCACAGTTCTTCGACGCCCTGGTCGTCGCCGTCATCGCAATTGGCCTGGTGCTGGCCGCCATACGGCTCCGCGCTGACCTGCGACGGCCAGGTGTAAACGAAGACACGCAACCTCTGCAGGAGTGAAGGATGCTCGATATCGCGCTGATCCGCGCGCAGCCCGACGAGGTCAAGGAACGCCTGGCCAGCCTGCACGACCCCGGGGCCGTGGAGCGCGTCGACCGCGTCCTCGAGCTGGATTCGCGCCGCCGCGAACTTCTGGCCGGAGCAGAGAGTCTGCAGGCACAGCGTAACCGCCTCAACCGGGCCCTGGGCAAGCTTCGCGGGGATCGACGAATCACTGAAGAAGAGAAGATGGCGCGTCTGGTGACGGCTACCAGGCAGATCCATGAAGGGCGCTCTGACGAAGCACTTGCCAGCCTGCAACTGCAGTTGGGCCTGCCGGGCATGGACGCATCGGACGATAGAGGACTGCAGGACACAACACATCAAATGGCTATTCCCGGTTTGTCTTCGCTGGAAGATGCCATGCAGACGCTGGTGGCCGCCCTGCGCGGCATGAGCGAGCAGTACAGTCAACGCCAGGCGGAGATCCGCGAGACAGAAGCAGCCTTGCGCGAGGAGATGCTCTGGCTACCCAACCTGCCGCACGCGAGCGTGCCGGTCGCCGCCAGCGAGGACGACAACCGCCCCTGGACTCCCGAAGGCAACTTCCGCTACCCAAAGAACGGGCATGAACAATTCAACGCCCCGCCTCTGCCCCACTGGGAGCTTGGCCCGGCGCTGGGCCTCATCGACTTCGAGCGCGGCGTCAAGATCGCCGGCAGTCGCGGTTACGTCCTGAAGGGCGACGGCGCCCGCCTGCAGCAGGCGCTGATCCATTTCTTCCTCGACCAGGCGCGCGACGGCGGCTATGAGCAAGTCTACGTCCCTTACATGGTGCCGTCGGAGATGCTGTTTGGCGCCGGTCAATTTCCCAAGTTTGAGGATACGGTCTACAAGGAAGAACATGGCGGTCGCTACATGTTGCCCACCGCCGAGGTCGCCCTCACCAACCTGCACCGCGACGAGATCCTCGACGAAAGCGAACTGCCGCTGAAATACGTGGCGCACTCGCCCTGCTTCCGCCGCGAGCACATGAGCGCCGGCCGCGACACCCGCGGCATCAAGCGCGTGCACCAGTTCGAAAAGGTGGAGATGTACCTTTTCACCACGCCCGAGCGTAGCTACGACGCGCTCGAAGCCCTGACCGAAGCCGCTGAAAGCCTCTGCCGCGCGCTGGACCTGCCCTTCCGCCGCCTCGAAATCGTCAGCGGCGACCTCGGCTTCAGCGCCAGCAAGAAATACGACGTCGAAGTCTACGCGCCTGGCTGCGACGAATGGCTGGAGGTCAGTTCCTGCAGCAACACCGAGGCCTTTCAGGCGCGGCGCGCCAACATTCGCTTCCGCCGCGAGGGCGTCCGGCGACCGCTGCACGTCCACACGCTTAACGGCAGCGGCCTGGCCCTGCCGCGCGTCATGATCGCCATCCTGGAAAACTATCAAAAGGCCGATGGCAGCGTAGACCTGCCGGAGGTGCTGGTGGACTACATGGGCGGGCAACGCGTCATCGCTGTCAGGCAGGAGTGAAATGAACAAACAGGGCAAGGACAAAATCACCGGCGGCATATTCCTGATCGGCATCGCCGCGCTGGGCGTCAGCGGCCTGTGGTGGCCGGGCATCCTGGTCGTGTTGGGCATCACCTCGCTCGTCAGCGGCCTGCTGGAAGGGCGGCTGTGGAAATCCGCCAGCGGCGCCTTCTGGCTGATCGGCCTCGCGTTGATCTTCTACCTTAACTGGCCCTGGTGGCTCCTGATCGCGCTGACCGGCATCGGACTCATCATTGGCGCCCATCGTGACCGCAGCAGCGGCCGGGAGGTGCCGGAGTGGGCGCAGCGTCTGACCGTCTGGGGCGAGCGCATGCAGGAACATGCCCAGGCCGAAAAGGAAAAGCGCAAGAATGACGATTTGCAGGCCATGTAACCGCGTCATCGCGGTACCGGAAGTCAACCGGAACGACGTTGGCAGCGTAGTACTGCCGCAGGTCCCCGTGGACCACGTGGACGGGCAGAGCGCATTTGCGGCGCGGGCAGGTTAACATGAGCGAGCGGCAGAGTGGCATCATCACCGGCGGCGTCTTCCTGATCGGCATCGCCGCGCTGGGCATCACCGGCCTTTGGTGGCCCGGCACGCTCGTCGTGTTGGGCATCACTTCCATCGTCAACGGCCTGCTCACCGGCAGACACTGGCAAATGCTGGGTGGCGGCGCCTGGATGATCGCCATCGCCGCCGTGTTCTATTTCAGGCTGCCCTGGTGGATCCTGCTGGCCTTGACCGGCCTGGTGATGGTCCTGGGCGGCCTCGAATTCTTTCGTCGCAGCTCGACCTGGAAGCGCAAACGCAAGAACGACGAGATGGACTCCCAACCCGGCGATTTCGCCGCCAGTTGAAAGCCATGCGCGCCCTGTGGCTGATCCTCCTGCCCGCCCTGTTGCTGACGGGCATCGCCCGGGCCCAGGACGAGCCGGCCCTGGTCGTCGGCGACTTCCTGACGCACTGGGCCCTGCGCGATTACGAGAGCATGTACGACCTGCTCAGCGCCCGCAGCCGGCAATTGACCAGCAGAGAGCGCTTCATCGACCAGTACCACCAGGTCGACCAGACCCTCGCGGCGGAGGCGTTGGAATACCGCGTCACTGAGACGAAGTTGCAGGGTTACTCAGCCGCCGTACGCTATGATCTGAGCCTGCTCGGCTCGCTCTACGGCGACATCATCGACCGCCAACGCACCATGCGTTTACTGCGCGAGGCGGGCAGCTGGCGCGTCGCCTGGTCGGCGCTGGATATCTTCGAGGGCCTCGGCAACGGCGGCATCCTGCGCAGCACGGGACGCCGCGCCCCGCGCGCCAACATCTACGATCGCGACGACCAGGCGCTGGTCAGCCAGGGCGGCATCCTGTACTCACTCTACGTGCGCCTCGACGAAATGCCCAACGAAGCGCGCTGCCTTGACATACTTGCGGCAACCCTGTTGCGCCAGCGCGAGGACCTCGCCGCGCTCTTCCTGCGCTACAACCGCGACACCATCTTCTACACCGGCGAGGCCGACGAAGCGGCCTTCAACGCCAACAGCGACGGGCTGCGCGGCTTCTGCGCCGTGCGCGCCCAGGAACGGCTGTCGCGTCGCTACTGGCATGGCGCGGCCGTCTCCCACGTGACCGGCAGCATCGGCCAGATCTCGGTCGACGAGCTGGCCATCCGCCAGGCGCAGGGCTACCAGGCCGGCGACCTCGTTGGACTCAACGGCATCGAGGCGGCCTTCGAGGCCCAACTGGCCGGCCAGCCGACCCGCACCCTGCAACTGATCGAACCCGGCGGCATCGTCCTGCGCGACCTGGGCACCAGCGAGGGCAGCCCGCCCCTGCCCGTCGCCCTGACCCTGGACCGCGACCTGCAACTGGTGGCCAGCCGCGCCCTCGCCGAGGCCTTCAACTACGCCGGCGGCAACTGGGGCGCGCGCGGCATCTCCCCCGGCGGCGCGGCCGTGGTATTGGACGCCAGCGACGGAAGTATCCTCGCCCTCGCCAGCTACCCCGGCTTCGAGCCCGACATCTTCAACCCCGACACGCTTTGCTGCGGCTTCCTCTCCGCCGGCGCGCGCATCGGCCAGCTGGTCAGCGACGCCCGCCGCCCCCTGCGCAACCGCAGTGTGCAGGAGCAGTACGCGCCCGGCTCGGTCTACAAGATCGTGACCGCCGCCGCCTTCGCCGAGGCCGGCTTCATGGCCCCCGGCGAGACCTTCAACTGCACCCTCACCTGGGACGGCGCGCCCTTCGGCGATTCGGCCGGATTCGCCCGCGTCGACTGGCGCCACACCGCGGAGTACGAGGCCACCGGTCCCGTCACCACCGCCGAGGCGCTGACCTCCTCCTGCGATCCCTTCTTCTACGAGGCCGGCGCGCGCCTCTACAACGAGCGCAGCCCCTCGGCCCTGGTCGAACTGTCGCAGGCTTTCGGCCTCGGCGACGCCGTCGGCCTGGGCATCTTCGGCGCGGAGGCGGAGGGCAGCCTGCCCGTGCCCGGTTCGCCGGCTGCGGCCATCAACAACGCCATCGGCCAGGGCGACGTGCAGGTCAGCCCGCTGCAGATGGCGCAGCTGATGACCGCCGTGACCAGCCGCGGCGAACTGCGCCCGGCCTGGCTGGTCCGTCAGATCGGCGGCTTCGACGGCGCGCCCCTGCTGGAAAGCTACGACCCGCCCGCCCCGCGCAAGCTCGAGCTGGACGACAGCACCTGGGACATCCTGCACGAGGGCCTCTGCGCGGTGACGCGCAACTCGCGCATCGGCACAGCCGAGGAAGTCTTCCGCACGGCCGTCTACCACGCCTGCGGCAAGACCGGCACGGCCCAGACCGGGGGCCGCCCGCCCCACGCCTGGTTCACGGCCTGGGCGCCGGCGCAGGAGCCGGAGATCATCGTCGTTGCGCTGGTGGAGCACAGCCGCGAGGGCAGCGAGGTCGCCGCGCCGATCGTGCGCCGCATCATGGACGACTACTTTGGCGGCTTCCGCGAGCCCTGGCCGGAGTGGTGGAGCGAACTGCCCTACATCCCGGTCGAGATCCCTGTCGGCGGCACCGGTGGCTGAGACCCCCTCCCCCGCGGACCTGGCTCCTTGCCCTTCTTGTGAAGGATATGGATGGTTTGAGGATGAGTTGTCGGGAACTGTCGCCGACTGTGACTGGTGCAGCGGCTGCGGCTACGTCTACCGCGACGCAAGCGGCGTCGACCGCCCGATTCCGCCCGAAGACTACGCAAAGGTCGCCGCCGAACTGGAGCGGCTTGAGGCAGAGCGCTTAAGAAAACTGGGCTACACGGGTCAGGCGAAAAGGCCGGGGGAGTAGGCCGCACCTCTTTATCAGGACAAGGATTTCAGTCGGGAAACCCCGGAAATCCATTGCGCTGTCATGTAACTATCCCGCAATCCTGGAGAAAATCAGCGCGGCAGCGGCGATCTGGACGCCCACCACAAGACTGGCCAGCAGCCTCACCTCGCCGCGCAGCCCGTTCATCTCACCACGCAGCCCTTCTACGTCGGCTTTCGTGGCCAGGTGCTCATACGCGCCTTCCAGTCGGGCAACTCGTTCTTCAGTGTCTGTCGTCATCTCATTCACCTGACGCTGCAGCGTATACCCGGGCGCAAGACCCACCAACGATGTAAACCCATGTTCGCATACACTTTCCAGCTTGTCAATTCGGATGGGGTCCATCGCGTACTGCCTGCGACTGGCGCAGCGGCGGCTACGTCTACCGCGACGCAAGCGGCGGCGACCGCCCCTTTCCAGTCGCCTCAGGCACGGGAGCCCTTCGCCCGAAGACTACTCGAAGGTCACCGCCGAACTGGAGCGGCTCAAGGCAGAGCGTCGGAGTCTATCCCGCAAACGGCGAAGTGAGCGGGGGAAGTTGGGGTACACGGGTCAGGCCAAGTGTCCGGGCGAGGAGTAGGCCGCCCTCACCCCTTCGCCAGACTCAACCCCGCCAGACCGTCCACAATCGCCACCGTCTCCACGCTGACCACGACCACGCGCCCCACCAGGTCGGCGTGGCGGTGGTCGTGACTGTGTGCCATCGGCGTCAATCTGCGTTGGTCTACACAGGCTTGGCGAGATTCAGGCAACGTGGCGCGCTATTCGCAGCCGTAACAATCACCGCCTACGTTGTCGCTGAAGGTATTGCCGCTTTGTTCCACCGTGCCCCTAAAGACGACGATCGCCCCACCATTGCGCGCTGCTACATTGCCAGTGAACTGCGAATCGCTGACATACGCCGTGCTGCTAAACACCTGCAGCGCGCCGCCGTCGTCCCTCACACGGTTGCCGTCGAAAGTGCTATTGCTGATGGTGACCACGCTGAGGGCCGCAGCTATCGCGCCGCCATCCTCCGCCTTGTTGCCGCTGAATTCGCTGTCGATGACTATGACTTCGCTGTCCCAACTATCCAGCACGCCGCCAAAGTCCGCCGCCGCATTGTCGGTGAAACGGCTGTTAACCAGTTCCAGCCGGCTGCCGCGGTTGACCAGGATGGCGCCGCCGCTCCTGCTATAGTCGGTCGAGCCCCAGACGCTGATGAAGCTGACCTCGCTGTGAGCCCGCGCCTCCGTCAGATGGATGTTTTGCAGCGTAAGCGAGCCGCCCAGATCGACATAAAAGACGCGGAACTCGCCGTCCCCGCTGATGGTATGGCCCGCGCCGTCGATGGTGATGTCGGAGATGACACGCGGCAGTTCTCCGGTCAGGGTGATGTCGCCGGTGAGCGTGATGGTGTCTTCGCCTTCGCCGGCCGGGCAGGCGCCGCGCTCCATGTCGGCGTTGGCGGCTCTCAGGGCATCGTTGAGGGTGCAGTCTTCATCCAGCGTGTAGTCGGTCGCCAGTGCCGGCGTGACGCACAGGAGCAAGACAAGGGTAAGTAAGATGTATCGCATGGATAACTCTCCTAAATTATGACCATTTGTTCATTGTAGCGCATCATTGCCAGTCAGGTAGTGAATCGAAGTCGGTTGAAATAGAAAGGACGTGAAAACCAATTCATGCCGGTTATCCTTGCAAAGCAGAAAAACTGGAGTCACGTCATGTATTCCAGGATAAGGCATCAGGGATATGGAATCAAATCCTAGTTGTTGGAATTAGGCAGCCAACCCACTGACAAAGCCTGTCAACAAATCCGGGATGATGTCTGTGATCGCATCGGTCGTTGGGCAGATTTGGGCCTGGGTTTGCGCCAGATGCAGCGAGAAATCGGCGAACAGATCGGCACTCAAACGGGTTTGCGGACCTTGAATGAGCATGTACAAGCAGTAGGCATGGCGCCAACCCGGATGGGGTTCGTCGCGTCGCACCTGTGACTGGCGCAGCGGCTGCGGCTACGTCTACCGCGACGACAGCGGCGTCGACCGCCCCTTTCTCGTCGCCCCAGGCACGGGAGCCCTTCGCCCGAAGACTACGCCAAAGTCGCCGCCGAACTGGAGCGCCCGGATGCAGAGCGTCGGAGTTTATCCCGCGAACGGCGAAGTGAGCGGGGGAAACTGGATTATACGGGGTCGGCGAAGCGGCCGGGGGAGTGAAACTCTTCCCGCCTAATCACAGACAATCAATGTTGTGTTGCACGGAAGTTCGCACAAGACCTGTGCTGTTGCCTCTTGTTTCGTTGCAATGTCCACGGCATTTCTATTCCACGCCTTGCCATTCAAATCGTGCGCAGAGCGAAAAGGGTCGGCTCATCATACTACTGAATCAACAGAATGAATTGTGTAATTGCCCACAAAAATCAAAATATAGCCATTCCGCTTGACTTTTTATGCGATTGTCAATATCATCACTGTGCAACAGTTCACTGTTTCAATCGGAGATTATCATGGCAGAGTTTCAATACGTCGCAGTTCCCAATAAGCTGGCGGCCTTTCTGGAAGAAATCAAGAGCGTGGGCATTCCGGAGACAGCCAGCATGGGTTGGCTTAAGGCAATTGGATTCACATCTTCAAGCCATCAATCTTTTCCCAGGGTCCTCCAGTCTATCGGATTCGTCGATTCGTCCAGAAAACCGACCGAGAAATGGCGGCAATTTCGCGACAAAAGTCAATCAGGAAAAGTGATCGCCGCCGCAATTGAAGAAGGCTATTCGAAACTGTATCAAGTCTATCCGGATGCCCATATTCGAAGCGATGACGAGTTGGTGAATTTCTTCCGGTCCCATACTGAAGCAGGTGATCTAGCTGTCAGGCGAACCGCCAAAACGTTCAAGACCCTGTGTTCCTTGGCTGATTTTGGTCAATCGCAAAACGTTGGCGACGACCCGGAGAGTCCGTCTGCGCCGTTGCCTGTACAGGAACAGCCCCCGAAACCACATCTTGACAGCCAGACTCCCGTACCAGCGCATAACATTGACATTCAGATCACCATATCATCCGACTCAAGCGTTGAGCAAATCAAACAGATTTTCGAAAGCATGGCTCAGCACCTGTACAACAGGGAAATGGAGGCAAAAACGCCAAAGTAACGACGATGCCGCGGCTGGTCAGAGCCGCGGCATCTTTCGGGCGAGTCGCCAAGTGGTCAAAGGCGCCAGGAGTTGCAATCCGGTAATCGTGGGTTCGAATCCCACCTCGCCCTCTCAGGGAAAGTGGCAACAAGAATCGGTAGTAGAAGCAGTCACCATATTGCCCTGATACAGATACACTAATTTAACTGACTTGATTTTGCAATGTTTCTTGAGAATCGCTAGTGGAATTCCAATAAAGGCACGGCACGACTTTGGCGTAGGCGCTCACTCTCGTTGGGTAAAATAAGGTCCACCCCGACTACCCCTCCAGCAGCTTCAACCCCGCCAGACCGTCCACGATCTTCACCGTCTCCACGCTGACCGTGATGACCCGCCCCACCAGGTTGACGATGTACTGTAAATCGTCGCTCCACGCATTCGGGTCGCTGACGATCCCGCTGCGCTTGTCAGTCTTGACCCGGTACTGGTCGATGACCCACTCCAGCGCCGAGCGCGTGCCGAGGCGATAGCGAAAGGCCTCCGCCGGGATGCCGCGCAGGGTCAGCGTGTCGTTGTATTCCAGCGAGTCGAAGATCCTGTAATCGCCATCCTCTGACTGGACGCGCTTCAGCGGCCGCATCTTCTCGACGCGGTAGTGGAGCGGCCGCTCCGGGTCGTATTCCCAGTCCAGGCGCCAGACTCGCTCGCGCTCGTAGTTGAGGTGCAGACGCGCCAGCTCGCGGCCGGCGTCGCGGAAGGCGTGGAAGTCCGGCGCCAGCGGGATGCGCGGCAACTCGCGCCTCAGCGAGTCCGCGTGGCGCTCGCGGTAGCCCGGATGATGCAGCAGGCCGTAGACGTAGTGGAAGATGTCGAGCTTCTCGATGCTCTGGTCGCCGTAGTTGTCGCGGAAGGTCGCCAGCGCCCAGTCGGTGACGTTCTCGCGGCGGTTCGTCCCGTCCGCGTCGTAGGTGTAGAGAGGGAAGCATTGATGTGGTTCGGCGAAAAAGTTTAAGTCTGGAATATGGCTTGATATAAGAAGCGAGAATGGTTTCCTATCATATGCACAGATGTTCATTACTCTGTTTTCACTCTCTGTGGCAAGCGTGGGGAAAAAGAGCAATTGTCGATGTGTACTGTTATTGATTATGCGGTCAAAATAAAGATGGCGCCTAGAGAATGGACGATAATAGGAATTGCGAATACGTGATTCGCAAAACTCAGCGTAGCGTAGGCGTCTCAATCGTCCCTTTAGTGACCCATCCCATTTGACCTTTTCGTATCTGACAAACTCATCAACATTTTGTGGTTTGCCATGGCGCTTGTAGCGGTCCACTTCCGAATTGTAATCTTCGACAAAAGCTTCAATTCGTCTAACCAACGAGTTTCGATCAAAATCATAGACTATGGCGTCCCGATTAGTGGTTACACCCAGCGAATAAGACTTGAAAATCGTTAAAGTGTCAGCAGACTTACTTGCTCTTGCCTCTTTCGTCCCAGTTGGCAAGAAACTGGCATATTCGTCAGTGTGCTTGGCGAGAAGCCATGTGTGTCGATTGTCGGGTCGCAACTTTTCCCAGTCAACCGATTGGACAACACCACTCCTGCTCAAAACAAACTCGGACAAAAGAGTCAATTTTTCCTCACGGCGCGACAATTCTGGTACGCGAAAATAATTCAGTTCGTGGCTAGTATGAGTTGAGTTTCGGACAGCCACAGTAATGCCAACGCCGATCTGTATGCCAAAGACATTGTGCGTAGTACCGCTCAATTTTGGATTCACGCGCACATTTCCGTGAAGGTCCAGATGATAGATTTGCGTATAATCTTGTAGCAATTCTTTTCGCATTCCGTCAAAAGAAACAGTGCTTATGAAATTGTTGTTGCTTATAAAACAGACTATGCCGTCACGCCCATCAAGTCTGTCACTGGCCCAACGGAAAAACTTGACGTAGGCATCATAAAGAGTCCGTTTGCTACCTTTACTTTCGCTCTTTGCATAGGTGCCCCTAATTCGTTGATCTACAACTTCATACTTCCTGTTCTTGTTGTTGTCGTTCTCATTGACCTGACCCACATTGTAGGGAGGATTTCCGATCACTACATTGATCCTTGCCTCTTTCTGCCTTTCCACTCGTTCGCTGTTCGGCTGACTGAACTCCTTGAACATCCCTGGCATGTCGCCTTCGGCCAGGTCCAGCGTGTCCACGAAGCACAGGCCCTCGAAGGACTCGTAGCGCCCGCTGCGCTCGTGGTATTCGTGCTCGATGTTCAGGCTGGCGATGTAGTAGGGCATCAACATCACTTCGTTGGCGAAGAGCCGTTCGCGGTAGAAGCGCTCCAGCTGGGGGCGGTTCTCGCGCGCCACGCGGCGCAGCAGCTGCACCACGAAGTTGCCCGTGCCCGTACAGGGGTCGATCACGCAGACGCCCTCGTCGCCCAGCTTTTTGCCGAACTCGCGCCACAGCAGCTCGTCGGTGGCCGCCACCATGAACTCGACCACCTCCTGCGGCGTGTAAACGATGCCGTGCGTGTCGGCCACCTTCACGCTGAAGCCCTGGAAGAAGCGTTCGTAGATGGTGTTGATGAAGCGTTGCTTGTCGCTGAAGTCGGCGAGGCGGTCGGCGGCCCCCTCGATGGCGCGGTAGAAGCGGTCCAGCGAGCCGAGGAACTCGCGCCGGTTGAAGTGCTGCCCGGTCAGCGCGTCAATGACCTTCTCCACCTCGGCGGCGATGACGTTGCGCCGCACGAAGTTCTCCTGGTCGAAGACGCGGCGGATCAGGCGTTCGGTCAGCAAGTGCTGGATCAGCATCTCCTCGACGGCCTCGCGGCTGATGTTGGGGTTCAGCGCCTCGCGGCAGAGCGTCATGAAACTGGCGAAGGCCTCCACGAAGGCGGGGTTGTCAACGCGCGCCTTGTTGATGCGGTCCTGAATGCCCTGCGCCAGTTGAGGCACCTCGTCGGAAAAGCGCTCGACCGCTTCCTCAAAGCTGCTGAAGTCCGGCGTTTCGTGGCGGTAGAAGCGGGTCAGTAACGCCGCCAGACCTACCCGGTCGTTGCAATCGGCAGTGAGGATGCGGCGCTCGTTCTGGAACAGCACCGCGCTCTGCGTGTTTTCAAAGATGGTATTGCTGAAGGGGTAACCGACGTCGCGCTTGTTGCGGATTTCGACCTCGAGGTCGTCGCCGGCGTCCTTGGCCTCCCAGTAACCGTGCGGCAACTGCCAACTGTCGCGCAGCGTGCCGTCCGGCCGCAGGCGACCGCCGCTTACCGGCAACTCCTCGACAAGGTTCCATTTGCGCTTGCGCGAGGTATCGCGCAGCAAACTGGCGAAGGCCGTGCGCAGTCCACCCTCGTTTCGGACGCCCTGTGCATTCAGGTCCGCCAGAGTCTTCTGGTAATTGCGGATAGCGGCGTCAGTGGGTTTGATGGTTACGTCGGGCATCCAGTCTCCTTTAGTGCGCCCTCACCCCCGGCCCCATTTCCCGTCCCGGGAGACGGGAGCCCTTCCCTGCAGGGAGATTGGGCGTTATTTGCAGAAGGCAATAGAGACAAAAGCATTTTAACACGCCGGAATGAAGATTTCGTAATCGCCGGGCGTGGCGATTTCGGTGGAATTCAGAAATTGTCAAAAAGCCATGGCGGGCGATTTGGTAAATCGCCCCTACCGCGGATGATGTAGGGGCGACATATCATGTCGCCCGCGGACACACCATGTCGCCGGGCGTGCCAGGTATGGCTGATTCCAGAAATGATTTTATTGCCAGGGTGGGCGATTTGGTAAATCGCCCCTACCGCGGATGATGTAGGGGCGACATATCATGTCGCCCGCGGACACACCATACGATGACGCTCACCGCATCCAGTTCCTGTATCCAGTAATCCAGACACTCTCGATCGCCGGAAGAATGAAGGTGCCTTGCCAGGCAGAACAAAAGTCCCTCTCCCTGAGCAGGGCTCCCGTCCCCCAGGACGGGAAAGGATTTAGCGTGAGGGCCCCTACCAATACGTGCCGGGCGGCAACAGCGCGTGCACGCCGCGCACGTAGTTCACGATCTGCGTCACGCGCAGGTCGACGGTCAGGCTGGCCAGCGCCAGGGCCTCGTTGCGCGAGACCCCCAGGCGCGAAGCCATCAGCGTCACCATGGCGCCCAGCGCCGCGTTGGCCGCCTGCTGCAGGTCGCGGTGGAAGCCGAGCGTCATCGTGCCCGCGGGCGTCTCGGCCCAGGGCGTGTTGATCGGCGAGTCCTCGTGCAACGTGAAGCGCAGCAGCGCGCGCTCCATCCCGCATTCGATGGCCGTGCTGGAGACCTCGCCGTCGCCCTGGCAGGCGTGGCCGTCGCCAGTCGAGAAGAGGCCGCCCGCCACCGCCACCGGCAGATAAAGCGTGCTGCCGACCACCAGTTCGCGGCAGTCGATGTTGCCGCCGTTGACGCGCGGCGGGCGCGTGCTGTGGATGCCGGGCTCGGCGGAGGGCATGCCCATCACGCCGGGGAAGGGTCGCATCGGCACACTGACGCCGCTCTGGTTGCACGCGACGAGGCGCGCCATGTCCAGCTGCCACAGGTTCCAGTGCATCTCGCCCAGGTCGCCGAGGGGCTGGCCGTCCTCCCTCAGCCAGTCGCCACCGCCGCCGTTCCAGCCCCAGTCGGCGGTCACGATTTCCTCGACGGCGATGCCCAGCATCATGCCGGGCTGCGCGCCGCGCACATGGACCGGGCCGGTCAGCGCGTGACCGCTGTCCAGTTCGGGGTCCCATGGCTCAAACTGGACGGCGGGGGGTCCTGGCGCTGCGGGCATGTCCACACTCCAGGCGGCGTCGAGGGTGACGAAGTCGACGGCGTCGCCAGGGTCGATGGTCAATACGGGCGCCAGGTCCTTCGACCAGTGGCCGTGCAGGTTCTGGCGGACGGGTTCAAGGCGGTGCAGGGTCATGGGGCTCCCCTTCCAGGGTCAGTTGGCCGGTCCCTGTGCGTCAGCAACACGCCAACACCCGCAAGGAGGGAGAGGCCGAGCGCGGCAAACAGCAGGGCAAAACTCTGCGGCAGTTCGATCACCAGCCTGTCAACAGTGGCTTCCACGCGTTGCCAGACGGAGCCGGTCAACTCAACCAGGGGCCGCATGATGCCTTCCTTGGCCTGGTGGTATTCCGCCCCGTGCAGCCGCAGCATGTTGTCCAGCGCCGCGCCCTCCAGCGCGTAGTCGCCGCCGGCAGCTTCACCGTAGGCCGCCACGTTGTCCATGACCTCGTATTCCAGTTCGGTCAGGAGATTGGACTGGTCTTCAGACTCCACCAGCAGCGCCAGTTGCTCGTCTGTCATGCCGCTGTCCATGAAGAATTGCCGCATCGCGACGGGCTCGCCGGGCGCTGATGGACGCTCCCCGGTGGCCAGCACAATGTCCCAAAAGGGAATCTCGTGATAGGGCTCCGGTCGCGGCACGTCGCCGTTGCGGATGGCGAGGACTTCGTCGAAGTACTCGCGGTAGAGCGAATCGCCGGTGATCGCGTTCAGGCGCGCCATGCGCGTCAGGTCATCGGAGGTGCGGCGCAGTCGGTAGGCGTAGGTGGCGATGTTGAGCAGTTCAGGAAAATCACCCAGGTCGAAAACCGGCAGCAGCCCGAGCGTAGCCACAACCAGCAGGAGCAGCAGCAGTTGCAGCGCGGCCAACAGCGTAAGGCGACGACGCCCCCTGCGTCGCAGCAGGGTCCAGAGGCACAAGAGGATCGACAGGACGACCGCAACGACCACCACAATGAGGCTCCCGGCCAGCAGCCCAAAGAACTCCCTGCCAAAGGCGCTCAGCCGTTGCCGACTGTTTTGCGAAAACTCCAGCAGCGGCCGCATGACCCGTTCCTTGCCATCGTGGTATTCCGCCCCGTGCAGCCGCAACATGTTCTCCAGCGCCGCGCCTTCCAGCGCGAAGTCGCCCCCGGCAGCCTCGCGCAGGACCGGCACCTGGTCCATGACCTCGTATTCCAGTTCGGTCAGGGCGTTGGAATAGTCCTCGGCCTCAAGCAGCGGCGCCAGGTCCGCCTCGCTCTGAACGTTCTCCGCCAGTAAATCACGAATGGCCCTGGTCTCGCCGGGCGCCGTCGGCCGCTCGCCGGTGGACAGCACGATGTCCCACCAGGGAATTTCGAAGTATTGCTGCGGGCGCGGCATCTCCCCGTTGCGGATGGCGAGGATTTCGTCGAAGTACTCCCGGTAGCGCGGATCGCCGGTGATTGCATTGAGGCGCGCCATGCGCGTCAGGTCATCGGAGGTCTGGCGCAGGTAACCGCCATAGAAAGTCGTGTATACGGCTCCCCCGGCAGCGTCGAGATCAAAGGACAGCAGTTGCGCAGCCGCGACCAGGGCCAGCAACAGCAGCAGCAATTGCAAGAGAAATGGCAGGGTATGACGAGTGCCCAATTGTTTGATGTTCATCGCTCTGCTCACACGACTTAATTGTCAGGTAGGGTACGGGCGTGATTGTAAATTCAGGTTGGGCCTGCGGGCAATTTTTCACCGCAGCGTGAGGCATACCACGCCTTATGCGGAATCCCGCATTGTCCGAAACAAAGCCGGTGCAGGGTCACGGGGCTCCCCCTCCAGGTCCAGTTCGTAGCGTTCATCGCCGGTGACGAAGTCGCCGCGGCGCAGGCTGAAGAGCGGCAGGCGCTGGTCGTAGAGGTGGACGCGGCCGCGGGGCTTCATGCCGAGGCGGCGCCACAACTTGCGTGACTCGCGGTTGGCGGGCAGCACGACGGCCATCACCTCCGGCAGTCCGACGACCTCAAAGCCGTGGCGCAGGACGGCCTGCGCGGCCTGCTGCGGCAGGTCGCCGCGTCCATAGGGCGGGCAGAGCGCGACCAGCAGCTCGACGCGCGCAGTGCCGTCCACGCGCTGCAGGCCGGCGTGGCCGATGAGTTCGCCGCTTGCGGCCAGTGCCACGGCCCACAGGCCGTGACCGTGCAGCCGCCAGTGGTCAGCGAAGTCGGCGAGGATGGCGGCCGCCCGTGCGCGCGGCGCGGGCCGGCCGGCGGGCAGCGCGCGCATGGTGACCGGGTTGGTCAGCACGACGCGGGCCCAGTCGGCCTCGTCGGCGGGGCTGAAGTGGCGCAGCAGCAGATGGTCGGTATGGATGCGCGCCATCAGGGCGACTTGCGATTAAGCATGCGCGCGTAGGGGACGCTCTCGCGGATGTGCGGCAGGCCGCAGATCCACGCGACCGTGCGCTCCAGGCCGATGCCGAAGCCGGAGTGCGGCACGCTGCCAAACTTGCGCAGCTCCAGGTACCAGTCGTAGGCCTCGCGCGGCAGACCGATCTGCGAGACGCGTTCCTCGATCAGGTCAAGGTCGTGGATGCGTTCGCTGCCACCGGTGATTTCGCCATAGCCCTCCGGCGCCAGCAAGTCGACGCTGCGGCAAAGCTCCGGTCGCTCCGCCAGGGGCTCCATGTAAAAAGCCTTGACTTCCGTGGGGTAGTGGTAGACGAAGACCGGGCGTTCGAACTGTTCGGCGATGGCCGTCTCCTGTGGCGAGCCGAAGTCCTCGCCATGTTCAATTGCCAGCAACTCGCGCTGCTCCGCGTCGTCGATTGTGGCCGTCAACGCGTGCAGCCGCTCGACGGCCTCGTCGTAGCTGATGCGCGGGAATGGGGGGCGGATGCGTTCCAGCGCCGTCGTGTCGCGCCCGATCAACGCCAGTTCCTGCGCGTGCTTCTCCAGCACCGTGCTGACGACGTGGCTGATGAAGCGCTCCTGCAGCTCCATCAGTTCTTCCAGCGAGCAGAAGGCGATCTCCGGCTCCAGCATCCAGAACTCGAGCAGATGCCGCCGCGTGCGCGACTTTTCGGCGCGGAAGGTCGGGCCGAAGCAGTAGACCTTGCCGAAGGCCGCGATGTTAGCCTCGTTGTAAAGCTGGCCGGTCTGGGCGAGGAAGGCCTGTTCGCCAAAGTAGTCAATGTCGAAGAGCGTCGTCGTCTCCTCACCGGCGGCGGGCGTGATGATGGGCGTATCGACCAGCAGAAAGCCCTGGTCGTCGAGCCAGTTGCGCATGGCGCTGACGATGGTGGCGCGGATGCGCAGGATGGCCCACTGCCGGCTGGAGCGCACCCAGAGGTGGCGCCGGTCCATCAGGAACTCCACGCCGTGCTCCTTGGGCGTGATGGGATACTCGTCGGCCGCGGCGACCAGCTCCAGGCGCTGCACGCCGACTTCGTAGCCGCCGGGCAGGCCGGGCGCGCGTTCGTCGCGGCGCACCTCGCCCGTGACGCGAATCGCGGCCTCCTGCGTCAGCCCGCGCGCGAGGGCGAATTCCTCTTCGTCCATCTCGTGGCGGAAGGCAACGCACTGGACGATGCCGCTGCCATCGCGCAGGCGGATGAAGTGCAGGCGTCCCTTGCCGGTACGGGCCTGCACCCAGCCCTGCAGCAGCACCTGCTCGCCTTCGTGCGCGGCGATGTCAGCGATGCGGATGAGGGTCGGGCTGGCCACGGGCTGCGCTCCAGGGTCAGGCGGTCAGCCGGGGAGTATAGCACGGGGGATGTCTTTCAGAGCGATGTTGATACACAGTGCATATTATGTTAATGTAACGTCCCCTTATTTTGGTGTGAGGCGTTGTTAAGACAACACTTTACAAGCACTTGCAGAGAAAGGGAACACTTTGACAACCGGGCTGCAATTCATGGAAGGTGGCGGAGAAAAGATTTCGCCTACTGAATGTGTCCAGAAATATGAGGACACCGGCCACGAAACTATCATTCGCGAATTAACGCAAAACGCGCTTGACGCCGCACGTGAAGCCGGCCGCGAATGCACGATGCATTTTGAGATTCGCAGGGTAAAAACCTCCGATTTGCCGGGAATAAATGAGTATCGTCAACACCTGCGAGACGAGTACATGCAAGAATGGCTGACCAAGGGTCAGAGCAAGTTCTACGAGGTCCTAGAACGCCTCAAGGCCCTTGCGTTCCAGGATGAGATCGAGTGCCTGCTGGTTTTCGACAATGGCATAGGCCTTGACTATCGAAGCATGGAAGGCTTGATCGGCAAGGGCGACAGTTACAAGCGAGAGGACGATGGCGGAAGTGGAGGCACGCATGGCGTCGGCCACGAGACCGCTTTCGCCGGCGGCGACATGAACTACGTGATGTACGGTGGAGTCAATAATGAACGCAAGGTGGCCTCCGGACACGTCGTGTTTCCGACGCATCTGTGCAAAGATGCCAAGGTCCGTTGGGGTGGGCACGGCTATCTTTCCGAGAATGTGGCCCAAGTCTCTCTTTCAGGCGTCGACATCATCGATAACGAACAACAGATTCCGCCGTTAATCAGCAAGCTGCTGGGCAGAATCGAGGGCTCCGGTTCGGTCGTTATCATCCCAGCATTCAACCGGTTCCCAGGCGACAGCAACAACGAGGGCACAGACGTCGTAAGATTAATTTGTGAAGATATAGCCAAGCACTTCTTTGTCGCAGTGGATCAGGATCGCTTAAACGTCTTCGTGCGCGATTACGCCGTGAACAAAAATGGCAGGGTGCTCGAAGACCGTCTGGATGACTCTGGTGACGTGCAGCGCGCACTAAACAGGGTGAAAGACAACAAACGCGCCCGCGGAAACCGCCTGATTGCCGGCCAACGCAGCCACGAATCATGACTGACCTACCAGGAAGAAAAGCGTGTTACCCTGAACACTTCCTTTGGCAAGGTGAAATCTCGGATTCGCTACCTTGACCAGCAACGGTCCCGCATAGCCATCCTGCGCGCCGGAATGTTTATTACGGACGACGAGAGCAAATTACCCCGTGAACTCGCGCGGGGGCACTTTGTCAACTGCAGGCCTTTCCACGCCGTTCTGCTCTTCGCCGATAACCTGAACAATGCTACAGAAGCCGACAACATCCTGCGCCTGGCCGAGGACCACGGACATTCTGGCATACGCTTCGACCCCCGCAGTGTGAATGGCAGCAAGGCCCGCCAACTCTTTGATGAAATTAAAACGGAGTTGCTTAAGGTTCTGGAAAGCCGGCCAAAAAGTAAATCCTATACACCGGATTTCCTTCCTGTGAAAGTGCACTCGCAGCGCGGCTCCCAACCGCCGCGCATAATGGCCAGACCAAAGCAGGACCGCACCAATCGTGAAGGCGAGGGAGAAGAAAGCGACACTGGCAGCAGAAGGGGCAAGGGTAAGGGAGGCGGTGGCGGGCGTGGGAAAAAACGTAGCGTACGCCGCCAACTCATCCTGCCGGCGAGCAGACCTGTCCCTACTGATTCGGGTCGGATCGAGTTGGACATCGGCCCCTCCGCCAATACGGTGAAAAACGCCATCTTGTATCTTGAAACGCTGACCGGCTCGGACGCCACCTGCGAGTCCCCCCTGCGCGGGCAAGAAGTGGTATTTGATTTGTCCCGCTGTTTACGTGACGGCGAAGCGCTGCAAGAAGGGCGCGGCAAAGATCGCGAGATTCATCTGGGCAGACTCGACAAGGGACTTTCAACCCGCTTGTCGTTGCAAATGGCCGGTGACCAATCCGTAAACGCTGCCTTGCGCGCGGTCCTTTACGAGGGAGACAACAAGTGAACGTTTCTGTGTATCCATCCCTGCGGCCGGATTCAGCCGACTATGAAACGCCAGACAGATATTCGGTGCAGTTGCAACAAATCGGAGCGAATCTGGAAGTCACGCACCGCCTGAGCGATACCCATTGTTTGCCCGCTCAATGGTTGCGATCAGGCTTGGCCGACCTGTGCTGTGAAGTCCGGATGCCACACATGCTCTACAGCCGTCGCTTTGTAGAGGACGAAAATGCCCTGCAGGTGCCGAAGCAAGGCCAATGGGAACACCGGCAAAAGTTTTCACTGCCCGATGCGGGTGACAAGAATCTCTACTTTCTACCCGGGATTGTGCTGCGCGACGCGTATGAATTGGTGCTGGACAGTGATGAACATGGTTTGTCATCCCTTTGGCATGGCCGCAAGGTGCGTTTCCCGAAAGGCGCGATCCTTGCCGGCGGGACTGTCTTTGAGGACCTTGAAAAAGTGTTCCACATGATCCGATTTGAAGTGGATTCTAAATTGCGCGGGTCAGGAAAAGTGGAGACTAATTCCGACCCATTTGGGGACAACTGGCAGTTCGTCGTGCGTGTTCCACCTGACATTTTTGAAGCTCTGGGCAACGCTAGTCACAGGGACTGGGAAGAAGCATTTTACATTGGTTGCTTCGCGCAGATGCTCAATAGAATCAGGACGGAATTCAAAAATACGGATTCCCCACCCTATGACGCCGTGCGCAGACTTGGCGACATGTTGCGCGAAGAGGCCGGAGTTGATCCGCCTTGGGAAACGGGCCAGGACAACGAGGAATGGCAGGATGCCCTCCACCTGGCGACCGTGTTGCGTGGCCTCCGTGCTCCGGGCCTGGAGGAGAATGGGGCATGACGGATACCTTCATTGAACAGGCGCTTTTTGCTTTGAACCCCGGTGGGCGCAATCCGGATCCGCTGACAGAATTGCGCAACAACCTGGTGAACACAAGAACGGACCATCGCGGCGGACCGGAACAGGTCGCTTTTCTTGAGGCGGTGGTTGAAAACCGCTTTCTGGATTTTCTCGCAGGACAGGGAATAGTTGTTGATTTCGGGCAACTTGACCGCGCGCCACTCAACGCGCTTCTCCCATTTCGCATGCAGGAAAGTGAGTTCACCAGAACCCCCGCTGTCCACGGCAATGGCAATTCGGGAGTGTTATCATGCGCTCACGCCGCAGTCCGCCTCAAACGTTGCCGTCTGGAACGTGATCACCCTGCACAACATCCAAGCAGCCAAAATCGACGCGTCATTTCTGGCTGCAACCGGTGGAAATCAAACAGGCAGGGCCAGAATCCAGGAGACCCTGAAGAATCTCCAACCAAGAAACATCATGGGACGAAAAAAGGCGCTCAGCAGATCCAAGACTGAAAAGCTTAACCAGGCTGTTGACGATTGTGTCAGAACGGTATTCCGTAGCATGGGTGGCCTGCACAGCATACGCGGCCACACCAGCGTCATAAACGATTGCAACCTGTCTCGGGTCTGGTGGATGGGTCAATTGGTTGAAGACGCGAGTCGCGAATCAAGGCTGCTGGATGCTGACGCAGCATGGGAAGCTCTCATCCCTCGCTGGCGCCCGATCGCTGAGTATGTGGTCAAGAAGCTGACCATTCTTTCCAAACCTCCCTTGGCTTCCGGCCTCGTCGCCCATCTAATTGAATCTCCCGTCAGGACCAACGCTGAACTGGAAGACTTGCTCAAATTAACCGGCCAGGCATTCAGCACCGTCGACCTGCATGCATGGACTGCGGCTGAAGTAAGAGACCATTTGAGGGTAATGCGAAAGGATCCAGTGTGAAATTCGTCCCGGCGCTGACCCTCACTTACCGAGAGCCGCAGCACAGGAACTATCCTCACGTAGTAAAGTTTTCCGGCGGTCGGTCCAGCGCCCTGTTGCTTTTCGCCTTGCTGGAAAACGGGCAACTGGACGCACAGCGCGGTGACGTCATCATTTTTAACAACACCTCTGCAGAACATCGTCGTACCTACGACTTCGTTATCCGTTGCAAACGTGAAGCCGAGCGCATCAGCGACATACCCTTCTTGCTTACTGAGTTTCAAACCATAGAAACGGCGCGCGATAGTTACTGGCGCCGAATTGGATCCTGGCGACTTGCCAAACCATATCTCTGGCGCACAGACAGGACAAAGGGGCTGCGCTATCGAGGTGAAATCTTCGAGGAAAACTTATCACTTGATACACGCCTGCCCAACCGCTTCCAGCGCTTGTGCACCGATCATCTGAAGGTACAGGTCACACGCCAGGTTCTTGCTGAATGGTTTAGCGGTGAGCCGGCCACGAAACGTCTGGGCCACTGGCACAAGAAGTCGCAACTCGACGACCGGGAATTGCTTAGCGCTTTCCGGGGCCGCTCCCTGTCACCCGAAGAGTTGCTGAATTACACGGCATTCGTGCGCAGCCGACCCTTCGTCCGTCCGTCACAGAAATATACTGACTACATTGACGTGCCCCGCGCTCGTGTGCCCCACTTGGTGGACCGCGCCACTGACGGCGTGGTGCCAATGATCGGCGACCTGGGAGTCCCTTATGTCGGCATCCTGGGTTTGCGCGCCGATGAACCCAAACGGGTGAGTAGCATGCTTAACCGCTGCCAGGGGGACGGCGCCCTGCCCTATGCTCCTCTTTATGATTCCGGAATCGCCGGGGCCGATGTGAAGTCATTCTGGGAACAGCAGGAATGGGATCTTGAAGTAGACAGTCGCTACTCAAATTGCGTGTTTTGCTTCATGAAGGGCAAGCGCAACCTCAACGCCATTGCGCAGGACCCGCAGACCAGAGCGAGCGGCCCTGGTCAGTTGTCCTGGTGGGTCGAAATTGAGGATCGATATACGCGAACAGCACCGGAAGTGATTGATGGCAAGGCGACGGGTCGCGAGTCTCGCTTCGGATTCTTCGGCAAAAACGCCAAACTTTCATACGCTGCCCTGAAAGAGCCTGAGTTGAACAGCGCGCCCTTACAGCACGAGCTTCCCTGCTATTGCACGGATTGAACTCCCCAACACCAAGAGCAAGTTGACGCCCTCACCACTGACCCTCCCTGAGCGGCAGCGGATCGACCGTCCAGGCCATGCGGTCGCAGAGGCGTTGCAGTAGATCCATGCGCACGGAGGCGTAGGCGGGGTCCTGCCAGCGATTGCGCGTCTCCCGCGGGTCGGCCTGCAGGTCGTAGAGTTCGCCCTCGGCCAGACCATGGGCCACGACCAGCTTGTGCGTCTCCGTGCGCAGCATGGTCAGCTGCGGGCCAGGCGACCCGTGCCAGGGCATGGCGTTGTAGTACTCGCAGTAGACGTCCTGACGGGGCGCGGCGGGTTCGCCCTGCCCCGTCAGCAGCGGCCACAGCGAGCGGCCCTGCATGCCCGGCCAGACCGGTTCACCGGCCGCTTCCAGCAAGGTCGGCGCCAGATCGACCAGCTCGCTCAGGTCTTCGCAAACGCCTCCCGCAATCGTTCCCGGCTGCGAGATGATCAGGGGCACGTGGATGGCAGGCTCGTAGAAGTAGGGCCCCTTGAGGTAGATGCCATGGTCGCCCAGCATCTCGCCGTGGTCGGACATGAAGATCACCAGCGTGTCCTCCAGTTGACCCGTCTGCTCCAGCGCCGCCAGCATGCGCCCCACCTGCTCGTCGATCAGATCGATCATGGCCCAGTAGGCCGCCGTCAGCAGGCGGTGATCGCGCTCGCTCATGTCGGCGAAGGGGAAGTAACCCGGGCTGTTGTAGGCGGCCACGTGGTCGATGGCCTGCCAGGCCGGCTTGTCCGCCAGTTCGCCCGCTTGCCAGTTGGGTAGAGGAATCTCGTCGAGGATGTCCAGATAGCGCTGCAGGTACTCCGGCGGCGGGTCGAAGTCATGATGCGGGTCGAAGATGTTGACGGAGAAGAGCCAGGGATTGTCGCTGTCCTCATGGGCCTCGATGAAGTTAATCGCCATCTGCGCGCACCAGGTCGTCTGGTGGTGTTCCGCCGGGACGCCGCTCAAAATGTGGCGCGACAGGGGTGAAGGGCTCGTTTCACCGCTCTGGCCGCGCTCACGCAGCCAGTGAAAGTACTCGTTGGTGGGCCAATCGCCCGGGCGCGGGTGATGCGACCAGTGGAACTCGTCATAGCCGTCGCTGATGCGGCGTTCGCTGCCGGGGGCCGTTTGCGGGTGGCAGGCCGAGAGGTGCAACTTGCCGGCGAGGCCGCAGGTGTAGCCGGCGTCGGCCAGCAGGCGGGTCACCAGCATCTCCTCCGGCGGGATGGCCTGGCCGTTCTGGCGACAACGCGTCGTGCGCGGGTAGCGACCGGTCAGGAAGGAGGCGCGGCTGGGCGTGCAGACCGGACTCTGGCTGAAAGCCCGCGTGAACTGCATGCCGCCGGCCGCCAGGCGGTCGATATGCGGCGTGCGCACGAAATCATTGCCATGGCAGCCGAGCGTGTCATGGCGTTGCTGGTCCGTGCAGATCCACAGGATGTTGGGTCCTTGAGAACTCATGGCCACTCCGGAATGCGCTGGTTCAAAGACAAAGGTGCGCCTCCGGTTTTACCGCATCGCTGCTGCCCTTCCCCACCCCGGCGTCCGTCAACTGGCACGGTTTCTGCCATCCCGCGCAGCATTTCGTTGCGGGGAAGGCGCCAGACCTTCATGGACTGGAGTCGGAAAGAACAAGCTGTCGCAAAGGGCCCGGAATCTTGCAGATTTTCTACATAAAATTGCCCCGAAATTCGGCATATTGGCCCTGACTGGGTTTGCCCCGTCTGCTACACTGAAATCATGGTTACATACGACTCTGCAAACGCACACTTTGACTATCCCGACGTGACGCGGCACTGGTCGCCCTTTTCCGGCCAGCTCGCCGGCGGCGATTCGCTCGTCACTCTCTTCAACCAGGGTTGGCAGCTTGCCGACGAGATCGACAATGAGGAAATCTGGCTTAGCGGCGCCCGGCCGGTCACCGTCTGTCACATGACCCTGACGCGTGACGGTGAAGTCCTGAAGTTACCGGTCTTCGCCAATCCCTTCGTGCGCAGTCTGCTGCGCCGCCATGAAAGCGACTCGCGCCCCCTGGGCGACAGCGTCACGGCCTGAGGGTCGGTAACGCCAGCTTTTTCAGCCGCTGCGGCAGCAGGGGCTGCAACAGCCTGCGTTCTGCTGCCGAAAGAGGTCGCAGTCGCCACAGCAACAGCGCGTACAGGGCACAGCCGAGCAGCAGCGCCAGCGCCGCCGACAGCGGCCAAAGTCCGGCCAGCGTCAACAGCAGCAGCGCCGTGGCCAGGGTGGGCCGCCACAGAATGTCGCGCCAGGGCAGCGGCCCCAGCGCTCGCTGCAGCAGCCAGACAAAGGGCAGGAGCAGGATGACCTCCGAGGCGATGGTGGTCAGGGCGGCGGCCTGGTAGCCGTAAGTCGGCACCAGCAGCAGGTTGGCCACCACGTTGAAGCCCACAGCCAGCAGAAAGGCGCGGGTGATGCGCCGCTGCAGGTCCAGCGCGATGAGCGCGTACTGCAGGAAACTGTTGACCCAGCCGACCGGAATGCTCCAGATCATCAGTTGCGTGGCGACCGCGCCATCCGGCAGATACTGCGTCCCGCCCAGCAGGCTGGTCAGGGCCCAGGCCAGGGCGGTGAAGAGCGCCGCCAGTGGCAGGGCCAGGATCAACAGCAGCTTGATGCCCAGCACGCAGGTGCGTTTCAGCGTTTCGCGGTCTTCCTGCGCCTGGCGCGACATCACCGGCAACAGCGCCTGGGTGAAGAAAGCCGGGATAATGTTCAGCGCCGCCACCCACTTGTAGGCCACGCTGTAAAGGCCGAGCATGCGCGCGCCATGAATGGCCTCAATGATCAGCACGTCCACCTGAAAAAAGATGGTCGCCAGAAAATGGTTGGCCAGCAGCGGCCAGCTGGCGCCGGTCATGCGTCGCATCAGCGGCAGTTCGGGTCGGCCGGAAACCATGCCGCGCAACAGCGGTCGGGCGCCCAGCGCGAGCAGCACCAGAGTCAGCACATTGGTCACGATGCTGACCGCCGCCAGCCCCACCACGCCCGCACCGGCCAGCAGCACGAAAAGCCCGAACACAGTCTTGCACATTGTGGCGATGCTGGTGACGGCCGCCGGGAATTCGGCGCGCTGGAAACCGTAGAAAAGCGAGGTTAAACCCTTGGCCAGGCTGCCGGGAAAGATGCCAAGGTAAAGCAACACGATGGTCAGCAATCCGGCTTCACCCAGCGGTGGCGCGATGAGTTGCTGCCGCGCCAGCAGGAAGGCCGCCAGCAGCAGCAGGCCTGCAAATGTCAGCGCGAAGCGCAGGGCGCTGCTGCTCACCAGAACGCGCAGCGCCCGCGAGGGTTCACGCGCCACCTCGCGCGTCAGCCAGACGTCCAGACCAAAGTTGCTGAGAATATCGAACCACAAAAAGATGAAGCCCGCGTAGAAATAGACGCCGGCGTCCGTCGGGCCCAAAATGCGCAACATCACCAGGGCGAAGGCGAAATCTATGCCGCGGTTGAAGAGATTGACCATGATCGGTGCGACGCTGTTACGCGCCACCCGCGCCACGTTGCTTTCGGCCCGGCGCGTCAGCAGGCGCCACATCCAGAAACCGGTGAAAGAAATCATCAGGGCCGCACCGATGACGGAAGCGAAAAAGCCGATCTGGAAGTTTGCCGGACTGAAGTTCATTCGCAGCAAAAGCGACCCGTCTTCCCCCAGGTCGGAGCCGAAACGCGCTTCCAGCGCCGCCCGTTCGAGCGTCACCCCCTGGAAATTCTCCAGCACGAGCGTGACTGGCAGCTCCATTTCCTCAGCGGAGTCGGAACCGGCCGGACGCAACCAGGCACGCCAGCCCGGCATCCAGCTCTCACTGACGACCACCTGGCTCAGCGCTCCGGCGGGCAAGGTGAACTGCATGAGTTTTTCGCGGCCGCTCTCCCGCCGTATCTCGACGGGCAGGGGCTCGGGCAGTGCGTCAGCCTGCAGGGGAGACTCAGCCGTCGTCAGCCAGGCCAGGGGATACGCCGGCAGTTCATAAATGCGCAGGGCCGCATCTTCCCATGCCAGCGCAGTGCCCGGCGGCAACTGCGATTCGATTTCGAACTCCGCCTCGCTGAGCAGCCAGCGTGTGCCGCTCAGCGCCAGACGCTGCCAGTCAACGCTTGCCAGTTGATCGACGTAAAGCGGCGCTACCCGGTTGTAGGGCAGTTGCCGCTGATCGGCGATGCCCTGCATGAAGTCGACGTATTGCCGTGGAATGATGCTCTCGTAACCGCGGATATCACGCAGGCCATGCACCATGCCGCTGTTGGCAGGCAGAATGGCCCGCTCGCGTTCCAGCGTCGTATAGCGCCAGGCGCCGGGCTGTTGCTGCAGCCACTCGATGGCCGGCGGCGTGAATTCCAGAAGTGCAGGATCGGCGGCGCCATAAAATCCGCCGGACGCCAGCATCAGGTCCAGCGCCAGCAGACCCCCGGCCGCGACCTGCCAGGTGCGGGACCGCAAGTCACGCCCGGCCCACAGCAGGATGAGGCCGCCGCCCAGCGCCACCAGGCCGAAAATCAACAGGTTAACGGCCTGAAAACTGGCGAAAAGGCGGGCATCGGCGAAGACCTGGTCGGCCAGCGCCAGACCGTGAAACACGCGCGCCACCAGAGCTTCCAGTTGGGTGTAGAAGAGGCGCAGCGCCAGCAGTCCCGCCAGAGTCGCCAGGCCCGCGGCCAAGAGCGCCAGGCCGACCCGTCTGCGCCAGGCCTCTGCGTCGCCGGCGACCAGGCGATCAGCGCCGAGGCCGGCCAATACCGCCAGACCCAGACTCACGGCGAACACCCAGCGAAAGGGCGAGTGCAACTGGTCGATGCCCGGCAGCAACCACAGCAGACGGTAGCTCGGCAGACCGAACATGAAGCTCAGCCCGGCCAGGGTCAGGAGCAGAAAGAACACAGTCAGTCCGCGCGCCTGGTTACCGGTAGATGCTCGCCGCAGGTTGCCGAGGGCCAGGGCGGCCAGGGCCAGGGTCAGCAGGCCGCTGTAGAGCGCGGCCTCGACGTAGTTCTTGATGCCCCATGCTGTCGATGGCAGCGAAATCTGCTGACCGCTGAAGACGTCGGTCACGCTGTGTTGGGCCGGGCTGCCGTAGAAATTCGGCAGGAGAAACTGGATGAGGTCGCGCGGGGGATGCGCCCAGCCAATTACCTGCTCGTAGGATGCCGAACCGCTGCGAAAATTCATGCCGGCAAATTCGACCAGCGGCAGCAACTGCAGGGCGGCGGTCGCCACGCCGATGAATGCCACGGCCAGCAACCAGGGAACGGCGCCCGCCGCCTCGCGCAGGCCGAGAGCCCGCCAGCGCTGCGACAAGCGCGCCAGGGCCCAGATGCCTGCGACAAGCCAGGTGTAATAGCTCATTTCGGCATGTCCGGCCAGCAGCACAAGGCTCAGGACCAGCGCGGCGAAGGATGTCCACAGCGGGCGCGCCGGGCGACCCGCCAAAGTCTGGTTGCGAACACAACACTCGATCAGCAGAAGTAACAGCGGCAACCAGGTCGCCGCGGCGAGGACCATGGGAAAGACGGCGCTGATCACCAGGAAGGCCGACAGTTGCCAAGCGAGCGCGGCAATGACGCTGCCGAAACGCCCCGTGCGCATGCCGCGCATGAAGGCGTACATGCCCGCCCCGGCAACCCAAAGCTGAATAACCGTGAACCAGCCATAGGCCGACCACAGGGGCAAAATGTAGAAAATCAGACTGAAGGCGTAGAGTCCCGAATGCTGCCCGGCGGCGAGGAAGGGAATGCCGCTGAATTGCCGCGGGTTCCAGAGCGGCGCCTCGCCGGCCTCCAGGCTTTCGCGCAGAAACTGCTTCCAGGGGTAGTTCTGCAGCACGAGGTCGGAGACCAGCGGGTTGTGCGGCAGGGCCGGCGCACCGACCTGCTCGCGATAACTGGCCCAGGGCTCAAACTGGTAGAGGTTGTCCGCAGGTAACAGGGTTCGCCCGCCCAGGGTCTGCTGCCAGAAGAGCAGCAGTGGCGGAAGCGCGAGGAGCAACAGGATACGCAGATCGGGTGCAAAACGTCGTAGCATGGGGCCCGATTAATCCCGGCCAAAAGAAGCGCCGCGTCCGACATGTTACATGACGCACGCGCCAATGTCGCCCCGCCATTTGCCACTGGTACCGGTCCACCACGTCTTGAGTCCCCGCCCCTGCCCCGCTACACTGGACGCACACACAACGGGGACCATCCCATGCAGGAAGTCCGCACCGTCAACGACGAAAGTCTTGAGCAACTGCTACTAGGAAGTGAACCTGTGATGCTGTTGCTGGCCGGCGGCGCTGGTTTGCGCGGCGATTTCATCACCGCTTTTCGCAGCGCGGTCGCCGAAGAGCCGGACATGCACTTTGTGCAGATCGACCCGGACGCCAGCCCGCGCACCGCCGCGCTCTTCCAGGCCGAAGGTAATTCGCTGTTGATCGGCTGGTACTGCGGCGAAACGGTGTTGCGCCGGGCCAAACCCTGGGGCAGTGACATGCCCCTTGCCATCGAGCGCATGAAGGCCCGCGTCGCCGAACTCAATCCGGCGCCGCCGCAGGAAGAGCAGGCGCCGAAGCAGACCATCGTGGAGGCCACGCCGGTCGCTGTGGGCGACGACGATTTTCAGGAACAGGTGATTGACTGGCCGCTGCCCGTGCTGGTCGATTTCTGGGCGGAGTGGTGCGGTCCCTGCCGCATGGTGGCGCCGGTGCTGGACAAACTGGCGGCGGAGTACGCCGGTCAGATTCGCATCGCCAAGGTCGACGTGGACCAGAATCCCGGCCTCTCGGCCCATTTCGGCATCCAGAGCATCCCGACCCTCATGGTCGTCAAGGACCGCAGCATCGTCTTCAGCCAGCCTGGCGCCCTGCCCGAACCCTCCCTGCGCAGCCTCGTGGACCAGGTCATCGCACTGGACGTGCCCGCCACCGGGGCGCAGCAGGCGTCGGCGTGACGCTGCAACTGGTCCTTTTCGACATCGACGGCACCCTGCTGGACGGCCACGGCATCGGCCGGGCCGCGACCCGCCGCGCGATGCTTGAACTCTTCGGCACGGCCGGCAACCTCGACACGCACAGCTTCGCAGGCAAGACCGACTGGGGCACCCTGTGCGAGATTCTGGACGCCAGCGAGGAAGAAATCGGTCGTCGCATGCCCGCCTACGAGGCCAGCATAGAACGACACATGCGCGACCTCGCGGCGGAGTTTGAATTGTTTCCCCTGCCGGGGGCGCTGGAGACGGTCCAGGCCCTGCACGACCGACCGGACTTCATCGTCGGAATCGTTACCGGCAATACCTCCGTCACCACGCCCATAAAGCTGGAAGGCGCCGGATTCGACCCCGCCTGGTTTCCGGTGCGGGCCTGTGGCAATGAAGCTGCCCACCGCAACAACCTGCCTCCGCTCGCCCTGGAGCGCGCTTGCGCCCACAGCGGCCAGGCCATCGCGCCGCAGGACGTCACCGTGGTCGGCGACACCCCGGCGGACGTCGCCTGCGCACAGGCCCTGGGCGCCTGCGCCGTGGCCGTGACCACCGGTTTCAGCAGTCGTGAAGCGCTACAGGCCGCCCGACCCGATCATTTGCTGGACAATATTGCGGGACTGCTGCCCCTGTGCGGCGTGGATTCCCTCGTCTGAGCGACGGGGTTCAGGAAGCCTGTTCAACCACGACAACCTGCAAAAGTCCTGGCCCGTGCACGCCCAGCACGAGATTCTTCTCGATGTCGGCGGTGCGACTGGGGCCGGTAATGATGCAGAGGTTGCTGCGCGAGCCCAGCCGGGCCAGGTCTTCGGCGCGCTGCAGCGCCACCCAGTCCTCCAGACCTGGCAACAGTTGCTCCTGACGCAGCAACACAATGTGCTGCGGCGGCAGCAGCGTCGCCAGGCGTCCCATGCCCGCTGCCGTGCTGACCACCAGCGAGCCCGTGGCGGCGATGGCCGCGTCGGCCCCACTGATGCCGGCCTCCGCCGCTTCGCAGGCCTCCCGGTTGTCGGGTGTCGGCTGCAGCGCTTCTATCCCCGCGTCCGCAAGGGCCGTGTCCAGCCCGGGCAGCGGAATGTGCGGCCAGTCCCATGTCAGGGCGTGACGCACTCCGCTTTCGGCCAACAGGGACAGCACTTTGTCCAGCGCGGCTTTATCATCCGCAACGATGTAGACTTCGCCCTGAAGGCCTTCCAGTTCCGTCCTGAAGCGCGTCAGCAAGCCCTGTGGCGACTCATCCTCGACGTTCATGACCGGCTGGTATTGTTCCGGCCGCGGCGGCGCGTCCGGCAGACCTTCGCGCGCCTGGCGCAGGCGGGAAAGGATTTGCTCGCGGGCCTCGCTCACGAGTCTCCGTCCTGCCCCACCTGCCCGTCGCGTTCGCGTCGCCACCAGTCGTGAAAGGATTCCTGCGGGAAAGGCGGAAAATCGCGGTGCTCGGTCCACGCGCCCAGGGGGCCCGGCAGCTTGCGCAATTCCCCACTGTCTTTGGCGAAGGCCCCGCTCAGCGCGGCGCTGACCTTGCGCCCGGTCTCATAAAGCAGCGGATGGCTGAAACTCCAGCTCCAGGCCTGCATGCCCAGGCGCCACAAGGGACTCTGCTCCTGCTGCAGGTCGTGGCGCAATTCCAGCAACATGTCCGGGATGTTGATATCTACCGGACAGGCGGTCTTGCAGGCCCCGCACAGGCTGCTGGCGAAGGGCAATGGCGTGGCGTTCTCCTTGCCGGTTAGCAGTGGCGTGATGACGGACCCGATCGGGCCGGGGTAGACCGCGCCGTAGGCGTGTCCGCCCACGTTCTGGTAAACGGGACAGGTATTCAGGCAGGCGCCGCAACGGATGCAGGCCAGCGCCTCCGAGTACTGCGTACCGTAGATCGCGCTACGGCCATTGTCCACCAGAATGACGTAATAGTGTTGCGGGCCGTCGCCCTCTTCCGGCAAGGCCGGCCCGTTGTAGAGCGTGCTGTAGACCGAGAGTTGCTGACCGGTCGCGCTGCGCGCCAGGGTCTGCACCAGGGTGGCGTAGTCTTCCCAGGTGGGGATGACCTTCTCGATGCCGACGATGGCGACGTGCACCGGCTGCAAGGCTGTTCCGAGGCGGGCATTGCCCTCGTTGGTGGTGATGGCGACGGTTCCCGTCTCGGCGATGATGAAGTTGCCGCCGGTGATGCCGAAGTCAGCCTCAAAATATTGCCGCCGCAAATGCTCCCGTGCGAAGCGGGTCATGACCTGGGGGTCAATCTCGTCGTCCATCGAGTCCATGCCCAGCTTCTCGACGAAGAGATCGTGGATCCCTTCCTTTTTCATATGCATAATGGGCGCGACGATGTGACTGGGACGGCTTTCGTCGACCTGCACCACGAATTCGCCGAGGTCCGTCTCCAGCATGCGGACGCCGTGCTCTTCCAAGTATGGCACCAGATGAAGTTCCTCGGTGACCATGCTCTTGCTCTTGACGCCAAAACGGAGCCCGTGCCGCTGGCAGATGTCCAGCACGTGCCGGTTGGCTTCGTCGGCATCCCGCGCCCAGAGCACCTGCCCGCCCCGCGCCGTGATCAGCGCCTCGGTCTGTTCGAGAAGTTCGGGCAGTTGCGCCAGGCCGCGCAGGCGAGCGCCGCGTCCCTGTTGCCGCAAGGCCTCCGAGCCGGTGGTGGCGGCCATGCTCTTGATGCGCGTGGCGTCGGCGAGCCGCGCGTTGTGGTCCAGCGCGGCCTTCAGTTGTTTGTCCTGCAGGGCGCGGCTGGCGGCCTCGGCAAAACGGTTGGCCTCAAGTTCCACGGCGGGCCTTTCAAATGTTGAAGACAGGTCGAATGCTAACCCGCCGCAGGCCTCGCCGCCAGATTCAAGTCCTGGTGACGAACTGGACCCTTACACCTCTCAGCGGCGGCCGACGACGCGCCCCAGCCAGACCAGCACCACCGCGCCGACCACGCCGACCGCGATGTTCTCAACGATTCCTTCGCCGACAGGAACATTCAGGAGATTCAGCAAAAGTTTGCCGACGATGCCGCCGCCCAGCCCCAGCAGCACGTTGGCGACCGGGCCGTAGCCGCCGCCGCTCATGATATGGCCGGCCAGATACCCGGTAAAGGCCGCCGGCAGCAACGCGATAATCAACCCCACGACAGCTACGCCCAGCCCAAGGAGAATCTGAAAGCCCAGCAAGATCAACACCAGCAGCACGATGAGTGCGATTACGCTCATGGTCCGCTTCCCCGTTTCCCCGCTATCTCCAGAGATTCTACGATGAAATGCTTCATCGGTCGCAAAGTTTGCCGCTGAAGCAGCGCTCAGGCAAGGGCGGCCACCAGCAATTCCAGCGCCAGACCGGGCCGCAGCTTGCCGGTCTTCATGGCCAGATCGTTCGCCTGCAGTTCGCGATGTATGGCCTCCAGGTCCGCCAGTTCAAACTGCCGGGCCTGCTGCTGCAGCTTGTTCAGGTAACGACCTGGCCGCAGGCCCAGCGACTGCGCCATACCCTGTGCCGAACCGTGCAGCAGGATATGTTCACGCGTCAGCAGCAAACGGCGGAAATGGGTCACGACGGTGGCAAAGAGGATCAGGCCATCGCTGCTGCTGTCCTCGGCCAGCATCTGCTGCAACAACTCCTGCGCACGGCGCGCGCGCCGCTCGGCGAGGGCGTCGGTCAGGTCGAAGGTGCGCGCCTCGGCAACCCAGGGGGTCAGCAGCGCCACGTCTTGCTCGTCGATCTTGCGTTCACCGTCGACGTAACTTGCCAGCTTAAGCAGCTCATTGTCCACGCGCCGCAGGTCACCACGCGTGACCTCTGCCAGCGCCATGGCCGCTCCCCGGCTGATTTCCGCCTCATGGCGCGACCTCGCCCGGCGTTGAATCCACGCGGCAACGTCCTGGGGCAGCCGGAAAGCGCGCGTGTAGCCGCCGGCTTCTTGCTGCGCCAGTTGCACAAAGCGATTGCGTCGGGGCCGTCCGCGACCCGCAGGCTCCAGGTCACGGTGTTCGACCAGCACCAGACGCGCGGACGGGGGCAACCCCGGCAAGCCTTCGTAGAGGGCGTCGGCCTCGAGTTTGCCGGCGGCGCCCGCGCCCCTGCGACCCAGCCAGGCAAGCAGACCGCGCACGATAACCAGGCGCTGACTGGCCAGGAAGGGGCTGGTGCTGGCCTGGTTGAGGACTTCGGCGACACGTACAGTCGGGCCGTCCAGTTCCGTGATGTTAAAGTCGCCTGTATCTGCGGGCATCCGGGCGCGCAGCTTTTGCAGCTCCTCTTCGAGCAGCAACTCTTGCGTTCCGTGAAAAATGTAAAAGGTCGGGGGCATCGCCCTGTATCAGTGATCTCCGAAGCACCCAGTTTGCCGGAAAGCTGAAGGCCTGACAAGCGGGGCGCAGGCTGCTAAAATGGATGCAGTAACAATTGTGGAACAGGAACGAACCCGATGCGCAGAATCATCGCCCTGATGTTGTGCCTTTTGCTTTTTGCCGCCTGCCGTCAGGAAAGTACGCCGGCCGCAGAGGCGGACCTGACGATCAGCCTCAGGGTCCTGCCGACTGTGGCCAGCGTTGGCGAGGCGGAGTTTCTCATCGACATAAGCGACGCCGATGGCCGGGCCGTAAGCCCGGAGCGCGTGGACGTGCGCGGCGACATGGACCACGCGGGCATGCAAGCGGTCCTGCGTGATGACGTGCAGGGCTCAAATGGCAAGTATCGCCTGCCCTTCGAATGGACCATGGCCGGAGACTGGACGGTGACCGTCAAGCTCACCTTCGCCGATGAAAGCAGCCTGGAAGAGACCTTTGAGGTGAGCGTCAACGAGGCCGTGGCAGAAGCCACCGCCACGCCGGTGCCGGAAGACGGGGAGGGCCCGACGCCCATCCCCACCCTGCCTGGCATGGGTGGCATCAGCCGGGGCGGCGCGGCCGCCGAGACTCCCTTCGGCGCCTGGCAGGGCACGCCCGACCGGACGCAGCAGGCCATGACCCAGGAAGCGGAGGACGCAGAACCCACGCCCATCCCCACCCTGCCTGGCATGGGCGGCATCAGCCGGGGCGGCGCGGCCGCCGAGACTCCCTTCGGCGCCTGGCAGGACCGCTCCGATGAGGAAGAAGCAGAGGAAGAGGACGGCTGACCAGGCCACACGCCATGAGCAGCCCGCGCCAGTGAGCAACCTTTATCGCCCTGCGGCGGCGCTGGACGTCCTGCAATGGCCGCTTGTCGGGCGTTTTCTGCGTTGGCGACACGGTCGCCTGGTGCTGCAGTCCCTGTTGCTGCTGGCAGCAGTCCTGCTGGTGGTCGACGGTCTGACCGGTCCGCAATCCGCCGCGCGAAATCTGGCCACGGTCGCGCCCTGGGTGCACTACCGCGGTCTGGTGGTGTTGATTTTGCTGCTGGCGGGCAACCTCTTCTGCATGGCCTGCCCTTTCGCCCTGCCGCGCACGCTGGGCAAACGCTTCAGCCGCGGCCGCAGTTTCCCGCGCGTCCTGCGCAACAAGTGGCTGGCCATCGCCAGCCTTTTCACGCTCTTTCTGCTCTACGAATGGCTGGACCTCTGGGCCAGCCCCTGGCTGACGGCCTGGCTCATTATCGCCTACTTCGTCGCCTCCTTCCTGCTGGAGGTCGCCTTTCGCGAATCGGCTTTCTGCAAATACCTCTGCCCGCTCGGCAGCTTCAACTTCGTCTACGCCACCAGCGCGCCGACACAAATTGGCGTGAAGGACGCGGAGACCTGCCGGCACTGCGTCGGTCACGAGTGCGTCAACGGCAGCCATGCGGCAGCGCCCACGCTGCGTCTGGATGACATTCCCGGCGGCCAGGTCGAGGTGCGCCATGGACCGCAGGGCACGCCAGGCTGCGGCACCTCGCTTTTCGCGCCGCAGATCCGCAGCAACCTCGATTGCACACTCTGTCTGGACTGCGTGCGCGCCTGCCCGCACGACAACATCGGCCTGATGGCGCGCAGGCCCGGTCGCGAGCTGCTGCAGCCAGGCGCCTGGCCACAGCGATTTGACGTCTCCATGCTGGTCATCCTGCTGGCGGCGATGGGCCTGACCAACGCCTTCGGCATGGTGTCGCCGGTTTACGCGCTGCAGCAGTCCCTGGCGGAGACCTTCAACCTGCGCAACGAGTTGATCATTTTGCTGCTGGTCTTTGGCATCACCAGCCTGCTGCTGCCAACCCTGCTGGTGCTGCTGGCAGCGCAACTGGGCCGCCTGCTCACTGGCTCGCTGCGCAAGCACAATCTGCGCAGTACCCTGTCCGCCTTTGCCCCGGCCTTTGTGCCGGTCGGCCTGGGCGTGTGGATCGCCCACTACACCTTTCATCTGCTGCTTGCGCCCTTCAGCTTCATCCCTGTGTTGCAAGAGTTTCTGGGCCGGGATGGCGACTGGGCGCGCTTCGGCGCCAGCCTGGACCAGACCCTGATCGGCCTGGTGCAGCTGGTGGCCATCGCCGGTGGCCTGGTGTGGAGCCTGTTAATTGCGCAACGCGTGGCGACACGCATGTATCGCCGTGACGCCGTGCCGGGTATGCTCCCCTGGGCGCTGTTGTTGCTGGCCATCGCCTTCATCGCCGTCTGGATATTCAGCCAGCCAATGGAAATGCGCGGTTCAATTCTCTTCTCCTGATTCCTTTATTGGCCTGATTGCGGAGTCCTGCCATGAACGTCATCACCGTTTTGCTCGACAGCCTGAACTTCCATGCGCTGCAGGCCTACCAGGACACCCATGTCCAGACCCCCAACCTGAGCCGCTTTGCCGAACGGGCCGCCGTCTTCGACAACCACTTCATCAGTTCTGCGCCCTGCATGCCGACGCGACGCGAACTCTTCACCGGCCGCCAGGAGTTTCTTTGGCGCGGTTGGGGCCACGTCGAGCCATGGGACCGCCATCTGGCGGCCGAAGCGGGCGCCAATGGTTGCGTGACCCAAATGGTCACCGACCACTATCACTACTGGGAAGACAAGGCGCACGGCTACTTCGAGCCCTTCCACGGCGTGGAGTTTGTGCGCGGCTCCGAAGTCGACATGTGGGACACGGCGCCGGTGGATGACGTGCCCGGCTGGGCCCAGGCCATCAACCGCGCCCGCAGTTCACGCAGCCGCAACTATGACGGCCGCGGCACGCAGTACTACGCCAACGCGCGCAACTGGGTAATTGAGGAAGAGTTCCCGACCGCCCAGGTCATGTGCCGCGCGGCGGACTGGCTGGAAGCCAACCGCGAGCACGAGCGCTTCCTGCTATGGGTCGAGTCCTTCGACCCGCATGAGCCCTTCCACGTGCCGGAGCCCTACCGCAGTCTGTACACCGGCGGCATCGACAACCCCGACTTCAACCCCTGGCCCCCCTACCAGGACCCGGAAGAGACGCGACGCTTCGTGCGCAACGCCTCGGCCGACGAGCTGGCCTGGATTCGCGCGCAGTATGAAGGCAACGTCACCATGGTCGACGCCTGGCTGGGGCGCCTGTGGAACCGCATGGACGAACTGGACCTGTGGGACAACACGGCCGTCATCGTCACCACCGACCACGGCCACGATCTTTGCTACAACGGTTTGGATAACCCCACCATCTGGGCCAAGGACTTCCCGCATCCGGAGTCGCACGCGCGTATACCGCTGATGGTCTGGCACCCGCAGCACCCTGGCAATGGGCGTCGCATCAAGGCGCTGACCAACGCGCTGGACGTCAACGCCACCATGCGCGACATGCTGGACATCGAAGGCCCGGACGGGCCCCATGGTCGCTCGCTCATGCCGCTCCTGCGCGGCGAGACCGAACGCCACCGTGATCTGCTGCTCTACGGTCGCTTCGGCGATGGCGTGGTGGTCAGCGACGAAAACTGGACCCTGACCCAAAGCTCGCGTCGCGATGGCCCGCTCTTCTGGTACTCGACCACCGGCCTGAACACCTCACCGGACATGACCAGCGGCCATTTCATTCCCGGCGTCGACGTGCCGCAGTGGCGCGTGCCGGCGGAGCCGCGGGTCTGCCCGGACTACCTCTGGAGCCGAGAGGAGTTCACGCTCAGGCCCCGTAATCTGTATGCGCAGGAACCGACCCAGGTGCGTCGCATGCAGGAATTGCTGCGGGCCGGACTGGCGCAGTGCCAGGCGCCGCCGGAGACCCTCGCGCGGCTCGGGTTGGACTGACATCGCTTGAACGGGGCAACGGTCTCCTACGGCGCCCTTGCGCGAGTCTTCCTGCGCCTGAGCGTCACCGCATTTGGCGGACCGGTTGCCCATATTGCCCTGGCGGAAGACGAACTGGTTACCCGCAGGCGCTGGTTGACGCGCGATCACTACCTGGACCTGATTGCCGCAGCCAACCTGATCCCCGGCCCCAACTCAACGGAGGTGATGATCCACGTCGGCCACAGCCTGCGCGGCATTCCCGGCGCTTTGGTGAGCGGCCTCTGCTTCATCGGCCCGGCCTTCCTGATTACCCTGGCGCTCAGCGCCCTCTATGTAAGCAGCGGCGCCTTGCCGGAAGTCGAAGCCCTGTTTCGCGGCATCCAGCCGGTCATCGTGGCGGTCATCGCCGCTGCGGGCTGGCGTTTGCTGCGCAGCGCCTTGCAGGGGCAGACCCTGTGGCTATTGTTCGCATTTGCTGCGGCACTGCTGGCCGCCACGGACTTGCCGGAAGTCCTGGTCATGTTGCTGGCGGGCCTGCTGCACGTGCTGTGGCAGTCTCGCTCCAGCCGGGCGTTACCGGCCTTCCTGCTCTCTGGCCTGCCGACGCTGCCGGGACAGATTGTGCTGGCGTCAGGCGCGCCGGGCCTGAGTGAGTTGTTCCTTTACTTTCTGCGCATTGGCGCCATCCTGTTTGGCAGTGGTTATTTGCTGGTCGCCTACATCCAGCAGGACCTGGTGGTCAGTTATGGCTGGCTGGGAGCGCAGCAATTGCTGGACGCCATTGCCATCGGCCAGACAACACCTGGCCCGGTACTCACGACATCGACGGCCATCGGCATGATCGTCGCCGGCCTGCCTGGCGCCCTGCTGGCGACGCTGGGCATTTTCCTGCCCTCTTTCCTCTTCGTGATGCTCAGCGCGCCCTTCATCCCGCGCCTGCGCAAGAGCGCGCCGGTGCGCGCCCTTTTGGGCGGCGTACATGCCGCCGTCGTGGCCGCCATTCTGGTCACCTTGCTGGACCTGGGGCGCGCAGCCACGACCGACGGCGCCGGCCAACCCTGGCTGCCGGGGATCGCGCTCTGCGTCCTGTCGCTGGTGGCGCTGGTCCGGCTCCGCGTGAACGCCACCTGGCTGGTTCTCATTGGCGCTGCGGCGGGTCTTCTGTTGAAGGCAACGGGTCTGTAAAAGCCAGTTTCAGGCGCCGCTACTCCCGAAGAAATCTGCACCCATCGGCATGTGGTAACCGGTGAGTTCAGCGTAGCCGAAACCCGCAACGTCGCCTTCAATTACGATCGCGCCTTCCCAGTAAACGATGGCGCTCTCGTGCAGTTCCTGGTCGGCCAGCAAGGGACGCAGCGTGAATTCCAGCGGCGAGTCGCCGTAAATGCGCACTTGCCAACCTGCAGGATAGCTGGCGCCGCTGTGCGGGCTGGTCCAGAATGCCGTCGTCTCGACCTGGAAATCCGCCGGCGCAATCTGTCTGGTGCTGCCGTCCGCCTCGACCAGGAAGGCGGCCGAGCCGCCGCCGCCATAATAGCGTTCACCGCCATCGGTAAGACGCAACCAGCCAAGGGACATCTCGCGCCCGTCGTCAAAAATCAGCGCGAACCAGTCCCAGCCGGCGACGTCCCCCGCCAGATATTGCGTGAAGAATTCATGGTCCATCCATGATTCGCCCTGCACGGCAAAGCGCTCTCCTTCGATTGTGAGCGTGCCCCGGGTCGCCAGGCGCGGGATGGAATAATAGTAGCTGGCCTGGTGCGGTTCGACTCCCTTGCGGCTGTAACCCTCAATGCCACGCAGCCGGGGCGGCTTGTCCTGCTCCAGCGTGAAATCGATGGACGCCCCTTCCATGGCGGCGCGCAGCCGTATCCGACTGGCCTCGTCGTTGAGGGCCTGCATGTCCAGGTCCTCCAGCCAGATGTGCAGGCGTGGCTCACCGGTCGCACCGGCCAGGCCCGCCCCTGCGCGACTGTAGCGCTGGTCGTGCAGGAAGCGCTTGCCGTCCACGTCCGTGACGGTGAAGTGGGCCATGTAGACCTGGTCGCCGCGCCACTCGGAGCCACCGGCCTCAATATCTGGCCGGAGCGCACGTCTGAATATCGTAAACTGGTAGCCGAAGTGCCGGCCGTCCTCACTTTGCAGATTGCCGGTGTAGTACCACCACTCCGTGGCGAAGTCCGGATGCGGCCCGTAATCCGCCGGGAAGCTCCACTCCCGCGGCCCGGTGGCGCCGGAAAAACTATCCAGGCGCTCCTCATTGAAATCCAGCAGCAGGTTGGCTGCCACCGCGTCACCGGTGGCGACAACGTCCATCTCGATCAGGCTAAGGCCATAGACCAGTATGGCGAGAATGACGGCGAGCGTTGCGGCCAGGCGTCGCATCGGAGTTTCACACACTCATTCCTTGCTCTGTTACCACCTTACCACGCGCCGGCCCTGCCGCAGGCACCATTGACAGAACTTTCCCCTGCCGCTAACCTGTTGCCGCCAGGGCCTGTAGCTCAGTTGGGAGAGCGCTTCAATGGCATTGAAGAGGGCAAGGGTTCGAGTCCCTTCAGGTCCACTACCCGCATAAGCCGGCTCCTCTGCCACATCTTCCCGGGCCATCCTTCCTGCCCATCCGACAAAAGCTGGTTCTGCACAAGGCGGTTTCGACATTTGCCGGCCCCCTTCGCTTTTCGCCAGCAGGGACCCGGTTCGCGATCCCCGCCTTCCTCGCCACGGGCCCTTCCCCAGGCGGTGCCATTCAGACTGGTGTTCAGGTTGCAAACTCGTCGTTGCCTGGTCAGTCGCTGCGTCCGCATCGACCTGGTCTGTTTGCCCTTCAGGCAGAAAATTGTCATGTGCGCGGCGATGCATCTCACGGAATCTTCCGGGAACATGCAATTCCGGCTTGTGTAAGGTAGTATAAGAGTTACTTAACGTTAGCAACATTGAAAGTGACTTGAAGGTTGATGCTGGTGGCCACCTTGCCGTCTTCTGAGCCGGGCAACACATCCGGCTGGTGAGCAGGTACCGGGCAAAGGATCACCCGCGCAGATAACAGAGGGAAAGAAATGGGTCGTTTGGACGAACTGTCACGGGAAAACGAAGCGCTGCGCGATCGCCTGAACGCGTTGAGTGAAGCCAGCCTCCGCATTAACGAAAGTCTGGATTTCGACACGGTGTTGCAGGAGGTACTGGACTCCGCCCGAACGCTGACCGATGCCCGTTATGGTGTGATCACATTGATGAACTCTGACAGTGAGATCATCGATTACCTGTTTTCGGGATTCACTTCGGAAGAGATCAGCAATTTCGTTGAGATGCCCGAGGGACCCGGTTTGTTCGGACACCTGGGTCGGATTTCCGAGCCATTGCGAATTCGTGATTTGCAAAGTCACATCTCTGCGATTGGCTTTGCCGATATTCAACTGCTCAGCACCGGGCAATCACCGATAACCTTCCTGGCGGCTCCGGTCCTGCATCGTGGCGAACACGTCGGCACCATTTGCCTTGCTGACAGAATGGACGGTTGGGAATTCACGCGTGAAGACGAAAAGTCCCTCTTGATGTTTGCCTCCCAGGCGGCAATGGTCATCGCCAACGCCCGTCAATATCGCGATGAACGACGGGCCAGGGCCGCCCTTGAGACCCTGATAAACATGTCGCCGGTCGGGGTGGCTGTCCTGGACGTGAAGACCGGAACAGCGACCACTTTCAACCGTGAGGCAGCGCGCCTGGTTAACGTCTTGCGGGTGCCGGACCAACCTCTGGAACACCTGCTTGAAATCCTGACCTTTCGTCGCGCTGACGGCAGGGAGGTCTCCCTGCAGGACTTCCCCCTGTCGCAGACACTGCTGGATGCGGAAACCCTGAGAGCCGAGGAGATCGTCCTCAAAGTCCCGGACGGTCGAAGTTTGTCCGCCCTGATGAATGCCACACCGATCTATTCGGAAGATGGGGCAGTTGAAACATATATTGTAACCCTGCAGGACATGACTCCCCTTGAGGAACTTGAGCGACTGAGAGCCGAGTTTCTGGCCATGGTCAGCCACGAACTGCGCACGCCCCTGACCTCCGTCAAGGGCTCGGTGGCAACGCTGCTGGACGCCAATACTGTGCTTAGCCCTGTCGAGACTCTCCAACTGCACCGAATCATCGACTCGCAGACGGATCGCATGCGTATGTTGATCAGTGACCTTCTCGACGTGGCCCATATCGAAACGGGAACGCTTTCGGTCTCCCCTGAACCCGCGAATTTGGCCATCCTGATCGATGAAGCGAGTCAAGCTTTCCAAAGCAACATGGACAAACACAACATTTGTATCAACCTTGCTCCGGATCTTCCCTGGGTCATGGCGGACAGGCTGCGCGTCATCCAGGTGCTGGGCAATCTGTTGACCAATGCAGCCAGAAATTCGCCAGCGATGTCCGCCGTTAACGTCAGTGCCGAACGCTATGACCTTCATGTGGCTGTTTCCGTATCCGACGCGGGCAGAGGCATTCCGGCCGAAAGCCTTCCGCATCTGTTCCGCAAATTCTCCCGGATCGAGGGCGAGGAGCAGTCAGGTGACAGCGGTCTGGGACTGGCCATTTGCAAGGGAATAGTGGAGGCGCACGGCGGTCGCATCTGGGCCAGTAGTGACGGACCCGGTCTTGGAGCCCGCTTCACTTTTACCCTTCCGGCATTTGAAGTGACCGGAAATGTCTCCCCCTTCGCCTCCCCTCAAACCTCCACCGCACCCTCATTGGCGGGGGGCGGGGAACGCATCCGTATCCTTGCTGTGGATGACGATCCCCTTACTCTCGGATACATTCGGGACACCCTCGCCAGGTCGGGCCATGATCCCGTTGTGACCGGCGATCCGATGGAAGTGCTGCAACTCATGCAGGAGAATCCCCGCCTGGTTTTGCTTGATCTCAAGTTACCCGGGATCGACGGAATCGAACTCATGGAGGAGATTCACAAGGGTTACGACGTGCCGGTTATTTTCCTGTCTGCCTATGGTCAGGACGAGCACATCGCAAGGGCTTTCGACAAGGGCGCCTCCGATTACGTCGTCAAACCTTTCTCGCCGACGGAACTGGATGCCCGCATCCGGGCGGCAATACGTAAGCTGGAGGCGACCAATCAACCGGAATCTTATACCTGTGCCGACCTGAAAATAGATTTCAACGAGCGCCGCGTGACCCTTGCGGGCCGGCCAATTCGACTGACGGCCATCGAGTACCGCACACTCGCCGAACTTTCGGCCAATTCCGGCAAGGTATTGACATACGCGCAACTGCTGAAACGCATCTGGGGAGAAAACAGCTACGGCGACGTGCGGCCCATGCGCACCGTCATCAGCACAATTCGACGCAGACTGGGCGATAATGCCGCCAACCCCCTCTACATCTTTACCGAGCCGCGCGTCGGTTACCGCATGGCCAAAAGTGAATCACAGGATGCGGTGCAGGAGTGACCCGCACCGCCCTGCAAGACAACGCTATCCATGTGGGATCCTCAGGCCGCTGGAAATCAACAGCAAAGCCTTCGATTTTCCCGGCTTCCTGTTTGCCTGGCTGCGGATGCGGTTGACAGCGCTCTCCCCCGTCGACCCTGTTGCCGCCACTGCCCTTTACTCTCCCGGGCGAACGCTACAATAATGATGGAAAGGGCGAAGGTCCAGGTCTTCCCGAGTCCACGCCGTTGGACCGGACATCAGGGTCGTCGCGAATATCACGATGCGCCTTCCGGGCCTCGCTGGACCGGCTCGTTCCCGGCGCCTGGCACAATCGAGCCACGAAACATGACAGGAAAGGGACAGCAACATGTATTTGGCCCCCAGGTTAACGCCCTTTCTCTGGTTCGACGGTCAGGCGGAAGAGGCAGCGAGATTCTACGCTTCCGTTTTCCCCGATTCCAGGGTGTTGGGCGTGCAAAGACTGTCTTCCGGCCCGGCCCAGGGCAATGCCCATGTGCAATTCGAGATCGGCCAGCAGCGTTTCGAGGCGGTGGACGGCGGCCCAATGTTCCGCTTTACGCCCGCCATTTCTTTCGTCATCGCCTGCGACACGCAGGAAGAAATCGACTACTACTGGACCAGGCTGTCAGAGGACGGCGAACCACAGCAGTGCGGCTGGCTTGTGGACAGGTTCGGCCTGTCCTGGCAGGTATTGCCTGCCATGCTGGACAGCATCATGCAAATCAGCCCGCAAGCGGTCATGGAGGCGTTGCTGAAAATGCAGAAGATTGACATCGAGCAATTGCGGACAGCGTCAACGACGGGCTGACTGCTACCGTTTTGCATCGCAGACCCTGACTGAGACATTCCACCGGTGACAGACAGAGACCCTGGAAAGGAAGAATTACGATGCGAGTTATGGTGCTGGTCAAGGCAAGCAAAGACAGCGAAGCCGGAGTCATGCCCTCCACGGACCTGATGGAAGCCATGGGACGCTTCAATCAGGAGCTCGTCGACGCAGGGATCATGCGGGCCGGTGAAGGGCTCAAGCCTTCCTCGCAAGGCAAACGCGTGGCCTTCGATGGTGAGAAGCGAACCGTCCTGGACGGCCCCTTCGAGGCCATCAGTGAACTGGTTGCAGGGTACTGGCTGTGGGAAGTGGAGGACATGGACGAGGCCCTCGCCTGGGCAAGGCGCTGCCCCAACCCGATGCCCGGTCCCGGTGAAATCGAGATCCGTCCGGTTTACGAAATGGAAGACTTCGGCGAGGCCATGACCCCCGAACTCAGGGCGCAGGAAGCGCAATTGCGCCAGGATTTGGCCAACGACTGAGGCCATCCCCAAGGTAGTTCATTGCTGGAGCTGTGCAGCGTGCATCACGGTTCCCCGGTCTGGTCGAAAACCAGGAACACCTGTAACATTCTGAAGCAGAATCGCACGGGATGGATTCCAGAGCAAGATATGCCTGTGTTCTCACAAGGCAAGCCCGTTAAACGAGTACGGCGTACCGTTCAGGCGATTATGCTGACTTTGGTTGCGGCCGCCTGCACGATGCCGGCTGCATTGGACAACTTCCTTTCCGATGCCCAATCCGCCACGGAGCGCGACTCCCTCATTGCGCCTGCGGACCCAACCCCCCTGCCCTTCGTCGCGGACCTGCCGGTGCTGGGCAACGCGCCGGAACTGCATGACGGCGCCTGGCTGAATACTGCCGCACCACTGAGTCTGGCCGGTTTGCGCGGCAAGGTGGTGGCCCTGGAGATGTGGACCTTCGGGTGAATTAATTGCATCCGGGTAATCCCCTCGTTGAGGGGATGGCATCAGCAATTCGCCGACCAGGGTCTGGTCGTGATCGGCAACCACTATCCCGAATTCAACTTTGAGCGCGACATCAATGCGGTCCGCGAAGCAGTGCAGCGCCTTGACGTCCCCTACCCCGTGCTGCAGGACAACGGGCGCGAGACCTGGAATGCCTACAACAATCGCTTCTGGCCCGCGCTTTACCTGATAGACAAACAGGGTCGGATACGCTACCGCCACTTCGGCGAGGGCCGCTACCAGCAGACGGAACAGGCCATCCGCGACCTGTTGCGCGAGACTTGGGACGAGGAAGCCAGCCCGGCTTCAACCCTGCCGCGCGGCCTGAACCCGACGGACATCCTCAACGTGCGCAGTGGCCCAGGTGTGGGTTACGAAATCATTGGCCTCATTTCGCCCGGCGAGGTCTACCGGCGCCATGGCGAGCAGGACGGCTGGCACCGCATCCGTCACCAGGGCCGCGTAGGCTACGTCTCGGGCGACTATGTCACACTCAGCGGCTGAGCCCCGCCCCATCCAGGACTTTTATCACGACGACATCGCCATCTGTCTCGGCTGCGGCCGCCACAACCCGCAGACCCTGGGTGTCCGCACCTTCTGGGACGGCACGGAGGGTGTCTGTCGCTTTACGCCCTCCGACCAACACACGGCCTTTCCCGGCGTTGTCTACGGCGGCCTGCTGGCCAGCCTGGTCGACTGCCACAGCATCGGCACGGCCATCGCCGCCATGTATGACGCAGAGGGTCGCGCGCCGGGCACGGAGCCGGAGATCACCTGCGTCACCGCCAGCCTGCAGGTCGATTACCTGAAGCCGACTCCCATGGGAGTAGAACTGGAGTTGCGCGCGCAAATTGAAGAGCTGGGCGCCCGCAAGGCCATCGTACGCTGCAGCTTGCGCGCCGGCGACGAGGAGACCGTCCGCGGCCGCGTGGTGGCGGTGAGGGTTCAGTCAAGGATGGGTGGTGGTGAAGCGAAAGTTTGACTCCCGTCCAACGAAGCACTACAATGTGATTATACATTTGTTCTATGATGGATTGAGGTCGACAGGATGACAGATAGAGAGGGTTTTACCTACAAGTTCCCCGAGATGTCTCCCAAAGACCGACTGAGAGAACTCATACTCTACGTCGCCGAAAGGCTGAAGGATGACCCGGCTTTCGGACGCGTAAAGCTCGTAAAGATAATTTACTTTGCAGACATGGAATCATTCAGGCTACATCGAAAGCCTGTGACCGGATCTGCCTGGTTCCGCGATAATTTCGGGCCAACTCCCGAGAACTTCCTGGAAACCCTGGACGCGTTAAAAGCCGCGGGGAACATAACTGAAAGTGAACGGGAATACTTTGGGCGGATGCAAAAACGGATTAATGTACTCTCGGAACCGACAATTGGCCTTCTCTCAAGCAGGGAACTGGGTATCGTAGACCGCGTCATCGAGAGATTCGCAGACTGGAATGCAAGTGAACTGAGCCGTCATTCTTACGGTGTTGCTTGGCGCCTCTCGGAAGGTGAACAATTCATTCCCTATGAATATGCCCTGTATTCAGATGAGCCACTCACTGAAGAAGAAACTTTGCGTGCCCAGGAACTGGCTCTGAAGTACAGGGATTGCGACTTTGTCTGAGTATGAAATCACATTTGTGCACGAGTGCAGACAGAAACTTGGAGACCTTGCACCATCGGATCTACTCCAGGAGTCACTTGAAACCGTCCTGAACGATCTTGGCAACAATCCATTTGCATTTGCTTCTGCTCCAGTGGTTGAAGACAGTGGTGATGTTTCAATAATCAGATTTGCCAAGGTCGGTATTTATGTGAGCGAAAGAGGAGTGGTCCCTCCGCTAACACTATTTTTTGGAGTCGCCGAAGAACACAAGCGAGTTTACATTATCGACGTGATGCGGGGGCCAGGTTTCGGCTTTGATGCAGACGTTCCCTAACTGAAATATCTCTGCGGCGGGCCGGTATCGACCGCGAAAGCCAGGGCGTCGAAGCTGCGCTGCAACAGGTCCATGCGGACAGCCGTGCTGGCCGGGTCGTCCCACAGATTGTCGAATTCGCCCGGGTCCTGCTGCAAGTCGAAGAGCTCGCCCAGGTCGTGACCGTGGTAGCGCACCAGCTTGTGGCGCCGGTCGCGGTACATAGTCGCGTAGCTGCCCTCGAAACCGCGACCGTCATCCAACAGCGTGCGGTAGTACTCGCAGCGCACGAAGTCGCGGTGCTGCTGCGGGTCCGCCGCGCTGCTCAGGATGGGCCACAAGGAGCGGCCCTGCGTCCCTTCCGGCGTTTCCAGGCCGCAGGCATCCAGCAGCGTGGGAAAGATGTCCGTCAGTTCGGTCAGGGCGCTGCTGCGCAGGCCGGCCTCAATCTTTCCCGGCCAGGTCCAGATCAGCGGCACCCGCACCAGGCCTTCGTAGAAGCGACAGCCCTTCTGCAGCAAGCCGTGATCGCCCAAGGTCTCGCCGTGGTCGCTCATGAACAGGATGAGCGTATTCTCGCGCTGACCGCTGCATTCCAGCGACTCCAGCAGGCGGCCCAGCTGGTCGTCCAGTTGTTCAATCATGCCGTAGTAAGCCGCCTGAACCGCACGCGCATCAAAGGCTTCCGGCCGGCGCGCTTCCGACTGAAAGTCGATAGCCGCCAGCGCCCGCTGCGCCGCCAGATCGCTCTCACGGAAGCGTGGGCCGGGCATGGCAGCGGGATCGTAACGCTCAAGGTACTCACGCGGCGGCGTAAAAGGCGGGTGCGGATAGTAGTAGTTGATGTTCAACAGCCAGGGTTGTTCAGGCGGTCGTTCGGACTCGATGAAGTCGATGGCGCGCGTGGTGCACCAGGTCTCGCGATGCAGTTCGACGGGAAAGGCCGTCATGTCGCGGCAGAGCTCGCCCAGGTCCCGGCCCTGGGCCGCGACCCAGTTGCGCCAGGCGTGGCCGACGGGCCAGTCGTCGCGCGGCGCGTGGCTCCACTCGAAGACGCGATAGCCGTCGTCCACCGGTCGCGGCTCCAGGCGTTTGAAGCCGCCGGCCAGGTGAAACTTGCCGACAAGGCCGCAGTCGTAGCCGGCGTCGGCCAGCAGTTTGCTGATCAGGGGCGCGCCCTCCCCCCAGACGGTGTTGCCGTTGCAGGTGCCGTGCACGGTGGAGGGGTAGCGACCGGTCAGGAAACTGGCGCGGCTGGGCGTGCAGATCGGGCTCTGGCAGAAGGCGTGGTCGAAGGCCGTGCCCTCGCGCACCAGGCGGTCGATGTTGGGCGTGCGGATGTGCGCATTGCCCAACGCGGCAATGGTGTCCCATCGTTGCTGGTCGGTGCAGATCCAGAGAATGTTCGGTCGCATACCCCTGCCCTCTGTGCGAAATTCAGCGTTTTCGCAGATTCTGGGCTTGTTGAGCAACTTTGGATATGGCGTCAAGCTTTTCAGTTATCTCGGGGTCTATTTCATCTTCGGGTATGAACTTGACAAGTTGATAGAATCTGTTCTTGGGCATTTGATTCCTTTGTTCAATTTTTTTGTAAAAGCAAGTCAATACGGGCACTAAGAACTCTTCACTGGCTTTGACATCCACATCACATACGTTTTCCGCGATAGCATTCTCCATTGCCTTACCACGACGAATAATTTCTGCTTCAGTAAAGAGAGGTCCAAGCACAGCCTCAGAAGCGGATGCCTTTGCAAATGCTCCCAAAGTTCCTTTCGAGCACAGATAATTTTCTATCTCCCGTTTGGTCCACATCAACCAAACAACGGACTCGGTGTTCGGCAGCGAAGACTTCAATCGATCAAACAATGCAACTCCCACTAACTCGGGACAAGCTTCCCTCAACCCACAATAGTGTTTCTGCACTTTTCTTGGTTGATTGCCCACAAAGTGAACAAAGACCCTGTCAAGCGCACAGATCGCTTTTTCATGCTTGAGCCTTCTTGCCATTGCTTGCAGAATTGTCAGATCCGTAGGACCTTCCAAGTAAAGAACCCATCCATTTTGTTCCGCTTGATAATATTGATCGAAACCTATTTCACTGAGAGCCTTAATCACCTCATTGTCATGCTCCCCGATTCTATGTGGACGCCCAACAAAAGCGATTACTTTATCTCTACGCGCCGCTTCATTGAGCAACACTTCTGAATGACTGGCAGCGATGATCTGATTGCCACTTTCTTCAGCAACTTCAGTCAGTAAGTGATAAATTTGCCTCTGACGAAGTATCTCAAGATGTGCATCAGGTTCGTCGAGAAGCAATACTGAACCGGGATTTGCATACATGTATGCCAATAGAAGCAATGTTTGTTGTAGCCCGCGACCAGCCGATGAAAGATCCAATTCTACATTATGCTCACGATAGGCCATTTCTATTTCGCCTCGCTCCGTGATGTAACGTGGTGGGCGCAGTTGAGAATTAAAAAGCTCGTCTAGCTGTGAAACGAGACGGCTCCACTGTGAAGGCGAATTTTCGTGAATTCTATAGCATAAATTTCTTAATACTTCAGCAGTTCGTCCTTCACCAATTCTTACGTCAATTGCTCCTCGATCCAATCGCGTTTCTGTAGCTGCAAGACCGGACATTGGCGGCAAAAAAGCAATTTTTTGATCTCCTATGACATTTCTATCAGGAACAGACATGCGTTCGATTGGTTCTTCGTCCGAAAGTCGAATTGGCCGACAATAAAAAGATTCTTCATCAGCGTAGTCAAATTCAAGTCCGCAACTCCAATTGTGACCGTTCGTCTCCCCTTCAACAATCAAATCAATAAGGATGTTCTTACGCAATTGCTTTCCATTTACTTTTTGCGTTGCCCTAAGACGCAAATCATGCCACAAGAGATTCGCAGCCGGAACCGGAATTGCAACTAAATCACGACGATTGACAGTCACTCCAGGCCGTTTCTCAGGCGCACTCTTGCCTGACCTCTTTTCGTTCCAGCGCCTTAGACCAATTTCCCAAAGAGCAAGTGCTTGCATGGCGGTGGTCTTTCCTGAGTTGTTGGGTCCTATGAAGACGACGGGGTTCCCGAGTTCGATTTCGACTTCTTCACCAAAGCGTTTGAAATTCCGCATCTTGAGTTTGTTGAGCACGTACTCAATCTCCCTTACTTGCGGTCTTCACACCCAAAGAATAACAAATGATGCTCTTGACAATCCCTTGTAGCGCAGGGGTCGCCTACATCTCCGCGCTGTCGAGGATGAGCGTGACCGGACCATCGTTGTGGATGACGACCTGCATGTCCGCGCCGAAGACGCCACAGGCCACCTGCTCAATGCCGGCCTCGCGCAGCTTTTCCGCGTAGCGTTCGACAAGCGCCTCGGCCATTTCCGGCTTGCCGGCGCGGGTGAAGCCCGGTCGGCGACCGCGTTTCATGTCCGCGTATAGCGTGAACTGCGAGATGACCAGGACGCCGTAGCCGAGATCCAGGGCGGAGCGATTCATTCGATGCTGTTCATCGCGGAAGATGCGCAACTGCGCCGTCTTCTGCGCCAGGCGGTCGACCCCGGCGGGGCCGTCGTCCTGCGCGATGCCGACCAGCGCAACCAGGCCCTCGTCGATGGCGCCCACCAGTTCACCCGCCACGTGTACCTCACCGCGGGTGACCCGCTGCAATACGACGCGCATCAGCCTTGACGGGGCCAGTCGCCGGGAGTCGAGTGCAGGCCTTCCGCGATGCGCAGGGCGCGCAGGCGGTCCTGCCAGAAGAAGAGCAGAAACTCCTGTACGGCCTGTTCGACGGTCAGGACCTGGCCGGTAGGCGCATAGGTCAGGCGCTTGCTGAAATCGTTGACGGCCAGCTGCAGAATGAACTCTTCCTGGTCCGGCAACGCGCCGCGAATGCCATCGACGCTGCTTTTCATCAGGCGGCGCTGAAAAATGCGCTGCTGCCAACCCGTAACACGTTCCCAGGTGCGGGCGGAGAAGGGAAAGGGCAGGTTCCAGATGGCCAGTTGCACCTGCAGCAGGTGCAGACGGTCCATCCACTGCAGATGACCCAGAATGGCCGCCAGCGACCAGCCCTCGTGGCGCAACTCGTACCAACGCGCCTCCGGCACCACCGAGCGCATGGCGATGAAAGCTTCGCGCACCTCACGCATACGCGCGATGAACTGGAGGCGGTCCTCCTCATCATCCAGAAAGCGGTATTCGCGCCGTGCCATTGGCAATGCCTGCATGAACCTGTCTTCATCTTACGCCTGGCCAGGGGAAGCGTCAACAACTTGCGCGCAAACCCTCGCGGCGTAAAATGGACATGTTGCCGCAAGGAGGAAGCATGGCGGACAGTCTGTTCGACAACCGCTATCGCTACGACCACATTTATCCACGTGGCCGCTCCGGCGAGACCCTGCGCGCCGTCGATTCCCGGGCGCAGGATCGGCCGGTCATCATCAAGCGACCGGCGCCCAACGACGCCCCGCCCATCCGCGCCGGCCAGGAAGTCAGCATCCTGAACGAACGCAGGGCGCTGCAACGTCTGTCCGGTCATCCTGTACTGACCGAACTGCTCGGCTCCGGACAGTTTCCAATTGGCGGTATGCCCCATCAGTACATTGTCATGGAACGCGCCGTTGGCGACATCGTCGCCGACATGGCGCTGGCGCTCAAGGCCAACGGCCAGTTCCTGCCGGAACTGGAAATCCTGATCATTCTGGACAGCCTGCTGGACCTGCTGCAGCTGGCCCACGAACGTGACATCGTTTACAACGACGTTGACGCCTGGCACCTGTTCTGGGATCGCGACGCCTGGCAACTCAAGGTCATTGACTGGGGCAACGCTGTTTTCCTCGAAGGGGACGAAAGTACGGCGCAGGGAATCAGCCGTCAAAGTGACGTCGGTCAGGTGGGCGAATTGCTCTTTTTCCTGCTGACCGGCGGCCGCCGCATTGAGTTGCCGCGCGACGCCGGCGACGATTTCCGCGCGGATTTCGGCCCGGAAGCAGAACGGGTTCCTACCCGCTTGCAGAATATTGTCAGCCGTGCGGCGCACCCCCGCCTGCTGCTGCGCTATCCGGACGTCCCCACCTTGCGCAAGGACCTCGCGGACTATCGTGCCCCCCTGCAACGCGAGCGCGATCTGGTGCTAAACCGCGTGAGCGGCAGATTGCGCCACGACCGAAGCCGGGACGAGCTTCATGGTCTTATGCAGACTTTGGCGCCGGCCCTGGCTGCTGACCCGGGCTTCCCCCAGTCGCGCGAGTTGCAAAAGACAATTGAGGCGCGTCTGCAGGACATCGCCATCGCCGCTGATCTCGACGCGATTCGCATTTACATGGAAAACGGCAACTGGCAACGCAGCGCTGAATTGCTCTCCGAGTTGCGTCCGCGCGCTGACGGCGAGAACTCCCGCCTGGTGCGTCTGCTGGGCGACATGGCGCGTCTCCTGCAGGACGCGCAGCAGGAAGAAACTCCCGCGCTGGTGCAGGACAGTATCGCACTGCTCTTTGACGGGCAGGTGGCCGAAGCGGCCCAGGAACTTGTCACGCGGCATGCCAGCGAGAGCGATTACGAACTGCAACACATGCTGGCCGAGCGCATTTCAGCGCACTATCCGGACGTACAGTTGCTGCAGCCCAACCTGCTGCGTGTCCGCCTGGCCATGGGCGACCTCGCCTTCGCCGGTCAGCCGGTCGGCGAGCCGCAGGTCGTGCTCGATGAAGTTTTGGCGCTATTGCAGGGCATCAATGCCAACCCGCGACTGGCACCGGGAGTCTTGCAGGAACGTTACAGCCAGGTCTGCGAAGGTCTGGAATCCCTGCAGACCCTGCTGGACTCTCTGGGCAGCGGCCAGCCATTGCCTGGCAGCGAGGGCCTGCGCGGGGCCCTGCAACGCGCCCTGATGGCCAGCCGCAGCCTGGCCGCAAACCTGAAGATCATTGGCAGCCGGGCCGCTTCCAGCCCGCGGGAGGCCACAGCGGCGCTCGCCACCTGCCAGGCCATCGACCCTGTCAACGGCGCCTGGGCGCTGCTGCAGCGCCGCCTGGACGCGCTTTATGAGTTTCTGGGCGCCTGCCAGACCTGGGTCCCGCTGGCTGATGGCTCCGGCCTTGACATCTGGCTGCGCGACACACGCTCGGATCTGAACCCCTTTCTTGAATTTCTTTTTGATCAGCTACTGATCGACATGGCCGGCGGCCTCGACGTCGCTTCACGGGCCTGGGACCGGTACGCCATGGCCACCCTCCAGGGAAATCGCGCCATGGCACTGGAGGCGCTCACCCAGGCTTCCGAAGCAGTGAAGACGCCAGGCCCGGCGCTTTCCTCCTGGTTCATTCAGTTGCGCAGCGTGGTTGCCGGCGCGCGCTATGTGGAGCGGCACGCCCTCTTCGGGGGCCTGGGCCGTGCGCTGGCGGATGGCTGGCAAACCTGGGATCGCGGTCAACTGGCCGAAGCGGCGCGACTGGCGCAGCGGGCAAGGGAGATAGCCCGCAACAATCCGCAGCGCGCAGCGGCTGACCGTCTTGCGCAGCTGGCCGAGACCTCACGGATCTGGGTTGAACGAAACGGTGTCGCCAGCGCGGAGGCCACCCGCACGGCATTGGCGGCCGTGGAGACCCTGTTTACGGAGGAAGAACTGAAACTGCGCGATGATTTCGCGCAGCAAATGCCAGGCACCGACACCTTCCTGAAGGCCATGAACCGCGGCCTGGTCGACGTCATTGACCAGCAAAGCACAGCCGCCCTGCGCATCCTGTTTTTCTATTACCTGTTGCGTGGCGCGGAGGATGCCCAGGAAAACGACGACAATGCCCAGGAGAACGCGGCGTTCTGGCACGAGGCTGCCCTGCGGGCGCTCGGCGACGACGGACCGCAACACGTTGCCGCGCGCGCGCTGGAGGCTTTTATCGGCCGGCGACAGGACCTGCTGGATGCGGCCGGGCGCATCAACGAAATCAACGGGCCGGACATTCTGCCCCGCCTAGCCACCATCGCGGACCAGCTGGAGACCAACCCCCAGGCGCGGCTGCTGGCGCCGGCCATCCTCAGCATGGCGGAATTCCAGGCCGCACTGCGCGACTGGACGGACGGCGAGTTTCGGCCGGCCGGAGTCAAGCTCGAAAACGCGATGAACGCCATTGATGACGCGGAGCAGGCCGCCGTCATCACCCTGACCGGATACCGCACCTGGCTGGTCTCGCTGCAGGCTGGCGCCGCCGAGCTGCACACCCGCTTGCGCCGTATGAACAAGGTCATTGAGGAGAAGCCCGACACACCCGACAACGCCCTGCTGGAGGCGCACCGCTGGCTGGTCAGCGAAACGGAGCGACTGCTCAGCCCGGAGCAGAGCAAAACGCTGCGACAGTGGCAGGTCACCTACGAACGTTTCCTCGCCACCCACATCGATCCGGACCTGAGTCGCAGCGCGCGCCTGACACGCTTCAATGATCTCTTTCGCGTCATGTTTATCGACCGCCATCCGGCCTGGTCGCTCTACCGCCACTGGTTCGAATTGACCGAGCACCAGTCCGAATTCTCTGGCACTTCCGGCACGCAGGAGGCGTCTGCGGCCGACCCCGCTGCCGGTCGCCAGACACGACGGCAACGCGGCGTCCTGTCCGGCGGGCTGCCGGCACTGTCCCGGCCCTCGTCAGGGCCGGAACCCGAAGCGGAACAACCGGAGCCAACCCGGTCACAGGCGCCCGCAGCCGGGCCGGACCGAAGGCCCGATGAAGCGCAGGACGGTTCACCGGTCCCGTTTTCGGACGACGATGAATTTCCGGAACTGCCGGACAGCGCGCCGGCCCCAGGGCGCATCTCCCGTCAGATCACTGTGATTGCCCTCATCATTGTGGTGCTGGTCATCCTTGCGCTGGTCTTTGTCTACGTGCCAGGCAGGGACATGAGCCTGGATCAGGTCAACCAGAACGTCGCGACCAATCCCGCGATGACTCCGGCCGACGCTGCCGACGCGCCGGCCGCCGTCGTACTGCCGGCCAGCGCCACACCCCTCCCCACTGTCACCGGGTCGCCGGCCACCGCCACGCCGGCGCCTGCCGTGACGGCCAGCGCCACCTTGACGACGACTCCGCTGCGGACCGCCACCCCGATACCGACCGCCACGCTGCCGCCTCTCGGTCTGCAGGGCCGTCAGAATCTTCTGACCCTGCTGACGAATCTGGCCGCAGCGGATGCACTTGCCTGGCCGTTGGACGCCTACCGGGCCAGTGACGAGAACGGAATCTGGCATCTTGGCCGCGCAGAATTTGCGGGTGACGGCCCCGTCACCTTCGCGCTGGCGCCGGATGTGCTGAATGCGACCTATGGCAACCGGGCCGCCGCGCGTATCCAGCGCATGGAAGTTACGATGGTGCTTGGTGAGTACGACCCGACTTTGCTGGAAGAAGACGCGGTCTGGTTTGGCGCCACGCTGCAAATCGTCGACGATTCAGAAATGGCCGCCGGGGCGCGCGTGCGTCTTGTGCAACCGGGCGTGATCAATCTGGCGCAGCATCGAGGTTCGGAGCTGCGTCCGGTCGGCCAGCGCACAGTCAATGCCGTGGTGGCCCGGCTGCGACTCGAGCGTGACGTGGATGCCGGCAGCGTGCGGGTTTTCTTCAATGACGAATCCCTGGGCGAGCCCGTGCCCATGTTGCCTGGCGAAGCCTTGCAGCCGGTTCTCTATGTTCGTGGCGGTGGCGTGATCGTCAGCGTCACAGACTGGCAGATCACCCTGCATGCGGGCTAAATCCTGCTAACCCGAGTAGCTCCACCCGATATCTTCCAGCGTCAGGGTCGCGTCAGACTTGCCGGCGCGGTTCACGCCGGCGCCGATGATTTCACCGACGATCACGTCATGATCGCCACCGCTGTCCACGCTGGAAACCACGCGACATTCAAGCCATGCCGCCGCGCCCGAAATGAGCGGGCAACCGGTTTGCGGCCCGGGTGTCGTCGAGGCGTCATTGACCTTGTCGGGGTTCCTCTCCCGGCTCTTCGTCAGACCCGTGATGAGTTCGGCGTCGGCCTTGTCGAATATGTTGACGGAGAAGACCTTGCCTTCCGCGACGATGCCGTGGGTTACGGCCGTTTTGGACAGACCAAAGGCGACCTGCCGCGGCGAGAAGGAGGACTGGGTCAGCCAGTTGACCACCATCAGGTTAACGTCGTCGCCGTTGCGAGAGCCGATGGCGTAGAAGCCATAGGGAATCATGTTCAACGCGTCGCGGATATAGTCTTCAGCCATTTTGTTTCTCCCGGTTGCCTGAATCTGCATTTCCAGTTTAGCAGAAGTGCCCGCGCAAGTCGCAGCGATCCGGCCACTTTCGGAAAGGCGGACAAGTGAGCGACGGCGGCCCCCGGCGGCAACTCTTTGCCATCGGCTTTCTGGGATTCGTGGCCCTCGGCATGCCGGTCGCGGCGCTGGGAGTCGCCTGGGCCCGGATGCAACGCAGCTTCGAGGTATCGCTGGAAGCCCTGGGCCTGGTGATGTTCGCCCTGCTGCTGGGCCGCGTCCTGACAGGCGTCTGCAGCGGCTATCTGGTCAGTCGTCTGGGCGTGGGCAACTATCTGCTGGCGGGTTGCCTGCTGCTGTTGGCCGGCCTTGCCGGCGTGGCGTTCGCGCCCGGCCTGGTTTCCCTGATTGCCCTGCATACCTTGCTCGGCGTGGGGGTAACGGTGCTGAACACCGGCATAAATATCCACGCCGCCGTCAACTATTCCGGCGGCCGCATGAACCTGCTCCATACCGGCTTCGGCCTTGGGTCCGCGTTGGGACCTCTGATCGTTACCCTGGTCATCTTCCAATTCGGTCTTGACTGGCGCTGGAGCTATATCGTCTTCTTCGTCCCGCAACTGGGACTGACACTCCTCCTTGCCGGCACGCGGGCTTCCTGGAAGCTGGCGGAGAAATCCGCGTCCGCGGACCAGTTGCAGCCCCTGCGCGGCAGTTTGCGTCTGACACCAGCCTGGTTCGGTATTTTGCTGTTCTTCCTGCACGGCGGCATGCAGCAAGGCACGGGCGCGCTGGGCAACAGCCTGATGATTGATGGACGCGGCATCGCACCGGAACTGGCGGGCCTGTGGATCAGCATCTTCTGGGCCGGCCTGACAATCGGCCGCGTGCTCACCGGCATGGTGGTCGGGCGCATCGGCAACAATCGCTTCATGCGCGCCAGCATGTTGTTGACCATCGTCGGCACCTTGCTGCTCCAGTCCAACCTGGGCGATTCCCTGACCTTCGCGGGAGTCGCGCTCATCGGCTTCACCCTGGCGCCCGTGCTTCCCCTGCTGCTGGCGGATACGCCCGGCCGCGTCGGTACGGCGCACTCGCCCAATGCAATCGGTTTGCAAATTGGCAGTTCCGGCATTGGAGTCGCCGTGCTGCCGGCTCTGATGGCTGTCCTGGCCGATCGCGTTGACCTTGAAACAATCGGCGTCAGCCTCTTTCTCATCGCCCTCCTGAGCTTCCTCGCGCACGAAGCCTTGCTGGCGCAGGAACGGCGTCACCCGGTCCCCGCTTCGCTCAGGGCTGCTCGCTGAATTCCAGCACGATGAGATTCTGGTCGCATTGTTCGCTGGTTACGATATGCATGAAATCGGAAAGCGCCCTGCCATCCTGACTGCGCAACTGCAAGGACCAGGGCGCCAGCAAGGGCACGTCACCCAAACGCAATTCGAAGTTTCCGCGAGAATCTGTCGTGCTGACCAGTTCGAGGTCGCTGTCTTCCTTCCGCGCGACGATCAGCAGACCGGCTGCGCCCGTCCCGTTTCTGTGGACGACCCGTCCGGCGATTCCCGACCAGTCGCAGCGACCGGTGCCCGGTACGTACTCGATGGAGGCCGCGTCAAGGGAAAAGCGCAGGCCGCGTGGCAGGGCTGTGGGGGTCACCGTGGGTCGCGGCTCGATCGTGGCGCGCGGCGGCCGCGTCGACGTGGGACGGGGCGGAACGGTGGGCGTGTTGCTGGCTTCTGCAGCCATGCGCAGGGCGGGCGGGCGCGCCGAACCGGAGGAGAACAGGACCAGCCCGGAGAACAACGCGATCAGGCAGACCACCAGCAACAGGGCCAGCGGCCAGGGCGCATTGCCTTGCCGGTCCGGGCCGGCGGCAAGAGACCTGTCCGCGCCATCCGCCGGTGGCCGGGAAGTCGGGGTTGTAGGTGGGTCGTCCGAAGGTCCCATCACTAAAGTATGCAAGGCCCTGAGCGCAGCGCAAGCACTTACCAGGCCTTGTGGCCTGACCTGTAAGACTTTAGGATACCTGGTACTGAAATCGGCAGCGGCAGGGGACAATTCATGGCGCGAGGAAGGTATCGCCCGTCGACCAGCGCCCGCAGGGGCGGCTGTGCCTGGCAATGGCTGATCATCGGCCTGGCGCTGGGTTTCGGCTGCGCGGTCACGATTTTGCTGGGCGGGATTGCCCTCGGCCAGGTCACGCTTGACGTCGGCATGCAACCCACCGATACGCCGGTCGTGGTCGTCATCACCGCCACGCCCCTGCCTGCCACGCCCACCCTGCCTCCGACCAACACCCCGCTACCAACTTCCACGCTTGTGACTGTGGAGGAGATTGACACGCCCACCCCCACGCCGGCGCCTCCAACGGCAACGCCCACGCCAGAACCTGGCAGGGGGAACCCGACTGTGCTGGCCGCGCTGGAAGGTCAATTGACCGAACTCATGTCTGTGGCGGGGGGCAATTTCATCATGGGCACGACGGCCCAGGAAGTGCTCGCAGCGGTCGATGCCTGTGTCGCGGAAGGCGGCAACTGCCAACTTTCCTTCGGTGAGGACTCCAGCCCGCCCCACAGCGTTACCCTGAACGCCTTCCGCATGGAACGCAGCGAGGTCACCTACGCACAGTATCTGGTCTTTCTCAATGCCCTTGGGCCCCGCAGCCATCTCAATGGTTGCGACGGGCAGGCCTGTCTTGCCACGCTCAACGAGACGGACCTGAGCAACGTAACTTTTGACAGCGTCAATTACCGCGTGCCAGGCGTACTGTCGGACCGGCCCGTTTCAGGCGTGACCTGGTACGGCGCCCGGGCCTATTGCGAGGCCATTGGACGCCGCCTGCCCAGCGAGGCAGAGTGGGAACGGGCCGCCCGCAGCAATGACAACCGAATCTTTCCCTGGGGCAATCTGCGCGACGTCGCCCTGGCCCAACACCAGCAGCCGGGCGGACCGCGCGCCCGAACAACGCGGCGCAGACCCGGTTGCCAGCTTCCCCGCCGGCGCCTGGGGCCTGCACGACATGGCGGGCAACGTCGCCGAATGGGTCGCCGACTGGTATTCGCCTTTCTTCTACAAGCCAGGCGGTGGCCAGTGGCCTCAATCCGGCCGGCCCGCCCGTGGGCACCGAAAAAGTCCTGCGTGGCGGCTCCTGGGATGCGCGCATCTTCTTCGCCCGTACGCCCCACCGTCAGAGCCTGGCGCCGGACCAGCAGGCCTTCTACGTCGGTTTCCGTTGTGCGGCGGATGTCGCCGGCCCCGGGGTTGCGACCGCCGCGGGCGTGAATCTGGTCGGTCAGGAAACTTCCCCTGCTGGAGTCGGCCAGCGAGGACATTGGCAACCAGCCGACCCCTGCAACCACCGCCGGTGCTTGTGCCACCGGCAACAGGCGACTCTGAAGAACCCCTGGCCACGCTCGAGCCGGGTTGATCAGGCCCCGGCAGGGCCAGCACAGGGCCGTTGACCGCGATGCCTACACTCTGCCCGCTCTGGAAGCGGCGGCTGTTGTCCGTTTGTGCGATCAGGCCTAGTGTTGTCCGCCAGACGCAAATGCAGTCGTTGGTGATCGCCGAACGAACTGAACTTCCCCAACCCGTACCTGCCCTGCCCCGGTCAATCGAATCGCTTCCGGACGTAGCAGCAGGGTCACCGGTCCCGATGCGGATTGTCTCAGGTCCAGCTCGCCCAGGGCCACAGCGGGCGACCCGACCCTGCGCTTCGGCGGGCAAGAAAATTACTTTCGCCAACAAGCTCGGCCACGGCCCGGCTGGCCGGTTCGTGATAGAGACGCCATGGCTCGGCCACCTGCAGCATGCGACCGGCGGACATCACTGCAACCTGGTCTGCCACACTGAGCGCTTCCTCCTGGTCATGCGTGACGAAGATGGCCGTCGTACCAGTCGCGCGCAGGATGGCGCGGACCTCCGCCCGCAGCCGCAGCCGCAAATGCGTATCAAGGTTCGAGAAAGGCTCGTCAAGCAGCACCAGAGCCGGCGCCGGCGCCAGCGCGCGCGCCAGCGCCACGCGCGTGCTGCTGGCCGCCGGAAAGGCCCTGCAGGCTTGCGCCGCGCCAAAGCCTTCCAGCCCGACCAGGGACAGCAGCGACCCGGTGCGCTGTTGACGTTCTTCCCGACCGCCCTTCAGCCCAAAGGCGATATTGCCCGGCGACGTCGAGGTGCGGGAAAAGCGCGTAGTCCTGAAAGACCATGCCAACGCGTCGATTCTCGGGAGGGACAAAAGCCCCCTGGCCCGGCCACGACGCGCCCCTCAATATGAATTTCACCGCTGTCCGGTCGCTCAAATCCGGCGATCAGACGCAGGGTGGTGGTCTTGCCGCAGCCGCTCGGCCCAAGCAGCGCCAGCAACTGTCCGGCCTGAAGGGAAAGGTTGAAATCCGTCGAGCGCCAGGACCGAGTCAAAGCGCTTGCCGAGCTGCTGGCAGGCCAGGGCGATGGTCACTCGCGAATTCAGCGCAAGTGCACGAGGATGGCCAAAGGCGGTGGCGCGCGCGCGCTCGCGGCAGTTCCCGCAGCAAGGCGACCCCCGTGCCCGTGGCGGCGCCCGGCTGCCGTTCGCGCAGCAAGATAGCGATCAGGCCAAGGGCCGAGACTCCCAGCAACAGCAGACCAGGCCCGCCGATCAGCGACAGCAGCGCCTCGCTGTAGGCGGACCAGATGTGGGTGGCGAAGGTGCGCGTGCCAATAGGTGAGAGCACCAGCGTGGTCGGCACAACTCTTTCATCACGCTCAGAAGAGACCAGCGCCATGCCGGCCAGGATGCCGGCCCGGGCCAGGGGGACGTAGATGCGCACCACAACTTGCCAGGGGCGTTGGCCCAGGCTGCGGGCCGCTTCTTCGAGGCGCGGGCTAATCTGGTCCAGGGCGCTGCGGCTGGCGCTGATTGCCAGGGGGCAGGAAACCTTGTGACATAGCCCGAGCAGCAGCAGGGGAACTGTCTGGTACCAGGCGGGCAGATAGCGGGCGGCGAAGAAAACCAGCGCCAGGGCGACGACCGATGCCCGGCAACACATTGCCGCTGCTGGTCACGGCCACCAGCCAGTGACTGAGGCGACTGTGCCTGCGTCGCAACAGCAGGGCCAGTGGCAGGGCCAGGGCGCCAGCCGCCAGCGCCGCCAGCAGCGCTGACAGAAGCTGTGGTTGCCGTGAGCATGCCCATGTCCGGCGGCGTGACATTGAACAGGGCACGCCTCGTCAACCAGGAACCCAGAACAGCCACAGGCAGCGCAACGCCCAGACCCACAATCATCACGAAAAACAGCAGGGCCGGCCAGCGCCAGCGACCGATGGGCTGTGGCGCCAGACGCCGCGGCGCACCCGCGCCCAGGCGCGCGCCGTTGCGGGATTGACCCAGAACGGCGCTCCAGCAACAGCAGCAGCAACGTAAGCAGGATCAGCATAAGCGCCAGGATGGCGGCGCGTTCACGATCAAAGGAGCTGGTGTATTGCAGATAGATGGCGCGGTGTGAAGGCATTGTAGCGCATGACTGCCACGGCGCCGAA
>CAXXWG010000039.1:0-53926 GCA_963667305.2 Aggregatilineales bacterium | reverse complement strand
CCAGGATGGCCAAAAAAGGCAATCGCGTTATCGTCAAACTGAAGAGCACCGAAAGCGGTCACATGTACATCACCTCCAAGAACCGGCGCACCACCACCGCCCGGCTGGAGTTGAAAAAGTACGACCCTTTCATTCGTCGGCACGTGCTCTACCGCGAGACGCGCTGAATGCGCGGGATCGCATCCTAGGGGAGTAGCTCAATTGGCAGAGCAACGGTCTCCAAATCCGTAGGTTGTGGGTTCGATTCCTGCCTCCCCTGCACATGAAAAGGGGGCGCGCAAGCCTGGCGCCCGCTACGAAAGCAAGGAGTTTGTATGACAACCGGCAAGACGACCGGAACCCGGAGAAGGCGGGGCTGGTGGCCATTCGGCAGCCGCCCCGACGGACAGCCGGACGAGACTCAGGTGCGCGGCGTTACTGCGCGCAAGGGACGTGCCACGCCCGGCCGGCGCAACCAGCCGGTGGTGCAGGAAAGCGGCAATCGTCTGACCCGGCCCTTCACCGTGCTCGCCAACTACATCGAGGGCGTGCGTGACGAGGTCAAAAAGGTCAGTTGGCCCACCCGCCAGGAAGCGCGCCGTCTGAGCGTCATCGTGCTGGTGTCCACGCTGCTGGCTGCCATCGTGCTGGGCCTGATCACCCTTGGCTACAGCGAACTCTTTGCCATTGGCCTCGGCCAGCCCCTCGTCTTTCTTGGCTTTTTCGTCGTGGTTGTCGGGCTGGGCACATTTCTTTACATTCGTTCGAATCGCAAAAATTCAGCGTCCTGGTGACGGGGGCGGGAGAGCAAATGAACCAGGAAGGGTTCGACCCCGAACCGGTCTGGCTGGATAACGAGGACGATGATCTCAATATCATCCTCGAAGACGGTACAGAGTCCGCCACGGTTGACAGGCAGTGGTTCGTGATCCACTGCTATTCCGGCTACGAGAACAAGGTGCGCCACGCCATTGAACAGCGTATCGAGACCATGGGCATGCGTGACAAGATCTTTGACGTCATCATTCCCACCGAGGAAGAAATCGAGATTCGCGACGGCAAGCACCGCCCGGTGGAACGTCGCGTCTTTCCCGGTTACCTGCTGGTCGAAATGGTCATGGACGAGGACTCCTGGTACGTCGTGCGCAACACCCCCGGCGTGACCGGCTTTGTGGGCATGGGCAACGACCCCACGCCCCTGCGCGAGGAAGAAGTCAGCAAGATCATGGACCGTATGTCGCAGGAGACGCCGACCATCGTCGTCAACTTCAGCGTCGGCGAGAAGGTGCGCATCATCGATGGCCCCTTCAATGACTTCATCGGCACGGTCGACAACATCGACATCGACAAGACCCGCGTGCGCGTGATGGTCAACTTTTTCGGGCGCGATACGCCGGTCGAACTGGATTTCCTGGAAGTTGAGAAAGCCTGAGGACGAAAAAACTGCATGGCAAAGAAAATCAAGGCCATCCTGACCCTGCAAATTCCCGCCGGCAAGGCCAATCCGGCGCCGCCGATCGGTCCGGCGCTGGCCCAGCACGGCATCAATCTGATGGGCTTCTGCAAGGAATACAACGCCCGCACCAGCAACCGCATGGGCGATATCATTCCCGCCGAAATCACCGTCTTCAGCGACAACTCCTTCCGCTTTGAACTCAAGAGCCCGCCGACCGCCTTTCTCATCCGCAAGGCTGCCGGCATCGAGAAAGGCGCCGCCAACCCCCTCACCGAAAAAGTCGGCCAGCTCAATCGCCGCCAGGTGCAGGAGATCGCCGAAGTGAAATTGCCCGACCTTAACACCTCAAACATCGAGGCGGCCATGCGTCAGGTGGAAGGCACCGCGCGCCAGATGGGCGTCACCGTCGTCGACTGAATCATAAATTGCTGTGGGAGGGCCATGCCTGGCCCACCGGCACCACGGGGAGGAAAGCATGGCAAAAAGAGGCAAACGTTACGAAGCAGCGCTGCAGGCCATCGACCGCAAGCAGGACTATCCGCTTGAGGAAGCGGTCCGCCTGGTCAAACAACTGGCCACCGCCAAATTCGACGAGACCATCGAGTTGCACGTGCGCCTTGGCATAGACCCGCGCCACAGCGACCAGCAGGTGCGCAATACCGTGCTGCTGCCGCATGGCCTCGGCCGTTCGGTGCGCGTGCTGGTCTTCGCCGAGGGTGAAGACGCGCGCGCCGCCGAAGAGGCCGGCGCCGACGTCATCGCCGACGACGCTGTGGTCGCCCGCATCCAGAACGAGGGCTGGCTGGAATTTGACGCCGCCCTGGCGGTGCCCTCCATGATGTCGCGCGTCGGTCGCCTCGGCCGCATCCTTGGCCCGCGCGGCATGATGCCCAACCCGCGCGCCGGGACGGTGGTGCAACCCGCCGACCTGCCCCAGGCCATTGAGGAGCGCAAGGCCGGCCGCGTCGAGTTTCGCAACGACAAGACCGGCAACCTGCACGTGCCGGTCGGCAAGGCCAGCTTTGATTACGAACCCCTGCTGGAAAACACGCGCACGGTCGTTGACGCCATCGCCGGCGCCCGTCCTTCGGCCGTCAAGGGGGCCTACCTGCGGCGCATCGTGCTTACCTCCACCATGGGGCCCGGCATCCGCGTTGGCAGCGCCGCCTGATAGCCGGCAATTCGACCAACGGACCTTCCGGCCCCCGCAGCAAGGGGGTCCCTTTCCCGATAATTCGGGATGATTAACCGGGCTTAACCTTGCCTTGACACAATTGCCTGTATTGTGCGTTATTGGAATCCGTAGACACAGGGAGTACTGCCTTAGTGAGTTACATTCTCGTCACCAACGATGATGGCGTGAGCGCGCCGGGCATCGTCGCGCTGGCCGGCGCCATGCAGGCGCTTGGCGATGTGCGCGTTATCGCACCGGCCGTCAACCAGAGCGCCAGCGGCCACAAGAAGACCCTCTTCCAGGACATCCCGGTCGCCGAGACCACGCTGCCGGACGGCACGCCCGCCCTGGCCGTCAGCGGCTCGCCGGCCGATTGCATCGCGCTGACCGCGCTGGGCATGGCCGAATGGCCGGCGCGCGTCGTCGTTTCGGGCATCAACCGCGGCGCCAACATGGGCCAGGACGTCACCTACAGCGGCACCGTCAGCGCGGCGCTGGAAGCCACCATCCACGGCATCCCGGCCATCGCCTTCTCCCTTGATAATCCGGAGGCCGACAAGGTCGCCGATTACGAGGCCGCCGCGCGCATCGCGACCCGCATCGTCGGCGAATACGCCCTCAAACGCCGCCTGCCGCCCTTCACCATCCTCAACGTCAATCTGCCGGCCTGCGACGACATCCGCGAAATTCGCCTGACGCGTCAGGGAATCCGCATCTACAACGACAAACTGGCCGGCAATGGCAGCGTCTATCGCATCGTCGGCCCCGCGCCGGGCGGCATGACCGACGAGGAAGGCACCGACCTGTGGGCCGTGCACCATGGCTACGCTAGCGTGACGCCCATCCATCTCGACCTGACTGCCCACCGCTTCCTTGCCGACCTGGCCGCCTGGGATATCACCCTCTGATCGCAAACTGAAGTCAGACCGCCTGCAAGGCGCGGCTCGACAAGCGGGGCGCCATTGACCCTTGCTGCGGTCTATCCGTATTGACCGGTGGTGTAGACGTACACCGCGATGCCGTGGCCCTCTTCCCAGTCCCAGTAATCGTTGGACCAGTCGAAGAGCCAGTTCGAATCGAGGATGGAAGCGTTGACGCAGCCGTGACTGCGGCGGAAGCCGAAGCCATCGTGCCAGTACGCGCCGTGCAGGGCGATGCCGCCGTCGAAATACTGCGTCCACGGGACTTCCTGCAAGGAGTAGAAGTCCGGCTGCTGAAAGGCGCCGCTCATGTCGCCGCGCGCGCGCCGCAACCAGACGTGGAAGATCCCTTCGTTGGTGGACCATTCCTCCAGACCGGAGGACACCAGGGTGGTGAAGACCGGCGTCTCGCCCTCGTAGGCCGTGAGCACCTGTTCGTAAAGATCGATGCCGATCCACTTTTGCGTGTCAATGTCTGCCGGACGCGCAATCGGAAGGTACATGGCCAGGTTGTACTGGTGAATCCACTGATCCTTGCCAACCTGGTACCAGCACCTGCCGTTCACCTTCACGCAACTGAAGACGTTCACGCGCGTGTAGCGATAAAGGAAGGGGTTCAGCGGCGAGTCAGCGCCGCCCGGTTCGGTCGCCGCGCGCAAATGACGCAGGGTCCAGGCCATCGGGAATTCCAGGCCCTCCGCCGGCAATTCCACGCCGGCATAACGCGCCGGTATGACTTCCTCGCCAAGCACGTCGAGCGGGACCCATTGTCCCTCACCGATTTCCGCCCAGTCGTCCTCAATCTGCGACACGGTGACGAAACTGTAGCCTTCGTCGGTGGTCTCCAGCAACTCGCCGAAAGGTTCCCCGTAGACGGGCAGGATGCCCGCCACGCGCCGGTAGTCCCGATCGTAAAGCAGTTCTTCATCGACGGGCAGGGGGCGCACCGCGGGCCAGCGATTGGCGGCCAGCACCTCATCGCCGATGCTGCATTCGACGGCCCCTGGTGATTCGCATACCGGCAGCGCCATGGCCCGGTCGCCGGCCAGCAGCAGCAACACAGACGCTGCGAGCAGGGCCGGCAACAGTCGCAGCCATCGCCTTTCTGAGCAAATCCGGCCCGGCCAAGCGGCGGCCGGGTAGAAGACAGCCAACCGCGCCAGCGTCGCGTTGCCAGTCATCCTGTCAAAACCCTTTTTTGGAAGAGAACATGGATCGCTCCCTTTTCAGCATCAACGGCGCCGACCGCGACGTCGTCTTCGTTACGGCGGTCAATGCAACTGAAACTGTCGGGGATCAGGACAGGGCAGCGACCCGCCCCCCCTCTTGCCCACCGGTCCGTCAATCATAATCTCCGGAACTGTAGACGTAAATCGAAATACCCTGGCGGGTGTCCGGGTTCCAATGGTCATTGGACCATTCATACAGCCATTTCGCGTCGGTCAGTGAGGCATTCACACAGCCGTGACTGCGCCTGACGCCGAAGCCGTCGTGCCAGTAAGCGCCATGCAGGGCGATGGTGTCGTCAAAATACTGCGACCAGGGGACTTCCTGCAGCGAATAGAAGTCCGGTCGCCGAAAGGCGCCGCTCATTTCACCAACCCGGTAGCGCGACCAGACGCGAAAGTGTCCTTCATTGGTGGGCCAGCGGTCAAGACCGGAGGAAATGAGCGTGGTAAACACCGGAAAACGGCCCTCATAGGCGGTCAACACCTGTTCGAAGAGATCAATCCCGATCCATTTCGCCGTTTCCACCTCTGGCGGCCGCGCGATGGGTTGGAAGATGGCCAGCTTGTACTGATGGACCCACTGATCGGGTCCGATCTGGTACCAGCACTTGCCATCGACGCGCACGCAACCAAATATGCTCACCCGCGTGTAGCGATAAAGATAGGGATTGTGGGGAGCATCGTCGCCGCCAGGTTCGCTCGCCGCTCGCATGTGGCGCAGGGTCCAGGCCATGGGGAAGGCGAGCCCGCCCTGCGGCAACTCCACGCCGGCAAACCAGGAGGGCCTGACCGTCTCACTCAACGCGTCCAGCGGCACCCATTCCTGATCGCCAATCTGCGCCCAGTCGCCCTCGGTCTGCGTTACGGTGACAAAATTGAAACCCTTGTCGGTCGTTGCGCTCAATGCGCCGCCCGGCGCATCGAAGACCGGCAACTCGCCCCGCACGCGACGGTAATCGCGGACGGACACGACATCCGCCAGGATGCGTAGCTGACTCACACCGGGCTCGCGGAAGTCCTCCAGAATGACGTCATTCAGGCCGCAAATGCCCGCATCCGGGCCGGCGCAAACTTCAACTTCGATCGCCACCGTCATCCCGCCAGTGGCGGCCAGCAGCAGAAAAAAAACGAAAAGCATGGTATAATGCATAGTGACCTCTTTGCCGCAGAGGCGACCCTACATTCCGGCAGCGAGAGATTACGTATCCGGGACATTTATTGTGCCGGGCGGCGTATGATAGCACAAATTCCTGGCAGGAGAGAACATGGAACGCATCCTGATCAGCGGCGCCAATCGCGGCATTGGCCTCGAGTTCGTCCGTCAGTGGCTACGGCGCAGTGACATTCGGATTTTCGCCACCGCGCGCCGCCCGCAGCAGGCCGGCGAGCTAAACGCCCTGGCCGGCCCGCAGCTCTGCGTCCTGCCCATGGACGTCAGCGACCCGGCTTCGGTCCGTTCGGCCGTCGCCCGCGTGGCCGACGCCGTCGACGGCCTGGACCTGCTCGTCAACAACGCCGCTATCAAACCGCCCGACGCGCAGCAGCGACTGGCGACACTGGACCCGGACAGCATGCTGCAGACCCTGCGCGTCAACAGTCTGGGGCCGCTGCTGCTGGCGAAAGAATGTGTGCCCCTGCTGCGCCGCGGCTCGCGGCCGCGTCTCGTCAACATATCCTCCGGCATGGGCTCGCTGACCCGCAAGCAAGGCGGCGGTCAGTACGCCTACTGCGCCAGCAAGAGCGCCCTCAACATGGTCACGCGCGGTCTGGCCGCGGATCTGGGGCCGTCGGGCATCATCGTGTGCTCGCTACATCCTGGCTGGGTGCGCACGGAAATGGGCGGTATGGAGGCATCGCTCTCCACGGCTGAATCGGTGGCCGCCCTGCTGCGCGTGATTGACAGCCTGACTCCCGCCGACAACGGCGGCTATCTCGACCCGGAGCGGGAGACGATTCCCTGGTAGGGCTTCGCCCAGGTTGACGGCCAGGCCATTGACAGTCCCAAACGCAGTCCGCACAATGAAGCCATGGAAGTCCGCTTTGGCCAGGGCGTTGTTCGCGCCCCCGCCTGCGACTCGTATCCGAAGCAAAGGAGCCCGCAATGAGCACGACCATTCCCGAGTCCCATCGTGAACTGCTGGCCGGCCCCGTTGTGGTCACGCTGGTCACCCTGATGCCCGACGGCCAGCCCCAGGCCACGCCAGTCTGGTGCAAGCTGGACGGGGACGACATCCTCATCAACAGCCAGCCCGGCCGGCGCAAGGACCTTAACATCCGCGCCAACAACAAGGTCACCGTGTTGGCGCTCGACCACCAGAATCCCTTCAACTACGTGGAAGTGCGCGGCGAGGTGACGGATATCAATGAGGACGACGAGGCGCTGATCGACGAACTGGCGCGGCTTTACGTTGGCGCCGAAAGCTATTTCGGCGACTTCGCGAAGGGTCAGGCGCGCTCGCGCCGCGTCACCTATCGTATTACAGCGCGCCGCGTACTCACGCAGTGAGACCCCGTCCGCAAACATGAGCCAGGCCCTCGCCAGTTCGCTGCTGACGGCCCTGGTCAGCGGCATATTCGCCCTGACCATTTTGCGCCGCTGGTGGCAGGGTCGCCGGGCGCATCAACTGGCCTGGGGCATTGGCATGGGGATGTACTTCACCGGCGCGCTGAGCCAGGTAATTCTGACCCAGGCCTGGAGCCCGACCTTTTTCGCCCTGTGGTACTGGTGCGGCGCCCTGATGACGGCGCCCTGGCTGGGCCAGGGGACCGTCTACCTGCTGCTGCGCCGCGGCAATATCGCCCGCAACATCCAGATGGCGCTGCTGCTGGTGGCCGTCATGACCCTGCCCTGGGCCCTGTGGTTCACCCCGCTGGACGGCAGCGCCTGGCGGCCGCAGGCCGACATGACCGCGCTCTTTCGCGACATCATGCCCGCCGGTAGCGGCACGGTGCGTTTCTTCTCGCCGGTGATGAATACCTGGGGCACCCTCGCCCTCGTCGGCGGCGCGATCTGGTCCGCGCGCCTGTTCCGCCGCAAGCAGATCATGCGCGCGCGTGTCTACGGCAACTGGCTCATCGCCGCCGGCGGCCTGTTGCCGGCCCTCGGCGGCACGCTCATTCGCCTCGGCGAACCCTCCCTGAAGTACATGGCGGAGATGGCCGGCGCCATCCTGATCTTCGCCGGCTTCCTGCTGGCCACGCGACCGGCGCCGCAGGAGCCGTGAAGCAGCGACCGGCCCCATTACAGGGTTGGGTGAAGGCCCTCAGGCAGCGCGAGCGCCGCCTGCTGGCCGCGCTGGCGACGGCGATTCTGCTGTTCTGCGCGCTGGTGCTGGTCGGCAACAGCGGCCTGACCCCCCTGCATCAACTGCGCGCGCTGCACGACCAGCTGGGTCGCGCCGGCCTGGTCATCGCCCTGCTGATGACGGCCCAGGCCGTCCGCGTCGGCATTTTGCGCAAGAATGACGTGACGCCGCTGTTCCGCGCCGCTACCTTCTTCATCTTCGGCTCAATGCTCTTGCAGGCGCTTTTGGGCCTGCTGCTCTACGCCGAAGGCCTGCGACCGGCGCAGGACGTGCACATCATCTACGGCATGGCGACGGTGCTGGCCCTACCTTTCTTCATGTTCGTGGAGATGACCGCGCGCAAGCGGCCGGCGATGGGCAGTTATATCTGGGGATTTGGTCTGCTGGCCGGCATCGCGTTACGAAGCATCCTGACGGGCTGAACACCGCGCGCTTGCATCGCCCCCCGAAGTCAGCATAATCAAGGCAACGTATATTCCCTGGTGTGCCTGTGTCCCTAACCCCCATCCGCGTCGACGAGATCCCCGTGCTGGAGCCGGGGCCCATGCCGCGCGCCTTCCACCTGATGACCAAGCCCAGCGGCGCCATCTGCAACCTCGACTGCAAGTACTGCTACTTCCTCTCCAAGGAACGTCTCTACCCCGGCAGCGACTTCCGCATGAACCCGACCCTGCTGGAGGAATACACGCGCCAGTACATGGAAGCGCAGCAGGTGCCCGAGGTGACCTTCGCCTGGCAGGGCGGCGAGCCCACCCTGATGGGCCTCGACTTCTTCCGCGAGGCCGTCAGTTACCAGCAGAAGCACAAAAAGCCGGGCATGCAGATTCACAACAGCTTCCAGACCAACGGCGTGCTGCTCGACGATGACTGGGCGCAGTTCTTCCGCGACAAGGACTTCCTGATCGGCCTCAGCGTGGACGGACCGGCGCAGCTGCACGACGCCTATCGCGTCGACAAGGGCGGCCAGCCCACCTTCGCCCGCGTCATGCGCGGCCGCGAGGTACTGGAGCGCAACAAGGTCAACTTCAACATCCTCTGCACCGTGCACGCCGCCAACGCCGACCACCCGCTGGAGGTCTATCGCTTCTTCCGCGATGAACTCAAGGCCGAATTCATGCAGTTCATCCCCATCGTCGAGCGCGACAACGACACCGGCTATCAGGAAGGCGATGGCGTCAAGGACCGCTCGGTCACTGCGGAACAGTACGGCCGCTTCCTCAGCGACATTTTCGACGAATGGGTGCGTCACGACGTGGGGCGCGTCTTCGTGCAGATCTTCGACGTGGCCCTCGCCGCCTGGAGCGGCAACCGGCCCGGCCTCTGCATCTTCGAGGAGACCTGCGGCGCCGCCCTCGCCATGGAACACAACGGCGACGTCTTCTCCTGCGATCATTACGTCGAACCGGACTACCGCCTCGGCAACATCAACGTCGTGCCGCTGGAGGCCATGGTTGGCTCGCAGCAGCAGCACGAATTCGGCCAGCACAAACGCGACAGCCTGCCGCAATACTGCCTCGACTGCGAGGTGCGCTTCGTTTGCAACGGCGGTTGCCCCAAGAACCGCTTCATCCACACGCCCGATGGCGAGCCCGGCCTAAACTACCTCTGCGCCGGCTACCGCCACTTCTTCAACCACGTCCGGCGCCCGATGGAGATGATGACCGCCGAACTGCGGGCCGGACGACCGCCGGCCAACGTCATGCTGACCCTGGCGCGTGAGCAACTGGAATTCGAGGAATTGCTGGCAAGGGCAGGTCGCAACGACCCCTGCCCCTGCGGCAGCGGCCTCAAGTTCAAGCGTTGCCACGGCCGCAGCCGCCGGCACTGAATCTCTCGTCAGTCGATCTCTTCCGCGCGCCAGCAGCGCACCTGCTGCCCCGGCTCGATCTCGCGCAACACCTGCGCTTCCCGCGCGCAACGCTCGCGGGCGTGCGGGCAACGCGCCAGCAGACGGCAGCCGCCCTCCGGCGATGTTTCCAGCGAGATATCCGCCTCGCCGTCCTTGCCCGACGCCTGACGCCGATGCCTGCGGCCGATCGAGGACGCTTCCAGCAGGGCCCGCGTCCAGGGGTGACGCGGCGTGTGGAAGATCTGGTCGCGGCTGCCGGATTCGACGATGTGGCCCTGCGTGATGACGTAGATGCGCTCGGCCACGTAGCGCAGCACGCGCAAATCATGCGTCACAAAGACGAAGCCCGGCCCGCCCTCCTGCTGCTGCAGCTCCAGCAGCAAATTGATGATTTGGCCGCGAATCGACATGTCCAGGTTGGCGGTGGGTTCGTCGAGGAAGATGAAGTCCGGTTCCGGCGCCAGCGCCCGCGCGATGGCCGCGCGCTGCAACTGACCCCCGCTCATCTCGTAGGGATAGAGCACGGCGAAGCGCGCGCCCAGCTGCACCTGCTCCAGCAACTCACTTACCCGTTGACGTCGCCGCGCAGGGTCCAGTTCGGGCACCTGGCGCAGGGCGTCCAGCAAGGCCTCCTCGATGGTCATCATCGGGTTGAATGAACTGACCGGGTTCTGGAAGACCATCTGCAGGCGACGACGCAAGGGGCGCCATTCGCGCTCGGGCAGGGCCTGAATCTCGCGGCCCCCGGTAGATGATACGGCCCCCGTCGAGACGCAGCAGATTCAGCACGCAGCGCCCCAGCGTCGACTTGCCGGAGCCGCTCTCGCCCACCAGGCCGACCGTCTCGCCGCGCCGCAGGGTCATTGACACGCCGTCCAGCGCGACGACCTGCTGTCGCCGCCAGCCGCGCTGGCGCAGACTGAAGCGCTTCGTCGCCTCCTCGATGCGCAGCAGCGCCTCGCCCGCGGCGTCTGCGTTCATGCCTCCGCCACTTCCTGCGCGAAATGGCAGGCGGAGAAGTGCCCGGGCGCGACCTCCACGGCTTGCGGCCGCTGCTGATGACAAATGTCGCGGGTCATGGCGCAGCGCCCGGCAAAACTGCAGCCCGTCGGCGCCTGACGCATGTCCGGCGTGCGGCCCGGAATGAAGGGCATGCGCGCCTCGTCCGTCTGCTCAAAGCAGGCCAGCAACGCCGCCGTGTAGGGGTTGGCCGGCCGTTCCAGCACCTGCGTCGTCGCGCCCGTCTCCATCACCTCGCCGGCGTACATGACGATGATCTGGTCGCAGGTGTCGGCGACCACAGCCAGGTCATGCGTGATCAGCAACAGGGTCGCGTCGAGGCGCGCGACGACCTGCTCCACCAGCGCCAGCACCTGCTGCTGCACCGCCACGTCGAGGCCGCTGGTGGGCTCGTCGGCGATCAGCAACTGCGGCTCGCAGACCAGCGCCATGGCGATCAGGGCGCGTTGCGCCATGCCGCCGCTGTACTGGTGCGGGTAATCGCGCGCGCGCGCCGCCGCCTGCTGGATGCCGGTGGCCGCCAGCACCTCCACCGCCCGCTCCCAGGCCTCCGCGCGGCCCATGCCGCTGTGCTGGCGGCAGACGTCCGCGATCTGACGTCCGACCGGCAGCAAGGGATTCAGGGCCGCCTGGGCGTGCTGGAAGATCATGGCGATCTGCGCGCCGCGTACCTGCCGCAATGCTGCCTCGTCAAGCGTCAGCAGTTCCCGCCCCAGGAAGCGCACGCTGCCCTTCACTTGCGCATTTGACGGCAATAGCCGCAACAGCGACAGGGTCAGCGCCGTCTTGCCCGAGCCGCTTTCGCCGACGATGGCCGTGCGCGTGCCCGCCCCGACGCTGAGGTCCACGCCGCGCAGGGCATACACGGTCTCGCGGTCCACGCGAAACTGCAGTTGCAGGCCCTCAATCTGCAGCAGGGACATGCTCACCCGCGCCGCACGACCAGCGAGCCGAAGAGGTCGCTCACGTTGTTCAGCAACCACACCGAGATGAAGAGCGCCAGGCCCGGGAAGATCGAGGCCCACCACTTGCCGAAGACCAGTTGGTTGGCGCCCAGCTGAATCATCGAGCCCCACTCCGGCGTCGGAATCGCAACGCCGAGGCCGATAAAGCTCAGCCCGGCGATCATTTGCGCCGCGTAGGCGCAGCTCAGCGGCAACTGGGAAAAGACCGGCACCAGGGTGTTGGGCAGCACGTGACGGAAGACCACCGACAGCGGGCTGTTGCCGGCCACCCGCGCCGCCTGCACGAAGTCGGCCTCGCGCAGGGGAAGGGTGACGCTGCGCACCATCTTGCTGTAGACCGGCACGTTGTAAAAGGCGAGAATCAGCACCAGGTTGACCATGGTGTTGCCGGCCGCGGCCAGCACGGCCATGCCGAAGAGGATCTGCGGGAAGCCCTGGAAGACCTCCGTAATGCGCGTGATGACGCTGTCCAGGCGGCCGCCGAAGTAGCCGGAGAGCGCGCCCAGCGGCGCCCCGACGACGATGCCCAGGGCCACCGAACTGATCGCCAGCGCGAAGTCGGTGCGGATGGCGTGGATGGTGCGCGAGAGCACGTCCATGCCGTTGCCGTCGGTGCCGAAGGGGTGCTCCAGCGAAGGCGCCTTGAAGCGGTTGAGCGGATTGGGCCTCACAGGGTCATGCAGCGGCAAGAGCGGCGCCAGCAGACCCAGCAGAACAATGAGGAGCAGCAGGCCGATGTTCAGCCGCACGCGCAAGGGGCCATTGGCGCGCATCATGCGCTGCAGCAGCGATGGCCGCTCGGGAATCGCCTGCTCGCCGGCCAGCACCTTCACAGCTCCGTGCGCACGCGCGGATCAAAGAGCGCGTTGAAGATATCGCTGGCCAGGTAGACCAGCAGGTAAAAGCCCGAGCTCAGCAACACCACACCCATGATCGGTTCGTAGTCGGAGTGATTCATGGCGTCCACGGCGTAAAGCCCCAGGCCGGGCCAGGTGAAGACCACCTCGACCAGCACGGTGCCGCTCAGCAGGTAGCCGTAGGTCATGGCGATCATGGTGATGACCGGGCCGAGCGTGTTGCGCAGGGCGTAGCGATAGACCTTGTTGCCCGGCAGGCCAAAGGCGCGCGCACTGCGGATGTAGTCGCTCTGCAGCACTTCCTGCATACGCTTGCGCGTGATCTGCAGGGTGCTGGGGCTGGTGGTGATGGCCAGGGTCAGCGCCGGCAGAATCAGATGGCTCACACTGGAAAAGAATGCCTCGCGATCGCCGGCCAGCAGGGTATCAATGCTGTACCAGCCGGTGACGTACTGCGGCGGGCCGATGCTGCGGGCGATGCGCCCCAGCGGCGCCGGAAACCAGTGTAATTCCGCAAAGAAAACGAAAATGAGTAACAGGCCCAGCCAAAAACCGGGCATCGAGACGCCGGTGCGCGCCGCCAGGTCCGCCAGGCGGGCCATCCGCCCCTGCGGACGCAGGGCGGCAAGGATACCGGCCGGAACGGCCCACAGCACCCCCATGGCCAGCGCCCAGCTGGAAAGTTCCAGTGTGGCGGGCAGGCGCCGCCCGATGTCTTCCAGCACCGGATTGTAGCTGAAGCGCGAAATTCCCAGGTTGCCCTGCAGCAGGTTGCCGGCGTAGCGCAGGTACTGCTCGTGCAGCGGCCGGTCGAGGCCGATTTCACGCCGGATGTTGTCCAGCATCTCCTGGTTGTAACGCGTGCCGACCAGCAGGTAGACGGGGTTGCCGATCTTGTGCGTCACGGTGAAGGTGATGACGGACACGCCGAAGAGCGCGATCAGGAAGAAGCCGAAACGCCTGAGCAGGAAAAACCCCCATTCCCGCATCGAATCGAGCATGACTGGCTCCCGCCGCCGTCTTCAGTGTGATCGCTGCTGTGAAGATGGACGGGGCGCGCCCTGCGGCAGCGCCCCGTCGCCGTCGGTACTGCGATCAATTACTCGCGATACAGCGGCCAGTACCAAAGCAGGTTGTCAGGCAGTTGCACGTAGCCGTGAATGTCGTCGCGCATGGCGATTTCGAAAGGCATGTCGGCCAGGAAGAGTTGCGGCGCCTCATCACTGACGATGCGCTGGTACTCCCGCGCCAGCTCCGCCTTCAACTCTTCGTCCAGCGTGCCGTTCATCTGCACAATCAGGCCGTCAATCGTTTCGTTGCTGTAGCCCATCCAGTTGGTGATGCCACCGGTGCGGAAGGTGGCGACGCCGGTGTAACCGGGATCGTCCACGTACCACAGCAGGTCGCGCATCCAGGCCTGGTGCCCCAGCGTACCCAGTTGCTCGCCAAAGACAGCGGCTGTCTGCAGGTTGATGTTCATGGTGACGCCCACGTCGGCGTAGGCGGCCTGCAACACCACGGCGATCTGCTCGGTGGTCGCCACGCCAGAGGCGATATCCAGCGTGAACTCGAAACCGTCCGCGTAACCGGCCTCGGCCAGCAGTTCGCGGGCCTTGTCGGGATCGTAGTCGTAGGGCCAGACCGAGCCGTCATGGTGCTTGCCGTCCACCGGCACCGGGCCGGCGGACTTCTTGGCCTTGCCGCCGAAGATACCTTCGATGATGTCATCGTAGGGCACGGCGTAGGAAAGCGCCTGGCGCACAAGTTTGTTGGCCAGCGGGCCCTCGGTCACGTTCAGGCCCATGATCATCTGGTTGCGCGTCGGTACCGTGAGCACCTTGACGCCCTCGGCGCCTTCCAGCGCCGCCAGTTCATCCGTGCTCAGGCTCGCGGCGATGTCGACCTCGCCCTCACGCAGCAGCAGCGCGCGGTCCGCCGAACTGGGGACGACCTGCAGCACGATCTGGTCGAAAAAGGCCTTGCCGGCCCAGTAGTCCGGGTTGGCGCGCAACACCATCGCCACGCCCGGCTCCCAGCTTTCTACGTAAAACTCGCCGGAGCCCACGTCGTTCTTGGCCAGCCAGCGCGCCGCCCAGGGGTCGTCATCCGCCACGTTCGCCTGGGCCTCAATGGCGTCCATCGGGCCCTGCGACTGATCGCGGAAGAGGAAGAAGAGCCAGGGGCTGAGCTGCGAGAACTGCAGCGTCACCTGATGCGGGCCGGTCTTCTCCCAGGAAGCGATGTTGGCGGTGTTCACGTTCCACAGGGTGCCGGATTCGGTACCGACGGCTCGCTCAAACCAGTAGATGAAGTCGTCGGCCGTCACCTCGCGCCCGGTCTTGTTAAAAGTCGCGCCTTCGCGGATATTGAGCACGATCGAACTCAGGTCCTCCGACCATTCCCAGGACTCGACGGAAGCGCCTTCAATCGTGCCGGTGTCGGCCACGCTGTAGCCAAGACCGGTATCCACGCTGCCATAGCGGAAAAACTGGTCATAGATATTCAGGTTGGTCTCGTTTGAGCGCTGGAAGCGCGAAAATGGCGGGTCCAGCGTCTCGATATCGCCGGGGATGGCGATGACGAGCACGTTTTCTTCCTGCGCCAGCGCCATACCGCCAGGCAGCATGGCCAACAGTAACAACACGAACAACATATTGAACAATAACGAACGTTTCACGAGCCTATCCTCCCTACCCCTGATGAAAACAAAAATCCGGGCTGCCCCGCGTCCTCAGGCGGACGCGCTGCCCAGACTGCGAATCTCCGCCTGTATCTCCGGCGAGGCGTACATGCCGCGCTCGTCCGGTTGCCAGACCACCGGGTCCACCAGCGTCATGTCGTCGAGGCCGACCAGTTCGTAACCCTGCGCCTGCAACTCGTCGACGATCTTCGGCATCGCGTCGACCAGCGGCAGCGGCCGCGCCAGGCGCAAACCGTCGTCCTCCGTCTCGGAACTGTCGTGCAGGTCGATGATCGAACCCGGGCCCAGCGAGGGATGACCCAGAATGCCATCGATGATGTCCTGCGGGTCGGTCTTGTCCCAGTCGGCCGGGTTGACGTCCGAATCCACGACCTGGATGCGGTCCGACATGGCCAGCGGCGAGACGAGGCAGGTGAAGTAGTTGAAGTAGTGCGCGCGCAAATGCCGCGTCGGGCGCCCCGTCAAATTGGAGAGTACGGCTTCGGCATGGTCGAAATCGCCCTGGTGCGCGTGATGCAAATGGCTGTGGTTGGCCTCCGTGTGCCCGCCATTGACGATGCGCATGAAGGCTTCCGGCCAGCGCTCGACCCACTTGCCCAGCACGAAGAAGGTGCCGCGCGCGCCGCGCGATTCGAGAATTTGCATGATCTGGTCGGTGCGCGGCGGGTTGGGGCCGTCGTCGAAGGTCAGGGCGATCTTTTTCTCGTCGCGGCGCCCGTGGTCATAAATCATTAGCGGCATAAAAGCCTCCAGTTTCAATAAAGAAGGACATTAACTTGCCAGCGTGTTTATAACGCCCGCCCGATGACTTGGCTATATCCATCGGATCAGTCTTCGAGGTACTCCATCTCCGGCGTCATGGGCCAGCGAATGCGCTCCTCCGGCAGGGTCGCCGCCGCCCACTGCACCTGCAGGTCGCTGTCGGCGCGCAGTTCCGCCATGCGCTCGCGGATACGCTCCGGCCGCCAGTCCTGCAACACGCGCGCCCGCAAATCCCCCAGCACACCCTGGCAGGCCGGGTCCGCGGCGCGGTTAACCAGCTCGTCCGGGTCTTCCCTGAGATTGAAAAGCTGCGGCGGCCAGCCATGGTAGTAGACCAGCTTCCAGTCGCCCTGGCGCAACATGCGCACGAAGGCCTCGTCGTCAGGCGCGTACCGGTCGGCGCAGTATTCGCTGAAGGCCTCGTCGTCCCAGGCAGGCGCAGCACCGTCACCCCGCAGCAGGGGCAGCAGGCTGCGCCCCGGCGAGTCGGGCAGCGCCGGCGCGTCCAGCGCGTCCAGCAGCGTGGCCGTCAGGTCCAGCGCGCTGACCACGCGCTCGCAACGTTGCCCGGCACTGATGCGCCCGGGCCAGTGCATGATCAGCGGCACCCGCGCCGACTCCTCGTAGAACACGTGCTTCCACCACAGGCCGTGTTCGCCGACCATGTCGCCGTGGTCGGAGCTGTAGACCACCAGCGTGTCGCGCTCAAGGTCGTTGGCCGCCAGCGCCGCCAGGATTTCGCCGATCATGGCGTCCATGGCTTCGACCAGGCCCCAGTAGGCGGCTCGCGCGCGTCGCGTTTCCCCGGCGTCGACGTCGGTCAGGCCCGTCGTCTCGCGCCAGCGCCGCAGGTAAGGATGTGCTTCGTCGGCGTAGTCGCGCGGCTTGCGCGGCGGCGGCAGGGAATCGGCATGGCGATCGTAGTCCGCGCGCCGCGCCACGTAGGGCGGATGCGGCAGCATGTAACCCACGCTGAGCGAGAATGGCGCGTCGTCCACGCCCGCGCGACGCCGCACGCCCAGGCGGTTGAGCCAGTCCACCGCAGCCGCCGTGACGGCCTCGTCGTGCACCTGATAGCCGGACTGCCCCGCCCCGGCATGCCGGATACTGATCCGTTCCGGGCCGGCCGTGCCCTGCAAGGCGCCGCGATCGGCGGTCGGAATGCCGGGGAAATTGGGCGAATGGTCACCGACCAGGCGCTCGCAATAGCCGTGCAACTGGTCCGGCCCGACCGCGTGCATGCGCCCGATCAGCGCCGGCCGGTAACCGGCAATGCCCATGCTGTGCGCCAGGGTAGGCACGTTGGAATTGAGCACGTGACTGTTGCTCCAGACCTCGTTCTGCCAGGGGTGGCGGCCGCTGAGCGTGGCCATGCGCGAGGGCACGCAGATCGGCGAGCAGCAGTAGTTACTGGTGAAATGCGCCCCACCCTGCGCCAGACGGTCCAGATGCGGCGTGTGCACCTGGGCGTCGCCGTAGCAACCGGTCACCGCCGCGTTGTGCTGGTCCGAGTGAATGTAGAGCAGATTGGGGCGCGAGCGCTGCGACATGTTGCCTCCCGTCCAGGTAAACAAAAAAACGCCGGGCGGGAGTCTGACCCCCGCCCGGACGTGAAGGACTAGCCGCTGACGGCCTCTTCGAGGCCTTCCATCATTATTTCGACAGCATCCTCGGGCGTGATTTCACCCAGCAGCACGCGCTGGAAGTTGGGCAGCACCACGTTGCGTTCCCAGCCGGGACTGCCGGGGAAGCGCGTCGGCGGGCCAACCTCGTTGACCGTCGCCAGGGCCGCTGCATAGAGCGGGTTGCCCTGCACGCGTTCGTCTTCCGCCACCAGCGCGGAGGACGGGAAGTAACCGGTCAGTTCGAGGAAGTTGACCTGGGTGTCAACCTCGGACCAGTACTTGATCCACTCCCAGGAGGCGTCCGCTTCACCATCACCAGGCATCGAGATGCCGTTGTAGCTGGGCGTCGCCGAGGCGATCTGCCTTTCCGGGCCCTGCGGCCGCAGGGCCGTCGAGAAAGTGCCCTCCTCGCCGAGCACGGTGCGCATCTCGGCCAGCGAGCCGGTGTGGTGCCAGAGCATGGCCGTCTGGCCGGTCTGGAAGGCTTCCATCAACTGGCGGAAGCTGTCGTTGGCGACGCTGGGCGGCACGGCGCCATGTACGGTATGCAGATCCGTGTACCAGCGCAGTCCCGCGACCGCCTTGTCGAAGTCCATGGCCGGCTGGCCCATGTCGTCGATGATGGGCGAACCGAAAGCCTCGATGACCTTGGTCACAAAGCCCTGGCCGCCGTTGCCGCCGCGCATACCGAAACCGTAGCGGCCGTTCTCCGCGTCGGTCATGGCGATGGCCGCCTCGGTGAAGGCCTCCCAGGTCGTGGGCGGGTCCAGCCCGGCTTCCTCGAACCAGTCGGCGCGATAGTACATCCAGTCCACGAACATGAAACTGGGCACGCCATAAATGGCGCCGTCGATGGTGGCGCCGTCCCAGTGGGCCGCCGGGATGGCATCCATCAGGCCGGCCTCACTGACGCGGCCGCTGATGTCCTGCAGGCCGCCGATGGCCACCATGTCGGGGATGCGCGTGGGCGCCGCCATGGTCGTGTCCGGCGCCGCGTTGCCGACCACCGAGGTGGTGAACTTGGTCATAAACTCGCTGTTGGGCACGGTCAGGGGGTTGATGGTGATGTCCGGGTTGGCCTGATGGAACTGCTCCAGCACCACTTCAAAGCCGGCGTGCACAAACTCGGCGATGAAGCCATGCCAGTAGTCCACCGTGGGGTTGTCCTGCGCCAGCAGGCGCGCGGCGCCCGGCAGGGCGTTGCCCGCCAGCGCGGCAGTGGCAGCGGCGCTCCCCTTCAGAAAGTCACGACGGGTGAGTTTCGACATTGTTTCCTCCAAATACACTTGCGAACGAACTTAACCTTTCACCGCGCCCTGCATCAGGCCGCGCACCAGCGACTTTTGCGCCAGCACGAAGAACACGATGATCGGCGCGATGCTGATCATACCGCCTGCGCTCAACAGGCCCCAGGGCAGGTTGAATTCCTCACCCACCAGCAAATGCAGGCCCACCGGCCAGGTCTGCGAGGCCTCGTTGGTGGTGAACATCAGCGCGAAGAGAAACTCGTTCCAGGCGGCGATGGCCGTCAGCACGGCGGTGGCGGCCACGCCTGGCGCCGCCAGCGGCAGGACCACACGCACGATGGCGCCGGCCCGCGTCGCGCCGTCGATGCGCGCGGCGTCCTCCAGGTCCGGCGGGATGGCATCGAAAAAGCCCTTGAGCATCCAGGTGGCGATGGGCAGCAGAAAGGTGGTGTAGGCCAGCGCCAGACCGACGCGCGTGTTGAGCAGCTGCAGGTTGCGCATGATGATGAAGAGCGGGATCAACATCAGCACCATCGGGAACATGCGGATCAGCAGGAAGCCGACCAGCGCCGCGTTGCGCCCTGTGAAACGGTAGCGCGAAAAGGCGTAGGCCGCCAAAGTGCCCACCAGCAGACACAGCGAGACCGTCATGAAAGTGATGACGACGCTGTTGCCGAAGAGCGTGACGAAGGACTTGCGGCTCCACAGTTCGAAGTAATTCTCCAGGGTCGGATTGTGCGGCAGGTACTGCATTTCGGCGGTGATCACGTCGGTGTTCTGCTTGAGCGAGGTCAGCCCGGTCCAGACCAGCGGGAAGAGCGCGAAGATGCCGGCAAAGACCAGCACGGCGGCCGTCAGGAAGCGGTACAGGCGTTGGGTGCCGCGAAACGAGAGTTGCATGTCAGTCCCTGTTCACCCCGGCGACGCGCAGATAAATCAACGTGAAGAAGATCAGGATGCCCAGCATCACCACCGAAAGCGCGGCAGCGTAGCCGAAATCAAAGGCGGCGTAGGCCGTCTGGAAGGCGTAGAAGGAGAGCACGTGCGTCGCCAGGCCCGGGCCGCCGCCGGTGAGGATGATCATCAGGTCCGGCGAATTGACCACCGCAATGGTGCGCAGGGTGATGGCCACCACGATCACCGGCAACAGCAGCGGGATGGTGATGTGGCGGAAACGCGACAGCGCGTTGGCGCCGTCCACCGCCGCCGCCTCGTACATCTCCTGCGAGATGGACTGCAGACCGGCCAGCAGCAGCAGCGCGAAGAAGGGGAAACCGCGCCACAACCCCACCAGCAGAATGGCCGGCATGGCCGTCTCCGTCCGCGCGAACCAGGGCCAGTAACTCTCCAGCAGGCCCAGCTTCACCAGGATGTCGTTGATGACGCCCAGACGCGAATCGAGCAGCAGGGCCCACATGTGACCGGCGACCACCGAGGGCATGAACCAGGGCATCAGGATCAGCGTGCGCACCAGACCGGCGCCGCGCACCGCCCGCTTCAGCGCCAGGGCGATCACCAGACCCAGTGTGAAGGGGTTGAGCACGTTAAAGACGCCGAAGTAGGCCGTGTTGCGCAGCGACAGCCAGAACCTCTCATCTTCCAGCAGATCGATGAACTGCTGCAGGCCGACGAAAGGCTGGCCGCGCGCGGGCCGCAGCAGGTTGTATTCGTGCAGGCTGAGCCAGACGCCGGAAATGACCGGGTAGAAAATGACCACCGAGATGAGCAAAAAGCCTGGCAGCAACATTAACCAGGCCCAGTAGCGCGTTTCCGAAATCCGTCCAACCCAGCCGAAGACGTCGAGCCAGGCGGGCCAGTATGAACGCAGCAGGGCCAGCCCGCTGCGCCGTTCCTCAACGGAAGTGGCTGTCATCTCTGCTCAATACCGGAGTCTGCATTGAAGGGTGCCAGGCGACATGGCATGGAAGTCTAGTGCCAGGCGTGCAAGTCCGCCACAATTTGCCGGATTTGCGCGGCAATCTCCGCCGGCACCTGCGGGTTGAAAGGCGCGCCGTTGCCGGCCGCCACGTCGCCGAAGTCGCCCAGGCGAATCGCCTCGGCCACCGCCGCGTAATTCCAGGCGCGGCCGTTTACAAAACGCAGCTGTTCCAGCGGTTCGAGCAGCGCCTCCACCTCGCGCGCCGCCGCGAAGTCGCCACTGCGCTGCGCGTTGTTGATGGCGTCCGAGGCGCGCGCAAAAAACGATGTTGATGCCGGAGGTGTGGCCGCGCGCGCCCAGTTCCGCCGCCGCCGTCGAGCGGTCGCCCACGCCCCAGATGACGATGCGGCCCGCGCCAACGCCCGCGACGAAGGCCGGCACGTCCTCCTCGTCGGTGCCAATCTTCACGCCGACCATGTGCGGCGAATCGTTCAGCAAGCGCAGAATCGCGTCGCGGTCGCGCGGGCTGCGATAATAATAAAGGAAGCGCGCGCCGTGGCGTTCGCCGTAACAGGTCGTGAAGTCCAGCAACTGGCCGTACAGTCCCTCGGGGCTGAAAGTGCCCGTCAACGGCATGATCAGGAAAACGTCGGGCGGCCGCGACAGGGCCATCGCTGCGTCGACGAAGTCGCCGGCCTGCGCTAGGGGGTTGGGCACCAGCGCGGCCAGCAACAGGCCCTCACCCCCCATCCGCTGCCCGGTGTGGTCCACCAGGCGCAAATGCTCCTCCGGCCGGATGTGATGCACCAGACTGGTGCCGGCCAGACCAATGACGCGCGGTCGCCCGTCGGACAGATGATTGTTTTGCATCAGGTAGTCGATGTTGCGCGCGTGGCCCTCGTAGTCGATGCGGCCGGCGTCGAAGGGGATCAGGGGAATGCTGTTGACGGAGTCGAGGGCGTCAGGCAGTTCGCCGTGCGTGAAGGTCAATTTGGAGCGTCCTCAGGAACTTCCCGGCCAGCCCAGCAGGGCCAGGGGAGTCTCCAGCAACTCGCGGAAGCGCTGCATGAAAGCCGCGCCTTCCGCGCCGTCGCTAACGCGGTGGTCGATGCTGATCGTCGCGCTCATCCGCTCGCCCGCGGTCAACTGGCCGTCCTCCCCCACCACCGGCACCTTCTGCGCCGCGCCGAAGGCCAGCACGCCGGCTTCCGGCGGGTTGATGACGGCGGCGAAGTGGGAGACGCCCCAGGCGCCCAGGTTGCTGGTCGAAAAGGTCGCGCCCGTCAGGTCGCTCAGCTTGACGCGGCCCTCGCGCGCCCGCAGCGCCATGGCGCGGTTGCTGGCCGCCAACTCGTCGAGAGGTGTTGAGTCAGCGTCCTGCGCCACCACGTACATCAGCCCGCCGGCGGGCAGCGCCACCGCGATGCCGACGTTGATGCGCCGGTAACGCACGATGCGGTCGCCGTACCAGTGCGAATTCAGGTTGGGGAATTCGCGCAGGGTCAGGGCCGTGGCCCGCACTACCAGATCGTTGACCGTGACGCGCGTCCCGCTTTCGGCCAGCGCGTCGTTCAGTTGACGCCTGAAGGCCTGCAGCGGCCCGGCGTCAATGTCCATCGTGATGTAGAAGTGCGGGATGGTCTGCTGACTCTCGATGGTGGTGGCCGCGATGCGACGCCGCATGCTGTCGGGTTTGACGTGTTCCACGTCCTCGCCGGGCGGCGGCGGCGTCCGCTGCGGCGCTGCCGGCGACGTTGCCGCGGCGGGCGTCGGAGCCGGAGCCGGCTTTTCTTCGCGATAGTTCTCGATGTCGGCGCGCACCACGCGGCCGCCGGGACCGCTGCCCTTGACCCGCGCCAGGTCGATACCGCGTTCGCGCGCCAGACGGCGGGCAATCGGCGAAATGCGCGCGCGCCCTTCCGGCAGCGATTCTTCTTCCGCAGCAGCCGCCTCTACCGCGGCGCCATTGGCCGCGGCGGGCGCTTCCGCCGCAGGCTCTGACGCGCCGTTCGCGCCATCGCCGGCTGTGGATTCTTGCGGCTCGCCCAGCTGACCGAGCAGGTCGCCCTCGCGGATGCTGTCGCCCACCTCGGCGCTGCGCGCCAGCAGCACGCCGGCGGCCGGCGCCTCGATTTCCAGGGTGGCCTTGTCGGCGTCCATTTCGGCGATGACCTCGCCATCGCTCACCGTGTCGCCCACGTCCTTCAGCCAGTTGAGCAGCGTGCCATCCACAGTGGCGGTGATGTCCACGGCCATCAGACGATCTCCTTCACTGCTGCCACCACCTTGTCGGCGTCGGGCAGGGCCATCAACTCAATGTCGCGCGCGTAAGGCAGGGGCAGGTCCATGGCCGACACGCGTTTGACCGGCGCGTCCATGTAATCGAACATGTCTTCCTGAATGCTGGCCGCGATTTCGCTGCCAAAGCTGTACATGGGCAGCGACTCCTCGACGATCACGCAGCGGTTGGTCTTGCGAAAGCTGTCGTAGACCAGGTCCATGTCCAGCGGCCGCAGCCAGCGCATGTCGACCACCTCGCAGTCGACGCCTTCGCGCTCCAGTTGCCGCGCCGCCTGCAGGGACCACTCCACGCCGCGCGCCCAGGAGACCAGCGTGACGTCCGCGCCTTCGCGGCGAATGGCGCCCTTGCCAACCGGCACCAGATAGTCCTCGTCGTCCGGCACCGGGCCGGGTTTGGGGTAAAGGGCGATGCTTTCACTGAAAAGCACCGGGTTCTCGTCGCGGATGGCGGTCTTGAGCATGCCGTAGGCGTCGCCCGGCGTGGCCGGCGCGGCGACGTAAAGGCCGGGGAAATGCGCGAAAATCGGCTCCGGCGCGTGGGAGTGCGAGGCCGTGGCCTGGTCGCCCCAGCCGCTGGCCGCGCGGATCACCATGGGAACGCTGAACTGGCCGTCAAACATGTAGCGGATTTTGGCGCCGTGGTTGACGATGGCGTCCAGCGCCAGAAAGGCGAAGTTGATCGTCATCATCTCAGCGACCGGGCGCAGGCCGGCCATGGCGGCGCCGACCGCCGCGCCGCAGATCGCCATCTCGGAGATGGGTGTGTCGCGCACCCGGCGGGCGCCGAATTCCTCGTAAAAGCCGCGCGTGATGCGATGCGTGCCCTGCCACTTGCCCACTTCCTCGCCCATGACGAAGACGCGCTCGTCGCGCAGCATTTCCTCGCGCAGGGCCTTGCGCAGGGCCTCGCGCATCGGCTGGTTTCTGGCTGCCATCGCCCTACTCCACGTAGACGTTGCGAACGAGGTCGTCGGCGTCGGGCGCCGGGCTCTCCTCGGCAAATTTCACTGCGGCCAGCACCTGATCGCGCGCCGCCTGTTCCAGCGCGCTCATGGCCGGCCGGCTGTCCGGATGCGCCTCTTCGAGGCAGGCGCCGAGCCGCGTGATCGGGTCGCGCTCCACCTTCCATTCCTCGAGTTCGTCCCTCAGGCGCTCACTGTACTGGCGGTCCGAGACGCCATGACCGCGGTAGCGATAGGTCAGGGCCTCAAGCAGCACGGGGCCCTCGCTGCGGGCGTGGGTCACGGCCTCGTTGAGGGCGCAGTTCACCGCCACCACGTCCTGGCCGTCGATGCGGCCGCCGTCCCGCATGCCGTAGGCCACGGCGCGCTTGTGCAACAGGGGCTGGCCGGAGGCCTCTTCGATGCGCGTGCCCATGCCGTAGAGGTTGTTCTCGATCAACCAGACGACCGGCAGCTGCCAGACTGCGGAGAGGTTGAGCGCCTCGTGAAAGTATCCGTTGTTGGTGGAGCCGTCGCCGACGAGGCAGAGCACCACGTCGTCGCGGCCGCTGTATTGCGCTTCCAGCGCGATGCCGGCCCGCCAGCGGCAAATGGCCGCCCACGATGGCGAAACCGCCCCAGAAGTTGTGCTCGCGGCTGGCCAGATGCATCGACCCGCCCTTGCCGCCGCTGACGCCGCTGCGCTTGCCCATCATCTCCGCCATCAGGGGGCCGGGGTCAACGCCGCGCGCCAGCGCCACGCCGTGATCGCGATAGGAGGTGATGGCGTGATCGCGCGGCTCAATGGCCGCCAGCGCGCCGACCCCCACGGCTTCCTGGCCGCTGTAGAGATGCAGGTAAACGCCGGTGATGCGCTTCTCTTCGTAGAGTTCGTAACAGGTCTCCTCGAACTCACGAATCAACACCATCTGCCGGTACCAGTCCAGCAGTGTGTCGCGATCGGGAAGCGCGGCGCCGTTTGCGTTGTCCATTGCAGTCTCCGCCGTACAAGCCGGGAGCGCCTGTCAACCAGTCGGGCTACCAACAGCCGCGCTGACATGGCATTTCGGGCGCGACCAGTGTAACGAAAGCCCTGACGACGGTCAATCATGGAACGCGGCCCTGTGTCCTGTGGTAGGCTTTTCGGGACGGGCGTGGAGCGGGGGAGAGCGACCATTCCATGAGCACAGCCACGGCGGACGTTCTGATCATCGGCGGCGGACCCGCCGGCACGGCGGCGGCCTGGGCCCTGGGTCGCGCGGACCCGACCCTGCGCATCACGCTGCTGGAGCGCGGCGCGCAACTGGGTTCCGGCGCCAGCAACGCCTCGCTTGAGAATTACCGCACCGCCTGGCCCGCAGCCTGTCTGATGCGCCTGATGACCCGCAGTCTCGAGGTCTTCGAGAACGCCGACGAGTTGATCGCGCCGGGCGCGCACAATGCCCTGGGCATGCGCCAGCCGGGCTATCTCTACGTGGGCTTCACGGAACGCCAGGCGGCCGAATTGCGCGAGGACGTCGGGCATCTGCACAGCCTCGGCCTGACGCACATTGAATGGCTGAACACGGGCGAGGTGCAGCACCGTTTCCCCTGGGTCGGGCCGCGCGTGCGCGCCGCCAAGTACGACCCGCGCGCCGGCTGGCTCGACTCAAACGCGATGATTCAGGCCTTCGCGCGCGGCACAGTGCAAATGAATATCCTCTTCGATTGCGCCGACGTCGCGATCGAGACTGAAGGCGGCCGCGTGCGCGGCGCGCGTTTCAGCGGCGGTCGCGTCGCTGCGCCCCGCGTCGTCATCGCCGCCGGCGCCTGGTCGCGCCCGCTGGGCCGCACGGCCGGCATCGAAATCCCCGTCCACCTCGTCCCGCGCCAGAGCTTCACCACGCCCTGGCGCCACGGGGACTTCCCGGTCGACGCGCCCCTGCTGATCAGTTCCGCGCCCTTCGCCCACGTGCGCCCGGAAGCGCAGCATGGCGCCCTTTTTGGCTTTGAGTATCGCTGGAATACGCGCCAGCTCTTCCCCGACGAGCCGGCGCGCGAGCATTTGATCGACCCCGTGATGCCGCCCGAACGTTGCCGCGACCCGCGCTTCCCTTCGGCCACGCTGCTATTGCTGGCGCGGCAGTTCGGCCATGAATACGGCGAGGGCTTCGCCAGTCCGCGTTACCTGCGCGGCGTGGACCACCGCGTCGGTTACTATGTCTCGCGCGATGCCGGCAACGCCTGGCGTGAGGAGAATGGCGAACGCATCCCCGTTCCCAGCCAGCGCGCCATCATCGACGCCTGGCCGGAGCTGGAGGGGCTGGTCATCTCGGTGGCCCACGTCGGCCACGGCATCATGTCCGCGCCCGCCGCCGGCGAACTGGCCGCGGCCCACGTGCTGGGCCGCGACCTTCCTCGCCCCGAATTTGCGGACCTGGGGCTAAACGTCAACTTCGTCGAGCACGACAGCGGCGGCCTGACCAACGAGTAGCCGCCCTCCGCCAGGGGTCAGAAGCCGCCGCCCGTCACCGTTGGCGGCACGATTTCGTGCTGCAGCAGGATGCTGGTGCCGCCCGCGCCCGCTGCCACGTTGAGCGGCGCTTCCAGCGTCACCCGCTCAATGAAACACAGGCTGTCGCGGACCGCCTCGCAGTAGTAAATCGTCAGATCGCCGCGCAGCAGGTCCTCGCCCGGCTGCAGCGTGACCGGTACCCGCAGCGGCAACGCCGGTTCATGCAGAAACTGCTGCAGATTCTCCTCTTCGATGCGCAGGGCCTCGCCGCCGCTGCTCCACTCGCTGCTGAAAGGCGCCAGATCGTTGAGCTTGTAACCCTCCGGCAACACGATATCCAGCGAGATCTCGCCCGCGCCGGGCGCCAGGCTCTGCTGCGGCAAACGCAGCTGCAGGCCGGCGGCGGCGTTGCCGGCGATGACGGTGGGCCGCCCGGCGATCTGCAGACGTTCCGGATTGCTGAAGTTGAGCGTGCTGACATGGCCATCGGCCACGTCGATGATGCGGATGCTGTGATTGTTGGTATCCGCCACGTAGAGCTTTCCATTCGCGTAGCTGAGGCCGCCCGGCTCGTCAAAGGCTGCGATCGCGGCGTCGCCGTCACGATAACCGCCTGAGCCTCCCAGGCCGTAGCGGTTGCCCAGCAGCATCTCCTGCGGGTCAAGATGTTTGATGCGGCTGTTGTAGGTATCCGCCACATAGAGACCGCCCATGCCGTCGCTGGTCACGCCCAGGGCATGCTGCAGCCGCGACTCACCCACCGGCCCCTCAACATCGCCATAGATAAAGAGATTGTTGTCCGTCGGGCCGGCCAGGGTGCGCACCTCGCCCGTCAGCGTGTCCGCCAAGCGGATACTGCTCGATTCGCTGTCGGCGAAATACAACTGGCCGTCCTCGTAGTGCAGGCCGCTGGGCTGCGCCAGTTCCGCAGTTTCGAAGGGGCCGTCCAGCAGTCCCTCGCGAAGGCTGCCCACCAGGGGCTCCACCACGCCAGCGTCCAGCTCCAGCGACCAGAGCTGGTGCCGGCCCGCCATCGCAATGTAAAGCGTGCCGCTCTCGCCGGCCTCCACGTCCCAGGGGCTGGAAAGCGGAGTATCCAGCGCCGGCCCGCCGGCGGGCGGCCACACGCGCGACTGGACGCCGGTGCCGGCCAGCGTGTCGACGCGGCCCCGCCGCAAATCGACGGCGCGGATGCTGTGGTTGTTGACGTCCGCCACGTAGAGCGTGTCGCCAACCAGGGTCATGCCCTGGGGCTTGTCAAAGCGCGCCTGCGCCAGCTCGCCGTTCAGCAGGCCGCGCTCGCCGCTGCCGATGACCTCCAGCACTTTATGGCTGTCCAGGTCGGCGATGACGATGCGGTTGTTGTTGCTGTCACTGATGAAGAGACGCCCGCCCGCCGCGTCCGCCAGCACCTTGCCGGGGAAGGCCAGCGCCGTCGTCGCCAGACGTTCGGCCTCCAGTTCCAGTTTCAGCGGCTCGCGATCAATTTCGCCGGTGCTGTCAAAGTAGGTGACCATGCCGTCCAGCACGTTGACAAAGGCCTCGTAGGGGATTTCGCCGGACTGGACGGCGAGGATGTTGCCGCGCGGGTCGATGGCGGCAAAGGTCGGCCAGCCATTGACGCCGTAGGGTCGCCACTGTTGCCAGACCTGGAACTGATGGTCATTGATGACCGGATGATGCAACTCGTAACGCTGCACGATCTGGCGGATGTTTTCCGTCTGTCCCTCATTTTCAAACTTGGCCGAATGCACGCCGATCACGACCAGTTCATCGGCGTACTTCTGCTCCAGCCGCTCCAGCACCGGGATCATGTGGATGCAGTTGATGCAACCGTAGGTCCAGAAGTCGAGAATGACGATTTTTCCGCGCAGGTCCGACCAGTTCAGCGGCGCGGGCACGTTCAACCAGTCCAGGCCGTAGGGAAAGGTCGGCGCGGGGTAGTCCGGGCTGCCGGCGTAACTGCTGTCCGGCTCCTGACCCGCCGCCGGCGTGACGCCCGTCACCAGCACGAGCAGCAGCGTCAGACAGAGTACTAATCGCGTTCGCATGTTGCACCTCCCTGCACGGGGATCTTGTCCACAGCCGCAGTATGACGGCGTGATGTGAACAAAGACTTACGTGTCGTCCGCTGCTGCGCCGTCCGCCGGCAGAAACTGCACCTCGAAGAGCGTGGGCCACAACTTGCCCGTCAACAAAAAAGTCTCGCGTTGCGGCAACCAGGCGATGCCGTTCAGCACGTCGGCGTCCGCCTGCTCCTCTACCGACAGCAGGCCGCTGGCGTCGATGATCGAACGCACGTCCCCGCTGGCCCCGTCGATGACCAGAATCAGGTCGCTGAGCCAGACGTTGGCGTAGATCAGACCATCCACGCACTCCAGTTCGTTGAGCAGTTCCAGCTGCGCGTAGACCTGCCCCTCCTCCATGTCGGCAAGCGGCAGCACCTGTTTGTCGTAAGAAACGAATTCGCCCAGCGGCGCGCCGTCGAGGGTGACCGGGAGCTCCTCCAGCAGGCTGAAGTCCTGCGGGTCGCGCCGGACCAGCGTGGCGCTGCCGTTGCTCATCACCAGCGCCTCGCCGTCATAACACAGACCCCAACCCTCGCCTTCGTAGGGCAGAATGCCGAAAGTGAGCGCTTCTGCATCCGTGAAGAAATCGAGGTTGTAATGAAAGGCGATCTCGCCGCGCCAGGTCAGTTGGTAAAGTCGTCCGTCAGCCAGGGCCAGGCCCTCGGCGAATAGCGGCAGATGCCGCAGCGAAATCTCGCGCTCCTGCTCCCTCACCGCGTCCCACACCACCGCCCCGCTCTCCAGTTCAACCTGGCGCAGCGCCGAATGCCCGTAAAGGCCGATGCTCTCGTAGAGGTAGCCCGCATGCCACAGCAGACCCTGGGTGAAGGAGCCCGGGTCGTGTGGATACGTCGCCAGCACTGCCGGCCGCAGCAGGTCCCAGGAGGCCGCTTCCACGTCGTCGTCGGCAAATGCAGGCTGCGCCAGTATCAGCAGCGCCGCAACAGCGCAGAAGCGCAACAGTGCTTTCATGCCCCGTCTCCCCGTATGCGTTGCGCCACCAGGCCCGACAGCCAGCGCAATTCCTGCAGACGCAATACCCAGGCCAGCAGCGCGAAGGCCAGCGCAAAGGCGCCGCCGCCAAGTAGCAACAACAACAGTTCCGCCAGCAAGTTGCCCGAGCCGACCTGCTGCATCAACGTCGGCAGCAGCAGCCAGACGACCAGGCCCGTCAGCAGGGACGCCAGGCCGGAGCGGGCGAAGGTGGTCCACAGGCGCTGCCGGCTGAGTCCCTCGACGCGCCGCGCCAGAATGACCCCGCAGATCGCGGCGTGTACGAGGTGCTTGACGCTGTCGGCGATCATCAGGCTGAACAGGCCCAGGGTGGGAAACAGCAAGACCGCCACCAGCATGTAAACGACCAGGCTGAGGGCGCCAACCAGCGCCGGCGTCAGCGTATCCTGGCGCGCGTAAAAGGCATAGACCAGCAACAGGTCCAGCGCGGCGAAGGGCAGACCCGGCAAATACAGGCGCAGCGCCGTCGTCGTGATCGCCGTATCCGCGGCGGTGAAGGCGCCATGCTCGAAGAGCAGCACGATGACCGGCGTGGCCAGCACGAAGAGCGCCGCCGTCGCCGGCAGGATCAGCGTGATGACCAGGCGCAGGCCCAGGCCCAGGGTGTCGCGGAAGGCCGCGCGCGCCGCGTCCGTCATGCGGGCCGCCTGGCGCGACAGCGTGGGCAGGATGGCAAGGCTGATGGCCGTCGCCACCAGGCCCTGCGGAAACTGCGTCAGCGTGGTGGCCCAGGCCATGTAGCCCAGCGCGCCCTCCCCCTGGGGGCTGCGCGTGGCCAGGTTGTAGCTGACGGCGCGAATGACCAGCGCGTCCAGCAAGAGCGACAACATCACCGGCGCGTAAAGCCGCGCGATCTGGCGCAGCGCCGGGTGCCGCCAGACCAGTTGCAATTGCAGGCGCGCCTGCCACAGGCCGGGCAACTGCAGGGCCATCTGCAACAGCGAGCCGACCAGCCAGCCCAGCGCCGCCACCATGATGGCGTCCTGCGGTCGCGCCAGCGCCGGTACGGCGGCATCTGCAGCGGCAAGCGGCTGCAGCGGCGGCACCAGCGCCAGCATGGTCAGCACGATGCCCGCGTTGAACACCGCGCCGGCGAAGGCCGGCCACAGAAAGAGTCGCAGCGCATACAGCGCGCCGGCGAAAAGACTGAACCAGCCGAGGAAGAGCAGCGCCGGCGCCGTCAGGCGCAGCAGCGCGGTGGCCAGTTCGAAGGTCTGTGGCGACAGGCCGCCGCCGCCAAAAAGCGACACCACCTGCGGCGCGAAAAGCTCCAGCAGCAGCACCAGCAGGGCCAGCAGCACCGTCGCCACGCTGAACAGCGCCGCGAAGAGACGCCACATCTCGCGCCGACCGTCGCGCGCTTCGACTTCACTCAGTACCGGAATGATGGCGCTGTTGACGTGACCGGCGATCAGCAGGTCGTAGAGGGCGCGCGGTGCAATGACGGCCACGTTATAGGCGTCGATGGCGGCGCTGGCGCCGAAGAGATTGGCCAGCGTGACCTCGCGCGCAAGGCCCAGCGCGCGGCTGGAGACGTTGCCCAGCGCCAGCAGGCCGGTGGCGCGCGCCACCCCAAGCTCGCTCTCCTGACGGTTTTCCTGGCTGTCCGGGGGCTCCGGCGGAGCCGCATGGCGGGTCAAACGCGACTCCCTGCTGGCGGTCCGGATTCCGCCGCAGTATAGCGCAAGCGGGCGTTCAGGTCGCCGCCGCCTCTTGCGCCAGGTCGCGCCACTGGTAGAGCCCGCCGTCGACGTAGCCGCGCCGGCGATAGTAATCGCGCGTGCCCGTCGCCGAGATGACGGCCAGACGCGCGTAACCGGCCTGGCGCGCCAGGTCAGCCGCGCGCTCCAGCAGACGCGTGCCCAGGCCGGCATGCTGCGCGTTGCCGGCGGCGGCCTCGCCGAGGCGCAGCGACTGGCCGTAGACGTGGACCTCGCGCACCATGGCCGCGTCGCGCAGTTCGGCCGTCAGCGGCGCGTCGGTCGGCAGCGACAGGCGCAGGAAGGCCGCGATGTCGCGCTCCGGCGTGATGACCTGCAGAAAGACCTCCTCGCTGCAGGACGTGCGGTAACGCTGCTCGTCGAGTTGCAATTCCTCCGCCCGCACCTGGCGCTGGCGGATTTCGCGCGCGCGAATGTCGCGGCTGCGTTCGCCCCCTTGATCCAGTTCCTCCTCCGCGATCTGGCGGAAGTTGGTCAACTGGTTGCCGACCACGATGTCGGTCGAGGGGATGTCGCGGATGACGCGCGTCAGGCGGCAGTACTCCGGCGTGCGCCGCAGACAGGCCGTCAACACCTCCAGCAGTTCGTCGTGTGTGTAGGGCCGCCAGCTGCCGTCTTCGTAACGCTGCATCAGTTCCGCGCTCTCGATCAGCGAGCAGGGGTAAATCTTGAGTTCGTCGGGGCGGAAGTCGAGGTCGTCGAAGAGCCGCTCAAAGTCGGTGACGTCCTCACCCGGCGTCGAGCCATGGAGGTTGGGCATCCAGTGCGCGTGGATCTTGAAGCCCGCCCGCCGCAACAGACGCAGCGCGCGGCGCGTGGCCGCCACGTCGTGGCCGCGGCGGTTGGCCGCCAGCACCGCGTCATTCAAACTCTGGATGCCGATCTGCACCTTGGTGCAGCCCAGACGCCGCACGCGCAGCACCTCGTCCTCGCTGATGTGGTCGGGCCGCGTCTCGATCACCAGGCCGACGCAGCGACAGGCCGCCGCCTCATTCTCCTGATGCGCCGCCTCCAGTTCCTCCCAGTTCGCGTACTCGCGGACCGGCGAGCGTTGCAACTCGTCGCGCCAGACTTCGCCCACCACCTGGTTGTAGTTGCGCTGCATCAGCCGCCCGTCCACCTGCGCGTTGACGCGCGGCGCTTCCGGATGCAACGCCGACTCCTCTGCCAGCGCCGCCAGCACCTCCGCCCGCCGGTCGATGCCGCGGCCAAAATCGTGCAGGGCGTCGAATGCGCGTTTGATGAACCACACCTGATAGTGCTCCGGGTAGAAAGACCAGGTGCCGCCGAGGATGATCACTTCGATCTTGTCGGTCGGGTGACCGGTGTGCCAGTAGGTCTGCAGCCGAGTCCAGGTCTGCAGGTAGGGGTCGAAGGCGTTTTGCTCGGCCCGCTGCGCGCCAGGCTCGTCGGCCAGGTAGCTCTTGGGCATGCGCACGTCGGCCGGGCAGAAGATGCACTCGCCCGGGCAGGGATGCGGCCGCGTCAGGATGCTGACCGGCGTCACGCCGGAAGCGCTGCGCTGCGGTTTGCGGCGCAGGCGCAACAGCACGTCCTCACGTTCCTCGCAGCGCGGCAGCCCTCCGGTCCCGGCCAGTTCGCGCCAGGCGTGAATCAGGTCGCTGCGACTGTAGAGACCGCCCTCCGGCCTGGGGAAACGCCGCTGCAGGCGGTTGAGTCGCTTCGGCGAGAGTCCCTCCGCCGCGACGATCTCATGCAGCAGCGGCAGCAACTGCGCGCGCTGCGCCTCGTCCAGTTCGAGCGTTTGCGGCGGTCGGCGGCTCATTCGTCGTGGGACATCATGCTGCCGACGGAGGGCGGCACGCCCTTGTGTTTGCCCGCCTCATCCCCCTCAAAGCTGACCTCCAGCTGCAGGCCGCCGGTCAGGTTGAGCGCGATGTTGTAGACCCAGGCGGCGACCAGCGCTGAAATACCGCCACCGATCGCGCCGCCAAAGACCACAGCGCAGAGCAGCGCCAGGCGCTCCGCCGCATCATCGATGACCAGGTTGCCCAGCAGGGCATAGATGACGCCCAGCACCAGCCCGACGGCCGTGCCGACCTTCAGCGCCGAGGACGGCCCGATGCGTTTGATGGTGACGCATTCCCTGCTCATGCGGTCACTTTACCCTGAATCTTGCTCTATGCAGCCACCGGCGTCATGAGTTCGCATTCTACCAGCAAGCCTCCCCTGCCCGGCGCCAGGCGATTGAATAGCAGCAACGCCAGCGGCCACCTGAGGATTGAGAACAGCATGGCAGGCGTCGGTCCCCGCCACATGATTTCCATCAGCAGAATCGGCAGCAGGAAGAGCGCCACGCGGAAAGAAACGTCCCGCGCGCGCGACAGATGAATCCCCTTCAGTTGCGCCGTGAAGGGGAGGGAGTCAGCATGCTTCTCCTGCCGCGCGGCCCGCAGGCGCAGGGCAAATTGGCCGCCCTCGCCGACGAACCTGTTGTACAGCGTCGCGCCCAGCCAATAGAGCGCGCCACCGGCAAGGGCGGACGCCAAAGACAGGATCACCCAGGTCAGGGCATTCGGCACCAGATGTCCACCGGACAGGATCATCGCAACCCCAATGCGGAACTGTCCAAAGTCCGCGAGCAGACGCGAAACCATGTTCAGTTCCAGCAGCAGAGGCGTAAAATAGGGTCCCACCAACCCGACCCCGGGCAGGACGGGTATGTATGTAAGCCACAATACAAGCGCGGCCAGGAGGCCGGACAGCAGCAGGCCGATTTTCAGGGCGCGCCCTGGTCCGATGCGTCGCAAACGCAGGGCGCCGCCATCGGGCTGTAGTATCAGGGACAAGGCGACGTTGTGCCGCGCAAGCGCGTTGTAGACCCACAGCGTGAACAAAATGCCCGCGACCACATACAGCAGGTTGAGCGCGGACACATACAGCATGAAGTCGACAGTTTTTGAGACGTCTCCTTCAACGTACTTTTTCCACTCGAGCGGGATAAAGGAGGGGAAGGCATACTCCATCGTCAGCAGCAACAGCGGGACTTCCACAAGCACAAGCGCCGGTAGCGCCGTGCGTAGAAACGAGCGAACGTCAATCCGGCGGATGATCAGCATGACGCGCTTGCTTCAGCCGTTTCCGCTTCAACCGGCCACTCGCCCTCGACCTCCAGCTCCAGACCGCCGAAGCGCCGCGCCAGCGTGGCCGGCGCTGCCGTGCGCAGGTACGAACGGATACCAATGCTCCGCAATGTCAGAATTTCCATGTTTTCCTCCGCGTTATACTGCCATGTATGGAAACCGGGATGCGCCAGCGACTGGCCGCCATCAACCGTCAATTCTACCGCGACGTGGCACAAGAGTTCGATCGCTCGCGCGCGAAGCCCTGGGTCGGCTGGCAGCCCCTGTTGCCGCACGTCGCCGCCCTGCCGCCGAAGCCTCGCGTGCTCGACGTCGGTTGCGGCAACGGCCGTTTCGCCCGCTACCTGATCGAACAGCTGGGTCCCATACGCTACACCGGCGTCGACTATTCGCCGGAGATGCTGCAAATGGCCCGCGAACGCCTGCCGCAGGCGCAGTTACTGGCGCGCGACCTGGTCAACGAGACGCCGCCTGGCGGCCCTTTCGACCTGGTGGTCTGCTTCGGCTTCCTGCACCACATCCCCGGTTACGCGCAACGACAGGAGTTGGTGCGCGCGCTGGGGCGGGCCGTCGCGCCGGGCGGCCTGCTGACCTTCGTCACCTGGCGCTTCGCCGATTTCGAGCGGCTCAGCCGGCGTATCGTCCCCTGGCCGGAGGACCTGGCCGACGCGGTCGAGAAGAATGACTTTCTGCTGGACTGGCGCCGCGGCGCCTACGCCCTGCGCTATTGCCACCATTGCGACGCCGCCGAACACCAGGCGCTGGTCGACGCCAGCAGTCTGGTCGAGATCGCCAGCTGGTGCGCCGACGGGCCGGGACAACGCCGCCAACCGCTTCAGCCTGTTGCAGCGGCCGCCCGCGAGCGCCGCGTCGGAGCCGGACGCTTGCAACGACTGAACGTCCGCCGCCTGCCCTGGCCGACGGACTGGGCGGCGCTCTTCGGCGCCGAACGCCCGCTGGTGCTCGAGATCGGCTTCGGCCAGGGGCACTTTCTGCTGCATCTGGCGCAGGAGCGACCCGAAGCCAACCTGGTCGGCCTTGAAATCTCCAACCGCTGCCTGACCCGCGTCGAACGCAGTGTCGAGCGCCAAAAGCTGCGCCAGCTGCGCCTCGTCCACAGCATGGCCGAGACGGCGCTGCAATTCCTCTTCACGCCGGCCTCGATCGACGAAGTACACGTCAACTTCCCCGACCCCTGGTTTCGCAAGCGCCACGGCCATCGCCGCCTGATGCAGCGCAATACGCTCGATTTGCTGGTCAATCGCCTGCGCCCCGGCGCCGACCTCTACCTCGCCACCGACATCCGCGCCTACGCCGACATGAGCCATGAGCTGCTGGCCGCCACGCCCGGCCTCGACAACCGCCTGGACGCGCCCTGGGTCGGGTCGCTGCCCGGTCGCGTCGTCACGCGCTACGAACGCGTCGCGCGCGAGGAAGGGCGTTGCTGTTATTTTATGGTCTGGCGCCGCAACGAGTCGCCGCCGCCGCCCGCGCCGCGCGCGAAGGAGCTGCCCATGCCGCACGTCGTCTTGCAGAGCCCGCTATCGCTGGAAGCCATACGGGCGCGCTTCGAACCCCTTCAGTGGCACAGCGGCGCGACGCACGTCACCTGCAGCCGCGTCTTCCTCGGCGAGCGCTCGCTGCTCTTCGACGTCTACGTTAAGGAAGCCAACATCGACCAGCACCTGGCCCTGCTGCTGCTGGAGCGGCAGAACCGGCCCGGCGAATTCACCCTGCAGCCGGCCATGTACGGCCACCCGCGCGCCACCGAAGGCCTGCACCTGGCCGCAAACGCCCTGGCGGACTGGTTGCTCAGCCTGGATGACGGGACCGTCCTGCTCGGCCGCAAGACCCGCGGGACGGGCCCGGAGGGCTAGTCCTGCGAGGGGCTGAACAGGCCGATCGACAGGCCGCCATCGACGACGACGTTGGCGCCGGTCATGAAGGAAGCGTCGTCGCTGCTGAGGAAGAGCACCACGCGCGCGATCTCGCGCGGCTGCCCCACTCGCCCGAGGGGATGCAGATCGCCCCAGGACTCGACCGTCTCCGCCACCGCGTCCGGGAAGAACAGTTCCGCCGAGTGCCGCAGCATGGGGGTGTCGATCGAACCGGGCGACAGGGCGTTGACGCGCACGCCCGCGCCCGCGTGGTCCAGCGCCATGGTGCGCGTCATGGCGATGATGGCGCCCTTGGTGGCGGCGTAGGCCGCCACGTCCGGCTGGCTCATGATGCCCTGCACCGAGGCGATGCTGACCACCGACCCGCCGCCGCGTAATGCCATCGACGGAATACAAAAGCGCGAGGCCAGATAGATGCCTTTCAGGTTGACGTCGATGGTGCGGTCCCAGGTTTCCTCGTCGGTCGTGACCACCGAGCCGTAACTCTGGATGGCGGCGCTGTTGACCAGGATGTCGATGCCGCCAAAACGCTCGCCGGCCGCCTCTGCCATGCGCGCCACCGACTCTTCCTGCGCGACGTCCGTGTGCTGAAACAGCGCCTGGCTGCCTTCGGCAACGAGCGAAAGGGCCAGTTCCTCACCCTGCTCTTCATTGACGTCGGCGATGACCACGGCCGCGCCCTCCGCCGCGAACTCCTGCGCGCAGGCCCGGCCGATGCCCGTGCTGCCGCCGGTGACCACCGCGACCTTGTCCGTGAAGCGCTTCATGTCCCGTCCCTTCAGTCGGCCACCGGCGTCACGCCCTTGGCCAGGATGATGTTGCCGTATTTGGCGGTCTCGCCGGTCATCACCACCGCGTAGGCCGCGCGGGCGCGCTCATAGAAGGCGAAGCGCTCCAGACGGGCGATGGCCGGTGTATCCGGCGCGTGGCGGTCGATGGCGGCCCGGAAGCTGCGCTCGACTCCGGGGTCGAAATCGTCGCCAGGCACGGGTTCCATCGTCAGCGCCGGCGCTTCCACGTAACTGTCCAGCACGAAAAGCGGCAGGATGGCGTCCAGCAGCGGGGCGACGCGCAGCCCGTCCGCCCGCAGCACCCGCTGCCCGACAGACTCGCCGGGGAAGTGGGCGTCGGCCAGAACCAGTTCGTCGCCATGGCCCATGCGGTACAGCACGTCCAGCAGTTCCGGTGAAATTAATGGGGAAATCCCGCGCAACATGGCTGCCTCCGCCTCCCGTTCGCCATCACAGTCGCTTGCCTGTAGACTCGGCGCCCAGTTTACCGCAAGCCGGAGTGCCGATGCGCCACTCGCCGCAATTGCGCGCCGCGGGCGTCCCGCTGCTGCTGCTGGCGCTGACGCTGCTGCATTTTGCGCCGCTGGCCTTCAGCGGCCTGATCCTCGGCCGCGGCGACGCCTTCAACTACTTTTACCCCTTGTGGACCGCGCGTAACGCGGCCTTCATGGCCGGCGACCTGCCCCTGTGGTCGCCCGATATCTTCATGGGCGTACCCCTGCTGGCCAACCCGCAGGCGGGCAGCTTCTACCCGCTCAACTGGCCCCTGCTGCCGCTGGACGCGCCCCAGGGTATCCGCCTCAGTGTGTTGCTGCACGTCTTCCTCGCGCTGTGCGGCATGTACCGCCTGGCGCGGCGGCGCCTCGATACCTTGCCGGCGCTGGCCGCGGCCTTGCTCTTCGGCATGGGTGGCTTCGTCGGCGCCCACGTCGAGCAGATCAACCAGTTGCAGGGCATGGCCTGGCTGCCCTGGTTGCTGCTGTGGCTGCTGCGCGCCCTGCAGGGCAGCCGCTCCTGTCTGCTGCTGCTGGCGGCGGGCCTGGCGCTGCAGTTCCTCAGCGGGCATACACAGACGACCTTCATCAGCGTGGCCGCTCTGGCATTGACGGCTGCCACCCATGCCGGTCTGCCGGCGGCGTCCGACCGTCTACGTCGGGTTCTGCGCGCCCTCCTGCTGCTGCTGCCCGCCCTGGTCCTGGCGTTGTTGCTGACCCTGCCCCAGTTGCTGCCGACGCTTGAACTCAGCGGGCAGTCGCAACGCAGCGGCGGCCTCTCGCCCGACGAAGTGCTGGCCTTTTCCTTCAATCCGCTGGTGGCCGCGCGCGGACTGCTGCCTGGATTTGACGGCCTGCTCTTCGGCGAATTCGTGGCTTACAGCGGCGTCATCGGTCTGGGGCTGGCGCTGCTGGCCCTGTTCCTGCCCCGTCAGACGGGACTTCAGCGCGAGCGAACGCTGTGGGCCGCGCTGGCGCTGGTCGGTCTGCTGCTGGCGCTCGGCGAGTTCAACCCCCTCTGGTACCTGCTGGCGCGTTTGCCCGGCTTCAACCTCTTTCGCGTGCCGGCGCGCTGGCTGCTCTTGTTTGCGACGGGCAGCGCCATGCTGGGCGGCATCGCCCTGCAGGCCCTGACGCGTCAGGCATGGCGACCGCGCGCCAGGCAGATCGCTGCCGTCGGGCTTGTCCTGCTGGCCCTGATGCTCGCCAGTCCCCTCGTTGTCCACGATCCCGACGCAATGATCAGCCCGGCCGCGCCCACGACCCGCACCTGGCTGGCCTGGGCGCTGGCGCTGTTTGCGCTGTTGTTCCTGCTGCGCGCCCTGCCCCGCCCGGGCCCGGCCCGCGGTGGATTGCTAATTCTCGTCGCCCTGGGCGCCGAGCTCTACCTGGCGGGCCGCAATCTGCCCTTCAATCATTTGGTGCCGGCCGACGCCTGGAGCGAAGAGCGATCCACTGTGCGCCAGTTACGCGCCTGGAACGAAGACCTGGTGCCGCCGGAGCGCTTCCTCACGGTCAGCGAGTTGCTGTTTGAGACGGCGGACCAGGGGGCGCAGGAAGCCCGCCACGCAGACCTGGGACTGTCGCCGCTGGCGGCCCGCTGGCATCTGGTGGCGCTCAAGCGCCAGGAGATTCTGACGCCGAATCTGGCGCCGGGGCGCGGCCTGCCGGGCGTGGACGGCTTCGGTGGCGGTCTGTTGCCGACCCGCTGGTATGCGACCTTCAGTCAATTGCTGGCCGATGACCCGCACCCCGACGGACGTTTGCACTTGTCGCTGGGCAAGATTCAGGAAGTCTGCCGCCGCGTATGTGTGCCGGACAGGCGCTGGCTGCGCCTGGCCAACCTGCGTTACCTCATCGCCGACCGCACCCAGGAACTGTGGCACGAGCACGTGCGCTTCGACACCCAACTGGCGCAGTTGGGCGGCTTGAACGCTACCCTGCGCGCCGCCAACCCGGATGGCTTTACGGCGGACGCGCTGGACCTGCTGGTTGAGTCGGGCGTCACGCCCGAAGCGCTCTTTGTCGATGGCGACGGCCAACGATTGCCGCTCGCAATCGTCAGCGAGCCGGTCCCGGTCTACGATTTGTTGCACCTGCGGCTGCAGGCCGATGCAGCCATGGCGCCGCAAGGCATCGAATTGCGCAGCGAGGTCGCGGGCGGAATCGTCGCAGCCAGCCTGGTCGACACGAACAGCCTTGACTTCCGCCAGCTCACGCCTGACCCCTGGCGCCGACTGCTTGCGCGGGACGTCAAGGTCTACGCCAGCGACGACGTCTTGCCGCGCGCCTTTCTCGTGCCCGCGGCGATTTACGAGCCCGATGATGAGGCGGCGCTGCAGCGCATGCGGGCGGCGGACTTCGACCCGGCCCGCAGCGTGTTGGTCCACGCAACGGCGCCGCAACGGCCCGAAACAGCAACGCCGACAGACGCAGGGCTGCCCGGCACGGTACGCGTCACGCGTTACACGGCCACAGAAATCGACCTGACGGTGGACAGCGCGGCATCGGCCTGGCTGGTGATCAGCGACGCCTGGTATCCTGGCTGGCTGGCCACGCTTGACGGCCAGCCTGCACCCATGCAGCGCGCCAACCTCATGTTCCGCGCCATCCCCGTTCCCGAGGGAACCAGTGCATTGACCCTTCGTTACCGGCCTGTATGGTTGCCAGGCGCCCTGATCGTCGGCGCGGCCGCCTGGCTCCTGTGGCTGCCGGCCTTCGTCTTCAGTCTGCGTCGCAGGGAGACCGTATGAAGATCACCAAAGTGCGCACCTTCATCGTTGACGGCGGCTTCCGGCCCTGGACCTTCGTCAAAATCGAGACCAGCGAGCCCGGCCTGATCGGCTGGGGCGACTGCACGGACTGGGGCGCGCCGGGCCCGGTGACGGCCACCGTCGCCCAACTGGCCGATTTCATCATCGGCCGCGACCCGATGCAGGTGGAGTCCATCTGGTGGGACCTGGCGGCGGCCTCCACCCGTCACAGCGGCGGCATCGCCTGGAAGGCCATGGCCGGCATCGACTCCGCCCTGTGGGACATCCGCGGCAAGGCCCTGAACGCGCCCGTCTGGCAACTGCTGGGCGGCAAGCTGCGCGACGAACTGCGCCTTTACTGGTCGCATTGCGGCTCCACGCGCCACAGCCACGCCGACCTGCTGGGCCTGCCGCCCTGCCAGACCACTGACGACCTGCGGCGCCTGGCCGAAGAGGTGCTGGAACGAGGCTACACGGCCGTCAAGACCAACCTGATGGCCCTGCGCGATTTGCCGGACGCCGGCGACGGGCCGGCGCACTTTCGCAACACGACCGGCGACGCCTCCGCGCCGATGCTGCGCAGCGCCGGGGCGATCATCGGGACCTTGCGCGAAACGTTGGGGCCGGACGTCGATATCGCGCTGGACGTGGCCTTCTGGTTTCGCCTCGGCGGCGCCATCAAGCTGGCGCGGGCGCTGGAGCCTTACGCGTTAATGTGGCTGGAAGTCGAGACCTTCGACGCCGACGCCCTGCAGGTCATCCGCAACTCGACGCGCACGCCGATCTGCACCGGCGAAAGCCTTTACGGCCAGCAGGGCTTCCTGCCCTTCCTGCAGCGCCGCGCCCAGGACATCATCATGCCCGACCTCAGCTGGAACGGCATCACCATGGGCAAGAAACTGGCCGACCTCGCCCACGCCCACGACACGCTCTTCGCGCCGCACAACTGCCACAGTCCCCTGGCCACCCTGATCGCGGCCAACGTATGCGCCACCCTGCCCAACTTTTTCATTATGGAAATCGACGTCGACGACGCGCCCTGGCGCGATGACCTGCTCAGTCACCCGCTGCAGATTCGCGACGGCCACCTGCAACTGCCGCAGCGGCCCGGCCTCGGCGCGGACCTCATCGAGGAGGAACTGCTCAAACACCCGCCCGGCGACTATCCCTGGGCGCGCTAAATCCGAATTGCGCTGTGGAAACCCCTGGTCGCGGCCCGGCGCTCAGCCGGTGCGCGCCATGGGCATGATGACGTGGATGAAATCGTCGCGGTCCTTGGGCTTCAGAACGCCCGGCCCTGGCGGACCGCTGCTCTGCAGCAGGACGCGTTCGTCGGAGATGACGTTGAGCACGTCGATCAGATAGTCCACGTTGAGCGAGATGTCCAGCTCGCCGCCCTCGACGTGGGCGTCGACCATGTCGGTGTTGTCGCCGCGTTCGTTGCTCTTGCCGGCAATGACGACCTCGCCCGGGTCGCTGGGGTTGTCGGCCGGACGCACCAGTACGCGGGCGCTGCCGCTGGCGTCGCGCGCGAAGATGGCGGCGCGCTTGCAGGCCCGCAGCAAATCGCCGGTGTAGACCTCGGTGCTGGTGCTGAAGTCACTGGGGATGACGGCGCTGAAATCCGGATAACGGTCTTCCAGCAGTTGCGAGGAGACCAGCACGTTGTTGAGGTGGAAGAGGACGATGTCGCGCTCGCCGGGGAAGGTGATGCGCACCTCGTCGTCGGCGTCGCTGATGATGCGCGCCACCTCGTCCAGCGCGCGGCCCGGGATGACCATGCTGCGCGGCTCCTCAAAGGTCTGCTCCAGTTCACCGGTGCGCACCGCCAGGCGATAGCCGTCGGCGGCGGCCAGGGTCAGGGTGTTGTCCTTGAACTCGGTGAAGACGCCGGTCAGTACCGGCCGGTTGTCCTCGCGCGCGGTGGCGAAGACCGTCTGACGGATCATGTCGCGCAGCATCTCCGCGGGCACGGACACCTCGTCGCTGCCGTTGCTTTCGGGCAGCAGCGGAAACTCGCCGGCGTCGATGCCGCGCAGGGTCGAGACGTTGGCGCCGCAGCGCACGGTCACACTGCGCGTCGATTCCTCCAGGTTGAGGTCGACGCGTTCGGGCGAGAGGTTGTTGACCAGGTCGGTCAGGGTGTTGCGCGGCAATGTGATCGCGCCGGTCTCGCCCACCTGGGCGCCGATCCAGCAGGAGATGCTGAGGCCGCTGCTCATGTTCATGGCCGAGAGCCGCAGACGGGCGTCGCCCTCCTCGCCGCTGCGCAACAGAATGTTGGCCAGCACCGGCAGCGTCGGCCGACTTTCCACCGCGCGCCCAACGATTCCCAGCCCCCGCGCCAGATTTTCCTGCCTCACGCTTACGCGCATCTCAGGCCCCGTTCCCCTGCCCCGTTTGCGTCGCAGTATAGCGACGGGTCAGGTCAGTTTCAACCTGGGCAAATGCCTGCCCCAACGGACTTGGGTGATATTCCTGTCACAAGAAGTTCAGGAAATTGCAGATGACCCAGCCAACTGGCACTGCCAGCACAATTGCCAGACCCACGAGACAGCAACGTAGCTGTTTGCGGGAACTGACAGAACGCGGCGGGCCACCACCCATGAACGCCCCCGGGTCAAGTCCGCGTTGTTCCTTCGAGGTCGGATCTCCGTAGTCCATGGCTGCTTACCCGGCAAACCCTGACTCCAATTGTACCGGGCCCAGGGAAGCGCCTGTCACGCATCGCCGTGGCGCAGGACGATCTGTTTGTCTCCGAAAGCCACGATGTCGCCAGCCGTTCAATCGGTTCAAAATCGGGCAATTGACTGTGCTATCATGGCGCGGGTCTGAAAGGAGCATCCATGAGCCACCAGCCGCAATACATCCACGTGTCCGTCGCCTGGCCTTATTCCAACGGCGACCTGCACGTGGGCCACGCCGCCGGCAACTTCCTGCCGGCCGATATCTTCGCCCGCTATCACCGCCTGCGCGGCAACCACGTGCTCATGGTCTCCGGCTCCGACACGCACGGCACGCCCATCACCCTCGAAGCCGACGCGCGCGGCATTTCGGCCGTCGAGGTCTTCGAGCACTACCATCGCCGCTTTCTGCTCACACAGCGGAAGATGGGCATCAGCTACGACCTCTTCACCCATACCGACACCGAAAGCCACCACCGCATCGCCCAGGACGTTTTCCTGCTGCTGCGCGAGAACGGTTGCCTCTACAGAGAGACCCAGCAACTGCTGTACAGCGAGAGGGAAAAACGCTTTTTGCCCGACCGCTACGTCGAGGGCGAATGCTATTTCTGCGGCTACGACAACGCCCGCGGCGACCAGTGCGACGAATGCGGCAACCTCATCGACGCCACCCAACTGATCAATCCGCGCAGCAAGAACGCGCCGGACGACAAGCTCGTCATCCGCGAGTCGGAGCACTATTTCATCGACCTCAGCCGCTTTGCCGAGCCGCTGCTGGCCTGGCTGGACGGGCACGAAAGTCACTGGCGCGCCAACGTCATGCAGTTTACGCGCAACATGATCCGCCGCGGCGTGAAGGAGGGCCTGCGCGGCCGCCCCATCACGCGGGACCTGGACTGGGGCATCCCCGTGCCGCTGGAGGGCTGGGACGGCAAGCGTTTCTACGTCTGGTTCGAGAACATCATCGGCTACTTCAGCGCCAGCGTCGAATGGGCCCACAACAGCGGCCGGCCCGACGCCTGGAAAAACTGGTGGTACAACCCGGACGCGAAAATCTACAACTTCCTCGGCAAGGACAACATCCCCTTTCACACCATCATCTGGCCGGCGGAACTGATGGGCATCAGCGGCCTCTACCACGATGCCGAGTCCTCGCTCACCCTGCCCTGGGACGTCCCCGCCAACGAGTTCATGAACATCGAGGGACGCCAGTTTTCCACCAGCCGCAACTGGGCCATCTGGCTGCCCGACATCCTCGAGCGCTACCAGGCCGATGCCATCCGCTACTACGTCGCCATGACCTTTCCCGAAACGCATGACTCGGACTTCGCCTGGGAAGGCTTTCTGGCGCGCGTCAACAACGAACTGGTGGCCGCCTGGGGCAACCTCGTCAATCGCGCGCTCAACTTCGCCTGGCGCAACTTCGAGGGTCAGGTGCCGCAACCGGGCGAGCTGAGCGACAGCGATCGCGACATCATCGCGCGCGCCGAAGCCGGCTTTGAAGAGGTCGGCGCGCTGCTGGAGCAGGTGCGCCTGCGCGACGCGCTGCAGGCCGCGATGGAGATCGTGCGCGCCGCCAACGCCCACCTCAGCGAGCGCGAGCCCTGGATTCGCATTCGCGCGGACCGCGAGGACGCCGCCGCCAGCGTCTACGCCACCCTGCGCGTCATCGACAGCCTGAAAATCCTGCTGGCGCCCTTCCTGCCCTTCAGCGCCCAGGAGCTGCACGAAATGCTGGGTTACGAGGGCCGGCTCTTCGGCGCGCTGGAGATCCGCGACTACCAGGAAGCGACGCGTTCCCATGAGGCCTTGTGCTACGACCCTGAAGGCGCCATCGGTCGCTGGTCTACCAGCGAGCTTGCGCCCGGCCAGGCGCTGCGCGAACCCAAAGCCCTCTTCACCCGCCTGGAACCGGAGATCGTCGAAAGCGAGCGGGCCTCCCTCGGCGCGAAGCGCGAGGAACGCGAAATCAGTTAAGGGCCATCTCGATGCGTCGCAGGGTCGCGTCTACGACCGCCTGATCATCCGGCCGTAACTGCGTTTCCAGCAACGCGGCGGTCTCGCGGTACAGGCGCAGACCGGAGCGAACGCGTGGGCGCGGCAGGGGCCGGCGGAATCCCCAGCGCCGCGCGCAAGGCCCGACTCCAGGCGCTGTCCACGCCGACGGCCGCCTGCAACTGCTGAACCTGGCGGTTTTCGGTCTCCACCGGCAGCCCCAGACCCAGGGTCGTGGCGTTCAGCAGGCCGAAAATCATGGCGTGCAACCAGAACAGCGCCATCTCGTCGTCGTCCTGTTCCAGCGCGGCGAGCAGCTTGCCGACTTCCTCGGCGTTGCCGCAGAGTTCGTAACTGGCCTGGTCGGCGGCGGCCGCGCGCAGCGAGTCCCAGGGGAAGTTGCGGGCCTCTCCGGTCACGCGCGCCAGTTCGCCCTGCGGGTCATGCAAAACGCGCATCTGGCGAAAGCCGGGCAGGACCGCGATGGCCGTCCGCGGCGCGTGCATCAGGGCCGCCTCGTCGGCCAGCCGGCGGAGGGAAACGCTGACCAGCCAGCCCTCGTCCATGCGCAGCGTGTAGGCGGCGCGCGGGTCCTGCGGCAATTCTTTTACAAAATGCCACAGGTCGATGTCGCTGTGGGCGTTGGCGTCGCCGCGGGCGTGGCTGCCGGTCAGGCCGATGGCAAGGGTGTTGTCGTCGACCAGTTCCTGCACAAGGCGTTGCAGCAGGGTTTCGATGGGCAAAACCGGGACTCCCTCATCATTGCCAACTGGCAGACTTTACACCCATCGACACCGGAATTGACAATGTAAGGTCAATTTCCTGTTGTGTGCCGTCCTCACCCCCAACCCCTTCCCTGAGGGAGGTTTGGAGCGAGGGCGCGCCCGCAGACGCGCCACCCGCTCGAATCTGCATCAGGCCGCCCTCACCCCCCGACCCCCTCTCCCGACGGGAGAGGGGGAGACGTACACTTCAGGCACAACCTTGTCTCCGGAAAGCTCGCGACGATCTGTAAGAGAGGGACATCCCTCCCGAAAGTCAGGACAAGAGTAATTCGGTTCGAACTCCAGACCAGTTGACCTAATTCCGGCCAGTCGCGGTAACCTGCAAGCCCGCATTTAAACAGAAACCCCTCTCCCTGAGGGAAGGGCTCCGCGGCCGAGCGGGAAAGGGCCTGGGGTGAGGGCAAGCCCCCACCCGCATTTACATCATGCCGCCCATGCCCGGGTCGCCGCCCGGCATCGGGGGAGGATTCTCCTCCGGCAGGTCGCTGTTAACCAGGCCAATTGCTTGCACATTAAACAAAAACCCTTCTCCCTGAGGGAAGGGCTCCCGCGACTCAGCGGGAAAGGGTTTGGGGTGAGGGCGCGCCCGCAGACGCGCCCCCAACCGCATTTACATCATGCCGCCCATGCTCGGATCGCCGCCCGGCATCGGGGGAGGATTCTCCTCCGGCAGGTCGGTGACAAGGGCCTCGGTCGTCAGGATCATGGCAGCGATGGATGCCGCGTTCTCGACCGCGCCACGGGTAACCTTGGCGGGGTCGGGGAAGCCGGCCTCGATGGTGTCGACGTATTCGCCGCTCATGACGTTGTAGCCCAGACGCGGGTTTTTGCTCTCCCGCTGCTGACGACGCACGTTCTCGATAATGACGGCGCCATCGTCACCGGCGTTGGCGGCGATCTTGCGCATCGGCATCTCAAGCGCCTTGCGCATGATGGCCACACCGGTGTTCACGTCACTGATGGAGTCCAGCTCGACGCTGTCAAGCGCGCCGACGGCATTGATGAGCGTCACGCCGCCGCCGGGCACGATGCCCTCCTCAACGGCCGCGCGCGTCGCGCTCAGGGCGTCCTCGACGCGGTGCTTCTTTTCCTTCAGTTCGGTCTCGGTCGCCGCGCCGACGCGAATGACGGCCACGCCGCCGCTCAACTTGGCCAGACGCTCCTGCAGCTTCTCGCGATCGTAGTCGCTGCTGCTGTTGTCGATCTCGCGGCGGATTTCCTCAATGCGGCCGCGGATGTTGGCCTGCTCGCCGGCGCCGTCGATGATGGTGGTGTCGTCCTTGCCGCTGACGACGCGGGACGCGCGCCCCAGGTCTTCCAGGGTGGCGCTGTCCAGCTTGCGGCCGGTCTCCTCGCTGATGACGGTGCCGCCGGTGAGGACGGCGATATCCTGCAACATGGCCTTGCGGCGGTCGCCGAAGCCGGGCGCCTTGACGGCCAGCACGTTGAGCATGCCGCGCAGCTTGTTAAGCACCAGCGTGGCCAGGGCCTCGCCGTCGACGTCCTCGGCGATCACGACCAGGTCGCGCTTGCCCAGCTGGACGATCTTCTCCAGCAGCGGGACGACGTCCTGGGCCGCGCTGATTTTCTTGTCGTGAATGAGGATGTAGGGTTCCTCAATGTTGGCTTCCATCGCGTCCGGGTTGCTGATGAAGTAGGGGCTGATGTAGCCACGGTCGAACTGCATACCCTCGACGTACTCGGTCTCGAACTCCAGACCGCGACTTTCCTCGACCGTGACCACGCCGTCCTTGCCGACCTTGTCCATCACCTCGGCAATCAGGTCGCCGATTTCGGAGTCCTGGGCGGAAGTGCTGGCGACGTTGGCGATTTCATCGCGGGTGGCGATCGGCGTGGCCTGATCGCGAATGTTGTTGGCGACGGCCTCGGTGGCGGCCTCGATACCGCGCTTGAGCAGCATCGGGTTGGCGCCGGCGGCCACGTTGCGCAGGCCTTCGGTGACGATGGCCTGGGCCAGCACGGTGGCGGTGGTGGTGCCATCACCGGCGATGTCGTTGGTCTTGGTGGCGGCTTCCTTGAGCAGCTGCGCGCCCATGTTCTCGTAGGGGTCTTCCAGTTCGATTTCCTTGGCCACCGTGACGCCGTCGTGGGTCACGGTCGGCGCGCCGAACTTCTTGTCCAGCGCCACGTTGCGGCCCTTGGGCCCCAGGGTGGTGCTGACGGCGTCGGCCAGCTTGTCCACGCCGCGCTTCAGACTGGCGCGGGCGTTCTCCTCGAATACCAGCTGTTTTGCCATTTCGCTTCTCTCCAGATTTTTGCAACAGGTCGTTGATTGGTCGGGGCCGGCTCAGTCCTCGAGCACGCCCAGGATGTCGCTTTCCTTCATGATGAGCAGCTTCTGCCCGTCCAGCTTGATTTCAGTGCCGGCATACTTGGCGAACAACACCAGGTCGTCCACCGCCACGTCCATCGGGACGCGCTTGCCGTCGTCATCGCGCATGCCAGCGCCCGCTGCCAGTACCTTGCCCTGTTGCGGTTTTTCCTTGGCCGTCTCCGGCAGCACCAGCTGCCCGCCGGCAAAGGTCTCCTCCTGCTCGACCGGTTCGATCAGCAGGCGGTCGCCCAGGGGACGAAGATTGATGCTCATGAACTCCCTCCATTGACTGTCTCTGTTGGCACTCTCAACGCAGAGTGCCAGATACGCTGCGCGCATCGTAGCAAAATGCGACGGCAGATTCAATACAATGGTCTCATCTTATGGATTTCTGGCACAGTTCTTACGAAACTGCCAGACGAAGCGGTCAGTGGGGCGCCCTCACCCCCTGGTCGCGCAGGCAAGGGAAGTCGTGGCCGGGCGCGCCGTGACCTACCACGCCACAATCTCGACCGTATGGTCCCGGTTAATGCGGATGACGTAGGGTTTGTTCACCTGGTGAGGGGGATCATCCGCGTAAAAGGTGCTGATCTCCAGTTGCTGCGTCTGTGGCAGCCAGGTGACCACCACGGGCTTGCCGCTGGACGGGTTCCGCAGGTAATACTGCCCGACCGGCGCGGCCGTCAAACCGGAGTTGTCGGGAACTGACAGCTCCAGGATGCGTTCACCCTTGCGGTCAGAGATGATAGCGTAGATGTGCCATCTGCCATTGCATAGATAAACGGCCACCGGCGTCGCGTCATGCAGATTGGGCCAGATGACCGGACATTCAGGCTCGTACCTGGTACCGTCGTCACCCCATTGCCATCCGCCATCCGGAGGAGGCGGGTCGGGCGCGCCGATCAGCGCCGGGTCGCAGATTACGCCGGCGCTGTTGTCGATAATGCGCCCGGCGGCGAAATCGTCGGGGTGGTAATCGACGCCGGCGTCGTCACGATCCAGGTTGTTCGTCAGAGTGAGGCAGCCGTTAAGGGTCGTCAGCATGTCGCTGGCGCTGGAAATTGCGCCCCTGGCTCCCCGGCTGTTGCGAATGATGGTGTTCGTCGCGGTGACGCTGCCGCCACAACAGTATGAGTTCGAGGACATCAGCGCGCTGCCCAGGAATCGACTGGAGGTGGAGTTATTCTCCAGCAGGGTATCCTCCAGCGTCATGCTGCCATAATTAACCAATCCCCGCTGGTCCGATTCAGTGACCGTTACGCGCCGGGTGTTGACCTGACCGTAATTGAAGATACGCACCCTGCGCAGGGTCAGGTCCTCCAGTTCCAGCGTCGAGCGCCGTGAAACAAGAATGGTCAGGGTGCCCGCGCTTCGAATCTCATGGCCATTGCCTTTGATGCGCACGGTCAGTCCCGGCGCGATGATCAGATGATTCATCAAGTTGCAGGTCCGGCCAAGCGTCCAGATGGCAGAACTGTCGACCGGTCCGGTTGCCGGCATACCGCAGGCCGTGATCGCCGGCGCGGCGAGTTGCGCTGTGCCATTGTTGCCAATGGCGCCGCTGCAGGCGGGCCGCCCCGTCAAGCCATTGACCGTGCTACTGCTGTTGTAGACGTGCTCCGGGTAATTGCCGCTGAAGGACAGGCAGCCGCTGAAAGTGACCGTGCTCCCGTTCAATACGGTCACAACCGCCGGGCCGCTCGCGTTGCTGCGAAAGACCGCCCCGTTGAGCGTGACGCTGATGCCCTTATCGACCAGCAGCGCGCTGGCTACAATGCGACTGCGTGATGAGCTGGAGGCCGAGTTGTCTTCGAACAGGACTTTGGTGAAGCTGCCGGAAACGGAACTGGCCGGTGCACTGCTGGAGTGGTCAAAGCGCGCCACTGACCCCGACAAATGAGAGCGCGTGAAAGTCGTGTTGCTGGCATTGAGCGTCGAATAATCCGCCACATAGATCATCGACCCACTGTCTTTTGTGGTATTTCGATTGCCGTCCAGAGTGACCTGATTCAGGTTCAGGGTGATGCTGGAGTCGCTGTGGCCCTGGAGGAAAAAGGCCCGGTGTCCGTCGGCGATGATGCGGTGGCCGTTACCGTTGACGGTCACCGTGATGTCATTTCTTACGGCGTTGTTCCCGATATGGAGCGCGTTAGTCTGGGTGCAGTCCTCGCTGAGGTTGTAGATAACCGACGCGGTGATGTTCCCCGTAGCCGGCAGGCCGCAGTTTTCCGTCGGCAGTTGTGTTGGAACTGGCGTCGCCTGCGCCCCGGTCGCGCCGGCCGGCAGCAACAACAAGATGGCGATGGCAGCGCCAGACACAAACTTGCCGGCAGACTTGTGTAACATCATCTAACGTCATGGCCCCGGAGACTCACATTTATCTTATATTAACGCAGTGCGCCGGGCGCGGCAAAGACCGCTGGAGCGGACAGGGCCTTCATAATTTATTACAGAGTCGTCGGGTCAGCCCACCCAGTCGCGCAGGTAGAGGAAATCGTGGCCGAGGGCGCGGTTGCTGAGCCGCGCGATATTGGGCATGGTGCGCTTGTAATGGTTGGCCTTGACGCGGCGCCAGACATCCTCGACGAAATTGCGTTCGAAGCCCTCCTCGACCACCTCGTCCACCACGTAGCGCTCGTCCACCAGCAGGTAGAGCACCTGGTCGACCTGCTCGTAGGTGAAGCCCAGCTCCTCCTCGTCGGTCTGCCCTTCCCAGAGATCGGCCGAGGGCGCCTTGTCGAGGATCGATTGCGGTACGTCCAGCGCCGCCGCCAGCTGCCGCACCTGCGCCTTGTAAAGGTCGGCGATCGGTTGCAGGGCGACGCCGCTGTCGCCATAGATGGTGGAATAGCCCAGCAGAAATTCGGTCTTGTTGCTGGTGCCCATCACCAGGCCGCCCCAGGCGACCGACTGATCGTAGGACACGATCATACGCTGGCGCGCCATGATGTTGCCGCGACGGCGCCGGTCCATCTGCGGGAAGCGTTCGAAGAGCGGCAGCACCATCTCTGTGATCTCGACGGTCAGCGCCGGCAGGCCGAGGGCCTCGATCAGCAGGTCGGCGTCCGCCAGGCTGTTGGGCGCGGAATCGCGCCAGGGCATGCGGATGGCCAGCAGGTTCTCCGCCCCCAGGGCGCGGGCGGCCAACGCCGCCGAAAGCGCCGAGTCGATGCCGCCGGACAGCGCGATGACGGCCCGCGGCAGGCCCGCCTTCTGCGTCTGGTCGTGGATGAAGCCGCAGAGGATCTGCGTGGCGAGGTCGGTATCGATGGACAGCCGCGCCAGGACCCCGTCGCCCATCGCGTTCAGGCGCTCCCGAATTCGCTCACAAAGCTTTCGACCAGCGCCAGATGCTCCGAAAGCGACTCGCAGCCGGCGTTCATGGTGTCCAGCGCGATGTGGGTCGCGCCCAGTTCGCGCCACTCGCCCACAAAATCGCCCCATTGCGCCCGCTCGATTTCACCGGCGTTGAGCCAGACGTTGATGCCGAAGTTGTCGGGGTCGCGCCCTTCGTCCGCCAGGTACTGGCGCAAACGCGGCACGCGCGAGCGGCCCTCCGTCAGGTCGGAGCCGGGCAACATGCCGTCCGCCAGACGCGCCGCGCGGCGCAGCACCACGTCGGCATAGCCACCGATCCACAGCGGAATCGGACGCTGCACGGGCAAGGGGTTGATGCCGGTCTGCCGCAACTGGTGGTACTGCCCGTCGAAGTCGACCAGTTCGTCGCTCCACAGGGCGCGCATGAGCCGGATCTGCTCCTCGGCGCGGCGGCCGCGGTCGCGGAAATTCATGCCCATGCCCTCCAGCTCGACCTGGTTCCAGCCGATGCCGATGCCCAGCTGCAAACGCCCGCCTGAGAGGATGTCGATTTCGGCGGCCTGCTTGGCGACCAGTTGCGCCTGGCGCTGCGGCAGAATCACGATGCCGCTGAATAACTCGATTCGCTCCGTGATGGCGGCGGCCCATGCGAAGAAGGTCAGGATTTCGTGGAAGGAGTGCTGGTCGGTATAGGGGCCGGGCCAGGCCGCCGGATCGGCCGGTCGGTGCCCCAGCACGTGGTCAAAGCAAAGCAGATAGTCGCAGCCCATGGCTTCGACCGTCTGAACATAGTTTCGCAGGGCGGCCACGTCCGTGCCGCTCTCGGTTTGGGGGAACACTGCGCCAGTTTTCATGTCGTTTGTCTCACCTCAATGCAGGGACGTTTAAATTCTTGCGAGCGATTCGAAAAGCGAAAGTTCAGCCAATTGCGCGCTTCAGGCCCTGAAAGATAACCCGTTCTCATTCGTTTGCTGGCCGCTGCGTCCGGTACCAGCATCTCCACGCCGTGGAACAGTCCATCATACACGAGCAGGTCAGTCGGAACGCCGGCGGCCATCAATCGTTGCGCGTAGTCAATGTTCTCATCCCGGAACAGGTCCAGGGTGCCAACGGTTACCAGGGCGGGGCGGCAGTCCCGTCAGGTCCTTTGCGCGCGAGGCCGCCGCATAGGGCGAGACCTCGTCCCTGCCATATTCATCGCCCAGGTACATTTTCCAGGCCTTGAAAGACACCTCCCGATGCCAGACGGTCGGACAGGTATCCGCATGTCCGGAAGGCGTGTCATGCGTGTCGTCGATCATGGGATAGATCAACATCTGGCAAGCGAGCGCCGGCCCCTTGTGGTCGCGGTTGTAGAGCGCCAGACCGGCGCTCAGGCCGCCGCCCGCGCTCCCGCCGCCGATGGCGACGCGCGCCGTATCGATTCCCAAATCGTCGGCATTTCTCGACCATCCAGTTTAGCGCCGCAAAACTGTCGGCGATGCTTTCCCTGTAGGTCGCTTCGGGCGCAAGACGATAATCGACCGAGACCACCGTGCAGCCGACAACTTCGGCGATCTCGATGCAACGCGCGTCATCACGCGCCAGGCCCACGATATAGCCGCCGCCATGCAGCCAGAGCAACCCCCCGCGCGGCGCGGGACCAGGCGGCTGGTAAATCGCAAGGGGAACATCGCAGTCCTGCCCGGGAATCGTGAGTTCCTCGATCGTCACGTCGGTGGGCGGGAGGCCGGCGCGCATTTCGAGGTTGCTCTCCAGGGTCATCTCACGCGCCAGGGGAGGATCGTCGCCAATGGCGATATAGCGCTCGGGCGGGTGTTCATAAATGGCGTGGACGACTTCGGGGTCGATTTTGTCGATGAAGGACATGGCGCACCTGCCTTATGAAATGCCAGGGGCCTCTTTCATTGGCCTCGTCGATAGCCTAACGCAACCCCCGGCCTGCGACAAACACAGGATGGATTTGCCTGGCGCGGTTGACGTCCGGTTGGAAGAGTCGAATCTGGCAGGTGCTCAGCCCGGACATCTCTGGTACGCGCTCGCCTGACGCCCGCCATAGCCGGTCGCCACGATTTGCCCGCGTGATTTGCCGCTGTACAAAGGTAGACGCGTTTCAAAAAATATTTCAGAGCGCCCATGTTCTTTTGGAAAACCGGGCCGTTGGACACTATAATGCAAGCATGAAGAAGTCAATTCCGGCACCCGGCAAGCACTACCTCAGGGGCCTCTCGCAGACCAAGTTAGTCCGCATGACAGTCGAG
>CAXXWG010000038.1:0-35354 GCA_963667305.2 Aggregatilineales bacterium | reverse complement strand
CTGGAAGAACTGGTCCGTCTGGAGACGCCCACGACCGACAAGGCCGCCGTGGACCGTTGCGGGCATTTGCTGCAGTCGCGCCTTGAAGCCCTTGGCGCCAGCGTGGCCCGCCACCCGCAGGAAAAGGTCGGCGACATGTTGCTGGCCAGCTGGCACAATGACGCGCCGGGCCCGCCCATCCTGTTCCTGACGCATTCGGACACCGTCTGGCCCCTGGGCACCCTGGCTGAACGACCGCCGCGCATCGATGACGAAGGGCGTTTCCTCGGCCCCGGCGCGATCGACATGAAGGGCGGCATCGTCATCGTGCTGACGGCCATCCGCGGCCTGGTGGAGCGCGGCGAACTGCCCCGCCGCCCGCTGCGCGTGCTGGTCACCAGCGACGAGGAACTGGGCAGCCGCTATTCGGAAAAGTTGATCATGGACACGGCGAGGGACTGCGGCCTCGTGCTGGTGATGGAACCGGCCACGAAGGAAGGCGCGCTCAAGACCTGGCGCAAGGGCGTGGCCACCTACGAATTGCTGGCCGAAGGCCGCGCCTCGCACGCCGGCAACGCCCCCGAGCAGGGCATCAACGCCATCGTCGAAATGGCGCAGCAAATTTGTGTGCTGAACGAAATGAACGACCTGCAGCGCGGCACCTCGGTCTCGGTCACCGTGGTCGAGGGCGGCATCACCACCAACGTCATCCCGCCGCGCGCCACGGCGCGGGTCGACGTCCGCACCCTGAGCGTGCGGGCGCTGGACGAAGTGGACGAGGCGATTCTTGGTCTGCAGCCGCGTGTGCCTGGCGCCCGCCTGACCGTCAAACGACATCACCGGCGCGGCCCAATGGAGCGCAATGAAGTCATGATTGCGGCCTTCAACCAGGCCCGCAATATCGGCAAGGCGCTGGGCCTGACCGTGCGCGAGGACGGCAGCGGCGGCGGCTCCGACGGCAACTTCACCGCCGCGGCGGGCATCACGACGCTGGACGGTCTCGGCCCCCAGGGCGACGGCCTGCACGCCGAGCACGAGCACGTCATCATCAACAGCCTGCCGCAACGGGCTGCGCTCATCGCCGGCATTCTGCGCGACTGGCAGTTCCCGACTCCCTGATTCAGGCTTCCCGCTGCCAACTCTTCTCAACCAGGTCCAGCAATTGCGCCCTCGTGGTGATGCCGCGCAGCGATACCACCCAGTCGTGCAGGGAGTCGCTGCGCGCCAGCAATTCACGCAGCGCCGGCCCGACCGGGTCCTCACCGCCCGCCCCCTGCACCTCCGACTGGTAGCCGCCGTAAAAGGCGAACCAGGCCTGGTTCAGGCGCCGGATGGCGAAGCCCCTGGCCACGAAACGCTGGCGCTGTCGTTCCATCCACGCTTCAGCCGCCTCGACCTCGCCCCGCTCCAGCAACTCATCCACCCGGCGCCGCGTGCGGTCCATCTCCGCGCCGAAGTCAAAACTTCCCTGACCGCTGAAATTGACCCGCTGGCGACTGGCCGCCGCCGGCGCCAGCTCCGGGTAGTAGCGTCGCAACAACAGCATTGCGACTTCCTGGGCAAACAGACTGGCGAGCGTCTCGTTGATGACGCGCGCCTCGCTGTCATGGTCCCAGGCCTGGCCCAGGGGGAAGGCGAAGAGGTAATGATGCAGCCATTCATGGGCGAAGGTATCGGCCAGCCTTGCGATGTTGGCGCTCTCCAGAATCATCGCCGGATAGAGCGCGATGCCACCGATGGGCAGCACCAGCGCCGAGGCATCCAGGCGCTCCTCTATCTGACCCTCAAGCGCGACCCGCCTCGTCCAGCGGCAGCGGGTCGAGGCCGATGCTGATTTCGTAGCGAATCTCGTCACGCGGGGAGACGACCAGCACCTGCGGCAGCGCCGTCAGACGCATCGCCACGGGCGGCAGCACCTGACCCGCCACAGCGAAACCCAGGTCCACCAGCACGGCGGCCAGTTGCCCCTCCAGCACGCTCTCGGCCAGGCTCTGCCGCTCACGCAGCCGCTGCCGCAGGGCATCCCGTTCGCGGCGCAGCTCCGCGCTGGCTGAGAGGGGGTCCGACTGCGCCGCGTCGCTGTAGAGCGCCGCGATGCGCGCCTCCAGCGTCTGCAAACGCTGCAACTCCCTGACGTAGTCGCGCAGAAACTGGCTGGCGGCCGCCTCGTCCAGAAAGGGACGCAGGCCCCACAGCGCCTGACCCAGCTTCGCGCCCAGCGCCGACGGCAGCCAGGCGAGCCAGTTGTAGCTGTGCTCGCGCGCCAACAGGGCGACCGTATTCCAGCGCGTGGCAGTGGGCAGACTGCTGCGCAGGGGCATCAACAGCAGAAAAAACAGCAGGGTCGCGCGGATGAGAACGCGGCGCAGCCTCATGGCGTTATTTGTAGCGGAACAGGCGCAGCCCGAGGGCGAAGAATGCGACGCAGAAGAACGCCAGCACGACCAGCGAGGGCAGCACTTGCGGCAGGCCGCCGTCGCGCCAGATCAACTGGTGAAAGCCCTCCATCGCCCATGCGACCGGCGTCAGTTTTCCGATGACCTGCATGAAGGGCGGCGCCAGCGACAGCGGCCACCAGGCGCCGCCCAGCGCCGCCATGGTCAAGGCGACCAGTGCCGAAAGCAGGGCCACCTGCTCATCGTTGCGAATCAGACCGGCCAGCGCGATGCCCAGCGCCGTCACGCACAGGACGTAGAGCAGCGTCAGCAGGATGAGCGGCAGTGGCGCCCTGCCCAGGTCCAGGCCGATGGCGACGCCAACCGCGAAGATGATCGTAAACTGCAGGATGCCGGTCACGACGCGCGCCAGGATTTTGCCGGCGACGATTTCGCGTCGCTGCAAGGGCAAGGTCGCCATGCGCGCCAGAGTGCCTTCGCGCCGCTCGCGCATGATGACGGCCATGCCGCCGCCCATCACGTTGAAGAGCGCGTAGAAGGTCGCCATGCCCGGCACCGACTGGGCGAAACCGCCCGGAATGTCGGAAGAATCCTGCCCGCCAGCGCTTGCCGAGGCTTTCACCAGAACCGGACGCGCCGACCAGGCATCATCGGCCAGGTCTTGCACAGCCTCCCGATAATTGGCCAGGCCCTCCTCATTCAGCCCCAACGCCGCATGCAGGGCGCGCGCCGTCGCGTCCGCTGCGACAGCGCCGTTGACCGACGACAGGGCAATCTGGACTCTTTGCCAGACCGGGTCAGCTGTCGGGACGGCCGCCCTGCCATGGAAGGGCAACACGACTCGCTCCTGCGCCGCCAGTTGCGTGCCGAAGCCCGCCGGAATTTGCAACAATCCATCTGAATCGCCCCGTCGCAAGGGCGCAAGCGCCGAATCCAGGGCGGGCAAGTCATCCCCGTCCCATGCACATGCTTCACCGGCTGCCGGGCAGACTTGCAGCGTCGGACCCTGCGCCACCAACGCTTCCACCAGTTGGCGCGAACGCGGGCTGCGGTCCTCGTCGAGTATGTCGAGGCGCAGGGTCAGCGCTTCGCCGGCGCGACCTCCCAGGGCGAAGCCCAGCACCAGGGTCAGGATGACAGGGACCAGCACCAGCTGAATCACGTTGCTGCGACTGCGCAGGAAAATCAGCAAATCCAGCCGGGCGATGATCAGAGTGTTGCGCATGGCTACACCTCGACCCGCCGTCGGAACAACCACAGACCGATGCCGAAGAGCGCCAGCCCCTGCAGCGTCAGCGCCAGCGCATGCAGGCCCACGTCCGTATCGCCATTGCCCAGGCGCGCCATGCCGTCCACGCCCCAGTGGATCAACGACAGCGAGGACCAGGGTTCCGGCACAGTGAAACCGTAAGCGCCGCCCAGCATGGCCAGCACGATGTTGACCAGCGCGCCGATCGCGCCGATCTGCTCAGTGCGCTGCACAAAGGCCACCAGCAGGACACCCAGCCCGGCCACAGCCAGCGACAGGGGCAGCAAAATGGCGAAGAGCGCCGGCAGGCTGGCGCTCCAGAGGAAAAACAGGCGACCCTCGATCAGGCTGGCGAAAAGGGACAGCGCGACCAGCAGCAGCAGCAATTGAAAAAGCGCTGTGACCCAGGTGCCCAGCAGCTTGCCGGCGAGGAAGGCGCTGCGCGTGGTGGCCGTCGTCAGAATGCGCTGCAAGGTGCCGGCCTGACGCTCCTCGATCACGCCGAGCACGCCAAACTGGGCAGCGAAGAGGGCGAAGAATGTCGCCTGGGCCATGCCCACGAAGGCCAGTAGACGTGTGGACTGCCGCAATTCGCTGTCGTCGGCCGGCCCTGCCTGCTGCAACCTGGTGACCGCGCCGCCGGCCAGGTCCGCGAAACCGCAGGCCAGCGCCCCGGAGAACGCCTCGTCCTCCCCGGCGGCCGCCAGACGCAGGGCTGCCAGCGGCTCTTGCGCGATCAGGGCGTTGATGGCCGATCCCAGCGCGATGTTGCCCGCCAGCAGGCGTTCGCTGTAGCCGGCGACCACAGCGCTCACGACCTGGCTTTCCAGCGCGCGGCCGCCGTCGCTGTAGACCTCGATGACGGCCGGCGCCTGCGGGTACAGGGCCGTCGCGCCTGGGGCGATCTGCGGACTCAGGCGGGCGCTGAAATCCGCCGGGACGACGACCAGCACCGCCAGCTCGCCGCTTTCCACCATGTTGCGACCGGCAGCCATGTCCTGCACTTCCTGCATTGCAAAGAGTTCATTGAGCGTGAGGGCGGGCTCACCCGATTCTGCAGCAGCAGCGAATGGACAGGCAGCAGCGCCTGCGCCCGCCCCGCCTGCCAGGTCGGCGGCGTCGAACAACTGCAGCAGCCCGGCGCCGAAGTTGATCGCCTGGCCCTGCTGCGTTGTGCCCTCATCCAGGTTGACGATTGCCAGCGGGATATCGCGCAGCGATGCCGGCCCATCCTCGCCCAGGTTGCCGAAGACCAGGGTGATGATCAGCGACAGGCCCAGCGGCAGCGCCAGCAGGAAGAGCAGCGACGCCCGGTTGCTGAAACGCAGGTACAGGTCCTTGCGCGCGATCAGGATCGCTGCGGCGGCCATGGCGCTCAGTCCCGCAGGGCGCGGCCGGTCAACTGCAGGAAGACCGTCTCAAGATTGGGTTCCTGCACGGTCACCGAACGCACCTCCAGGCCGGCTGCGCCCAGCGCCGTGATGAGCGGCGACAATATCTGCCGGCCGCGGTCGGCATTCACCACAAGGCGGCCTTGCCCGTCTGACTCCTCCAGCTGCACCCGCGCCGCGCCAGGCAAATTGCGCTCCAGCTCCTGCAAGAGCCCTGTCTCCAGCCGGCTGCCCTCCACCAGGTCGATTTCCAGCCGGTCCTGCTCACCGGCCTGCAGCACCAGATCGCCGACCCTGCCCTCGGCGATGAGCCGTCCGTGATCGATGATGCCCACGCGGTCGCTGATCTCCTGCGCCTCTTCCATCAAGTGCGTTGTGTAGAGCACCGTCATGCCCCGCCCGGCGCGCAGGCGCAGCACCGAATCCAGTATGCGCCGCCGACTCTGCGGGTCCACGCCGACCGTCGGCTCGTCCATGTAGACCAGTTGCGGCCGGTGCAGCAGGCCGATGCCGATGTTGAGCCGCCGTTTCATGCCGCCCGAGAAGCGACTCGCGCGTTCCCGCTGACGCTCCGTCAGGTCGACAAACGCCAGGGTGTCGTCAATGCGCTGTTCCAGTTCATTGCCGCGCAGACCGCTGAGGCGGCCAAAGAAGCGCAGGTTTTGCCGCGCCGACAGGTCCTCGTAGAGCGCCAGTTCCTGTGGCACCACGCCCAGCAGGCCGCGCGCCGCCAGCGACTCGTCTTGCAGGTCGTGCCCGCCAATGACGACCTGGCCCGAGTCCGGCGCCAGCAGGCCGCTGATGATCGAGATTAACGTGGTCTTGCCCGCCCCGTTGGGCCCCAGCAGGCTGTAAATCTCACCGCGATGGATCGTGAGGTCGACGTCCGCCAGCGCCTGTAGCGGAGAGCCGTCTTCCCGTTTGTACTGCTTGTTCAGTCCGCGCGCTTGCAGCAGGGTCTCCAGCGCCGTCGTCCTTTCCGCCAGCCGCGTATCCACTCAGATGTACATTGCCGCGCCTTTTCGGTTCAGAAGTCCCGCAAAATCAGGGTTCGGGCAGGCGGAAGCTGTCGCCAGTGTGGTCGATCCATGCCGCCAGACGCGCCTGCAACTGCCGTCGCTCGGCATGGTAGAGCGAGTTGTGCGCGTGGTTGGCCTGTTCGTAAGGGTCCTCGTTGAGATTGAAGAGCAGCCAGGGTTGCCCCTCCAGCGCCACGTACTTCCAGTTGTCGCGCGTCACGATCCCGCGCCAGGGCCGGTCCATGGTGTGCGCGTAGCCGGTAGGAATCACCGCCTGCAGATAGGCGCTGTCCGGTACCTCGCCGACCGCCTTGTCCCGCAGCCGGTAGCCCGAGTAGTCCGTCCCCTGCATCCACGACGGCGCGTCCAGCCCGCACAGGCCCAGCGAGGTCGGCGCGATGTCCACGTGGTTCAGCGGCACCTCGTGAAAGCCCGAGTCGTGGTGGTAGCGGTGCGGCCCGCCCCCGATGATGAAGGGAATCCGTAACGACTCCTCCCATGGCGAGGTTTTGCGGAACTGTCCGTGGCTGCCGTGCATGTCGCCGTGGTCCGAGAAAAACAGGACGTGCGTGTTCTCGTACAGCCCCAGTTCCTCCAGCGCCGCCCGTATCCGCCCCACGTTCCAGTCCAGATTCTCGATCATCGCGTGGTAGCCCGCCAGATCGTTGCGCGCCCGCTCCACGATGCGCGGGATGTCCGGCACGTTCGGTCGCAATGCCACCCGCGCAGGGATGTGCCGTCCCATCCACTCCGGCGGCGCGTGGTAGGGGTCGTGCGGTGGAATCACCGACAGGCCCGCGAAGAAGGGCTCGTCCTCCCCCGCCCGCTCCTGCAAATGCTCGATGAACAAATCCGTCAGCGCGTCCGTCTCGTAGCCCGGCAGACGGTAGTGAAAGGCGTCGTCGCCCTCCCCGCCGTGCACCCAGCAATCGAACTGCGGCGCGTTGTTCTCGTAGCCAATCCACTTTTTGAACTGCCCGCGCCGCTCCGGCGGAATGATGTGCATCGCCGTGCGACGCTCCCTTTCCTGCGCCCCGTCGATGTGCCACTTACCGTACCAGGCCGTGTGGTAGCCCGCCTCGTTGAAGGCCGTCGCCACCGTCGGCAGGGACGGGTCCAGTTGCGTCTGGTGCCCCGGCGTCACCCGGTGCGGGTATTGCCCGCTGATCAGCGCCCCGCGAAAGGGCGAGCACAGCGGGAAGCCCGCCACCGCCCGCGTGAAGGCGATCCCTTCGTCCGCCAGCCGGTTCAGATGCGGCGTCGATACGTTGGGGTCGCCCATGTAGCCCAGCGACTGCCCCCGGTGCTGGTCGCCAAAAATCCAGATAACGTTCGGTCTCGCGCTCATGTCAGTCCCTGCCATGCCGACTCATCAGGCTTCGGGCAGTTGAAAGCTGTCGCCCGTGTGGTCGATCCATGCCGCCAGGCGCGCCTGCAACTGCCGTCGCTCTGCGTGGTAGAGCGAGTTGTGCGCGTGGTTGGCCTGCTCGTAAGGGTCCTCATTGAGATTGAAGAGCAGCCAGGGCTGCCCCTCGAGCGCCACGTACTTCCAGTTGTCGCGCGTCACGATGCCGCGCCAGGGCCGGTCGACCGAATGGCCGTGCATGGTCGGCACCACTGTTTGCAGGTAGGCGCTGTCCGGTACCTCGCCGACCGCCTTGTCCCGCAGCCGGTAGCCCGAATAGTCCGTCCCCTGCATCCACGCAGGCGAGTCCAGTCCGCACAGGCCCAGCGAGGTCGGCGCGATGTCCACGTGGTTTAGCGGTACCTCGTGAAAGCCCGAATTGTGATGATAGCGGTGCGGCCCGCCCCCGATGATGAAGGGGATGCGCAGCGACTCCTCCCAGGGCGAGGTCTTGCGAAACTGGCCGTGGCTGCCGTGCATGTCGCCGTGGTCCGAGAAAAACAGGACGTGCGTGTTCTCGTACAGCCCCAGCTCCTCCAGCGCCGCCCGTATCCGACCCACGTTCCAGTCCAGATTCTCGATCATCGCGTGATAGCCCGCCAGATCGTTGCGCGCCCGCTCCACGATGCGCGGAATGTTCGGCACGTTCGGCCGCAATTGCACCCGCGCCGGGATGTGACGCGCCATGAATTCCGGCGGCGCGTGATAGGGGTCATGGGGCGGGATCACCGACAGCCCCGCGAAGAAGGGCTCGTCCTCCCCCGCCCGCTCCAGCAAATGCTCGATGAACAGGTCCGTCAGCGCGTCCGTCTCGTAGCCTGGCAGACGGTAGTGAAAGGCGTCGTCGCCCTCCCCGCCATGCACCCAGCAGTCAAATTGCGGCGCGTTGTTCTCGTAGCCGACCCACTTTTTGAACTGCCCGCGGCGCTCCGGCGGAATGATGTGCATCGCCGTGCGACGCTCGCGCTCCTGCGCCCCGTCGATGTGCCACTTGCCGTACCACGCCGTGTGGTAGCCCGCCTCATTGAAGGCCGTGGCGACCGTTGGCATTTCCGGCGGAAGCCGCGTCTGGTGGCCTGGCGCCGCCCGGTGCGGATACTGCCCGCTGATCAGCGCCCCGCGAAAGGGCGAACACAGCGGGAAGCCCGCCACCGCCCGCGTGAAGGTGATCCCTTCGTCCGCCAGCCGGTTCAGATGCGGCGTCGATACGTTGGGGTCGCCCATGTAGCCCAGCGATTGACCCCGGTGCTGGTCACCAAAAATCCAGATAACGTTCGGCCCTTTGCTCATAAGGTCCTCGATTTCCTGTCAAAAAGGCCCGGCCACCAAAGGCAGCCGGGCCTGTGTTTCAGCAGAACCTGTAGGCGTTAGCCCGCCTTCTGCAGGTTCAGGATGATCCTGGCTGTGCTGTGCCACCAGGTCGGCGCGTGGAAGTAGTTGTTCTCCGCCGTCGGCCAGCCGGTCCAGTAGGTCTCGTTGAAGGGGATCAGCTTGGTCGCCTGGGTGATGGGCAGCGTTGGCAGTTCCTCGTACCAGATGCCCATGGCTTCCATGAAGAGTGGCATGATGGCCGGGTCGCCCAGGGGCAGGACGCCCATCTGGTCGACGATGGCGCTGTAGGCCTCGGCCTTTTCACCGCTCCAGCGCGCGAAGTTGTTACCGCCAGGAGCGCGGTCACCGATCTCTGCGTACCAGGCGACGTTGTCGCGGTCCATGCCGGCCCAGGGCTCGTTGATCGAACCGCACTGGTCCCAGTCGCCGGTCGCCTCGAAGTTGCCCAGCGCCTTGTTGTCGCTCCAGGTGCCGCCGGCCACGTTGACTTGCGTGGCGGCGATACCTGCGCCGCGCCACTGCTCGACGAGGTTTTCGGCGATGCGCCGCTTCTCGATGAAGCCTTCATGCGCCTGAATTTCGATGCCCAGTTCCTGGCCATCCTTCTCGTAGATGCCGGCGTCGTTCAGCGCGTAGCCCTTGCCTTCAAGGATCGCCTGCGCCGCCGCCACGTCCGCCACCGGCGACTGCGTCAGACCGGCTTCCTCAAGCGCGTTGATGAAGACCTGCAGGCCGCCATATTCGGGGAAGTTGGTGCGCGAGGGCACGGAGACGCCCTCATAGGCGATACGCACCACCTCGCTGCGGTCGGTGGCGTGGCTCAGCACCCAGCGCATGTCCGGGTCGCCCCAGGGGTCAACCGTGTGGTTGATGGTAATACGCCGCGCGCAGGGGCCGAACCAGACGTAGGGCAGGTCTTCCGTCCAGGTGACGAAATTCGGATTTTGCGCGCTAATGACGTCGTAGGCGCCCACCGTGATGTCCATCACGCTGTCCAGCTGGTTGTCGATGGCCAGCAGCGAGCGCACGTCATCGTTGCCAGTGTGCACCCAGATCAGGCGCTTCGGCTCGGGAAGCGGGAAGTAACCGCTGGCCGCGCCCCACCAGTTGTCGTCGCGGTCATAGATGAACTCGTTCTCGCTGGCGCTGACCATCTTGTAAGGCCCGCTGCCCAGGGGATGGCCGTTTTCCAGATCGAAGTTGGAGTCGGCAAAAATATCCTCCACCTGCGACCAGTGATGCTCCGGCATGGGCAGGAAACTGCCGCCAATCTTGACCGAGTAGTAGTCCAGCTGGTAACGCGGGTTGGGCTTGCTCAGGTTGAACTGCACCGTCAGGTCGTCGATTTTCTCGACCGACTCCGTCCAGCCCTGAATTGCCGCGGCCCGCGCCAGACGGCGTGTCTCGTCATTCAGCAGCAGGTTCACCGTCCAGACGACGTCATCGGCATCCAGCGTCTCGCCATCCGCCCACCAGGCGCCTTCGCGAATCTTCAGCGTCCAGGTCATGAAGTCGTCAGATGGCGTCATGCTCTCGCCGATCCAGGGCTCGATCTCGCCGCTCTCATAGTTCAATACGAAAAGCGGGTCATAGACCACCTGGCCGGTACCGACGTTGCCGCCGGCCGACGAACCACCAAAGAGCTGGTTGTGGCTGAAGGGGGCGCGGTTGGTCGACGCGCCGCCGTCAATGTCGAGAATGACGGTGTCCTCGCGCGCCACGTCCGGAATCCCCTGCGCCGATGCCAGGCTGACCGTGAACACCAGCAGCAGCACCAAAATCAGCCCGGAAAAACGTATACGGGAATGGATCATGTTTGGCCTCCGAATAATATGAGTGACAGTGATTCTAGCGCGCTGTACAGGACTCGCAAATGACACAGTGCGGAAGTGCATGCCGGCCAGGCCGCCAGGTGACGGCATTCCTGCTCAGAACTCGATGTACTGCTTCCAGGAGTCCTGGCCGCTGCCGACGGCGATAACCAGGTAGCTGGTGCGTGGCGTGCGCGGCTCGCTGCGCAGCCTCATGCCGGCCTCGTGCGGCAGACGGTCGCCCTTGCGGTGATTGCAGGCCGTGCAGGCGCAGGCCGTGTTGGTCCACTGGTCGCGCCCGCCGCGCGAACGAGGCAGGATGTGGTCGATGGTCAGGTCGCTGCGCACCAGTACCTTGCCCCGCTGCAGCTTGCCCGGGCGCACGCCGCAGTAAATGCAGGTGTAGTTGTCGCGGATCATCACGCCCTTGCGGCTCCAGGTGGCGCGGCGCCGCGGCACGTTGATGAAAGTGCGCAAGGCAATGACCGACGGCACGGCGAAGCGCCGGCTCACCGTGCGCAGAAAACGGCCGCTCTCTTCCACGGTGAAGGCCTTGCCGGCCAGCAACAGGTTCATGGCGCGCGGCACAGTGATGACGGCCAGCGGCTCCCAACTGCTGCCATTGAGCAAGAGTACCCGTCCGCTGATCATGCCACACGCGCTCCGCTACAGGTTGATCGCATTCATCAGGATTTTACACAATCGCAGGATGCCTTCAACAACTTTCGCGATGGTTTGGCAGCGGCCTCTACGATTGCCTGCGCTTCCCGCTTTCCTTCACAGCGGCACTGACCGCGACCGGTTTTCGGCCACCTGGCCTGCCCGCAACCGGCGAACAGGTGTCCACTTCACGGCTGCGCAATGACCGCGACTGACGCTTTACATTGCGCCTCACCGGCGGCATACTGACGCGCAACGGCCACGACGGAGACAGTCCGTGGCGCAGGCGTCTTCAGGGAGCCAGGGTCCTGACTGCAAGCCCCGGCAGACGCACAGCCGCGGAATTCCCTCCCGAGCTGACAGGGGAACGCCCCCATCGGGGTCACTAGCCTGTTCCGCCCGCCGGCGTTAACAGGCATGCCAAGCGGGCCGCAATTGCGGCCAACCAGGGTGGTACCGCGGGAGCCAGACTCTCGTCCCTGACCGGGACGGGAGTTTTTTGTTTCCCGCCAAAGGATGTCAACAGGCGACCAGATGCAGGAGGACCGCAGAAACCATGCTCGAAACGCTTGAAACGCAGTATGCCGACGCCCTGCAGGCCCTCGCCGCCAGCAAAAGCAGTGAAGCGCTGGATGCCTGGCAGAGCGCCTGGCTGGGGCGCCGCGGCGCCATCACCGCCAGCCTGCGCGCCACCGGCCAGTTGCCGCCGGAAGCGCGCGCCGCCTGGGGCAAACGCGCCAACGAGATTCGTCAGCTGCTCACCGCGGCGCACGGTGAACGCGCGGAGGCCATCCGCAATGCCGAACTGGCGCAGGACCTCGAAAGCGGGGCGATCGACGTCACCCTGCCTGGCCGGCGTCGCCAGCCCGGCGGCCTGCACCCCTCCACCCGCATCCTGCGCGAATTCGCCCGCATCTGGGGGGAAATGGGCTTCCAGGTCTATCGCAGCCGCGACGTCGAGACCGACGAATTCAACTTCCAGTATCTCAACTTTCCGCCGCACCACCCGGCGCGCGACATGCAGGACTCCTTCTATACGACCACGCCCGGCGTGATCCTGCGCACCCACACCTCGCCGGGCCAGATCCGCGCCATGCGCGATCTCGGCGCTGGCGGCACGCGCCCCATTCGCGTGATCCTGCCCGGCATGTGCTATCGCTACGAGCAGATCACCGCGCGCAGTGAGCTGCAGTTTCACCAGGTGGAAGGCCTGGCGGTCGGGCGCGGCATCCGCATGACGGACCTGAAAGGCACGGTCGCGGCCTTCGCCCGCCGCATGTTCGGCGAGAGCGCGCGCGTGCGCTACCGCGCCTCCTACTTCCCCTTCACCGAGCCCAGCATGGAAATCGACGTCGAGTGCTTCCTTTGCGACGGCTCCGGCTGCCGCGTCTGCAAGTACAGCGGCTGGCTGGAGATCGCCGGCAGCGGCATGGTGCACCCCGTCGTGTTGCGCAACGGCGGCTACGACCCGGCTGTCTGGAGCGGCTTCGCCTTCGGTATGGGGCCCGAGCGCAGCGCCATGTTGCGCCACGACATCCACGACATTCGCTACTTCTGGGGCAACGACCTGCGTTTCCTCGAGCAGTTCTGATCCCTCAATTCGGTCACAGGCAGGAGGCCGCCATGCCCGCCATTCCGATACTCTTCGCCATCTGGTTGATGTCCGCCCACGTGCGTCGCGCCGCCTGGCGGGCGTTGCAGGAGCCGCGCACCCGCGGGCTGGTCTACGCCACCCTGTTCATCATCGTCCTGGGCGCCGCGTTCTACCGCAGCGTCGAAGGCTGGCGCTGGCTGGACGCCTTCTACTTCGCCGTCATCACCCTGACGACCGTGGGCTATGGCGACCTCGCCCCGCAGAGCGACGCCGCCAAACTGTTTACGATCTTTTACATCCTCGTCGGACTCGGCATCATCGGCAGTTTCGTAGCGCTCATCGCCGATTCGCGCCCCGTCGGCCCGACCCTGCCCGGCGCGGCGGGCCTGCTGCGTCGCTCGCCCCCGGAGGATGCCTGATGCCTCAGAATTGCCGTCTGACTGCCGCTGCAAGATGACTGAGTAAGGAGAAATCATGCTGGTCCCCCTTTCCTGGTTGCGCGACCTGGTCGACGTTGACGTTCCGGCCGAATGGCTGGCCGAACGCCTGACCCTGGCCGGCCTTGAGGTCGCCGCCATCAACTATCTTGGCGTGCCCCAGGGCGCGGTCGAGGGCGTGCGCTGGCCGCCCTCGGACCATCTGGTCTGGGAGCGCGACAAGGTGCTGCTGGGCGCCATCCGCGAGGTGCGCACCCATCCCAAAGCCGACCGCCTCGTGCTCGCCATGGTGGACTATGGCGGCTCGGCCCTCGAGCAGTGCGTCACCGGGGCCGGCAACCTGTTTGCGTACAAGGATGCCGGCCCGCTCGATCCGCCCCTGTGGGCGCCCTTCGCCATGGAAGGCGCCGAATTGTGGGACGGCCACAGCGAGGCGCCAAAGCGCCTGCGACTGAAGGAACGCGCCCTGCGCGGCATCCCCAACCGCAGCATGGTCTGCTCCGAAAAGGAACTGGGCCTGTCCGACGAACACGAGGGCATCCTGCTGCTGGAGGACGACGGCAGCTTTCGCCCCGGGACGCCCCTGCAGGACGTCCTCGGCGACGTCGTGTTCGACATCGAATTGACGCCCAACCTGGCGCGCTGCTTCAGCATCCTTGGCGTCGCGCGCGAGGTCGCCGCCCTGCTGGACAAGCCGCTGCGAATGCCCGCCGCGGAGGTCCTGGCCGAGGGCCCTCCAATCGAGGGTCAGGCCGCCATCCGCATCGAGGCGCCGGCCATAAACCCGCGTTTCACCCTTGCCCTGTTACGCGACACGCAGGTCGGCCCCTCGCCCTGGTGGTTGCAGCAACGTCTGCGCCTGGTGGGTCAGCGACCCATCAACAACATCGTCGACGTGACCAACTACATCACCTTTGAGCTGGGCCAGCCCCTGCACGCCTTCGATTTCGACAAGTTGCTGGCGCGCGCCGACGGCGCTGTGCCCACCATCACGACGCGCCGCGCGCAACCCGGTGAGACCCTGACCACGCTGGAAGGTACGCAGCGCAAACTGGAGCCTCACGACATCATCCTGCTGGATTCCGCCGGCATACTCAGCCTGGGCGGCATCATCGGTGGCGCGGAGACCGAAATCGACGAAAACTCCCGCAACGTGCTGCTTGAGGCGGCCAACTGGAACCCCGTCAACATCCGCCGCACGATGCAGTCCCAAAGGGTCATCACCGACGCCGGCGTGCGCTTCAGCCGCGGCGTGCACCCGGCCGTCGCGCCGCAGGGGGTCCGGCGCGGCATCGAACTGATGCGCCGCCACGGCGGTGGCAGTGTCGCCGCCGGCATCATCGACGACTACCCCCTGCCGCCCGATCCTGTGCACGTGACCCTTTCCCTGGCCGAAATTCAGCGGATCATGGGCATGGCCTTCAGCGCGGACGATGCCGCCGCCATCCTGCGCCGCCTCGAATTCGAGGTCAACGTGGACGAGGACCAGTTGCAAGTGACCGTCCCGCAACACCGCCTCGACATCAGCGCCGAAGCCGTCACCGGCCAGGCCGACCTGATTGAGGAACTGGCGCGCATCTACGGCTATGATCGCATTCCGGACAGCATGATCAACGATGAATTGCCGCCGCTGCACGCGGACCTGGCGCTGGAGCACGAGGAGTTGCTGCGCGACCTGCTGGCGACCCTCGGTCTGCGCGAAAACATCAGCCACCGCTTCAGTTCGCCGGAACGCGAGGCCCTGCTAACGCCTGGCGAAGGCCCCGGCTTCCACACGCAGCCCTACGTCGAACTGCTCAACCCCGTCGCGCCGGAAAAACGCGTGCTGCGCCATACCCTGCTCACACAACTGCTGGACAGCGCCGCCGCCAATGCCCGCTGGCGCGAGACGCAGCAGGTCTTCGAAATCGGTCAGGTCTATCTGCCCCGGGCGGACGAGGACCTGCCGCAGGAACCGCGGCGGCTGGCCCTGCTCATGACCGGCCGCCGTCGACTGCCGGACTGGCAGGGCGACGCCGACGCCGCCCAACTGGACTTCTTCGATCTCAAGGGCGTGCTGGACCGGCTGCTGGCGAGTTTCAACGTCCCCGGCGTGACCTGGGAACCCGGCGAGCACGCCAGCCTGCATCCCGGCCGCTCGGCGGCGATCCACAGCGACGACGAGTTGCTCGGACACGCCGGCGAGTTGCACCCCATGGTGGCGCAGGCCTTCGACCTGGGTGACGCGCCGGTGCTGGTCGCCGAACTGGACCTTGAGCGCCTGCAGGAACGCAGCAGCTGGCGCAGCTACCCCCTGCAGGCCCTGCCGCACACTCCGCCCGTCTACCAGGACATCGCGCTGGTGCTGCGCGAGGAGGTACCGGCGGCGGATGTTGAGAAGGTCCTGCGGCGCGCCGGCGGCGACCTGCTGCAAGACCTGCGTCTCTTCGACGTCTACACCGGCGATCCTGTCCCGCCCGGCCGCAAGAGCCTGGCCTTCAACCTCGTTTACCAGACCGACGCCCGCACCCTGACCGACCGCGAGGTGGCGAAGGTGCATCGCAAAATCGTGCGCGCCGCCGAAAGCCAACTGGGCGCCACCCTGCGCGCCTGAAAGGAAGACCGTCATGAACGTCGAGACCCAGGCCATTCACGCCGGCCACGTCGTCGATCCGGCCAGCGGCGCCATCGTCGCGCCAGTGCACTTTTCCACCACCTACGAGCGCGCCCAGGACGGCAGCTACCCGCTGGATTACGTCTACAGCCGTCTCGGCAATCCCAACCGCCTGGCGCTGGAGGCGCGCATCACGGCGCTGGAAGGCGGCAATGACGCCGCGTCCTTCGCTTCCGGCTCGGCGGCCATTTACGCCCTGTTGCAGACCCTCGGCCAGGGCGACCACGTCGTCGCGCCGGACGTGCTTTACTACGGCATACGCATCATCATGACCGACATCCTGGCGCGTCAGGGCATCGTCACCACCTTTGTCGACATGTCGCGGCCGCAGAACGTCGCCGCCGCCCTGCGCCCCGAAACGCGACTGGTGTTGCTGGAGACGCCCTCCAACCCGGAACTGGGCGTCAGCGACATCCGCAAAATCAGCGAAATCGCGCATGACGCCGGCGTCAAGGTGGCCTGCGACAACACCATCGCCACCCCTGTTTTTCAGCAGCCGCTGCAACTGGGCGCCGATTACGTCATGCACGCCACCACCAAGTACCTCGGCGGCCACAGTGACGTGCTGGGCGGCATTATCGTCACCGGCGAAGTCGACGAACGTTTCGAACGCCTGCAACAGATCCAGCAGGTCGGTGGCGCGGTGCCCTCGCCGCTGGAGTGCTGGCTGACGCTGCGCGGCATCGAGACCCTGCCCCTGCGCGTCCGCGCCCACGCCGACAACGCCCTGCAGATCGCGCAATTCCTTGAGCAGCATCCGGCGGTCGAGCGCGTGAACTACCCCGGCCTGCGGAGCCACCCGGCCCATGACGTGGTCTGCAACCAGATGAGCGGCTACGGCGGCCTGCTCTCGCTGCAGGTGCGCGGCGGCGCTTACGAGGCATTGGCGGTGACCGGCAAGGTGAAGCTTTTCCGTCGCGCCACCAGCTTCGGCGGCACGCACAGCCTCATCGAGCATCGGGCCTCGATGGAAAAGGGCGTCACCCGCACCGCGCCCAACCTGCTGCGCGTCTCGGTCGGCCTGGAGCACGTCGCCGACCTGATCGCCGACCTCGACCAGGCCCTGCGCGCCTGAGGCGGATTCGCTACTATCGGAGGCCTGACCGGGCCCGCGGGAGAAACAATCATGACAGGTGGATTCGAGGTCTTTGACGAGCGTTTCAAGACATTGCTCCTGCCGGAGTCGCGCCTGCAACACCTGGCGGATGGCTGCATCTGGGCGGAAGGGCCGGTATGGCTACCGGACGACAGTGTGGTCTGGAGCGACATCCCCAACAATCGCATGTTGCGCTGGTCGGCCGCCCGTGGCGTTGAGACCTTCCGTCAGCCCTCCAACTTCAGCAATGGCAATACCCTGGACCGCCAGGGGCGGCTCGTCACCTGCGAACACGGCGGCCGCCGGGTCAGTCGTACGGAAGCGGACGGCAGCGTCGTCACGCTCGCCGATCGCTATCAGGGCGGCCGCTTCAACTCCCCCAACGACGTGGTGGTGCGCCCGGATGACAGCATCTGGTTCACCGACCCGCCCTACGGCATCCTGCCCGGCACTGAGGAGGGCCACGAAAACGCCTTCGAGCAGGACGGCTGCCACGTCTATCGTCTCGATCCCGCCAGCGGCGCCATCACGCGCGTCATCGACGACATGGTCAAGCCCAACGGCCTCGCCTTTTCGCCGGACGGTCAACGCCTCTACGTGGCCGATACCGGCGCCTCCCACGATCCCGACGGTCCGCATCACATCCGCGTCTTCGACGTCGTTGATGGCGTTTCACTGAGCAAGGGCCGCCTCTTCGCCGAGATCAACCCCGGCCTGCCGGATGGCTTCCGTTTCGATCGCAAGGGCTACCTGTTCACCAGTTCGGCGGACAGCATCCAGGTCTACACCCAGGCCGGCGAGCGCCTGGGCAAGATTCTGGTCCCCGAACCGATTGCCAACTGCTGCTTCGGCGGCCCAAACTTCGACCATCTTTACATCACCGCGACGACCTCGCTATACGTCATCAAACTCAATACGCAGGGCGTCCGGCACGCCTGAACTACAACGAAGGAGAGACGACCATGACCAACAGCGGAATCAAACTGGTATGGGCCGGCTGGGACGGCGACCCGACCATCGGCTTCAGCGGCCGCGCCTCAAAGCGCTGGGCGGAGCATTTGCCGGTCGGCACGCGCATGCTGCTCTACGAAACGACCGGCCGCGCGAAGGGCTCGAAGGCGAAGGGCACGAAGTCCATTGTCGGCGAGGTCGAGGTCAGCGGCAGCTTTGAAGATGGCAATGCCATCCGCGCCGACGATGAACAGCACGACTCCGTGCTGCCGGTCGGCGTCGTGCAGGCCCGCGCCGACGTGAAAGCGATGCCGCTGGAGCGCGTGCGTGAGATTCTGGACGACGAAAAGTGGCCGCGCCGCGGCGAGTCCTGGCGGCCGCTGTCAGAAGAGGAGTATCAGGCCCTGCTGGCCGAGATGCGCGGTTAATGGCGACGCGAGAGAGGAACGAACGCAGGTATCCACATTGGGAGGAATTGCCTGGTGGTGGTCGCCGCTACTGGAAAATTCGCCCTGGAGGAGATTTCGGTTGGCAGCGAATGGTGAAAGTTGTTGACGAAAACGAGGTTACAATTCGGATAGTGCAGGAGATTCTGGATGACAGCGGCGACCTGATTGAATCTCACCAGAAATTCCCCCGTGACACCGGTCACTTTGTGCACGGTCTGGAGTAGGCTGATGGACGAACGCGTGATTACGAGAGAAGTCTTGCTGAATGTATTGCACGGCTTTATTCGGCACGAGATCACCCTGCCTGTACTCGTGGCTTGGGCTGAAAACACTTTCGTAGACGAAGACATCGAAATCGATGGAGATTTCGACTTGCTCGACGACATCATTATGTACCTCGCCGCGGCAGACACCCGCGGCTTCCCCCTCACCTGGGACGTGCTGAGTGAATTCGTTGAGAAACTCGGCGGGAAAATGCCGGTCATCGTCGAGCCGGACTGATCGCAGCAATTCTCCTAGGCGTGACGCGCCAGGACAAGCAGGCGCTCGCAACCGTCTTCGAAGGGCATTTGCCCGTAATCGCCATAACTGGCCTCGACCCGCAATCCGCAGAGTTGCAGCAGAAGCGACAGTTCACTCCGAAAGAAATGACGGAACACCTCCGGCGCCATGGTCCGCTGCACGAGGCCATCGCCGTCAATTTCATCGTAGACCCAGGTCGTGTGCATGAGTTGGGTCGCGCGGTCCAGCCGGCTGCTCGCCTGCTGCATGATCAAATGACCCGTCTCGGGGTCGTGGAAACTACGTTCCAGCTTCAGCGCTTCGCTGTCTTCACTGGCGAATGCCTCGGCGGCGTTTGGCAGGTCGATCACCAGCAAGCCCTGCGGCAGTAGCCAGCCCTGCAATCGTCGCAGCAAGGCCAGTTGCAGCTCCTGCGTGTGAAAGTGCATCAGGCAGTTGTAGCTGAGCAGCAGGTACCGGTACTGCTGTCCGGGTTCCAGTTGCAGTACGTCGGCGTGGAAGAGGCGGATGCGCCCCTGCAGTTCCGCTGACGAATGTGCCAGGCGTCGTCGAGCCCGCGCCAGCATGGCCTCCTCGCGGTCGACGCCGTGCACGATCTCCAGTTGTTGCGCCAGATGAAAGAGCACGCGCCCGCTGCCACAGCCAATTTCCAGCAGCGGGCCCGGGCCCTGTGCAGCCAGAAGTCGCTCATAGAATGCCAGGTCGTCGCTCTTGTCCCGGTTTTCGGCATCATAAAAGCGTGCGATTTGCGCGTAAAAGCCGGCCATGGGCGGCCCCTCCTGCCTTTGGAGCGGTCATTGTATACCTTGCGCCGTGCTTGCCGCTGCCACGGCCCACTGCTACAATGCCGCCGGGTCGGGCTTTCGTCCCGGCCCGGCGCTTCCCTGCCGATGACGCTCTTCTTGACGCTGTCGACGAGCTCTAAAGGACCACCAAATGGCATTGGACAAGGGCGATACCCGGCCACTTGCCGTCCTTGCGGACGAAGCGGACCAGGAAGACCTCCGGGAAGCGGCCGCCGGCCAACGCTCTGCGCCACCTCGCCGTCCGCGCCGACTTCCAGGTTGTTGCGGCTGTCTGAGCGGGTTGGCGACGTTATTTGTAGTCATGACGCTCGTCGTCATTGGCCTGCTGCTGCCCCCGGTCAACCTGGGCAGGCAAGCCGCCTGCCTCCTGTCACAATTTCAGATCGCGAAGCAAATCACAGGCCCCTGTTACCGACAGCTTGATCAGGCAAACCGCGCCGTACGGCACGACGCCGGCCTCACGTTGCAGGTCGCAGCCGAAGATCCGGGACAAGGTTTCAGCGTCGCCATCGATGCCCTGCCCGCCACCGACTTTTACAGCGGCGACGGCGCACCCGCCTGGGTGAATGTTGCCCGCGCCGCCCTGCCTGCGGAGCTTGCCCTGCAAAGCCCCGTGTTCTCGCTTTACAGCGACGGCATGGCGCCGCAATTCATCACCCTCGACCTGGCACTGCCCGCGGGCGTCGGCAGCGCGCCGGTCTTTTCGCTTTACGGCTGGGATGGCATGGACTGGCAGTTTCTGCCCTCGCAGCAACAGGGCAACGCGTCCCTGCGCGCCTCCCTGGAGCGGGTGCCACAGCAGTTGGCGCTCTTCCAGACGACGCCTCCCTCCCAGCCCACGCTGCTGGTGACCGTGGAAGTCCAGCACACACTGTCGCCCGAGGTGGCGCAGCTGGCCAACATCATCGCCCCTGCCGGCATTCAACCCACGCTCTCCGGCGGGCTGACCGGCAGCCTGGCCGCCGGCTTCGATTTCGAAAGCGGCTATCTCGTCATGCCGGTGGTACGAAATTTTGTTGACGAGCGCGCGATCGACCTCCATACCACCAGCGGCATCCTGGCCAACCGGGAGTTGCGCCAGCAACACGTCGCGCAGTTGGCGGCCTTTGCCGGCAGCGGCTTTGACGGCATCCTGATCGACTGGCGCGGTCTTCAGCCGCAAGAGCAGCGACTCTTCACAGAATTCATCCGCGAACTGGCCGCCAGCCTGGCCGACAGCCCGCTCAAACTGGGCGTCGTCCTGCCGCCGGCGGAAATCGTCGCAGGCCAACTGGATACCGGCGCCTACAACTGGCGCGAGTTGGGCCGACACGCCGACATTCTTCAATTGCGCCTGCCCCTGCAGCCTGCCGCTTACGGGCCCGGTCAGGCCGTGGAGCAAATGCTGCGCCATGCCGTCGGCGAGGTGGAACGCAAGCGTCTGCTGGCCGGTTACAGCGCCTGGTCACTGCGCGAGTCGGACGGCAGTATCACCAGGACCGGCTTGGCCGAAGCGCACGCCGGCCTGGGAGACGTCGTCATCGAAGTCGACACCACTGACGATGGCACCGTTCAGCCGGGCTCGCTGATCTCCGCCAGCCTGGACGGAATGCGCGCCGCGGCCGGTTTTGACAGCGGCGCCATGGCGCCCTGGATTGACTTTCGAGACAGCGATGACATGGGGGTGCGCTACTGGCTGACCACCGGCGTGACCCTGCGCGCACGTATGGATCGCAGCCTGCCCTTCGCGCTGGCCGGCGTCAGTCTGGAAGGTCTGCTGGCCCCGGACCAGTCGCAGGACCTTGGCGACGCCCTGCTGTCCTACAAACTGCAACTTCCCCTTGCGCCGCAACAACAGCAACCGGCCCTGCGCTGGCGCATTGAAGGCGCCGATGGCCTGCAATCGGAAGCATTGACCGGACTTGACGCCGACCTGCGTACCACACTGGTCGCGCCGGATGGCAATTACGCCATTAATGTGGACGTCGTCACCGGCGGGGACGCGGTGGCGCGTGACGGGATGGCCATCGGGTTACTGGCGCCCACGCCGACGCCCACACCCACGCCGACGCCCGCGCCCACTGCCGTGCCACGGCCCGCCGTGGCGCCGGCCCCGGCCGCCGCGCCCGCCTCGGGCAGCATTCAGGCCGGTTCCTTCGAATACGGCGGTCACGTCACCAGCACCGGCAGCGGCCGCGCCGTCAATGCCATGCGTCAGGCCGGCATGACCTGGATGAAAAAGCAGGTCCGTCACCCCGGTGGCGATGCCGGCAGTGTAATCAGCGCTGCCAAATCCAATGGCTTCAAGGTGCTGATCGGCGCATTGGGCGACAAGAATCAACTGGCCGCGCGCGGTACGGCCTATATGGACGAATTTGCCGCCTGGCTGGGTCAGGTGGCCGCCCAGGGCGCGGACGCCATCGAGGTCTGGAACGAACCCAACATTGATCGTGAATGGCCGCAGGGACAGATCAACGGCAACAGCTTCGCCGACCTGATGCGTCGCGCCCACGCCGCCATCAAGGGCGCCAACCCGTCCACCATGGTGATCAGCGGCGCGCCGGCGCCCACGGGTTTCTTCGGCGGCCGCTGTACGGCCAACGGTTGCGATGACAACGTGTACCTGCAGCAGTTCGTGGCGGCCGGCGGCACAAATTACATGGACTGCCTTGGTGCGCACTACAACGCCGGCGTTTCATCGCCACGCGGTCAGTCCGGCCATCCAGGTGGCTACCACTACTCCTATTATTTCCATCCCATGCTCAATGAGTACGCGAAGTACAGCGGCGGCAAGCCCGTCTGTTTCACCGAACTCGGTTACCTGAGCCCCCAGGGTTACGGCCCGCTGCCGGCGCATTTCTCCTGGGCAGGCAATGTCACCGTGCAACAACAGGCGGCCTGGCTGGCAGATTCCATCGCCCTTTCCTCACAAAGCGGCCGGGTGCGCCTGTTGATCGTCTGGAACGTGGACTTCACCCATTACGGAGCGGATCCGCAGGCCGGCTACGCCATGATTCGACCGGACGGCAGTTGTCCGGCCTGTGGCGCTATCGCCGCTGCCCGCTAGGATGGTCTGAAGGAGAGGCTGTTCGTGTCAGGCTCCCGCCGCAGTATCCACATATTTGCCATCATCTGGGCTGCTATCACCATCCTGATGGGTGCCGGTACCTTCATCGCCATCTACTTCGTCTACGGCCTGGTCAATGAACCGCGCAACATCACAACCGCCAGCAACGCCGCCCTGCCCCTGCCGGCGGCCATGCAGCCAGCCGGCGACGCCCGGCCTGCCATGACCGCCGCGCCGGCCTGGCCCACCCTGCCGCCCACCTCCATCGCGCCGGCCATCGTCGTTGCCGGGCCCGCTGAACAACGCCCCCGGCCGACGCCCCTGCCCGTCTCCGATCAAACTTTCCAGCCCGGCATTCAGGTCCAGGTCAGCCCGGATCTCAACCCGGACAACCAGGAAACCTGGATGCGCGAAGTGGCCAACAAGCTGCGCCTGCGCTGGTACAAGCAACAGGTACGCTGGGAACACCTCGAAGCCGAGCAGAACCGCTTTAACTGGGCCGAGCTTGACCTGTCCCTGCCGCTGGCGGCGGAATTTAATTTGAACGTGATGCTCTCCATCGTCACCGCGCCCGGCTGGTCCCGGGACCAAAACCTCGACCACAGTCGTCACGGCCCGCCGGCCCGCAACGAAGACTATGTCAATTTCGTCACGGCCATCGTCGAGCGCTACCCGGGCATGGTGCACGCCATAGAAGTCTGGAACGAGCAGAATCTCGATCGCGAATGGACGGCCGCGCGCGGTCTGGTTGCGGCGGACTACATTGACCTGCTGCGGGATACCACCCTGGCGGTCAAGGTGCTGGACCCGGGCATCATCATCATCAGTGGCGCCCTTGCGCCCACCGGCGGCTGGACGGAGCCGGACGGGCGCATCAGCGCCATCGATGACTTCGTCTATTTTGACAGCATGATCAATGCCGGCCTGCTGAATTACGCGGACTGCATCGGCGCCCATCACAACGGTTACAACATTGGCCCGGACGTCCCCTGGAACGAGGTCGTTAACGACCCCTCCGCCAGCTTCCGCGGTCCTTTCGACAACCCGCATCACAGCTGGAGCCTCTACAGTACGCTGCGCACCTACTCCGACAAGATCAAACTGGCCGGCGGTGACCAGCCGCTCTGCGTCACCGAATTCGGCTGGGCCTCCACAGAAGGTCTGGATGGCTATCCCGCCGGCTTTGAATTCGCCAACGACAACACGCCTGAAGAGCAGTCCCGCTGGACCATCCAGGCCCTGGAGCTGATGGAGGAGTGGGGCGACATCTGGCTGGCCTTTATCTGGAATTTCAACTACGGGCCCCAGGCGGGCTGGAACCCCGACAACGACAACGTTCCCTATTCCATCATCGGCAAGGACTGGGTGTTCCGACCCCTCTACGATGATATTGGCGCCTGGCAACTGGAGCGACGGCTGGAAAGCGCCGAAGGCGGATGACGCGCGCCTTCCCGGCATGGGCGGGAGTCGGCCTGTTTCTGTTGTTACTGACCGCCGGAATCTTGCTGCGTCGCCCGCCGCCAGACCCTCTCGCCGCCGCGGCGGTCGTCAATCCGCCCTTTACGCCGCTGACCTATGGCATTCAGACCTCGCTCTGGTGGGATGACGGTTTCACGGGCTGGCGTCTGGACATGGTGCGTCTGATGGTCTTCAGCCACGTCAAACAAAGCTTCGCCTGGACAAACACGGAGCCACGTCCTGGCGAGTACCACTTCGGCCACGCCGACAAATTGATCGGAGAAATCGAAGAAAAGGGTCTGCAACTGGTGCTGCGCCTGGGCCACTCGCCAGGCTGGGTGCGCGCCGAAAACACGGCAGCAACAGCGGAGCTGCCCGTTGACGTTCCTCCGGCCAGCCGCCACATGGACGCCTGGGCCAACTGGTGCGGCACAATCGCATCGCGCTACGCGGGCCGCATCGCGGCCTACCAGATCTGGAACGAGCCCAACCTCGCCCGGGAATGGGGCGGCCACCCTCCGTCTGCCGCGGGTTACACAGAGTTGCTGCGCGTGTGCAGCGCGGCTATCCGCGCGGCCGACCCGCAGGCCATTCTGATTTCGGCCGGCCTGGCGCCTACCGGCACCTGTTGTGACCAGGCGCGGCCGGATGACCTGTACCTGCAGGAACTTTACGACGCCGGTTTCCAACAGTACGTCGACGTTGTCGGCATGCACGCACCCGGCTATTCCGCCCCGGAACTCGGGCCGGATGAAGCCGAGGCGAATGGCGGACAGCGTTTCTTCACTTTCCGGCGCGTGGAAGACCTGCGACGGATCATGGTCGAAAAGGGCGACGCCGCGCGCCAGGTCGCCATCCTGGAAACCGGCTGGACGCGCGACGTGGCCGGGCACAACCCGGCCTATTCCTGGTTTGCGGTGGACGAGGCAACCCAGGCGGACTATCTCGTGCGGGCCTACCGTTACGCCGCGGAGCACTGGCGCCCCTGGGTGGGCCTGATGACAACCCTGTCAGTCGCGGACCCCGCCTGGAATGAGGATGACGAGCAGTACTGGTGGAGCATCATCCCGCCGGACATGCATGCCCTGAAAGGATTTGCGCAACTGGCCAACATGGAAAAGGTTTGCGGCCGGCGCATCATCCCCGCCCGTGCGCCAGACAGCCCGGAAGCGCTGGGTCATGTCCCCGTCACTCCTTGCGCCTAGCCTCTTTCTGCACCTGCTGGCCACGGTGGTCTGGCTGGGCGGCCTCATTCTGTTGACCTTGCTGGTCTGGCCCGAAACCCGGCGCAGTCTGGCCAACAATCCGGAACGCTACCGCCTGCTCGAGCGGCTGCGGCAGCGTTTTCAGCCCTTCAGCTGGCTCAGTATTGCGGTGCTGCTCGTCACCGGCCTGTTCCAGATGACGGTCAACCCCCATTACGAAGGTATGCTACAATTCAACAATTCCTGGAGCCGCGCCATATTGCTCAAGCACCTGGCCATGGCCGGGATGGTGGTTTGCGGCATCCTCCTGCAGTGGCGTGTCGTACCCGCGCTGCGTCGGGCGGGGTGGCTGCTGGATCAGGGGCGCTGCGATGCAGGGGAATGGCAACGACTGCGGCGCCAGGAGTTGAGACTGGCCCGGATGAGCGTCGCGCTCGGCCTGCTGGTGTTGCTCTTCACCGCCCTGGCCACAGCGCTCTGAAACAGCCGTCACCCGGTTTCTCTCTGGAGACCTGCCTTGTCCTCGCGCACCGGTTTCGTCCTGGCGACCCTGTTTCTGCTCATTGCGGCCCTGCTGCGCGGCTATCGTCTGGCAGACCTGCCCACCGGCTTCAATGAGGACGAGTATCTCTCCCTGCGCATCGTCGAATCACTGCGCGCCGGGCACATCGCTGTCTTTTACGACCAGTCTCCCACTGGCACGGCATGGGGGCGCGAAGGCTTTTACCCCGCCCTGCTGGGGATCAGCAGCAACCTGACCGGGGGCGGCAGCATCGGTTTTCGCGTGTTTTCCGTCTTCGTCAGCCTGCTCACACTCGCCCTCCTGTACACCCTGGCACGACGACTCTGCGGTGTGCGCGGCGCCGTGGCGGCACTGGCCCTGTTGAGCGTAAGCCTGTGGCCCGTCCTGCTGGGACGCAGTGTCACAGCGATCACTCTGGTGCCCCTGATGAGCGTCGCCACCATGCTGGGCACGGTACGGATTTTGTCCGTGCCGGCGCGCATCGGGCAGCGCCTGCCTGGCACCATCGCCTTCACGGCCCTGGGGGTAGCCGCCGCTCTTGGCTTTTACGTCCATCCGGTCCAGTTCTGGCTGGTTCTTGGCGTCCTGCTATTCATCTACTGGCTGACGCGCAGCCAGGGGCCGCTGACGTTGACGCTGATTTTGTCCCTGCTCTTCGCGCTGGCCCTGATCCTGGTGGTTCTGGCGCCCTATTTGTTTTCCACGTTGCGGCTGTTCGAACTCAGCGGCCTTGCGCGGCTGCTGGGGGATTACGACGTCAATGCCAGCCCGCCACTACAGTCCGTTTCCAGCGCGCTGACGGGCATCGCATTTGTCGGGGATGCCAGTCCCCTGCACAATCTGCCCGGACGCCCCCTGTTCGATTTCTTCAGCGGACTGATTTGCCTGGCCGGCCTGATGGCGGCCATTCGCTTTCGGCACCGCCCGCGCTTTGCCCTGCCGCTGGTCTTTCTGATTGCGCTGGCGCCGGCCACACTCTTCGTCAACAACAGCCCGGACTTCGCCAGTATGGCGGTGATCCTGCCCTTGCTGGCGCTCCTCTTCGGTTTCGGTGTGGCGACACTTTCCATCAATCCAGGTCAACTGGCGCGTTACATCCCGGTCATTGCGCTCGGCGTGCTGCCTGGCCTCAACATCGCCTGGACCAGCCACGACCTGTTCAACGTCTGGGCCTCGTCAGAGGAAACAAGGGATGCCTGGAACGATCGCGTGGGCCAGCTGGCGCGTCACGTCGAAGCCAGCGCGGACGATCTGCCCACGGTGGTTTGTCTCCCGACCGTGGACCCGGAACCCTCCCTCGAACTGCGTGACGCCTGGCGGCTGCTCCTGCTCCTGCATGACCGTGGCGAAAACCTGCGCTACGCCGACTGTCTCACCGGTCTGGTGCTCGCCAGCGGCGGTGAGTTGCAGCAGATCATCCTGCCGGACCCGGCCAACCTGAGCATCATGCATCCCCTGCTGCGCGAATGGTTGCAACACAATGCCCTGATTCGGGACCCTTCCCTGCCGCCGGATTCTGTGATCGTGCTGGACGTGCGGGAACGCCTCGGCGACAAGGTCGGCAGTTTCACCACGACCTCCAATCTGCGCCTTGCACCGGAAGCGCCGGGTGGCGCGGCAGACCTGCTGCCGCCGGTTACCCTGGACAGCAACCTCACCTTCCTCGGCTACGAACCAGGAGATGGCAGCATCTTTCAGGAAGGCGAAGCCTTCACCTCGATCACCTGGTGGCGCGTGGATGGCCCGCTGCATGAGGACCTGCGCCTGTTTACCCACGTCATGCCGGACCCGGCCGTCATTACCTCGCAGAGCGACCGCATCAGTGTCCTGCCGTCCAGCCTGCGAGCGCGCGACATATTCATCCAGGTGACCTACGTCAGCCTGCCCGAAGCCACGCCTGCCGGCAACTATCTGGTCTCCACCGGCGCTTATCGGCAAGGTGACAAACAGCGCCTTGCCATCCTGATTGACGGCGAGGCGCGCGGCACGCGCCTCTTTCTGAGCGACAGTGCGTTCACGGTCGAAGCGGGGGACGGCTGAGCGTGTTCGAGCTGGTGATGCTGGGCACCTCGGCCTCGGCGCCTTCCATCCATCGCGGCTTGCCGTCGCAGTTGCTGCTGGCCGGCGACCAACGCTTCCTGATCGATTGCGGCGAAGGCACGCAGCGGCAGATTCTGCGCAGCGGCGTTGGCTTCCGCAACCTGAACCGAATTCTTCTGACCCACGGGCATCTCGACCACATTCTTGGCCTGGGCGGTCTGATGTCCACCCTGACCAGTTGGGAAAACATCAACGAGATCGAAATCTGGGCCGGTTACCATCCCTTGCGTCGCATCCACGCCCTGCTCTTTGGCGTCGTCCTCGATTACGAACGCCTGCCCATTGACGTTCGCCTGCGTGAACTGAAGCCAGGCCTGCTGCTCGACGAAAAGACCTTCAGCGTCAGTGCCTTTCCCGTCAGTCATCGCGGCGGAGGCAACTTCGGCTTCGTCTTTCAGCAGAAAGCCCATCGTCCCTTTCTCGTCGAACGGGCGGAAGCGCTCGGCATACCTGCCGGTCCGGAACGACGCGACCTGGTGCAGGGCAGCAGCGTCACCCTGGCCGACGGCCGACACGTCACGCCGGACATGGTGCTGGGGCCGGCACTGCGCGGCGCGAAGTACGTCCATATCGGCGATTGCGGACGCATCGACAATCTGGGACCCTACGTGCGCGATGCCACGGTGCTCGTCATTGAAGCCACTTTCCTGCACGAGGACGTCGAAACCGCCAACGCCTTCGGCCACCTGACCGCCCACCAGGCGGCGCTGCTCGCCGCGGAGAACAACGTAGAGACCCTGGTCCTGACCCATGTTTCGCGCCGCTATCGCGAACGCGACATCAAGCAGGAGGCGCGCGCCATTTTCCCCGCGACCCTGCTCGCGCGCGATTTCGATCACTTCGAGATCTATCGCGACCGACCGGTCACCAGGGTCCGTCCCGACAGGAAATGAGGAGAAGTATGGACGACAAATCCGCCCGCGAAGCCTACGTCAACGAATTGTTTGCCCCGGAAGACGAGGTGCTCGCCTGGATTCAGGCAGAGACGCAGCGCCACGACATGCCGCGCATCAGCCTCAGCCCGCAGGAAGGGCGAATGCTGCAATGGCTGGCACAACTGGCAGGCGCGCGCAAGATCGTGGAGATCGGCACGCTGGCCGGTTACAGCGGCACCTGGCTGGCGCGCGCCCTGCCGCCGGACGGCGTGCTCCACACACTGGAAGTCAGCAGTTTGCACGCCAGGGTGGCGCGGGCAAGCTTCGCGCGCGCCGGTCTGGCTGATCGCGTGCAACTGCATGAGGGGCCGGCATTGCAGTCCCTGCAGAAACTGTCGCCACAGGGGCCCTTCGACCTGGTCTTCATCGACGCCGACAAGGAAGGCTATCCGGACTACCTCGCCTGGTCGCTCGCCAACCTGCGCGTCGGCGGCGTGATCGCGACCCACAACGCCTTTCGCGGTGGAAGGGTGCTGAAGCAAGGTGCCGAAGGCGACGAAGGCATGGACCGCTTCAACCGGAGCCTGGCGGCGGAACCGCGCCTGTCCGGCACCATCATCGCGATTGGCGACGGCCTGGCGGTCGGAATCAAATTGCGTTAATTCGCTGGTGCGGGCTTCGAGCTAAAGAAAGGGCGCCGGCTGACCCCAGCTGTCGCCAAAGACAAAGCTGTTCAGGGGCCTGCGATCCTGTGCCTCCAGTTCAAAGTCGCGCCGGTTTTCCGGCAGCGAGTCGGGCGGGGCCGGCCAACCCAGCGCCACGCCGCAAATCGGCTCATGAGTCGGCGGGATTGAGTACACCTCCCGAATTCGCTCCCGGTCGATGCCGGCCATGTTGCGCAGCATCAGACCCAGCGCCATGGCCTGCACGGTCAGGTTGCCCATTGCAAGCCCGGTATCATATTGACTCGTGGGCAGGGTGAATTCTTCCTGCTTCGGAGTCATAACCTTCATTGTCGCGACGACGACCATCAGCAGCGCCGCGCCGCCCGCCCAACTCTGGTTTCCGGGCAGCAGACAACTGAACATGCGCTCCCAGGCCCTTTCGTCCTGCTTGCTCGCCACGATGAAATTCCATGGCTGCATGTTGGCGGCGGAGGCCGCCCGTCGCGCCGCCTCCAGCAGGCTGAGCAGGGTTGCGCGATCGACCGGCCGGTCGAGATAATTGCGCGGGCTGCGGCGCCCGGTGATGTACTCATGCAGCAAGGCCTGCGCCGCCGCGTCGGTGTCGCCAGGGCCTGCCCTTTGTGTTGTGCTCATGTTTGCTCCTGCAACTGAATGGCGCCCTCTCCAATGATCTGACCCGGCTGAATGACGGCCGGCGTCTGCAAATCCACACTGGCGAACAGGTCGTAGGCTGTCGCGCCGGTGACGCGCGCCGGCACGATTTCGCCTGGCGGCAGTTCGCCCTCGACAATGACGTAACCGTCAATCTCCGGTGCGTCGCGCCAACTGCGCCCCAGACTGAGTGTGCCTCCCTGCGCCACGCCCGCTTCGTCTTCGCCGACGCCATGGCCCTCCACCAGCACGTCGATCTCGCGGCCCACCAGCGCCTGGTTCTTCGCCAGACTGATGCCTTGTTGCAGCGACATCAGGGCATCGTAGCGTTCCTGCTTGACAGCCTCCGGCACCTGGTCCGGCAAAACGGCAGAGGGCGTGCCCGGTTCCTGCGAGTATTTGAAAGCGCCCACGCGGTCAAACTGCAGGTCGCGCACGAAATCGAGCAGGCCCTCAAACTCTTTGTCGGTCTCGCCAGGATAACCCACGATAAAGGTCGTGCGAACGGACAGGTCCGGCATCAGGGCGCGCATTCGCGCCAGGGTCTGGTAGACCCACTCGATGTTGGCCGGACGCCGCATGCGCAGCAAGGTGCTGCGATGGCCGTGCTGCAGCGGCATGTCCAGATAGGGCAGGATTTGTGGCTGCGCCGCCATCGTCTCGATCAGCCGCGGCGTCACATAACCCGGCCAGGCGTACATGATGCGCAGCCAGGGGACGTCGGGCGCGGCCGCGACCAGCGCCTCCAGCAGGGTCGCCAGGCCGTCCTTCATGCCCAGATCGTGGCCGTAGTCGCTCGTGTCCTGGGCAATCAGAATCAGTTCGCGCAGGCCCTGCGCCTGCAAGCGCCGCGCCTCGTCGACCAGGGTCTCAAGCGGCCGGCTGACGGCCGTGCCCTTGATGTTGGGAATCGTGCAAAAGGCGCAGGGACGCCGGCATCCGTCCGCGATCTTCAGCCAGGCGCTGGCCCCCTCGACGCTGGCGCGCAACACGCCGCGCTCATCCAGGCCGACGGTGGTCGCGTCGGTCGGCAAGTGATAGAGCGGCTCCGGATGCGCGCGCAGGCGCAAGCGCTGCACCAGGTCGAAGATGTCCATCCAGCGTCGCGTGCCGATGATACCGTCCAGGCCCGGCACGTCCCGCGCGAGGCTGACCCCGTGGCGTTGCGCCAGGCAACCGGCGGCGATGACCAGTTGACCCTCGCGCCGTCCGCGCACCAGTTCGCGCAATGCCGCCAGCGATTCCTCGCGCGCTGCTTCAAGGAAGCCGCAGGTGTTGACGATCAGGACCGAGGCCTCGTCAGGAGTCGCGCTGCCCCGCATGCCGTGTTGCCCCAGCACCTGGGCCATGCTCTCCGAATCGACCGTGTTCTTGGCGCAGCCCAGGCTGAGCAGATAGAAGTTGTTTTGGCTCATGAAGTCTGGCGTTGTACTCCCCGTTGCTGCGCGAACAGTTCGCTCACCGGCAACGCAAATTCCGGCAGCAACGTCTCATCCCGGATAACGTCTCCCGGGCCGGGCGACCCGGCTGCGACCTCCGCTCGCCACAGTTCAACCATGCGTTCACGCGGAAACAACAGTAGCGTCAGGGAAACGCCGCTCTCTGCATAAAACCTTGCCTTTTCCCGTAATGCCTGGCGCGACTCGCCAGGTGACTGCACCTCGGCGACAAGGTCCGGCAGGTGTTGAACAGGGCCCTGCCACACAAAAGGGATGGCCGGATCAAGAATCATGGAAAGGTCGGGCTGGCGCGAATTCTGCGTGTCCCCTGGAAAGATGAAGCGGCGTTCCGGGCCCGGTTCGCCCAGGCCGCGTTCACTTGCCCATGCCGTTAACCAGTAGCACAGACGATTGACAAGAAAGGCATGGACATCGGTCGGCATTGATTTCTCCACGATGCGTCCATAAACCAACTCGTGATATGGCTTTTCGGGGGCATCGCGCAGAAAGATTTCAAACTCTGCCACCGTACACGGTGCAACCTTTTGTAGCACAGCGTCGCTCATTTCCCCTTCACCGGAGCGCGCACCTGACCCTGGTCTCCCTGGCGGGCATTGTAGACGTGACTGCCGCTGGCAGCGAAGGCATGGAACACCGCCACCGCCTCGTCCTTAAGCAGGTTGTCGACCACGTCAATGCCGCGCCGCTCAAGTTCCTCTTTCCATTGCGGATGCGCCGGCCCTTCGTCAAAGCCGGTGATGTTCTCCAGTTCCGGGCCGCTGCCGGCAATGACCAGCGAACGTATGCCGGACCAGATCACCGCGCCATAACACATGACGCAGGTGCGCCAGTTCACCACAAGTTCGTAAGGTGGCAAGCCCGCGCCGCCCAGGTCCCAGGTGCCCAGTATCTGCTGCGCCAGCGTGATCGTCGTCACTTCGGCATGCGCCGAGGAGCAATTGAGCGGCATCACCCGGTTCACGCCAATTAGCACCGGCACGCCGGTATCGCGTTCGAAGAGGCCGGCGGCGAAGGGCCCGCCCGTGCCCTCCTCGAAATTCAGCTGCGAAAAGCGGATCACCGCTGCCATGCGTTCTTCCAGTGTGGGCATGCTGGCCGGCAGGGCTTCGTTTTCGCGGATGGCCCATTCTGGCAAATTCAGTGTGAATTCCATGTTTTGCTCCCTCGATTCCCCGGCTATTCTAGCCGTTCTGCAAATTCTTCGCCGGAGTCAGCGGGACCTGGGTCACCCGTGGCGGCAGCACGGCTGTCACCGTCGGGCTGGTCGTGACCGTTGCGGTGGCGGTCGCTGTCGCCGTCGGCGTTTCGGATGCCGTCGGTGGCGCAAAAATGGTCGCCGTTGGCGTCAATGCCGTTGCCTCGCTGTCTGAAGTTGCCGGGATGGCCGTGTCTGCCGGGGCCTGGGTTTCGCCGGGCAAGGGCAGGAAGTCCGCTCCTGGCAGCGTGGCCGACGCGACAGGAAACAGGGTGCCCAGCAGGGCGCCCACGTCAATGGCCGAAGTCGGCGGCGGTGTTTCGGTGAAGACCGCCGTCGGCCCAAAGCCGACGCTCGCCGTGAGCGTCGTCGCGCTGCGGGTAAAGGTCATGTCCACCAACTGACCGCGCAATCCCGGCACGGGTTGCTCCTGCCCGTTCCAGGTGATCAGCAGCGCCTGGCCGTTGCCGGCGCTCAGCAGAATCTCGCTGCGGGCGGCCACCTCCACGTGTTCACCGGGGCGCAACATGCCGCTGAACTCTTCCTCACCATCGGCCGTCAGGCGCAGCCAGGTGCGCTGCGCGGCCTCGATCGTCACCAGTACGCCGCTGCCGTTCCAGTTCTGGCGAATCTGTCGCTCGTAACGCGTCGCGGAAACTCCGGGAACACTTGTGACGTCCCGCAGCGCCACGGCGGTCGGCAGCGCGGTCGGCGGGATCAGGCGCGGAATCTCCCCAACAGACTCTGACGCGGGCACGGGGTCTTCCAGAAATTGCAGGGCGACGAAAACGATAATACCGAGCGCCCCCGCGCCCAGCGCCAGCACCAGCAGCGCACCGAGGACGTTGCGGCGGCGGCGGCGGCGCAATTGCAGACCCTCGCCACCGCCCAGATCCAGTTGCGGCACCGGTTGCGGCTGCGGCTGCGCCCTGCCCGGTCGGCGGCGACGTTCACGACGCTGTCGGCGCCGCGTCCCCTGGCGCGCCTGTTCGAATTGCTCAAGAACGTTTTCGTCGTCCAGGCCGAGATAGCGGGCGTAATTTCCCAGCAGACCGCGCAACTGCACGGCCGATGAATCCGGCAGATCGAAGACGCCGTCCTCGAATGCCAGCAAAATGCGACGGCGAATGCGCAGCGCCTGCTCCGCGTCCGCCAGCGTGAGTTCCCTGGCCTCGCGGGCCTCGCGTAACAAGCGACCCAGCGCCTGAGCGTCCATCATGGCATGGCGTTTGGCCTGCGCGGCCGTTCAACTATTGTGCCCGCCAGGCGGGCGGATGATCAGGAAATGGTCTCGCCGTCGACGACTTCGGCAACATCGACGGCCTCGACCGTCTCCTCTGCCGCGCTTTCGTCGCCCTCCTGCGCATCCTCCGCTTCGCCCTGTTCGGCCAGCCAGGCGGCCATGTCCTGTTCCGAGACGATAGTCACCTTGATCGTGGGGTCCGTTTCGTTGCCCAGGCGCACCAACACCTCGTGCGTGCCGGTCTCGCGCAGGGGCTGGTGGCCGATGCGGCGCCGGTTGATGTCCACGCCCGTCTCTTCCATCAGGGACTCGGCGATTTCCTGCGAGGTCACGGATCCGAACAGCTTGCCGGTGACGGCGGCCCGGCGGGTAAAGACCAGTTCCACGCCATCGATCTGGCGGGCCAGTTCGTTCAACTGGTTCTCGAGGGCGGCACGGCGCGCGGCGGCCTGTTCGCGCAGTTTCGTGGCGCGTTTCATCTCGGCCGGCGTCGCCTTGACGGCGAGGCCGGAGGGGATGAGATAGTTGCGGGCGAAACCGTCAGCGACGTCAATGACCTCACCGGCCACGCCGTGCTTGAAAACATAGTCCAGCAAAATGACTTTCATGGCCGCTTCCCCGCCCGCAGGTTGCACTCTGTGAAACGGCGGCATTATACGCCCTGCCTGGCGCGCTGCCAAGTGCCGATCGCGCGCTGCTTCCCCTTCCCGCCCGTCGGCAGCCGCCAACAGGCCGTCACATCCCGTCGCCGTCACGCTACAATGGGCGCAGCGTTTTCTGCCCGGGAGCCAGTTCATGCCCATTGAAAGTATCGATGCCATTCCCGTCCGCTTGCGCCGCGACGAAGCCTATCTCGGCGCCCTGCCGCCACACACGGAGGTTGGCAACTATTTCCTCAGGCCGCCCTACCGTTGCCTGTACTCGGCGACCTACGAGACAGTCTTCGTGCGCCTGCGTACCAGCGAGGGCCTGACGGCCTGGGGCGAAGCGCTGGCCCCGGTCGCGCCCGAGGTGGTGTGCGCGATCATCGAGCAATTGCTCGCCCCTTCGCTGATCGGCCGCGAAACCCTTGGCGCAGGGCGTCTCTGGCATTTGATGTACAACCTGATGCGCGACCGCGGCTACTACGGCGGGCACATGCTGGACGCCATCAGCGCCGTCG
>CAXXWG010000037.1:0-11084 GCA_963667305.2 Aggregatilineales bacterium | reverse complement strand
CCGGCCAGCAGGCGCAACAGGGTCGATTTGCCGCTGCCATTGGGCCCCAGCAGGGCGACGAAAGCGCCGCGACGCAATTGCAGGTCCAGCCCGCGCAGCACGGCCAGGCGACCCTGTAGCTTCACCAGACCCTGTACGTCGACGAGGACCTCAGCGCGTTCGTGCATCGTCGCCCGCGCCTTCTCCGGTCAGCTGCGCCTGCAAGGAGGCCCGCCGCCGCCGGTAGAGGTCATGATTGATCGCGCCGCGCTCGTGCTCCTCGTCCAGACGGGCGATCTGCCGCGCAAGAGAGTCAACCCGTCGCCCTTCCCCGGCGCTGCGCCGCCAACGCAGCAGGACAGCGACCAGAGCGACGGTCAGGGTAGCGCCAAGCGCAATGATTTCGACGCCGACGACACCAGACGGCAGCGCCTGTGTCTGCTCGCGCAAGGTGTAACGCAGGCGTTGGCCTGGCTCAAGTTGCAGCTCCGCGCGGTAACCTTCAACGAGAGACGCGCCGACCATCTGCGGTCCAATGGACTCGAAAGCTGCGTCCGCCAGGGCGAGGGTTGGCTGCAACAGCAGGCGCACTTCACCGGCCAGTTGGTAATTGAGCGGCAACTCCAGTTGAAGACCTTTCCTGTCCCATGGCTGAAGCCACGCCAGTTGCACCACGTGGTCCACGCCCGGGTACAGGGGCAGCGTGTCGGTCACAGTGTTCACATCAGGGTCAACGAGGAAGCGGCCGCTTTCGTCCGGCGGAGTCAGGTCGCGGGCGCCGGCGGGCAGGGGCAGCACCAGAGAGGCAAACTGGCCCGGCGCCACTTCGTCCTGACTGCTGAAGACACGGTCCGAGGCATTGCGAAAGCGCGCCACCAGCACGACTTGCAGCGCATCGTCCACCACGCTGATCTGCTGCACCAGCGCCGTCATCGCGATGGAGGAGGGGTCGGCGCCGGTCTCATGGATGCTGACCGGCAGGTCGATTTGGGCGCGGGCCGGGTCCGCGCCGACGCGCGCCGAGGGGAAACGCCGGCCCGCGTGCTCGACGAGGACGCTGAAACTGCGACCGGGCGCAAAGGTCAGTTCGTCGAAGCGAAAGCTGCCATCGCTCGCGCTGCGGGTTTCCCGCAGTTCGGGCGGGGCGTTTCCATCGAACTGCAGCAGGGTGACCTTGAGGTCGGGCGGCACGTCGAAGCCCCGCGTGCCGTTGTTTATCTGCCCGCGCAGGACGCCGCTGACCGGGGCGGGCGTCGTCCAGGGCTGCCCCGCCTGCTGCAGGCCTGGCAGATCGCGCGCGCGCAGCCAGGCGACTGCCGCCCAGGCGTCGTCGTCGGGCAGCGTATCCGGCAAGGCCCTGCGCAGTTCTGCATCCGACAGCCTGTCCAGAGTCGCGGAGTCGCGCAGGTCGCCGAGGGCCTGCAGCCCCGCGCAGCCGGTCGCGCAGGTCTCTTCAAGGACGCGCCGGCCACGGGTGAATTGCGATTCCGAATAATGCAGGGTGTAGCTGTAAAGCGCCACGTCGCGAATTTCGCCATCCGTCAGAGCGTCACGCCAGGGTGGCATCAGGGCCTCGATGCGGCCGTCGCGGATGGTGGCCAGCCACTGCAGCAACGCCTGGTTGCGGGCGGCCCAGGGCTGCGTGAAATCGCCCGGCGCGGGAATGGAGCCGTTTAGCGCCAGTTCGCCATCGCCGGCGCCCGTGAGGCCGTGGCAAGTGCTGCAGCGTTCGGCGAAAATGCGCGCGCCGTTGACCAGGTCCGCCCGGGCGCGGGGAGGCGGCGTCAGGGTGGCCAGCTGCTGCGGCTCGCCGGCCAGCCCCGAACAGGCGCTGTGTACCAGCACGATCAGCAACAGAATCAGCCAGGTGCGGCAAGGCCTCACCGGCGACTTTCCTTCTCCAGGGCCTCAATTTCAGCAAGGAGTTGCTCGCCGCGCTGCAGCATCGTTTCGCGCTCCTGCGCATGGGTGCCGGCATCGATCTTGCCGGTCAGATGGTCTTCGTCGAGGTCGCGCAGGGCGGTCAGCAGGGCGTCGTAGCGCTGAAGCAGGCGCTCGCGTTCGCGGGAGCGCGCGCTGTCGTCACGGTCACTGCGGCGCCTGGAGCGCAGTGGCGCGAGGACCAGCAGCGCGCAGACGGCCAGGGCCAGCAAAAAAAAGAGCGCGCCGGCGTGGCTCATGCGTCGCCTGGCAGCAGCCGCAAGAGTACGGTCTCCAGCGCTGTTTCGTTGACCGCGGCGTAGAAGAAGTGGGCGATGTGGCCCTGCTGGTCGATGACGAAGGTCTCCGGTACGCCCTGAATGTTGTAACGATCGGAGACGCGGTTGCCGCGGTCGGGCGCGTTGGGGTAGGTGAGTCCGAATTCCTCAATGAAGGCCAGTGAGTGCCGGTCGACGTCGATATAGGCGATGCCCAGCACGGTGACGCCGCGCTTGCGCCAGCGCTCGTGAATCGTCTGCAACACCGGCGCCTCCACGCGGCAGGGGCCGCACCAGCTGGCCCAGAAGTTGAGCACGACCACGCGGCCGCGCAGGTCAGCAAGGCCCAGGGTCTCGCCGGCGAAGGTCATGACCTCAAAGTCCGGCGCGACGCCGGCTTCGGGCTGGGCGATGTTGTTGCGCGAAAAGGCGATGCCGAAAAAGACGCTGAGCAATAGCACGGCGGCGGTCAGGGCCAGCAGGCCCGGGTGGTTGCGCGCAGCCGTCCTGGCGTCATCGTCGGAGGCATGGTGATTCATGCGTTCAGCGTCGGGCACGGAGATCGGCCTCAACGCGCGCGCGATAGTCGTTTTGCGGGTCGTGCGCGTCCGGTAAGGACGCGGCTCTCCGCTGGCGGGCCCAGCGACGCAGGAGCAGCCCGCCCGACAGGAAGGCGCCCAGCGCCAGCGCCCATGGTGTCACGAGGGCTAGGGCGCGCAGGGTTGGGTCGGTCGGCGTGCCGACCACGCGCTGGCCGAAGCGCGCGACAAAGTCGTCGATTATCGTCTTTGGCGACAGACCGGCGTCCAGTTGATAGCGAATCTCGGACTTCCACTGACGGCAGGCCGCCGTCTCGCAATCGTCCAGCGGCACGTTTTCGCAGACCGGGCAATAGAGACGCGCGGCCACTGCATTGACGTCGTCATCGCTGACCGGCTGGGCCAGCGCGGGCAAGGCCAGGGACAACAGGACCAGCGCCAGCAAGATCGTTTTCATGCCTGCAGCTCCTGCAGTGGAGAGTCCTGACGTTGTGACGCGACGCTCAGCTGCTGCGGCCAGGCAGCGATCAGGGTGCCCGCCAACAGCAGCAGCCCGCCCCACCAGACGAAATTGATGAGCGGGTTGATGGTCAGGCGGAAGGTCGCGCGCGCGCCCGTCTCGTCATGGCCGGTCAATAGCACGTAGACGTCGTTTTCGGCGCTGCTGTGGATGCCGGCGATGGTCATTGGCTGCTGCGGAAACACGTCGATGCGAGGCCGCAAGCGAGCAATGTGGCGGCCGTCGCGGCTGAGCGTGACCGCTGCCACTTGCAGCAGGCGGCCGTCATTGGCCAGCGCTTCGCTGAAGTCATCGAAGCGCAGTTCGTAATTCTGCAGTGTCAGGGACTCGCCGCGCGCAAGCGTGCGCTGCGTCTCGGCCTGAAAGAGTGTGCTGCCGATGACGCCGATGCCGATCACCGTGACGCCGAGGTGCACAACGTAGCCGCCGTAGCGCCCGCGGTTGCGATTGAACAGCGCGACCAGGGCCTGTGGCCAGGTTTCGCCCCAGGCGCGTACCCGCGCCCGCGCGCCGCGGATGATTTCAATGAGGGCCACCATGCCCGCGAGCGTGACGAGGCCGTAGGCCAGCAGCGCTTCCGCCGTGCGCATGCCCGCCAGGGCAAGAAGCGCCAGCGGCGGCAAGGTGAGTAGCAGGGGCGCGCGCAGTCCCATGCCCAGACGGCGCAGGGAGCTGTTGCCCCAGGCGGCCAGCGGCGCGAGGCCCATCAGCAGAAAGAGGATGGCGAAGAGCGGCGGCGTCACCTGCATGAAGTAATCGACGCCGAGGGTGATCGGCGCATCCAGCAGGACTTCGCTGATCAGCGGGGCGCCGAAGCTGCCCCAGAAGATGGCGATGAAGAGCGCGGCGAAAACGACGTTGTTGAGCACGAAAAGCGATTCGCGCCCCGACAGGCCGGCAAAGGCGCGCTCGTCGCGCAGCAGGCCCTGGCGCTGGCGCCAGAGGGTGAGGCCGAGGGCGACAAGGGTCATGGCGGACCAGAAGGCAAAAAGCGGAAAGCCGATGTCGCTGCGGGCGAAGCTGTGAACGCTCTCAATGAGGCCGCTGCGGGTGGCAAAGGTGCCGAAGAGCACTGCCGAAAAGGCGAAGATCACCAGCAGCATGTTCCACAGGCGCAACATGCCGCGTTTCTCCTGAATCAGCACCGAATGCAGAAAGGCGGTGCCGGTCAGCCAGGGAAGCAAGGCGGCATTTTCGACCGGGTCCCAGCCCCAGTAGCCGCCCCAGCCGAGCACGTCATAGGCCCAGCGGCCGCCAAGCAGCAGGCCGAGACCGAGAAACATCCAGGCCAGCAGGGTCCAGCGACGGGTGGCGCGAATCCAGGTGGCGGAGAGGTCGCCGGAGGCCAGGGCGGCCAGCGCGAAGGCGAAGGGAATGACGAAGCCGGTGAAGCCCAGGTAGAGCATCGGCGGATGAATGATCATGCCGAAGTGGCGCAGCAGGGGGTTGAGCCCGCTGGCTGTGGCGGCCAGGCGCGCAATGTCCGGCGCGCGGGCCCCGGCGGGTATGAAGGCGCTGCGCAGGACTGCGCCGTCCGCAGCCAGCCAGAAGCGCTCGAAGGGGTTTTCCAGCAGCAGCGACAGGGCGAGGAAAAAGGCCAGGGTGGCCATGGTCACGGCGATCACGCCCGGCATCAGAGGGCGATGTTCGCGCCAGTTGAGCAATATGGCGCCGAAACAATAGAGGCTCAACAGCAGCGACCAGAACAGCAGGGAGCCCTGCTGCGAACCCCAGAGCGCGGTGAAGCGGTAGAAGGAGGGCGTGGCAGGGTCTGTCACCGACCAGACGTAGCTGATCTGGTAGTGGCCGTCAAGCAGCGCCAGCAACAGGGCCGAGATGCTGCAGAGTAGCAGGGGAAAAGTTAGCAGGGCGGCGTTGCGCGCGCTGCGCAGCCAGTCATCCCTTTTGCGCAGGCCGGCGCCGAGCGCGGCCAGCAGGGCAGTGACAGCCGCAACAAAGGCCAGTAACAGGGCGCCCAGGCCGATCTCGGCCAGCATGAATCAGAGGTCCGCGTGCCCGGCGATGGCGGGGTCCGGAACGGCTTCCTCGAAGCGGCTGGGGCACTTGAGCAGCAATTCACTGGCGGTAAAGACGCCATCGGCGCCAAGTCGACCGGTGAGGATGGCCTGGGCCTCGTGCTGCAGCAAGTCCGGTTTGGCCTGGTCCGGCACGACGACCTCCAGACGCGAGACCGACGGGTCGCTGACGGCGTCATGCAGGGCCGCGGCCAGATCGTCAAACTGCGCCGGGATGGCGGCCATGGTGAAGGCAATCGTCAGGGAGTCGGGGTCCCAGGAGATGCTGGGCCCCAGCACGGCGCCGGAGACGCGCACGGTCTTGCCGGACCATTGCGGGTTGCCGACCAGTTCATCGACGGTGATGAAATAGCGCGCGCCGCTGGCCGTGCCGGAAAGGATGAGCCAGGCGCTGGCCACCAGAATGAGCAGCCCTGCCAGCAGAAAATGCAGGCGTCGGGCGGAACGCCGCCGTCCCCTGAAGCGTCGCGCAGCGAGCGCGGTCTTTTCCCAGGTGGCCTCTGTCATGGTTTCACCGCGGCAGACGCCGCATGCATCGTCATGGCTGGCAGCCGGCGTCTCAGGAGTCGTCGTCCTGACGGAAACTGTCACGCGCGATATGAATACCGCCCGCGACGAGGATGCCGGTCACGCCCAGCAAAAAAATCAGGGTCGTGATGCCGCCTGGCCCGGCCGGGTCCAGATCACCGGCGGCCTCGACCGTCTCGTCCTGGGCGAGGGCGATGGCGGCGCTGACAAACAGGGCGATGCCAGGCAGAATTCGCAGCGAAACCCTGAGGTGGCGGATCATGCCTGCCATTCTCCCTCGCTACCCTGCACGCTGCCGCCACATTTGCAGGGTGATCTGGGCGTGCCCCAGGTGCTGGGAACCGTGTTCCAGCGCCTGTAGCAGCGCCTGGGCGATGCTGACTTCCATGCCGCGACCGGGCATGGGACGAATGCGCGGCAGGTCGTCCATGGTCAGTTGGGCCAGCGACTGGCGCGCATGCGCCACCGTCTCCCGCAGATGCGCCTGCAGCGCGGCGGAGTCCATATCGGCGGTCCTGAATTCTGCCGGCCGGTCCCGCGTGGGCGCTTCGCCAAGGCAGACTTCGCCCAGACGGTAGCGGGTGGAACCGGCTGTGTGCACGGCCAGGACGGCGAGTGAACTGGTGTCCGCCTCGGGTCGCCAGTCCAGCGCTTCCTGCGGCAGACCCTCGAGCAGGTCGGCGAAATCCGCAAACAGGGTTTCCAGCGATTTCAGGTAGTCAGCAAAAAAGGGTTCCATGCCTTCCCGTTTCTCCAGGGACGGGAACACGCCTCCGCTGTGGCAAGAGGCGCGCTCACCGGTCTCGTTATCCGATCAGTTTGCCAGCGGATCGTCGCCATCCTGACTGCTCAGGTAGGCGACGAGGTCGGCCAGCAACTGCGCGTCCAGACGCTCGCCAAAGTTCTGCGGCATGTTGTTTGCCGGGTAGCCTTCAACGACGTAGGCATTGGGCGCCAGGATGCTCTCGACGATGTAGTGTTCGGCGCTGTAAGCGGCCAGGGTCGGGTCCGCCAGGCGGGTATCTTCCACACGGGTGAAGGTGCCCTCGGTCGGCGGCGCGACGGTCGCCAGATTGTGGCAGGCGGAGCAGGCCAGCGAACCGTTGTAGAGCGACTGACCGTTGTTGGGGTCGCCGGTCAGTTCGGCCATCTCGCCCAGCGCGCGCGCGACGACTTCGTCAATCTCGTCGCGGCGGCCGCTGACGTCGGCGAACTGGATGTCGATAATCTCCGTCGCCACAGGGTTTTCCACGATCTGGATGGCGCCCTCGACGGGTTCCTTGGCAAATTGCTGTACGCGCAGCAGGTCTTCGAGGGTCCAGTTGCGTTCATGGCCCCAGTTCAGCACGTAGTTGGCCAGGTCCCGCAACTGGTCTTCGCGCAGGGGGCCGCCGGCGGTCTGGGACCAGGCGGCCATGGGTTCCGGCCAGTAGTTGGAGCTTACGGGGCGACCGGAGACCAGGGTGGTCAGGACGAAGGTCTCGAGCGTGCTGCCCCAGCCGACGTTGTTCATGCGCGAGGGGTCTTCGGGGTCGTAACCCCGGTCGATGGCGCTCTGCATCTGCAATATGAGGTTGGCGCGATTGGTCGCCAGGGTCGCGAGTTCCCCGTTGAGCGACGTCAGCGGGTCTTCGCCGTATCGTTCGATGATGGCGGCCAGATCGGCCTGCACGGCGGCGAACTCTTCTTCGTTCAATTGCGAACGCGCTTCCTCATCTACCATGGTGGCGGTCAATGTTTCAAAGCGGGCGATACGGGTCTCAACGGCGGCAATCTGCGTATCCAGCGGCGCGAGGTAATCGTGCCCGAAGAGTTGCGGGTTGTTCAGCCCGGGCGCGCGGGCGCTGCCTTCGCCGCCATTGCCGTGACAGGTGGCGCAGCTACTGGAAAAGAGTTCCGCGCCCTTTTCAACGGAGCGCGCCAGATGCTGTTGCTGGAAGGAAGCCATGCGCCCGGACTCGTTGATGGCGACCCAGCCAACAAGGACCATGGAAGCCAACACCATGGTGAGGCCGACCAGGATGCGGTTTTCCATCCTGTCGATAAGGAGTCGTTGCAGGTCCATCAGTTGAAGTAACCCGACTGTTCGTTGATAAAGACGTGCTTGCTGCTGGTCCGCCGGACCGGAGTACCATCGTCATTGAAGACCGGGATCGGGTTGCCGTTGTCATCCAGTACGGGACTGCCGCCCACGATCTCGATTTCCTGCCAGTTAATCACAATGTCGAGGCGTTTCAGGTTGCCCTGGTTGGGCGTGATAATGACCACGCCCCAGCTGTCGAGCAATTCGACCTGCTCGGCTTCCAGCAAATGGGCGAACTCTTCCAGCACGTGGACCAACTCGGGCGCGTTGGCCGGGACCGGCGTGAAGCGCAGGGTTGGCAGGCTGAGGAACTGGGTTTCCAGATGCTCCAGCAGATGCTCCACATCCCCGCTTTGCTGTAGCATGTCGTTGAATTCCACCACGCCCGCCGGCCCGTGTTCGGCGCCGCCCGCGAACTCGCGCGTGGTGAAGGCGCCGGTCGCCAGCTGGTCATAGCTGACGGGCCGCAGCAGCCCCATGTGATTGTGGGCGGGCTCAAAGGTCAGTTCGTTGAGAATCTCCTGGTCCGGCGCGGTGGCCACGCCGAATTCCGCAAGACCCATGTAGCTGGTCACCACCAGGGCGGTCAGCATCAGGAAGGAAATGCTGAAGGCCAGGCGACGCTGGGCAAAGCGGCGCGCCGGATTCAGGTCAATGTAGGGCACGACCATGAGGAAACCGAGCAAAATACCCGGGAAAATAACGCCCCAGAAGGTCTTGTCGCCCAGCTTGAGGGCGCCCTGAATCCAGAGGAAATACCAGGGGGCGGTCGTGCCGAGGGGCGTGACTCCCGGGTCTGCGTGGCTTTCCAGGGGCGCGTGATAGAACCAGATACATAACACGATCAGGATGAAAGACGTGACCGCGAACCACATCAGTTCGCTGGTGAGAATGTCCGGGATGAAGTAGACGCGGCGGTCCAGCGGCACGCGCTTGGCCGTGTCCTCGCCCGGGTTTTCCTCACGCGGCGGCAGGCTGTGGCCGTGGATGACCACCTTGTAGTAGTGCACGCCGGTGAAGATAAAGAGCAACACGGGCAGGAGCAGCACGTGGGCCATGTAAAAGCGCAACAGGCCGTTGGCGCCCATCTCGGGGCCGCCGCGCACCAGCAGATTGACCTGTTCGCCGACCAGGGGAGTCGCCTCGGCCATGCTGGCGCCGATGGTGACCGCCCACAGGGCCAGCTGGTCCCAGGGCAGCAGGTAACCGGTGAAGCTGAGAAAACCGGTGAAGATGAGCAGCAGCACGCCGGTGAACCAGGTGAACTGGCGCGGCTTTTTGTAACTGCCGGTATAGAAGGTGCGCAGCATGTGGAGGAAGACGATGAGCACCATGGCCTCCGCGCCCAGACGGTGCAGGTCCCGCGTGAACTGGCCGAAGGGCACGTTGTTGAGCATGCTGAGCATGTTGCCGTAGGCAATTTCCGGCGAGGGCGTGTACCAGAACATCAGGATGATGCCGGTGATGGTTTCGAAGAATACGAAATAGGTGGAGAGCCAGCCCAGGCGGAAGGAAGGGTAGAGACCGGTCACCTGGCGGTTGTAATAACTGGGGCGCATGTGCAGCCAGAAACCGTCGGCGTGCGGTTGCAGGCGAGGGTTGGGGCGTCGGCTGGGGTCTTCGCCGCGCAGCGCGTCACGCACGTCCTGAATGTTCAGGCCCGCCGACAGCCGTTCGACAACTTCGTCAGCACCCTCAAAGACGGCCTTGCGCAAGCCCTTTTCTTTCACATCATCAAGGAAGGAGGGGAAGGGTAGAACTGACATGCGCGCGCTCCGGGAAATCGCCTGGCGAGACTAGACCTTGCCGGCACGCAGGATGCGTGTGCCGGTATCGACCGAGATGGACTGTATGCTTCTTCCGGCGAGCGGAATGGGATCGCCGGCGGGATTGCTTTCCACTATGCTGCCATCCGTGAAAGTGATGATGGTGCGAAAGCGGTCCATGCTGCGGGGCGCCGGGCCCTCAATGTAAAGGCCGGTTTTCTGAAACTTGGAACCGTGGCAGGGGCATTCGAAGCGATCGTTGACGTCGACCCATTTGGGCAGGCAGCCCAGATGGGTGCAGACGGCGTACAGGGCCACCACGGCCGGCGCGCCATCCACGAGCGGCTGGGAGAGCCAGAAGCGTCCGTCCGGCCGCGACACGGGCGATCCGTCCGGCGCCGGCAGCTCGGTCGGCTCCACCGAAAAGGTGCCGCCAAACTCTCCTTCGGCGAAGCGGGGGAAGGCGAACCATAACGTGGCTACCGTGATCTGACCGATAACCATGAGGATTGAGGCGTTCCAGATGTAATACAGGAACTCGCGGCGGCTGGGCGGGCTGACGGCAGCCTCGACGTCGACCGCCTGTTGGCTGGCTGCTGCCTCACGGACTCGCTGAACTGCGGAGGAGCGGGCCGTACTTGCTGTGGCCATGGTGACTCCCTGCCAGGAAATGCCTCGCGTGCGCCATGCTGGCGCTCTCGACCAGCGACTGCGCAATATATCACAAGCGAATCACAGAGTCAAAAGGATTACTGCCGCGAATCATGGCGAATTTCGCGGGGCTGCGACATCGTGAGGTCCAGGATCGGCACTTCCGTCCGCGGCGCTGCCAGGGTATGCTGGTCGCTGGATTAACGCAAGGAAAACTGTTGGCAGCCAGCACAAGACCTGACCAGACCCTGCACGTTCCCGTACTGCCCACCCCCTGTTTCATTACAACCGACCATGAACTGCGGGCGCTGGTGCCGGAACTGGCGCAACAACCCTTTCTGGCCATCGATACCGAGGCCAACAGCCTGCACGCCTATCAGGAACAGGTCTGCCTGATTCAGTTGAGCACCCGCACGACGGACTATCTGATTGATCCCCTTGCCATCGTGGACATGGACCCCCTGGGGGACCTGCTGGCGGACCCGCGCGTGGAGAAGATTCTGCACGCCGCCGAGTACGACCTGATCGGGTTGCGGCGCGATTTCGGTTTCTTCCTGCGCAACATCTTCGACACCATGATCGCCGCGCGCGTCTCCGGCCACAGCCAGGTGGGGCTGGGCAATCTGCTGGAGCGCTATCTGGGCGTTCAGACGGACAAACGCCACCAGCGCGACGACTGGGGCCGACGCCCGCTCCCGCCTGCCAGCCTGCGTTACGCGCAGATGGACACGCATTATCTCGGCATGATTCGCAACGATCTCTACGATGAGTTGCAGGCGCTGTG
>CAXXWG010000036.1:0-10546 GCA_963667305.2 Aggregatilineales bacterium | reverse complement strand
CCTGTGCGTGGGCATCCTGTATCCGGTGTTCACCGGCCTGTCGCCGCGGCAGGGTTCCCTGCGACCGCAGCCCGGCACGCTCAACGACGTGGAGGCCGCTACAGCGACATTCATGAACTGGATTTCGGCGTGGAGCCCACCCTGAGCCCGGGATTCGCTCGCTGCTGCAGCGCGGCGCCGCCCATGAACTGGCGAACGTGGACCAGTTTCTGGAAGCGGTGCAGGAGGCCGGCGCCGCGTTGGGGCGCGACTTTCCGGAGGCCTACGCCAGCGTGGCCAGCCGCGACGCGCGCGACCGGCTTTGTCAGGGACTCAGTGAATTGCGCAGCGGGCAGGAGCAATTGCGCGCGGCGCGCGAGCATTTCCGTGAGGCGGCCATTCTGGAAGGCATCAGCGAGGACATGGAACTGGAATTGCGCCGTCTCGTCAAGAGTGTGAGTGACATGCTGAACGGGCGCGTCATCCCCTGATGTCGTCCGCTCAGCCAGGCAGGGAGGAAGCCATGGCCCGGATCGTCAGCATCGTATATCGGCCCGCCGAGGTGCCGGCCGCACCGGCCCGACCATTACGCCCGCGTGGAACTGGAACGCGCCGACCTGGTCACCAGCGGCGGCATTCGCGGCGACCGCAAGGGGCGGCACCCCAAACGTCAACTAAACGTCATGGGGCGCGAGACCCTGGATGCGCTGGGCGCCGAGGGCCTGCGCACCGGGCCCGGTGAGATGGGCGAGCAGCTGGTCATCGCCGGACTGGTCGAGCCTTTGGAGACCCTGGCCAGCGGCACCCGTCTGCAACTTGGCGAGCAGGCGGTGATCGAGCTGGTGGAAGCGCGCACCGGCTGCGATCGCTTCGAGACCATCCAGGGGCGCCCGGCGACCCAGGTGGCGGGACGTCTGGGCGTGATGGCGCGGGTGGTGCGGGATGGCGCCATCGCGCGGGGAGACAGCGTTCAGGTCCTGTGACATGTCCGAGTACGTCACCGTCGAGAGCGAGCCGGGCGAGGAAGCGGACCTCGTCGAAATTTACACCAACCAGCAACTGACCGCGGCCGGCACCGAGTTCTACGCGGACCAGGCGGCGGGCGAGACTGGCTCGACCATCGCGCAGACGCTCTACGACAACGTGCCCGGCATCGCCGAGTTGACCATTCGCGAGGACAGCCTGCTGATCCGCCATCTGCACGATTACACGCAGGAAGAGATCGTCGACGCCGTGCGCGCCGCCCTGCGCGATTTCTTTCTCTAGCAGCCCGCCCCGGCGTCCAGGTACTCGTCGCGCAGCAGGCCGTAGTAGACCTGGTCCTCCACCTCGCCGCGATGCAGGACGTGCTGGCGCAAACGGGCCTCGTAACGCATGCCGGCCTTTTGCATGACGCGGCCGGAAGCCGGGTTGCGGCCGATATGCCAGGCGAAGACGCGCTGCAGATTCAGGTCGCAGAAAGCGTGACGGATGACGGCCCGCAGCGCTTCAGTCGTGTATCCCTGGCCCCAAAAGGGGACGCCCATCCAGTAACCGGTCTCCGCGATGAAGCCCTGCTGCGGGCGCAGGCTGATGATGCCGATGAGCGCCGGTTCCGGTTTGCGCGTCACGGCGTAGACGGACTCGCTGCCTTCGGCCGCGCCGCGCCGCGTGGCACGGATGAAATCGCGCGCCGTGCCCAGGCTGTAGGGATGGGGAATGGTCGGAATGGGCCAGGCGACGCGCCAGTCGCCGGCGAGGCGGGCGATGGCCGCCGCGTCGTCGTGTCGCAGGGAGCGCAGAACCAGGCGCTCCGTTTCCAGGCGCAGCGGCTCAGGCATGGCTACCTTCGAAGTCCTCGCGCAGCATGCCATGCCAGACCAGGTCCTGCGGCGCGCCGTCCTTCAGGACGTGTTGTCGCAGGCGTCCTTCCTGGCGCATGCCGGCCTTCTGCATGACGCGGCCCGAAGCGGGGTTCGTGCCGAAGTGGGAGGCGTGCACGCGTTGTAGTGCAAGGTCTTCGAAGGCGAAGCTGAGGACAGCCCGCAGCGCTTCGGTCATGTAACCCTGTCCCCAAAAGGGCACGCCCGTCCAGAAGCCGACCTGGCCCATGGATTCGGATTGTGGATACAGGTTGATGATGCCGATGAGTGTCGGCTCCGTTTTGCGCGTCAGGGCCAGGCAGAAGTCCTCGCGCGCGGCGATGGCCCGCTGATGATAGCGGATGTAGCCTTGCGCCCAGTCCTGCGGCAGGGGGTGGGGGATGCCGGGCTTGCCGGCGGCGATGCGCCGGTCGCCGGCGTAGCGGGTGATGGCCGGGGCATCGTCGGTTTGCAGCGGACGCAGATTCAGGCGCTCCGTTTCCAGCGCGATGTTGATCATTGGCCGTCGGGGCATTCGGCCGGGGGCAGTCCATCGCCCGGCCGCGGCCGCGCACCCAGCGCCAGCGGCATTTCCAGCGTTTCCGCGCCGCGCACGACGAGCAGGGTCACCTCGTCGCCAGGGTGGCCGTAGCTGACCAGCCAGGCGAGCAACTCGTCCAGGTTTTTGACAAAGTACCCGTTGATGGCCACGATGATGTCGCCGCCGGCGCAGACCTCCACGCCCCGCAGCATGACCCGCTCCGAACCGCCGCGCAGGCCGGCCAGTTGCGCCGGGGAAGCGTCGTGGACGCGGTCGACGAGCACGCCCTTGTTGGTCGTCAGGCCGAGGGCGTCGACCAGCGCGGCCACGCTGAAGCCGTCCTCCTCGCGCAGGGTGGAAATCCCCAGCCAGGCGTAGCGCACGCTGCCGCGCTCAATGAGTTCGGGCGCGACGCGGCGCAGGGTGTTGGCCGGGACGGCGAAGCCCGGCCCCTGGAAAGCGTCGTTCACGCTGCGAATGGCCGTGGTTACGCCGACGACCTCGCCGCGCAAATTGAGGACGGGGCCACCCGAATCGCCGGGGTTGATGCGGACGTCCAGCTGGAGGACGGCGGGGTTGCTGAAATCGGGCGGCAGGTCGGCATCCGTCAGCAAGGCCGGCGGCAACTGTCGCCCGGTGGCGCCGATGATTCCCTGGGCAATCGAGTTACTCAGGCCGAAGGGGTTGCCGATCACGATGATGCGCTGGCCGGGACGCAGGGCGTCGGAGTCGGCCAGCGCCAGGGGAGTCAGCCCGGCGACGTGGGCCGCATCGACCTGCAGCAGGGCCAGGTCGCTGTAGCCATCGGCGCCGCGCAGGGACGCCGGGGCGATTCGGCCGTCGTGGAACACCAGCTCGATGCGGGCGGCGTCGCGGATGACGTGCGCGTTGGTCACGACGTGGCCAGGGTCATCGATGAGAAAACCGGAACCGCGCTTCTGACCTGCCACGTCGCCAGGGTCAGCGAAGACGGAGATGGCGACGACGGCGGGCGCGACGCGCTGGTAGAGCGCGGTCAACAGGTTGTCTTCCGTTACGGTCCCGTCGCTGCGGGCGGCCGGGAACAGCGCGTCGGCGAGCGGCGAGCGGGTCGGCAGGGAGCGGGTTGGCGCGGGACTGGCGGGCAGCGGCAGTTTGATCGCCTGGCAGGCGCAGGTCAGCAGCAGCAGGGCGATCAGGGCGCGGCGCAGGCCGCTCACAGGCTGTCGCGCAGTTGCTCGGCGAGGCGGCGCTGTTCGGCGCTCAGACGGGTGGGCACGGTGATATTGACGCGCGCCAGCAGATCGCCAAACTGGTCCTTCCGGCGCAGCAGGGGCATGCCGCGCCCGCTGAGGCGGAAGCGTCGGCCGGACTGGGTTCCCGGCGGCACCTTGAGGCGCACGCTGCCGGAAAGGGTGGGTACCTCGACCTCGCCGCCCAGCAGGGCGGTGAACATGTCCAGCGGCACCTCGACCTCCAGGTTGTCGCCGTCGCGGCTGAAGCGCACGTCCTCCTGTACGTCGATGATCAGGTAGAGATCGCCAGGTGGGCCGCCGTATGGGTCCGGCTCGCCCTCGCCGGCAAGGCGCACCTTTGTGCCATCGCGCGCGCCACGCGGGATGGTGACTTCGATGCTGCGCCCGCGATGGTGCATGCGACGGCTGGCGCCGCTCCAGGCCTCCTGCAGGCTGATGACCAGCGGCCTTTCGACGTGCTGCCCGCAGGACGGTCGGCCGCGGGACGGGCCACGGCCGCTGCTGCCAAACAGGCCCTCGAGGATTTCCTGCAGCGTGGCGTCGTCAAAGTTGTGTGCGGGGCCCGCGCCGGCGGCGCCGTTGCCGGCGATATTGGCGAAGTTGTGGCCGTAGCGGTCGTAGAGTTTGCGTTTTTCGGGGTCTTCAAGGATTTCGTAGGCGCTGCTGATTTCCTTGAAGCGCGTTTCGGCCTGCGGTTTGTCCGGGTTGGCGTCGGGATGCCAGCGTTTGGCCAGGCGACGGAAGGCCTTCTTGATGTCTTCGTCGCTGGCGTTGCGGCTGACGCCGAGCACCTTGTAGGGATCGCGCTCCATGCTTCATCCCCGTGGTCGATGGCTGACGGCGCGGGGCGGACCAGGCTGCGGCCCGTCCCGCGCACGAAACGTTCTCTGCTAGCTGTCGGAGGCTGTCGGCACTTCCGGTGGTACGAAGTTGGAGTTGGCGCTGGCCAGGCTGTCGAAGTCGAAGAGGAAGGGGCTGCTGGAAGGCACCAGCGCCAGACTGATATTGTCCGCCAGCTTCTGAATGTACTCGTACTGGATGAGCGTCGGGTTGGCGGCCAGCTGTTCGCTGACGAGTCGCAGTGCCTGGGCCTCGGCCTCGGCGCGCAGGACAATGGACCGGGCTTGACCTTCTGCCGCGGCGATCTCTGCATCGCGCGCGCCAGCTGCCCGGACGCGAATGCGCTCGGCCTCGTCGTTCTCGCGCAGCAGACTTTGTTCGGCGATCTCACGCTGCTCGATGGCGTTGGCGAACTCGTCGGAGAAGGAGACGTTGCGCACGATCAGGTCGCTGAGTTCGAGACCTTCCGCCAACATACGCTCGCCCAGAATGTTCTTGATGCCATCACGCACCTCGGTGCGGCGTACGCCGTAGATGTTCTCGGCGCGGTAGTTCGAGATGACGTCACGGGCGAGACCGCGCACGGTCGGTCGCACGAACTGCTCCTGATAGCGGTTGCGCCAGCGCTCATGCACGAGGTTGGCCTGCAGCGGATCGATGCTGTATATGACCGTCATGTCGAGGAAAACCACCTGACCATCCAGCGAGCGGCCCTCCACCGAGTCGTCCTGGGTGGAACGCTGCCCTTCGCCACTGGTGCTGGACATGGTGTATTCCTGCTGCTCGATCGGGTAGATCGTCGCAGCCTGCAACACCGGGATGACGATGGAAGTACCGGAGCGCCGCGGCGGATCTTCCAGCTCGCCGTTGATGGTGTTGAAAACGACGGCGACTTCCTGTGGCGCGACGATCAGGATGCCCTGGCTGACGACGCTGAAGACCAGTCCGAGGACCAGGCCGATACCGGCCAGTGAGACGCCGCTGCGAAAGTTGCGACCCTGCGAGGCCGCCACCACCACCAGGCCGATGCCGCCCAGAAAGACAAGGAAGCCGACGAGGGCCACCGCGCCCAGCAGTGAACTGATACCACCCATATTTTTCTCTCCTGTGGTTTGTAAAACCGGCGCGCCATGCCATGGCTGACAGGCCGAAAGGCCTCGCGGCGGGTGCCTCCGGTGAACGAAAGGACGGGGCAAGTGCTACAATCTGCGCCGATTATAGCACGGGGCATCCCGTTGTGAACCGCGTCCCTGCCCGTCCAGGGCAATTCTTGCGTCCTTTTAACACGCTGGTCAACAGCTTTTGGTTGCAAAGACCAGGCCCGTCCCCGTGACGGCCATCGGTCCCTGGCAGCTGCAGACCTTCAGCCTGGTCCTTGCGCTGGCCATTCTGCTGGCCGGCGCCGTCGCCCTGTGGCAGCGGCCCGGCCCGCCCGCCGCCGTGCTGGATGCCTGTCTGCTGGCGCTGGCCTGTGGCCTGCTGGCCGCGCGCGGCGGTCACGTGCTGCTGCATTTTGAACATTTTTCCCGCACGCCGGAGGACATTCTGCGCTGGAGCAGCGGCGGCCTGGAGTGGCACAGTGGGCTTGTCGGCGCTTTGGCCGGGCTGTGGCTCGGGGCGCGCTGGCGTCGTCTCGCCTGGCCCGCCCTGCTGGACGCCCTGACGCCGGCGCTGGCGCTGTTTTGTCTGGGCGCCTGGCGCGGCTGCATGGCGACCGGCTGCGGCTATGGGCGCGAGGTCGACACCCTGGCGAACCATTCGCCGCTGCTGGTGGCCGAGCTGCCGGACGTCTACGCTATTAACGCGCCGCGCTACAATACGCCGCTCTTCGGTCTGCTGCTGGGCGTGATTGCCCTGTTGCTGGCAGGCCTGCTTTTCCGACGGCGCTGGTTGCGCGGCCTCCGTTTCTGGTCGCTGCTTGCCTTCCTGGCGGCGGGGATGCTGTTAATCGGCTTTTGGCGCGCGGACCACGTGCCGCAGTGGTCCGGCTTGCGCAGCGACCAGTGGCTGGACCTGGCCGTGCTGCCGGCCTGTGCCTGGCCGCTCTGGCGCGGACGAAGGAGACCCCCATGACGGACTGCGACCTGCTGCTGCGCGGCGGCACGATCTACGACGGCAGCGGCGCTCCGCCCCGGCGCGCCGACCTGGCGCTGTCCGGTGAGCGCATCCAGGCCCTTGCGACGCCGGATGAAAACATCACGGCTGCGCGCGTGCTGGACGTGGAAGGCCTGGCCGTCGCCCCCGGCTTCATCAACATGCTCAGCTGGTCGAACGAATCCCTGATTGAGGACGGCCGCTCGCAGAGCGAGATCCGCCAGGGCGTGACGCTGGAGGTGATGGGCGAGGGCGAGTCGATGGGCCCGCTCAGCCCGGCGATGAAGGCGAACGGGCCGGGCTCCTACATGTCGCAGGGCGACATCCTCTACGACGTCGAATGGACGACGCTGGGCGAGTATCTGGAATGGCTGGCAGCGCGCGGCGTGGCCTGCAACATCGCCTCCTTCGTGGGCAGCAGCACGCTGCGCATCCACGCCATGGGGCGCGACAACCGCGCGCCGACAGCCGGGGAACTGGACGCGATGAAGCGTCTGTTGCGTCAGGCGCTGCGCGAGGGCGCCATGGGCATGTCCGCCGCCCTGATTTACGCGCCGGCCTGTTATTCGGAAACCGACGAACTGATCGAACTGGCGCGCGTGCTGGCCGGGCACGACGCCATGTACATCTCGCACATCCGCAACGAGGGCGGCGACTTGCTGCAGGCGGTGGAGGAACTGATCGCCATCGCGCGCGAAACCGGCGTGACGGCCGAGATCTATCACCTCAAGGCCAGCGGGGGCGCCAACTGGCATCGCATGGAGCACGCCATTGCGGCCGTCGAGGCGGCGCGCACGGAAGGCCTGCCGGTGACGGCCGACATGTACAGTTACACCTACTCCGGCACCGGCCTCGACACCTGCATCCCGCCCTGGGCGCACGAAGGGGGCATTACGGCCCTGATCGAACGCCTGCGCGACCCGGATATTCGCGCCCGTCTGGTCGCCGAGATGACGCAGCCCGGCGGCGACTGGGAGAACCGCGCCCTGATGTTGCCGCCGCAAAACATCCTGCTGGCCGGCCTGCGCAAGGAACATCTGCAATCGCTGCAGGGCGTGACCCTGGCGGAGGTCATGCAAGAGCGCGGCAGCGACTCGGCCGCCGAGACCCTGATCGACCTGATCATCGAGGACGAAAGCCGCATCTTCACCATGTACTTCGCCATGGACGAGGACAATTTGCGCCGCCAGGTGCAGCTACCCTGGGTCAGCTTCTGCTCGGACGCCGAATCGCAGGCGCCGGAGGGCGTCTTCCTCAACAACATCCCGCATCCGCGCGCCTACGGCTCCTTCGCGCGCGTTTTGGGCAAATACGTGCGCGACGAGGGCCTGCTCACGCTGCAAGAGGCCGTGCGCAAACTGAGCGGCTTCCCGGCGCAAAACCTGAAGCTGCGCGGACGCGGCCTGCTGCGACCCGGCTACTTCGCCGACGTGGTCGTCTTCGATCCGGCGCAGGTGCAGGACCACGCCACGCCGCAGGAGCCGCATCGTTACGCCACTGGCATGCAGCAGGTCTTCGTCAATGGCGTGCAGGTGCTGCGCGACGGCGAGCACACCGGCGCGCTGCCCGGCCAGGTGCTGCGCGGCCCGGGCTGGACGGGCTGGCGCTGAAGCGAATCGCAGCAGGGGATTCTGGTATGATGCCCGCCAGATGCAGGGAGTGAGCGATGCGGGTTAACGTCGGCCTGGCGCAGATGGCCCCCAAACTCGGCGATCTGCAGCACAATCTGGCAGCGCACCTGGCGCTGGCCGAAGAGGCGCGCGACGCCGGCGTCGACCTGCTGGTCTTTCCCGAGCTTTCGCTGACCGGTTATCAGGTGATGGACCTGGTGCCGGAGCTGGCCATGTCAGCCAGCGAAGACGATGCCAGCTTCCGCGCGCTGCTTGAGGCCAGCAAGAGTCTGGCGCTCGACCTGGTGGTCGGCTTCGTGCACGTGGACCGGCGCCACCGCTTCACCATCGCCCAGGCCTGGCTGTCCGGCGGCGAGTGCCTGCACGTGCATCACAAGCTCTACCTGCCGACCTACACCATGTTCGATGACAGCCGCTATTTCGCCCAGGGGAACCAGGTGCGCGCCTTCGATACGCGCTTCGGGCGCGTCGGCATGTTGATTTGCGAGGACTTTTGGCACCTCTCGGCGCCCTGGCTCTTGTGGATGGACGGCGCCGACCTGCTGGTCTTCGCCAACAGCAGCCCCACGCGCGGCATCGGCAGCCGCGAGGGCGGGCGCCTGACGGTGGCGCGCTGGGTGGAACTGATGAACCAGGCCTGCGCCAGCACCTTCACCAACTACGTGCTGATGTGCAACCGCGTCGGCTACGAGGATGGCAAGAACTTCTGGGGCGGCTCGCTGATCGCCAACCCGGAGGGCGAACTGCTGGCCCAGGCGCCCTACTTCGAGGAGACCCTGCTGCTGCAGGAGATCGACCTCAACCAGCTGCGGCGCACGCGCGCCCACATGCCGCTGCTGCGCGACGAACGGCCATATCTGGTGCAGCGCGAACTGGCGCGCATCCTTGAGAGGGATGGGAGATGAGCGCGGGCGGGCGCCCCAACCTCGGCGGCAGCAACGCCGGCATGCGCCTGATCGCGCAGTGCGGCCTGCTGAAGCGCGGCGACGAAGTGCGGTTGATGGACTTCGTGTCCACGGGCTACACGGAGGCGGCGCTGCAAGAGTCGCCGGCGCCGGTGCGTCTGGCGGCGCTGCAGGCGGACCAGGCGCGTTACGGCTCGCTGAAGCCGATGCAGGTGCTGGCGCTGGAGAAGCATCACGCGCTGGTGCTGATGCAGGCGCAGTGCAGCGACTCTTTTGTGCTCTGCGAGATGCAGGTCGAGGAGGACTATCCGCACCGCATCACGGCGTTCAGTCAGCGGGTGATGGGTGAGGAATCGCTGTGAGGGCAACCGTGTTCGAATTAAATGCCAGAGCGTCCCAATTTGCGAGTGGCTGCGCCCGGCGCGGATGGTGGCCGGCCACGGCCAACCCTTCGGGCGTCGCCTTGATGCTCACATCGGCTTCCAACCCGGCCTTTGACGGCTGGTAGCCCGCCTTTGTTCCTGAAGGTCAATCTCCGTTGTTGCACTTCTCTTGTTTTCACTCAAGTAAATTATTCTCAAGTGTCGCCATTTGCAGGGCCTGGTTTACCACCCCTTGGCACTACGTCAGAGCGCGCATACACGGCCTTTCCCCGCAGCCGCGATGCTGGACGGTGAAGGCCAAATGTGTGAGTTCTGCCACCCCCCTTTGAACTGGCGCCACTGCCTTCATACTTCCAGTCGCTTTTCTCCAGGAATGCGAGGTCTATGCGCCAGATGATGACCGGCCGGTCGGGCTCATACGTTCCTGTTGGATCAACCAGATAGCGCCAGACGATGTACCAGCCAGGGTGGTCGAAATGGGCCTGCAACGCCCATGGGCGAATGCTTGCCTTCGATTCGAGCGAGTCTTGCGGTGACGGCGGATCACTACTCCCCCGTCGGCGAAGATCAGGGAATCGTTGAGCGGCGAGGTCCCGGTTACGATGCTTCTCGTAGACGCTCGTCGCGTCGAGCGCCCGTGTCCCGTAGATGCCAACCAGCCCGCTGAAAAGGTTCGCCTGCTCAAAATAAATGTCTACCAGGTCGACCAGTTCACGCTCGATATAATCGGTCGCATTCCGAATCGCCGCGATTGTGAGACCGCGTGGAAGGGCGACTGTTGCATCAAAGTCCTCACGACGCATAAGGCAACTGCGCGAGTTTCGGTATCGCTGTTTCGGCAAGGCGGAAGAAGTCGGCGTCTATCTCGATCCCGACGCTGCGAATCCCGAGTGCGGTGGCCGCTGCAATGGTCGCACCGGAGCCCATGAACGGGTCAAGTACGACCCCCTCTCCCAATGGCAGCGATGCATGCACCAGTTGCCTCATGAGTGCCTGCGGCTTTAGCGACGGATGGTCGGCTATCTTCCGCTCCAGGCCGCGCGCCGGCGCGCACTCAATCACATCACGGAAGGGACGTCTGTCAGATATACGCCGAA
>CAXXWG010000035.1:0-7589 GCA_963667305.2 Aggregatilineales bacterium | reverse complement strand
CGTCGTTGCCTGCGCGCCGGATATCTTTCAGGTGGACCAAGACGACCCAGTCCGCCAATTCCCGCGCCGCCTCGACCGGATCTTGCCCCACAGGCAGGAAGTTGCCGGTGTCGAAGTTGACCCGCAGCGCCGGCGACCCCACCTGCTCGATGATGGCGCGCACTTGATCGCTGCGCCCGGCGAAGCGCCCATGATTCTCCAGCGCCAGGGTCACCCCGCGGGATTCGGCGTAGGCGGCGCCGGCCGACAAACCTTCCAGGATCCAGGCCTCGCCGGCTTCCTGGCTGACGTCTTCGCGCGCGCTGCCGCTGAATACACGCAGCAGGTCCACGCCTAGCTCCAGCGCGATGTCCACGCCCCGCTTGAGGTCGGCTAATTCACGCGCGCGGGCGCCGGCTTCGGGCTGGATGAAATTGTTGCTGATCGAATAGACCGCCATTTCCAGCCCGGCATCGGCGATGCGCCGCTTAACATGCGGGATCTCGCGCTCGGCGTCACTCCAAAATATATCGAGCAGCTCCACACCGGCCAGGCCTTGCGCGGCAGCGTAGTCGATGAAACCCATTAGATCGAGCTGCCCGGCCTGCACAGCCCGCAAGCAGCTATACATACTCAAGCTCAGTTTCATCGCGCTACCCCCGCCGATTCATAAGCCGCTTCGATAACGCGCATCACCGCCAGGCCGTCTTCGCCGCCAACCAGGGGACGCTCGCCCGTCTCAATGCAGCGCAAAAAGCAGTCGGCTTGCGCCGCGAAACGATCCGGTTCGTCAAAGCGCTGCTCTGTCCAGTCGGCGTCATCCGCCAGTTTGTAGCGCAAGCCGGCCTCGGCGTTGTAATCCAGCAGCGCCTGCCCTTCCGTGCCATAGACGCGCACGACAGCTTCCGACACCGGCGTCACCCAGCTACAATTCAAGCTGCCCAGGATGCCGCCGCGGCTGCGCAGGAGCAGCGAAGCGCTGTCTTCCACCGCGATGGGCAGCGTTGACGAGACCTGCGCCTGCGCGCTCTCGACTTCGTCGCCCGTCAAAGCGCGGAAGATGTCGATGCTATGCGCCAGCGTGTCGATCAAGATGCCGCCGCCGGCGATATCGGCGTCCGTGAACCAGGACCGTCCCGCGCGCGCGAAACGAAAGCCGAAGCGATTCTCGATCTGCGCCAATCGGCCCAAGCGGCCGCTCTGGATCAGCGCTTGCAGCGCCCGCAGCGGCGGGTGAAAGCGGTGGCAGAAAGCGAATTGCAGCAGCGTTCCCGGCGTCGCCGCCACGACCATCGCTTCCGTTTCCGCCAAATTGCGCGCTGGCGGCTTTTCACACAGAACGGCGATGCCGCGCGCTGCTGCCGCTAATACAGCCGGCAGATGATATTTGGGTGGCGTGCAAATGCTGATTGCATCGGGTTTCACGGCATCCAGCATACGCTCGCCGTCATCGAAGGCCCGTCCGCCGTAGGTCGCCGCTTTTTCCTGCGCGGCCGACTCCACGACATCGGCAATGCCGACGACTTCGCAGCGCTCGGCGTGAGTGGCGTATGAGCGCAGATGGGCCGCCGCAATCCCGCCCGCGCCTATAACTGCGACTCGAACCTTTGCCATTGCGCCTCCCGGCAATTTGCGCGCGCGCAAGCGTCGTTGGCGTGAAGCCTGCGATTATGACCCGCGCGGCATTCTTTGTCAAAACCGCCCCAGATCTGTGACAATAGTGGTGTCAGCCGCGCGCCCCAAGCCGACAGTCCAGGGGAGAGACGACCATGCCCGCCACAGACGAAGGCGATATCCGCCACGAATTCCTGAACATCACGCTGCTGCTGCTGGGCATCGGCATGTGGTGCCTGATTCTGGCTGGCGACATCTTACCGGGCAGCCTGCCCAACCTAGCCATGTTCGACGCCGTCATCATGATCGGCGTTTGCGGTTTGAGTTACTTCATCAAAGCGCGCAGTTTCAACTTCGCCTGCTTCTTCTTGCTGCTCTGCATCGCCCTGTTCGCGGCGCAGATCGCCATCGCCAGCGAGACCGCGTCCGTGCTTTATCTCATTCCCGCCAGCCTGATCATCGCCGTCATCTTGCTGCCTCCGCCCTGGATGCTGCTGACCCTCTTGATCGACGCGCTGCTGCTGATCGCCCTGGCGCCGCGGGCTGATCTGGCGCTGATGTTTGCCATCGCCGCCGGCCAACTGACGATCGTGGGTTTGCTGCGGCGCTACTTCGTCGACCAGCTCAAAATCAGCCAGAATTTCCAGGATTACGCCGCCGAGCAGATGAATGAAGCCCGCGCCAGCCGCGCCGAGCTAGTGCTGATGTCCAAACAGCTACAGGAGTATCAGGAGCGGCTGCGCGACACAAACAGGAAACTCGAAATCGCCTTCGAGCAGGCCGAGGAATCCCGCCAGGCCAAAGCCCGCTTCGCCGCCAATGTCAGCCACGAATTGCGCACGCCCATCAATTTGATCGTGGGCTTCAGCGAAGTGATGATCTTGGCGCCCGAGGTCTACGATCAGCCCTTGCCCGCGGCATACCGCGCCGACGTCAACGCCGTCTATCGCAACGCCAAGCACCTGCAGAATCTCATCAACGATGTGCTGGATATATCGCAGCTGGAAGCGCGCCACCTGGCCATCGTCAAGGAGAAAGCCAGCCTGGGCGATTGCCTGCGCGAGACGGCCAATATGGTCGTCGATCTCATCGGCAAAAAGGGCTTGAGCTTCGCACTCGATATCCCGCCGGATTTGCAGCCGCTGTGGTTCGACCCGGTGCGCATCCGCCAGATTCTGCTCAACTTGCTGGTCAACGCGGCGCGCTTCACCAGCGAGGGCGGCATCACGATAGAGGTGCGGGTCGACGAGAAAAAAGCAGTCGCCAGTGTCATCGACACCGGCATCGGCATACGGGAAGAGGAACTGCCGCAGGTCTTTGATGAGTTCTATCAGGTCGGCGGGGTTGATGCTTTGGGCGAGCGCGGTTCGGGCCTGGGGCTGACGCTCAGCCGCGAATTGATTAGGCTGCACGGCGGCACAATGAGCGTCAGCAGCGCGGGTCCGGGCCGGGGCAGCCGCTTTTCCTTCTCGCTGCCGACTACTCAGCAGCTGGTGGCGCAGATGCCCACGACCAGTCAACTGCAGCATGCGGCGGCGGCCGAGAAGCGTATTCTGGTGGTCGACCCGGATGAGTCGGTGACGGCCTTCTTCTCCCGCTACCTCAAGTCGCGCGAGGTCAGCGCCTGCAGCCGGGAAGACGAGGCCCTGCGCGCGCTCGAGCAATTCGAGCCGGACGCGCTTTTGCTGGCGCAGGATCACAAATATCCGCAACTGCTCGACCGCGTCAAGCAGCAGCCCAAGTCGCTCAGTCTCATCACCTTGCCCATGCCCAGCGGGCGCGCCGCCATCCGCCAGCGCGGCGTCTATGATTACCTGGTCAAGCCGGTCTCGCGCGAGATGCTGGCGAAAGTGCTGGCTAGCTTCGGCGAAGACCTGCGTTCCGTCATGATCATCGACGACAACCGCGATATTGTCCGTCTCTTCCGACAGACCTTGCGCAGCCTGGAAGCGGGCTACCAGATCCGCTCGGCCTGCAGCGGCGCTGAAGGCTTGGCGCTGATGCGCGAGCAGCCGCCCGATCTGCTGATGCTCGATGTGCTCATGCCGGAGATGGACGGCTTCGCTGTCATCGAGGCGATGCAGGCCAGCCCGGACTTGGCCGCGGTGCCCATCGTGCTGATTTCGGCCAAGGGCGCCAGCGAGTCCATCACGCCCGATATCCAGGGCGAAATCACGCTGAGGCGGCCGGGCGGCTACTCGCCGATTGAGCTGGTGAGCTGCGTCCAGGCGCTGATCGACAGCGTCCAGCCGCGAGCGGATCTCAAGCTGGCCAGCGCCCGCCAGAGCCTGGCGGAAAGGGCCACACCTTAAATGAGAAAGGTGAACGTATGACCACAAAACTCGGTTTGGAAGTCTTGCTGGATTCGCAGTTGGATCTGGTCGCTGGCAAGCGCGTCGGATTGGTCGCTTGCCCCAGCAGCGTCGACCGCCATCTGCGCAGCAGCGTCGAATTGCTGCATAAGCATAGCGATGTCAATTTGGTCGCGCTCTTCGGTCCCGAGCACGGCATCCGCGGCGATGCGCAAGCCGGCGCCAAAGTCGAATCGAGCATCGACCCGCTGACGCAGCTGCCGGTCCACAGCCTCTACGGAAAGACGCAGCGTCCCGCGCCGGAAATGCTACGCGGTCTCGATGCCATCATCATCGACCTGCAAGACGGCGGCGTGCGCTTCTACACCTTCGTCGCCACGGCCTTTTACGTTATGGAAGCCGCGCGCGAGGCCGGTATCAGCGTGGTCATTCTGGACCGCCCGGCGCCGCTCAACGGCAGGCGCGTTGAAGGCCCCATTCTCGATCCCGATTACAGGTCATTCGTCGGACCGGCGCCGCTGCCGATCCGCTACGGCCTGACCATCGGCGAATTAGCGCGCCTGCGCAACGAGCGGGACATTCATTGCGACTTGACGGTGATCGCGCTGCAAGATTGGTCGCGCCAGATGTGGTATGACGAGACCGGCCTGCCTTTCGTGCCCTCGTCGCCCAACCTGCCTACCCTGGACGCCATGACACTTTACCCGGGCGCCTGCCTCATCGAAGGCACGAACCTCTCCGAAGGCCGCGGCACAACCCGACCCTTCGAATACATCGGCGCGCCCTGGATAGAGGCTGAGTCCCTGGCCGGCCAGCTCAATCGCCTTGACCTGGCTGGCGCGCGCTTCCGGCCGGTCTACTTCGCGCCAACTTTCAGCAAACATCAAGGCGAGCTCTGCGCCGGCGCGCACATCTTTGTGACAGACCGCGAGCGCTTCCAGCCGGTTGCCGCCATGTTACAGGTCCTGCAAACGCTGAAGCAGAGCTACCCCGAGAGCTTCAGCTGGCGCAAGTCCTGGATACCGGGCCGTCAGCGTCCCATCGACCTGCTCTGGGGCAGCGACAGCCTGCGCCGGCATATTGACGCCGACTTGCCGGTCGACGAGCTGATCGCGAGCTGGCAGCCGGCACTGCAGCAATTTGAAAGGCTGAGAGAGGATTACATGCTATACTAGCGACGTCGCAAGTTCTTGAATATTCACTGTAACTATTGTGGAGGAAAGTCATGTTTTGCTTACGTAAACCCTTGGTATGTTTGCTACTTATTTCGCTGCTTTGCGGCTTGGCAGGCGCCGGCTTGGCTCAAGACGACATCACGCTGACGATGCTGACGCATTGGGGCACTGAAGATCAACTGGCGGCGCAGCAAGTGATTATCGACGCCTACATGGAGGCCAATCCCGGCGTCAACATTGAGCTGGTCACAGTCGACTTCGGCGAATTGCGCACCAAAATCATCACCGGGCGCACCGCCGGCATCAGCGCCGATGTTTACCATTTCTACCATTTGTGGCTGCCGGACTTCGTGAACGCCGGCGTGCTGGCCGAGCCGACGCAGGATGACCTGTCCTACATTGACGAGAATGTCGCCCAAGGCACGATCGACGCCGTCAGCACTTCCGATGGTCAGATCTGGGGTTATCCCACCGAAGTCAATCCTTACTTGCTGGTCTATAACAAGCGCCTGCTGGCCGAAGCCGGTTACGATGCGCCGCCGTCAACCTGGGACGAGCTCAAAGAAATCGCGGAAGCGATCACCCAGGTGGACGACACCGGCGCCATCAGCCAACTCGGTTTGGGTGTGATGGCCGGCTGGGATTCCGGCATTGTGCATCCCTTCAGCGCGCTGCTCTTCTCCAACGGCGGCAGCTACCTGAGCGAAGACCGCAGCGTTGCGGAATTCAACAGCCCGCAAGGCATCGAAACCCTGCAGCTCTACGCCGATCTGGTCGCCAGCGGCGGCACAGACCCCAGCATCAGCGGCTTGGGCGATTTCCCCAGCGGCACCGTGGGCATGGTGATCATGGCGCCTTGGTGGCGGGCGACCCTGCGCGCGGCCGAGGGCATCGATTTTGATACCGAAGTCGGTGTGGCCGAGATTCCGGTGGGTCCCAGCGGCGACGCGCCATCGAGCATCGCTTATACCTGGCTCTTCGCGGTGGATTCCAACTCCCCCAACAAAGCCGCCGCCTGGGACTTCATCCACTGGATGAACGCCGAGCACGAAGAAGGGCAAGGATCGGCCATTGGCGATTTCCTGGTGAACGCCCTGGGCGCGATTCCCAGTTTCGACCACGACCAGGCCGCCTTTGCCGAGTCTATGAGCGACCACTACGTATCCGCCTTTGTGGCCGCATCGGCTTATGCTCATCCGGAGCAGATCGTGGCTGGCGGGCAGGAGATCAAGACGCTGCTGCAAGTCGAGATCGAAGCGGTCATGGCCGGCATGACCACGCCGGAGGAAGCGCTGGCCTCCGTGGCCGAGCAGGCCGACGCCATCCTGGAAGAACAGCGGATGATGGCTGAGGAATAGACCTGTCTACCCCCCTCGGTCCCCCGTATCAACAGGGGGAAGGCTGCTACAGCAACCCTGCCTGCTCGCGGCGACGCTCCCCTCTCCTATGATTCGGAGAGGGGCCGGGGGTGAGGTAGACTTTGTGACTGGCTCTCCCGCTTAGCATGCCCTGGGATCTTAACACGCCTGAAGGCCAGCAATCGTGAAACTAAATCTCTCCGCCAAGAGCGCCTGGTGGACGCCCGACATTCCCAAGAGCCCGCTGATGCGCCGGCGCATGTTGTGGGCTTACGCCTTCATCTCGCTGCCGATTCTGGCGCTGCTGGTCTTTCTGCTGGGTCCGATTCTGTTTTCCGGTTGGGTCAGTCTGCACCGCTGGGATATGCTTTCGCCGGTGGGCGAGATGCCCTGGCGCGGCTTGAGCAACTACATATTCCTGCTCACCAAGGACGGCGTCTTCGCCAAAGCGCTGGGCAATACCTTCTTATTCGCCATCGGCGGCGTTGGCGCCAATACCATCCTGGGGCTGGGTTTCGCGCTGCTGCTCAACAGCCCCATCCGCGGCCGCCGCGTCTGGCGCGTGCTCTACTTCATGCCGGTCATCACCGCGCCACTAGCGCTGGCGGTCATGTTCTCCTTCATATTCGACCGCAACTTCGGCGTGGTCAACAGCCTTATTACTTCGCTGGGGCTGCCGCGCCAGCCCTTTCTCAGCGCGCCCTCTCAAGTGCTGGTGACCCTCATTTTCATCGCCGTTTATCAGTACGTCGGCTACTACATCGTCATATTTCTGGCCGGCCTACAGGGCATCCCGCAAGATTACTACGACGCCGCCCAAGTCGATGGCGCGGGCAGGCGGCAAGAATTCCGCTTCATCACCCTGCCCCTGCTGAAGCCGGTGATGCTCTTCGTGGTTGTGACCAATACCATCGGCGCTTTGCAAGTCTTCGATCTGGTATTCGCCACGACCGGCGGCGCCCCGGCCAACAGCAGCATGACGGTGGTGCTGCATATGTACAATACCGCTTTTAAGTTCTCGCGCATGGGGCGCGCGTCGGCGATGGCCTTCATCTTGTTCGGCATCATCTTGCTGATCACCGTCATCCAGGTCCGCCTGCTGCGCGACCGCGCCTATCAGGACTGAGGGACGCGCGTGACACAGACAGAGC
>CAXXWG010000034.1:0-163640 GCA_963667305.2 Aggregatilineales bacterium | reverse complement strand
CGACTCCGCGCCCGCCGCTTCCTCGTCGGCATCCAGCCACTTGCGCCCCGCCTCCCAGTGACGGCTGAGCACCCAGGGGTGCGTCAGCGGCTGGTAGACGCGTCCGGCCCCAGCCGCTGCTGCCCACGTTGAGCCAGAACTGGTAGTCGACCGGCCGGTTACTCATGAGAAAGGTCGTGCGCGGGGCGCCAGCAGCACGCCCCTCGCTGCGGTCCAGTTCCCAGTCGCGCAGGTACTGGTTGGCCAGCACGCCCTCCTCCACCATGCGCAGGTAGTCCACCGTGACCGACGCATCGGGGTCGAGCTCCGTAAGCAGACGGCGGAAGCCGCGGGCTGAATCGACGAGGTTGGCGACCGTCGCGCCGGCCGATTCCCGCCTGTGCAGTCCGAAACCTGGCTGGGACATCACTTCGCCAAAGAAGGAACTGAAGAACAGGTCCAGCGGCTGCTCCGCCGGCGCCTGCGCCAGCCAGCCGCATAACCTGTCGTATCTTTCGCCCAGCTGGAAGGTGATGCGTTGCTGCAGGCGCGCGTCCCTGATGCGTTCGAAAGGCAGCAGACCGCCATCGCGATAGAGCGCGTCGGCCAGCAGACGCGCCCGAATGGGGTCCAGTGCCTCTATGGCGGTGGACAAGGCGCCGGCCACGTCAAAGCGGTCGGGCGCCAGCCCCGCGGCCGGTTGGGCCAGGCGCGCGAAAGTCAGCAGGGCGCGCACCTCCGGTTCGTCGCGCAGGGCGCGCGACGGGCGGTGCGAGCGATGCGGCACAGCGCGTTCTTCCAGCCGGGTCTGCAGGGCGAAACGCAGGGCGTCCGGCATGAAGGGCGCCACCACCACGATTTCCCGCGCTGCAACACCGTCTTCGTGCACCAGACCTGCGACCTGCTCAACGGTCCAGTCGATCATCTGCGGGTGCCAGCGCGCCCTGCCGGGCCAACGGATGGCCGCACGGCCATTGCCACGTTTCGGCGCTGGACCGGAGTCCCGCCCCAGCGTTTTTGCCAGGTCGTGATGCAGTGCAGCGACGTCGTCCGACATGGCGCGTCGCCGGTCCAGCGTGACGGCAAGATCGCAAAGCGCCCGCAGGGAGCGGGCCTGCGCCGGGTCCGCGCCCAGAAAGCGGCGCAGACCCGCCTCATCGTCATGGATAAGCAGGGCGGAGTCGCATTGCGGCAGCCAGTCGCGCAGCAGGTCATGCAGCGTCGGCGTGTCTTCTTCCAGATTGTCGACCAGCAAATGACGGTAACGTCGCGTCAGATAGCCGCGCGCGTTTTCCAGCGGCCACAGGTTCTTGCGCAGGATGTCGATGAGCAAGGAAAAGTCAATCAGATTGTGACTCAGGCAAGCGGCGCGAAAGAGGCTGGCGCAGGCCTGGGCGTCGTCGTAAATGAAGGCCTGTTCCGACGAGCCGCGCCAGGCCGACTTCAGCCTGGATCCAATTTCCTCCGGCGGGAAGCCCACCAGCGCCGACTTGTTGAGGTTGTCGACGATCTGGGTATACAGCCGGTTGCGGCTGATGGTCACGCCGCGGAAGTAATCGCGCTTTTCAATTTCATCACCGACGAATCGCCTCATAAGGTATTGCGACAGTTCCAGACCCGGGAAGCGCGGGCGGCACCAGGGGCTGCGCGCAGCCTGTGTCCGCGGCGATCAGCGGCCAGAAGAGTTCGAGCAGTTCCCGCGCCAGGCTGCCCAGGGTAGTGACGCGCACCTCGGCGCTGCCAGGCGCCCGGGATCGGCGCAGGGCATCCTGCCAGGGCAGGCCGGTCGCCTGCTGCGGCACCAGCACCAGGATGGCGGAAGGCGGCACACCGGCATGCAGCAACTGCTTGACCCGTTCAATGCCGGCGGTCGTTTTGCCCGTGCCGGCAAGGCCTTCAAGGAAGACCTTGCGGTCAAGGTTTTGCCGCGCCGCCTGCTGTTGTTTGACCAGGAGGTACATGCTTTTCCACGCCTCAGCGAAGTTCCAGTATAGCAATGCGCTGCGGAGCCGTGACCCGCTGCATTTGACCTTTGTCAAATGGTCTGCTAAGGTCTTTAAGTCCATTTTACTTCAATCGGTTTGAAGGGAGCGCAAGTAACATGCGTATTGTTCGGTATTTTCTGCCAACCCTGGTCTTCCTGCTCGTTTCTGCGGGAGCCATCCATGCACAGCCCTCGGGCGAACTGGTTATCGCCCTGCCCAATGACCCTACGGCCATGTACATCGGCAACGCCTCCGACGTGACCGCGATCAGCGCGACGCGCCCGCTCTACGACGCGTTGGTGCGTTACGGAGCGGATGGATCGATCCAGCCCGGCCTGGCCCAAAGCTGGGAAATCAGCGAGGATGGCCGCACCTACACCTTCCATCTGCGGGAAGGTGTGAAGTTCCACAATGGCGAGGAATTCAACGCCCACGCCGTCAGCACGATTTGGGAATATGGCATGACGCCCACCAACCAGTGGCTGTCCTACTACGACTCGGTCGCCTCGGCCGAAGACATTGTCGTCGTCGACGACTACACCGTTGAAGTCACGACAAGCGAACCTGACGCCTTCTTCCTCAGCGAAGTGGCGAACGGCTGGTTCGCCCTCCCGCCGGCCTATCTGGCGGAAGTCGGGCTGGAAGCCTTCGAGGCGGTGCCTGTCGGCACCGGCCCCTTCATGCTGGAGAACTGGGCGCCGGGCGATCGAATCGAACTGCGGGCTTTCCCGGACTACTGGAATCCGGAGCAGCCGAAGGTGGAGCGCATGACCTTCCGCATTATTCCCGACGCCACCACGCGCATGGCCGCCATTCAGACCGGTGAAGTGGACATCGTCACCCGGCTGAATACCGACGACGTGGCCCTGCTGGAAAGCAACCCGGACGTGAACATCGTCACTTACCCCAATGACCGGGTTTACTACGTCGCCTTCAAAAACGTCGGCAATGGCGCGGGCACAGCTCTGGAGAACAGGCAGATACGACAGGCCATGAATCTGGCGGTGGACCGCGAGGGCATTGTCGCGGCGCTCTTCAGTGGCCACGGGCAGACCATCTCCGGCTTTGTCATCCCCTCCAACCTGGGTTACGACCCGTCGCTGCAGCCCTATCCCCATGACCCGCAGCGGGCCATGGAGTTGCTGGCCGAGGCCGGTTATCCGGACGGCTTCGAAATCGGCATGGGTTGCCCGACGGACGCCTACACAAATATCAATGAGGTCTGTCTCTCGGTGCAGCGGGACCTGGGCAACATCGGCATCGACGTCGACCTGGAGTTCAAGTCGACCAACGCCTACTGGTCCGAAGCCCACTATGCGGCAACGGGGCCCATGTACGTCGACAGTTGGTCATCCCCCAATGGCGAGGCCTTCTGGCGCCTCGAAGGCTCCCTGACGCCCGACTACTACTACAGCACCTGGACAGACCCCGCCATCGTTGATTCCCTTGGGCAAATCGCCGTTGCAGTCGATCGCGACAGCCGCGCGGCGCTGTATGGCGAACTCTCACACTATCTCTACGACAACCCGCCCTATATCTACCTCTACGTGCTCAATCTCTTCGAGGCCACGACCCATCGCGTCACCGGCTACCAGCCCCTGCCGAACGAGACCTTCTACCTAAACGACGTCGGCGTGGACGGCTAGCCGCATCTGCCGCGGCCGGGCAAACCGGCAACATGAATACATAACCGGTCTGCGTTGGCAGGCCGGTTATGCTTTCCTGCATTCGTTGGCTACAATCCCCGTCATCAATCTGTCGCTGCTGACTGCATTTCGGAAAGGAACTCCATGCGGACCGCAATCCTGTTCTTGCTGGCGTTGACGCTGCTCGCTCCTGCCACGCTGACGCTGGCCCAGCCTTCCGGCGAACTGGTCATCGCGCTGCCCAACGACCCGACCGCCCTCTACATCGCCAACGCCTCCGACGTGACCACCATCGCCGTCACCCGCCAGCTTTATGACGGATTGCTCTGGCTGGACGAGACGGGGACCCTGCACCCGGGTCTGGCGGAGCGCTGGGAGATCAGCGACGACTCCACGCAATACACCTTTTATCTCCGTGAGGGCGTCTCTTTCCACAATGGTGAACCTTTCACCGCGGAAGCGATTGTAGCGGCCTGGGAATACGGGTTGACGCCAGGCAACGAATACCCCCAGTACTATTCCTCGGCGGAGACCGTGGAAGTGCTGGACGATTACACGGTAAGGGTGACGACGCCCGAGCCAGACGCCCTGTTCATTATCGACCTGGTTGAGGGCTGGTTCGCCTTGCCGCCACGCTATCTGGAAGAGGTCGGCCTGGAAGGCTTTCAGGAAGCGCCGGTTGGCACAGGGCCATTCATGCTGGAAGAATGGTTGCCAGGAGACCGCATCGTCATGCGGGCCTTCCCCGATTACTGGAATCCGGATGAACCGAAGGTCGAGCGAGTTGTCATGCGCGTCATCCCCGACGGCAGCACGCGCATGGCCGCTGTACAGACTGGCGAGGTCGACATCGTCAACCGCCTCAACGTTGAACAGGCCACCCTGCTTGAGGGCAATCCGAACGTCAGGGTCATTTCCTATCCCAACGACCGCGTTTTCTACGTTGCCTTCAAGAACCTGAACACAGGTGTTGGCACGCCAATCGAAGACCGCCTGGTTCGTCAGGCCTTCAATCTTGCCATCAATCGGCCGGGAATGTTGCAGGCCCTGTTCGGCGGCCATGGCCAACTTGCGACCGGGTTTACCGCCGTTGGCAACCTGGGTTTTGACCCGGATCTGGAGCCCTGGCCCTACGACCCGCAGCGCGCCAGGGAGTTGCTGACGGAAGCCGGCTATGGCGACGGTTTCAGCATTGGACTGACCTGCCCCGCCGACGCCTACACCAATATCAATGAGGTGTGTCTCACCATTCAGCGAGACCTGGCTGCAGTCGGCGTGGACATCGAACTCGAGTTTCTGACCACCGGCAAGTTCTGGTCCGAACCGAATTACGGCAGCACCGGCCCCATGTTCGTCGACGGCTGGTCCACGCCCGCGGGTGAAGGTCTGCCGCGCATTGAAGGCGCCCATTATCCCGGCCTGTATTACAACAGCTGGGTCGACGACAGGATCACTGCATTCATCGAACAATTGGCCTCCACCATCGACCGCGATGAACGCGCCGCCCTTTACCGCGAACTCTCGCGTTACCTCTTCGACGACCCGCCCTTCGTCTACCTCTACACGCTGAACATCTTTGAAGCCACCAGCAGCCGCGTCACCGACTACAGGCCGCTGCCGACCGAGACCTGGTACCTGAACCAGGTGGGCGTAGACGGATAGGACTTTCATGGGCCAGGGTCACTTGCTGTGTAGCCTGACGGCTGTCAGGGAGTAACGCGATCTTCGGGTTTCTGTACCGGCGCCTGCTGCAGTCCGTCGCCCTGATCATCGGCGTGCTGGTGCTGGTGTTCTTCACCGTCCGCCTGACCGGCGATCCGGTCGGCCTGATGGTGGCCCGTAACGCCACGCCCGAGCAGCGCGAAGCCTTTCGCGTGGCCCATGGCTTTGACCGGCCGCTGGCTGAACAGTTTATCGGCTATCTGGGCGACGCGCTGCGCGGTGACCTCGGCAGATCGTTGCGATTGCATTTGCCCAATATGGATCTCATCATGCAGCGTTTGCCGGCGACCATGGAACTGGCGCTGGCGGCCCTGCTGCTCTCCCTGGCGATCGCGGTGCCGCTGGGCATCATCAGCGGCGTTTTTCCGGGCTCACCGCTGGACCTGCTCGCGCGACTGATCGGCCTGGCCGGCCAGACCATCCCGTCCTTCTGGCTGGCGATGATCCTGATTCTTGTCTTCGCGGTTAACTTGCGTCTCTTTCCCACCTTCGGACGAGACAGCCTGCAGCACCTGGTCCTGCCGGCCCTTGCCCTGAGTGTGGCCAGCATGGGGCAAATGGTGCGCCTGTTGCGCTCCGCCGTGCTTGAGATCACGCGGGAAGACTACGTTCGCACCGCCCGCGCCAAGGGCGTCTCCGAAATCGTCATCACCTTGCGCCACGTCACCCCCAACGCCCTGATCCCGCTGGTGAGCGTCGTCGGCGTCAACTTCACCTACATGCTGGGCGGTTCCGTCTATATCGAGACCATTTTCGCCTGGCCGGGTCTGGGCACACTGCTCAACGACGCCATCAACGACAGCGACTTCCCCCTTGTTCAGGCGATAACCATATTCATCGCCGCCTTCGCCATCGGCCTGAACCTGCTGACCGACGTCGCCTACGACCTGATCGACCCACGGGCCCGGCAGCGCTGACATGCTCCCCCGTGCCGACGGAGAACTCACGGCCAGGCAGCCGCGCTCATGGCGGGGCAGGCCACTGCCCTACGGGCTGCAACGACTTCTCCACGATCCCGGCGCAATACTGGGTCTGATTCTCGTCTCGCTGGTTGTGCTGACAGCCCTGTTTGCCGACCAACTGGCGCCCTACGGGCCGACAGAAGGCAGTCTGACGGACGCCAAGCGGCCGGAAACCTGGCAGGAAAGGGGACTGCCGGGACATCTGCTGGGCACCGACCAACTGGGTCAGGACATCCTCAGTCGCGTGATCTACGGCGCGCGCGTCTCTTTGACGGTCGGCTTTTTCGGCGTTTTGCTGGCCAGCGCCATCGGCGTGACGCTTGGCTTGTCAGCGGGCTATCTGGGGGGGCGTGTCGATGCCCTCGTCTCCGCCGCCGTCAACCTGCTGCTGTCCTTTCCCTACCTTGTGCTGGTCATCATCGTCGCGACCGTTTTCGGTCGCAATTTGCTCAACGTCATCCTGATCTTTGGAATCACGGACGCACCGGTCTTCGCGCGGCTCGTCCGCGGCGAAGTGCTGCGTCTCAGGGGGCAGGACTACGTGACCGCCGTGCGCGGCCTGGGCGCGCCCGCCTGGCGCGTCATGCTGCTTCATCTCCTGCCCAACCTGGTCGGCCCGCTCGTAACGCTGATGACCTTCGAGATGTCGGCCATGATTTTCTACGAGGCCGGCCTCAGCTTCCTCGGCCTCAGCGTACCGCCGGAAGTCCCCAGCTGGGGCAACATGTTGGCCCTGGGGCGCAGTTTCCTCTACATCTATCCCTGGATGTCGATTTACCCCGGCCTGGCCATTTCGCTCACCGCCTTCGGCGTCAATTTGCTGGGCGACTGGGTGCGCGACGTCATGGACCCGCGCCTGCGCCACGCCGACTGAGCCCCTTCACACCGGGATTCCCAGGTCCGCCGCGCCGGCCGCCGAGGTCACGGCGTCCGGACAGTAGCGGCGGATGATGTCCTGCGCGATGGCGGCGCGCCGCACGCGTTCCCGCCCCAACGCAATGGCGGTCGCCTGCAGATGGTAGCCCGAGGGGTAGATGTTTGGTGAGTTGCGTAGCCCCAGTTTGACGTACATGGGCGCCGCCACGCGAATCATCTCCGGAATCTCGTAGTACCGCACGAAGCCGCCAAAGTCGTCCGGCGCCTCCACGTAGATGTCCAGCGGGATGTCGCAGGCCTGGCGAATGGCCGCGAGTTGAGGCAGGGAGAGATCGGTGGGCGGATTGTAGGTGCCGGCGCCCAACTGCTCCATCCAGCGCACCGAAATCGGATTGGCCGGGCCCATCTGCACCGAAATCTTGAGCACCAGCTCCGCCGGCAATTCGCCGGCGCGCTTCATCTCGTTGACCAGCCACAGCAGGCCCTCGTCCGCCACCAGCACCGAACGCAGGCCCAGGGCGCAGGCCCGTCGAATGTCCTCAAGCGCGTAAATCACCTGCTCCATACCGCGCAGGCGCGCGCCGAGATTTTTGCCCGCGCTGGCCACCACCTGCGCGCCAGTGTCCCAGGCGGCGCGCGGCCCGACGAAGAGACTGACTTCGATACCCGCCTCGCGCCCCAGTTGGGCCATTTCCCGAATTTCGGCGTCGGTCTGCAGCATGATGCCGCTGCCCTGTGAAACGCGATGGATGCGCGTCTTTTGCGCCTCGGCTTCCTCCAGCACGGCGCGCAGCACTTCCGGCCCCTCGCAACTGGGGATTTCGATGCGCCATTGCGCGCCGTCGGCAAAACGCTTTGTGGATTCGGGCAGGTCGCCCGGGTCGCCGGGGGGCAGGCCCAGTTGGCTCAGGAAATCTCGCGTTGCCTGCATGTCAGCCGCCCCAGGCCGGTTCCGGCAGTCCGCTGACGCCGGGACGGGCCCGATAAAGACCGCCTGCCTGCTCCTGCACGCCACCGTGTTTCAGCATGTCCGTGCGCGCGGTAGTGATGTAGAGATCGTCCAGGTTGGAGCCGCCAAACATGACGCTGCTGGTGCAGGAGGCGGGCACGGCAATCTCATCGATGATGCGCCCGCGGGGATCATAGCGCACGACTTTCCAGCCACCCCAATGCGCCGCCCAGACGCAGCCTTCGCTGTCGACGGTCAGTCCATCCGGCAGGCCGGCATCCGGATTCACCTCCACGAAGGGTCGCTCGTTGCTGACGTCACCGGTCTCCGCATCAAAGTCCCAGGCGCGGATACCGAGTCGGCTGTCGCAAAAATAGAGGATGCGGTCGTCCGGGCTCCAGCCCAGGCCGTTGGAGATGTAGACCTCCGGATCGATGGTGTGCAGGCTGCGATCAGGGTCGAGTCGGTAAAGTCCACCAACCGGCTCCTCGCCGTCGGCCATCGTGCCGGCCCAGACGCGCCCTTGCCGGTCCACAGCCGCGTCATTAAAGCGGTTGGCCGGCTTGTCCGGCTCCGGATCGACAATCAGTTCCGGCGCGCTGCCAGGTTCCCAGGTGTAAAGGCCATACTTCATCGCGAGTACAAAACCGCCGCCCGCGCGCAGCAAGACCGCGCCCACCTCCTGGCCCACGTCATACTGCTGGTGGTCCCCGCTGGCCGGGTCGAAGCGATGCACGTGCTCACCCAGAATATCAACCCAGTAGAGCATTTGCTCGGCCACGCTCCACATCGGCCCCTCCCCCAGGGTATTGCGACAATCCAGCACAAGTTCCACCTCGCTCATTGGCCCGCCTCCCTTGCGACAAGGAGTCCAGCCTACCGAATTACCCCACAGGGGGCAACGCATGTCACTTTGTTGTTTATTGGTCCTTACGGGCACTTGACCGCACCATGACCCTGCATACCATGGCTCCAGACACCGGGTCCCGGAACGAACTTCATGTTGAAAATTGGTGTGCTGGCCCTGCAGGGCGCTTTCATCGAACACGTGCACATGCTGCGACGCGTCGGCGCGGAGGCTGTCGAGGTGCGTCTGCCGCGAGAACTGGAAGGATTGGACGGGCTGATCATTCCCGGCGGCGAAAGCACCACTATCGGCAAACTGGCTGTCAGCGCCGGCCTGGTGACGCCGCTGCGCGAGTTTGCCTGCTCGCGCCCGACCTGGGGCACCTGCGCCGGCATGATCTTTCTCGCGCAGGAGCTGGACCATCACGCGCAGCCCGTCCTGGCGCTGATGGACATCAGCGTGGACCGCAACGCCTTCGGCCGTCAACTCGACAGCTTTGAGACCGATCTGGCGGTCCCGGTTCTGGGCGAAACGCCCTGGCACGCCGTTTTCATTCGTGCGCCAGTCGTGACCGCGGTGGGAGATGATGTTGAAGTGCTGGCGCGCCTGGAAAACGGGCCGATCGTCGCCGTGCGTCAGGAACATCTGCTGGCCACTGCCTTTCATCCCGAACTCACTGAAGATCTGCGTTTTCACGCCTGGTTTCTGCAACTGGTGCAGCAGGCCGTTTGATGCCTGCCGAATGACCCTGGCAAGGCACAAGACATTCTCTGGAGAAGCAATGCACGAGCCCGAACCCTTGTTGGCCCTTGATCCGGACCCCGAATTCGACGATGACGAGGCATTTGCCGAGCCGAGCGACGAGGACTTGCTTGAGGTAGAGACAGACCTGGCAGAAGATCTTGAACCGGTTGAAGATGAAGGCTTTGACATCAGCGAGTTCGACGAGGACGATGAAGGCTCGCTCTACGCGGACGATGACCCGCTTTTCATCGCCAGTGACGAAGACTTGCCGGATGATCCTGACAATGACGACGACAACGATGATGACCTTGACAAAGACGACCTGGACAGTGACCTTGACGACGATAAGGACTGGTTTCCCGACAGCCTGAACTGAAGCGGAGGCGTCGGACCGTCCAGAAGTCAGACTGGAGGTATCATGGCCACGCCCCATGAACAACTGCAGCCCAGGGTTGATAAAGCCATAGACGCCGGTGAAATGGCGCGTCTGCGTCAGTTGCTGGCGGATCATCACCCCGCCGACGTCGCCGACCTGCTTGAGCGCATGGATTCAGCGCAACAGCATCGAATCTTTCAAATGCTGGACGATGAACTGGCCGCCAGCGTCCTTGACGAGATCGGCCGCGACGCCACGCGCGACTTGCTTGACAGACTTCCCCTTGACGATGCCGCCATGTTGCTGGGCCGGCTGCCAATGGACGACGCGGCCGAAATCCTCGCCGAGGACGTGCCGGAAAAGCAGGACGTTCTGCTGGCTGCCATGGAAAGGGAGGTGGCCGCCGGCATTCAGCGCCTGCTGCGTTATCCGCCAGACAGCGCCGGCCATTTGATGACAGAACACTACGTCGCCCTGCGAAGAGACTTGACGGCAGCGGAAGCGCTGGCCGAGGTGCGCCGCATGGACGAGATCGCCGAAACGGTCAGCGAACTCTACGTGCTGGATGACCAGGGCCAGCTGCAGGGCGTCATCTCCCTGCGCGAACTGATCAACCTGGCGCCGCCAGCCGTGGTGGGTGACCACATGACAACCCGCGTCATCAGCGTCCATCCCGAGACCGACCAGGAGCACGTGGCCCGCGAGGTGGCCCAATACGACATCCTCGCCATCCCCGTCGTGGACAGCGGGCGCCGACTGCTGGGCATCATCACGGTTGACGACATTATCGACGTCCTCGTTGAGGAGAACTCCGAGGACATCCTGCGCTTCGGCGCTGTTGAAAGCGGCAGTGTGGACCAGCCCTATTTCACCGTGTCGCTCCTGCGCGTGTTGCGCAATCGCTTTGGCTGGCTGCTGTTGCTCATGGTCGCCGATACCCTGACCGGCGCCGTGCTGCGCCAGTTCAGCACGCGCCTCGCCGCCGTCGTGCAACTGTCTTTTTACATTCCGCTGCTGATCGGCACCGGCGGCAACACCGGCGCGCAAACCGTCTCTACCATTATCCGCGGCCTCGCCATCCGCGACGTGCACTTCAGCGACCTCTGGCGCGTGCTGCGTCGCGAATTGCTGGGCGGTCTGTTGCTGGGCCTTGCCCTCAGCCTGGTCGCCGGGACGCGCGCCTGGCTCTGGGACCGCGACCTGCAACTGGCGCTGGTGGTCGGCATTTCGATCATCGTCATTTGCACCTGGTCCAACGTCATGGGCTCGCTGATTCCCTTGCTGGCCAGTCGCATTGGCATCGACCCGGCGGTGGTCTCCGCACCAATGATTTCCACACTGGTGGATTCCAGCGGGCTGTTCATCTATCTGAGTATCGCCGGACTTCTGTTGACCGGCGCCATTTAGCAAGACTCGCGGATTTCAGAGACGCAGACGTCCGAAAATGCGTTGACGCCCTGTCGACCGTTCCTTCACCGTGGAATGAGTCAGGGTGAGAGGCCCCCCGCCCTGAACGTCAAAGACGGGACGCAGTTCATCCAGCAACTCCTGCCGGTCCGGTGACGGGCTGCGCGCCTGCGCCAGTTCCCACAGCCCGGCGTGCCGCCTAAACAGCGCGCGGGCCTCGTCGGCACGGGGCGCTCCTTCGCCTTCCTGCGGCACCTCATTCCCTTCTATTTCCCCGTCCCAGCGCCAGCGCTCAGGATACCAATAGTAATAGAGCAGGTAGGGCGTGGGGGTCAGCGCGGACACGCCGCGAACGTCGAACCGCCACAGGGGTTCACCCGCCAGGCTGGCGGCCTCCGCGCACATGCACAGCGCCTGGGCCGTCAACAACATGCGCCCCAGACTCCCGCCCTTGCGACCCTCGGCGGCACGGCGAATATAGCCATCAAAATGAAGGTCCTGGCGCACGCTTTCGCGAAACAGGTCGCAGGCCCGGCCGAAACGACTCTCGTCCTCCAGCGCGATGGCGCTGGTCAAACGCAGTAAATTGAGCCAGGCGCTCTCGACCTGCAACAGGCCTTCCTCCTGCTCCAGACGAGCCTCCACGCGCTGCGCGTAGTCCCGCAGCCAGGCAGCGCGCCCGGAAAAGGAAGGGTGATCGTGCAGCAGTTCGTGACATTGCGTCTGGAGCAGGAGCCTGACAATCTGAGCCAGATTGCCAACGCCGTTTGCGGTCGCTGCCTGACCGGACTGCAGCAGGGCCAGGGCGCGCTCACCTGCCGCAAGGTCATCGTTCAGCCGATACAGCAGGGCATCCTGTTGCATTTGTGTCGGCTCGTTGGTCGGCCGCCGACGCAGCAAGGCCTCCCAGGCGCTGCGCAGCGAATCGGAGCCGCGATACTTGCGAGCGCGTCGTACCTGTTCCATGCTGAAATACAGACCGCAATGGCGCGGGTTAAACATGGGTACACACCTGGTTGCCAACGGAAGTGAATGCCATGAAACAGTTGAGCAGGTCCGGGACTCGGGCGGGCCGCAACCCCCAAAGCTTACAGGTCGTCCAGTTCACCCCGGCGCAAGGCGCCCTCAAAGGCGCGGCCAATCAGGAGGATCTGTTCCACCCAAAGGATGACGTCTTCCTCTTCCAACGTGTTTTCCAGCGCTTCGGCCACTTCCTCGGGTGTGCTGTAGTATACTTCCGTGGCCAGGCACGATACCGCCTGTTGCACCGCATCGCGGGAAAGTGGCGGGTCGCCCTGCATCAACTGCTCGAACCAGCGCGCCACGATCGGGTGCACCTGTTCACAGGCAGAACCGTCGCCAAGTTGTTCGTTGGCCAGGTCCTCAATCGGTCGCAACCAGTCCGGAGAGTCCTCGTGCTCGGGATGATCGCTCATGGGTATCCTTGTCTGTGGCAGCGCCCCTGCACACAGTGTACCACTTTTGCGCAAGGCCTTCCGCCCTGCATTGAACTGAAATCCGACCTTTTCCAGTCATGAAGAATCCACTTCAGGTCGGCATCATTGGCGCCGGCGTCACGGGCTTAAGTGCGGCCCGCGACCTCGCGCTCGCCGGCCATCAGGTGCATCTCTTCGAAAGCGGGGATGGCGCAGGCGGTCTGGCAGCCGGCTTCCGCGACGAGGGCTGGGACTGGCATTTGGAAAAATTCTATCATCACTGGTTTGAGGGCGATCGCCACGTCCTCCAGCTCATCGAGGAGATGGGCCTGAGCCACAAGCTGGTCTTCCCGCGCCCGAAAACCAGTTACTGGATCAATGGCCGCATCTACCGCGCCGAGATCTCGCCCTCGGCCCTGCTGCTGCCGCTTTCCCCGCTTGCCAGCCTGCGTATGGGTCTGACCGGCGTGCGTCTCAAATTAATGCGCGACTGGCGCGCCCTGGAACGGGAGACAGCCCACGACTGGCTGCAACGGCACATGGGCCAGGAGGCCTACCAGCGCCTGTGGCAGCCCCTGCTGATTGGCAAATTCAGCGATCGCTATCGCGAGGTCAACATGGCCTGGCTGTGGGCGCGCATCGTATCGCGCAGCCTGCGTCTGGGGACATTTGAAGGCGGTTTCCAGGCTTTCCTCAACGCCCTTGCCGACGACTGTCGCCGCCAGGGGGCCCGATTAAATTTCAATGCTGCCGTGACCCGCGTCGCGCGGCAAAACGGCAGGCTCGCAATTCAACTGGCAAACGGCAGTGAACAGCGCTTCGACCGCGTGCTGAGCACCACGTCACCACGGCTGATGTTGCGCCTTTGTCAGGGACTTGCCGACAGCCCCTACGGCCGGCAACTGTCGGCGCTGCGCAGCATTGGCGGAGTCTGCGTCGTGCTGGCCCTCAAACGCTCCTTGTTGACGGACGGCACTTACTGGCTCAACCTGCCCGCCAACAGCCCGGACCGTGAGCGCAGCCGTTTTCCCTTTCTCGCGCTGGTGGAGCACAGCAACTGGATGGACCGCCGCCATTACGGCGGAGACGTACTGGTCTACTGCGGCGACTATGTCCCTCCGGACCACCTGTGGTTTCAACTGGATGAGGAGGCGCTGGTGCAGCGTTTCACCTCCGCGTTGCACCTCATTAACCAGGACTACAGGCCGGAATGGCTGCGCAAGGCCTGGGTCTTTCGCGCGCCTTACGCCCAGCCCGTGCCCGGCATCAACCACAGCGAAAACATACCTGACCTGAAAACACCCTGGCCCGGCCTGTTCCTGGCCAACATGAGCCAGGTCTACCCCTGGGACCGGGGCACGAATTACGCCGTCGAACTGGGGCGGCGGGTCGCAGGCCTGATGCAGGAAGCAACGCCCTGATACCGACACTCTGTGATAGACTGGCCCGGGTTGCAGCCCGAAAAACCAGGGGGAAGCGGTGAAAGTAATCGTTGTCGGGGCCGGTTTCGTGGGCCTGACCCACGCTGCCGTGTGCTCGGAATATGGCCATGACGTGTGGGCCTGTGACGTTGACCGGGACAGACTGGCAGCCTTCCGCAGCGCCCGCCGCGATGCCATTGAGCGCTACGTCAATGAACCCGGCCTGGCCGATATCATCGCCGACAAGATCGGCCGCAGCCTGCACTTCGTCGACGACTTGCGCGACGTCATCGAGGGAACGGACGCGATCTTTCTGTGCCTGCCCACGCCCTCGGGCGCCAATGGCGCCGCCGACCTGAGTTACTACTACGACGCCCTGGGAACCATCGCCCCCCTGCTTGCCAGGCGTCAGGAACCAGGGCGCGTGGTCATCATCAACAAGAGCACGGTCCCGGTGGGCACGGCGCGCCGACTTGAGGGGTTTCTGCACGAGCATGGCGTCCGCAACTTTGGCATCGCCTCCAATCCGGAGTTTCTGCCTGAAGGCGAGGCCGTCGCCCGCTCGCGCCACCCGGACCGCGTGGTGGTGGGTGCGGACAGCCAGGAAGACCTTGAATGCATTCGCCGCCTCTATTCCCAGTTCCGCAACCACGTGCGCATCCAGTACATCGAGACGACGCCCGAGACCGCCGAGGCCATCAAGTACGTCAGCAATACGCTCTTGCTGACCTACATTTCCTTCTGGAACGGCGTCGGCGCACGCCTCGCCGAGACCTTCCCAAACGTGCATATGGAAGACCTCAAACGCGGAGTCACCTCCGATCAACGCATCAGCACCTGGGGTTCCTACGTGTCCAACGGCGCCGGCGGCTCCTGCTTTGGCAAGGACATCCAGTCGCTGGTCTATCAGTTGGGAAGCGCGGGGCAGAACACCGACTTGCTGGAGGCGGTGTACCACATCAACGAATTCCAGAAGGTCTACCTGATTGAACGCGCTCGCAAGGAAGCAGGCTATGACTTCCGCGGCAAGACCGTCGCCCTGCTGGGCCTGGCCTTCAAGAAGAAGACCAACGACGTGCGCGATTCGTCCTCACTGTCCGTCGCAGAGGCGTTGCTGAAGGCCGGCGCCCGCGCGTTGCACGCCTACGATCCCCTGGCCATGATTGAAGCCAGCCAGGCACTTGATCCTGCGCGCGATCCGCTCTTTGCCCGCATTCGCTATCACGAGAGCGCGGAGGAAGCCCTGTGCGGCAGCGACTGCCTGTTCATTTCCACCGACTGGGAAGAGTTTCGCGGCCTTTCGGGCAGCATTGAAAGGCATCTGGCGCCGCCGGCGCTCATCGTGGATGGACGACGCATGATCCCTGACTATCAGGACCTGCTGCAGAAGGGCTACCGCTATCTGGCGGTCGGCTCGCCCTTCATGCGCAGTGAAGACCCGCAGTCCGGCAGATGAGTTTGCCAGGCGACGGCCGACATCGTCAGCCGAAACGGCCGAAAACAGACCTGGCCGGAATCAGGATCTCCAACATGGCCACAATCATGATTGCGCTACTCCTGGCCCTGTGCCTGCTGCCGGCAAGCGCTCAGGAGGCGACGTCCGAAACGCCAAAAACGCCAACCCCATTGCCGCCGCCGACCCGCCCCGATCCCACCCGCTATCGCTGGCACCCGATCGCCTCCGGCCTGTACCGCCCGGTCTATCTGACCCACGCCGGCGACGGCAGCGATCGCCTTTTCGTGCTGGAACAAAACGGCCGCATTCGTTTGCTTGTTGATGACGTCCTGCAGCCCGAACCCTGGCTGGACCTGACGGCCCACGTCAGCGGGGACTCGATGCGGCAGTTTTCCGAGCGCGGCCTGCTGGGCCTGGCCTTTCATCCCGACTTCGAGGAAAACGGTCGCTTCCTTGTACATTACAGCGACCACGGCGGCCATACGGTACTGGAACGTTACAGCGTGAAACCGGGCGACCCGGCGATAGTCGACACGGGAAGTCGTCTGCCGATTCTCAGGGTGCAACAACCCTACAGCAACCACAATGGCGGCCAGATTGAGTTTGGGCCGGACGGCTATCTCTACGTGGGCCTGGGCGATGGTGGCTCCGCCGGCGATCCGCTTAACAGCGGCCAGAATCCGGCCACCCTGCTGGGCACGATCCTGCGTCTCGACGTCGACGTGGAGGGCGGATACGGCATCCCGCCGGACAATCCCGGCCTGACGCGCAACCTTTTGCTCGCGCCGCAAATCTGGGCCTGGGGCCTGCGTAACCCCTGGCGCTTCAGCTTTGATCGCGTCACCGGTGAGCTCTACATCGCCGACGTCGGCCAGAACCGGCTGGAAGAGGTCAACGTGCAGCCCGCCGACAGCCCGGGCGGAATCAATTATGGCTGGCGCCCGATGGAAGGCAGTCTTCCCTACAGCGGCGAGGCCATCACGGCCGACATGCAACTGCCTGCGTTTGAATATGGACGCGGTGACGGCTGTTCCATCACGGGCGGCTATGTTTATCGAGGCTTCGCCCTGCCGGAGTTGCAGGGGTTGTATTTTTACGGCGACTGGTGCAGCGGCAATGTGTGGGCTGCCTGGCGAGACGTTTCCGAAACCTGGCAAGTGATGCGCTTTGCCGATACCGGCATGCAAATCACGTCCTTCGGCGAAGACGAGGATGGCGAACTCTACGTCCTCAATTACTCGGGCGTCATTTATCGTCTTGTCCGCGCCTGAGGAAATTCACACGGAGGAAATGCGGTCGCCTTGCCCCTCATTGTCCTGGCTGCGGGGACCGCCCAGCGCATAGAGCAGGATAGCCGAGGCGGCCACGGCGAATCCGCCGATCAATCCGGCCGCCTGCAGCGGCCCGAAAAAAATGTCCTCTGCATACAGGGCGCGCACGTTGGAACCGAAACCCAGGACGTCCGCCACGGATGCCATGCCGGCGAAGAGCAGCGCCGTGAGCGACAGGCGCACAGCGATTTGCTGGACAAGGGTCGCCCGGACACGAGGATAAAAGGCGGCCTTGACGTAAATCAGCGCGCCAAAAATCAACAGGCTCAGGCCCGTCAGCATGGCCACCAGTTGCACAGCGCCGATGCCACCCATGGCGGGTTGGCCGGTGAGACTCGGGAACAGGCCCGTCACCGCCAGCACAATGCCGGCCGTTCCCAACAGCATCCCGATCTGTTCGAGCCTTTGCACAGGATCAACCTTCCGGCAGCGTTGCTTTCAGCATGCGTAACATATTGCCGCCCATGATCGCCGCAATTTCATCCGGCTGGTAACCGCGTTCCGCCAGGCCGCCAGCAATGATGTTGAGGTCGGCAACGGTGTCGATGCCGGCCGGAGCGCTTTCCGCGCCGAATCCGCCGTCAAGATCGCTGCCGATCCCCACGTGCGCGGCGCTGCCGGTCAACTGGCAAACGTGGTCGATGACCTGCAACACCACGTCCAGCGTCAGACGCTGCGGTCCGCTCCAGTGGTTGCTGAGGAAGCCATTGAACAGTACGGCGCCGCTGACGCCGTCACGCTCCGCCAGCTGGCGAAGCATGTCATCCTCAAGGTGACGGTCCGTGTCGCAAAAGCGGCGCGGATTGCTGTGGCTGGCAAATACCGGCCCCTCATAGCGGTCCAGCGCCTCGCGACAGGCTTCTTCCGCCATGTGCGACAAATCGAGCAACGCAGAATACTCCGCCATGATTTCCAGAAGTTCGCGACCCTCGTCGGTCAGCGGCCCGGGTTGTCCTGTTCCGCCGCAGTAGCGCGAGGCCGTCCAGGCCGGACCGACGATGCGCACGCCCCTTGCATACCACTCCTCAAACTGTTCAGGCTCGATGATCGGGTCGGCATTTTCCATCAGCAGCACCAGGCCGACCTGCCGCTCCGCTTCCGGCCTGCCTTCCTCCCAGGTCGCGAGTACCGCGTCCAGCTGCGCTCTCTCCAGCACCAGAGCAATCTGATCGTGTTCGTCCGCCAGGCGCTCATAATAGTCCAGCTGCTTCGAAGCCAGCGCGTACGCCTCCTGCGGGTCGCTGTAACTGAGGCTGTCCCAGGCGCTGGCATGACGGCTGCGCGGCGCCGTAAACAGCGTGGCGCATATCACTGCCACACTGCCGTCCAATGACTCCGGCAAACCGATGCTGGCCAGACCGGCCCGACTCTTGTTCCCCTGCGCCGCCTCCGCGCGCCGGTTGTCCAGCGCCCCTTGCCGCCAGTCCCGACCGGCAGCCAGCCAGTTGAAGGCAATGTCCTGGTGTGCATCCACAATGCGCATGGGTAAGTTCTCCGCCAACGGGAACGTCTGAATTGTATGCGCTTGTTCACGCCAACGCCACGCGTAAGGGTTTCGCAAGATGGCCGTGGATAATGTGTTGTATACTGGGTTGACGCTAAACAGGATGTGGCTATGAACGAAGAGAGAACCATGCCGGGAACTGCAGGGGGCGGAAGAGCCCTCGGCCACGGCGCGCTGGCAGGCCTGCTGCTGACGGCCCCGCTGGTGGCCATTTTCTGGCTTGCCGACGCATTTCTGGGTACGCCCTTCGTACCCTTTGACGTACTCGACTGGGCCGCGCGCAACATGCCGGGCGGTCTCATTACTTTCGCCATTGATACCATGGTGTCCGTCATCACCGCGCTGCAACTGGGCGAGACCTCCACCGCAGCCAAGGCGGCCGAGCAACTCATGGGCATCGCCGGCATGGTCATCACCGGCGTGGTTATCGGCGCCATCTTCTACCACCTGGCCCGTCGCCGCAACGCAGAACGACTCAGCTTTCAGGCGGGTCTGATTCCTGGCCTGGTGTTGGGTTTGCCGGTGGCCCTTTTGAGTAACGACGTCAACTTCTCGGCACTGACCATGCCTGTCGTCAATTTCCTCTGGATCCTGGTCGCGTTCGCCGCCTGGGGTCTTGCCCTGGCCGCCATGTACAACAAATTGCTGGTCAGCCCCGCGCCGGAAGATGCGTCGGCGACGGAGGCGTCAGTTGAGACCCTCGACCGTCGCAGTTTCCTTGTGCGCGTGGGAGGCGCTGCTGCCACCATCACCGTTGTTGGCGCAGGCGTCGGCGCCCTGCTGCGCGAAGGCGGCGGCAGTGCCACGACTGTGAGCTACGCCAGCTCGACCGGAGGCGTCCTGCCCAACGCGGATGCATCGGTGCAGCCGGTGCCCGGCACCCGGCCGGAACTGACGCCGGTCGAAAAGCACTATCGCATCGACATCAGTTCGCGGCCGCCGGTTCTCGAGGAAGAGACCTGGACCCTGCCCGTCACGGGAATGGTGGACAATCCGCTTGAGTTGACGTTGGCAGATTTGCGCAGCGACTTCCGAGCGATGGACCAGTATCTGACCCTGTCCTGCATCTCCAATCGCATCGGCGGCGACCTGATCGGCACCCAGAAATGGACCGGCTTCAGTTTGCAGGACCTGCTGACGCGGGCGAAGGTCCAGGAAGGCGCGCAGTTTCTGCGCATTTTTGGCGGCGACGGCTTCCACGAAACGGTCGACATCGATCTGATCAATGAAGACGAACGTATCATGCTGGCCTATGCCTGGGACGACCAGCCCCTGCCGGAGCGCAACGGCTTCCCGCTGCGCATTTACATCCCTGATCGCTATGGCATGAAACAGCCCAAGTGGATCACCGGCATTGAGGTCGTGGAAGACTACGCCCAGGGCTACTGGGTCACCCGTGGCTGGGACGAGGAAGCCCTGATGCAGACCACTTCCGTGATCGACATCGTGGCTACCGACCAGGCCTTCATCAACGAAGGAATGACCTATATCCCGGTGGGTGGCATCGCCCACGCGGGCGACCGTTCAATCTCGAAGGTCGAGGTGCGCATGGACGAGGCCGATTGGCAGGAAGCACAGTTGCGCGATCCCCTGTCGGACAAGACCTGGGTGCTTTGGCGCTTTGACATGCCCTTCAGTGAGGGCCGCCATCGCATCGAGGTGCGCAGCGTGGACGGAGCGGGCGAGCCGCAAATCGAAAGCACGCGCGGCACCCGTCCCAGCGGCGCCACCGGCGTTCACGGCCGCAACGTGGACCTGTTGCTGGAGGCTGAGGCCGAAAGCGAGGCGTAGGGACCCGAATCAGAGCGCGGGCGTCAGGTCGGCAACTGTTTCGGCCGGCGCCCGCTCCCTGAACTGTTCTTCGATTTGCTGCGCGATGATGCGGGCCTCGACCACGAAATTGTACATCGCGCCGCGCCCCTTGTAGAAAATGCCGGTGACATACAGTCCAGGCTGTCCCCGCAGCTGGTATCCGGTGTGCGGCAAATAACCTTCATATACGGGAAAATCGCGCGCCTCCCGCAACGGTAAACCCTGCTCATCCACCTCGTAGTCGACGTCGAGGTAACCCAGCACGGGACGAAAGCCCGTCGCCAGAAAGAGCGTATCCAGCGGAAGATGGCGACCATCCGGCATGACTGCCGCATCCCTCGTAAAGTCGACAGGCACGTCCACCGCCTGCGCCCGTCCACTGCGCACCGCATGCAGCAATTCCGGTCCACGGGTGCCGGCTGCACCCGTCATCTCGCCCGGGCCCGGCACCTTGATGCCGCTGGCCGCCACGTCGCGGTATTCCAGCGCCAGCATGCGCCGTTCCAGCCAGCGCGTAAGCCGATTGGGCCATTTCTCGGTCAGCAACATCCAGCCATGTTTGGGCAGTCCCCAGGGGTAGCGCGGTTTCAGCACGATGCCCGTGCGCTGCGCCAGGTAGACCGGCCTGTGCGCTGTCGTCGCCAGCGCCACGGCCAGGTCCATTCCGCTCGGCCCGTTGCCAACCACCATGACTCGCTGCCCGCTGAAATCGGCCTCATCGCGAAAGTCAGCGGAATGCAGCACCTGTCCGGCAAAACGCTCGACACCTGGCAAACGCGCCATCCAGGGATTTCCGAAGCGCCCGGTCGCCAGGATCACCGCGCGCCAGATGCCAACGCCCTCACTGCTGTCCACCAGCCAGCCAGATTCCGCGCGCGCCACGCGCTGTACCTCCACGCCGTGGCGAATGTTGAAATCATGTTTGCTCACGTAGTCCAGCAGATAGTCATGGTACTGCCGCGCAGAAGCATAAATGCCGAAGTGCAGCGGAAATCTCTGGCCCGGCATGTGCGAATAAAAACGTGAGGTGTTCAGCTTCAGCGACGGGTAGAGGCGGTCCCAGGTGGAGCCGACAAGTGCTTCCCGATCAATGACCAGATAGTCGATGCCCGCTTCTTCCAGCGCCAGGGCGCAGGCAATGCCGGCCGGCCCGGCGCCAATGACCAGCACCTCCTCGCGCAGCTCCATGCCCTCAGTTGCCTGCCCGCGCTGTGGCGGTGGCTATCAACAGGGGTCGCAAGGCGGTGGCCGCCGCTTCCGCAGTGATGGCGAAGTCGGCCGCCTCGGCCGTGCCCTGCGGCAAGGACTGCTCGATGAAGGCATCGCGTGTCGCCACGACCCGCTCATGCACTTCATCGTATTCTTCGTGCGGATACTGAATCCCCAGCACGCCAACGCCATACAGCGCCGCCAGAAACATACCGCCTGCCAGCAGCAGCACCACCAGCGCGGCCCGGCGGTTGCTGGCGCGCAGGGAGCGCGTATGCACGCGCAATGGAAGGGAAGCGTCCTGGCCGACCAGGCGCCGGGCCAGTTCGTCCAGGTCCTCGGGCGCAGCCGGTTCCAGATGTTCGATCAGGGCCGGCAGGCGGACGCCCTCCGCCAGCAGCGGCACGAGTCGTCGGCCTTCATCCAGGGCAATTTCCAGTTGTGACAGCACCTGCCTGTCGTCCACGGCGTCAGCGGACAACAGAACCAGGGTCGCTGCGGCCTCCGTCAATGGCAGTTTTTGCCTCAGTTGTCGCGCCCACCCGGAGTCGGCGGGATGGTGAATGATTTCGATCATCGGCCTCTTCGCATACTTCGAATGTGGTTGACCAGATGCCAGCGCTCGCTTACTGAAATGTCACCCGTGCAGGGCGGCAGCGCACGCCAGCCCTCCTGCGTCATGGTGAAGAGTTGCTCGTCGCGCAGACGCGGCAGACGCGTGATGATTTCCTCCAGTGCGACCAACTCCCAGGCGCAGTGTGCATCATACAACGAACCTCCGCGCGCCAGTGAGGCCGCATCGGCGAGTTCGCTGTTGATGATCGAAGGCGGCGGCCAGAGGGTCTCGCGCCAGGCGGCGTCGTTGCGCGCCACCAGCATTACGCCAAGCCCGACGATCAGGCCGAAGGCCAGGGACGCGCCGATGGCGGTCGCCAGACTCGCCGGTCGCCAGTCCAGCCAGCGCAGGGCGCGGCGCAACGGCGCAAGCATCGCCCAAATAACAGCGAGGACCAGTGTCAGCAGCGCCAGCCAGTGTTGCGGGCCCGTCGGCAGGGACGTATCCAGCGCCGCCTCCCCTTGAATCTCCCAGGCAAAGGCGGCCCGTTGCAAATGACCGGACTCATCCCGGAAGTCCACCAGGGTCTGCCAGCGGCCCTCGTCATCGATGGCATCGCTGCTCAAGGTGAAGAGACCGTCATCCAGCGCAACCGCTTCCAGCCAGTTGCTGCGCCAGTCGCGCTGCGGCGCTGTAATTTGCACATGAACCTGGCGCGCGTCGGGAATGCGCAGATCGAGGCTGTTGATGCCCGGCCCGCCTGGCGACAGGCTGATGTCGACACGGCTTTCCGCGACCCGCTGCGTGGCGGTTGGGATCGCCGGCGCGGGTCCGAAGTCCGGTTGCGGCACGGCTGCCGCGGCCAGCAGGGCCAAGGGGACCAGCGCCAGCGACAGCAGCGCGGCCTCCAGACGCAGACCAGCCAGAACCGCCAGGCCCGGCCAGCGAGCAGGACGAAATGCCTGTGTTTGGCCGGCCGCCACCAGCAGCGACAGCGTCACCAGGGCCAGTTTGGCCAGCAACGCCAGGCCCCAGTCCGTGCCCGTCAGGTCAGACGGACGCTGCAGCCAGTTGAGCGCGCTGAAGACTCCGCTCGCGCTCAGCACGACCAGCGCGCGCAACGCCAGCCAGGAGAAGCGTCGCAGGACGGCCTGCGTCGCTGCTTCCCTCTGCGATGCTGAAAGCGGCCGCAGCGCCAGCGGCAGCAACAACGCCAACGCTACCAACCCGCCGCTCCAGGCAGCGGCGGCCAGCGTGTGCAACCAGTCGACCAACAGTGCCAGCCAGGGAAAGCGCAGCGAGCCTGCGGCGTGGCTGTTGACGCTGAAGGTAGCCAGCAGCAGGGCCGCCAGCCAAAGGTTTGCCGCCCACAGGGGCCTCACCTGTTCCGGATGATGTTGGCGCCAGCGGATGGCCAGCAGGACCAGCGCCCCGCAGAGCAGCAGCAACAGACTGCGGGCGGTCCACACGTCACCAAAGCGCGAGCCGATGCGCACCACCTGCCACAGGCCCTGTTCCAGCACACTGGCGGCATCGGCGGCGAAAAAGACCATGCTTTGTTGCAGCATCGCCAACAGGTTGGCGACGAAAGCCAGCGCCAGTGCGGCCAACGCAAGATGGCCCAGTCGTTTCATCAGACGCGGCGGCAACCCGCCGGCCCGTTGCGCGCGAGTGCCCCAGGCCGGCAGCAAAACAGCCCCGTACAACATGTGCGTCCCGAAAAGCAGCAGGCAGGCGCCATAAAGCAGGGCCCGCCACAAGGCTTCCAGCGGCTCAAGGGCATAAGCGCGATCGCCGCCGTACGTCCCGTCCGCCGCCTGGCCCACGAAAAAGACCCGCGTTTCGGCCACAACGTGGCCGTCGCTGGCGAAAGCCGGCCGCAAATCGACCAGATATACGCCATCCTCCAGGCCGGCGGGCAGCGCCAGGTTCATCTGCAGCGGATTGTCAGGGTCGGCAGCACCTTCGGCGACAATGCTCCCGTCCTGGCGGCGCAGCGTAAGGGTGCTGAAAGCCGGCTCCAGACTCTCGCTGAACCAGTATTGCAATCGGGTCGGTGGCTGCTCCAGCTCGGCGCGGTCTTCCGGCCAGGCGCGTACGATGAAGCCATGCGCATTTGAGGGCAGGGCCGGCAACAACAGAACAAGGGCGCACAGCAGGGCCCGGCGCAGCCGCATCAAGGGAGGCAGTCCGCCAGGCGGGCGTAAATCACCAGCATGACTCTATTTGTACAATATTTCACGATGTTTGTCGCGGGGTCGCCTCAGAATTGCATCATCGCTTTCAGGCAGCCGCTGGCCGGGTCCAGCCATGTTGGCAGGTCATGGATCAATTTCGCCGGCGAGGCACGATGCGTAATCCAGGGCGTGGTGTCAATGGCGCCCGTCTCCACCAGATCAATGACCTGGCGAAAGTCCGCGGCAGTGCCGTTGCGGCTGCTCATGATCGTCATTTCACGCCGGTGAAATTCGGGGTCGTGAAAGGTGATGTCGTCCGTCACCAGACCCACAAAGACCAGGGTTCCGCCCATCGCCAGGGTGTCAAACGATGCGTTCATGGCGGCCGCGCTGCCCGAGGCGTCATAGACCTGGGTGGGCATGTCGCCGTCAGTGATTTCTGCCAGTTGCTCCAGCGGCCGGTCGCGGACGTCGACCACGTGGTTCACGCCAGGCATCTCCTGGGCGAACTCCAGACGCGCCGGATTGACGTCCATGGCGATGATGTCGACGCCGATCGCCGCCGCCGAGGCAATGACCGTCAACCCTATGGGGCCCACGCCGATCACCAGCAAGCGGTCGTCCTCGCGGGGTGCGCCGCGCCGGATGGCGTGCGCCCCGATCACCAGGGTCTCCACCAGCGCCAGCTGGTCCAGAGTCAGTTTGGGTGAAGGATGTAGCTTGTTGACCGGAACGCGGATGAATTCGCGCATGCCGCCATCCGTATGCACGCCCAGCACGCGCAGGGAGCTGCAGCAGTTCGTGCGGTCGCGGCGGCAGGCAATGCAATGGCCGCAATTCAGATAGGGCTCCACCGCCGCGCGGTCACCCGCGCGCAGACCCGCGTCGTTGGGGCCGATCTCCAGGATCTCCACGCCCAGTTCGTGCCCGAGGATGCGCGGGTAACTCAAAAAGGGCATCTCACCCAGGAAGGCCTTGAGGTCGCTGCCGCAAACGCCAACGCGCTGCACGCGCACCAGGGCCTCGTCCGCAGGCAGCGGGCCGTCCGGCGCTGGCGTTTCCGTGAGTTCCAGGCGACCCGGCTGCTGCAGCACCACGGTCTGCATGCTCAGGACTCCAGGGAGCGTCGCACCGCGGCGACAACGTCCTCCGGGCCGGGCAGCAGATGGTTTTCCAGCGGTTCGCTAAAGGGAATGATGCCGGCGCCCAGCGTGACGCGCACGACCGGCCCTTCCAGCGACCAGATGTTGTTCTCGGTGATCTGCGACACGACCTCCGCGCCCCAGCCACCGGCGCGCACGGCTTCCTCGACCGTGACCAGGTGACCGGTCTTCTCCACCGAACGGGCGATGGTCTCCATGTCCAACGGCACCAGTGTACGCGGGTCGATCACCTCGCACTCCACGCCCTGCTCCGCCAGGGCGTCGGCTGCCTTGAGCGCCACCCCTACCATGCGCTGCACGGCGACGACCGTGACGTCGCCGCCCTCGCGCACGATGCGCGCTTCACCCAGAGGCACCAGGTGCTCGTCATGGTCGGGCACTTCACCGCGTTCGGCGTACTGCCCCTTGTGTTCCAGGAAAATGACCGGGTTGTCGTCACGGACGGCACTCTTGAGCAGGCCCAAAATGTCCGCCGGATTGCCTGGCACGCAGACCTTCAGGCCTGGCGCGTGCATGAACCAGGACTCGCAGCATTGTGAATGCTGCGAGCCGAAGCCGCCGGCGCTGCCCTGCGCCATGCGGATGGTCAGGGGCACCTGAATCTGGCCGCCGGACATGTAACGCAACTTGGCCGCCTGATTGACAATCTGGTCGAGCGTGACCGCCGCGAAATCCGCGAACATGAGCTCAATCACCGGACGCATGCCGGTCACCGCCGCCCCCACGCCCGCGCCGACGATGGCGTTCTCGGAAATCGGCGTGTCGCGTACGCGCCGCCCGCCATATTTTTCGAAGAGGCCAGGCGTGACCTTGAAGACGCCACCGGCCTTGCCCACGTCCTCCCCAAAGAAAATGACGTCCTCGTCGCGCGCCATTTCCTCATCCAGCGCGCGCACTACCGCATCTCGACAGGTTATGACGGCCATTATTCGCCCTCCCGCTGCGCAACGCCCTCGCCAGACGGCGCCCAAATATCCTCAAGTGTTTCCTCCAGCGCCGGCCAGGGTTCGTTCATCGCCCATTCGGTCACGCGCTGTACCTCGGCTTTCTGCTGTTCCCGCAGGGATTCCAGTTCCGCCGCGCTCAACTGGCCATCGGCCTGCATGCGTTGCGCCAGAATGTCAATCGGGTCGCGTTCCATCCAGCGCTCCAGTTCGCCTTCCGGCCGGTAGGTTGCCGGATCGCTGCGCGAGTGCCCGCGGTAGCGGTAGGTCAACGCTTCCACCAGCGTCGGCCCTTCACCGGCGCGCGCGCGATCGGCCGCTTCCAGCAGGACCGGGTAGACTGCCTCGGCATCCTGGCCGTCAACGATGGCGCTCGGGATGCCGTAGGCGGCAGCGCGATCGGAAACATTGGGCACCGGCGCCGTGTCCTCATAGGGCGTGTATTCGCCGTAGCGATTGTTTTCGCAAAGGAACACTGCCGGCAATTTCCAGACGGCCGCCAGATTGACCGCCTCGTGCCAGGCGCCGATGTTGGGCGTGCCGTCACCGAAGATTGAGATGGAAATGGCGCCCGTGCCACGCAACTGCGCGGTCAGCGCTGCGCCGTTGGTGACAGGCAGGCCGGCGCCCACCACGGCAAAGGTGCCCAGCAGTCCGACCTTAAGATCCGCCAGGTGCATCGAGCCGCCCTTGCCCCTTGAACAGCCCGAGGCCTTGCCCATCATCTCGGCCATCAGCGAATCCAGCGGCATGCCCAAAGCCAGGGCGTGGCCGTGTCCGCGATAGGTGCAGGTCACGGTGTCGCCGCGCGCCGCATCGACGACTTCGGCCATGGCGACCGAGACCGCCTCCTGACCAATGCAGAGGTGGGTCGTGCCGCGAATGACGTTTTCCAGAAACAACTCCTGGATGCGCTCTTCGGTATGGCGCACCAACAGCATGTTGGCCAGCATCTTGTGGCGCACTGCTGCGCCCAGGCTCGTGCTCATTCCTCGTCCTTCCTTTTCAATATCCGCGCTCAGGCGCTGAAGGCCTGCAAATGGCGGTCCAGGGCAGCCAGAAAGTCCGCTGCCAGCATGCCATCCACGAAGCGGTGATCGGCGGTCAGGGTCAAACGCGCCGTTGGACGGATGTGCAGGCCGCCGTCGATGACCACCGGCCGTTCGCGCAGGGCCCCGACCGCCAGTATGGCAATCTGCGGCGGGTTGATAATCGCGGTGAAATCGTCAACCTGTTGCACGACGCCCAGGTTACTGAGTGTGAAACTGCCGCCCTGCATCTCTTCCGGCTTCAGCGCGGCCCTGCGCGCCCGCGCCACCAGGTCGCGGGACCGTTCGGCCAGGCCTGCAATGGTCTCGTTGCCGGCGTCGCGCAGGACCGGCGTCAGCAGACCATCCGGCAGCGCGACCGCCTGCGCCAGATCGATGCCGGCATGTCGCCAAAGCGTGCGCTCCTCAAAGGTGGCGTTAAATTCCGGCACCTCTTTCAGGGCCTGCACCGTAAGCCACAGCAACAGGGCATTGACGCCAACGCCCGCAGGCAGGGCGCGCAGGGCCGCGCCGAAGTCCAGTTCGGCGCGCACGAAGAATTGCGGCATCTCCTGCATGCCCTGCGTCAGGCGCCGGGCAATGATCTGTCGCATGGTCGATAGCGGCACGGCCTCCCGCCCGGCCACAGTCTCTTGCGTCGCTTCCTGTGCCGCAATCCGGGCTTCAAGCAATTCTCTGGTAATTCGGCCTCCAGGCGCGCTGGCGGCCAGTTCCTCCAGATCGATACTATGTTCGCGCGCCAGACGGCGCAGCGCGGGCGGCACCCGCAGTCTGCTCGCCGGCGACCGCGGCGGGGCTGCTTCCCTTGCCGCTTGCGGCTCAGGTGACGTCAAAGTTGGTGACGCTTGTGCAGCCCCTGCCGGCGCGGAAGCGACCTCCACCCCTTCCCTGCGGATACGCGCCAGCACGGTGCCCACCGGCACAGTCGTCCCGGCCGCCACCCGCTGCTCTTCCAGCACGCCGTCCGCCAGGGCTTCCAGTTCAACGGTCGTTTTGTCGCCCTCGATTTCCGCCAGAGGTTCGCCCTTGCGCACGGCATCCCCGGGCGCTTTCAGCCAGGCGAGCAACTGTCCCTCTTCCATACCGAAGCCCAGGTTGGGCAGAACCACGTCAACCAGCACGATAGTTTGTCCATCCCCTCGCCTGAATTCGCGCTGGCCAGTCTACCAGCGACAGCGGCGCCAGGAAACGCTACTCCTGGTCAAGACCGAAGTGGTCCCCGTCCCCTTCGACGCCCTCTTCCCCGTCCTCATCCACCAGATTGCGGCTGCGCAACCAACTGAAAACCATGATGAGGGCGAATACCACGGTGATGCCGAGGAAGATAAGCTCGTCCCAGACACCCAGCGCTCCATGAGCGAGAAAAACCCGCATGTCCCTGGGCTCCGTTCCTTGTACCCCTGACAGGACTCGAACCTGTGCACAAGGTTTAGGAAACCTCTGCTCTGTCCTCTGAGCTACAGGGGCTCCGGCGCCGCAGTATAGCAGAGCCAGGAACGGCGCTCAATGTGCGGCCCGACGCCACAAACGCAGTCGATTGTCGCCGCCGCCGCTCGCCAGCCAGCGCCCGTCCGGACTGAAGGCCAGTGTCAACACCGGCCGCTCATGCGCCACAAGGGCGTAGATCTGTGTTCCGCTTTCCACACGCCACAGGCGTATCTGGCAGTCCCGGCCGCCGGTTGCCAGGGTTCGCCCGTCCGGCGCGACGGCCACGCAGTCCAGCCCGCCATGCCCGCAGGCCAGCGACCGAAGCGGCCAGCCCTCGCGACAGGGCCTCAGGCGCAGATCGCCATCGCGACTGGCAGACAGCAGGCGACCGTCATCGCCGGGCATGGCCAACAGTACGCGCAACCAGTCCGCATGTTGCTCACTGCGCAACAGACGGCCGCCAGTCGTCTCGTGCACACAGACCCGCCTGTCACGACCGCCACTGACCAGCAGGCGGCCGCCTTCGCAGAAGCACAGGGCGCGCACCTCGTCCTCGTGGCTGTAAATCACGTTCAACCCGGCGCCGGTCGCGACATCGTGTACGCGCAGCGATTTGTCGGCCCCGGCGGATGCCAGCAAAGCGCCGTCGAGAGTAAAGGCCACGCGTTCAACGGACCCTTCATGGCCGCTCAACTGCTGTACGGCGGCGCCGCGTTTCAGGTCCCAAAGCCGTATACTGCGATCCGCACCAGCCGAAGCCAGCAGCGCGCCATCCGGGGAGACGGCGATGCCCTTGACCGGGCCCTCATGGCCCTCCAGCACTGCGCGCAGTTGCAGTTGGCCCTGGCGGATGGCGAAAAGGGCGATTCCAGTGGCCCCGGCGATGGCCAGCGCCTGCCCGTTGGGCGCCCAAACGAGTTCGCTGATCCAGCCGCGCCGGGCCTCCGCCTGCAAGGTCAAGGTGAAGCTGGAGGAATCTTCGTGGTCCACTGTGGCCCATGTCTCCTGCCTGAAGCATGACTATAATGAACGAACGCAAACCCGCACAGGGACGCGGCACGCTCCATGCCTCACGTTGGCATCAACGCCCACTTGCTGTCCGGCCAGAGCGGCTTTCGCAGCGCCGGGATTCACGGCTATTTGTGGCACACCCTGTCGCACATGGCTGACGAAGCGCCGCCGGACTGGCGCTTCACCGTGATGTGCGGGCGGGAGAGCGCCGCCGACTTCGCTGGCCTGCAGTTGCGTCGCTCACAACTGGACACGCGCAATCCGTTGCGGCGCATTCTTTGGGAGCAACTGGCCCAACCCTTTCAGTCGGGAGCCTTCGACCTGCTGCACGCGACGGCTTTCGTCGGCCCGCTGCTACAGACGAGGCCCGCGGTCGTGACCGTCTATGACCTCAGTTTTCTGCGCTTTCCGCAGCTGTTTCCGCCCTGGCGGCGACGTTACCTGCAATTGTTGACCCGTCACAGTTGCCAAAGGGCTCGCCGGGTTATCGCCATTTCGCAAAGTACGGCCTCCGACCTTGCCGACCTGCTGGATATTCCGCGAGAACGAATCGACATTGCCCTGCCTGGCGTCGACCTGGGCCGCTTTCGCCCGCTTCCACAGGCCGCCATCGATTCCTTTCGCCAGCGCAAGGGCCTGCCGCAGCGATTTTGGCTCTTCATCGGCACACTGGAACCGCGCAAGAATCTGTTGACACTGCTGGGGGCATATGCCAGTCTTCCAGCACGATTGCCACTGTTCATTGCCGGCGGTCAGGGCTGGGATTACGCAGAGATCCATGCGACCGTGGAGCGACTGGGATTGAATGATGAGGTCCACTTTCCCGGGTATCTTCCGGCAGACGAACTCGCGCTCTGGTATAATTGCGCGGAAGTGTTCGTCTATCCCTCACTGTACGAGGGCTTCGGCATGCCGGTGCTTGAGGCCATGGCCTGTGGCACACCGGTCATCGTCGCGGACGCATCATCGTTGCCAGAAGTCGCCGGTGTGGACGGCACCAGTCTGCCGCCCACGGACGTCGACGCCTGGGCGGACGCCCTGCAACACAGTCTTCTCAGTGAAATCTGGCGCGAACAGGAACGACGTCGCGGCCTGCTACGGGCCCGGGATTTTAGTTGGCGCGCCACAGCCGGGCGCACGATCAGGAGCTATGCATGCGCCCTGAATCTGCCGATGCCCTGAAAGACCAGCCCCTGCGCCGCAGGGCGCGACGCAGCGATCCGGCGTCTGTAACGGAGCGTTTTCCGCCAGCGCGCCCGCGGCGTTCTCCCGTACCCGCCTGGACTTTGCCAATCGCTGACTTCATGCTGGCCTTGCTGGCTTTCGTGCTGGGTTACATAGCGCGCTATCAGTTGAATCTGATCCGGCCGGTCCTTGAAATTAACCAGGCGCCATTTGAACCCTACATTCCTTTCGCCCTGCTCTACGCGGTCCTGCTGTATTTCGCCCATCACAGCAATGGCCTGTACCGTCTGGTCAGGGGACGTTCCCTCATTGAGGAAGTCACCATCAGCGCCAATGGCATAGCGACCGCGGCCGTGGTCCTGCTGGCGTTTTTCTTTGTGACCCAGTCCTACGTCAGCAGCCGTCTCATGTTGGTCTACGTCGCCGTTTTTACGCTCCTGTTGACGTGCATTAGTCGCCTGGTGCTTCGCCTGTTCCTTGCCCTGTTACGTTCGCGCGGCATCGGAGTGCAACGTGTGCTCATCGTCGGCGGGGGCGAGAGTGGCGGCGCTATCCTGCGCGTGATGATGGCGCGCAAGGACTTCGGCTACGAGCCAGTCGGTTACGTGGACGACAATCCGCGTATCGGCACCGTCGACCTTGGCCGCATTCGGGGCCTGGGCACGCTCGAGAATCTGCACGAGACCATTCGGGAGCACCAGATTGACCTGGTGATCATTACCTTGCCCTGGTCCGACCACGACAAGATCCTCTCCATCACGCAGACGGCGCGAGAGAGTGGCGCCGACGTGCGCGCCGTTCCGGACGTATTCCAGCTGAACACGCGTCAAATGCAGGTCGAGAATCTGGATGGCATTCCGCTGCTGGGGTTCGGAAGCATGGAACAACGCTTCCGCGGCACCGACCGAGTTGTCAAGCGCGCCATTGACCTGGGCCTGGTGGTGGTGACGGCCCCGCTGTGGGTGCCGCTGGTCTCGCTGGCGGCGCTGGCCATCCGCCTCGAGGGTCGCGGGCCGGTGACCTATCCGCAGCGGCGAGTCGGTGAAGGCGGCCGTGAATTCAGTATGTACAAGCTGCGCAGCATGGTGCCGGATGCCGACCTGATGCGGGAACAACTGGTGCAGGCCTCCGGCGAAGACCCGCGGCATCCCAAGATCCGCAATGACCCCCGTATCACCCGGGTCGGCGCGTTGATCCGTGCCATCAGCATCGATGAGTTGCCGCAATTCATAAACGTGTTGAAGGGTGAAATGAGCCTGGTCGGGCCGCGGCCGCCGACGCCGGATGAGGTCGCGCTTTACGCGCCCTGGCATTTGCAGCGTTTGCAGACGATCCCGGGCTGCACCGGCCTGTGGCAAATCAGCGGACGCAGCAACATCCCCTTTGACGAGATGTGCCTGCTGGATATCTATTATATTGAGAACTGGTCGGTGCGCCTCGACCTGCAGATCATCGCGATGACCTTCCCGCATCTGCTGCTGCGCCGCGGGGCGTGGTAGGTCAGGTCTCTACTCGCGCACCCAGGAATCGCTTTCCTCGTCGAACTTCCAGCCAGGAGGTGTCTTGCGCTCGCATGATTCTGGAAAGTTCGAGACCGGTTCGCTCTCAAACACAATGGTGATGTTGTCTGTAGCGGTCGCCGCGCCCAGGAAGTTACCCAAAATGACTTCGGCTTCCAGTTCCGCTTTTGCCAGGAGACCTTCGGCCAGCGCCTCTTTGCGTAGTTCTGGCAGAATTGCGGTTTCCGCTAGCAATCGTAATTCATCCCATTCCCGATTGCAGCCAATGCTTACAAGTCCAGCAGTCTGGTATCCCGACTGGCGGATGTAGTCGATGCGACAACTGTGAATCCTGGCAGTTCCCAGATTCAAAACCCAGCTATTTGAAAATGTGTCGTGTGTGAAATCACTGCCTTGCACTTGAGAAAGGTCGATACCGGCCTCAATTGTCCCAACTACATCATGATCCACTGATGCCCAACAACGATTTAGCAGGCCGTCACTGGTTCCTACCTTCACGTCTACTTCAATTTCTTGACTGGCAGTTACCAGTGTGCCCATATTTGCAACAGAATGCGCCAGCAGGTTTTTGGTCTCAATGTTTGCGCGCATTTCATTCCTGAATGCTTCTCCTACAGCTTCGGATACGGTATCTGGTATAGCAGCGACGGCCTCACCAAGTTCCGTTACTCCTTGTCCAATACCATCAACAGTTTCCCCCAGATCTTCCAAAGTCTGACCAACTGCTCCTCCAACAGATTCGCCCAAGCCAGAGATGCCCTGGCTGATTCCACTGAAAAACCCGCCCACAGCATTCCATGCAAGTACCCCCAGCACCAGCATGACCACCAGCACCACCAGCGTCAGGGCGCCCATCACTTTGAGGCAACCAGGGCCACCAGCCGGCGGCGGCGAATCATTTGTCATTCGATTGTTCTCCAGGGAAACGCCACCACTAGCGCGGCGGCGGCGCGCTGAGGTCGAGGCGATCTTCCATCACCTGCTTCAACTGCTCCAGCGAGCTGGCCAGTTGCCGGCGCACGCCGCCCAGCACGAAGGGGCGGAACATGAACAGGTACCAGGGGATGCGGATGTCCGTGCGGATGATGACTTCCGTGCCGCCGGCCGCCCGGTTGTAGTCGTAGGTCGTGCGGAAGTTGTAGCCGCCCATCACGCCCGTGTAGGCCAGGCGCTGGTTGGGTGCGTAATCCACCACGTCGGCATTGACGAAGTGCATGCGGCCCAGCATGCGCTGGTTACCGACGATCATGTCGCCCATGCGCACCTTGCCGACCCGCTCCAGACGCATGCCCGAGGGCTGCCAGCGCGGATTGTTGCCAAAGTCGCTCATAAAACGGAAGATGTCCGTCACCGAACGATTGATGGTGACGCGATGCTCAATTAACGGCATGGTGGCTCCACCTGCTCTACGCACAGGCCATGTTACCACGTCACCGCCATCTGTACATGTTTGTGAGGCACCATGAAGATCAGCGAAGTTCGCGTTGAGACCTTCCGCTACACCAGCGACAAGGGCAAGGACATCCAGGGGCACGGTCACCCGGCCCGGCCGCACGAAGCGCGGCAGACCATGCTCACCATCGTCAGCGACGAAGGAGTCTGCGGCTACAGCTTCGGCGACGACATCACCATGGCGCTGGGGCTGGTGCGTCCCCTGCTGCTGGGCGAAGACCCTTTCTACCGCGAGCGTATCTGGCAAAACCTGTATCAACGCCAGCGCGAGGGCTCGGTGTTGACCGACAGGGCGCTCGACGCCATCGATCAGGCGCTCTGGGACCTGGCCGGCCGCGCCCTCGATCAGCCGGTGTATCGGCTACTGGGCGCATTCCGCGACAAGGTGCCGGCCTACGGCAGCACCATGTGCGGAGACGACCTTGAGGGTGGCCTCAACACGCCCCAGGCCTACGGCGACTTTGCCCTGAAGCTGGTAGAGCGCGGTTACAAGGCCATCAAGTTGCACACCTGGAGCACGCCCATGCCCGGCGCGCCGGACCCGAAGCGGGACGTCGCCGCCTGCGCCGCCGTGCGCGAGGCCGTCGGACCGGACATTGTGCTCATGCTCGATCCCTTTCACTATTACACGCGGCAGGAGGCGCTCTACCTGGGTCGCGAACTGGAAAAACTCAATTACTACTGGATGGAGGAACCGATGGACGAGGCCAGCGTGTCTTCGTACATCTGGCTGACGGAGCAGCTTGATCTGCAGATCTGCGGCCCGGAGACCGCCAAAGGCGGCCTCAAGACGCGCGCCGAATGGATCGTGCGCAATGCGGCGGATATCTCACGCGTCGGCACCGGGGACGTCGGCGGCATCACGCCAATGATGAAAATCGTCCACCTGGCGGAGGCATTCGGCATACAACGCGAGTCGCATGGCAACGGCATCGGCAATCTGCACGCGCTCTGCGCCATGGGCATTGCCGGCCAGTTCCACGAACGGGGCCTGCTACATCCCTTCACCGATTATGAAACACCGCCGCCCTGGCTGAACGCCCTGCCCGACCCCATGGATGACGAGGGCTTCGTGCCCGCGCCGCAGAGGTCTGGCCTGGGTCTGGACATCAATTTCGACTACATCCGCGACAATCTCGTCAGCGGCTGAGCCGCTTGCGATTCAGCACCCGCTCATAGAGCGCCAGCGTCTCCGAGATAACGCGCTCCAGCGAGAACTCGCGTTGCGCCAGTTCGCGTCCCGCCGCGCCCATGCGCTGCCGGGTGGCCTTGTCCAGCAGCAGACGCCGCAGCGCCAGCGCCAGTGCAGCTCCGTCGCGTCGCGGCACCAGCAGGCCGGTTTCTTCATGCCGGACGACTTCACGGCAGCCCGGCACGTCGCTGGCCACCAGCGGTCGACCGCAGGCCGCACCCTCGATCAGCGCGAGCGGTACGCCCTCGCGCCATGAAGGCAGGCAGACCACCTGGGTTTCCGCATAAACCTGCGGCATGTCGTCGCGTTGGCCCAGGTAGTCAATGATTCCCTCTTGTTGCCAGGCGTTCAGCGTGGCTTCAGGTACGCTGTCCGGATTGCCCGTCTCGCCGTAGCCGGCGACGGTGAAGCGGGCGTGGACACCTTCGGCCCGCAGCAGGCGCGCCGCGTCAACAAACTCGGCCAGACCCTTTTGCCACAGCAGGCGACCCGCAAACAGCACCCTGGGGGTCCCGTCAGGCTCGGGCCTGGGGGAAAAGCGCGTCATGTCCACGCCCGAGCCGCGGATGACACAGGACTGCTCCTCTCGCACCAGAGCGCGGCGCAGGAACTGGCCGCGGTCGTCGGGATTCTGGAAGATCGTGAAGGCACTTTCGTGCCGCAGGAGTGCGCGGTAACCAAGACTGACGGGGCCGCGCAGCGCTGACGCGCGACGGTCATCCGAGGAGAATACGTACCCGAGGCCACTGACCGTGTTTACGACAGCCGGCACTGCCGTCAGGCGCGCGGCCAGACCGCCGTAGAGCAATGCCTTGACCGTGATGTGGTGCGAAAGGTCGGGGCGAAGCGCGCGATACAGGGCAAGAATGCTGTGCAGGGCGCGGAGTTCTGCGAATGGATTGGTGCCATGTTGCTGCAATGGCAGTCCGTGATGCACCAGGCCGGTGGCGCGAATCCGCCCGACGTTTTCGCGGTCATATTGTGACGTGGCCACGTGCACCTCGTGGCCCGCATCGCGCGCCGCCAGCGCCAGCGGCAGACGATGCGTCATGAAAAAGCGCGGGATATTGACGAGATAGAGGAGGCGCGCCGTCATGATGTCGGCAGCAATTCCTGATAAAGCGCGCAGGTCTGCCGCACCATGCGCTCTTCCCCGAAACAGGTCTCAAGTCGTTGCCTGCCGCGCTCACCCATGCGCCGGGCCATCGCAGGATCGCGCAGCAAGGTGAGCAAGGCGTCGCGAATGGCGGGTATGTCACCGGCCGCTGCCAGCAGACCGGTCTCGCCATCCACGACAACCTCCGGGATAGCGCTGACGCGCGAAGCGACCACCGGCAGTCCGCGCGCCATGGCCTCCAGCAAGACCAGGCCGAAACCCTCCCACAAACTGGGCATCAGAAAGACGTCACAGGCCGCCAAAAACTCCGGCACGTCCTCACGCCATCCGAGAAAACGCACGCTTTCGCCAAGGCCGGCCTGAACGGCCTCGTTTTGCAGCCGAGCCCGCAATGGACCATCACCGGCGATCAACAGACGCGCCTGCGGAAATTCGGCGCGGGTCCCGGCGAAGGCCTGCAGGGCGTCGCTCACGCCCTTCTGCTCCACCAAACGACAGGCCATGGCGATCACGGGCAGTGCATCGTCCAGACCCGGTTCGCGACGAATCTTGCGACGCAGTTGTTGACGGTCCCCATTCAGCAATGCGGTCTGCTTCAGGCCGTAGTGAATGACGCGCAATTTGTCTCGCGGCGCGTCTTCCACCTCAACGACGAAGTCCGCGACAGCCTGTGAAATGGCGATGCCGGCGTCCACCCTGCGCCACAACTGGCGGTTCAGCGCTCGCCAGGGTTGGCGTCGTCGAAAGGCGTTGTCGTTGTGGCGGCTGCTGACCAGCGCGGGGACCCTTTCCAGTCGTGCCGCCAGCGCGCCGTACAGGTCGGCATGAAAAAGATGCGTATGGGCAATTTGCGGCCTCTGATCCCGCATCAGGGCGCGCAGACGCTGCAAGAGCGCCAGGTCGACGTGGCCCCGCATGGCGAAAGAATGAAACGGGACTCTGGATTCCTGCAACTGCGCCTGAAAGCCTGGCAAAGGATCCTGTCTCGCGGTCAGCAGGGCCAGTTGGGCATCAAGGCCGGAAGCGCGCAGTCCGGCCAGCAGCGCCAGCACGTGCCGCTCGGCGCCGGCCACACCCGTCGCCCGCAGAACGTGCAGAACGCGCATCAAGGTCCATTCGCTTCCCGGCGGCGAACAGGTGGCGTTGCAACCACGTGCTGACGTCGCCGCAATTGCGCCATGTAAATCCCCAACAAGGTCAGCGACAACACGCCAATGGCCACCAGTGGCGGCTGCAGGGCCGGCGACGCCTCACTGAGCAGGAGGGCCAGCAGGCCATAGAGCGCGCAGAGACCCAGCAGAAGCACAAGCGTCTGCCGCTGGCCCCTGCCGGTCGCCAACAGGCGATGCGCACTGTGGTCCTTGCCCGCCTCGGCCGGCGAGCGACCTTCAAGGATGCGGGTCCAGGTGACCAGGTTTACGTCAAACACCGGCAAGGCCAGCACGAACACCGGAATGAACCAGCGCAGGGAAGCGGACTGGTCAAACTGCAACTTGATGGCCAGTACTGCCAGGATAAAACCGAGTGGCAGCGTCCCCATGTCGCCCATGAAGCTGCTGGACGGGTTGAAGTTGTAGACGAGGAAACCCAGGGCGCTGCCCAGCACGGCCGCCGCCAGCAGGCTGACCAGACTGAGGTCCTGGCTCCAGGCGATCACGAGGAAGAAAAAGGCGGCGATGGCGGTTGTCCCGGCGGACTGTCCGTCCATGTTGTCCAGGTAATTGACCGCGTTGGTAATGACAAAGATCCAGATGACCGTCAGTGGCACGTCAATCCAGTCGCTGCCGGTCAGCATCACCTTGACTCCGGTAGCGGCCATGCCCGTCGCCGCCAGCAGCATCACCGGCGCCTTGCGCCGCCAGGAGAGATCGTAGCGGTCGTCCAGCAGGCCCAGCAGCGCCAGCAGGGCTGCCCCGGCCAGCACCGCCGCCAGAGCCGCGACGTGCCGTGCCGGACTGAAAAGCAACAAGGTCAGCGCCAGCGCCAGGTAAATCGCGAGGCCGCCCATCATGGGTTTGCTGTCCAGATGAAGCTTGCGCTGCGCGGGCTGGTCGATGACGCCCAGACGCAGCGCCAACTGGCGCGACACAGGGGTCAGGACCAGCGAGGCTGCAAAGCCCACGAAGAGGATTGGGACAACCTGCATGATCTCGGGCATAAACGTCCCTGGGGAAGCGCCGCGCCGATTTCAGTATAGCGTTGTCAGGTCAGAGGGTCTACGGACGCCGGCTGCCGTCCATTTTCCAGCGCGCTTCCCAACCCAGCAGACGCCGCGCCTTGCTGCAATCCACCGGGCTGACGGTACCGCGGATTTCCGGCGCTATCGGATAGTCACCCGGGAAGTGCCGCGCCAACAGGTCCTCGATCGGAATGTCGAGGCGAATGTCGGGCGCCGCGATATAAAATGCCTCGTGGCCGGGGCCGTTCCGCTCCAGCGCCAGACGGCAGGCGCTGGCGGCATCGCGCACGTCCACCCAGGTCCAGAATGCGCCGCCACCGGAAGACTCCCGCTGCTCGCGGGCCTTGCGCGCGACAACAATATCTTCCTGGTCCAGCACCCAGGTGAAGCGCAGGCTGCTGATCGCCAGTGCCGGCGTGCGCCGGACATAGCCTTGCGCCAGTTCTTCACCGACCATCTTGGACAGGCCGTAACAGTCCTGCGAAAGCAGCGGATGCGATTCGTCAAATGGAATGTGCAGGGGACTGAAATCGCGGTGCCGAAAGGCAAGCCCCAGCGCCGAAATGCTGCTGGCGAGCACGATTTTATGCACGCCCAGCAACGTGGCGGCCTCAAGTACGTTGAAGGTGGACATCACGTTGTTGCGGAATACCACCTCCGGCGGATAGTTGCCCGGCGAGGGGATGGCGGCCATGTGCACGACGGCATTCACGCCTTGCATGACCCCCAGCACCTGGCCGAGGTCCTGCATGTCTACAACCTGTGTGTCATCAGCATGTTGTGGGCTTCGGTCGGCGGGCGTCACCCCATAGCCGTGGTCGCGGAGTTCGCGCACCACAGCGCGCCCGACTCGTCCTTCGCTGCCGGTAACCAGCGCTCTCACAGGCTTTATTACCTCCTGGCAACTGCTGCCGCCCTGGCGATGCGCCAATTGACAGCGGCAGATCCTGCCTGTGTAACTTACCGTTCGGTCAATTGTTAATCAACGAAAGGGAATGTTTTCCTTTGCCGTTTTTTGTAACTTCACAAGAGGAAGCAATCGTGCATTTCAAACGAGAAACACAAACCTTCACCCTGATGGTACCCGTTTTGCTGCTGATCTCCATGACACCGGCGATCGCGCAGGACATGATGTACTCCGAGGTCCCGGCACCATGCGCAGGACCTTTGCCGCCATGAGGTGCCGCAGTGGCGACCGACGGGGGACGGTCAGGGCGTCGCCTGCCACTTCGCGGACGAGCTGGAGTTGAGCGGCGCGAGTCACGCCTGGGGCCCGGGGCGTGACCGGATACCTGCATGCCGACCCGTCCGGTTTCATCAGCATGTTGAAAGTTGCGGTCGCGGGCCCCCACTTCGTAGCCGTGGTCGTTCACCGCTTGTGCCACGGCCCTGCAGGTGGGCCCTCAATGTCGGATATCAGTAACCATTTGTTGATGATTGCCTGCCATGCACACTTTGCCTGACAGTCGAGTATAGTTTGTTGCAGGAGCATCATTACACGGGGTTCAGGTCACTTGCCATGAATCAAGAGATGCGCGTCGCCATTGGACAGTACCACTCGGCCACCGATGACTATTTGACCTTCGCCAGACAGCTGGGCGTCGGTGGCGTTCAGTTCAACATATCCGGCCCCACCCAGGACCTGCCCGGCACAGAGGGCTACTGGCGTCTGGACAACCTGAAACGTTTGAAGCAGCGCGTCAATGATTTCGGGTTGCGCCTGGAGGCCATCGAGAATGTGCCGCGCAATTTTTACCTCGAGGCCATGCTGGGCCGGCCGGGCAGGGACGCGCAGATCGAAAACTACCAGCGCACCGTCCGCAACATGGGCGAGGCCGGCATCCCCCTGCTGGGCCTGAACTGGATGCCAGGCGGCGTCTGGCGCACGCCTGCGGCGCAGGGTCGCGGCGGCGTGACGGTAACGGCATTTGACCGGGAGGCCGCGTTGGCCGGTCAGTTGACAGCGGGAGACCGGGCCAGCGAATACAGCGAGGTCCTGTTGCTCGACACTTACCTGCATTTCATGGAGCAGGTGCTGCCGGTGGCCGAAGCGGCCGGCGTCCGCATTGCCCTGCATCCGGACGACCCGCCCCTGCCCTCGCTCGGTCAACAGGGACGTCTCTTTTACAAGGTGGAGAACTTCCGCAAGGTGCTGGATGCCTTGCCGAGCCCGGCACATGGCCTCGACTTTTGCATCGGCTGTTTCTCGGAGATGCTCTACAGTGATCGCGACTCCGGTGAAGGGGTTATCGACGCCCTGCGCCACTTTGGCAGCGACGGCCGTATCTTTTACGTCCACTTCCGCGACGTGCAGGGCAGCGTGCCGCGCTTCCAGGAGTGCTTTCCCAACGAGGGCAACGTCGACATGTTGCTGGCCTTGCGCACCTTGCACGAGGTCGGCTTCGACGGCTTCATCATCGATGACCACGTGCCGGCCATGCTTGATGACAGTGCCTGGCACCATCGCGGGCGCGCCTGGTGCACCGGCTATCTGATTGCAATGGTGCAGGCGGTGCAGACCTTCTGTTGAGTCCGCGGGGTCTTGCCCCGGCCTGGCGGAATGGCTACATTGTCTACCTGAACCCGGAAACGGGAGCAACCTTGAACGAGAATGTCTCGCAGCGGGATGAAGGACCGGCCGAAACACGGTCGGATGCGCTGTGGCAGGAGACTCCCCCGGCCGTTTCCGAGGGGCCAGGCGCAGGCGCGGACCTGGCGGGGCCGGCGCCGCGCGCCCTTGCGCCCCTGCCCGGCAGTTCCCGCCAGCAGACGCTGTCGCTCGGTCTTTTTCCCGGCGCCGGCCAGCGAGACCTGCTGGCCGGCGCCTGGTATGAAGCCCCGGGCGAGTTGCGGCGGGAATTCATCTGGCTGGAACGGCGAGATCTGCAGCAGGCAGCGGGCAATCTCCTTCCCCTGGTAACGCGGATCTGGCAGGATGGCAAAGCCCCTGCTCCGCCTCCCTGGCCCGCAGAAGCGCGCCGCGAATGCCTTCAATCCCTGTTGCAGCAACACGATGGCGAATTGACCACCCTGTTGCAGATGCTGGCTGCAGCGCTGGATGAACGTGGCCTGCTACTGGATGGAGGGGAACGCAGTACACGCAATCGCCTGGCCATTGTGCAGGGTCTGATGGCGCTGTTGCCTGCGAACGCCCGACACCTGCTGGGTTTCGCCAGCAACGTCAACGAAATCAGCGAAGACGCGCCGGCCATTCTCTTCAGCGATGCCGGGCTGCATTCAACGCGCTGGCGCGCCAGCGATGAAATTTCCCTGCCCGCCCTGCCCGGCGGGCACTATCTTGCCCTGCTCGCGCAATGGTGGGTCGGGGACCTGGACCGCCTGTTGGCGGCCATTGATGGTCTGGGGCCATTTCCTGCTGGCAGCGACCTCGCCACCGGCTTGGACCAGTTGGCGCGGCAATTTGAATTCGCGGAAAGAATTCGTAGCGGTGCCGTGCCCGCAGCGGACGACATGAAGTTTTATCTCAAGTCGGGACTTCCCTTGCCCGCTCCCCTCTTGCCGGAGGTCATGCATTGCCTCTTGCAGGCAGCACTCGACCAACGCGACAGCGAAGCTGCCAGACTGGTCGCACTGCAAATGGATGCGGACCCGGCACTGGACGCCCGCCTTGAAACCACGCTTGCCGCCGGGCTGCCAACCCGCCCCGATGCCGTATACGTCTTCGCGCGTGCGCAACTGGCGGCGGCCGGCGACGCTGCGCCTCGCTGGCGGCAGCGCCTGCAGGCGGCGGCCTTGTGTTCCCTGCAGATCGCCATCTGTGAGGCGGACGCCGCAACCGTCATCAACTGGTTGCGCCTGATTGCCCTTGAACCGGAGCACTACGAACTTTCGACCATATTGCATAACGGCTTGCTGGCGGCAAGGCGGCGGGCCCATGACGATGGTGAAATCGCCCTGCACTTGCTGGAACTTGCCGCACACCATGCACCGGACACGCTGGAGGAGTTGCTGGCGGACAACAATTTGCTGGCAGCGCTACCTGACAACATCGGGCTGGTGCTGCGCGACCATGCCGGCGACCCCCTGTTGACCCTGCAGCGACGCGGCCCTGAATTTTTCCTCATTGCTGTCGCGCAGGCGACTGCGGCGCGGGTGGCGGGCGCAATCAGCAGCGCGGTGCTCGAACAGCTCTGGCTGCTGTATCGCGGCCAGGATCGCAGTAACCTGCCCGCTCGCTTTCAGCCGGAAGCCATTGTGCAGGAGCTGCTTGAACAGGGCCCGGCGTGGTTACCGGCGTCGGCGCTGGGCAACATTGGCGCCCTGCTGCTGGCGGACCAGCGAGATGCACTGTTTCTGGAATTCGCGGCCCGCCTGGCGCAGGAGGACATGCTGGCCGGGACGCTGCCGGATGCGGCCCATCGCAGTCAGCGCAGCAGCGTGGACCTGGTGAAGATTTTCGGCCAGTTGCCGGCAGACTCTCCGTCCCAGGTCATTGTCGACAGCAATCTGGCGCTGCTGCGCATGCGGGCCTGGAGCCAGGAAACGCTGCCGCTCGCCGAGTTGCTGGCGCGCCAGATGCAGCAGGAAGAAGCCCTGCGCATCGGCGACGAATCTCTTTGGCAGTTGATGGAATATGCCGGTACAACGCGTAGCGAAATGGTCGCGCGCAGTGCGGGCCGCCGGCTATTTCAGACCCGCTGCACCTCCGTTTCAGAGCCACAACTGACCGCGCTGCTCCTGCGTTTGCAGGAAGTCCTGGGCTGGAGTCCCTTCCTGCAAACGCAACTCACCAACTGGTGGCGCGCATGGACCCGCACCCTGAGCATGACCGATCTGACACAGCTGGACGAGATTCTGGCCACCAGCCGACCGCTGCTCCACAAGCGCGAAATCGTACAAACCATCATTGCCTTCCGGCGCATGCTGGGGGCCGAAAACATGCAGGAGTTCGCGGCAAGGATCGACTCCGTCTTCGAATTGCTGCAGCATCTGTCGCTTGCCTTCGACCCACGAAACAACGAGCCGGCCGGCTTTGATGCAGAGACTTTTCGCACCGAACTCGCCGCCAACGGAGAAGAAATGTCGCAAAACGCGCGCGCCGTGCTGGCCCATGACTTGCGCGAACTTGCGCAATTGATCGGCATCATGGGCGACCGGCGCAGCCACAACACCCTGGTGCGACCGAACATCGAAAGGCAGTTGCTGGCTGGAGAACACGCGCCGGAAAGCGCGGTTGACGCGTTGAAGTGGATCGCCGCCTGGCTGGAACACAGCCAAAGGGCCGCGCAAAATGAAGGCGAGTCTCCGCGAACGAACGATGAAGACTGATTAGTCCGGCAGGCCGGCCGCTTCAAGTTCTGCCAGTGTGGGGTTGCAGCGATCGCGCGCCGACAGTTGCGGGTCTGTCGTCCCCCAGGGGATCTCGAGTTGCGGGTCGTTCCAGGCCAGCCCCTGCTCGTCCGAGTTGTCATAGTAGTTGTTTACCACGTAGGTCAGGGTGGCATCTTCCAGCGCCAGAAAGCCATGCGCCACGCCTTCCGGAATGAAGAGGCCTGGCCCGCTGTCGGCCTGCAACTCGATGACCTTTACCGCGCGCGAGGTCGGCGAAGACCGTCGCAGGTCAACCAGCACAGCCCGGATGCGACCGCGGGTTACAACCCAGTAATCCACCTGGCGTCGGTGCCAGTGAAGGCCCCGCAATACCTGTTTGCGGCTGTCCGAGCGATTCATTTGCAGCCGGTCCCATTTCACCTGCGGGAACCACTCTCGCCGGAAAGTCTCCATAAACCGGCCGCGCTCATCTGCCAGGGGGCGCAAATCAACAATGCCGACGCCCGCGATGCGCCGGGATTCGCGGACGATTGAGTCTGCGTTCAAGATTGCCTGCTCCTGTTCTCCGCTACATGCTGCAGCGACCGCAAATGACGCACGCGGCGCGCAAAGTCCATGCCCTGCAGGCGACGCTCAAGCACCCAGGTTATGTAGCCGGTCAGCACCCGTTCGAGGTCATTGTGCAACGCTTCCGGCACGCGCAGGTTGTGCAACTGTTCCCATGGGCTGCGTTGCAAATGTCGCATTACCCGCAGCGTTGCTTCCGCCAGCGGCAACTGACCGAGACCGCGTCCGGCGCACTGCGGGCAGACAACCCCGCCTGCGGCATGGCTGAAGAACTGGTTTTCGGCGATGATGCCCTCGGCACCCAGTACACAGGTTTGCAACTCGGGTCGGAATCCCGTCTCATCCAGCAATTTCAGCTCGAAATGACGAACGACCAGTCGCGCATCCGCCTCCTCACAGAGCCGGCAAAAGGTGGCATCCAGCAAATTAAAGACGGCCCCCAGATCATCGTCGCCAGGGTTCGTGAAACGCTCCACCAACTCGGCCACGTGCCCGGCCCAGGCGCCCCGTTGCAGGTCGTCGTGCAGCGCCTGCCAGGGCTTGCGCAACTCCGCCTGAACGGCCAGCCCCAACTCGCGGCCCCGATGCACCAGCAGTTCGCTGCGGGTGAACAGTTCCACGTGCCCGGTTTTGGCGCTGGATGGCCGGCGCGCGCCTTTCGCAATCAGGTCCATTCGACCGCGTTGCGGCGTCAGTACGGTAAGAAGTCGGTCCGATTCACCGAAATTGCGTCGCCGCAGAATGATGGCGTCCGTACGAAAGGCCCGCTGCCGCCGCGCCGCCGACGCCTCGTTCACCCTTCCAGCCCGGTCGGCCCAAAGCCGCGTGGCAGCAAGTCCCGCAGCGCAACCTCATAGCAAATCTCGCCTTCCAGCGTTGCTACCAGCACGCGCATACCGGGAGAAAACTCGAACAACATCTGGCGGCAACCGCCGCAAGGTGAACCGCCGCTTCGTGTCACAACCGCGATGGCGACAAAGTCGCGCTCACCCTCGCTGATGGCCTTGACCAGCGCGGTGCGTTCGGCACAGAGGGTGGAGGGGTAGGCAGCGTTTTCGACATTGCAGCCCCCATAGACTCTTCCCTCCGCCACAAGCAGCGCCGCGCCAACCGGGAAACGCGAATAGGGAACATAGGCGTGACGGGATGCGGCGATCGCCGCCGCAACGAGTTGGGCGCGATCCAGGTCGGTCTTCATGTGTCGCCGCCTTTCCCGCCGGTGGCGGAAGCCAGCGACTCATTGGCGCGGGTTACCTGCACCTTGCGTATCCGGAGTCCGTCCAAAGAGTCGATGCGTAGCGTGAGTCCATGCTTCGTCACTGGCAATACCTCTCCAGGTTGCGGCACCCGCCCCAGCAAATCGTAAATGAAGCCACCCAAAGTATCGCTGGAGTCGGTGGGCAAATCCACCTGTAGCAACTCATTCACGTCGTGCAAATCCATGCTGGCGTCAATGCTGTACTCACCATCGGTCTGTCGGATGAATTCCACTTCTTCGCCGGTGTCGTATTCATCCTGAATGTCTCCCACGATTTCCTCAACGAGGTCTTCGAGGGTCACCACGCCGGCCGTTCCGCCGTATTCGTCCAGCACGATGGCCAGATGGATTTTACTTTGCTGCAATTCCTTCAGTACAAGGTCGGCGCGGCGGTCGCCGGCCACGAAATGTGCCGGACGCATCAACGCGGGGATAGAAGGTGGGTCCTCGGCGTCGATATGCCATGCGGCCAGCAGGTCCTTCGCGTACAGCAGTCCCTCAATGTGATCGATGTTTCCGTCATGCACCGGCAGGCGTGAGTGGCCGCTGCTCACGAACAGCCCCAGCGCTTCCTGCACTGTGGTCACCCGGGAAATGCTGACGATATCGATGCGCGGCACCATGACCTCGCGCACCAGGGTATCCGTGAATTGCAACACGGAGAATATCATGGCCTTCTCTTCGTCCTCGATCGTGCCTTCCCTCTGGCCGGCGTCCACCAGCGTCATGATTTCCTGCTCGGTGACGCTGCCCGCCTGCCCCGCAGCCCCCGTGACCCGCATGAGGTAACGATTCAGTGGCGACAGTACAGCCAGCACCGGCCAGGCCAGGCGAAGCAGCAGCAGCGCCGTGCCGGCCAGGGCCGGCGCCAGCCGGTCCGCCCAGGCCGCACCTGACACCTGGGGCAACAGGCGGCCGACAACCAGCAAAAGAAGACAGGATGCAATCACAAACAGGACCTGCGCAATGGTGTCGGCCTGAACTGGCAGCAAGGTGCTGCGGGCCAGCCAGGCGAAGGCCACAACGAGCAGCAGTGAAAAGGCCTGAAGCGCAAGATCCAGGCGCTCGGTGAGTTCGTCCGGCATAAGCGCGCGGCTGGCACCGGCGTGGCCGGCTTCCGCCAGTTCACGCTGCGTCGTTCTGTTCATATTTTTCAGCGCCGCCTGCACCAGATTAATCAGCGCATACAGCAAAAAAAGCGCCAGCAACAAAACTGCCTGCGCCGGCTCAGGTATCAACATGGAGTCTCACTCCGGAATGTGAAGGCGCAGCCAAACCGGCCAAGGCGCCGCAGCAATGACCATTGCGGTCTTTATGTTTGTTGCGAGAATCGGGTGGGTCGCTGTCTTCGGACACAGCCTGTGGCAACCAGCAGTCGTAACGCTGGTTACACTCTAGCACGTCTGCCTGCGTCATGCAACAAAGGCAAGCCACTCAAATGTCTTCATCTGCCTCCCTGCAAACTGCCCTGAGACAATTGTGCCAGCCGGTGCGCCGCCGCGATTACCCGCAATCCCTGGCGACCATGCGCGCCTTGCGTGGCGCAACGGGCGCAGCACGGCGCAATGCCCTGGAGATTGTCGTCACCGGTTCCAGCGGCAAAAGCAGCCTCGGCCATCGTCTGGCAGCATTGCTGCAGGTCAACGGCTTGCGCAGCGGCTGTTACCTGAGTCCGCATTTACACAGCTTTCGTGAACGCTTTCTGCTGAACGGGAATCGCATCGACCTGCCGGCCTTTTGCGAAGGCGCAGCGCTCGTGGCACAGACGGCAGATAAGTTGCCCGTGACGGTCAGCAGCTTTGAACGCGGCACTGCACTGGCGCTTTGGTGGTTTCAGCAATGCGAGCTGCCGCTGGTCGTGCTCGAAACCGGTATCGGCGGCCGTTTCGATGCAGTCAACGTCGTCGACAACTGCCTGGCGTTGTTCACGCGGATCGAGGAGGAACATACGGAATGGCTGGGCGGCGATCTGGCGAGCGTGGCCTGGCACAAGGCCGGCATCCTGCAACCCGGGGGGCATGCCATCAGCGCGCCCCAGACCCCGGAAGTGGCCGCCATTCTGCTGGCGGAAGCGAGGCGTGTTGGCGCCGAACTGCAATTCACCGACCTGGACCTCGCCGACGCCGCTCTGGTCAACCTGGCAGATCGGGGCCTGCTGCAGTTGGCATCGGACCTGCCGAAGATGCCCCTGCCGGCCCTTCCCGGCAGGCTGGAACGGGTCACGCCAACCTGCGGCCCGCCCCTGCTGATCGATGGCGGCCACACGGCTGAAGCAGGGAGGTATCTGCGCACATACCTTGAGCGCGAGTCAGGATTCACGGGAGGAATACAACTGGTCGCCGGTTTCCTCGCTGACAAGGACGCCTGCGCCTGGCTGAATGTCTTTGATGACCCGCGCTTCCACATCACCTTGACCCGCGCGCCAGGGCACCGGGCAGCCGACCCGCAGCGCATCAGGGCCGCTTGCCGACTTGCCAGGGCGGGGCTTGACCTCGTGCCAGATGTCGGGGAAGCCCTGCGCCTTGCCCGCCAGAGCAAGGCCCAGGCGGTGGTCGTCAGCGGCTCGCTGCGTTTGGCGGCGCATGTTCGCGAATTGCTGGGGTTGCTTTCCGCGGAAGAACTGGCCGAGGCACGCCTGACTGCGAGTGTGTTCAGTGGCGCGGGCTACCTGTCCCGATTGCCGGATTGACGAACCAGCCAGTCGGCGATGGCAGTCGCGGCGTTGCGCGCCTAGCGTAAGCGGTCCTCCAGAAGAGGCGAACCGTAGTCGCTGCCGATCAAGGTCAGCCCGGCCGGCAATTGTTGGCGCAACGCCGCCATGCGCCGGGGATGCTGCGGCTCGTGGACCTCCAGGCAGTCCGGACCGGGCCGGCGCGCCACCCGCGCGACCTTGTGCGTGGGCGGCCAGCCCATGTTCGCCTGCAACTCGCCAATGATCTGGGCTGCAGGGACCTCCGCCGGCACCTGACGCAACCCCAGTTGCAACAGCACGTGGTCAGGTGGCACGCGGGCGGGATGGTCGGTCCAGTGACAAAAGGCGAATCCCGTGTCCGGCGGCGCGGGCACGGGCAGCGGGATGTCCTCACGCCGATATCCCAGCGTTACGCGCGTGATTGAATCGCGGTCAAAATTGCGCAGGGAAGCGCCAACCTGGGGGCACAGGGAATACAACATGCGGCCGGCGGCTGGTGACGGTGCGGCCAGCACCAGCGCGGGAGCCGAAAGCACCATGCCGTTTTCGAGGCAAATGGCGTAGCCCGGGCCGAAGCGCCCGATTGAACTGACCGCCATGCGCGTCAACAGGGCGCCCGGGGGCAAGCGGTCCAAAAAGGGTTGCAACAGGGCCTGGCTGCCTTCGCGCAGGGCGTGCAGGCGCCGCCCGCCCTCCTGCTCCTCAAGTTCGAAGAAGGCTTCCTCCGGCCAGGGGCTGTCTGGCAATGAACCCGACCGCTCCCTTGCAAAGGCCATTGGGCCGCTGTCCAGCACGAATCCGGCGCCGCGCTCACTGTAAAGACTGCCCCCGGCGCGGGCTCGCAACTCAATGAGGGCACAGGGGACGTCGTGTCGCAGCAACTCACTGGCTGCTGCCAGCCCGCTCAGTCCTGCGCCGATGACGATGGTCCTGTCTGACACGCCCTGCCTTTTCGCTGATTGCGGTCTTGCCTGCGCAGTTATAAACTGCAGTGGGTCAGGTGGCCAGTGTGCGCCAGCCCATGGCCAACCCGCAAGATTTCTGATGAAACAGGGCAGAAACTTCCGGAAGACAGAAGCATTATGCACGATATTGCGGCAAGCGCCGGCGCGACAAGCGTGACAGATCAGGTGACGCTGGACAATCTGGCTGCGGCGCACGTCGTCAACGGGGTCGGTGAGCATCAACATCTCGTGCCCTGGCGTAACTTTCGCCAGCTGCTTGAGACCCAGGCCCGCGTCTCGCCGGACAAGACCTTCCTCATCTTCTACGACGACGATGGCCGGCGTCACAAATACAGTTACGCCCGTTTTCTTGTCAGGGTCCGACAAACTGCGCTATTCCTTCACGACAGGCTTGGCGTTCGCCGCGGCGAGCGCGTGGCAACCCTTTGCGGCAATCACAGCGATGCGATGTTGATTTACTTCGCCTGTTGGGCGCTGGGGGCGACCGTGGCGCCCCAAAACACCGGCGAGGATGATCGTCGCATCGCATTCATTCTGCGCAACAGCGAGGCCTCGGTCTGCTTCGCCCGGCCCGATCAAATGCAGCGCGCCCGACGACTTGTCGCGGGTACGGCCGGCGAGCAACCAGCCGGGATCCAGCATTTGTTGTCCACTTCCGACCTGCCCGGTCCGCAAGGGCTGGCTGGCCCGCAAGCCTGGCCGACGACCGTGGAACCTGAACTGGAAGACGAGGCCCTGCTGGTATACACCAGTGGCACGACCGGCGCGCCCAAGGGAGTCGTACTGACGCAGTACAACCTGCTTGCGGATGCGTATGGAATCAGCGCCTGGCAGGGTATCACCGGCAATCAGCGCATGATGTGCGTGCTCCCGATCCATCACGTCAATGGTACGGTTGTCACCCTCGTCACGCCGCTTTTGACGGGCGCATCGACGGTTCTAAACAGTCACTTTTCAGTCCAGGCCTTCTGGCAACGCGTCGTTGACGAAAGGGTTCACGTCGTCAGTGTGGTGCCGACCCTGCTGCAATACCTGATCGAACAGGCGCAGCGGAACGTTGAAGCCGGCCACAGCATCTACGGCAAGGGGCTGGAACCGGTCGATCTGGCACACTTCCGTCACTTCATCTGTGGCGCCGGGACCTTGGCGCTGACACTTGTCCGGGATTTCGAGGACTGCTTCGGCCTGACCCTGCTGCACGGTTACGGTTTGAGCGAGACCACCTGTTACAGTTGCTTCCTGCCCGTCAGCCTGACGCGGGAGGAACGCCTGCACTGGTTGCTGAATTACGACTATCCCGCCATCGGCTGCCCGATCGCGCCCAATGAAATGGCGATTTTCGCCGCCGATGGCAGTGGAAAGCGCCTCGGCCCTGGTGAACGTGGCGAAATCTGCGTTCGCGGCCACAACGTCATGAAGCATTATTATCGCAGACCGGATGCCAACGAGGAAACTTTTCGCTTCGGCTGGTTTCGCAGCGGTGACGAGGGCTTCTTCCTGCATGACGAAAAGGGACGGGAATTCTACTTCATCTCCGGCCGAATCAAGGAACTGATCAATCGTGGCGGTGTCAAGTACAGCCCGCTGGACATTGAAGAAGTCCTGCTGGAGTTGCCTGGCGTGCGGGCCGCTTTGGCCATCGCCTTCCCGAACACCTGGTACGGTGAGGAAGTGGGCGCCTGGGTCGTGCGCCACAAGGACGTATCGCTCGGCGAAGCCGACATTCTCGCGTATTGCCGCGAGCGACTGCCCTTCGCAAAGTGCCCCAAGGTGGTCGTCTTTGGGGAGGACGTCCCGGTCACCTCGACGGGCAAATACCAGCGCCTTAAGCTGCAAGACGCCTTTGCGGCCTGGCGGGACACCCAGTTCCGCGAAGGCGATCCGACAAGGTGACGGCTGGTTCCGACCGACGCCTGCCCCTGGCCCTGGCCGCGGGAATGCTCTGCGGCGTTTTGACGGGCCTGCTGCTGCAGAACCTGCTGCTCGGAGTCCCGCCTGGCATGTTGCTGGGCGCCCTGCTCTTTCTCGCCCTGCGACCGGAATCCTGAGCCAGGCCATGCCCACGCCCTTCACCCATCTCGCTGCCGCCCAACGCCTGCTTGTTCACCCGGACCTGGCAAAAAATATCCGCAAACGACTGGTACTGGAACTGCCCGCCTTCCTGTTGGGCAGCATCGCCGCTGACGCCACCCGCCTGCACGCGCCTGGCACGCGACGCGCGAGGACACACATTTCTATCACTATCACGAGCCGATCGAAGAGCACCCCTGGCGGCGGATGCTGCAGCGACATCCACAACTGCTGCAGCCGCGCGATGAGGCACAGCGGGTTTTCCTGGCCGGCTACGTGGCCCACCTGGCCATGGACGAAATCTGGACGCAGAATATCATGTGGCCCCTGATGCAAGGCATTGACGATGTAAACGAACGACGCCGGCGCGCACTGGCCATTACCCTGATGATGACGCGCTGCGACGAGCGCGATTACAGGGCGATTGATGCCGGCAGCGTAAGTGCGCTGGGACAGGCGCAGCCTCGCGCATGGTTGACCTTTCTCAGCGATGCCGACCTGGTCACCATGCGTGATCTCATTCTGCGCCAGTTGCAGGGGCAGAGTCAGACCCTGGACATCCTCAGCCGTCGCTGGGGCCTGACGCCACAGGACTTCCGGACAATTCTGGACGACCCGGCCAAATTTGACGCTGAAGTTCTCTGCTGGATTCCGGAAAGACAATTGCGTCAGGTGGAACGAAACATGGACTTCCACATGCGGGCCCAGTTGCAGGACTGGTTAGGGGAACAGACCCTTCAGTCCTCCAGCACGGCGCTGACGCGAAACTGACCCTCATCCGCGTCCGGCGCATTGGCGATCACTTCTTCCGCTGTCAGCGCTGCGCCGGCCTCGTCCTCACGCAATACGTTGCGCAGTGGCAGCACGGAAGCGGTGGGTTCAACGTGGTCGGTGTCCACGCCCTGCAACATGCGAAAGTGGTCCAGGCAGGCGGAAAGCTGCTTCGCAAACAACGCTACTTCGGACTCGTCCAGGTCCAGACGTGCCAAAGCAGCAATTTCACGTACGGCTTCGCGTGTTAATTCCATGAGCCCGCCCCGGCGCCTGATTCAGGTGAAGCCCCGCCAGTATACCAGGTGTCCAGGCGCATCCGCAGTTTACAGAACGCATTGCGCGGGTTAATATGCATCGCCGTTGCACAGCCTGGATACACGGCACTTGGGAACAGGGGGCGGATTGAGGAAGTTCCTGTTTGTGTCTCTGCTGGCCATGATGTTGGTCAGCACCTCCCTTGCCCAGGAATCACCGGGCCCGCGCATCGAGATCACAGGCGTCAACCCCGCTAATCTGCCGCGGGTCGGCGTGATGGTCAACGCTTTCGACAATCTGGGTCTGCCCCTCGCCAATCTGTCCGCCGAAAACTTTCGGGTTGTTGGCGAACTGGCGCAACACGCCAGGGTCAGCAGCGTCGTCAGTTTCAGCGACGCCGGGGCGGTGCCAATCAGCGCCATGCTGGTCATTGACGTCAGCACCAGCATGGCAGGCGAACCCATCCAGGAGGCGAAGGAAGCTGCGGCGGCCTTTGTCAACTCGATGGCCGCGGATGATCCGGTCGCGGTCTTGACGTTTTCATCAAGAGTCAACCTGGTCCAGGGCTTCACGACGGACCGCGAAATCCTGCTGGCCATCATCGACGGTCTGATCTATGGCGGCAAGACCCTGCTCTACGACGCCTCGGCGCAGGCCATTGCCCTTGCCGCCGATGTCGACAACCCGCGCCGCGCCATCATTTTGCTCAGCGACGGCGTACATTACGATGACCAGGGCCGTTCCAGGGTAAGCCGGGCAGAAGTGCACCGGACCGCCGTGGTGAAGGGTGTGCCCGTCTATACGATCGGTCTTGGCTATGGCGCGGACCGCAGCTATCTGGAACAGCTGTCCACGGAAACCAACGCTTTCTTCAGTGAATCTCCGTCCCCGCAGGAACTGAACGCAATCTATACCGGCCTGGCGGATTTGCTGCGCACCCAGTATGACGTGACGCTTGAGGTGGACGTGCCCCTCGACGGCCGCGTCTGGCAACTCGAGCTGGAAGTTGACACGCCCTGGGGGCCGGTGCGCAGCGACGGCAGATTGCGCGCTCCGGTGCCGGTGCCGGTATTTGACTTTCCGCCCGTCCTCCAGCCAATTCGGGAACCACTGGAGATCGGGCCCGACATCGTCGCGGATGACGGAATCGCAGACGTGGCCGCGGCAGTTGACGACGCGCAACCGACAACCGTCGCCGGCCCGCCCTTCACCGTCCTGGTCGATCCGGTCTCCCTCAGTCCTGGTGAGCACAGCCTGACTTTCCGCGCGACCGACCGCGATGGCGACACAGGTAGCGCCACGCTGGAATTCAGCGTCGCCGCCCTGCCGCCCGAAGTCCGTCTCGATCCGGAACCGCCTGTTGAGTTGGCTGACGAACAGACATTTGCGCTTGAGGTGGGCGGCCAGACGCCTTTGGAATCCGCCAGCTGGCGCCTCGATGGCGGCCCTGCCATTCCCCTCGATTCGCAGTTGAGTTTCACGATCGACCCAAACACGCTTGAGCCGGGTGAGCACAGGTTGCAACTTGAAGTCACCAATACCGGGGGCGAGACCACCAGTCCCGACTATTTCTTTACCGTGCCGCCCCTTCCCATTCAATTTGAAATTGAGGGCCTTGAGGAAGGCGAACTGCTGGAAGACAGCGCCGAGATTGGCGTGTCAGTGCAAAGCAGCCAGTTCCCGGTCACAGACGTCGAATACGCCCTCAACGACGACCCCTTGCCCGACGTCGATGACCGCATTTCCCTGGAAGCCGCGGCGCTTCTGCCCGGTCCGGCCCGGCTGGAAGTCCGCGTGCGAAGCGCCGGCGGCCAGGTGGAGACGGAGGCCCTGGATTTCGAAGTCGCCCGTTTGCCGCTGGAAATAGAGCTGGAAGACCTGCCGCCCGGCACGTCGCTTGATGGCGACGTTGATCTGGACATTTCAGTCAGCGGCCAGGGCAGCGACTTTCAGGTAGAGGCCCTGCTGGACGGCGAACCCCTGGTTCTGACGGAAGCCAGTATTCCACTGGAAGTCCTGCAACTCGCGCCCGGTACCCACTCCCTCGTCATTCGCGCCCGGGACGAGTTGGGGAACATCGGTGAACAGAGCTTCACTTTTTCGGTGAGCCCCGGGCCGGCGCAGACCGCCACCCAGGCCCTGGCCTTCATGCAGGCCACCCGGACTTCCGTTGCACGACGCGCCACGTCCGCGGCGCGCGCGACACAATTCACCTCGCAAAACCGCGCCCGCGCCAGTGCCACGGTCGCCGCTCGAGCCACTGCTACGCAAGTTGCCCAGGAGCAGATGGCCACGGCCGCCGCCGAAGCTACAGTAATCGCCCAGGCGACAGGTACGCAGGCCGTCATTGAGGGAAACGCCACAGCTTCCGCCCGCTCGACGGCCTTTACGCTTGGAAACCGCGCGCGAATCACTGCAACGCTGGCGGCGCGCGCGACCGCGACCCAGGTCGCTGCAGAGCAACAGGCCGCGGCTCTTGCCCAGGCCACCGCCACACAAATCGCCATTGAGCAAATGGCTACGGCCGACGCGGAAGCCACGGCAGTTGCCCAGGCGACTCGCACCCAGGCCGCGATTGAGGAGCGGGCTACTGTTTCCGCCCGTTCGACAGCCTTTAACCAAAGAAACCGCGAGCGCATAACAGCAACCCTGGCGGCGCGCGCGACTTCAACCCAGGTCGCTGAAGAGCAACGGGCTACTTTGGTAGCCGAGGCGACGGCCACACAGGTCGCCACCCGGCGTTTCGCTACAGCCACTTCCGCCGCCCGGGCCACCGCTACCCAGGAGACGATTGAGCAAAGCGGGACGGCGACATCGGTAGCCGAAGCGACGGCCACACAGGTCGCGACACAACGTATCGCCACCGCCACGCGCGCCGCTGAAGCGACGGCCACGCAAATCGCCTCGCAGCGCATCGCCACCGCCACCAGCGCCGCCGAAGCCACCGCCACGCATGTCGCCACGCAGCGCATCGCCACCGCCACCAGTGCCGCTGAAGCGACAGCCACGCAAATCGCCACGCAACGCATCGCCACGGCCACCAGCGCCGCCGAAGCCACCGCCACGCATGTCGCCACGCAGCGCATCGCCACGGCCACCAGCGCCGCCGAAGCGACGGCCACGCAAGTCGCCTCGCAGCGCATCGCTACCGCCACCAGCGCCGCCGAAGCCACCGCCACGCATGTCGCCACGCAGCGCATCGCCACCGCCACCAGCGCCGCCGAAGCCACCGCCACCCAAGTCGCCGTGCAGCGCATCGCCACCGCCACCAGCGCCGCCGAAGCGACAGCCACGCAAGTCGCTACGCAGCGCATCGCCACCGCCACCCGCGCCGCTGAAGCCACCGCCACACAGGTCGCCGCGCAACGCATCGCCACCGCCACCCGCGCCGCTGAAGCCACGGCCACGCAAATCGCCACGCAGCGCATCGCCACCGTCACCAGCGCCGCTGAAGCCACGGCCACGCAAATCGCCACGCAGCGCATCGCCACCGCCACCAGCGCCGCCGAAGCGACAGCCACCCAGGTCGCCACGCAGCGCATCGCCACGGCCACCAGCGCCGCTGAAGCGACAGCCACCCAGGTCGCCACACAGCGTATCGCCACCGCCACCAGCGCCGCCGAGATCAACGCCACCCAAATCGCCACACAGCGCATCGCCACCGCCACCAGCGCCGCCGAAGCGACGGCCACGCAGGTCGCCACGCAACAGATTGCGACGGTTACCCAGGCCGCCTTCTTACGCAGCGCCACATTGGCAGCAATCGTCGATGACGCTGCCCGGCTAAACCTTCAGGTGAGAGCCAGGGCTACAGAACGCGTTGAGGCCACTTCAACATTCGTCGCCGGGGCAACGTCAACGCATGTCGTCGACCAACAGATGGCCACGGCGACCGCCGTTGCCGCGGAAGCCGCCACCCGCGCCGCGGCCGAACGCCGCGCAACGCTGGAAGCCGTCGTCAGCGCCGCCGAAACGCTTAATCGCCAGGTGCGGGACGCGGCCACGGAACGTGTGGTCGCGACGGCGGCCGCCAGTCAATTGACCGCCACGGCAGCGCAACGCGCCACGGAATCCCTGCAGGCATCGCAGACTGCCGCAGCGCAGGCGACGGCCGACGCCCGCGGCACGAAGAGCGCCCTGGCCGCGACCGAAGTCGTCGCCATGGCGACTTTCGACAGCCAGGCCACACAGGAAGTACTGGCTGCGACGCAGCGGGTGCTTGACATCCGCTCGGAACGGGCCACCGCCACGGCCCAGGCGGATATCGATGCGACCGCCACGGCCAGAGCCGCCAATCTGCTGGAAGCGCAGGCTACTGAAGCCGCCCTGGCGACCGAAGCCGCCGGGGTGACCGCCACATTCACGCCAACTTCGGAACCGACAGAGACCGTGCCGAGCGAGACGCCCACAACAGAGCCACCGGTCGCAAGTATCACACCGGCGGGAACGCTGGTCCCGGCCCAGGCTGAAACCACACCAGCGGAAGGTCTCATAACGCCGGTCGTGGTCCTTTGCGCGGCCCTGGGTCTGGTCGGGTTGCTGGGTCTGTTGTTGATCTTCTCGCTGCTGCGCGGCGGACGACGCCGACGTTGACGCGGGAGCGAAGGTCATGACCAGGCGAGAATTTGGCGCAGGGTCGCCTCGTCGACATTGCCGCCGCTGATGACCAAGGCCGTGGGCCGCTCGTCCAGCGCGACGGCGCCCGACTGCAGGGCAGCGATCGTGACCGCGCCACCGCCCTCTACCACCTGACCATGCTCCAGCAGCATCCAGCGCATGGCCCTGGCGATTGCCTCTTCGGGCACCAGCACGATTCGCTTGACGAATCGCTGCACCAGCCCGATCGTCATTGAGTCACCTTCCACATCACCGGACAGGGCCTCGGCCAGGGTGTCCCACTCCTGTGGCAAGTTGCTGCCATGTTGCAGGTTTGCCATCGCCGGCGCAGATTGGGCGCAGACACCGATGACTTCCAGCGTCGGTCGCAGCGTCCTGAGTGCCAGTGCAATGCCCGATATCAAACCGCCCCCGCTCACGGGCACCAGCACGCGCGCCACTTCGCGCAGGTCGTCCAGAAGCTCAAGGCCGATCGTGCCGGCCCCGGCAATGACCCGTGCGTCGTTGTAGGGAGAGATGAAAGTCAGTCCCTGCTCCAGTTGACGGCGGCGGGCCTCAAATTCGGTCTCGTCGTAGTTGCTGCCAAAGAGTTCCGCCCTGGCGCCGTAACGTCGCGCACCCTCCAGTTTGCGCTGCGGCGTGTGCGCCGGCATCAGCAGGCAGGCATCCACTCCGGTCAATTGCGCCGCCCAGGCGACTCCCTGGGCATGGTTGCCGGAAGAACAGGCGATGACGCCGCGCTCGCGGGCCGCCCTGTCCAGCAGCAACATGGCATTCAGCGCGCCGCGCACCTTGAAGGAACGGGTGCGGTTGCGGCTTTCCAGCTTTAGCCAGACCTGATCGCCAAGCCCCGACGCATGTTCCAGTGGCGTCGGCTGCAGCCATGGCCTGAGCCTGTCGCGGGCGGCCGTAATGTCCTTGAGTCGCAACATGCAGGTCCTTTCGCCCGGTCGCCTGGTCCACATAGTAACGCTATACTGCCCTGCCATGCGCCGGGAAATGTGTTTGCAAGCGGAAACGAGAGGGGACACGCGGTGAAACTGGGTCACTTTTACGCACGGGGGGCGTCGTCAACTGGGAGAGGTCGTCGGCGAAGAGGTCTATGGCCTGGCTTCAACCGACACCATGCGCATGCAGGACATGATCGCCCGCGGAATCACGCCCGGCCGCGTCAGCCAACGTTTCCAGCTGCAGGATGTTGCGCTCAACGCCCCCTTGCGACCCGGAAAAATCATCGCAATCGGCCGAAACTACGCCGAACATGCCCGTGAAACCGGTAACGAGCCGCCCCCCCGGCCACTGATATTCGCCAAGTTCCCCAGCGCCATCATCGACCCTGGCGCCGCCATCACATGGGACCGCGCAGTGACCAAGGAAGTTGATTGGGAAGCCGAACTGGTCGTGGTCATCGGGAAACGCGCCCGTCACGTCAGCGAGGAAAACGCACTGCAACACGTCTTTGGCTACACGGTCGGCAATGACGTCTCGGCGCGTGACCTGCAGCATCGTACGGACGGACAGTGGACCCGCGGCAAGAGCCTCGATACTTTTGCCCGCTGGGCCCCGTGATCGTTACGCCGGACGAGATCGCCGACGTGCAGGACCTGCGCCTGACCACCGACGTCAATGACGAGAGAATGCAGGACGGCAATACGCGCGACATGATCTTTCAGGTCGCTTTCCTCATACACTATTGTTCGCAAATGTTCACGCTGGAACCGGCCGACATCATCATGACCGGCACGCCCTCCGGCGTTGGCGAAGGGCGTTCGCCAAAACTTTACTTGCAGGACGGCGACGTCGTGCGCTGCAGCGTGGAAGGCATCGGGACGCTGGAGAACCCCTGCGTCGTTTGCGACAGTAGCGGCTGAGCTAGTCCAGCGGGTAGAGGCTGCAGCCACCGTCCACGGTAAGCACCGAGCCTGTCATGTAGCTGGCCGCGTCACTGCAGAGAAAGAGGAAAGCGTCCGTCACCGCATCAAGAGGCTGTAACATGCCCAGGGGAATGGCCCGCCGCGCGCGAGCCTGATACTCCGCGTCGCTGTCCCATTGTTTTCTGGCCATGCCGGCGTTGACGATGCCCGGAGCAATAGCGTTGGCGCGGATGCCTTGCTGCGCCAGTTCACGAGCGAAGGAACGCATCAGTTGATTCATGGCGGCCTTGCTGGCGTTGTAGGCGCCAATCTCCGGCCATGGCGTTTGGGCCACCCATGACGTCGTGAATATCAGTTGGCCGGTGACGTCGTCCGCCAGCATGCTGCGCGCCGCTGCCCGACCCAGCAGGAACGCCGAGGTCACGTTGACAGCCTGGGTGCGCTGCCAGTCTTCCAGTGCGTAGTCCAGCAACAGGCCGGGTGCAACCATCCCGGCATGGCAGAGCGCCACCTGCAGGGGGCCAAACTGTGCATGGGCCTGTGACACCAGGTTGCTGACGTCCTCTTCCCGGGTCAGGTCGGCGCGGCAATAAAAGACCCGTTGCATGACGGCCCCCGCCTGCTCCAGCCTGGGGAGGGCGTCGTCACCATCAATCACGTCATTGACTGTCACACTCGCGCCATGCTGCGTCAGCTTGCCGACAATGCCGCAACCAATGGCGCCGGCGCCGCCGGAAATGACGATGTGTTTGTCAGCGAGCGCATCATCACGAAAAGTCATGGCCACTTCTCCCCTGCAAGATCTGCGCCAGGAAGTGTAGCCACGACCTCAGGTTGCCGCGAACCACACCTTCATTAAGAGTCCACGAACGCTATACTTCGGTCGTTCAGGAGGCGTTGTGCGCGTCATCAGCGACAGTCCCTTGCAGACGCAACAGGCCGGTGAAAGGCTCGGCACGCTGTTGCAAGCGGGCGACCTCATTTGCCTCAGCGGCGGTCTCGGCGCGGGGAAAACCTGCCTGGCGGCTGCCATCGGCAGGGGCTGGGGGGGGCTGCCACCCCTGACCAGCCCGACCTACACACTGGTCCACGAGCACCGCCGCCAACAGGATGACGGCGTGCTCTTTCACATTGACTGCTACCGGCTGCAAGACGCGAGTGAAGCCATGCAGGCCGGGCTGGAGGAAGCGCTTGACGGTCAGGGCCCGGCTCTCATTGAATGGCCGGAACGCCTGGGCGCAGGGTTGCCTGCGGAGCGGTTGTGGGTTTCGCTGGAAATCACGGGGCCGGCAAGTCGTTTCATACAGCTCAAGGCCAGCGGCGAACGTCACGAAAGTCTGCTAAAGACTTTTCAGTGTCAGACGCAATGAGGTAGCGCATGTTGTTGGCCATCGACAGCGCAACCCAACGCATCAACCTCGCCCTGCATGACGGCCATGAAGTGATTGCTGAACACAGTTGGCGCAGTTCAAGACGTCACAGCGCCGAGTTACCCCCGATGGTTGCAGGTATGCTGGCGCAAGAAAGACAGAAACTTGCTGCAATGGCTGTGGCAAACGGGCCTGGTTCCTTCACCGGCCTGCGCATCGGAGTCGCCTTTGCCAAGGGCCTGGCCGCTGCAAGGGGCCTGCCACTGGTCGCGGTTGGCACCCAGGATATATTGGCCGCGGCCCTGCCTCCCTGCCCCGACCATGAATTGCTTGTCCTGTTGTCGGCGGGGCGCAAGCGCTACATCGCGTCGCGCTATCGTCACTGCGAGGGTCGCTGGCAGGCGAATGGTGACGAAACGCTGACAGATATTGAGGCATTGCTGCGGCCCCCAATGACACCATCACTTGTCGTCGGGGAACTGGACGCCGGCGCCCGTGATCGACTGACCCTGGCGCAGGCAGCAGGCTTGCCCCTGCAACTGGCCTCGCCGGCGCATTCCCTGCGTCGCGCCGGCTTCCTGGCGGAAATCGCGCAGGAACGCCTGGGCCGTGGCGCGCCTGAAGACTTCGCCCCGGCGAGGGTCGCGGCCCGTTACATCGCCACGCGTGATACGCCATGAATGTGCATATGCGTCCCATGCGCCCCGAGGACATTGACCAGGTGGCGGCCATCGACGCCCGTTGCTTCCGACCGCCCTGGCCCAAACACTCCTGGCGTGACGAACTGGGCATGCGCAATCACAGCCACCTCGTCGTATTGTGCGACGGGCTCTTGCGGCGACCAGCCGGCTGGCGCCGCCACCTGCGATTGCCGCGTTCCCGTTCGCCAGACGAGCGTGTCGTGGGCTATGGCGGCATGTGGCTGATTGCCGGTGAAGCACACGTCAGTACCCTGGCCACACACCCGGACCACCGCGGCCTCGGCTACGGAGAGTTGTTGCTGGCTGCGCTTGTCCGACGGGCCCTGGCGCGTCAGGCCACCAGCGTGGTGCTGGAAGTGCGCGAAAGCAATCGCGTTGCCCGCAATCTTTACCACAAATTCGGTTTTCGTCTCTTTGGCATGAAAGCCGGTTACTATCGCGAAGGCAACGAAGATGGCTGTGACATGCGCCTTGACCTGGGCGACCCGGTCGCCCGTGATCAGGCGTTGCAGCAGTGCAATTCGATTCGCGCCAAAGTGGTCCATGTAGATTCCTTCAATCTGATCCCCCAGCCATTCGGTTACCCATAGTGCGCATCCTGGTCGTCACATCCTGGTTTGAACCCGATTCCGGCGCTGCGTCCGCGCGCTTCTCCCAGTTGGCGCATTTTCTGGCGTCACGTGGCCACCAGGTTACCGTGCTGGCGCCCATGCCCCACCACCCCCAGGGTCGTATCGCAGAGAATTATCGCGGCGCCTGGACAAGGGAGGAAACGCGCGGTCAGGTGCGGGTCGTGAGAGTCTGGCTGTGGGCCTCACCTTCTCCACGAATCAGCCGCCGATTGCTAACTCAACTCAGCTTCATGATTGGTGCCGTTCTGCGCGGCTGGAATTTACCACGACCGGACGTGTTACTGATCGAATCCCAGCCGGTGCCCACTGGCCTGGCCGGTATGTTGCTGGCCCGCTGGCTGCGCGCGCCCTACGTGCTCAGCGTCAGCGACCTGTGGCCGGACCATCTGCTCAGCATCGGCGCCATGCAGGAAAGCGATTCGCTCTTTCGTTTGGCACGTCAAGCAGTCAACCGTGTATATCGCCACGCAAGGGCCATCGTGACCATTAGCCCCGAATGGACGCGCAAGATTGCAGAACGTATTCGGCCGACGCCTGACTTGTACACCCTTTTATTTTTGGTAAATCTGCAACGCCTGCGCCCTGACCTTTGTGGACGGGAATTCCGGACTCGTCACGGTTTGAAAGACCATCAGATCGTCGCCTGCATTGGAACTTTCGCCACCCAGTATGACTTTGATAGCCTGCTCCAGGCTGCCCGGCAACTGGAACATCGCCAAAACCTTCGCTTCCTGTTCATCGGTGATGGCAGCCAAAGGGCCATCCTGCGTGACCTCGGACCAAACATCAGCCACATTCCCTGGCTAAATGCCGGGGACATCCCCGCTGCCTGGGCCGCGGCTGACATCTCCTGTTTCGCCCTGCGCGATCATGAACTCTACCGGGGAACCTTGCCCGCACGTCTTTTCGAGACTCTCGCCAGCGGCACAGCGCTTGTCGCGGCCTGCACAGGCGAGTCGGCGCGCATCATCCGTGAAAGCGGCGGCGGCATCGCCGTAAACCCGGGCGATGCAGATGCATTCACGCAAGCCATAGTCCGGCTGCTGGATGACGGGGACTTGCGCCGGCGCTGCGGCCGCGCCGGGCGCGCCTGGGCCGAAGACAACATCGACGTGGAAGTACTCAGTCGGCGTTACGAGCAGATCCTGCTCAGGGCTGCCGGAAAGGATGAGAGGTCGTGAGTATCATTGTGGCCATTGGCGGCGGCAATATGATGGAAGGCGAAAACCTGCCCATCGACGAGCGCATCGTCGAATTGACCGGGAAAAAGAGGCCCAGGGCACTCTTCATCGGCACGGCCAGTGGCGATGACTCCGAAAAGGAAGATGAATTCCACAAACACTACGGCGACCGCCTGGGCTGCCACACGGACGCCCTGACCCTGCTGCGCGATCGCCCCTCTGCCGACGCCATCGCACGCAAATTCGCCTGGGCTGATCTGATCTACGTGGGCGGCGGCAACTCCCTGCGCATGATGAAATTGTGGCGACGACTGGGCATCGATCAACATTTCCAGACTGCGCGCGCCCGCGGTTGCGTGCTGGCCGGCCTCAGCGCGGGCGGGCTGTGCTGGTTTCGTTACGGTTACAGTGCCTCACGACGCTACAACAACCCCGACAACTTTCCCTACATTCGCATTCGTGCCCTGGCTTACTTCAATGCCGTGTTCTGCGCCCACGCCGTCGTTGAGGAGCGCCTGGAACCTTTCCGTGAGTTCATGCGCGGTCAGACCTGCGTCGGCCTGGCGCTCGACGACCACTGCGCCATCGAGATTATCGATGACCGCTGGCGCATCCTCAAGAGTCGGGAAGACGCTTATGCCGGGCGCATCTGGCAGCGCCGCGGCCAACTGTTCAGCGAAGTGTTGTCTGTCGGGGAACCGCGTCCCCTGGCGGAATTGCTGCAGCGCTGAAGCGCTCAGTTTTCGCCGACTCCGCGTTCGGTCGCGGAGGTGCGGTCCAGCATGCCGACCAGGTCCGTGCCAAAGGTGCTTACCAGACTCGTGCGTCGCTGCTCCAGGGTGGCCTCGTCCACCTCGACTCCCAGACCATTGCCATCCGGCACCAGCAGATGACCGTCCTCGTAACGAAGCGGCTCCTTCACCACGTCAGCGGTGTAGAGTTCCGGCCCCGTGTTGTCCGCCGGGTAGTCCAGCACGCGCGCGACGGCGCCCAGATGCGCCACCGCCGCCGTGCCCAGATTAAGTTCCTGCGTGGTGCCAATCAGCACGCTGGCATGCGCCGCCTCGGCCAGGGCGATGGCCCGCAGGCAGGGCCGCAGGCCGCCCAGGACATAGGGCGAGACGTTCAGAATGTCCACGCAACCGCCGCGTAGCAGCTGCCAGCCATGCCAGAGATGGTTGACGTGTTCGGAGACCGGCCAGCGGCTGCGGCGCCGGAACTCTGCAAGACCTTCGTAGTCCTCTTCCGGCGCAGGACTTTCAATCAGCATCCAGTCCGCCAGATCGGAATAGCGTTCTGTTGCGGCCAGCGAACGGCGCCAGTCCAGCAGATTCGAGAAATCGATCGACTTGATGCGAACGCTACCGCCAAAGCGCTCGCTGAAGGACTCGAAAAACTGGATGTCCACCTCTACATCAGCACCGACGTATACGCGAATGAGATCGAAGCCCCGCCCGGCCATTTCAGCGATGCGCTCCAGATTGGGCGCGATCTCGGCCTCTGATCGCATGCGGAAGATCGGATAGCAGACCTTGAAGCGATCACGCAGCGCGCCGCCCAACAGCGCATGCACCGGCACGCCCGCTCGCCGCGCCAGCAAGTCGTGCAGGGCCAGATCAATGCCCTGGCGCACCAGGCCGGAGCGACTGTACTTGTGCCCCTCGACGGTGTAGGCGCGCTCCATCAGCTGTTCAATCAAGGAAAGCTCGCGCGCGTCCCTGCCGACCAGCAGGTCATTGAGCGCATTTTCGAGGTTGGCCAGGTCCATCTGGTAGAGCGGCAGATGCGACAGGTCGCTCATCTCGCCCCAGCCGACCTGGTCACCTTGCGCATCGAGGCGCAGGATAACGTGGCGGTTGTCGATGCCGGTGCGGCGCGGAATCATGACGGGAAATAGTTGAATGCGTTCGATTTTCATGCCCTGCCCTTCCTGCGGAGTCCTTCGGTCTTTTCCCGCCAGCCGACGCGCCCCCCGCAATCGCGCCAAACGAGGGTGAGGTCCGCCGGGAGCCGTCGCCCAAGGATCAAACGTGTGTTGGGTCCGTCGCTGCGCGCATAATGCCCTTCGACCCAGTCCCCTGAGTAACCGCCTCGCAACTTTCGCTGCCGCAGGCGTTCCCGCGTCAGTTCCACGTCCGCTTCGAGGAAGATGCCGAAGTCGGCCAGGTCGCGCAGGTCACGCCAGCCAGGCGCGTCCAGCAGCACGTAGTTACCCTCCAGGATGAGCAGCGGCTCTTTGACAGCGATGGCATCCTCGACCGGGTCGTGGATATTGCGATCATAAAGCGGCCAGCGCACTGTTTCCCCGCGTCGCAGGGCCTTCAGTTTCTCCCGCAGTCCCGCCAGGTCGAAGCTTTCGGGCGCGCCCTTGTAGTCATGCATCAACTGCTCCCGGCCGTCACGCAGGATCGTGCGTCGCTGCATGACGTCGTTGGGAAAATGAAAGCCATCGATCGAAAGCGCTTGCGCAGGCAGCAGGACGTCGTCCTGCTGCGAGAGCCACTCCAGGAAGGCGGCCAGAATGGACTTGCCCGAACCGGCCGTCGCAGCCAGCAACACGATGAAGGGCGGCGGCGAATTGGCCGCCAGGCGCGACAGTCGCCTCAGCAGGGGTCGATGCAGCGTCTCGATTTCGTCGTCATCAAAGACCGCCCGCTCGACGAAACCGCTGACCGTCAGGTCGATTTCCAAGGCACCTTGCCCGTTCAATTCTACGGCGGGGCCAGTGTAGCGCGCCACCAGAGGACTTTGCGACCTGTTCAAAAGGTTTGTAGACTGTTGGCATGAAGACAATCCTGATGATGTCGTATGGCTAGAAGCGCGGACGCCATTATCAAGCCAGAACTCTTGGTTTGGGGGCGAAAGACTATTGGATATGACCTCGACGAAGCAGCGAAAAAGATTGGAGTCGATCCGGAACGCCTAGCCAAATGGGAAAAAGGGGATAAAGAGGATCGCCCGACCGTAAAGAAACTCTTCAAAATTGCTAACGTTTACAAACGTCCATTCGCTGCCTTTTATTTTTCTTCACCTCCTACTCATTGGGACGAGCCATATGACAAGCTGGAAGACTGGCGCACACTTCCAGACACTGAATATGCCAAGAAATCAACTGGTCTCGTGCTTGAGTTGCGCGAAGCAGCTCGACGACGTGAAATTCTGCTCGACCTCGCAGAAGAGATGGGCGACGTAATCCGGGATTTCGACCTTTCAAGATCCCACGACGAGTCACCGGCTTCACTTGCTCATAGAGTGCGTAAGGTCTTGGGAAGATCTATAGAAGACCAAAAGGCTTGCAGCGATTCTCGTGATGCTCTCCGTATGTGGAGAACAGCTGTAGAAGAAAACGGTGTCCTAGTCTTTCAAACCGGTTTCTTCAATAGAAACTCGGTCCAAATGAGAGAAATGCGAGGTGCCGCCCTATATTTCGACCAACTTCCGATAATCATAATGAATTCAAAAGATTCAGTAACGGCCCGAATCTTTACGATCATGCATGAACTTGGGCACTTGATTCTCAGGCAATCAGGATTGAGCAACTTCAGAGTTCACCATGAACTTGTAGTCGAAGAGGTGTTTTGCAATGAGTTTGCAGGTGAACTCCTAGTTCCATCTTTTGATTTATTGTCAGAACTGGAAGTGAGAAACCACACTCATAGTACTTGGGAAGACAAAGAGTTAGGCAAGCTTGCAACTCAGTATAAGGTGAGCAAGGCAGTTATTTTGAGACGCCTCTTGGAAAATGACAGAACGACGATTTCACATTACAAACGCACTCTGGAAAAGTGGAGAGAAGAATGGGAAATCGAGAACGAATCGACCGCAGGTACAAGCAGTGGCGGGCCCGATTTCCACACCAAATTTGTTCGTTGTCATGGATCTCGCTTTGTCTCTTCGGTTCTAGATGCATATGATGAAGAATTCATAAATTCAAGTCAGCTATCTGAATACCTTGGCTCGAAATTGAAGCACATTGAAAACATCAGAGACGACTTGGCCAAGGTGCTGGCGTAGTGTATTCGGTAGACACAAGTTCCTTGATAGATTGGCACCATTACTACCCCAAAGATGTATTTGAAAGACTGTGGGAGTTGTTTACCATTTCTTGTGACAACTCGACATTGGTAGTGCATGAGTATGTCAAGGAAGAAATCTCTAGAAAAGATGACGGCTTACTTACTTGGGTAAAAAATCGGGAAAATTTCATCATTCCATTTGACAAGGAAATCCAAGAAACAGCAACAAGAATAATAGGCGACTATCGCCTTGATGAAGCGAGGAACCCCAGCAGAATCGTAGCAGACCCTTTTGTTATTTCTCTGGCCGTTAGACACAAACTCAAGGTAGTCACAGAAGAGAAACCTGGTTCCAAAGAGAATCCCAAGATTCCTTATATTTGCAAGTGTGAGGGAGTAAGTTGCATAAACATTGTGGGATTCATGCGTGAAATGGGATGGAAATTTTCGTGACTGGCTTTAGTACGAATTTCGCATTTGAGTAGATGATTCCCAGATGACCACGAACACCAACGAACTCTCCGACCGCGTCGCCATCATCACCGGCGCGGGGCGCGGCATCGGGCTGGCCATCGCACGCAATTTCTGTGAGGCCGGCGCCACGGCCGTCATCGCCGAGCTTGACGCCGACGCCGGCGAACAGGCTTCGCAGGCATTGCGCGACGAAGGCCATGACGCCTGGTCACAGCAATGCGACGTGCGCTCCAGAGAAAGCGTGGACGCCCTGGTTGAGGCCGTAACATTGAGACACGGACGGGTCGATGCCCTCGTCAACAACGCCGGCATGAACTTCGTCAGCCCAACCGAGTGTCAACCGGACAGCGACTGGCATCTGCAGGTGGACGTCATGCTGAACGGCGTCTTCATTTGCACCCGCGCCGTGGGGACCGTCATGCTGCGCCAGGGGTCGGGCGTTATTTTGAACATCAGTTCCATTGCAGGATACGGCGCCTGGCCGCTGCGCAGCGCCTACGATGCCGCCAAGGCCGCTGTCATCAGCCTGACCGAAAACGTAGGTTGTGAATGGGCCCGTCGCGGCGTGCGCGTCGTCAGCGTGGCGCCGGGCGTCACCCGCACCAACATTTTGCAGTCTCTGGTCGAGCAGGGCGTGGCGTCGCTGGACCAGTACAACCGCCGCACGCCCATGGGCCGCGTGGCAGACGTGGAAGAGATTGCCAGTGTGGCGCGCTTTCTCGTCAGTGACCGCGCCAGCTACATCACCGCGACCACCCTCGCCGTGGACGGCGGCTGGATCGCCTGGGACGGCCTGCCTGGCAAGGCAACTGTATGAATTCACGCTTCCCGGGCCAGGTCGCCCTCATCACCGGGGATTGCGACAACCTGAGCCTCACCCTCGCCCGCGCCTTGCGGCAGGAAGATGCGCAGGTGGCGCTGGCCTGCCAGGGCGGCCTGGGCGGCAGCGCGATCGAGGCGGCCGGTGCGCGCTGGTACGCCATGGATTTACAAAACGGCAAGGCCTCTCAGGCTGTATTGCGTAGCGTGGCCGACCAGTTGGGCCGGATAGACATCTGGCTGCACTACGCTTCGGCGACAGCATGCTCGTCAGGGACTGCCGGGCTGGATGGCGTTCACAACTGCGCCCGTTTCATCGGGGAGATCATGCAGAGCCAGGAAAGTGGCCGCGTCATTTTCGTCGCCTCCGTGGCAGGCCTCTTCGCGCCAGCCGGCCAGGCCCTGCGCAATTCGCAGGAAGCCGCTCTCTTCATGCTGACGAAATCGCTGGCCATCGACTGGGCGCCACTGGGCCTGCGCGTCAACGCCATCGCCCTGGGTGTCGTGCAAAACGGGGTGGCCGCGCCCGACGACCACTTGCTCGGCCGCATTCCCATGGGCAGGGCTGCAAGGCCGCAGGAACTGGTGGAAGCCGCGCTGTTCCTCGCCGATGACCGCGAGTCCTCTTTCATCACCGGCGAAGTGCTGCGGGTGGACGGGGGCTGGACGGCCTATCATCTATTCCATCCTTTTGACGAGGCCTTTTAGCAGATTGAGCGCGGCAGCGGAAGTACACTCTGCGCACTCCACAGTGCAAGGTTTCACGCAGAAACAGGGGCAGGAGCGAAAAACCATGGGCTTGCTGGAAGGAAAAGTCGCCATTGTCACCGGCGCCGGCCAGGGCCTCGGCCTGGCCATCGCGCGCGAGTTTGCGGCGGAAGGCGCAGCCGTGGCCCTGCTGGAGCGCAATGCCGACACCCTGGAAACCGCCCGCGATGACATAGAGGCGGCAGGCGCTGCCGTGCTGGCGCGGCAACTCGACGTCAGCGACTATGCAGCTTACGCCGACGCCGTCGCCGCGACAATCGCCTGGCGCGGCAAGATCGACGTACTGGTCAACAATGCCGCCTTCTCCATCAACGATTCCATTTTCGACAGCACCCTGGAGGACTGGCGCCGCGTGATCACCGTCGATCTCGAGGCCGTCTACATGGGCGCGAAGCTGGTCGTGCCGCACATGGTGGCGCAACGCAGCGGTCGCATCATCAACATTGCATCCATCCAGGCCTTCGCCATGACGCCGGGCCTGGGCGCCTACAACGCCGCCAAGGGCGGGGTCGTCGCCTGGACCAAATCTGCGGCGATCGACCTCGGCGAACATGGCATTCTGGTCAACGCCGTCGCCCCCGGTTTCATGGCCACGCCGGCGACCTTCGTGGATGGCAGGCCCCAAAGCGAACAGCCCTGGTTCCAGGATTTCTACGTCGAGCGCGGCAAGGTGCCCCTGCGCCGCGAGGGCTTGCCGGAGGATGTCTCGGGCACGGTGGTCTTCCTTGCGTCGGACTACTGCCGCTACATGACCGGTCAGTTGCTGGTGGTGGACGGCGGCGTGACCTGCACCTTCTAGCGCAGCAAGATCCAGGCCAATGCAGGAGGCCCGAATGGCAAGGTACGAACTTGAATTGCAGGCGCTGCCCCACGACATGGACCATCCGGAAGGGGTCGCCGTGGCGCCAGACGGCCTGGTGCATGCCGGCGGTGAGGCCGGCCAGATTTATCGCGTCGACCTGGAGGCGGGCACCTGCAGGGTCTTTGCGGACACCGGCGGCTTCATCACAGGTCTGGCCCATGACGCTGCCGGCAACATCTACGCCTGCGACGTCGGCAACCAGGCCGTGATGCGAATCTCGCCCGACGGAGCGACTAAAGTCTATTCGAGCGGCAACGCCGGTCAGCGCATGCGCGTGCCCAACTACCCGGCCTTTGACAGCGCCGGTAATCTCTACGTGTCGGATTCCGGCGCCTGGGCACAAAGGGATGGCTTCGTCTGGCGCATTCGGCCAGGCGGCCAGGCCGAAATCTGGGACCGTCAGGCCAGTGGATTCACCAATGGCCTTTGTCTGACGCCCGACGGTCAGGCGCTGATTGTCGTGGAATCCTCACCGCCCTGCATTGCACTAATCCCGATTGAGGCTGATGGCAGCGCCGGCCGCCGCGAGCTGCTGCTTGACCTGCCACGGACCGTGCCTGACGGCGTCGCCTTCGACAGCGCGGGCCGTCTCTACATTTCAGTCTACACGCCGAGCATCATCTATCGGCTTGAGCGGGATGGAAGCCTTACGACACTCTATGAGGAGTGGGAGCGCTTTCTGCTGGATTCAGCCACCAACGTGGCCTTTGCCGGCCCGGAGCTCAAGACCCTGCTGGTCGCCAATCTGGATGGCCGCAAACTGCTGCGGGCGTCGCTGCAGGTCCCGGGCCACCCGCTGAATTACCCGCAACTGGCGGACTGAGCATCAGGACTGCGGCGCCTTCTCAAAGAGTTCAAGGATAATCCCGTTGGGGTCGCGCATGTAAAGGGCCCAGCCGCCCCGGTTGGGCCCTTCGTCGAGGTACACCGGCTCGGAAATGAACTCAAGTTCAACCAGTTTCTGTTCTCTCAGGTGCTCGTAAAGCGCCCGCAGATCATCGACGACGTAGGCAATGTGGCTGCTGCCCGGATTCTGCGGACGGTTGTCCATGGCTTCGCCGGAAGGGTGTTCGTAGACGAAGAGTTCCAGGTGGTGGCTGGTGCCCGGAATGCGCAGATAGAGGTCGCGCACCACCGCGTCGGGGATGCCAATGATGTCGCGGAAATAGCGATTGGTGATGCGCGGACGCGCGTGGGCGATTTCGAAACCCAGCAGGTCGCAATAGAATATGCGGGCGCTTTCCAGGTCGGTTACCGTGTAACAGGTATGTTCCGCGCCAGTCACTTTCATCAAAGCCTCCCGGCTCTCAACGGCCCAAGATAGACTCATCCATGTGGAGGACATTGTATTTCAATTGTTTTAACGATAGATGATATTATTTGGAGCTTCAATTCGCCAAACACGATGGGTTTCGTCAGAGTTCATTCCGGTTAGCAGTAGAACGGCAGGAAAACAGACAAGGTGAATATCAGCAAACTCGCCACCGTGGCATTGCCAATCGCATTGCTCACCTCACTGGCTTTCTTGCTCGGCATGTCCCTGCGTACCAGTCAGGACCCTGTCGTACTGGGACGCTGGTCCCCGTCATATTCGTATCTGCTGGGCCTTGTGGGTGCGGCAACGCTCGTGCTCGCAGTATTCTGCGTTCCCGACTGGCGCAGACGCCTGCTGCACCGTTCTGAACAGTCGCCGCCCCATCGTCTGACCCGAACAATAATGACGGGCGGCCTGCTATTCCTGATTGTCGCCTATCTTGCCCTCATCAATCTGCTTCCTGTTGCGGAAGGCGGATTGACCCGGGTGTTGGTCATGCTCACGCTGTGCGGGTTGAGTTTGCCAGTTTTGTTGATCTTGCATCGCAGCGGCGCGGGCTATCAGACCGTGACTATCCGATGGCCCCGCATGCTGTTATTCCTGTTGCTTGGCCTGCAACTGATCCAGATAGTCTTGTGGATCGGGCTCGCGCCCCAGGTGCATCGCACCGGAGAATTCTACCCACTTGTTGCCGGTGTGCGTCAATCTGCCGATATTCGTTCCTTCATCATGACTCCTGACCGAAATGCGGAAACGTGGTTCAATTTTTTCATGCTGTGGCCCCTGTCCGGATATTACATGCGGCTCTTCGGCGTAGGAATAAATCAGGCTCGATTTTTTATCTTCTGGTCAATGCTGTGGCATTGCCATTTATAGGCGCAATTGCTTCACGTCTTTACGGCAGGACGGCTGCATTCTGTGCAATCGCGATAGGAATCGCTATTCCCCTGCAATACAACTGGGCTCTCTCCCACGGCTGGGTGGCAACTTCTACTGCAATCGCTCTCTTCGCCATGTTACGGTCCAATGATCGCGAACGATCATTTTTCTGGAGTTTCGTCTGTGGCATCGCAGCGACTTCGGCAGTAGAGGGCCATGTATACGGTGGCGCATTTTCTGTCACATTCTGTTTGTTGTGGATTGGACGCTGGATTGGCGCCCGGCGCCACAATGTGCCGGATGCGAACAAGACCTTCTTCAGCTTTCTGGCTGGATGTTTGTTGTTCACCGTGATTTGGGCCCTTTATCACATAGCATTGCCGGGCCTTGCCTTGTCTGAAGTCCCGGGAATCCTCAGTGAGACCTGGCGCTGGGAAGCCGCCATAAGCAATCCAACAGCTCAGGTCGGCTTCACGCCGGCCAATATCTCGCTTCAGCTAAAAATCTATCTTTACTCAGCGCCGGTGGAATTGGTCCTTCTTGCCATAGCCCTGGTTGCGGCCCTTGCGCGCCGTACTGCTGCGGACCGCTTGCTCCTTTCACTGGCCGTCGGAGCAATGGCGATTGTTGGTTTGTTTTTCGCACACGTCAATGACTTTTATCTCATTTTCGTATTCCCCATTTTCGCCATCTGGTTCGGTGCGTGGCTCGGCAAGTTTTTCGGGGACTACCATGATCCATCCTCTCAGGGCGTTCATTTGTCCGGCGCTGGACTGTTTGTCCTGCTGGCCTCCATATTCTTGTACGCGTTTTTCTTCCATGCCCGCTCCCTGGAAAACGGATTGCTCAATCACCGCACACAGATTTGGGAAATGGAGAGAATTGGCCGGGAGATAAACAACCTGCTTCCGAATGAGGATGTCGTCGTTGCCGGCGACCCGGGATACTACCTGGGTATGCCGCACCGTCTGAATTACGCCACCACCTTTTCCTTTACCTGGGGGTTGCCAGGGTACTGGGCATTCGACGCTCCGCAGGCAGTCATCGTCACTGTCGGCATCGATGATGGCTACTCAAATCTCGACACCTGGCTGGTCGACCACAACTTCCAGCCGGCTCGCTGCTACTCGGTGCCTGACCTCGGTGAGGAAACCACCATTCTCTACCTGTCACCGGACCTGGGTCCACCGCAGGCCGCCATCAGCTGCTCTGCAGAAGACCTGGCCTGGCTGAATAACCGATGAGAGCGGGGTTGAAGCGACTGTATCTACGCCTTGATGCCGCCCTGCGGCTCACGTCATCGGGGACGTTCTTTCCCGTTCTGGCGGCTTCAAGTCTGATCGTGCTACTCCTCCTGGCCAGACATACCAGTACGGACCCTGCTCATTTTGGCCGCTGGTCCTCTCGTTTTGCAAGTTTGTTGGTGTTTCAGTGCCTGTTGACAGTTGCGTTTGGTGTTCTTTGCGTCCCTTCGGCAAGGGCGTTTCTTCTTCGCCCGTCTCCCTGGAGAGGACCGCGGCGACAAGCCTGGCTTTTGCTCTTCGCCGGACTGGCGGCCCTGCCAGTGCTTTATCTGACCCTGAGAAAGGTACTGTTTCCGGAACAAGACCCCGTGTTTACGCTTTTCGCAAACCTGTTGAATGTTGCTGTCGTGGCAATTGTGGCATATGTCATGTGGCGCAAGGGTACATCCGCGCTGACTGTTCCCCTTCCTTCCACCTTGCCTTTGCTTCTGCTCTTGCTGTTTGTCGGCCAACTGCTTCTGACAGCTCTTTTTTCCGGCCAGGTACCGTCGATCGATCTACCTGACGAAAGCCGCGTGGTTGGCAATGCATTGAGACAATTTGCCTTGCCGGACCGATTTGTCTTGCTTCATGCCGAGCGAAATGCATCTACCTGGTTTTACTTTCAGGGCTTCTGGGTGCTGACCGGTGCGTGGATGGAAATAGTTGGTGCAGGTATTGAGCAGGCCCGTACACTGAATCTGTTGGTTGCCTGACTTGGTATTCCCTTTGTGTACTTGTCTGCGCGCAAGATGTTCGGGCAAATTGCGGCAATTGTCGCTGCCGTCTGTGCCATTGTAATTCCAATGCATTTCGTTACAGCCCGGAGCGACATTTGGGTCGCCACAGCGACCGCTATCGCATTTTGCCTTTTTGTGGTTGCAAGGGACCCGAAAACGTCCAGGGTTCGGTTTACCAGCTTCTCTTGTGGTGTTTTGGCATTGTCAGCCATTGACGGCCATCCCTATGGCAGCGCTTTCGCCCTCATGTTTTGTCTGTTGCATGTACCAATGGTCTGGCGCATGCTCACCAGAAGAGCACAGGTGCGGGAAGGGAAGGTAGTTACAGGATTCTTCGCAGGCATTTTGACCTACTCACTGGTTTGGGTCATTTACCATATCCTTCTCCCGGATATCAATCCGGCCACATTGCCTGATTTGATCAAGGCAACCATGGAAATCGAGGCAGGCTATGGAAAAAACATTGAGGGCACAGGACTAACCACAGGAAATCTGATTAAATTTCTGCAACTGTTTCTCTATGCGAATCCCTTTGTATTCGCCAGTTCAATCCTTGGCTTGCTGGTTGTTCTCCGTTCGGGCGGCGTGTTGGTGAAACAATCATTATTCATTGCCTTTGGTGCCGGTATCGTAATTCTCCTGCTATTGGCACACTTCACCAGACATTACATCACATTCTGGCTACCGTTTATGTGCCTGTGGACCGGATTTGGCCTTGCAAGGCTCTTCCCCATACCCGGAAAACCCGGTAACACTGGACGAAACGCCATATCCTTGGGGACTTTGTATCTGTTGTTGGCCCTTGTCTTGCTCAGCACGATTCAGCTTGCCGATACGGCAGGTCTTCATCGCGACGACTACGAACATGCCTGGATCATGAACGATATTGGTCAGGAAATCGACAAAATGCTCCCGCAAGAGGACATTGTCATTGCTGGTACCCCCGAGATTGCCCTGGGAATGCTTTGGCGGCTCAATTTCGGTGGCTTTTGCGGTTTCACTCACAGCGACCCCGCGTACTGGCCACTGGATCAGCCTCAGGCCGTCATTGCCACACCGGGCTGGGACAAGGGTTGTCACCTGCTTGCAGACTGGCTGACTGAACACGACTTCCAGCCGGCGCGTTGCTTCACCGGCCATGATCTCGGTGAGGGAGTGACAATTCTTTATTTGTCCCCGGAACTGATGACGCAGGAGGCCGCCGTTGACTGCACGCCGGCTCAACTCGCGTTGCTGGAAGATACAACCTGACAAGGCAAAAACCGGCCTGTGGCCGGTTTCGTCTTGGGCAATGCAGGACTCGAACCTGCAACCTCTCCCACGTCAAAGGAACGCTCTGCCAGTTGAGCTAATTGCCCCTGCCCGCAAGTATACCCTTACCCTGTGCCCTTGCAAGTCGGTAGCGCGCCCTGCCCGCTTCCTGTGCTATCATGGCGCCGCCACGTGAAAACCTCACTTCAGGGAGAACATTCCATGCCCGACAGCGTTCACCAGCGCCTGGTCCTGCCTGGCCCGGTTGAAGTGCGCCCGGAAATCCTGCAGGCGCAGACTGAGTGGATGATTGGCCACCGCACTACGGCCTTTGAGGAACTCTTCGCTCGCCTGCAGCGCAAATTGCGCCAGGCCTTCCTGACGGACTCACGCGTCTATGTCAGCGGCTCTTCCGGCAGCGGTCTGTGGGAAGGCGCGCTGCGCAACTGCGTCCGCCCGGATCGCAGGGTGCTGCATCTGACCGGCGGCGCTTTCAGCGAGCGCTGGGCCCAGGTCAGCCGCGCCAACGGCCTCCACGCCGATGTCATCGCGGTGGACTGGGGCCAGGCGCATGACGCGCAGATGGTGCGCGACGCCCTGCAAGGTGAGCGCTACGACGCCGTCTGCGTCGTCCATAACGAGACCAGCACCGGCGTCACCAACCCCCTGCGCGACATCGCCGACGCCCTTGGGGACCGCGAGGAAACCTTGCTGCTGGTCGATACCGTCAGCGGTCTTGCCGGCGCGGAACTGCGCGTGGACGACTGGGGCATCGACGTGGCCCTCACCTCCTCGCAGAAAGCCCTCGCCCTGCCACCGGGCATCGCCTTCGGCAGCGTGAGCGACCGTGTACTGGAACGTGCCGCCGAAATCAGGCATCGCGGCTACTACTTCGACTTCCTCGAACTGGAAAAGAGCCTCCTGAAAAACAACACGCCCACGACGCCGCCCGTCGCCCTGATGTTCGCCGCAGACCGCCAGTTGGACGACATTCTCGCGGAAGGCCTCGCAGCGCGCTGGGCCCGCCATATTGATATGCGCGATCGCGTCCACGACTGGTTGCATGCGCAGGGTTTTGGACTCTATGCGCAAGCCGATCACCGCTCCCCAACGGTCACCGCAGTCGACAACACGCGCGGCATCGACGTCAACGCCATGGCGGATTTCATGGCCGGCCGCGGCTTCGCCATGGACAAGGGTTACGGCAAGATCCGCGGCAAGACTTTTCGCATCGCCCACATGGGCGATATGCAGCTGGACGAGCTGGAAGAGATCCTGGCCGGCCTGGAAGCCTTTCTGGAGATGCGGGCATGACCTGGAACATTCTGATTCCGGACAACGTCAACCGGCGCGCCATCGACCTGTTGGCGGCCATCCCCGACTTCAGGGTGACGGCGCCCGGCAACATGTCTCGCGCCGCCCTGCTGGCAGAGATTGGCACAGCGCACGCGCTCGTCATTCGCAGCGCCACCACCGTCGATGCGGAGTTGCTGGCCGCCGCGCCGCATTTGCGCGCCGTTGCCCGGGCCGGCGTCGGCGTGGACAACGTCGATCTGAAGGCGGCGCAGGCACGCGGCATCATCGTGGTCAATACACCCGGCGGCAACACCATCTCTACCGCGGAATACACGCTGGCGTTGATGTTGGCGCTGGCGCGACACATTCCCCAGGGGCATGCCTCGCTGGCCGCCGGCAACTGGGACCGCAAGGCTTTCGGCGGCGTGGAATTGCAGGGCCAGACCCTGGGAATCATCGGCATGGGCCGCATCGGGCGCGACGTCGCAGCCCGCGCCAGCGCCTTCGACATGATCTGCATCGGCTACGACCCATTTGTTGACGCACACAGCGCGCACAGCGCCGGCATCGAAAAACAGGACACGCTCGGGCAGCTTTACGCCCGCGCGGACTTTCTGACCCTGCACGCCCTGGTGACGCCGGACACGCGGCACATGATCAACGCCACCAGTCTTGAACAAATGAAGCCGGGCATCCGTATCATTAACGCCGCCCGCGGCGCCCTCATCGATGAAGCGGCGCTTGCCGCTGCATTGAAGAGCGGTCACGTCGCCGGAGCGGCTGTGGACGTTTATCCGGAAGAACCACCGCCAGCGGACTATCCCTTGCTCAATTTGCCGAATGTCATTCACACACCACACCTGGCCGCCAGCACGGACGGCGCCCAGGTGCGCGTCGCCATCGAAGCCGCCGAACTGCTGCGCGACGGTCTGCTGCGCGACGACTGGCGCAACGTCGTTGGCGGCGCCTGATGCAAACAGGTATACGGCGATCAAGCGCCGGAACGGAAAGCGGAGCATGATGACATGAGATTGCTGTTCATTGGTTTCGGTGTTGTCGGCCAGGGCCTGACGCGTTTGCTTCAGCAAGGGGCGCAATCACTGCGCGACAGTTTCGGATTTGAGCCAACCATCACCGGCGTTGCAACCGGCAGCCATGGCACCCTGGCGCATCCCGCAGGGCTCGACAAAAATGCGCTGCTGCAGGCCGCCGCTGCGGGTGACATGGCGCATTATCCGCGACGGGAAGGCTTGCTGCGGGATGAAAGCCCACTCTCAATGATCGGGGCCGGCCTGGCCGACGTCCTCGTCGAAGTCAGTCCCACCAACCTCGTCGATGCCCAACCTGCGCTCGACATTTGCCGCGCGGCGCTGGAGCAGGGGATGCACCTGGTGCTGGCCAACAAGGGGCCCGTCTGCCTTGAACCGGCCGCGCTGGAATCGCTTGCCCGGCAGCGGGGACGGCAATTGCGCTACGAAGCGACCGTCATGGCCGGTACGCCGGTCATCAGCCTTTCCCGTGAAACGCTCGGCGGCAGTGGCGTGCGCGCGGCGCGCGGCATTCTCAATGGCACCTGCAACTACATGCTGACGCAGATGGAATCTGGCATGAGCTATGCCGACGCCCTGGCCCAGGCCCAGGCGCTGGGCTACGCCGAGACCGATCCCCGCGCCGACGTCGAGGGGCACGACGCGGCCAGCAAGGCCGTCATCCTCGCCTGGGCGCTTTTCGGCCATTCGCTGCGCCTGGACGACCTGGACATTGAGGGTATCTCCAGGCTGGACCGTGCCGACGTAGATGAAGCCCGGGCAGCCGGCGAGCGCTGGAAGTTGATAGCCACCGTTGATGAGGCAGGGGCCAGGGTAGCGCCGCAACGTCTGCCGCTGGACCATCCCCTGGCGTCTGTCAGCGGCGTGAGCAACGCTCTGACCTGGACCACGGAAAACCTGCAGGACGTCACCGTCCTGGGGCCGGGGGCCGGAGCCGAAGCCACCGGTCAGGGCCTGCTGGCGGACCTGCTGGCAATCCATCGGCATCACCAGGCAAGCCCGTGAAGGGTCGCCTGTCTGTGTCTGTGCTAGACTGAAGAGGTCGGGATCGACCTGGAGAGCGTTATGGCCGCTTCTTTCATTGAAAAGATCAACACCCTGATAGGCGCCAACCTGCACGGCATTGTCGACCGCGCCCTCGAATCCAGGTCGGTGCGCGTCATGGACGAATACATCCGCCAGGCGGAACGCAACCTCGACGCGCTGGAAGATTCAGCCGCCACCGTCGGCGGTACAGTGAAGACGCTGAAACGCAAGTATGACGAACTGGCCGCCTCCGCGGAGGCGCTCGATCGCGACATTGATTCGCTCATCCTCAAGGGGCGCGAAGACCTGGCGGCGGCGGCCCAGGCGCGCCTGAATACCCGACAGGAACTGGCCGCGGACTACTACGAACAGTGGCAGGAACAGGACCGCCAGTACAACATGATGCTGGACATGCGAGCGAAACTGGTGGCGCGTTTGACCACCATTCGCCAGGAACGCGAACGCCTGATCGCGCTCATCGAACTCACCGAGGCGCGCAAGGTCGCCACCCGCACCATCCGCAGCCTTGATCAACTGGCACACAGCGGCGATACGCAAATCACCGACCTGGCCGAACGCATCCGCAGTAATCTCGATCGCGAGGACGCCCGCCTTGAAATGGCCACCGCCAACCTCGGCAATCGCGTAGACGATGCCATCGGCAACGCCGAGGTGGACCGCCAACTGGAAGAGCGGCGCAAGCGCCTCGGCATACAACAGGATGAGGACGAGGCGGCCGGCCAGGTGAGCGCCGGTGGCTGAGAGAGGCGGAAAATCATGATCGATGCCATTCGAGGAAACGCGCGCGAGGTCGGAGCGGAAGAGTTGCATCGTAGCCTGAGTGGCATCCTTGCCGATGACGAGTACATCGACAAGGGCTTCAAGATGGTGCGCGACCTGATCGTCTTCACCAACAAGCGCCTAATTCTGGTGGACAAACAGGGCGTCACCGGCAAGAAAGTCGAGATCCAGTCCATCCCCTATCGCTCGGTGACCCGCTTCGCCATCGAAACGGTCGGCACCTTCGACATGGACTCGGAAATGAAGATCTGGCTCTCCGGTCACAGCCAGCCCATCGAACGCAAACTGCAGGCCAGGGCCGACATCGCCGGTGTGCAACGTATATTCGCGACCTACGTCCTTGCCTGACCCCGCCCTGTCGCAGGTATGCGCTGACGCGGGCGCGGCGACAGCGGCCATGGCGCTACATTCCGGCTGATGAGCGACCGGGAACTCTCTATCCGCCAGCGGGCGCGCAGGGCGCTGCTGACACGCGCGCTTCTGCGCCGGGAAAGTCTCATTACCCTGGCCCTGACGGCCTTGCTGGTCGGCGCTGACCTGCAGCCCCTGCCCGACTGGCAGCCATGGTATTGGCTGGTCGCTGGCGCGCTCGCGCTGGCGGCGCTGGTCGCCGGTCATCTGGGAGACGCGGAGAGCGCCAGTCAGGAGCTGCACCAGGAATTCGCCGCGCGACATGAGATACACAGCATCCGCAATGCCACTTCGCGCGAGCGTTTGCGCCGCGCCCTCGAATACAGCGCCGCCATGCAACACATGGCCGATCTGCACCAGGGTGCATTGCGTGAAAGTTTGCGTCAGACCGCGGCCGACGTGGAAAACTGGATCGCCCACATGGTCCATCTCGCGCGACACATCGATACCTTTGAGGAAAACGACCTGGTCTCGCGAGACCTGAAGGCCGTACCGCGCCGGATTGCGCAGACCCGGCAACGTCTGGCAAGCGAGCAGGACCCGGTCATCCAGGGCGAATTGCAGCGCCAGCTTGAGCAATTGCAGCAACAGTTGGAAAACCTGAATGCCATTGGCAGCCATGGCCAGCGTGCCGTCCTGCGCCTGGAGAACGCCCTCGCCTCGCTGGGCACCATGCACGCGCAGATGACCCTGCTGGGCACCCGCAAGGCGGACAGCAGCGGCGCAAGGCAAATGCGCCAGGAAATCCGTGACGAAGTCAGCGAATTGCAGGATACAATAGAGGCAATGGACGAAGTGCAGGCCGGACACGTGCGCCTGCAGTGAGAACTGGCATGTCTGATTCCTGTTGTGGACCGGCAAGCGCCCCAAGTTGCTGCGACGTTGCCGGCAGCGAAAGTTGTTGTGGCCCGACAGGTACGGTGGACTGTAGCGCGAACGGGCAAGTCGCCGTCGGACCTGCCGACTGTTGCGACCACGATCACGGCGATGTTGAACCTGGCCAGCGCGGCGGACTTGCCGGTTTCGCCGATTACCTGCTGGCCCGCCAGGAAACGCGCCTGACGCTTGCCGGCGGCGCCGGCGTCCTGCTAACCCTGCTGGCCAGTCTGACACTGGCGCTGCCCGTCCTGGTGATCTTTGGTGCCTACACTGTGGCACTGCTGACCGCACTTCTGCCGGTCGCGCGCAGCGGCCTCGACGCGCTGCGTAGCCGTCGCGCTTTCAACATCAACCTGCTCATGACCATCGCGGCTCTCGGCGCCATCGCCCTCGGCGAATTCCTGGAGGCGGCCGCCGTCGTCATTCTCTTTTCCCTCGGCGAAGCGCTGGAGGGATACAACATGGGTCGCACCCGCGCCAGTCTGCGCAGTTTGATGCAACTGACGCCGGCGCTGGCCCTGCGCCTGCAACATGGCAGGGAATTGCAGGTTCCGGTGGCCGAGTTGCAACTCGATGATCGCGTGCTTGTGCGCGCCGGAGACAGCATTCCGGTGGATGGTGTGGTGCTCGATGGCTACAGCGATATCAACCAGGCATCGCTCACCGGCGAAAGTCTGCCCCGCCCCGTCGGCCCTGGCGATGACGTATATGCCGGTACCATCAATGGCGCCGGCGGTCTTGAAATGAAGGTGACACAACTGGCGCAGGACAGCGCCATCAGCCGCATCGTGCGCATGGTTGCAGAAGCGCAGGAGACCCGCGCGCAATCCTGGCGATTGATCGACCGCTTTGCCAGCATCTACACGCCGCTGGCGGCCGTGCTGGCCTTGCTGGTCGCCACAGTACCGCCGCTGTTTTTCGGCCAACCCTTCCTGAACGAGGGCGGCAACGTGGGCTGGATCTACCGCGGTCTCGCATTACTGGTGATCGCCTGCCCCTGTGCCCTGGTGATCAGCACACCGGTAACCGTCATCTCGGCAATCAACGCCGCCGCCAGGCGCGGCGTGCTCATCAAGGGCGGCGTCTACCTGGAGTTGCTGGGCCGCATTCGCACGATCGCCTTCGACAAGACGGGCACACTCACCACGAACCGGCCGGGAATCACGGACCTGTACTCCCTTGACTGCACGGACCGGGACATTGTCTGCTCCGAGTGCGAGGACGTGCTGGCCCTGGCCGCCGCCGTCGAACGCGGCAGCAGTCATCCCCTTGCCCAGGCCATCAGCGCTGAATCGGACGCGCTCAACCTCGCCGACCGTTACGCCACAGCGACGCGGGTCACTGCCCTGGCCGGCCGTGGTGTGCAGGGCTACGTGAACGAACAGCTGGTGACGCTGGGCAGCCACGTCCTCTTCGAGAACGAGCATCCGCATCCGGAATCGCTGTGTGACATGATTGCGGAGACGGAAAACCGTGGCGAAACGGCAGTGCTGCTCTGCGACGGCGAGCGCGTGCGCGGTTACATCAGTCTGGCCGACCGGCCCCGTAAAAATGCAAGGGAAGCCATCGGCAACCTGCATGACCTTGGTTTGCGCACCGTGATGCTCACCGGCGACAACGAGCAGGCGGCCAACGTCATCGGCGCCATGGTAGGTGTGCGCGACGTCCGCGCCGGCCTGCTACCGCAAGACAAACTTGACGCCGTACACGCCCTGGAAGCGCCCGGTCAACCGCTTGCCATGGTGGGCGATGGCATTAATGACACGCCGGCACTCAGCGCTGCATCCCTCGGTGTGGCGCCGGGCGGCATCGGCAGCGCCCAGGCACTCGAAAGCGCCGACGTCGTGCTAATGGCCGACGATCTGACCCAACTGCCCTTCGCCATTCGCCTCGGACGCCGTGCGCTATCGACCATTCGCAACAATATCGTGCTCAGCCTGACGATGAAGGCCGCCTTCCTCATGCTCGCCATCACCGGTGGCGTCAGCCTCTGGGCCGCCATCTTCGCCGACGTCGGCATGACCTTGATCGTCACGCTCAACGGCATGCGCCTGTTGCGCGCCCGCTAGACCCCGCTTTCGACAGTCTATACCTGCGGCAACTCCGCCATCGCCCGCTCAATAGCCGCCTGCGGATACTCGTAGTCGCTCAATTCACCGCCGAGATAGGCATCGTAGGCGCTCATGTCGAAGTGACCGTGGCCGCAGAGGTTGAAGAGGATCACGCGCTCGTCGCCGGCTTCCTTCGCCGCCTGCGCCTCGCGTATCGCGCCTGCGATGCCGTGCGCGGCCTCCGGCGCAGCGATGATGCCCTCGCTGCGGGCAAAGATCATCGCCGCCTCGAAGGTCTCCAGCTGGGGCAGGGCCTGGGCTTCCATCAGCCCCTGATCGTAAAGTTCGCAGATGACGCTGGCCATGCCATGGTAACGCAGGCCACCGGCGTGCAGCGGCGCCGGCACAAAGCCGTGGCCGAGCGTGTACATCTTCACCAGCGGTGTCATGCCGGCCGTATCGCCGAAGTCGTAAGCGTAGATGCCGCGCGTCAGACTGGGGCAGGCCGCCGGTTCCACGCCCAGCAGGCGCGTTGTTTGTCCCTCGCGCAGGTTGCGATGCAGGAAGGGCAAGGCGATGCCGGCGAAGTTGCTGCCGCCGCCGACCGGCCCCACCACCACGTCCGGGTATTCGTCGGCCAGCGCCATCTGCTGCAGGCACTCCTGGCCGATGACCGTCTGATGCATCAACACGTGATTGAGCACAGACCCCAGCGCGTATTTGTAGCGTCCGCCGCTGGTGGCCGCCGCCTCCACTGCCTCGCTGATGGCGATGCCCAGCGAACCGGTGCTGTCCGGGTCCTGCTCCAGGATCATGCGTCCGGCCTGGGTGCTGTCGCCCGGGCTGGCGCTGACCTCCGCGCCAAAGGTCTGCATGATGGCCCGCCGGTAAGGCTTCTGCTCGTAGCTGATGCGCACCATGTAGACGCGGCAGGTCATGTCGAAGAAGTTGCAGGCCTGGGCCAGCGCCGTGCCCCACTGGCCGGCGCCGGTCTCGGTCGTCAGGCCACCGATGCCTTCCGCCTTGTTGTACCAGGCCTGGGCCGTGGCCGTGTTGAGTTTGTGGCTGCCGCTGGGTGAGACACCTTCGTACTTGTAGTAGATGTGTGCCGGCGTGTCGAGCGCCTTTTCCAGACGCCGCGCGCGCAGCAGGGGCGTCGGCCGCCACAGCTTGTAGATTTCGCGAACTTCATCCGGAATATCAATGTATCGCTCCTGGCTGACCTCCTGCCCGATGAGCGCCATCGGGAAGAGCGGCGCCAGGTCGTCCGGCCCAACCGGCTGCTTCGTGCCGGGATGCAACACCGGTGGCAACGGGCGCGGCAGGTCCGCCTGGATGTTGTACCACTGTCGCGGAATGTCCGATTGTGAAAGATCGTAGCGCAGTGCTTGCTCGCTCATGGTGTCCCATCCTGTTCTGGCCGAGCTGTGGGCGAAAACTATAGCCAGGGCCAGACAGGACTGCCAGCGTATGGCGTGGGTTTCACAGGGGCGAGGCGCTACGCTACAATCGCGCCGCAGCGACTCACTCGAAAGGAAGAACGTATGGCTGTCGCCACCAAGGCCGGCTTCGCGCTGGATGACGTTCGCGAACTGGCCGCCCGAATCGCGCCCCGCGCCGACGCCGCCGACCGCGCCGGTCGTTTGCCGGCGGAAGACGTCGCCGACCTGCGCGCGAGTGGCTATCTGGCGCTCAGCGTGCCGCGCGAACATGGCGGTCAGGGCGCGTCCCTGCGCGACTGCGTACTGGCGCAACTGGAACTGGCCCAAGCCAGCGGTTCCACAGCCATGGTGGCCGTGATGCCGCTGCATCTATTCGGCGCCCAACGCGAACACACGGCCTGGTCCGATGTACATTTCGCCCAGCTTTGCCGCCTGACCAGCGAGGAAGGCGGGCTGCTCAACAGCGTCGCCAGCGAACCGCAACTGGGCAGCCCCTCGCGCGGGGCCATCTTCCGCAGCAACGCAAGGCCGGTCGACGGTGGCTGGCTGGTCAACGGCCACAAGAACTGGTCCACCGGCGGCGCGCACCTGACCCATTTGCTGGTCAGCCTGGACCTGGATGGCGACCCGGCCCAGATGCTGGTGCCCAACGACGCGCCCGGCATCTGCTGGGAACCCACCTGGCGCGACGCGCTCAGCCTGCGCGCCAGCGACAGCGACGACGTCTACCTGCGCGATGTCTTCGTCCCGAGCGACCATTTGCTGGCGCGCTACGACGACAGCTCGCAGCGCAACCGGCCCAACCCCTGGTTTCCCCTGCTGACCGCCGCGACCTACCTCGGCGTGGCCATCGCGGCGCGCGACGCCGCCATCCGATTCGCGCTGGAGCGCGTGCCGACGGCCCTCGGCAAGCCCATCGCCTCCCTGCCCGGCATCCAGCGCCAGATTGGCGAACTGGACGTGGAATTGCAGGCGGCGCGGGTGATGCTGCTGGAGGCGGCGCGAAACTGGGACGAAGGGCGCGACATGTCCACCGTGGCGCCGGCCAAGCTCTTCGCCAACGACATGGCCATCCGCGCCACGGACCGCGCCATGCGCATCGTCGGCGGCCAGGCGATCACCCACGCCCTGCCGCTGGAGCGCTGCTACCGCGACGTGCGCGGCGGCCTGACGCATCCCCCTTCCGGCGACCTGGCGCTGCAGGCCATCGGCCGGAATGCGATTGAAGGGCTCAAGTCAGGACACACAGTCGTGTGATAGGATGAAAACTGGTGACTGATCATCGTCACCAGTTTTCCTTAAACGTCGCTGTTTCACTGTTGCGCGGAAGGAATGAAATGTCACCTGGTCACAAGCCACCTGTACTGTATCAGGAGGTCGTTATGTTACGAGATGTACCCAAGGAAAACCTTTTGCAGGGAGATCGGGCACTCTACATCCATGAGTTACCTGGCCTTAATGGAGGCGAAGACGGCGCGATCCTCGAACTCTACAACTGTTCCAATGCAGAGTGGAGACTTGCAACCGTCCCCCTGTCGGCACTTGCTGCGCAGGGGACGTGACAGAGAAACTTTCGTTGTACGGCCCCTGGATTGCCAATTGAGTGCGCTCGCCCTCAGTCGATCAGGCGTTCAGCCAGATACCTGAACTGATCGTTCTCACGGCTTCCAGTTCGTTTGGCAGTTACAGGCTCGACATGCGAGTTGACCAATGTGGTAAAATAACGGTGTAATCAACTTAGTAATTTGAATGGAGTACTATGACTTCTTTTTCATTTGAGTTTTCGAGTCACGCTGTTGAGCGCATGCTTCAGAGGAGTATCAGCAGACAGGATGTACGCAGGGTCATCCACACCGGAGTAGAGATTCCAGGTGGCAGTTCTTCTCCTCGGAAATTGATGTTTGCCTTTTTGAAGGGGAGGCCACTTCATGTAGTCTTGGACGATTTGAGCATTGAAGGCAAGATTCTCGTCATTACGGCTTACGAACCAGACTCCAAACTGTGGGATGCGAGTTTCACCCAAAGAAGGGATAGATCAGATGATTTGCGTGATTTGCAACCAGGGAGAAACCCGTCCAGGAACGACGACAATGACACTTGAGCGCCGCGACACAACACTCATCGTCAAGCAGGTGCCGGCACAAGTCTGTGAGAATTGCGGTGAAGCCTGGCTGAACGAAGATACCGTCGCCCGCCTGGAGACATTACTGGAAACTACAGTGAACAACGGTACTGAAGTCGCACTACAACAATACGCCGTGGCATAGCCTCACTGGCACAGCAAGGATGCGCCAATTGAATCACCTGATTTAATTCTTGTTGAGAATCCCGCCTCGAAACGATTTCCAACCAGTCACTTCCATCTGAATCTTAAGGTGCGCTGCCCAGAGACAGCGGGATGATCGAGATCTGCCCACAGCTTTTCGTCGGTAACCAGAACGATTATGAGTTCGGAGTCAAAGGCCAGGGAGGCTGGGCAGTCGTCCAGGCCTGCAAGCATCCATATCATCGAGTCGCGTTAGGCTACAGGGGAAATGCTGCTCCAAAACTCAATCCGGAGTATCTCTTCGCGAAGCGCCATAACCGTCTCATCCTGAACATGATTGATGCTGACGATCCCCGGTACATACCAGCGGAATTGGTCGACACTGCAATCGCGTTTATTGCGGAGCAGTTGGAAGATGGAACGAAAGTACTGGTCCATTGCAACCAGGGCAGGTCTCGCTCTCCGGCGATAGGGCTTCTGTATCTTGTCAGCCACACGAACCTTGTTCCCAAAGCTTGCCTTGAGGATGCCGAGATTGCTTACCGAAGAATTTACGCGCCATACTTTCCTGCCATGGGCATTCGTGGCTATATGTTGCGGAACTGGACGAAATATGCCGGAGGCCAGGATGGTATTCTGGAGTAGATTCGTATCTTCAGGAGGACATCCTGCCCCATGACCCTCGCCCGTGACCTCGACACGCCCGCGATCCTTATCGATATCCCGACCATGCTGCGCAACGTCGAGCACATGCAGGCCTACTGCGACCGCCACGGCATCAATTTTCGGCCGCACATCAAGACGCACAAGAGCCCGGAAATCGCCCGCATCCAGCGCGAGGCCGGCGCCGTCGGCATCGCCTGCCAGAAGCTGGGCGAGGTGGAGGTCTTCCTCGACGCCGGCTTCGACGACATCCAGCTGCCCTTTAACATCGTCGGGCCGCACAAGACCGCGCGCCTCGCCGCCCTTTCGAAACGCGGCCGCATCACCGTCAGCGCCGACCACAGTGACGTGCTCGACGGCCTCGAAGCCGCGGCCGCCGACGCAGGCGTGCGCATCCGCGTCATGCCCGACCTGGAGACCGAGATTGAACGCACCGGCGCCTCGCCGGATGGGGTCGTCGCCCTGGCCCGGCGGATCGTCGCCAGCCCGCACCTGGAATTCGCCGGCCTTTTTCTCTACCCCGCCCTTCCGGTCATTCGACCGCGCCTGCAGGAAACGCTAAAGCGCCTTGGGGACGCCGGCATCGACGTGCCGGCGGTCAGTGGCGGCGGCACCGGCGCCTCTACCACCGCGCACGAAGTGCCCGAATTGACCGAGATCCGCGTGGGCACCTACATCTTCAATGACATGAATACAGTCAATGGCGGCTGGGCGACGCTTGACGACTGCGCCATGAGCGTACTGGCCACCGTTGTCAGCCGGCCGACGGCCGATCGCGCCATCCTTGACAGTGGCAGCAAGACCCTCGCCGCGGACCGCGTCAACGACGGCCACGGCCACATCCGCGAATATCCCGACGCGCGCGTCTACAAGCTCAACGAGGAACACGGTTTCGTCGACCTCTCCGCCTGCGAGCGCAAGCCGCGTATCGGCGAGCAGGTACGTATCGTGCCGGTGCACACTTGCGTCGTCAGCAACCTGCATTTTCAACTGCATGGTGTGCGCGATGGCGTCGTTGAGCAGGAATGGCCGGTCGCGGCGCGCGGTCTGGTGCGCTGACTTCAGTCGCGAAACGGGTCGCAATAGTTGACGTCCAGCCCATCCAGGCGCGGCAGGTGCCCGCGCAAACGCCGTCGAAAATCACCGTAGTCGCGCATCGAAGGCGCCGTCCACAGCGTCTCCGCCAGGGCCGCGGCCCGCGGCCAGGTCATGTACTCGACCTGGTCTGACGTGGGCATGTATTCCGTCCACACATTGCCCTGGCCGCCCAGGACGTGAGCATGGTGCTCCGGTGCGATACCGGCGACGGGGTCAAATTCGTAGACGCGCTCCAGAGGCAGATGGTTGCCGATGGCAGGAGGTTCGTTCTCAATGTCTTCGCGTTGGTAATAATCGAAATAACAATGCGTATTCGGTGACATCACGACGTCATGGCCTGCGCTGGCCGCCGCAATGCCACCTGCCGAGCCACGCCAGCTCATGACAGTGGCGCCTGGCGCCAGTCCGCCCTCAAGGATTTCGTCCCAACCGATCAGACGACGCCCATTTCCGTTCAGGAAGCGTTCGATGCGACGGATGAACCAGCTCTGTAACTCGTGCTCGTCGCGCAGCCCTTCCCGCTGCATGCGCGCCTGACACTTCGGGCAGGCCTGCCAGCGCGTCTTTGGGCATTCGTCGCCACCAACGTGGATAAACTCACCCGGGAAGATCGCCATGACTTCCAGCAGCACGCTCTCCAGAAAGTCGAAGACGGCGTCGTTGCCGGCGCAGAAGACCTCGTCGCTGATGCCCCAGTGACGACGTACATCATAGCCTTCGCCCAGGCAGCCCAGATGCGGGTAGCTGGCCAGCGCGGCCTGGGCGTGCCCCGGCATTTCGATTTCCGGAACGATAGTGATGTGCCGTTCACGAGCGTAATTGACCAGGGCGCGCGCCTCGCCCTGACTATAGAAGCCGCCGTAGCGCCGGCAGTCCAGGGTGTGACGATCGGCTGGCAAGGGCGACGCGGCACGCCAGGCGCCCACTTCCGTCAATTGCGGCCAGCCATTTATTTCCAGACGCCAGCCCTGGTCCTCGGTCAGATGCCAGTGAAAGCGATTCAACTTGTGCTGCGCCATCAGGTCCAGCGTCTTGCGCAGAAAATCAGGCGGGTAAAGGTGACGGCCGACGTCCAGGTGCAGTCCCCGCCAGCGGAAACGCGGCGCGTCTTCGATGTCCAGACAGGGAATCGCCGACGCCCCCACTCCCGACAGCAATTGTCGCAGGGTCCGGGCGCCATAAAACAAACCGGCCTCATCACCGGCCAGCAGGGAAACGTTCTCCGGCGTCACCCGCAGCTGATAGCCTTCACTTTCCAGGTCGGGCGCCAGCGCAAGGTGCAGGCAGTTTCGGGCCACTCCAGTTTGGGCAAGCGGGAGCGGCAGACCCGTCGCCGCGCGCAACACGTCGGCACAGGCCAGGGCAGCAGCCGGACTGCCCCCGCTTGTGCTGATGCGCGTCCCGACGTCCAGCACAAAAACGCCCGCATCCCGCCGCAGCGACTGTGGCTGCGGGATGAGCGCGGGCGTCTCGACTGACATTCGCGCCTGGCTCAGGTCTGCTTGAGCAGCGGCTCGTCGGCGACGCGCTCGCGGTAGCCGGCGACGATCAGACCGGCACGGCCCATGCTCTGGCCGTATTCCTGGCGGTTGTGCGGGTCACGGTAGCCCATGCGCACCATGCGCCGCGGTTTTCGGGTGCTGTTGATGTAGGAACCGTGCACGGTGTGGTAGCAGAAAAGCACGACGTCGCCGCGATTCGCCGGTACCGGCACCGTGTCTTCCAGGCGCCAGTCGTCGGTGGGCAAATGTGGCGTGCAGGGGCCATCTTCGGTCATGGTGATGTGCTCAAGCGCACCATGCTTGTGCGAACCTTTCAGGAAGCGAATCTCGCCGTTTTCGTGACTGGTGTCGTCCAGATGCACCAGCACGTCGATGAAACGGCCGTTCTCATGGGCGTAGAAGGGATGGTCCTGGTGCATCGGAAAAGGGTGGCCCGTCTGCGGCGGCTTGATATGCATGGTGGTGTGGTGCAACTCAACGTTGGGGCCAATCAGATCGGCCAGCGCCGCCGCCAGTTTCGCATTGGTGACGGCCTTCATCCAGGCGGCGGAGTAAAGATGCAGATCATGCATTGCGGTAAGCTTGGACTGCTTCTCAATCTCGGGATTCATGTAGGCCTGACGCCAGGGCCCGCTCCAGCCCGGGCTGGTAAAGGACCAGTCCTGCACCAGGCGGTCCAGTTCGTCGGCCAGTTCGTCGGTCTCTTCCGACGTGAACAGACCGGGAATGCGCAGAAAGCCGTTCTCCAGATAGAAATCGATGTCCTGTTGCGAAAGCATGTCCTCTGTCCTTCGTGCCCTGGTCAGCAACTGCTGTGATTATACTGTGATTGAAACATTTTCAAGCGTCCGCAGCAGGGTATCCTGCCGCATGCCTGTTGTATAGTACAAGTCGCCACTGTTCAGAAATCCGGAGCCGGGATGAATCGCATACGCCTCTACCTGCGACTCGCCTGGCAGAACCTGCGTGGCAACGTCCGCTGGACGAGCTTCGCGATCCTCGGCGTGGCCGCGGGCGTGGCGGCCATGGTCGCCCTGCGCAGTCTCGGCTTGACCATCAACGATGCCCTGCTGCTCAACCTGCGCGATGTCAACCGCGGCGATATCAACATACGCAGCGTCACCAGCGGTCCTTTCGCCCTGACTGTCAACGAGGGGGCATGGGAACGCAGCATCTTTGACGAACAGGACCTTTTGCGGATAGAGGAGGCCGTCGCCGGCCAAAACGGCTTCCTGACCGCCTACAGTGTCTATCACAACATCCAGCTGGCGCGTCACGACGACGCAAGCACCCGCGCGCCTGGCATTGTCAGCAGCTTCTTCATCGATCCGTCCAGCTACAACAACAATCACCACATCGTCTCGGAAGTGCCGCCAGGCATGACTCCCGGCCAGTTGTTGACCGGCGCTGCGGAGGTCGTGCTCAGCCGCAGACTGGCAGATGCGCTGGAACTGCAGGCAGGGGACCAGGTCCGCGTCAGCGGCACGGACCTGCCCTACAAGGTTACGGGCATCGTGCCCGACCACAGCGAGGCCAACATCCGTGATCTGGCTTCTTCGCTCTTCGGTTTCGCCTATTTTCATCGCGACCAGGCGCTGCAGATGCAACTGAACCCGGCCCCCAATCAGGTCAGCATTTACCTGCCGGATGGCAGCAGTGAGGACTCGATCCGGCAACTGGGTCTGGACCTCTGGGCCCTGGACGCCGGCATCCACTCCATGACGACGACTCCGGACCTGCTGATTCGCAACAGGGATTTGACGGATATCATTGAACGCTTCGTGGTCCTGACCGGCCTGGCCGCCTTACTCGTCGGTGGCGCGGGCATCGTCAACACCATGCTGGTGCTCACCGGTCGCCGTCTGCCGGTCATCGCCACGCTTAAGGCGCTGGGCATGCACCGCCATCAGATCGCCGCCGTGCATGGCGCGGAAGCGCTGCTGCTGGGCCTGGCGGGATCTACCGCAGGCATGCTGGCCGGGCTGGCGCTCAGCCGGGCCATCAACAATATCAGCGCAACACTGGTCCAACGGCCCGTCGCCTGGCGCCTGTATCCGGAAGCGCTGTTCTTCGGGCTGGCCCTTGGGTTGGCGATTACACTGGTTTTTGGCGTTTTGCCCGTCAGTGTCGCGGCGCGTGTGCGTCCGGCCATCCTCCTGCGCCCTGCGCAGGGTCGTCTGCCACGCCCGGGCTTTCGGGAGGCGGTCCTCGCGCTGTTGCTTGTTCTGCTGGTCGCCGGACGCTTCACCGGCACGATTCTCCATCCCCTGCTGGAACGAGGCCTGCCTGCAGACCGTCCCGACGCCTTCCTCAGCGGCGTCCTGATTGTCGCCGCCGCCATTTTCCTGCTGGCCATTCTGGTGGCGGGCCTGTGGCTTGTGCTCTGGCTGCTGGGCAACCTGCCCATCGCCGGCGCAGCGGAGATTCGCCTTGCCTTCGCCAATCTGGGCGCACACAAGCTGCGCAGCGCCATTACCTTGCTGGCCCTGGCGACCGGCGTGTTCACGTTGAGTCTGGTCAGCTTCCCGGCCATCGGCGTGCGCCAGGTGCTGCAATTTCGCTTTGCCGAGTCCCTCGGTGGCAACGTGCTGGTGCTGCCCCTGTTTCCACAGGCGCCTGGCCTGGTCCTGAGAAACCTGCTGCCCGAATTGCAGGAAGACCTGCGCTACAACACGCAAACCGACGTCTGGCTGGCGCAAGTGGAGGCTATCGACGACGTTGCCGCTGCCAGGGGCCCGACCCTGCCGCTCATCGTGCGGGAATCACTGAAGCCCGGTTTGCGCAGCGGTGAACTGATCGCCGGGCGAGACCTGGCAGCCGGCGACGCCGGTTCGCCCCTGCTCGTCCTGGCCCGCGGGTCGGCGCTTGAAGCCGCCCTGCGACCGGACGCTGTGCAGGGGCAGGTCATATCTCCTGGCGCAATCCTTTCCCTGCGCATCAATGACACGCTGCAGCGAGTCGTGGTGGTCGGCATTGTTGACAGCGCCAGCAATGCCTTGTTCCCGGGGATTGCCACGGCCTTTTTGCCTCCCGACGTACTCGACCCCGGTAGCAGTATGGCCCGCTTCCACATTCTGGACGTCACACCGGACAAACTGGACGCCGTGCTGGCCCGGCTCGGCACCGCGCCCCTGCTCCTGGCTCTGGACGTGAACCTTCTTGACCAACTCGTCGTACACTTTTCAGGGCAACTTGGCGCGTTGCCTGCTGCAGTCGGCATGCTGACCCTGTTCGCTGCCGGAGTCATGATGGCCAACAGCGTCGTTCTTGCCACGCTGGAGCGACAGCGCCAGACCGGCGTGCTGAGGGCCCTGGGCTTGCGGCGCGGGCAAGTCTTGCGCGTCCTGCTGCTGGAAAACACCCTGCTGGGCTTGTTGGGCGCGTTGTCGGGGATAGCCATGGGCATTGCCGGTCAGGGGCTGATAACTGCGCTCGGCACCGGGCAAACGATGGCGCTGCCGCCGGAGGCAGGACCGGTCCTGGCGGGTCTGTTGCTTGCCGTTTTGTTGATCGCCTGGCTGGCGACGCTTGCCGGCGCGCATAGTGACCTGCAGCCGCCAGTTGCAGAAGTGTTGCGCTACGAATAGTCGCTCCCGACCTGTACATCAACAGTGTCGGGCCCGTCAAACAGGAGGCTACATGTTCTATCTCCGCTATGCGATGCGCAGCTTCTGGCGCAATCGACGCTGGTCGCTCTTTGCCGTCTTCTCCATCGCCGCCGGCGTGGCTGCCATCGTGGCCCTGCGCAGCCTTGGCCTCGCCATCGGCGACTCCCTGACCGGCAATCTGCGCGCCACCAACCACGGGGACATCACCATCAGCGTGCCCGGCGAGGGCTTTGGCGTGACTTTTGGCTTCGGCGGCAACGATCAGGACGACAGACCGCAACTGGATGCTGACCTGCTCGACCGAATCGACGCCTGGGTCCGGGAACGGGACGGCCAATGGAGCGCATGGACGGCCAGCAACGCCATCCAGATTGCCTCGCCCGGCAGCGAAACCAGCGGCCGGCCGCAGTTCGTCACCAGCATCTTTGTAGATTCCACAGTCTGGCCGGTGTCGCACGAAGTGATTGCACTGGAACCACCGGGTTTACCCCTGTCCAGCCTGCTCACTGGCGGCAACGAGGTGGTGGTAAGCCGGAATCTGGCTGACCTGCTGGAAATCACCGTTGGTGACCAGGTTCGTGTCAGCGGCACGGAAGAGGAGTTCGCCGTTCGCGGCATTGTCGCCACCGACTACGAGGCCAGCCTGCGCAATCCCCTGGCGGCTTTCTTTGGCTTCGCCTATTTGAACTACGAAAGCGTCGACAGACTGGCGCTGGAAGGCAGCCCCAATCGCATCAGCATCGCGCTGCCGCCGGAACAGGCGCCGGTGACACAGGAACAGGCGGACGAAATGACTGCTGAACTGCGGGGCCTGACCGGCAGCGGGTTGCGCTTCTCAACCGTCCCCGAGTTGCGCGAGGAAAACCGCCTCATTGCGGACCTGACGGGACAGTTCATTGTGGTCATGGGCCTGGGCGCCATGTTGATCGGTGGCGTGGGCATTGTCAATACCATGCTGGTGATGGTGCGCCGCCGGACGCTGGAAATCGCCTCGCTCAAGACCTTCGGTATGAAGGGCCGTCGCATCGCCTTGCTCTTTCTGACTGAAGGCCTGCTCATGGGACTGGCGGGCAGCCTTGCCGGCGCGGTCCTCGGTTTCTTTCTCAGCCGCCTTGCCAACCAGTATGGAGAGGCGCTCATCCAGCAGCCGCTCGCCTGGAGCCTGCAACCGGAGGCGCTGCTCTTTGGCATGGTGATCGGTCTGATCGTTTCCGGCGTCTTCGGCGTGCTGCCGGTTTTGACCGCCCTGCGCGTGCGGCCCGGCATCATCCTGCGCCCCAACGAGACCGTCATACCGCGCACCGGTTTGCTGCATTCCCTGTTGGCCCTGTTGCTGATTGTGTTGACCCTCGGCCTCATCGCCGGACAGATTTTGGCCAACCCGCTGGCGGGCATCGTAGGCACGGCGCTGACCCTGTTGCTGCTTGGTATCCTGGTTGGACTGCTCTGGCTGCTGGTGTGGGTCGTCGGGCGTATGCCGGCCTTTGGCAACGTCGACCTGCGTCTGGCGCTGCGCAATTTGCGCTCCGGCCGCACGCGTACGGCCACCACCTTGCTGGCCCTGAGCGCCGGTATGTTCGCGCTGAGCAGCATCGCCTTTTTCGGCGCCGGCACGCGCCAGATCCTGCAGACCACGCTCAGCGACTCGCTGGGCGGCAACGTCATGATCTTCACGCCGCTGCCGGCGGCAATCGTCAACCCCCTGATCGAGGGCCGTCTGGACCAGCTTGAGGGGGTCCGTTCCACAACGCGCATCCTCAATTACAGTGGTGAGGTCATCGCCATCAAGGGCGAAGACACCAACAGTGAGGAAATCATCGGCCAGGCGCGCCAGCTGCGTCGTGAAATGCGCGATGCCTCGCGCAGCGGTGACATCGGACGCATCGCCGAACTGGGCGCCGAACTGGACGCCCTGCCCGATTACTCACTGGACATCACCGTGCGAGACACCAGCGGGGAAAACCTGAATGGCAACGCGCGCATCGTCGCCGGGCGCCCGCTTGGCCCTGACGACGTCGGCCAGCCGGTCCTGTTGTTGTCCGAAGAAGACCAACTGGTAAACGTCGGCGAGCGCATCACCCTGCAGGTCGGCGATGAGGCCTACGAGTTTGAGGCGGTCGGCGTCCAGGCGTCCAGCAACCTGTTTCAGGGGCCGGACCAGATCATCGTGCCGCCCGGCGTCCTGCCCGCCGGCGATACCGGTTTTCCCTTCACCCTGGTGGACGTCGAAGACGAACACCTAGACACGGCCCTGCTCAGCCTCTCCGCGCTGCCCCTCGTCTTTACCATCGACATCGGCTTCATCGACGGGTTGATCGGCCGCTTCATCGACCAGTTCAGCGCCCTGCCGATCCTGGTGGGCCTGCTCTCGTTGGGGGCGGCCGGCATCATTATGGCCAACACCGTCGCATTGGCCACGCTCGAACGCAGGCGGCAAATCGGCATCCTCAAGGCTGTCGGCCTTAAGGGCAGCCGCGTGCTGGGCGTCATGCTGCTGGAAAACCTGATCATCAGTCTGCTGGGCGGTCTGCTGGGCCTGGGCCTGAGCGCCCTGGGCGTGGCCATCATGAGCCGCCTGGGCATCGAGGCCACCATCCTGATCCCGGACGACGCCACGCCGGTCGCCATCGCCCTGGTGATCGCCGCCGTGGGCATCGGCGCCCTCGCGACGCTGCTCAGCGCCCGCGTGGCCATTCGCGAACGGGCGCTCATTGTTTTGCGCTACGAATGACTTGTGCGCCATGCTACAATCCACAGGGACTGTCAGCGAGGGTGCATGAATAGCGTTGCGGCCGCCGACAACCTGACCATCGAGATGACGCCGCAAAGGTGGCGTCTTTACGTCGACGACATGCACGGCGCCCATGAGTTGCTGGATGCCGTGCCGGATGGCCGCCTGCGTTATTCCCCTGCATTTGCGGATTCCCGCCGACTACCTGCCAGCGGGACCCTGGCGAACGCGCACGTCGAACACATCTTGCTGGGCTGGTCCGCGAACGACGAAGCCTGGCACCTGGGTTTGCTGCTGGCGCCACAACTGGCCAGCCTGCGGGACAGCCGCTGGTGTGAACTGGCCCACTGGCCGGACCCCGATCAGGGCGCTTTCCGCGAACTCGCCGAAGACAGCGGACTGGCGCTCGCCAGCGTGGCAGGTCGGCCCTTCCAGCTCGTCGAGCCGGAAGCGCCAGCCACAGTCGCGCCGCTTCAGGAGCCTCTTTTTGAGGTCGAAACGCCACCACCGGCGGAGGCCCCACTGCCACGCCTGCCGCTGGATTTCAGCGCTGACTGGTCGCTTGAGACCGGCACTACCGGCATGTTGCAACTGGTGCGCAGCCCGCGCGTGGCCCGCGCGGCATTCCGTCGCAGCCTGTGGTACGCGTTCTGGGCAGCCGTCTTTGTCTTCCTGATCCTTGCCAGCCACTTCAGCGGAATCGCCCCGCCCGGCCAGCCATGGATACCGCCACTGGCCGTGCTGTCCACGCTGGCGCTGCTGGTGTTGATCATTCGCAATCAGCTTCGCTCTCACAATTCGCCAGACCTTTATATCTTCGACAGTTACCAAATGCAGATTCGCGCCCGCCACGGTATGCGCGTGCTCTGGAGCAGACGCATTGGGCAAATCCAGTCCCTCTACGTGACGGAATTGCGCCAAAAGCGCCGTGGCGCCGCCGCGCCCACGCATGCCGAGTTGAATCTGCATCTCAGCAACGGACGTTTTCAGTACCTGCTGCACAGCCGTCAACTGCGCCTGCTGGCGCGCGAATCCGTCACTCTGGAACCCGGCGTCTCGGAGTTGCATTCCTGGCACTGCAACAGTAACGCGCAGGCAGTCGCCCTCTATATCGCCCAGGCGCTTGAGTTGCCAGTCTGGCTGGACCGGCGCGACAACTGAGGCGCAGCCGCAGGATCGTGCGCCGACTCACCTCTCTCCTGCTGTTGCTCGTTCCAATGCTGTCCGGCGTCAACGCCCTGCAGGCGCAGGGCAGCGCCACGTTAACTGTTGGCGCATCGGTAGATGGCGAGATTGACGATCGCCGGCCCCGTGTCGCCTGGACCTTTGACGGCCTGCAGGGTCAGGTCATCGAACTGCAGCTGGAAGTGACAGAAGGCAATCTTGACCCCGTGCTCCTGCTGCTGGACGGCGAGGGACAGGTGCTGGCCGCCGACGACGACAGCGACGACGGCCTTGTGCCCTTCATCGCGCCGCTGAGCCTGCCCGCAAGCGGACCGTACACGGTGGTCGTCATGCGTCTGGGCCAGGCCCTCGGCACCACCTCCGGTTCATTCCGGCTGGGCCTGGAGCAGATCGGCGTCAGTTCCAACGCCGGCAGTGTGTTGCGCTATGGCGACCAGGTCATCAATCGCATTTCGCAGGAGACGCCGGTTGTCGCCTACCGCTTCCATGCGCGCCGCGGCGACGTCGTGCATCTGCGCCTGCGGCGGGCCTCGGGCGACCTGGACCCCTGGCTGCAACTGCAGGACAACGCCGGCAAGGTGCTGGCCACCAACGACGACGCCCTCGACGGCCCGGCCCCGCGCGACAGTCGCATCGGTGACTTCCTGGTCGAGGCCGACGGCGAATACCGGATTCTGGCCTCCCGTTACGGTCAGGAAGCCGGCACCAGCAGCGGCAACTTCGTGCTTTCGCTGAACGAGGCCCTTTTCAGCGGACTGGGCACCACAGCGGCCACCGCCATCCCCATCCGCCCCGGCATCAGCGGTCGTGGCAGTCTGGACGACGAACAGCATCAACGCTTTTACCAGTTCGCCGGCCAGGCCGAAGAACGGGTGCGCATTCGCATGGAACGGGCCGGCGGCGCGCTTGACCCCCTGCTGCTGCTGAGCGACAGCCAGGGGCGTGAACTGGCCAGCGACGACGACGGCGGCGGCGGCAAAAACGCCCTGATCAAGGACTTTCTCCTGCCCGCCGACGGCCTGTACACGATCACGGCCACGCGCTTTGAAATGGCGGCGGGTCAGACCAGCGGCCCTTACCGCCTGGAACTGATGCTGCCCGACCTCGTGCTGCAAGACCTGCCGGCCGGGACGCAGCTGCTCGCCTGGGACCGGGCCGTCGAAGCCCGCCTTGACAACGAAACGCCCGCGCGCCTGTATGCCATTCAGGGCGGCGCTGACGACGTCGTCACCATCACCATGGACCGCAACAGCGGCAACCTTGACGCCGTGCTCAACCTGCGGGATGCGGAACAACAGTTGCTGGTCAGCGACGACGATACCGGGCCGGGCCGTAACGCCCGCATCGGCGACTATGTACTACCGGCCGACGGCATCTACCTGGTGGAGGCCACCCGCTACAGCGGCGACGATGGCGCGACCGACACGGCGGGCGGCTACATTCTCAACCTGACGCGGAGGATCAGCCCCTGACCTCCCTGCTCATCGCCACCGGCAACGCCGGCAAACTGCAGGAGTATCGCGAGCTGTTGGCCGGGCTGCCCCTGCAACTGGTCACTCCGGCGGACCTGGGCCTGCAGGACCTTGAGGTCGCCGAGGACGGCGACAGCCTTGAAGCCAACGCGTCGCACAAGGCGCGGGTCTGGGCCGCCCACAGCGATCTGCCGGCCCTCGCCGACGACACCGGCCTCTTCGTCGACGCGCTGGATGGCGCGCCCGGCATCTATCCGGCGCGCTGGGGCGGCCCTGGCCTGGATATGGCGCAGCGGCGCAGGAAGTTGCTGGACGCGCTGGGTGATTTGCCGCCGGCGCAGCGCAGAGCCCGCTTCGTCTGTGTGATCGCCCTCGCCTGGGGCGCGCGTCTGGAACTGGCCCGCGGCGAGTATGAAGGGCGCATCGCGCTGGCGGAGATGCCCGGCCCGGCCGGCTTCGGCTACGATTCGATTTTCATTCCACAGGGGTCGGATCGCTCCTGGGCGCAGTTGCCGGAGAACGTCAAGCAGCGCGCCAGTCACCGCAGTCTGGCCGCCGCCCGCATCGTCCCCGCCCTGCGTCGTCTCCTGCCGTAGCTACGCCCGCGCCGCTGAACTGCTGCGGCCGTTATTCATGCGGAAGACCTGCGCGGGCGCTTCGTAGCTGCCGGACTTGCCCATGGCGCTGCAGCGCCGCAGCGAGCCATCGCCGAAACGGTTGCGGATGTTGTCAATGGCCGCCTGCAGCGCCAGTTCCCGCGGCGCTTCCCACAACTCCAGTTGCCGTCCCGCCCTGTCGGGTTCCAGGCCGCTGACGCGCACGCCGACCAGGCGCAGCGGGCGGCCGCGCGGCCAGTAACTGTCAAAAAGCGCTTCCGCCGCCTGCCAGATCAGCAGGTCGTCGTTAATGGCCATCGGCAGCGTCGTTTGGTGCATGACGGTCGTGAAATCGGACCAGCGCAGCGTGAGCGTCACGGTCTTGCCGCGCAGGTGCTGGCGTCGCAAACGCAGACCGACGCGCTCCACCAGGTCGCGCAGTTTGCGGCGAATCGGCAAGGCCTCGCGCTGGTCGCGCAGGAAGGTGCTGCTGTGCCCCACCGACCTGGTGACAAAGGTCGATTCAACGATGCGCTCGTCGATGCCGCGGGCATGCTGACCCAGGTCATAGCCGAACTTGCCAAATCGCCGGACGAGGTCGCGCACCGGCCGGCGCGCCAGTTCGCCGATGGTGGTTACGCCCATCTCCCGCAGACTTTCCGTCGTCTTCGGGCCGCAACCCCAGAGATTCTCCACCGCCAGGGGCGCGAGGAAATCCGCCTCCGCGCCCGGCGGGATGACCCTGATGGCGCGCGGTGGCGCGTCGCCGCTGCCGGCGCCCTTGGCCGCGTTGGTGGCCATCTTGGCGATCAGCTTGTTGCTGCCACCGCCAATGGAACAGGGAAGGTTCAACTGACGCTGGATGCGCTCCTGCAACGCGCGCGCGATCAGCGTGGGGTCGCCCGGCAGCCCGGTGATATCGAGGAAGGCCTCGTCGATCGAGACCGGCTCGACCATCGGCGTCAGCTCGTGCGCCAGAGCCATGACCCGCGCAGAGACCTCACCATAGTTGCCAAAGCTGTGCGAGACGACCAGCAAATGCGGGCAAAGCCGCAGGGCCTCGCCCATGGGCATACCCGAGCGCACGCCGTACCTGCGCGCCGGCCAGGAACAGGAGGCGACCACACCGCGCTTTCCCGGCTGGCCACCCACGGCAAAGGCCCTGCCCGTCAGCGAGGGGTCGTTTAACTCCTCCACGGCGCAGAAGAAAGCGTCCAGATCAAGGTGCAGGATACTGCGGGTCATGCGGGCCATGACGCGAACCCCCGTTGACATACGTTACGAACACAATAGAACAAATGTTCGTTGATGTCAAGTCCTGTGCAAGGCCCGCGCCGCAACGCTACAATCGCCTGCTGCGTCCCGGCAGTGCGGCAGACCGTGCCCCCATGCGCATCGAGCACCTTTCGCTTGGCAATTTCCGCAATTACGCCCGCCTGGAATGGAGCCCGCCGCCGGGCACCACGCTGATCCACGGCGCCAATGCCCAGGGCAAGACCAGCCTGCTGGAAGCCATCTGCTACCTCGCCCTTTCGCGCTCCCCCTGGAGCAGCAGCGACCGCCAGTTGATTCACTGGCGCGCCCAGGAAGAGCCCATCCCCTACGCCCGCCTTGCCGCCGACGTCAGTTCGCGCCACAGCCCGCTGGAGCGTCTGGAAGTCACCCTGATGCTGGAGGACAGCGGCCAGGCGACACCCCGCTTCAGGAAGGTGTTGCGCCTCAACGGCGCCGACAAACGCGTGATGGACCTGGTCGGTCACCTCAACGTCGTGCTTTTCCTGCCGCGCGACCTGGCGCTGGTCGAGGGCTCGCCGGCGGACCGACGCCAGTTCATCGACAACACCCTGGGCCAGGTCGACGCTGCCTGCCTTGAGGCCATGACCCGCTTCGGCAAGTTGCTGCCCCAACGCAACGCCCTGCTACGCCGCATCCAGGAGCGCCGCGCCGCGCCGCACGAACTGGATTTCTGGGACGCGCAACTGGTACAGGCCGCCGCCGTCATCATTGCCGCGCGCCAGCGCTTTCTGCGCGAGCTGGAAGAGACCGCCTGCCGCGCGCATCATGACCTGACCGGCGGGCGCGAGACCCTGTCGCTGCGTTACCAGCCCAGCTTTGCGCCCACCGTCGCCGGAGATGGTCAACTCTCCTTCGAATCGCAGGGCCTGGACCTGCACCGCGAAATGGAAGCGAAGGACATCGCGCCGCAATACGCTGCCCGGCTTGAGGAGGAACGCTCGCTCTCTATCAGCCGCGGCTTCACGCTCAGCGGCCCGCACCGCGACGAGTTGCGCATCGCCATTGATGGCCACGACGCCGGCCTTTACGGCAGTCGCGGTCAGGCGCGCACGGCGGTGATGGCGCTCAAGCTGGCGGAACTGGACTGGATGCAGGCGCGTATTGGCGAGCCGCCCCTGCTGCTGCTGGACGAGGTGGTGGCCGAGCTGGATTCAAGCCGCCGCAACTGGTTGCTGGAACGCCTCGACGGCGTGGCCCAGACCCTGCTGACCACCACCGAACTGGACATCTTCACGCCGGTATTCCTGCAGCACGCTTCCGTACTGCGCATCGCGGGCGGACAGATCGCCAGCGAAAAGACGGAAACGGACCCGTGAGATGGCTGCGCGCCATGCGCCACAGCTACTATGGCTGGCGCATCGCGCTGACCCTGGCCATTACCGAGACCATCTCCTGGGGCATCCTCTATTACGCCTTCGCCGTTTTCATCCGCCCCATGGAACTGGACACCGGCTGGTCGCGCACCGAATTGACCGGCGCCTTTTCGCTGGCGCTGCTGCTGCGCGGCGCCGTGGCCGTGCCGGTCGGCATCTGGATCGATCGCCACGGCGCGCGCCTGCTGATGAGCGCCGGCTCCTTGCTGGCCAGCGCCCTGCTGGTCCTGTGGTCACAGGCCAGCGACCTGGCGATGTTCTATCTGGTCTGGGCTGGACTCGGCGTTTGCATGGCGGCCCTGTTTTACGAGCCGGCCTTCACCGTCATCGCCAACTGGTTCCTGCGAGAGCGGTCCCGGGCGCTGGCCCTGATCACCGTCGTTGCCGGCTTTGCCAGCACCATTTTCCTGCCTCTGGCCAACTCGCTGCTGCAACAGCATGGCTGGCGCCATAGTGTCCTGCTGCTCGCCATCCTGCTGGCCGTGACGACCATCCCCCTGCACGCCCTGGTGCTGCGCCGGCGACCGGCTGACATCGGACTGCAGGCGGACGGAGCCGGTGAAGACCCCGAGCGCGCACAGGAGACCGCCATTCAGACCCCCGGTGAAATTCTGCGCGGCAGCGTCTTCTGGTCGCTCACCGCAGCCTTTTCGCTTGCCATGTTGGCCGGCACGGCCATCCGCGTACACTTCGTCCCTTTTCTGCTGGAGCAGGGCGTGGATGACAATCTGGCGGCAGCCGGCGCCGGTTTGATCGGCGCCGCCCAGGTCCTGGGCCGCCTGGCATTCGCGCCCTTCGCCGGGCGCCTGTCGCTGCTCAGGTTGACCGCGCTTTCCCTCGCGCTGCAGTTGCTGGCCCTGTTGCTCCTGTTGCTGCCCGCCGCCGACTGGCGCATCTGGCTCTTCGTGCTTTTGTTTGGCGCGTCCGTCGGTTCCGCCACGCTGCTAAGGCCGGCCCTGCTGGCGGAGCGCTTTGGTCACGCGCGTTTCGGGCGCACAAGCAGCGTCATGGTCGTTTTTCTTACTCTTGCGGGCACTGTCGCGCCGGTCGCTGCCAGCGCCATCCACGCGCTGGCCGGCAGCTACGGCCCGCTGCTGTGGGGCATCGCCGGCATCACGCTGGCGGCGATGCTTGCCCTGCTGCCTGCCCGCGGCCCGGCTACCAGGGTCGCCGGTAAGTGAAAGTTGGCAATTCGTCCGGGTCCGCCGTGCGCCACTGGAAACTGCTGATCGAGGCCGTCTCCGGGTAGTCGTCGCTGACGCCATAATTGGGCATGTGTGCCTTGAGCTTGACATCCGGCGGGTCCCCGGCGGCGAGGACAATCGAAAACGCGATGATGTCGCCATGGGTGACCGCGGCCACTTCCCCGCCCGGCCAGGCGCGGCGCATGGCAGCCAAAAAGTCCTGACCCCGACGCGCCACGTCCTCCGCCTGCTCGTATTCCGGTCCGCTGCCGCTGTACAGGTCCCAGTCCCGTTTGAGCAATTCCAGCAGGGGCCGCCCCTGCCAGGGTGTGAACACCTCGTTCAGGCGCTCGTCCACCTGTGGCGGCAGGGAGCCCGAGGCCGGCGCCAGAATGGCCGCAGTCTCCCCGGCCCGTTGCATGGGGCTGCAATAGAGCGCATCCAGCGGACGTTCCTGCAACCACCGGGCGGCGGCCCTGGCCTGCTCCTGGCCGCGCTCGCTGAGACCAAAGCCGGGCAGACGCCCGTACGTGATGTGCTGCGGGTTATACACCTCGCCGTGGCGAACAAGATGGACGGTGCAATTCATGGGGAGACTCCTGCGTCAAACGGATCGGGAAGTTGAAATGTCTAATGGTTAACTGTGACAGATAATGCCATGTTATGATACAATTTACATGGTTTAACTTTGCCCGATTAACACGCCAGTGAGGGAAACAAAATGCTGAACGAGGCGATGCAAGAAGCGCTGAACAGGCAAATCAATGCGGAACTGGGCGCCTTCTACACCTATCTGTCGATGAGCGCCTGGTTCGAGTATCGCGACCTGCGCGGTTTTGCCGCCTGGATGCGCAATCATGCGGACGAGGAAATGGTACATGCGATGAAGATCCTCGACTACATCAACGAACGCAACGGGCGTGTGCTGCTGCTGCCCCTTGACCAGCCGCAAATCGACTGGGAGTCGCCGCTGGATGTCTTTCAGAGCGCGCTGAAGCACGAACAGCATGTCACGCAACTCATCAACGACCTGGTCCTGCTTTCCAGCCAGGAGAATGACCAGGCCACCTTCAGCTTCCTGCAGTGGTTCGTGGACGAGCAGGTGGAGGAAGAAGCCCTGGTCGACGCGGCCGTGCAGGACCTGAAACTGGTGGGCGATTACGGCCCGGGCCTCTTCCTGCTGGACCGCGAACTGGGCGCCGCTCAGCCCGAAGCCGAGGCCTGATCTCCGTCATCCATGACGGCCAGCGCCACGAAGTCGATCTCAAGCCTGACCTCCTCGGCCACGTCCGAAACAAAGGGCACGGAGGGGATGGTCAGGCCGAGGTCGGCATGGCTCAGGGCGCTGCGCGCTGATCCGCTTAGCCGCTCCTCGCTCTCCAGCGTGATGCTGGCGTCAAAGACGAGGTCTTGCGTCGTGCCGGCGATGCGCAATTCACCCAGGATTTGAATGTCGAATGCCTCGCCGACGGCGACGCTCTCCGGCATGCCGGTCAATTCCATCGTCTCAAATTCAGCGTATTCGAATTCGTCTTCGGCCGACTTCAGGATGAAGGTGCGCAAGGCCCGGTTGCGATTGCCGTTGTCCGTGGCCAGGGTGCGCGCATTGATGCGAATCAGGCCGATTTCCGACGCGGCCGGATTGCCGCTGTCGACGCGCAGGTCGCCGGCGATCTGGTCCGTCGCGCCGACAACCGTGAAGTCGGCTCCGCGCAACACCTCGTCGATCAGGAAACGGACTTCCGATTCCTCCTGTACGATGCGGAAGACCCGGGCCCCCGCTTCTTCCGCCAGGCCCGGCGCCGTGACCGGACCGCTGGCTTGCTCCTGATCGTCCTGAATGAAGGCCATGAAGGCGTTGACAGCGCCAGCGAGACCCTCCGGACCTTCCCGCACGACAATCACAGCCGCAAGTGCGACCAGAGCAAAAACGGCAACGATCGCCAAGGCAAGGATGATCTTCAGCAGTCCGCGCATGTTCTACTCCTGTCCGGGTGGCGAGCATGATAGCGCTGGCCCGCAGGCCTGAACAGACCCTGTGCTATCATGGCGACGATGCCTCATGTCCTGCTCATTTCGCGTTGTCCGCCCTGGCCGCTGCACCTCGGCGACCGGCTTATCGTCTGGCATCTGGCGCGCGAACTTGCCCGGCGCGAGCACGTCATTGACCTGCTGGCCTTCGCCAACCAGCCGGCAGACCATGACGACCCCGATCACTATCGCGCCCATTTCGCCACGGTCAGGTTGCTGGACGAGCCGGCCCGTTCGCCGGCCACCTTGCTTCGTCGCCTGCTGTTGCCGGGCTCGCGTTTTCCGCGCCAGGCTGCGGATGCCTCTTCGCCAGAAATGTGGCGCGCCATTGAGCGGCAGGTTGCCGGCAATGCCTACGATTGCGCGCATTTCTTCGGCGGCATTCAGGTCAGCGAGTATCGCCACGCGGTCGGCAGAGTCCCCGCCCTGATCACGCCCTACGAGTCCTACAGCCTTTACCTGCGGCGCGCGCTGGAAGCCGAAAGCGGTCCGGCGCCTGCGCTCCGCCTGCGACGCCTGTTGGCCCGGCGTTTCGAATCCTGGATGTACGCACCCTTCGGGCGTCGCGTGGTCGTTTCCGACCAGGACCGCGCCGAATTAAAGGCCATCAACCCGGCGCTGGACTGGGACGTGATTCCCAATGGCGTCGATGCCGACCATTTCCGGCCCTCAAACGGTCGGCGCGATTCCGCGAGCCTGCTCTTCACCGGCAACTTCAGCTACGAACCCAATGCAGAGGCCGCCCTCTGGCTGGCCCGCGACCTGTATCCCCGCCTGCGCAGGGAGCACCCGGAGCTGCAACTGTGGCTGGTGGGCAATGCGCCGCCGGACGCGCTGCGCGCCCTGGCCGGGGACCAGGTGCAGGTCACCGGCCGCGTGCCGGACCTGCGGCCCTGGTTGACTCGCGCGACGTTGTACGTCAGTCCCCTGCGGATGGGCGCCGGCATCAAGAACAAGGTGCTGGAAGCGCTGGCCTCAGGTTGCCCCTTGCTGGCGACGCCCCTCAGCGCCGACGGCATCGCCATTGAACATGGCCGACATGCCTGGCTGGCTGCGCGCGACGGCTTCCCCGCCGCGGTCCGCGCGTTGCTGGAGGACGCCGGTTTGAGAGAGCGTCTGGCGCTGGCCGGTCGGCAACGGGTTGAATCGCGCTACAGCTGGCGACAGGTGGCGGAACGCTATGCAAGTCTTTATCAGTCGCTCGCATCCATCGCCGGGCCACAGTGAACTGGCCGCGCCTCGTCTCCGCCTTGCTGAGTCCGCCGCCGGTCTGGGCGTTGATGGCCCTGCCGGTTTCGCTGCGCGATGCCGGCTCCCTGTCCCAGGGTCTGGTGAACGCCGGCATTTACATTTTGTTTGTCAGTCTGCTGCCCATGCTTTACGTCGTCGCGATGGTGCGACGGGGACACATCACTTCGCTGGACATGCCGCTGCGCGAACAGCGGCGACGACCCTTCCTCGTCTCCATCGCCTGCACGGCCATCGCCTGGTGGTTGTTGCGCAGCACGGAAGCGCCGGGCGCGATGCCCTTCCTTGCGCTTTGCAGCCTGGCGCTGATCGCAGCCATCGCGCTCATCACCCTCGTCTGGCAAGTCAGTATGCACATGATGAGCATGACCGGCGTGCTGGTGGCCGCCTGGGCCTTCTTTGGTCCGGTTTGGGCTTTGGCATTATCGCCGCTGTGGTTGCTGGTGGCGGCGGCCCGTCTGCGACTGGGGCGTCACAACCTGGCGCAGTTGCTGGGGGGCGCGCTGGTTGGCGTGCTGGTCCCGCTTATCCTGTTCGCGCTGCAATGATCGATTTCAGCCCCTGGCCAGCAGGGCTTCGACCCCGGCGCGCCCTGGCATGGCCGGCGCCGTGCCGGGTCGGGTTACAGAAAGCGCTGCCACGGCGTTGGCAAAGCGCAAGGCATCTTCCAGCTCCCGCCCTTCCGCCAGCGCCACTGCAAGACCGCCGTTAAAGGCATCGCCGGCGCCGGTCGTGTCCAGCACCTCGACCTCAAAGGCGGGCACCTGACCGGTCCCGGACTGCGTCGCCCAGCGTGCCCCGGCCGCTCCCATCGTCTGGATGAGCGTCTGACCCCCATGCGTGACCAGCGGCCGCAAGTCCTCCGGCGTCTCGCCATAAAGCGTGGCGAGTTCAGTCTCGTTGGGCGTGAGCCAACTGGCAAGCGCAAGCATCTCCGGCGTCAAGGTCCGGGCCGGCGCCGGATTCAGGATGCAGGGAACGCCCAGTTTCTGCGCAAGTTTCAGCGCATGGGCCACGGTATCCAGCGGCACTTCCAGCTGCAGCACGAGTATGTCGGCGGCGGCGATGCGATCGGTCGCCGCGTCGACGTGCTCCGTTGTCAGCGCCAGATTGGCGCCCAGGGCACATACGATGGCATTTTCGCCGTCGTCATCCACCCAGATCGGCGCGACGCCTGTGGCCAGTTCGGCATCGCGGCCCACGTGGTCGGTGTTGATCCCCTCTTCCTGCCAGCAGGCGAGGGCGACATCGCCCCAGGGGTCGTGGCCGATGCGGCCCACAAAGCTGACTTCCGCGCCAAGGCGGGCCGCTGCCACCGCCTGGTTAGAGCCCTTGCCACCGGGTCCGGTGCTGAAACGCCTCCCCTGTACCGTCTCGCCAGGTTTGGGCAGACGCTCCATGGTGGTGATCATGTCCAGGTTGAAGCTGCCAACGACGACGATTGTCGCGCTCACGGGACGCTCCTTGTATCACGCGCCGGGTCGGGAATGGATGGGAGTCGAACCCACCGCGGCCTGCTCTGCGCAACCCGCCACCGGTTTTGAAGACCGGGGCATCCACCGGGACACATCCATCCCCCTGCGGCCAGTATAGCAGCCTGGGCAGGGACGAGGAATGTCAGAATGCCCCGTCACAAAGTTGGCATTTGCTATACTGGCCCGGCCAGTTTCAGGAAGGGGAGTGAACGCTGACAGCGGCGATTCGGCTACTGCACAGACGGCGCCGACGGCGCGTCCGGCACAGTGGGCGTCAATTGCGCCTCGGGCTGGGGCTGGGCGTCCTGTTGCTGTTTCTCGCACTTCTCGTGCTGCTACCGGCGGCCGGCGCATGGTGGATGTACGGTGAGGCCCTTAATGCCTTGCCGCCCCTGCCGGCCAGCGGCCAGGCTGTGACGAATGAAGGCCCCTCGCACCTCTACGACCGCAACGGGCAAACGGTCTTGCTCAGCGCCGGTGGTTTTGCCGGCAGCGTGCGAAGCTGGCGTAGCCTGGAGGAACTGCCAGAGTCACTGATCGCGGCGACGCTGCTCAGTGAAGACCCGGACTTTCTTGAACGCCCGGCCACATCGCCTGTGACTCTTGGCGTTCAGCTCTGGCAAGATGCCCTTGGCGAAACGATTCGCGTTGATACGCTGGGCACAAGGCTGGCGCGCACCCTGTACTCTGCGCCGGTGGCGCCACCCGGCGCCCTGACAAGCGACCGTGAAATCGTGATCGCCGCCGAACTGGAGCGATTGCATTCGCGCGAGGACCTGCTGGAATGGCACCTTAACACCAACCACTATGGCAACGATGCCTGGGGCATCGAAGCGGCCGCGCGACTTTACCTCGGCAAAGCGGCCACACAGCTCGCACTGGACGAAGTCGCCCTGCTCGCCGCCATCCCGCCCGAGCCGGAAATGAACCCCTTGCAGGCAGAGTCCGCGGCGCGCCGGCGCCAGGACGAGCTTCTTTACGACCTCTTGCGGGCCGGCCATATTGACGCGCGTGAAGCCACCGCCGCGCTCAGGCGGGAAACAGCCGTGCTGGCTCAAAGGGATTCGTCGTCGCGTACGGCGCCGGATTTCAGCGATCTGGCCCTGCAACAGGCGCGCGTCATCCTCGACTCTCTGGGCCTGGATGGTGAGCGCATGCTGGCCCAGGGCGGCCTGCGCATTCTGACGACACTGGATCTCGCACTTCAGGAAAGGGCTACCTGCCTGCTGCAGTTGCATCTGGACCGCCTGGCAGCGACAGCCGGGGCCAACGAGTGTGAAAATGAAGGCCTGTTGCCGCTCGCGCCAGTCATGGAGGCGCCACCAACAGAGGCCGCGCTGGTCATTCTCGACGTGCGCAACGGCGAGTTGCTCGCCATGACGGGCAAGGCGGCCGACCGGCGCCATCCGCCGGGCCCCCTGTTGCAGCCCTACGTTTACTTTGAGGCCTTCCGCACGGGAAGGACCGCCGCTGACATGATGCTGGACGTCCCGCTGGAAATTCCCGGCGACATTGAAGGCTTGCTGTATGCGCCGACAAATATTGACGGTCTCTTCCGCGGCCCCTTGCCCTTGCGCGACGCCATGAGTGCCGGCCTCCTGCCGCCGGCCATCCAGTTGGCCAACGAATTGCGCCTCGCCAATGTCCTGGCGCGCGCCGGCAGCCTTGGTTTGACCGGCCTGGATGCGGTGACCGGTGCAAACCTTTCCCTGCTTGAACGGGGCGGCGCGGTCTCCCTGCTGGATGCAGCCGGCAGCTACGCCCTGTTTGCCACCCAGGGCGAACAGCGCGGCCTGCTGCCGGGGCAATCCGCCGGCCCGCAGGGACCTGCTCCCCTGAGTGTGCTGGCCATTGAAGACTCCGGAGGAAGGGTCCTGTGGCAGGCACAAGGTTCAGCCGACCTGCCCTGCAGCCAGGCACCGGACTGCACGTCGCGTTTCGCCAGTGAACTGGGCTTTCTGGTCAATGACGTGCTGGCCGACCAGGCGGCGCGGGTTCGTGTGCTGGGGGAAGCGGACGTGCGCTTGCTGGACGTGGCACGGCCAGCCGCCGTCGTCAGTGGCATGAGCGGCCAGCGTCAGGTTGCATGGACCCTGGGTTACAGCCCGGGTCATCTGGTCGGGGTCCAAATGGGGCGTGGCGAGAACGACCCCATGAGCGCGGATGCGCCCCTCAGTGGACCGGCGGCCCATCTCTGGCATGCGATGATGCTCCTGCTGCACGAAGGACAGTCGGCGGAAGTCTGGCTACCGCCGGACAACATCATCGAACTGGAAGTATGCGAGCGTTCCGGCTTGCTGCCCAACGGCATCTGCCCAACTTACCGCGAACACTTCATCGCGGGCCTGGAACCGCAGCAGGTGGACAACCACTGGCAGCTATTCGCCATCAACAGCGCCAACAGGCGCCTGGCAACCGTAAACACGGCGCCGGAGCTTTTGGGCCAGCGGGCCTGGTTTGTTCCTCCGCCGGAGGCCCTTGCCTGGTGGCTGGCCAACGACCAGCCCCTGGCGCCGGATTTGCTGGATGAACCAGGCCAGGATGTCGCCAGTCTTTCGCGGCCCCTGCCCTTCGCCTGGGTAGGTGGCCTGGTCGAAATCCACGGCAATATCGACCCGCAGGGCCTGAATTACTATTTGCTGGAACAGGGCGAGGGCCTGAATCCGCAGCGCTGGCAGTCCATCGGCGCCGGACGCAACACGCCATTCGCGTCCGGACTGCTCGGCACCTGGGATACAGAAGGCCTCAGCGGCCTGCACAGCCTGCGTTTGACCGTCGTGCGTTCCGACGGCAGTCGTGAAACGGAGCAACGGCAGGTCACAGTAGACAACCAGGCGCCATCACTGAAACTGGAGCCGGGCAACCTTGAACTCCTGTGGCCTGCCCTGCGCGAAATTCATCTGAACGCCGGTGTGCAGGACAACCTCGCGGTCGAGCGGGTGGAGTTCTATCGCAACGGCCACCTGCTGGGTATCGACCGCGTCTGGCCCTGGGGTTTCGACTGGAAGATAGAGGGAGTCGGCATGGACGTGTTTCGCGCGGTAGCCTACGATGAAGTGGGCAATCAGGCCAGTGACGAAATGGTCCTCAGGGTAGTCCCCGGCCGCGACCAGGACGCATCAGCACTGGAGGGTTAACCATGCACATTGCCGACATGCACGTCACGCCCGTCGCCATCAGCGACCCGCCCTTGCTGAATGCGGCCGGCCTGCACGCGCCTTATGCCCTGCGTCTCATCGTCGAACTGGTCAGTGACGACGGCATCTACGGCCTTGGAGAGATTCCGGGCAGTGTGGAGAGTCAGGCGGCCCTGAACGCCGCGCGCGAGGTCCTCGTTGGCCGGGACCCCTTTCAATTCAACACCCTCGATCCCACGCTGCGCTCGCATCTGGGCATCGGAGAGGAACGGCGGGGCGACGCGCCCTGGGATGATCGCGTCTTCATGCACACGCTCAGCGCTGTGGAAGTCGCCAGTCTTGACCTGCTGGGCAAGGCGCTCGGTCGACCGGTTTGCGACCTGCTGGGCGGCCGCGTGCGCGACAGCGTCCCCTTCGCCGCTTACCTGTTCTACAAATTCGAAGGCGCCGGCGGCCCTCTCGGATTCGCCACCGATCCGCAGGCGATGGGCTGGGCTGCGGCGCGTCAGGCGGCCGCCCTCGATCCGGCCGGCGTGGTGGCCCAGGCGCAGGCCATGTGCGCCGAATTCGGGTTCAGGTCCATCAAGCTGAAGGGTGGCGTCTTCGAGCCCGACGCCGAAGTGGCCGCGATGCAGGCCCTCCACGAGGCTTTCGGGCCAGAAGTGCCCTTGCGACACGATCCCAATGCCATCTGGCGCGTGGAAACCGCCATCCGCGCCGGCAAACAGATGGAGCACATCCTCGAATATTTTGAGGACCCGACGCGTGGCCAGGAAGATATGGCGGCCGTGGCGCGGGCGCTGGACCTGCCCCTGGCGACCAACATGTGCACCACCTCCTTCGCCGACCTGCCCGGCAGCCTGCGCCTGGGCTCCGAGGCCATCATCCTCAGCGACCATCATCTCTGGGGCGGCCTGCGCAATTCGCTGGCACTGGCGCGCATTTGCCAGACCTTCGGCCGCGGTCTGTCCATGCACTCCAACAGCCATCTCGGCATTTCGCTGGCGGCGATGGTGCATTTGGGCGCGGCAGTGCCCAACCTGACCTATGCCTGCGATACGCATTATCCCTGGCAATACGAGGAAGTGCTTGAAGGCGGGCGCATCGACTTTGAGGAAGGGGCGGTTGCGGTATCCAGTAAGCCCGGCCTGGGTATTTCATTGGACCGCGCACAGCTGGCGCGTCTGCATGAACAGTACCTGGCCAGCGGTCTTCAGCGCCGTGACGACGAGGTCGAGATGCAGAAGGTAAACCCGGGCTGGACCTTCAGGTCGACGCGCTGGTAGCCACGAATTCCCGCACCCGCGAACAGACTTCCTCTACCCCGATGCCGTGCTCCCGCCAGTTCCAGCCTGGCGCGGTGCCGGCGCTGACGCCGGCTTGCGGCAGCGGCCCCGGCTTCCACAGGACCAGCACACCCGGCGTAAAGGGCGCGTAGCGCCGCGGATCACTGGGACCAAATATGGCGACTGTGCGCCCGCCGGCAGCCGCGGCCAGGTGCGTCAGGCCGCTGTCGTTGCCAACGCTGACCGCAGCGCGTCGGGCAAGCAAGGCGATTTGCGCGAATGACAACTGACCTGCCAGGCACAGGGTCGGCCTTCCGACCCCTTCGCACGCCTCAGCCAGCGCCGAACCATCCCGCGGCCCGCCCACCAGCACGACGTCCATGTCCAGTTCACACGCCAACAGGGCATAGCGCCCCGACGGCCAGCGCTTCTGCAGGAGCTGCATTCCCGGATTGCGGCCGCCGGCGGGAAACAACAGGACATAGCGCAGTGGATCGATGCCCGCCTCTTGCAGCCCCTGCCGCAATTCCGGCCACAAGGAATCCTGCACGGGCATGCCCGCGTAACAGTCGCTGACGTCCTGGCCGAGGGCGCGCGCTGCATCAAGGTATATCTCCGCTTCATGGCGCAACTCGCCCGGCGCCAGCGGCACGCGCAGGTTATAGGCAAAGCCGCGGCCACCGCTGTCCAGGCCGACGCGCAAGGGAATCCCACTCAGCCTGACAGCCAGGCTAATCATTGGAGAACGCGACAGCGACAGGACCAGATCGAAGCGGCCGCCGCGCAGCAATTGCAGCAGTTGCCACAGCGAGGCCAGTGAGCGTTGGGGCAGGGGGTCGCACTCCAGGGTGGCATCCACCTGGTCGTGGTCGCTGATGAGCGCCCTCGCGGCGCCACCGGCCACCCAGGTGATGTGCGCGCCCGGCCAGGCGCGACGCAGGGCAGCCAGCGTGGGGGTCGCCATCAGTACGTCGCCTATGCAGCAGGGCAGCAGCAGCGCGATACGACGGGGTTGACGGTCGTGGCTCACGCGAGGTCTACCGGCGGGGAAAGACCGGAGTCCAGCGCGAGGTGCCGCGACGACGGGGCAGAATCATGCAATTCGAATGAGAACGCCTTCCGGGACCTTGCAGTGAATTCCCACATTTGCGCGGCCTCCCTGCTTCGAGGGCCGAGTATAATCGCCCGTTTGCGGCCTCACAATTGCCCTGGCCAGGCCAAAATGGAGCCATGATGACGGCGGACTGACCCACGATGGGATAGACGCCGGACTTTCCGTCCAGGGCTAATCGTGGGCGGAGGGCAGCGTGGTACACTGGCCGAAGACGTGCCTGCAGGGAAGCGGATGAAGCGACGCCACGAGCCGGAATACACGGTGCTGGACATCGCCACTCCGCTCGACCGGTTAACCTGCTGGCGCACCGGCGAGCCCCGCGACGTCGTGGTGAGTGCGGCGGTCGCCCACAACCTGACCTTCATCCCCGTGCTGGACGAAAACGGCGTAACAGGCATCATCAGCCGCGACGACCTGGCCGCCGGCGCCGCGCCTCTGCCGCTTACAGCCGACTGGCTGCTGGCGACCGATACCTCCATCCTCCGACTGATCAGGCTCTTCGCGCAAAAGCCGAAACGCGTCTTCCTCGTGCTGCAGGCCAGCGCCGTCGTTGGCCTGGTGGCTCCGGCGGACCTCAACAAGATCCCGGCGCGGGCCAACGTTTATCTGCTGGTCGCGCATTTCGAGATGGAGTTGGCCCGCTTGCTGCGTCTGGTGCTTGATGGCGACGCTGACTTTCTCCCATTCATCACGGCGTCGCGCCGGGAACGGCTGCTGGCGGACCGCGGGCGGCAGGCGCGCGGCGACGTTGAGCTGGACCTGCTGCAGATGATGGACCTGGGCGACATCACAGATATTGCCCGCAAACATGACGTTGTGCGCAACCTGCTCGGCTTCGAGTCCAACAGTCAGTGCCGCAGGGCGATGGACCTGCAGGGCATCCGCAACCGCATCAGCCACCCCGCGCGCCCGCTGATCGAGCGTTGGGAGGACCTCGCCGGATTAAATGATGCCTGCGAACGCCTGGCCGACCTGCACCAGCGCATTGAGACGGCGATCGAGGCGGCGCAGGATTGCTGATGGCGCGCAAGTCCCGTATTCGTCCGATGGCGCTCTGCGTATTCCGGCACAATGGGCGCATCCTCGTCGCCAGGGGTCACGACCGCAGCAACGGGGCCAGCTTTTACCGGCCTCTGGGCGGCGGCATCGACTTTGGCGAGACCGGTGCCGAGGCAGTCGTCAGGGAAATCAACGAGGAACTCGGGCAGGCGATCAGCGAACCGCGCTATCTGGGCGCACTGGAAAGCATCTTTAATTTTCGGGACAAGCCCCGCCATGAGTTGCTGTTGATTTTCGATGCCGACTTTCTCGACCCTGGCATTTATGAAAGGGAGCACGTGGAAGGCCGTGAAGGCCAACGACGCATCATTGCGCGCTGGCTTGCGCTGGACGAGATCTGCGACGCGCCGTTGGTGCCGGAGGGGCTGTCCGATCTGTTGCAGTCAAAGCCGTGCCGCTGAACAGCACCCTGGACGAGGAACGCGGCGACGTCCTGTATCTCTTGCCGACGCCGCCATGGAACTGGAACGACCTGCACAAGGGCATGCGACGCGCGGCACTGCAACTGCCGCAGGCGGGTGACCCGGTCGAACTGGTCCTTGATTTGCGTCAGGCCGGAAACTTGCCTGCCGGCGCCTTCGGTCACATTCGCAGTCTGGGCATTGCGCTGCACCCGCGCATGCGCAACCGCTTGCTGGTCATTGGCCTGGAGCCGACGATTGCAGGGATGCTGGGCGGCGCGGATGGCGTTTACAGCGACGGCCGACGCCTCCTGCGTTTCGTGGACGATGAGCAAGCGGCCACAGCGGTCCTGGCGCAATGGCGCCTGGAAGCGGGAGACGAGACTTGACGGCCGGCAATGCCGTTTCTCCGGCCGACACCCGGCGAACCCTGCGCAACGTCAGCGCCCTGACTCTGTCAACGGTCATCGCCAGGGGACTGCTCTTTCTGTGGCAACTGGTGCTGGCCCGTTTCCTCGGCGAAGCCGGTTACGGCGTTTACGGCGCCATCGCTTCTTTCATCGCCATTGGCGCTACCTTCACCAACTTCGGCACGGGCGCCATCATCATTCGGGAGGTGACGCGGCAGCCACAGCGGGCCGGGGACTATCTCGGCACAGCGCTGTGGCTGCGCAGTTGCATGGCCCTGCTGGCCTGGTTGCTACTGAACCTCATCGCGCCCTTCACCGGTTTCGATCCGGAATTCCGCAATCTGCTGGCCCTTGCGACCGTCAGTCTGCTGGTCGACGCCCTGGGAAACCTGTGTTTCGAGCAACTGCTGGCACAGGAACGCATGCGCTCGACTTCCCTGGTGACGGTGTTGCACATGCTTCTGCTGCTGGCCGCGACGGCCCTGGCCCTTGCTGGCGGTTACGGACTTCCCGGCCTCTACGTCGCCACCATTCTGGCGGGCCTGGCGCGCGCCGCCATGCTCTGGGGGCTGGTGTTGCGGGGTGGCTTGCGTCCGACGGGCTTGCGAAGCGGCTTGCCACGCCGCCTGCTGGTCGAGAGCCTGCCGCTGGCGATCACCAGCCTGCTGTCCCTGGTCTGGCTGCACGCCGACAAACTGATGACCATTCGTCTGCTGGGCGAGACGCAGAACGGCTGGCTTACAGCCGCCTTCGTCATCGTCACTGGCATGATCGAGCTACTGGGCACCACCGTACTGACGTCGCTATTCCCCATGATGTCACGCGCCAGCGGCCCCGCGCTGCACAGCATCGTCAGCCGCCTGGCCTGGTTCACCTTGCTGGCCAGCCTTCCACTTACCCTGTTACTTTCTCTTTTTGCGCCGGAAATCACCGTCCCGCTCTTTGGCGAAACATTCCTGCCGACGGCGGGCGTCCTGCGCATCCTGGTCTGGTTCGGGATGCTGCGTCTTGTCGCCGACGTGTATATCCAGGCGCTCATCACCAGCAACCGGCAGCGACGCATGTTGGTCGTGCGCGTAGCGGGCCTGTCCCTGAACATCGCCCTTAACGCGCTTCTCCTGCCGCGCCTGGGCGTCAACGGCGCTGCCCTTGCCTCCCTCGGGTCCGTGCTGCTGGTGCTGATCATGCTGCTGCGCAGCACACCCGCAGCCGCCTGGCGACCCCTGATTAAACGCAGCCCGCCGCTTCTGGCGCTGACTCTCCTGCTGGCTGCCTGGATGATCGCTGTGTCACAACTCTGGAGCCCGCTGGCGGCCATGTTCACCGGCACGCTGCTTTATCTGCCAGGACTGACCCTTGTGCTTGACTCCGGTGACCGGGCCCTGCTGGCGAAGGTGTTTCAGACATTGCCCCGACCCTTGCGGCCACGCGCTGCCCGCCCGACCGCCGACGCCGAATCGGGCGGGAGTCAGGACGGCGGCGAAGACCCCGTCAGCCGTCGGTAGACCGCTACCGTCGCTTCGGCCACGCCGGCATGCGTGAAGCACTGCAAGGCCCTTTCCCTGCCCAGCCGCGCCAACTGTCGGCGCAAGCCGTCTTCCCCTTGCAGGCGACGCAATTGTGCGGCCAGGGCTGCCGCATCCCGCTCAGGAAAGACCAGGCCGGCGTCGCCAATGACATCGGGTATGGCGCCACTGTCTGAGCCGACCACCGGCACGCCGCTGGCCATCGCTTCCACCAACACCCGTCCGAACTGTTCCTTCCAGTTGCGTCGCGTCAGCGAGGGCAGCACCAGTACATCGATTCGCCGGTAATGCGCCGGCATGGCGGCCGAAGGTTGCGACCCGTCGAAGCGCAGCCGTTCGACCAGTCCCGCCTGACGCGCCTGCGCAGCCAGGTCCTCGCGCAGGGGCCCGTCCCCGACCAGTAACAGTTGCGTATCCCCACCCAGTTGCGCCAGAGCCTGCAACAGCACGCGCAGCCCCTTCTCAGCCACGAGCCGCCCGAAATAACCGATGGTGAAGGGACGTTGCGGGCGGCACTGCGCGGGCCGGAAGTATTGCGGGTCAATGCCGAACTGGGGAATGACGCTCAATGGGCCGCCGTAACCCTTGGCGCGCAGCACGTCGGCCGCGCCCGCCGTGCCCGCGATAACGTGGTCGGCGCCGCGCAACACGTAGCGCTCACCGAGGCTGAAGGGAGGCGGATAGCGCCGCAGGATGTTTTGCCAGGTAAAGAAAAGCGTTCGACAGCCGGCGCGGCGCCCCAGCCACTGCGCCTGCCAGGCTGCCAGATTGTAGGGTTCCTCGTCGACGTGCAGCACATCCGGCCGGAATTCACGCAGCGCCTTGCCCAGTTGCGGAAAGTGATGCAGATGGAAATGGCCGTTGGCGCGAATTGACGTGGTCTCCAGGCGATAGCCGCGCGTATGGAGACGCTCCAGGCGTGTGGTGCCGCTGCCGTCCCGCCAATACGGCGGCACCAGCGTCAACAACTCCACGCCGCGGGCGGCGATCTCCTCCAGCTTGGGCTGATAAATGCCCACCAGGCAGGCCCGCGACAACATCAGCACGCGCATGGTTCAGCGCGTGCTCAACGCGGCTGCGGCGGACGCAGCAGGTTGATGAAAATCGCGAGCGTGACCTTGATCATGTAGTACATGCCATCAAACTGACCGATGGAAGACCGGCCTTCCATGCGCGGACGCATCGTCACCGGCAACTCGGCCAGACGCAGGCCCGCGCGATGCGCCTGCACGAGGCCCTCGGGTTCCGGATAATCGTGCGGATACTCTCGCGCAAACAGACGGATCGCCCTGCGGGCAAAAGCCGCCTGGCCCGAGGTTGGATCGCTGATTCGTTGCCCGGTAATGAGTGAAATGAGCCCCGCCAGCAGCACGATTCCAAGACGACGGCCAGGCGACACAGAGCGGCCACCGTCGTGGACGCCAAAACGCGTGCCGGTCACAATATCGCAATCGTCCGCCTCAAGGGCCTCCAGCAAGCGGCACAAGTCTTCCGCGCCATGTTGACCGTCGCCGTCGCTGCGCAGCACGACCGCATAGCCGTGTCGTTCGGCAAAGGCAAAGCCGGTCTGCACCGCGGCCCCGATGCCCAGGTTGTAGGGCAGCGACAACACCGTCGCGCCGGCCGCGCGTCCGACCGCGGCCGTGTCGTCGCTGGAGCCGTCGTCAATGACCAGCAGGTCTGTATCGGGCAGGTGCTGGCGCGCGCAGGCCACGACCTTGCCAATATTGGCGGCCTCATTGAGAGCCGGTACGATTAACAATGTTCTTGACGATGCGTGCCTGCGCATGTGGCTCCGGGTTTCCTAGCGCGTGATTCTGTCCCTGTTGGCCGGATGCGTCAACCTGCAACGAAATGTATTTTCACACTGGCGCGTCCAATTGATACGATGTATCATTTGGACGCCGTTTTTTGGTGACTGTTGAGGAGGATCGTTGTGCGCCTTGCAAGAGCAAGCCTTCTGTACACTTTACTCACATTGTGCCTGTTGTCGGGCCTGTCCCTGAGCGCCCAGGAAACGCCGCTCACCATCGTCGGCAGCCACAGCATCGCGGCTGACGTCATCGCGCGCGTCGCGGGCGACGATGCCGAAGTCCTGTCCCTGATTCCCCGTGGCTCGGACCCTCACAGTTATCAACCCACGCCCGCCGCCCTGCGGCTGCTGGCGGATGCCGACCTGGTCTTCGTCAATGGCGCCAACTTTGAGGAAAGTCTGCTCAGTGTCATTGGCGTCGCCGTTGAGGATGATTCGTTGTTCGTGATCTCTGAATGTGTGGCGGTCGTCCCCGGTGGCCACACACATGACCACGGCGAACATGGCGGTCATGAACATGGCGAAGTCGAGGACGACGACCATGGCGATGAAGACCACATGGATGAGGACGACGACCACGCCGACGAAGATCACCACGAGGACGAGGACGACGACCACGCCGACGAGGACCACGTGGGCGAGGATGACGACGACCACGCCGACGAGGTCCATCCCGAGCATGAAGAAGACCACTTCGAGATGGTGATCCACGAAGACGCGGAAGAACGCTGCGCGCAGCACGACATGGAGCTGGGCGATCGCTTCCTGCGCCTGCAGGATGACGAGGCCAGCCCCGGGCCGCTGTACGCCGTGGATTGCGAAGCGCTCGGCGGCTGTGACCCGCACTTCTGGATGCAGCCACGTAACATCGCGCACTGGACGCTGACGGTACGGGACGTGCTGGCCACACACGACAGCGCTCACGCGGAAGGCTATTTCGAGCGCAGCGAGGCCTACCTGCATGAGATTGAGGCGTTGGAACAGGAAGAGCTACTACCCCTGATTGCGACCCTGCCTGTGGAGCTGCGCCTGTTGGTCAGCCACCATCTCTCTCTCGGTTACTTCGCCGGCACCTACGGTTTCGCGGAACTCGGCAGCGTCGTGCCGGGACGCAGCACCATGGCCGAACCGGGCGTGGCGGAGCTGGCGGCATTGATCGATTTGGTGCGGGAACGCAACCTGCCCGCCATCTTTGGCGAATCGACTTCCAGCGACGATCTCATTCGTCAGGTCGCCGCCGAAACAGGCGCGACTCTGGTCAGCCTTGACATGGAGTCGCTTGGCGAGGAAAGTAGCCCGATTGGCACATGGATCGGTCTCATGCGCAGCAACGTTGAGGCCATCGTGGAAGCGCTGTCCGATGAGATGAGTTAATGAGTGGAATTGGCATTGTGCCGGAACCCCCGGCGCTGGTAGTGCGGGAGCTCGGGGCAGGCTATCCTTGGGCCCCCCGCACCATCGATCAACTGAACTTCACCATGCAATCCGGTGATTGCGTGGCGCTCGTCGGGCCCAACGGCGCCGGCAAGAGCACCTTGCTGCAGGCCATCGCCGGATTGATCCCGATCGACACCGGCGAAGTGCTGGTGCACGGCATTGACTGCCATGATAAGGAAGTCCAGGTCGGCCACATTCCCCAGCGCAACGCCATTGACTGGAACTTCCCGGTCACGGCCCACGACGTCGTCGTCATGGGACACGCGCGCAGCAATCGCTGGTTGCCCTGGTGGCCGAAAAAGGACCTTGAGCGGGCGCTCGAACTGCTGGACCTGTTTCAACTGGGTGAATTTGCGGACCGGGCTTTCGGCGAACTCAGCGCCGGGCAGCAGCAACGCATTCTCATCGCCCGCGCCCTCGCCCAGGAAGCCGACATCCTCTTGCTGGATGAACCCTTCAACGGCGTGGACGTGGCCGCCGCGGCCGAAATCACCTCGGCGCTGGAACTCTTGCGCGAACAGGGCATCACCATGTTGATGGCAACCCATGACATGGGCCGGGCTGCCCGGGATTTCGACCGGCTGCTTCTAATGCGTGGCACCCTGGTGGCCGATGGCCCCCCCGAGGAAGTGCTGCGACCGGATCTTCTGCGCCAGGCCTATGGCGATTCAGCGGGAGTCTTGCCCGTGAAGGACGGTGTTTTGCACGTTTCGAGCCTACGTGAACCCGTGGGACTGCAGGATGATTGAGATCCTGGACTCCCTGTTGGAGCCTCTGTCCTACGGTTTCGCCCAGCGCGGTCTGCTGGCGCTGATGCTGGTTGGCAGTCTCAGCGCCGTGGTCGGCAGCTTTATGGTGGCGCGCGGCCTCGCCTTCTTCGGTGATGCGCTGTCCCACGCCGTACTGCCAGGCGTGGCCATCGCCTATACGGCCGGCGGCAACCTCTTCGTTGGAGGCCTTGGGGCCGGCATCCTGACCGCGCTGATCATCGTGATCATGACGCGCGATCGCAAGGTCAAGGAAGACACGGCGATCGGCATCGCCTTCGTGACGATGTTTGCCCTGGGCATCGCCATCATCAGCACCCGCCCCAGTTACAGCGGTGACCTCACTCACATCCTGTTTGGCAGCATCAGCGGCATTGATGATGCGGACCTGACCTTCATGGTAATCCTGGGCAGCCTGGTCCTGCTGCTGATACTGGTCTTCTACAAGCAGTTGCTCATCGTCTGTTTCGACCCGGAACTGGGGCATGTGTTGCGCTTCCCCGTCAGTTTCCTGCGCGCGCTGTTGCTCATCCTGGTGGCCGTCACCATCGTCCTCAGTCTGCAGGCCGTGGGCGTCGCCCTGATGCTGGCCCTGCTCCTGACTCCGGCGGCGACGGCCCGTCTGCTCACGAAACGCATGTCACACATGATTGTGCTGGCCGGCTTGCTGGGCTGCGCCGGCGGCGTGATCGGCTTTTATCTGTCCTGGTGGTTGAACGTACCGCCTGGCAGCGCCATCGTGCTCGAATTGAGCGCCGTCTTTGGCCTCGTCTACCTGTATCGCACCTTGCGCCAGCGCAGGCGTCGCACAGGCCTTGGCGTGCCCTCTGCTCCAGGTCGTTGACGCAAGGCTGTTTTTGCCCGACCCCTGCGAAAACGGTCAGCCAGTAGCTGGACGAACAAACTGACCGCCACCCCGCACGCCGACTATTTCGCCGTCGGCGTAAACCGTCGCGCCATTGACCAGGGTGCGGGTCACCCGCCCGCGGAAGGTCATGCCTTCGTAGAGTTTGTCGCAGGCGCGCGCCTTGCTGAACAGCATGTCCGGATGAATGGTGGTGCTGCCTGCGGGATCGTAGAGTACAAGGTCGGCGTCCGAGCCGGGGGCGATAACGCCCTTGCGCGGGTAGATGTCAAAGCGTTGCGCGCCATTCGTGCTGATGAGCCGCACCGCTTCTTCCACCGCAAGACGGCCGGAGAGCGCAGCGTCCATCATGGACGGTACCAGTTCTTCCACGCCCGGCGCGCCTGGGGGAACGGCAAAAATGTCCGTCTGCGCCCTTTCCTTCTCCTCCACCATGAAGGGCGAATGGTCGGTGGTGACGGCCAGCAGCGAGCCGTCGGCCAACCCGTCCCAGAGCGCGTCCTGGTCGTCCTGCCCGCGAATGGGGGGATTGACGCGCGCCCAGGCGCCGACGCGCAGAAAGTCCTCTTCGGTGAAAAACAGATAGTGCGGACAGGTCTCGCCGCTGACGTCCGCGCCTTCGGCCTGGTAGCGTTGCAGCGTGGCCAGCGCCGCGCGCGAGCTGACGTGGGCGATGTGCAGGCGAACGCCCGCAATTTCGTTCAGGCTGAGCAGGTTGGCAATCGCCAGCGCCTCAACGTGCGGCGGGCGGGACTCGTTGTGGGCCTGCAGGTCATTGCGACCGGCGGCCCGCAACTGCCCCATGTAATGTTCCAGCAGGGCATTGTTCTCGGCATGCGCGACCAGCACGCGGCCCGTTTCCGCCACCAGTTGCATCGCCGCCAGTTGCTCCGGCGCATCGACCAGACACAGGCCCTCAAACTCGTCGTCGCGCCCTGCCGGCGCCGAGGTCATGAAGATCTTGAAGGCGATGGCGCCTTCCGCCGCCATGCCCTGCACTTCCTCGCGCTGCAGCAGGCCAGGCGCCGCATACAAGGCAAAATTGACCCAGGCATCGGCGTCCGCCAGGGCCTTGCGCTGGCGAAAGATCTCTGCTGTGGCGCAACAGGGCTTCGAGACCGGCATCTCGAAAATGGTGGTCACGCCGCCGGCGGCCGCGGCCCGCGTCTCGGTCGAGAAGTCGCCGCGTTGCGGCCAGGCGGGCGCGCGACAATGAAAATGGATGTCGATGGCGCCGGGCAACAGGAGTTGCCCGCTGGCGTCAATGGTCTGGCGGGCATGGATGCCGTCACTGTTTTCCAGCAGGGCCGCAATGCGACCGGCTTCGATGCCGACGTCGATGCGGGCGATGCCCGTTTCCAGCACGACCTGCGCATTTCGGATTAGTGTGTCCAGGGTCACTGTCCTTTCCTTACGCCTGGGGAGAGGTCACTGTTTGTGGTACAGCATCCGCCGCAGGAATTCGAGCAGAATCCTTGACGTCGCCTGAAATTCCGACAAGACCACATGCTCGTCGGCGCCATGAGCGACCTCATAGCTGCCGGGCCCGAAGATGATCATGTCGCCGCGCGCCAGGCCGGTTAAATGTTTGGCATCACTGCCTGGCAAATAGCCGACTGGCCCGGCGTCATGCCCGATTTCATCCTGAACGCAAGACAGGAAGGTCCGCCCCGTCTCGCTGTCCAGCGCGGAATCGAACCAGGGCGAATGGACAAAACTGTCGATGCTGACCGTTGCCGGCGCGACATCGACCGAGTGGATCACTTCGGAAAGTTCCGCCTGCACTTGCTGTGGGTCCTCACGCGGAATCATGCGTCGATCCAGCATGACGTGGCAGGCATCCGGCACAGCGTTGGCCGTGCTGCCGCCTTCGATGACTCCGATATTGCAGGTTGGGCTGCCGGCCAGGGGGTGCTTTCTCGCTGCCAGTCCCTGATGATATGCGTGCAGCGCTTCGACGACCCTGGCCATGGCGACGATGGCATTGATACCGCGATCGGGGTTGGTGGCATGCACCGCCTTGCCATGGGTATGCACCGTGGCGCGCATCACGCCCTTGTGCGCGATCGCCACCCTGTTGCCCGTTTGCTCGCCCACGATGATGAAGTCACAGGCGGGCAAGTGGCCCTCGTCCGCCAGCCATTTGCTGCCGAGTTGACCGCCAACTTCCTCCTCCGCTGCCGCCACCAGGATCAGCCTGCCTCGCAGGGAGTCCTGCCCCGCCGCGTCGCGCATCGCCATCATCATCGATGCCAGAGGCGCCTTGTCGTCGACGCTGCCCTTGCCATAGAGCGCGCCATTCCGCACGACACCCGCATAGGGGTCGACGCTCCACTTGTCCGCTTCGTTTCTGGCGATGGGCACAGTGTCAATATGGGCGTGCAGCATGATGGTGGGCTCGCCCTCGCCCAGACTCGCGATCGTGTTCAGGGCCCCGGGTTTCTCCGGCGGCGCCACAGTGCGCACCTGACAGCCGATGGCCTCCATTTGCCGGGCGACGAATGTCGCGATGGCCTGTGTGTCGCCCGGTGGATTGGGCGAGGGAATCTGTACCAGCTGGCGCAAGAGTCCGACGCTGTCCTTGTCCATGTGTTTCGAGTCCCTAGTGCGCCACTGCCAGGATCTGAAATGGCACTGCCGCTGCAGCCTAGATGCCCTGCACCGCCTTGTACTCTTCCAGTTCTTCCGCGGTGTAGACCTGCATTAGCTCCAGTTCGATGCCACCGGGCTCTTCCTCAAGAAAGGCGACCCAACCCTCCGGATGCACGTGGCTGCCCTTGACGTGGCAGGCCGGGCAATCCTTCAACGTGCCGCCCTTCGCCTGGGCCTCCGCCAGCGCCGCCTCAATATCCGGCACGGCATAGCAGATGTGATGCAACCCTTCCTGGCCGCGCTCCTTGATCCACGCGTCATAGCGGCCGCCCTCGTCCATCGACTGGCAAAGTTGATACTCCACCCCGGCGACTTCAAAAAGCACGACGCGATTGCGCGACTTTTCGTAGTCCTCAATACGTCCGTCGTGGCCGATGCCGAGGAAGTCCCTGTACTGTTGCCAGGCGAGCGCGGCGTCATTCACCGCGAAGGCCATGTGCTTGATGTAACGCCCTTCCGCCATTCCTGCCTCCTGATTCTGTGCGCATCCGGTTCAACGGCACCGGACCGTCGCCTGCGACACGTCCGCAATTCCGGCGCCTGCGTCGCCATTGGTCACGCGGGACCCGCATCATTCGGGCCCGTGGCACTGGTTGACAGACGCAGCGGCCCAGCCTATACTCTTGCCAGTCGCCAGTCGATTGTCGACAGCCAGCCGGCATCGGGAGTATAGGATGGCCAGGCAGCACTGTCAAAATGTCCTCCATGCCTGATGCCCTTCATTCCCTCGGCCAGTTGCAGAACAAGTCCCTGCGGGAACATATCGTCGACGTCTTGCATGAGGCGATCCTCTGCGGCGACCTGAGCCCCGGCCAACCCCTGATTGAAACGGAACTGGCGGCGCAACTCGGCGTGAGTCGCGCCCCCCTGCGGGAAGCCATTCAAATCCTCAACAGCGAGGGTCTGGTCGAGACCATCCCCAGACGCGGCACACGGGTCTCCACCCTGGAACGCAAGGACATCGTCGAACTGTACAGCCTGCGCGGTGTGCTGGAGGCGCTGGCCATTCGCTGCATTATCGACCAAAGCGACCCCTGTGACCTGCGGCGCCTGGAAGCGATCTGCGAGCGCATGTTGAACGCGGCCAACGCAAACCGGCTGCGCAAGGTCAATGAACTCGACCACAGCTTTCACGACACCCTGATCGCCATGAGCGGTCACTGCCTGTTGCAGACCACCTGGAATCTGGTGGCCCTGCGCGTGCGCCGGGTGATGACCCTGCGCAACATGCGCAACGATGACATACGACTGGTCGCCTACAGCCACCTTCCCATTCTGGATGCCATTCGCGATCGCGACGGGGAGCGGGCCACCAGCGCCATCGAGGCGCACGTCGCCACCGGCGGCGATCTGGTGGCCGAGGACTGGGAAGTCGACGCGATGCCGACGCCACTGCATAACAGGGATCTTTAGGGATTATCCACCCTGTTTTGAATGTGGAACAAATTAATGAGGGACTTGGAGCGGCGAAACTGATTCAGAAAAGGTGGACATGAATCGAATTGCCGCAGTGATTTTGGCTGCACTTTTCATCTTTGTAGCAAGCGCAGCCAGCACGCAGGAGTCACCTTTGGACGAGGCACAGTGCATTCTTGATTTCTGGCCTGAGATTCCACCGGAGAGTGTGATTGAGGCAATTGCTTTGCTGGAATCAATCAGGAGAGAGTGCTCGCCCGCCACGACAATGTTCGCCCTTGGTTCAAATGTCCGTGAAGAGCCTTCAACAAATACTTCAGTTGTAGGTAAACTGTCCTTCAGACAGGAGGTTCAGGCAATTTGCGGCATTGAAGGTGACGAATGGAAGGACAGTTCAGAATGGTGCTCAGTTACAGGCGAAGACGTGGCCGCGGGATACGTACACGCCAGCCTGTTGAGCGAGACTCAACCTTCACCTCCGGTTACGCGGCCTTTAACCGGGAATTGCGATGAATCCGGTCAGACATGGCGTCTAGATGGCGGATGCCATCGCACAGACTTGCCGTCCGGGCCTGGAATCTGCACTTATTCCCAAGCTTACGGGCACTACGCCTGGCAGCGGCCGGAGCCACCAGGACATGAATGGGCAATTCGTTCGGGCCAGATTGTCGGTGACGAACGTTGGGGATGGATTGTTGTCAAGGACCTTTACTGCCGCCCTGCGTAGCACCAGAGCCCCATTGCCGTCACTGGATATTCATTTGCAAGACCTCGCCCCGGCAGATTTCGGCCGGTAAATCTGGCCGCAAACAGGAGAGACAGACCATGACCATTCGCACCGCCATAATCGGCGCCAGTTTTGCCCGCGACGCCTACCTGCCGGCATTGGCCAACATCGATGACGCCGAGGTCGTGGCCATCGCCAGCGCCCGCCTGTCAAGCGCCCGCGCCACGGCGGAGCAGTTCGGCATTCCGCAGGCTTACGATGACTGGCAGGTCATGCTGAAGCGCCACGACGTCGACCTGGTGTGCATCGCCACGCCCCCCGTCTTTCACGAGCCCATGACCCTGGCCGCGCTCCAGAAGGGCGCGCACGTGCTTTGCGAAAAACCGACGGCCATGAACGCCGGCGAGGCGCGCTCCATGCTGGATGCCGCCGAAGCCGCCGGCGTATTGCACATTATCGGCCACGAATTGCGCTTCAACCCCAACCGCCAACGCATCAAGGCCCTGCTGGATGCCGGTGAAATCGGCAGCGTGCGACACGTCAACATGACCAGCATCAACGCCGGCTGGGGCGACCCCGCGTCGCGGCCGGCCGGCGACTGGTGGTCGATGGCGGACATGGGTGGCGGCCGCCTCGGCGCCGCCGGTTCGCATGCCATCGACCTCATGCGCTGGTGGCTCGGCGACGTCGCCGCGCTCAGCGGCCAGGTCGCCACCATGGTGTCCGATCGCGTCGACCCCGACACCGGCGAGAACTGGCGGGCGACGGCGGACGACCAGTACAGCGTCCTGCTGGAGATGCAGAATGGCGCGCTGGTATCGGTGTTTATGAGCGGCGCCGCGCGTCACAGCGGCGGCAGCAGCCTCCAGATCTTCGGCAGCGAAGGCAGCATCAAACTCGGCGACAGCGACGAACGCCTGCTGGTCGCCCGCGCCGGCGAAGACTTCCAAGACTTCACTGTGGACGACCCCAACGCGCAGTTGCCGCAGGTCAACAGCGGCATCTGGAACGTGTCCTTCGTCGCGTTGATGCAGGAACTTTGCGCCGCCATTCGCGAGGGCCGCCCGCTGCAGGCCGGCGCCACCTTCGAGGACGGGCTGCAGTGTCAGCTGGCCCTGGATGCCCTCAAACGCTCCTCGCAGGAACGTCGCTGGGTCCAGCTGGACTGATCCTGGCGCGGGCCTGGCAAAGGCCCGACAATCAGGCGAAGATCACGTACTGCTGCAGGAAATGCAAGACGCTGTCGTAGAAGGCCTCGACCGTGTCCGGTCGGCGCCAGCCGTGACCCTCGCCCTCGTACACGTGGTATTCGTGCGGCACGTTGCGCGCCTTTAGCGACTCGACGATGGCGTCGGACTGGTTGCGCGGCACCACCTTGTCGACGTCGCCCTGAAAGATGGCGATCGGATCGACGATCCTCTCCGCCTGGAATTCCGGCGACCGCTGGCGGTAAACCTCTGCGGCGGCCGGCAGCGGCCCCAGCAGCATGTCCAGGTAACGGGCCTCAAACTTGTGCGTTTCCATCGCCAGGCTGAACTGGTTGGCCACGCCGTAAAGGCAGATGCCGGCCCGAAAATAGCCGGGATGGTCCACCAGCGCCTGGTACACAGTGAAGCCGCCGGCGCTGCCGCCCATGATGACCAGCCGTTCGCGGTCGGCCAGGCCGCGCTGGACCAGGTACTCCGCGCCGCTGAGCGCATCCTGCACGTCGCACAGGCCCCAGTTGCCGTAGAGCCTCTGCATGTACGCGCGCCCGTAGCCCGTGCTGCCGCGATAATTCACGTCCAGCACCGCAAAGCCGCGCGTGGCGAAGAATTGCGCGCGCCCGTCGTAGGCGGCGCTGGCCTGGGACGTAGGCCCACCGTGCACCATCACGATCAACGGGGGCGGACCCTCACCGCAATACCGCTCGCTGTGCGGCGCGTAGTACAGACCGTACACCGTTTCGTCATTTTCACCTTGCCAGCTCAGTGCTTCCACCGCCGCCAGCTGCGCGCCGGTCGCATTCTCGGTCGTCGAACGACGTCGCACCTGCAGTGCGCCGTCGCCGTCCAGCGTGAGGACGCGTGACGGCATTCGCGCCGAACTGCCCAGCAGCGCCACGTGACCCTGCTGCGGCGATACGGCTGGTTGGCCCAGGCTACTGTATTCTTCCAGTTGCCTCAGGCGGCTTTCCTCTCCCGTGGCCAGATCGTGGCGCCAAAGGCTGAAAAAGCCCTGCTCGTTGCGCAGAAAGTAGAGTCCCGCGCCGTCCGCCGACCAGGCGAAGGCGCGCATCCCCTGGACCCAGGCGGGCATGCCGTGTTCCGCCTGCGCCGTCGTAAGCGGACGCCGCGTCCCGTTTTCAAGATTATGCAACCAGAGCTGCCCGATACCACTGACGTCGCTGACGAAAGCGAGATGGCGCCCGTCCGGCGAGAACTCAGGCTGAAAAACAGCCGTGCCTTCGTCACCGGCAAGCACGCGCTGGTCCACGACCTGCGGCAGGGTTGCTGCCCGCTGTTCCAGTGTCAGCAGACGCAGGGTCGTGCCGTCCCAGGGCATGTTTGGCTGGTTCCAGGTGACGCAGGCGATCGCCGTCCCCTCCGGGTGCCAGGCCGGTTGCATCACAAAGTCGCTGTCGGCATACACTTTCGCGGGCCAACCCACACCCGCGCTGTCCACCAGCGCCAGGCCGTCTTCGCCTTCGTGGCTGTAAACATAGGCCAGCCAGCGTCCGTCGCCGGAGACCCGCGGCGCGGCGACGGCGCCGAAGCCGGGCGTTACCGCTCGCGCCTCGCCACCCTCCAGCGCCTGGCGAAACAGCCGACCGCCTGGTCCGGCAAAGAAGACCTGGCCGGAAGCGACGGTAAAGTCGCCGCCGCCATAGCCCACCATGGCGCGCACGGACAGTTCAGATGTGAGGTCGCGCGGCGCCTGCTCACCACGTTGCGCGACCAGCACGCCCTGCGCGCCGCGATTCTCCAGCCAGACCAGGGTGTCGCTGGCCGTATCCCACTGCAGGTCCGCCAGGCGCAGGCCGGCGGCCAGCGAGCGCGGTGTCAATGCGCCGGGCCAGGTACCCCAGGCGCGAATTTCCTTCTGCATTTGCTGCTCCGTTTCGTTGAATCAGGCGAAGATGTCGGCCAGCGTGGCGGCGCGGGCCTCAAGCGCAAGTGCGCTCTTCGGCGAGTATTCGTCGGAAATGATTTCGACCAGCGTGCCCACTTCGGCCCAGTCATAGAGCGATCGGGCGTTGTCATCGACGGACATGATGCAGCCAAAGGTGGCCGGCACACCCACGATTCCGTTGTTTAGCAGCGCTCCGTTCGGCAGTTCCACAGCGCCGTGAAAACCATTCATGAGGCCTGGTCGAACTTCATAGACGCCCATGAACCAGTTCATCTTCCACTGGCCGCAGCCCTGGGCGCCGCAAAGGTTGAAACTGCTGCCATGCGCAATCTCGTCGTGAGTCAGGATCTGGTAAATACCGGGTGAAGTAGGGTTGCCTTCGATCCCTGAGGAAACATTCCAGTTAAAGACCGGCCTGCCGTTTTCATAGGCTGTGAGACGCTGATAGGTCAGGTCGACGATGATTCGTTTGTTGCGGACCGGGTCCAGCGGCACCGCCACGTCCCGCGATGGCAGGTTCAATACGTCGCCGGGGTAAAGGAAGTCCATGTCGTAGTCACGATTGACTTCCTCAATCAGAAAATAGGGTATGCCCGTCTTGCGCGAAATGAAAAAGCCGCGGTCACCGCGCTCCACGACGTAATGCGTGGGCCGGTAACGAATGCGCAACTGCACGTTCGGGCTGCGGCTGGCAATCGCGCGACGCATTTTCTCCAGTGTGTCCACCTGGTCAAGGTAGCGCGGGTCAGCCGTGCGCGGTGGATTAAGCGTTGCGTTCTGCGCGTGGAAGAAAGGCAGGAAGGTCTCTTCGCGCAGGGTCGGGCCGAATTCCTCGACTTCCAGCCAGGAGACAAAAGTCTCGGTGGTGGTTTCCCAAACGACCGTATCGTCCAGATAGGGATCGTAGCCAATCATCTGGAAGGGCCTGCGGATGAGCTCGCGCACTTCCTCCAGGTGGGGCGCCGGATCAATGACATCGGGCACCAGCGGCCGCGTCACCAGTTCAAGCTGGCGGCGCTGTACCACGGCGGCGCTGTTGCCTACCAGGTTGGCCATCGTCTGGCCGACTTCCAGGATTTTGCCCACACGCCCGCGCACCCCGACCAGGCGCTGGTCGTCCATACTGAAACTGGCATTGGCCGCCGCTACCTCGACGTCGGTGACCAGATCCAGCAAGAAATTCTGGGCCGTGATGTAATCAGTTTCAATCCCGGGTTCGACGTCCCAGCCAAACGGGATGCCTGCCATCCCCACGCTGCGGGCTGCAGCCACAGCCTGTTCCGTGTTGAGACTCAGACCCAGGTCTGCCGGCGTCGCTTCCCAGTAGCGGTCCAGATCGACCAGGCGCAGGACAACGTCCCGGCCCCAACCCAGCAGCAGGGCTTCTTCCGCCTCCGCTTCCGACATGCCACCAACATAGACGCCGGCGACCCACACCCCCGGGAAGATGCGGCCCTGCCCTGCATACACAGAGGCGAATGCCAGCAAGGCAAACGCCAGCAGCGTTATCGCCAGCGCCAGCCCCGCGTGAGTGCGACGCAAGTGCCACAGGAAATCGCGCAGTGGCAACGATATATCCTGCAGAACCTTAAAGGCCGGAGAGACGATCGCCTGGCCGGGTTTTTCCGCCCGCAACGCGTCACGCCGTCGGCGACGCTGTTGCCGGGCGCGGATGCGACTTGCCGGGCGTTGCCGCCGCGGCACCCAAGTATCGTCCATAGACACACCCTCCCAATCGTGTGCCGGACGTCAATTCTTGCAAAAAGTATACATGAAGTTTACCGGGCTTCGCTGCGATAGTCCCTGCGCGGCGGGGAGTAGACATCAATGGACAGGGAATCTACCAGCGCCTTCGCGCTGTGCTCAACGCCGCCCGGGATAGCGTAGCTGTCCCCGGGTTGCATCACGCGCGTCTCCGATCCTATTGTGATCTCCACGCGCCCGAAAACCACGTAACCTACCTGATCGTTGCCGTGGCTGTGAGGCGGGACCACTGTGCCACGCTCAATCAAAAACTCGCAGAGCATGGCCTCGTCCGTCGTCGCCATCGTGCGTCGCCGCAAGCCGCCGTTCATTTCGATTTGCCCGACATCGCCGGGAGTCACAAAGTAGCCCATGGTGTTTCTTCCTGACTCTGCCTGACGACTGCATTATGCCGCAAGGTCATCGTGGTGGCCATGCCCCCTGCTACAATGATGGATGCCCGCCGCTTCAGGATACACCATGATGCAGACGCAGAAACCCGTCATTCTTGAACTCAATACCCGCGTCTGGTTGCAGTCGCTGAACCACTGCCGTGAAAGTCCCCTGACGCTGGCGCAGGTGCCGGATGCGGCCCTGGATCACATCGCCGGGCCAGGAACCGACTTCCTGTGGCTGATGGGCGTCTGGAGCCGCAGCCCGCAAGGCCGCGAGCAGGCGCTTGCCCTGTTGCCACAGTTTCGTGAAGCACTGCCGGATATCGAGGCAGGGGACGTGGTCGGCTCCCCCTACGCCGTGTTCGACTGGCAAGTGGCGCCCGAACTGGGCGGCAGGCAGGCCCTCGCCGACTTGCGGCGACGGCTGCGCGAGCGGGGCATTGGCCTGATTCTGGACTACGTGCCCAATCACGTCGCGCGTGACCATCGCTGGTTGTACAGCCATCCGGACTGGTTCATCCAGGGCCGGCAACAAGACCTGCAGGAGCGCCCGGCAGACTATTTCGCGGCCCAAACGCAAGCCGGCCGGCGCATCTTTGCCCATGGCCGTGACCCCTGGTTCCCTGGCTGGACGGATACGGCACAGGTGAACGTCTTCAATCCGGACTACCGACAGGCCGCCCGGCAAGTGCTGCTCGACCTGGCTGCGCAATGCGACGGCCTGCGTTGCGACATGGCCATGCTGCTTTGCAATCAGGTCTTTGCGACGACCTGGCGCGACCACCTCGACCAGGCCGACGCAGCGCCGGAGGAATTCTGGCAGCAGGTGATACCTGTGCTTCGTGAACGCTATCCGGAATTCCTTTTTATCGCTGAAGTTTACTGGGACATGGAAGCGGACCTGCATCATCTCGGTTTCGATTACTGCTATGACAAGTCCCTCTACGATGCGCTGCTCTACAACGACATTGAGCGACTGCGTGCGATGCTGTCCGCGCCAGTCACGTATCAGAATCGGCTGCTGCGTTTCACCGAGAACCACGACGAACGCCGCGCCGTCAGCGCATTCGGTGAGGCCCGCAGCCGCGCTGTCTTCGCCCTGGCGGCAACCTTGCCCGGCGCCCTCCTGCTGCATGACGGTCAGCTGGAGGGTCGTCGCATCCGGCTGCCGGTGCAACTGACGCGCATACCGCAGGAAGCGCCGCATCCGGATCACGAGGACTTCCAGCGGCGCGTGTTGCGGGAACTGCGCTCGACTCCCTTCCGAAATGGCAAATGGCGTTGCTTCGACGTATTGCCCATCCATGATGGCGACGAAAGCCATGCCAGCCTGATCGCCCATGGCTGGGCCAGCCCCGACGACTGGCGCATGGTGATTGTTAACCTGGGCGCCCACACTGCCATGGGGCGCGTGCCGCTGTCGGCCTGGCCAGAGATCGCCACGGGCCTCTGGGCCCTGGAAGACTGCATCGACGACGCCTGCTACGTCCGCGAGGGCCCCGACATTTCCGGCCACGGTCTGGGAATAATCCTGCCTGCCCGGGGCGTCCACCTGTTTCGCTTTCGGCCCGCATGACTCCTTCCCCGGCCGGCGCCTGTGGTCCACGCTTCGCGCTGCTGTTTGCCGGCGCAGCCACCCTTGTGTGGCTTTCGCTGGAGGACCCGTCCCTGTGGCCCCCGCTGAGCCTGGGCACAGCTTTAGCCAGCCTGCTCACATTGCGTGTCCTCGTCGGCCATCTGAACCGGCGCAATACGGGCGCCGCTCGCTGCATTTTGCTGACCACGGCGGGCGGTTTTCTGGCCGGGGCCGGCGCAGCGCCGATCGCCGTCGGCCTGATGCAGTTCAAAAATGTGCAGCACGCCCACAGTATCCCGGATTTCCCCGCCGCAGTCCTGATTGCCACACTGCAACTCGCGCCACAAATGGCCCTGGGCGGCGCTCTCGCCGGTATGGCCCTGGGCCTTTCCGCTCTCCTGCTGCAGGATGGCCGTCGAGCGGCACAATAGTGCGTCCGGCCGAAAAGCAGGGATCAAGTGTGTTACTGTACAGCAGCCTGAAATGCGCCGGAACAAAATTGTGGCGAATCAATTGCCGATCGGGCCAGTGGTGAACCCGAACAGGGCCTGCCCATGAACCCGACCTTGCGCGAGTGGCTCTGTCAACAACTGCGCCCCCTGGACGAAGTGCGTTTCTGCGTGCCGCCGCCCGTGGTCACCAATCATGCCCGGCCCGGTTCTCAGGTCTTGCGCATCGGCTTGTGGACGGGCGTCTTTATTCATGTCCACAGCCTGACGGCAGAGCCAACTGCGCGCCAGCTGCGCCGTACCTTGCAGGACGACGATGACGCCAGTTGCGCATCGCTCTTCATAATGGCCGCCGCCCTCGCACCTAGGCCAGACCAGCCTTTTGCGCCGCCGGACTGGATGCTGGCCCTGCACAGTCTGGGGCACGAACGAATATACGTCGGATATGTGCGAGACAGGATTCCCGGACTGCAGCCGCTCCACCTTGAGCCCCTGGACGGCGGCCTGCGTCACGCATTGCGCTGCGGGCCGGCGCTGCTGCCGCGTCGCTTGCACGTGGGCCGCGTCAGCATTCGCCATCGCAGCGTGCGCGGCTTCTGGAATCTGGCCCATTTCGGCGCCGCGCCATTCTGGCAGAAGGCAACCCAGGAGCGCTTTGCGAATGCCAGACGTTTCGACGAAAGTCCAGGTCAGGAGGCGACGAGGGGCCCTTCTGATCCTGGCCAGGACAGTCTGGCGCGCAGTTTCGCCTTGCTGGGCCTGGAACCGGGCGCCGCCCGCGATCAGGTGCAGGAGGCCTGGCGCCGCGAGGCGTTCAATCTGCATCCCGACGTCAGCATGCTGCCCACCGAGGTCGCGGAAGAACGCTTTCGCGCCCTCAGCGAAGCCCTCGAACACATTCGCATTGCACGTGGCTGGAACCAGAAACAGCAAACCTGAGCCACGGCGCGTTATACTCGACTGAATTCCATGCAGGGCCAGGCAGCCATGGGTAGCGCAAGGGATGAGGAAGCGGTTCTGCGGCAGCGCGACTGGACAAGGGAAGCGCTGTGCGCCGCCGGTTTTCGCTACTACCAACCACGCAAGCGCCTGGTCATGGTGCGCGAATTGGGAAGCGCACGAACGGTCAGGACGGCCGACGGACCGCTTCATGCCTGGCCCGGGGACATGCTGTGCTTCCGACCGGACGAACAATCGCGCGCTCACCCGGATGACCACGAACACTGGCCCGTACGTCGGGACCTCTTCGAGCAGAATTACCGGCACTGGGACGAGGTGTTGCCGGACCTGGCAGATCTCCCTGTGTTTTTTCAGACAGGCTGCTCAGCCTGGTACAAGCACGGCGGCGTCTGGGCGCGGAGGCTGGCGACCCGGCAACTCATTCAGTCGCTGGAAAGCGCGGCGCCAGTCCAGGTCGCGGCAGGTCAGTGGCTCCTGATCGGCTCCGCAGGCGAGCCCTGGCACATGGACGACGCAGCCTTTCGCAGCCGCTACCGGGAGCCGGGCGACGCGCCAGGTCCGACCTGATCAGTTTTCCTCGTCGCTGAGAAAGACCTGCCATTCACCGTGCATACCGCTCTCGGCAACGCCGTAATAGACGCGGATATTGCCGTTGTTGCGTTGCGCCAGGTCGAAGCGCGGTTTGCCATCGCGCTGGTAACGTCGCACCAGACCGATATCTCCCTGCCACTGCACCTTGCCCGCGCGCACCGGGTTGTTCTCCCGGCGGGTAATGGCATAGTGCCACAGCCGGCGCGCCGAGGAACGAGTCACGTTCTTGACAATATTTCCGTTGCGCAGGTCCCGCAGGACGTGATAACGCTTGTCGTTGCGTTGCTCCGTGCCGACGATCTCGACTCCGCCACGCGGCGGTCCGACGCCCTTGTCGTCAGCAGGCGGCACCTTCCCGTCGCCTGCCGCTGGTTCCCGGCCGCGCTCATTGGACTGCGCGTCGTCAACCGCATTCGCAGGCGCGTCGCCCGTCGCCTCCGTTCCCGCCGCTGCCTTTTGCTGAAGCACCAGATTGACGATTTCGTCACGCACGGCGAGGCTGGTCTCGCTCTCCGAGCGCACGTAAATCTTGTTGTCTTCGATGGCGTAGGGTTTGTCATCGCCGCGCGGCACGCGCAGGCGCACGACCTGCTTGCCCTGGCTTTCCAACGCGTCTATCGTGACCTCAAGCGTCGGCGTCAACATGCTGTTGATCGCCTCACCGAGGTTTTTGATGCTGTCCTTCACGCGGCTCACGCCGGCGGGTTCCTGCTTGCGGTCGTCGCTGGCCCCCACCCAGATGGTGCCGCCATTGCCGTTGGCGAAGGCGCACACGTCGCTGATGATGTTGTAGAGACGGCCGCCGCGACGCGTCATCGATTCGTGAAAGGACTGAATGACGCTGCTGCCATCTTCGCGCGCCATGGCCACGTAATCGTAACTGTTGCTGCTCACGGTCCAGGGTCTTGAACGCGAGAAGTCGTTGCTGCTGAATAACTCCAGCAGGGCCGGGAACGAGCGCTCCGGCAATTGCACCTCGGTCACGCGGTCGCCGATGCCGAGGTGCCTGGCCCTTTCCCTGCCGCTGGCGACGCGCAGCCGATGGGCGTCCGAGCCCTGCACACAGCGCATGCGTCGCGGATATTCCGGCTTGGTGCCCGAGAAGAAACGTTGCGTGCTGTTCCGCGCCCTGCTGGTCAGGTCGGTGACCTCCAGGGCGTGCAAATTGGCGTCCTGCGTGTAGGCGATGCGAGTCTGGCCGCCGAAATCCACACCGCGCATGGCCACGCCGTGCGTGCTGTTGACGTGGGCCGCGATGCAGATGCCGCCCGCCTCATTGATCAGGCGATATGCCGTGAGCACGTCGGCGGAAGCGCCGACGCGCGAGGACCCGGTTTCCAGCGCCTCGGTGGGCACGTTCAGACTGAGCAGCACGTGCTCCAGTTGACGCAGGGGAGTCTCCGGCGCAAAGATGCCAAGAATGTGAAAACCCAGCGTGGCCGTAAATTCGAATCCCGGCAGCACAAGGATTTTCTCGAGCAGTCGGCGGTAGTCCGCCAGTTTCTCGCTCTCGGCGGCCTGAATGCGACCCAGTTTTTCCAGCCAGGTCAGTTGCTCGATCTCCTGCTGCATGGCGGCGTAACCGCCGACCGTGTTGTGGTCGGTGAAGGCGATGATGTCGAGGCCGCGACTATTGGCCTGTCGCAGGATGTCGAGGGCGGAAACAGCGGGCTCCTGATAGTCGTCAGAAGCGGGTGTGTGCAGATGCAGGTCGGCGCGAAACCACTTCATGCGCGCCTTGCGTCTGGTTGGCAAGCTCTTCGTCTCTCTCACAGCGGCCCGTGTTTTCAGGGCCGCAACGTCATAAAACAATACATGCAGGCTGCAAGCCGGTGCGGCAACCCGGTCCTGCCGGTCGGCAGGTCGTCCGGATCCAACTTCACCTGCCACCTTGCTACAGTATACCGCAGCAGGGACTTCAGGTTAATTCCACTTCCCCCAGCGAAGCGCCCAAAACGTCTTCGACCCGCTCCGCCAGCACAAAACTTAGCGAGTCGCGCACCTCGTCCGGCAGGTCGTCCAGATCATTTTCGTTCTTGTGCGGAATGACGACCGTGCCGACGCCGAGACGGTGCGCGGCCAGCACCTTGTCCTTGATGCCGCCCACCGGCAACACCTGGCCGCGCAGGGTGATTTCGCCCGTCATGGCCACGTCGCTGCGCACCGGACGCCCGGTTAGCAGGGAGGCCAGGGCCACGGCCATCGTCACGCCGGCCGAGGGGCCGTCCTTGCGCACGGCGCCGGCGGGCACGTGCAGATGGATGTCATTGCTCTCAAAGAGCGCCGGATCGATATCCAGCGTCCCGGCCTGTGAGCGGACGTAACTGAGGGCCGTAAGCGCACTCTCCTGCATGACCTCGCCCAACTGACCGGTGTACTGAAAGCCCTTGCTGCCGGCCATGCGCGCCGCCTCGACAAAGAGCACCTCGCCACCCACCGGAGTCCAGGCCAGGCCGGTCGCCACGCCGGGGCGATCGGTGCGACCGGAAATTTCCTCGCGCCAGCCGTGACGCGGCTTGCCCAACAATTCGCGCAGCAATTCCGTGTCGATCTGTACGCTGTCCTGCCGGCCCTCGGCGATGCGGGTGACCACCTTGCGCGCCGCGCGCCCGATCTCCCGCTCCAGACTGCGCACGCCGGCCTCGCGCGTGTAGTCCCGGATGAGCAACTGCAAGGCCTCGTCGTCAAAAGCAATCTCGGCGGGACGCAGGCCGTTCTCACGGGTCTGCCGCGGCACCAGATACTGTTTGGCAATCTCCTGTTTCTCAAGTTCAGTGTAGCCGCTGATCTGGATGATCTCCATGCGGTCGCGCAACGGGCCGGGAATCGGTTCCAGCTCGTTGGCCGTGGTGATGAAAAGCACCTCGCTCAGGTCAAGCGCGACGTCCAGATAGTGGTCGCGGAACTCAAAATTCTGCTCGGGATCGAGTACTTCCAGCAAGGCGCTGGCCGGGTCGCCACGAAAATCGCGGCCCAGCTTGTCGACCTCGTCCATCATAATGACCGGGTTGATCGACTCCACGCGGCGCAGGGTCTGGATCAGGCGGCCCGGCATGGCGCCGACGTAGGTACGCCGGAAGCCACGAATCTCGGCTTCGTCACGCACACCGCCCAGGCTCATGCGCACAAACTCCCGCCCCATGGCCCGCGCAATGGATGCGCCCAGCGAAGTCTTGCCGACGCCCGGCGGCCCGACAAAAGCCAGGATAGCGCCCTTGCGATCACGCCGGATGCGGTCTACCGGTTCGTCCCGCGCCTCCTCTTCTTCAGCGCGTTCGGCGCGTAACTTGCGCACCGCCAGGTATTCAAGGATGCGCTCCTTGATATCCTTCAGGCCATAGTGGTCCTCGTCCAGCACGGCGCGGGCGTGGCCGATGTCCAGTTTGTCCTCGCTGCGTTTCGACCAGGGCAGGCTCGTGATCCAGTCCAGCCAGGTGCGAATGACGCCGTATTCGGCGGCCGCCGTCGGCAGTCTGGACAGGCGCTCCAGTTCGCGCAGGCCCTCCTTCTGCGCCTCGTCGGTCATGTCGGCATCCATGATGCGCTTGCGGAACTCTTCGATTTCCGCAGCATGCTCGTCGCCTTCACCCAACTCACGCTGGATAGCCTTCAACTGTTCGCGCAGAAAATACTCGCGCTGCACCTTCTCCATGCCGGACTGCGCCTCGGTCTGGATCTTGCGGCCCAGCTCCAGCACTTCCAGTTCCTTGCCCAGCAGGGCCATCAAATGGCGCAGCTTGTCTTCCAGCGAGTCGATCTCCAGCAGGTTCTGCGCCTCGCCCAGTTCAATGCGCACGTAGGTGGCGATGGCATAGACCAGTTGCAAGGGGTCTTCCATGTTGAGCGCGGAAGAAATGAGTTCGCCGGGGATACTGGGCACCAGTTCGGCCATGCGCGTGAACTGGTCGACCACGTTGCGGGTCAGGGCCTCGATCTCCAGTTCTTCCGCCTCAACATCCTCCGGGATCTCGCTGACGCTGGCCTTCAGCCAGGGTTCATGCGCCACGAATTCTTCGATGCGCAGGCGCGTCAGGCCCTGCACCAGCAGGCGCAGCGTGCCATCCGGCGAGCGCGACAGGCGGTGGATCGACGCACGCGTGCCGACGCGGTAGACCTCTTCCGGGCCAGGCGTCTCGTTGTCGGGGTCCATGGAGGCCACAAGACAGATGACCCGGTCTCCGCTGACCGCGTCGTCCACCAGTTTCATGCTGCGCGGCTGGCCCACCGTCAGCGGGACCGCCGTTTGCGGGTAGACGACCAGTCCCCGCAGCGGCAACACCGGCAGGTCCGGCGATCGCAGCGCTTCTTCGTCGTCCACGCTCTCAGGAACGACTTCCGCGCCATTGACTTCCACGTTTTCGATGATTTCAGGCGCTTCTTCGTGTTCCGCGACCGGGTCGCTCATGGCATAGTCCAGGTTTCCGACGGGATGACCCTGTTGCAGGGTACCTGAACATTTTGGCACAGGGGAGTTAATGTCGCGTTGGAATCCACGCCACTCCTGCAAATCTCCATGCGGGCCTGCTACCAGTCACCGGCATAGGCGACGCTCCAGGGTTGCATTTGCCACTTTGTCCACGCGTATTGCAATTCAATCAGCTGACGCAGGTGCAAGAGGTCGTGGGCCACCCAGGCGGCGAGCATGTCACCGGCGTGGAACTGCGCGCCCCATGGTGTCGTGACGGCTGTGTCCAGGTCCGGCGCGTCCAGACTGCGCAGCCAATCCAGCGATTCCTTGCGGGCCGCGTCGAATCGCTGCAGCGACTCAGCCAGGTCGCGCTGGTTGTAGCGGCGCTCCAGCACCCATGCGCCCGGATCAATGGGCGGCCAGGGGTCGCCAGGGCGGTGCAGGATGCAGTCCAGTCTGGCGCGAAAGTCGGCGCTTTCCTCGTCGGCCAGATGGTTGACCACCTCCAGCATGGACCAGGCGTCCGCGTCCGGGCGCCAACGCGCCTGCGTGTCGCTTGCACCCGCACAGAGCTGCCGAATGTACTCCGCCTGCAATGCCATTTGCGCGACGGGCAGGGGTTCAGTCATTTCGCCCGCGCAGTTTGTTGATGCGCGCCTGGATGGCCTTGTGCAGGGGCTGTTGCTGTGCCCGGCGGCGTTCGGCAGCGGCCTCGCGGGCGGCGACCATCTCTTCCTCGGCGCGTCGGGATGCCCGTTCCTGCTCACCGGCCAGCGCAAGCCGGGCCGCAAAGGCTTCCTCGCCACCGCGCCGTCGGTAGAGCAACAGAGCAACGGCAAGCAGGAACAGCAAGCCCACAATTGTCTGGTTGACGTTGAGGGTATTGATCAGCACGACCTCGACGCGAATGAACTCCAGCAGAAAGCGGCCGGCGCAATAGAAGGCGACGTAGACGAAGAAGATGTCGCCCGGCAGTCGCCGCTGCCAGCGCCGGTGGAGATTGAGCAGGACCAGAAAACCCAGCAGACTCCAGAGCGACTCATACAGGAAAAGCGGATGGAAGCCGGTGTCCAGCGGAAATTCCACCAGACTGCGATAGGGCGCGACGCGACTGGAGGCGTCAATGGCGATGCCCCAGGGCAGATCGGTGGGCGTGCCGTAGAGCTCCTGGTTGACGAAGTTGGCCCAGCGGCCAATCGCCTGCCCCACCGGCACCGCCACAGCGGCGATGTCCAGCCAGGGGCCGGGCATCAATTGGTTTCGGCGCAGGTAAACCAGCACGCCCAGCAGACCGCCACCAACCGCGCCGAATATGCCCAGGCCGCCGCTCCAGATGGCGATGGCGCCCTGCTGCATGTCGAAAAAGTTCTGCAACATCCAGATGGTGCTGATGCCTTCATCCACCAGCGCCGCCGGCGGGAAGAAGACGAACCACAGTCGCGCGCCGATAATGGCCGGAATGATGCCCCAGGTCAACGCGCCCCAAATGTGCTCGGGATCATGTCCGCTGCGGCGGGCCAGGCGCGCCGCCACGTTGGCGGCCGCCAGCATCGCCACAACGAGAATGATGCCGTAATAGCGCAGCTGAACGCGGTCAAAGAGGACGATCAGCTCTCGCTCAAATTCCATCTGCCTTCTCCCTCAAGGTTCCCGTCGGTAGACCAGCCACAGGCGTTGCAGCGCCGTCAGGTTGCTGCCCAGGGCGAGCAACCAAAGCCCCGGCAACAGGAGCGCAGGTACCAGCAGGGCCAGTAACAGCACCAGGACGCGCTCCAGGCGCGTGAAAAGGCCTTCCCGCAGCGCAATGCCTGCCTCACCGGCCCGGGCCCGCACGTAACTGACGCCGTAGCTGCCAACCATTGCCAAAAGGGCCGGCGCCAGATGATCCATCTGCCCAGGATTGGCGAAATGATACACCAGCGCTGCGAACATTGCAGCGTCGGCGTAGCGGTCCAGGGTGGAATCCAGCACGCCGCCGAATCGACTGTCGCCTTGCGCCGCCCGCGCGACCGCGCCATCCAGCGCGTCCAGCGGCAGGCTGATCAACAGCAGCAGGCCGCCCTCCTGCAAACGGCCCTGCGCAATGAACAGGGCCGCCAGCAGCGTCAACGCGAAACCGGCGCAGGTCACGGCGTTCGCCGAAACGCCAAGGCGATGCAGCGCCAGGCCCAGCCGCGCCAGGTGACGACCCGTCAAGTGACGGAGACGGCCGCTCAGTGTGGCACCGGAGCCCGTCACAAGCGACACTTGCCCTTCACGTCATTCGTCGCTACACTTGGGACGTTCGGGGCGTGGCGCAGCCCGGTAGCGCGCACCGTTCGGGTCGGTGAGGTCATGGGTTCAAATCCCGTCGCCCCGACAGGCATCCCGCACTTTCAGTGCGGGATTTTGCTTGCCCCACCACAGGATACGGGACAGGATACGGGCCTCCAGCGCCGGCAACAGAACCTGCCCTACCCTTCACCCGCCAAAGCCGCCCGCAACGTGGCGCGCCGGCCATTCACGTCGAAACAGGCGTACTGGTTGCCGCTCATGAATTGCGTGGCCAGCGCCATGGCTTCGCTTTCATCAAACGTCCCCTGGTCCACCTCGGCCTGCAGCGCCCGCGTGACGCCGCGCCGCGCCTGTTGCGCATAGGCCACGGCGCCGTTGGGCCAGGCGGTATCGCCACCGAAGGCGAAAATCTTGTTCAGTGGCACGCTGTGAATCATGCGCCGCAGAAAGTCGACGTTGCTGTGCGGGTCGATGCTCCAGGCCCAGCACATGTCCACCCACACGTTGGCGTAGTGCTTGGCCAGCGCCGCCAGTTCGGCATCGTAGGGCCAGCCACTGTGCATCAGCACAAAGCGCGTGTCGAGGTGTTCGGCCAGAAGCGCGCAGAGGTTGCCGGGCCTGATGAAATCCACCGGCATACGGTTGTTGCCGGCGTAGTAGCCGGTGTGAATCTTGAGCGGCAGATTGTACTCCGCCGCCAGCGCCGCCCCGCGGTCCAGGCACCAGTCTCCCAGACACAGCCGCTCCGCCACGGTCAGTTCCTCGCCGCGCAAATGCCTGGCCAGCACCGTCGCCACTTCGGCAGGCTTACGTTTGCGCCAGAGTAGCGTGCGGTCGTAGGCGTGCTGCGTCTTCACCGCAATCGCCAGTGGACCATACCTTGCGTAGAGCGCTTCCAGCCCGGCGTCCAGACTGGCCATGTCACGGACTTCAATGCCCGTCTCCTTCGCCAGCGCCTGCGGGTCAAACACCCCCACGGCGAAGTCGCGCAATGAAAAGTCGTAGAGGAAGAAGTCGGGTCCGGATTCGTCCGGCGCGCAGAGCCACTGCATGTCGTCGGTCTGGATGTGGTCGAGCCGTCCGCGCTGGCGCAATAGGCGCAGACGTTCGCCCGGCTGCCGCAACTTGCGATTGATGACCGCCGCGGCCTCGATGCCCGCCACGTGGATCTCGTCCATGCCGTAGACCTCGCGCGCGACGCTGCGGGTCGCTTCGCCATAGCCGGTGTGGCGACAGTGTTGCCAGGCCTCGCTGACGCCCGCCCAGCGCTGCTCAATGTCCACATTTGTACTGTCGAGCAAGGCGTTGACGGCTTCCTGCGTGGCGCCGGCCGAGACCAGGTCCGCGGCGACGTAGTTGCCGAAGAGATCGACCAGCACGTCCGGCCCCTCTTCGACGTAGCGCTGTTCCGGTTGCATGTGCTCGTGCGTGTCCACCAGCCATGCCTGCCTGACGTGCTCTGCAAGTTCCGTCATTTCCGTGCTCCTTGCAAATCGCGAGTTGGAACTGCTTTCACAACATTACCGAACGACGCTGCACGCGACCCGTCGCGAGAAATTCGCGCAGGGTCAGGCTGCGCTGCGCCAGCAGGGCTGTCATCTGCTGCCGCAGTGCTGGCGCATGACGGTTGGCGACGAGCCAGCGACAGGAGGCAACCAGTCTGGCCGCAACCAGCGTCTCCAGATCGGCCCGGCCCGCCGGGGACAGCGACCGGCGCGCCGTATAGCCCGTCCAGAGCGCACGCGCCAGGGCCTCGCCCCCGGTCAGGCCGCTGAATTGCAGGGTGGCCGGCGCCAGGTCATAGAGAAAGCAGCCCCAGGCGCAGTTGTCAAAATCCAGCGCGCAGGCCCCATCATCACCGAAGAGGCAGTTCTTCGCAATCAGATCGCCGTGCACCAAACCCCATGCGCCTGGCAGGTCCCGCAAGCGATCGAACAGGACGCGGCTCCGGCGCTCCACCAAATGCATCGCTTCTCGCAACTCGGGGGAGAAAAATGCCTCTCCGCCAGGGGAGGCGTAGGGTGAGTCTTCACCGAACAGGCCATCGGCATCCAGGCGCGGCCGCACAAAGCCCGGTGGGGCTTGCCAGCGCAAGGCAAAGTCATGCAGGCGCGCCAGCAGGTCGCCCATGGCCCACGCGTGTTCTGCCGTCAATTCCTCAGGCGTCAGCGCCTTGCCGGGAAGCCAGCTCAGCAGACTGCAGCGCTGCGGCCCCGGCAGCCCTTCCAGCGCCACTTCCGCCAGCCATTCGCCCCGCAAGGTGGCGCGGGGCCGCGGCACCGGGAAGCCGGCGGCAGCCAGCGCCTCCAGCCAACACGATAGCGATTCCAGTTCATCACTGCGCGCGTCGCCAGGGTGTACCCGCAACACATGGCGTCCCTCCCCGGTCTCGAGGGCGAAGACGGCGCGGGTCAGGGAAGGCAGGCGCCGGACGCCACACGCTTGCAGTCCGAAAGCCGCAGCGATGTCAGGCGCGGCAGCTTCCAGCGCAGCAAGATGCCGTTCATGATCGGAGATGGGGCACACGTCACCAGCATAGCGGGTCGGTATTGCGCTGTCAGCCAGCAGAATGCATGATGCCCCTGAACGCCGGACCGCCAGTGGAGGATGACGCCCTGTTCCCCGCCTGCCGCACTTTTGCAACCTGATGAGTCGCCCACGTCGACGCAAGGCGCCGGAGCGGCCGCAACAGCTTTGCGAGGCCGAAGTCGTCGCCGGTCTGAAGGACCAGGCGGCCAGCGAGTTTCGCACCCGCTTTGGCTCCAACGCCCGTCTGCTGCGCAAGGCAAGACCCGATGAACTGCCCTTTCACTACCGCGGCGAACTGACGGCGCTGGGCACGGTCGGCAAGAGCAATGCGATCAACCTTGTGCAACACTTCGACATCCCGCGGCCGGCAGCCCTGCTGGGCCACCAGCATCAGACGCGCTTGCTGCGCCAGATCGACAGTGTGCGCAGCCTGCACGATTCAGGACGCTTCCAAAGCTTTCGCATCAGCGCCGCCGGGCGCGATTCGACTGTCATGCAACGCCTGCGAGACGCCATTGCGAGCAAGACGAATCTGGTCTACGACGAGCGTGAGGGCGACCTGCTGCTGCGCATCCGCAAGGCGGACCTGCACAATGGCGGCTGGGAGCTGCTGACCCGTCTGACGCCGCGGCCGCTTTCCGCGCGCAGCTGGCGCGTCTGCAACCTGCCCGGCGCGCTCAACGCCACCATCGCCGCCGCCATGATCGAAATGACCCATCCACAGCCGGAGGACCGCTTTTTTAACCTGATGTGCGGCAGTGGCACCCTGCTCGTCGAACGCCTGTTGCGCGCGCCCACCCTGGCCGCAGCGGGCTGCGACACGGACGCCAGGGCGCTACGCTGCGCCGCCGACAACCTGCGCGCCGCCGGCGCAGCAGATCTCGCGCAACTCTTCCCGATGGACGCGGCCAGACTTGATTTACCGGATGCCAGCATCGACGTGCTCTGCGCGGACCTGCCCTGGGGCCAGCTGCTCGGCTCGCACGAAACGAATCTCACGCTCTACCCCCAGGTGCTGGCCGAGGCAGCCCGTGTGGCGGCGCCGGGCGCGCGCGCCGTCCTCATCACCCATGAAATCCGCCTGATGGAACGCGTGCTGCGCGAATGCGCCGGGCTATGGACCCTGCAGCAGGAGGTCAAGGTCTTTCAGGGCGGGCTGCACCCCCGCATTTATCTGCTTGGGCGGCGCAACTGAATCGACCGCCTACAGGCCGGCTTCCTTGGCCTCGTTCCACAGCGCATCCAGTTGCGCCAGACTGTGTTCGTTCAGCGCCTGCCCCGAATGGCGGGCGCTTTCCTCGACGAAGCGGAAGCGACGCCGAAAACGGGCGTTGGCGCCGCGCAGTGCGCCTTCCGGCTCCAGCTTCATCCACCGTGCCAGGTTGACCAGGGTGAAGAGCAGATCGCCCAGCTCCTGTTCGCGCTCCGCGTCGGTCTGCGCCGCCTGCAGTTCCTCCAGCTCCTCATGCACCTTGTCCAGCACCTGAGCCAGGTGCGGCCAGTCAAAGTTGACCTTCGCCGCGCGCTCCTGCAGGCGCAGGGCCTCAAGCAGGGCCGGCATGCCGCGTGGCAAACTGTCCAGCAGATACCCGTCGTCCTTGCCGACGGCGGCCTTTTCGGCGCGTTTGAGTTCCTCCCAGTTGTGCAGTACGGCTTCCGGGTCACCCTGAACGTCAATGTCGCCCCAGACGTGCGGGTGGCGGCGGATCATTTTGGCATTGATGTGTTGCAGCACGTCGGCCATGCGAAAGCGCCCCTCTTCCGTGGCGATCTGCGCATGCAACACGATCTGCAGCAGCAGGTCGCCCAGCTCCTCGGCCAGCGCCGCCGCATCGCCCTCCTCGATGGCCTCAAGCACCTCCCAGGCCTCCTCGATCAGGAAGCGCCGCAGGGATTCATGCGTCTGCTCGCGGTCCCAGGGGCAGCCCTCGGGCGCACGCAGATGGGCGATGATCTCCTGCGCGCTTTCGAAGCTGCTGTGCTCCGCCAGCGCGGGCAGGTAAAGCGCCGTCATCGCCCTGATCCCCTCGCTGCGATCGAGTGCGTAGAGCGGCAAGGTCTCAACCTGCACGTCGGCCCTGCCGGCGTTGTGCACCAGCTGCAGCTCAAAGTCCTCCGGGTACTGGTTCATCAGGGTCAGCTTGATGTCAGAGGCAACCGCCGTGCTGTAGACCTGGGCCAGCAATGCCGGGAACGCTGGATTGATCGGCGGGTGATGCATGGCCGCCACCTGTAAGCCATCCAGCAGTTGCAGACCGTCCAGCGCGTCCACGCCCAGTTGTGCCAGCAGCGGCTCCACGAAGCTGACGCCGCTGACGATTTCAATTGCGATGCCCTCCGCGCGCGCCTGTTTCAGCAAGCCGGTCGTGGTGGCCTCGCCCACCAGCGGGTCGCCCGGCACGGCGTAAACCACGTCGCCTTCGCGCGCGGCAGTCATCAACGCGTCGATGATGGCCTGGTAGACTTCTTCGAAGCGATCATGCGTTTCATAGAGCGCGTCAAAGCTTCGATAGCGCAAGGCCTTCGGCAAACCTGGCACACAGCCATGTTGCGCCGTGCGCAGGTAAAATTGTGACGCAGATGTCAGGCAATGCCAGGCCCGACGGGTTAGATCTTCTGCGTCGCCCGGCCCAAGCCCCACGATTGTGATGCCCATCAATACCCTTCCCCTGCACTTTGCCGACCGCGAACACCTGTGCTATGCTAGCCGCCTCACGTTGGCCGCGCAAGCCAGGAGTCGCCCGTGCCCGATCTGCCCACCAGCCCGGTTCCCCTCTATGCCAGCCGCGCGCTGGCGCTCCACGCCCAGCGGCTTGCGGCATCCCCGCAGGTCCCGCCGGACGCGGAGGACATCTTCGCGACGATCAAGGGCCTCGGCAGCATCCAGATCGACACCCTGCAGGTGGTCGCGCGCAGCCAGTATCTGGCGCTTTGGAGCCGCCTCGGCAACTATGACACCACGCTGCTGGACGAGTTGCTCTTCCACCCGGAGAAGAAGCGACTCTTTGAATACTGGAAAAAAGCCGCGTCGGTCATTCCCCTTGAACACTACCGCTACAGCCTGCCCAGAATGCGACAGCGTCTGGAAGAGCCGCGCCGCAACTGGGTGAACTGGCTGAACAGCGAAGGCTCGACCGAGGCGCTTGAACTGGTGCGACGTCGCATTGCGTCAGAGGGCGCCCTGCGCGCCGCCGACTTCGAACATGACCGTAAGCGCGGCGCCTGGTGGGACTGGAAACCGGCCAAGGCCGCCCTCGAATACCTCTACGGGATCGGCGAACTGATGATCCGCGACCGCGTCAACTTTCAGCGCGTCTACGATCTGCCGCAACGGACCTTGCCGGTCTGGGTGGACAGGACAGCGCCCACCAGTGAGGAAGCCGACCGCCATGACGTCGAGTTGGCCCTGCGCGCCCTGGGTTTGTGCCAGGCGTCATCCCTGGCGGACTACACTTATTTGCTGCAACAGCGCATTCGGCCCGTGATGGAAGACCTGCGGGCCGAGGGCCTGCTGGTTACCGTGACGGGCGAGGCCTGCGGCGGCGGTACCTGCGAACTGCTGCTGCACCGTGAGCGACTCGAAGACCTGCAGCGCGCGCTGGATGGCGACTTGCAGCCACGCCACACCACCTTGCTCAGCCCCTTCGACAGCCTGCTCTGGTCCAAGCGACAGGGTCACGTCTTCTGGAACTACCAACACGATATTGAACTCTACGTGCCGCAGCCCAAACGCAAATGGGGCTATTTCACGCTGCCGATATTGCACCGCGACCGCCTTGTCGGCCGCCTCGACCCCAAACTGGAGCGGGAGACAGACACGCTGCACATTCGCGCGCTGCACCTGGAAACCGGCGTCGAACCCGACGAGCGTCTGGTCAGCGATCTGGCGGCGGCGATCCGCGACTTCATGGCCTTCCACAACGCGACGGCGTTGAAATTCGGCCGCAAGGGCCACGTGCAATTCCGCGTCAAGCTGCGCCGCGAACTGGGCGTCTAGCGGTCACGCCGTCGCCGGGGACTGCTCTCCAGCGCTCGCGTAAGAAAGCGTACGGCATTGCCCACGCCATCCTCGGCGCGGACCCGTTCGCCGAGCGTTTCCGCCCGTTGCGGCAGGGCCGAATCTTCCGTCAGCTGCCGCAGGGCCTGAGCCAGTCGTTCCACGGTCAGCCGCCTGTGCGGAAGCGGCGGCGGACTGACTCCCAGAGTCTGGAGACGACGGGCCCAAAATGGCTGGTCGGCAATGCGCGGGATCACCAGCGTCGGCCGGCCGGCGCGCAGTCCGGCGCCCGCAGTGCCCATGCCGCCATGATGCACCAGCGCTCTCATGCGGGGAAACAGCCAGTCATGCGGCGCGTAGTCCAGACGCAGCACGCTGTCCGGCAGGTCGCGTTGGCCCAAACCGGCCCAGCCACCCAGCAGAACGGCGCGCAGACCCGTCCGATGCAAGGCCTGCAGAATGATGTCCGTGGTCCTCCCGGCATCGCGCTCCATCATGCTGCCAAAGCCAATGTAGACCGGCGCCGGGCCGTCATTCAGGAAATCCAGCAAGGCGCTTGATGGTCGCCAGTCGTCATCCTGCAGGAACCAGTAGCCACTGATAACGGTCCGATCGTCCCAGTCCGCCGGTTTCGCGATCACCTGTGGACTGAAGCCATAGACGACCGAATCCAGCCGCTGATACTGGTCGTCGTAGGGGCGGCGCGTTGGCGACAACCCCAGATGGCGAACGCGCAGGGCGTTAAACGTGTCGCGCAGCAGGTGCCAGGACAGGCGTCGTTGCAAGTCGTAGGTCAAGCTGTTGTAAAGTCCGCCCAGAGGCATATGCCGCGGCCACTCCGGCAAAGGGAAGAAAGGAAAGGCGCAGGTAGGGTGAAAAGGTTGCAGCCAGGCGCCGGCGGCCGGGATGCCCAGCTTTTCGGCGACCGGCGCGACGACCAGCATGGTCGTGACGGAATACAGCAGCGCATCTGCCTCCTCGCAGAGTTGCAGTACGACGCGCGGCTGCTCCTCAAGCATGTCTCTGGCCAGATCGTGCATGGCCCGCAGGTTGGCGAGGAGGTTGCCGCCGTTCTCCAGCCAGCGCATGCCACCTTCGGAACGCAAAATCTCCTGTGGACTGGCGTCCGTCAGCGCGGCAAATTCCAACCCGTGCCGGCGGACCAGGGATTCGTGATAGCGGCTGGTGGCGATGCGCACCTGAAAACCGGCTCTCTGCAACCCCTTGCCCAGCGCAAGGTAGGGCTGGACATCGCCACGGGTGCCAAAGGTGCAGAGGGTCAGGCGCATCCGGGTCCCCTTAGCTGGTTCAGGGCGGCGGTGCGATGCACACCAGCAAGGTCAATCGTTCCGCGCCTTCGTTGCGCACGCCATGCGCTACGCCGGCCCGCGCCCAGACCACACTGCCAACGCCGGCGCAGCGCTCGACTTCATCGACGCTGAAGACGCCCTCGCCTTCCAGCACCTGGTAGACCTTGTCCTGGTCGGCGTGGTCGTGGACCGCCTGCTCCTGACCAGGTTCAAGACAGTTGAGCCCGACCATCAACTGGTCCCCGCTGAACAGGGTTGTCTTGTAGTGTTTGTCCGCCCTGGAGCCGACGTGTTCCAGATAGTGGGTGAAGTTGCTCATCTTGTCCCCCGCAAGCAAAAGGCAGGCCTGCCGGCCTGCCCTGAAATATCCTTCCCGCGCCAGCGACCTGATTTAGCGCTTGGTGTAGGTGGGCGCCTTGCGCGCGCGACGCAGACCGGGCTTCTTGCGCTCCTTGACGCGCGGGTCGCGCGTGAGCAGGTCCTTCAACTTCAATTCCGGTTTGAGGTCCGGGTCGATCTTCAGCAGCGCGCGGGCAATGCCCAGGCGAATGGCGTCACGCTGGCCGGAGATACCCCCGCCCTGCACGTGAACGCTGATGTTGTACTGCCTCTCCTGGCCCACGGCGCGCAGCGGCTCGGAAATGTTGTCGAGGTCGCCGTGCCGCGGCAAGTAGTCATCGGCCTCGCGGTCGTTGATGATGATGTTGCCCGTGCCCCCGGGAAACAGTCGCACCCGGGCGGTAGCAGCCTTGCGACGGCCGATTCCTTCGTAATACTGTGCCGACATGTCAGTTGATCTCCTGAAGCACCAGCGGTTGCGGATTCTGGGAACCGTGCGGATGCGCTTCACCGGCGTAGACCCGCAGCTTTTTCATCGTGCGCCGGCCAAGGGCGTTCTTCGGCAGCATACCCCGCACGGCCGATTCGATGACGCGCTCCGGGAAGCGCTGCAACTGGTTGCGCAATGAAATGGTCTTGAGCCCGCCATTGTAACCCGAATGGCGATAGTAGTTCTTCTGGTCGAGTTTGTTGCCGGTCACCGCGACCTTTTCGCAATTGATGACGATAACGTGGTCACCAACGTCCGCGTTGGGCGTGAAGGCAGGCTTGTGTTTGCCGCGCAGGACGGGCGCAATGCGTGAAGCCAGACGACCGAGGGTCTGCCCGCTGGCATCCACCACCCACCAGTTGCGGTCGATGTCCCTTTCACGGGCCACCCAGGTTCTGTATTTCGCCACGGCTACCTCCGGCAGGCCCGAATGGCCGTTGCCTCACTGAACCGCGCCATTCTACGGGCTGCGCCCAGGGGATTCAAGGCGCAATCAGTCCGCATAACGGACCTCAAGCAACACCAGGCCGCAGGCCGGCGCCAGGGTGCCCGCCTGAGAAAGGTCACCGCTGCGAAAGACCTGTTCAAACGCCGCCATGTCCAGTCGCCCCCGCGCCAGGTCGACCTGCATCCCGACCATGCGCCGCACCATATGGTAGAGAAAGGCGTTGCCTTCCACCCGGTAACGCAGCAGTTGGCCGCGCCGCAAGGGTTCCTGCGACCAGCAGGACCGCGTGACCTGGCGCACGGTATTGTTGCCCTGCGGCGCTTGACCGAAGGCCCCGAAATCGTGTTTGCCGACCAGCAGCGCCGCCGCCCGCTGCAACGCATCGACTTCCAGTTCATCAAACACCTGCCAGGCGCGTTGCCGCCAGAGGGGCTGTCGCGTCCCGATATTGACGATGCTGTATTGGTAAACTCGCGCGAGCGCATCGAAGCGAGGGTGAAAGTCCGGCCGGGTCTCTCGCAGGGTTTGCAGGGCGATGTCTACAGGAAGCAGGGCATTGAGCGCGCGCAACAACTGCAACTCGCTGTGGCGCCAGGCCAGGTCAAAGGCGATCACCTGTCCGCTGGCGTGCACGCCACTGTCGGTGCGGCCGCTGGCGAATACGGTGACTGGCTGGCGCGCAAGCTGCTCAAGCGCCGCCTCTACGGCGCCCTGAATGGTCGACGTGCCGGCCTTTTGACGCTGGAAACCGGCGTAGGCGCTGCCGTCGTAGGCCAGCGTCGCCCGGTAACGCAGCCTCAGTCCTCCTCGCGGTCGACCAGTTCGAGCATCACCATGGGAGCATTGTCGCCCTTGCGCGGCCCCAGGCGGTAGATGCGCGTGTAACCCCCAGGGCGGTCCTCGTAGCGCGGCGCCAGTTCGTCAAAGACCTTGCCCACCAGCTTGCGGTCATTGTTCAACCGGCTGGCCACCAGGCGCCGGGCATGGACCGCCCGCTGCGGGTCTTCGTGCGCCAGGCCGCGGCAGGCAATGGTGATCATGCGCTCGACCTTGCCGCGCACGAAATCGGCCTTGGCCCGCGTGGTGCGGATGCGTTCATGCTTGATTAGTTCGCGCGAGAGGTTGAGCGCAAGCGCCTTGCGTTGCGCGCTGTCGCGGTTAAGCTTCTTGCCCTTGACGTGATGTCTCATCCCTGCTCACCCAGATCCGGCATATCCTCGCCCACCGCCGGAACGGCGGTCTCGGGCTGCGGCAGATAGCCCTTGTCCTGTAACTTTTCGACCAGTTCATCCAGCGACTTTTCGCCGAAATTGCGGATCGCCAACATGGCGTCCGGCCCGCGATCCAGTATATCCAGCACACTGCCGATGGATGTGATGCCGGTGCGCTTGAGCGAATTGAAGACGCGCACGCTCAGGTCCAGTTCCTCGATCTGGCGTTCGTAGAGCTCGCTCTTCTTGCGTTGCTCCTCGTCGTCAACGCCCAGCGCGATCCCGTAGGATTCGTCGGCGTCCAGCGCCATCATCGGCTCCACGCCGGCGATCGGCGTGAGGTGCCGCATAAGGATTTGCGCGGCCTTGCCCAGAGCGTCTTCCGGGCGCACCGTGCCGTCCGTCCAGATTTCCAGGACCAGTTTGTCGTAATTGGTGCGCTGCCCCACGCGGGCGCGTTCCACGTCAAAGTTGACGCGGCGGACCGGACTGAAGACAGCGTCCACCGGCAACTCGCCGATGGGCAGGCGGCCGCGTTCCTCGGCGGGGCTGTAACCGCGTCCCGGATGCGCCTCAAACTCAATCTCGAGGCGCGTGTCCGCTTCGTCAACAGTGAAAAGGTACAGGTCGCTGTTGATAATCTCCACGTCCGACGGGCAGATGATGTCCGCCGCCGTGACCGTGCCCTCGCCGTGGTGCTCGAGGCGCAGGCGCGCCGACTCGGCCGTATCAAAGAGTTGCAGACGCAGTTGCTTGACCTGTAGCAACAGCTGGGTCATGTCCTCGCGCACGCCCGGGATGGCGGAAAACTCGTGATGCACGTCTGAAACCCGAAGGCTGGTGACTGCCGCGCCAGGCAGCGAGGAAAGCAGTACACGGCGCAGCGCAGTGCCCAGCGTCAGACCATAGCCGCTTTCCAGCGGGCTGATGATAAAGCGTCCATAATTGCGGGAAGTCGCTTCCCCCTGTACGTTGTGGGGGAGCACGAAATTCCAGGTGGCGACCAAGACCGATCCTCCTGAATTCACACGCCTACATGCGGCGTTTCTTGGGTGGGCGCACGCCGTTGTGCGGGATCGGCGTCACATCCGTGATGGAACGAACCTTAAGCCCACTCGCCTGTATGGCGCGGACCGCCGCCTCGCGGCCGGGGCCGGGGCCCTTGACGAAGACATCGACTTCCTGCATGCCGTGCCCCTGCGCAGCCTCGGAAGCGTTCTGCGCGGCCAGTCGCGCGGCATAGGGCGTGCTTTTGCGGCTGCCCTTGAAGCCCGAGGTGCCGGCACTGGCCCAGGTCACCACGTTGCCGGACTGGTCTGTCAGGGTAACGATGGTGTTATTGAAAGTCGCAAAAATATGCGCCTGTCCATAAGGAATATTGCGTGTCACCCGACGCGCTGCGCGGCGGGAACTACTTCTGGCTGGCTGACGTGCCATGCATGCTCTCCTGTCGGGCAATCCGCCCGATCACGGCCCGAAACGTAATGGAAGGAAAATCGTTGCCGTTAAAATGGTCTACTTCTTGGTCGCGCCGCGCCGACGCCCTCGTCCGGGGACGGTCTTCTTGGCGCCGCGCAGGGTGCGCGCGTTGGTTCGGGTACGCTGGCCCCGAACCGGCAGGTTGCGTCGGTGCCGCAGACCCCGATAGCTGCCAATTTCCTGCAGCCGCTTGATGTTCAACTGGACCTCTCGTCGCAAGTCGCCCTCGACGGTCATCCGGGACAGTTGTTCACGGATGCGCTGCAGTTCAGTCTCGCTCAGATCCTTGACGCGTGTATCGCGGTTTACACCGGCCGTGGACAAGATCTTGTTGCTGGTGGGCTTGCCCACGCCATAGATGTAGGTCAGCGCAATCTCGACACGTTTGTCGCGCGGCAGGTCAACACCTTCTATGCGTGCCATGACGTTGCCCTCCTGCCCCTAACCCTGACGCTGCTTGTGGCGCGGGTTTTCGCATATCACCCGCACACGCCCGTGGCGCTTGATGATGCGGCATTTCGGACAACGCCGCTTAACCGATGCCGAAACGATCATGGTTGCTTTCCCTGCTGGTAATGCAAGCGGTGCATGATAGCATTCCCCTCCTCTCTTGTCCAGAGCAAGTCACGGCAGGGTAAGGACCAGTGGCTCGCCTTCCGTGATGGCAATGCTGTGTTCAAAATGGGTGCACAGGGAGCCATCGCGCGTCACCACCGTCCACTGGTCTTCCAGTTCTTCCGTCTCCGCCAGGCCGCTGTTGACCATGGGTTCCAGGGCGATCGTCATGCCCGGAGACAGAGGCACGCTCTCCCACTGACCTTGCTGCTTGCGCTTGCGCGGCCACCAGTTGGGCACCTGCGGTTCCTCATGCATCGCCCGTCCAACCCCGTGCCCGGTGTATTCCCGCACGACGCTGTAGCCCTTTCGCTCCACGAAGCGCTGAATCGCCTGGGCGATGTCCCGGGTCTCGGCCGGCAGGACTGCGCTGCGGATTCCGACCCACAGGGCCTCCTCGGAAACGTCCAGCAATCGCTGTACCGCCGGTGGCACCTCGTCCACGGCATAGGTCCAGGCCGCATCACCGATGAAACCCCGATAGCGCGCGCCGATATCCACACTGATGATGTCGCCGGCCTGTAACTCGCGTGGGCCGGGGATGCCATGCACCAGTTCCTCATTGACCGAGGCGCAGATCGAGGCCGGAAAGTCCGGCGCGTTTTCTTTCGGATAGCCAAGAAATACGGGTTGCGCACCGTGGTCGCGCAGGACGCTCTCGACCAGTTCGTTGAGTTGTGCCGTGGTGACGCCGGGTTGCAGGGCCGCATTCAGTTCCCGGTGCGCGTTGGCCACGATGCGGCCGGCCTCGCGCATGATGGCGATTTCTTCGCCGTTCTTGTAATGGATGCCGCCTGCCACCTCAGGCCCGGCTGGTCTCGATGACCGCCTGAACGGCCGCGCTGACGTCCTCGATGGACTGTTCCGCATTGACGCATCGCAGCAGCCCGCGCTCGCGGTACCAGTTCACCAGCGGCATCGACGTTTCCATATAGGTGTCGATGCGGCGGATGACCACGTCGGCGCTGGCATCATCCGGGCGGCGCACCAGGGGCATACCGGTGTCGCATTCGCTGCCGGAAACCCGCGGCGGCCAGGCCCGCTCCGGGTGTTCTTCCAGCTGCCAGTCGATGTTCTCGTTCTGGTAGTAAAGGTTGTAGATGCGTGTGCCATCCTCTGTGGAGATACGGCCGTAGGCGCGCTTGAAGGCGACGTAGAGATCGATTTCCATCAGCAAAACGGCATTGACCGCCTCGCCCCTCGTGGCCAGATAGTCGTCCAGCCAGGCCGCCTGCACCTCGTTGCGGGGAAAGCCATCAAGAATGGCGCCAGCGGCCGCATCCGGCTGCGACAGTCGGTCGCGCACGACCTCGTTGGTAATTTCGTCGGAAATGAGTTGGCCCGAGGCCATGATGGCCTGTATGCGTTGCGCCAGTTCGTCCTCGCGCGTCCGCATGGCGCGGAAGAGGTCACCGGTGGACACGTGCGGAATGCCGTAGTGCTGCTGGATCCAGGCCGCCTGTACGCCCTTGCCCGCGCCCTGAACGCCCAGCAGGATCAGATAGAGTCCCATTGTTGGTAGCTGTCTCCTGGTTTAGCGCATGAAGCCTTCGTAATTACGCATGACCAGCTGGGCTTCCAGCTGGCGCATCGTGTCGATAACCACGCCGACCACGATGATCAGACCGGAACCCGTGATGACGCTGGCGGCATTGAGCGTGCCGGCGCCGGCCACAAACTCGGTCGGAAAGAGCAGGCTGTTAAGCAGGTCCACCAGACCCGGCACCACCGCAATGGTGCCCAGAAAGAGGGCGCCCACCAGGGTGATTCGCCGCGACACCCGCAAAATGAACTCCTGGGTGCGTTTGCCGGGACGGATACCCGGAATGTAGCCACCCTGCCGCTGCAGACTCTCGGCCAAATTCTGGTTGGCGATCATGGTCTCGGCGTAGAAGAAGGTGAACCCGGCGGTCAGCAGGAAGAAGCTGCCCCAGTACCACAGGCCCTGTTGATTGCCAAAGGTGGTGTTGATTGTCTGACCGACCGGCCCGTCAGGAAAAAGATTCACGAGAATGGCCGGAAAGGTGATAATCGACTGGGCGAAGATCAGCGGGATCATTCCCACCGGGTTGACGCGCAGCGGGATATGCGTGCTGGCGCCACCGTACTGCTTGCGCCCGCGCACGCGTTTGCCGTACTGCACCGGGACGCGTCGAATCCCCTCCTGGATAAAGACGATCACCACGATGGTCACCAGGACGATCAACACGAAAAGCACCGCGTTGTAGACCGGCTGCGTCGAGGTCGTCAGCAGGTTGCCCAGATTGGAGGGCGCCGAAGCGACGATGCCGGCAAAGATGATGATTGAGATACCGTTGCCAATGCCCTGTTCGGTGATGAGGTCGCCCAGCCAGACGGCGAACATGGTGCCCGCCGTCATGGTCGAGATGACCGTAATCGTGACCAGCGGGTTCTGGCCAAACTCGGGGATGATGGGCGCGCCGCCCAGATTGCCGAAGATGGCGATTTGCCCCACGCCCTGCAAAATGGCCATCGGGATCGCCAGATAGTAGGTGTAACGCTGGATCTTTTCCTGGCCGCCCGGCTCACGCTGGATCGCTTCCAGTTGCGGTATAACCGGCACCAGCAACTGGAAAATGATCGAGGCTGTGATGTAGGGGTAAACCCCCATGGCGATGACGCTGAAATTGGAGACGGCGCCGCCGGACAGCAGGTTCAGCACGCCCACCAGACCGCCGGCGTTGCTTTCCATCACGGCTTGCAGCGCGCCGCGATCGACGCCGATGACCGGCACGTGGGCGGCAAACTGGTAGACCACCAGAATCAGACCGGTAAAGAGCAACTTGTTGCGCACGTCCGGCAAGCGCCAGGCGTTCCTTAGCGCTTCAATTGCCTGCATGGTCTTCCTCCATCGCCCGTTGTCGGCTGGCCCGGGAAGGGACGTCAGCCCTGACCGTCGCCGTCATCCGCCAGGATTCTGGCCAGTTCTTCCTTTTTGGGCAGTTTCACGGTTGCCCGCGCGCCGGTCAGCTTCAACTCCAGTTCATTGATCGTGCCGCCGGCCTCACGAATCTTGAGTGTGGCGCCCTTTGTGAAGCGATGCGCGCTGACATTCAGTTTCTTCGTCAATTCGCCGTCGCCCAGGATAACGACCGGGTCCGTCGCGTCGCGGATGATGCCCAGCTGCGACAGTGAGGCCGGCGTCACAGCGGCGCCCTCCTCGATTCCCTCGTGCTCGTTGAGCAGGCCCACGTTCACTTCCTCATACTCGATGCGGAAGATGTTGGTAAAGCCCCGCTTGAAGGGCATTCGCCGCACCAGCGGCAACTGGCCGCCCTCAAAGTAGGGGCCCTTGCCGCCACCGGCGCGGGCGCCCTGGCCCTTGTGACCGCGCCCGGCGGTCTTGCCGCGTCCTGCGGAGATGCCGCGGCCTGCGCGTCGGCGTTTCTTGCGAGAGCCGGGGTCCGGCTTCAGGTCATGCAGTTTCATTCTCGTCTACCTCTTGCACCGTCACCAGGTGGCGCACCACATAGAGCATGCCACGAATGGACGGCGTATCGTCATGAATGACGCTGGCGTTCAGTTTGTTCAGGCCCAGCGCTCGCACGGTAGCCTTCTGGTTGGGGGCGCGACGCGTGGCGCTGCGCTCCAGGGTTACCCTGAGTCTGCCAGCCATCAACGCCCGTCTCCGGCATTTTCACCCTGGCCAAAGGGCATTAACCTGGCGGCCGGCACGCCACGCATGGCCGCCACCTGATGCGGGTTGCGCAAGGATTGCAAGGCCTGCAGCGTCGCCATGGTCACGTTAAGCAGGTTGGCGCTGCCCTGGCTCTTGGTCAGGATGTCACGGACGCCGGCGGCCTCAAGCACAGCGCGAACACCGCCGCCGGCAATGACGCCGGTGCCGGGTGTGGCCGGCTTCAGCAGCACTCTGGCGCCGCCATGCCGCCCGACGATCTGGTGCGGAATGGTCGCTCCGGCCAGCGACACGCGTTCCATGTTGCGTCGTGCCCGCTCGGAACCCTTGCGAATGCTGTCCGGCACGCCCCGTGCCTTGCCCACGCCCACGCCCACGCGGCCGCGATTGTCACCAACGATCACCACAGTGCGAAAGGCGAAGCGCCGGCCGCCACTGATTACCTTGGCGACCCGCTTGATATCGACCACGCGCTCGTCAAGTTCCTCGCGGTCATCGTCTCGACGTGAATTACGCCGTTCCCGTCTTCTGTCTGCCATGATTCGCTCCCAAACCCGGAAGTCTAAAAGTCCAGCCCTGCTGCGCGCGCGCCTTCCGCCAGGGCGGCGACCCGCCCGTGATAGCGATAGCCACCGCGATCAAAGACCACCCGCTTCACGCCGGCCTGCTGCGCGCGCTCGCCGACCAGCTGGCCCACCATGCGCGCTGCCTCAATGGGGCTTTTCCCCGTCACCTCTGCGCGCAAGTCACGGTCGATCGTGGAGGCCGCGACGAGGGTATGGCCCTCGTCGTCGTCGATCAGCTGGGCGTAAATGTGGGTCAGGCTGCGAAAGACGCAAAGACGCGGCCGTTCGCTGCTGCCCTGCACACGTGCGCGCAGGCGACGATGGCGTCGCTCGCGTGCCTTGTGTTTTCTCTTGCTGGCGTCCATTGTTCCATCCCGGACCGCACCGGCCCTGTTTCAGGTTGCTGACTTGTGTCCCTACTGGACCTTGCCGGCCTTGCCCGCCTTCTGGCGGACAAATTCGTCAACGTAGCGCACGCCCTTGCCCTTGTAGGGTTCCGGCGGACGCTTGCTGCGAACATTGGCCGCCACCTGGCCCACCAGTTGCTTGTCGATGCCATCGACGTGTATCAGAAAACGGTTGCCCGGCGCGCGTTCCGCGCTAAAGCGGATGCCTTCCGGCGCTTCCATCTCCACGTCATGCGAGAATCCGAGGCGCATGACCAGCGTCGTGCCGCGCACTTCCGCGTTGTATCCCACGCCGACCGTCATCAGCGACTTGCGAAAGCCCTGCTCGACGCCCGTTACCATGTTGGCGACCAGCGCCCGTGTAAGACCGTGCAGGGAGCGATGCTGGCGGTGGTCGCTGGGGCGCGTCACCACCAGCGCGCCATCCTCCTGCGCGACGCTTATGGACGGGTGCACCTCGTGCGCCAGTTCACCTTTCGGCCCGTTGACCGTGACGCGTTGCCCGGCGATGGTCACACTGACCTTGTCGGGCAAGGGGACGGGCAGATTGCCGATGCGTGACATCCTGATCCTCCCTTACCAAACGTAGCAGAGCACTTCGCCGCCCACTCGCTGGCGACGTGCCTGCTGGTCCGTCATCACGCCCTGGGGCGTCGTCACAATGGCGATGCCAATGCCGCTCATCACCCGCGGCATGTCTCGCGTGCCGCGATAGACGCGCCGGCCGGGCTTGCTGACACGTTGCAATTTGGAAATGACCGGCCGACGATCGCGCCGGGAGCCGAAATACTTCAGCTGGATGGTGATCATCTTCGCCGGCTTCTCGTCGCTCACGTTGAAGTCGTCGATATAGCCCTCGGCCTTCAGAATGCGCGCGATCTCCACCTTGAGCTTTGAGGAGGGAATGCGAACCTCCCCCTTGCCAACCATCAGGGCGTTGCGCATGCGGGTCAGCATGTCTGCAACAGGGTCAGTCATCATGGTAGCGCCTCCTACCAGCTCGATTTGACGACGCCAGGGATCTGCCCCTGAAGCGCGAGTTCGCGAAAATGGATGCGACACAGGCCGTAACGGCGAATGTAGCCGCGCGGCCGTCCGCAAGTCTTGCCCGAATTGGGGTCCACGAACTGGCAGCGGTTACGCACGCGCACCGCGTACTTGCGCCGCTTTTCCCTCGCGGTCATGGATTTCTTGGCCATCGTCAGGCTCCCTGGTATTCCTGGAAAGGCATGCCCAGCAAACGCAAAAGGCGTCTGCCCTCCTCGTCTGTGCGGGCGGTGGTCACAATCGTGATCTCCATCCCGCGCACCTTGTCAACACGGTCGTAATGGATTTCCGGAAAGATCAATTGTTCGCGCAGGCCGATGGTGTAGTTGCCACGGCCGTCAAAGCTGTCCGGCGACACACCGCGGAAATCCCGCACGCGCGGCAGCGCGATGTTGATGAAGCGGTCCAGAAAGCCCCACATCCGCTCGCCGCGCAAGGTCACCTTGACGCCAATCGAGCGACCCTCGCGCAACTTGAAGTTGGCGATGCTCTTGCGCGCGCGGGTCACCACCGGCTGTTGCCCGGTGATGGTGCGGACGTCCTCGATCGCGCCCTCAAGCGCCCTTGGGTTGTCCAGCGCTTCACCCACGCCGATGTTGACCACGACTTTCTGGATTGCCGGCACCTGCATGCGATTGCCGTAGCGAAATGCTTCGACCAGTTGCGGGACGGCCTCTTCCCGATAACGTTGCTTCATCACTGGTGTTGCGGTCATCGTTTGCGCTCCGGTCAATCGAAATCAGCGTTGCACTTCTTGCAATAGCGCGTTTTGAAGCCGTCGCTCTCACGGATGCGACGGCCGACACGCGTGCGCGCGTTACACTCCTGGCAGACCAGCATCACGTTCGAGACGTGGATCGGCCCCTCGAATTCGAGGATCTGAGCCTGCACCTGCTGCCGCCCGGCCTGTTGCGCCTTCTGGTGTTTCTTGAGGATGTTGACGCCCTCGACCACCACCCGGTTCTGTTTTTTGTAGACCGAAATCACGCTGCCGCGCTCTCCCAGGTCCCTGCCCGCGATCACCTCAACCTGATCGCCTCTTCGAATTCGCTGCATCTCAACCTCTCAATCCGGCCACGTCAGAGCGTTTCCGGGGCCAGCGACACGATCTTCATATAGCCCTTGTCACGCAACTCCCTGGCGACCGGCCCAAAAACGCGCGTGCCGCGCGGATTGGTCATGTCCTCAGCCAGCACCACCGCCGCGTTGTCGTCAAAGCGGATGGTCGAGCCGTCACGGCGACCGTACTCCTTGGCCGTGCGCACGATTACCGCGCGCACCACCTCGCTCTTTTTGACGTTGCCGTCGCTGGTGGCCGCCTTCACCGTGGCCACCACCACGTCACCGACGCGACCGTAACGCTTGCGCGAACCACCCAGCACCCGAATCACCAGCAATTCACGCGCGCCACTGTTGTCCGCGACCTTGATACGTGATTCAGTCTGGATCATGTCTCGCCCGTTCCCTCTGCGACCGGCTGCGGCGCAGCGTCCAGCACGGCATCGACAGCCCAGCGTTTCAACTTGCTGCGCGGCCTGCTCTCCACAACGCGCACCAGGCTGCCTTCCCGAATCGAATCGGATTCATCGTGAGCATAGACTTTCCTGACCGTGCGCACGACCTTGCCGTAAACGGGGTGGCGACGCCGCCGTTCCACGGCAACCACCACGGTCTTCTGCATCTTGTCGCTGACCACCCGCCCGGTCAGACGCTTGCGTTTGTCAGGCATCGTCCTCGTCCTCACCTGCCATGTCGGCCGCCAGTTCGCGCTCGCGCAGAACAGTCAGGCAACGGGCAATATCTCGTTTGGTTTCACCGACCACATTGGGATTGGCCAGCTGGCCGGAAGCCTTCTCCAGACGCAGCCGAAAGTGCGTCGCCTTGAGGTCCTCGATCGCATCGAGAATGGCATCGCGGTCCATGGCGCGGATCTCGTTGATATACATCAGTTCAACTCCTGGCCGGAAATCGGATCGATGCGCTTGATGATCCGGGTCTTGCAGGGCAGCTTGTAGGACGCCAGCCGCAGAGCCTCGCGCGCCTCTTCCTCGCTGATGCCGCCCATTTCGAAGAGCACCCGGCCCGGACGAATGACCGCCACCCATTTCTCGACCGAACCCTTGCCCTTGCCCATGCGCGTCTCGGCAGCTTTCTGTGTGACCGGTTTGTCCGGAAAGACGCGAATCCAGACCTTGCCCCGCCGCCGCACGTAGCGCACCATCGTGCGCCGCGCCGCCTCGATCTGGCGGCTGGTCATCCAGACCGGTTCCGTGGCCTGCAACCCATATTCGCCAAACTGTACGCGGTTGCCGCGCTGCGCCTTGCCGCGCATACGACCGCGACTTTGTTTGCGCCACTTGACCCGTTTGGGCATCAACATTGTTGCTTCTCCTGCCTAGCCGGGACCGCCGGCGCCAACTCGCGCCCGACCGATCTCCCCGTAATCGAGCACCTCGCCGTTGTACACCCAGACCTTGACACCGATGCGGCCAAAGGTCGTCAGGGCCTCGGCAGTGCCATAGTCCACGTCCGCGCGCAGGGTGTTGCGCGGAATGCGACCCTCGGTCTGCCATTCACGACGCGCCATGTCGGAGCCGCCCAGGCGACCGCTGACTTCGATGCGAATGCCCTGGGCGCCCTGACGCATGGCCTGGCCAATGGCACGCTTGATCGCGCGGCTGTGGCCGATGCGCCGCTCCAGTTGACCGGAAATGTTCTCCGCCACCAGTTTCGCGTCGGTGTCCGGCTTGTCGATCTCACTGACTTCCACCTTGACCTTCTTGCCGTCCGTCAGTTTTTCGAGATCGCTGCGCAACTGCTTGACGGCCTCACCCTTGCGACCGATGACGATGCCCGGCCGCGCCGTGTGAATGTTGATAACCAGCTGGTTCGGATAACGCTCAATCTCGACGCGCGAGATGGCCGCGCGCGAGCCCTGATTGCCAATGTGACGGCGGATGTCGAAATCTTCCAGCAGCAGGTCCCGATACTGCTGCCGTTCGGCATACCAGCGCGCGTCCCAGTCGCGGATGATTTTCAGGCGAAAGCCAATCGGATGCACCTTGCGACCCATAACTAATTCTCCTCTCGCTCGGACAGGATGACCGTGAGGTGCGAGCTGCGGCGCAGACGCGGCTTGTAACGACCGCGCGCGCCGGCCTTCATTCGCTTCAGGGTCACACCCTCGTCGGCATGAATGGTGGAGATGTACATCGCGTTCCGGTTCAGGTCAAAGTTGTTTTCGGCATTGGCCAGGGGCCGAGGCCACCGTCTTGCCGGTGAAGGCGGCGCCCTTCTTCGGCATGAATTTCAGCACGGTCAAGGCCTGGTCGGCATCCATGCCGCGCACCTGGTCGATGACCAGGCGCAGCTTGCGCGCCGAGATGGGCAGATGTTTGGTAGTTGCCCGAACGTCCATGATTACACCACCCGCCGCTTGCGTTCGACCAGATGG